>PAUF01000018.1 GCA_002712715.1 Flavobacteriales bacterium | reverse complement strand
TGGAAGGCTGACGCTCTACCAACTGAGCTACTCTCGCAAATTCATTAATCTACTGTGGGGAGAACAGGATTCGAACCTGTGAAGGCTAAGCCAGCAGATTTACAGTCTGCCCTCGTTGACCGCTTGAGTATCTCCCCTATCAAAAAAGAGCCGATAGAGGGACTCGAACCCACGACCTGCTGATTACAAATCAGCTGCTCTAGCCAACTGAGCTATATCGGCAATTTAAATTTTACATATAAAGAACGTTCAGTACCTCCCTAAAAGAGGTCTGCAAATTTATTAAAGTTTTTTCTAATAACTAAAAAAAAATCGATATTTTTAGTAACCATGGATTTACTTCTAGTAAATTGTCATCTATTTTTAAATAAAAGAAGAAATTTGAACGATTTTACAAATAAATCCATTAAAACAAATGTGAAATTTTTTAAATAAATACATCTGTTTTTTTCGAAAAATAAAATCAAGATCTAGGATGAGAGCGAGTATGAATTTCCTTCAATTTTCCTAGAGAATTATGTGTATAAATCTGAGTAGCGCTCAGGTTTGCGTGACCTAAAATCTCTTTAATAGTATTTATATCAGCTCCATTATTTAGCATGTGAGTTGCAAACGTGTGCCTTAATACATGAGGGCCTACCGACTTATTACTTGAAACTTGCCCTAAATATTTATTTACTATATTATAAACTTGCTTCCTTGATAATACTTTCTGTTTTTTATTAGTGAAAATAAAATTTTTAATCAAATATTTTTCACAGAAAGATTGTATATCACTTAATAGTAATTGGGTCAACGGAACAACTCTTTGTTTATTCCTTTTCCCTAAAATTTTCACACTCATTAAATTAAAATCAATATCATGTATTTTAATAGATAATAGCTCAGAAATACGAATGCCCGTCATATAAAAAAAATCAATAATCAACTTATCTCTTTCTCCCTCATATCCTTCAGTAAAAATCACTTTTTCAAGCAAAATCCGCATACTATTCTCCTCTATGAAAAAAGGCAGTTTCTTAGATTGTTTTGGTGAAACAATTCTCATCATTGGATCTTCAATGGATTCATTAATCCTATTTAAATACTTATAAAATGATCTTAAAGAACTTATTTTTCTACAAACTGATCTATTAGAAATTTTTTTTTGAACCAAAAAAACAATCCAATATCTAACCATATGGTAATCAACATTTGTTAGATTAATATCTCCATATTGTTTAATTAAGAAATCTTGAAACTGATTTATATCTATACTATACGAGTTTATAGTGTGAATAGAATATCTCTTTTCGTATTCTAAGTATGAAAGAAATTTTTGGATATACATAAACCTATTTTATACAAAGTAACTGAAATATAAACAAGTTTATTATAATGTTCAATAATTATTATTCAGAATCTCTAAGGATTTTAGCAGAATAGGTTGCTTTTTGTTTTTGAATTCTCATTCTTTGAGACTTTTTAATAAACTCCTTTCTAGATCTGATTTGCTTTAAGGTTCCGGTTTTCATAAATTTCTTCTTGAATCTTTTTAAAGCCCTATCTATTACCTCACCTTCTTTTACTGGTATTACAATCATATTTTAAAAATAATTTTTGCAAATATATGAAAGATTTTATATTATTAAAACTTAACTTAAAATTTGTTTAGAAATAACTAACTTTTGAATTTCTGAAGTTCCCTCTCCGATTGTACATAATTTAGAATCTCTATAATATCTCTCTACTGGAAAATCCTTAATATAACCATAACCACCTAAAATTTGAACTGCATCATTAGCAACCTTGACAGCAATTTCAGAAGAATAATATTTCGCCATTGAACCTTCTTTCGTCATCGGTAGTCCTAAGATCTTTTTATTAACAGCTTGATAAATCAATAATTCAGAAGCTTCGATTTCAGTATGCATATCAGCCAGTTTAAAGGCAATGGCCTGAAATTGCGATATCTTTTTACCAAACTGCTCTCTTTCTTTAGAATATTTCAGAGCAGCACTATAAGCACCTTTAGCTATACCAAGTGATAATGCGGCAATTGATATTCTTCCACCATCCAATACTTTCATTGATTGAACAAAACCCTCTCCAATCTCACCTAAAATATTATCTTCAGGTATTCTACAATTTTGAAAAATAACTTCTGAAGTTTCAGAAGCTCTCATTCCAAGCTTATCTTCTTTTTTGCCAGAAAAAAAACCCTCAACTCCTTTTTCTACAACAAAAGCTGTCATTCCTCTAGAATCGCCTTTTTCACCATTCCTAGCAATAACAACCATTATATCTGCAGAAATTCCATGAGTAATAAAATTTTTTGTACCGTTAAGAACCCATTCACTCCCCTCTTTTACAGCAGTTGTATTCATACCAGCAGCGTCAGAACCTGTATTATGTTCTGTAAGCCCCCAAGCTCCTATCCATTCAGCAGTAGATAATTTAGGTAACCACTTCTGCTTTTGTTCTTCGTTACCAAATTGCAATATATGACCTGTGCAAAGTGAATTATGAGCGGCCATAGAGAGACCAATAGATGGATCAAGTATGGATAAACTTTCGATTGCTGTTACATATTCTAAATAACTAAAGCCAGCACCACCATAATTTTCCGGAACTAAAACTCCCATTAACCCCAAATTACCTAATTTCTTAAAAACTTCAACGGGAAAAATCTGATCATCGTCCCATAATTTTACATTTGGCAAAATTTCTCTCTTACCAAAATCTTCAATCATTTCATTGATCATTTTCTGATTTTCATTATAACTAAAATCCATATTAATAATCTATTAGTGTAATTATTTTATCTGAATACTTTTCTAATTTATTTTTTCCATCTAAAAAATGCAAATTTACAATAAAACCAAAACCTACAATATTAGCATTTAGTTTTAATAATAATTCTGCAGCTGCAGAAGCTGTTCCACCTGTAGCAAGCAAATCATCATGAATAAGTACATTCCAATTCTCTTTAATATCAGATCTATGTATTTCTATTTCTGATTTACCATATTCTAAATCATATGATTGAGAAATAGTATCTCCTGGTAATTTTCCCGACTTTCGTATAGGAATAAATGGAATATTCATTTTATTTGCCAACAAGATACCATATAAAAAACCTCTACTCTCTATTCCAACTATGGCATCAATTATAAAATTATCAAAACTCTTAATAAAAGAATTAACAATTTTGTTAGTTATATCAGAATCCATTAATAAGGGAGTAATATCCTTAAAATTAATTCCCTCCTTAGGGAAATCAGGAACTTCTCTAATAACTTTGTTTATTTCATCTTCAATTTTCATTTATTTCTTATAGCCTTTAAATATCTATTTAACTCATTCTTTACTACAGGAAATAAGAAAAATAAACCTATCATATTTGGAAAAACCATCGCGAAAATCATGGCGTCAGAGAAAGCCCATATTGAATCCATGCTGGCAGCAGATCCAATTACAATAAATAACAAAAATATAACTTTATAGGTCATATCTGCTAATTTACCTCTTCCGAATAAATATTTCCAAGATTGCAACCCATAGTATGACCAAGAAATCATAGTAGAAATTGCAAATAAAAATACTGCAAGAGCTAAAAATATTTGAGAAAATGGTATATACTTAGCAAAAGCTTCTTGAGTAATCTCTGCTCCTTCCAATAACTTATTATCAACCAAAACTTTGCCTTTGACTTTCTGAAAAACCATTTCATCATTAGCATCAGGCAACTTTATAACATACTCTTCTTTACCATCATTATCTATATCAATATATTCAACATTTTCAAATTTTTCATTAGCCATATCCCCATAAGTAAACTGTTGATTATTAATATCTGAATTATTAAAAGTAATAATAACTAAAGCTGTCATTGTACAAATGACAACTGTATCAATAAATGGTTCTAGTAACGCAACTAAACCTTCGGAGGCAGGATATTTAGTTTTAACTGCTGAATGAGCAATGGATGCAGAACCAGCACCAGCTTCATTTGAGAAAGCGGCTCTTTTAAAACCGACCATTAATACACCAATTACTCCTCCAACTCCTATTGCCTTCGGATTAAACGCTTCGCTAAAAATTAAACCTATTGCATCATCAATAAAAGAATAATTAATAGATAAAATATAAATACATGCTAAAATATAGAGTATAGCCATGAATGGAACTATCTTTTCAGTTACAGATGCAATTCTTTTAATACCACCAATAATAATTAATCCAACTAGAATAGCCATAACTATTCCAATAATCGCTCCTGAACCATCACTATGAAAATCAAATAAACCCTTAACAACCGCAGCCGCCTGATTTGATTGAGCTGCATTACCGCCACCAAATGAACCTCCAATACAAAAAATTGCGAAAAGTATAGCGGCAATCTTCCCAAAATTCACAAACCCCTTCTCTTTCAAACCTTTACTTAGATAATACATTGGACCACCAAATACAGTGCCGTCCTTACCAATATCTCTGTATTTCACACCAAGAGTGCATTCAACAAACTTAGTTGACATTCCTAATAAACCACAAACTATCATCCAAAAGGTTGCTCCAGGACCTCCGACCGCAATTGCTAAGGCAACACCAGCAATATTACCATTACCCACTGTTCCAGAAACTGCTGTAGTAAGTGCTTGAAAATGAGAAACCTCTCCATCATCTAACTCATCATCATTTGATTCTATATCATCATATTTACCTCTAACAACATTAATGGATTTACCGAAATATCTTATATTAGGAAACATAAAATATAAAGAAAAGAAAACAGCACTTCCAACTAACAAAAAAATAACAAAAGGATAACCTCCTATCTCATAAAAAACCAGATCACTAAAAAAATTAGATATAGGTTGAAAAGCATTATCAATTTTCTTATCTAGGCCTTCTTCAGCTTTAATTGCAATAGGAGAAAGCAATATACATATGATTAAAAGTCTTTTCATTGTTTTATATTTTTATTATTATTTAATTGACAACATATTATTTCCAAACTCTCCTCGAAACTTTTAGGATCATATCCTAGTATGGATCTAGACTTATCTAAAATAAATCCTGTTTTTTTAGGTCTTTCAGCCTTTTGATTCAAAGCTTCAGTACTTATCCTACTTAATTTTTTTGTTGAATATCTATAAAAAAGAGCAATGCGTTCTACCAACTCATAAACACTCATTATATCTTTACCAGAAATATTGAATATGCCATACTCTTTTTTAATTGCAGTCAATATACAGGCATCAGCTAAATCTTCTGCTAAAGTAGGAGATCTATATTGATCATCAATAATTTTTAAAGACCCTCCTTTCTCAAATTCTCCTATCGCCCAGGTGACAATATTTCCTTTAGATAAATTTTCCGCAACGCCAAAAACAACAATAGTTCTCAAAATAGTCCACTTACAAGAAGAATCTAATAAAACTTTTTCTGATTTCAGCTTTGATAATCCATAATATGATAGAGGATTAGGAGTGTCATCTTCAGTATAAGGGCCTGAATTACCATCAAAAATAAAATCGGTTGAAATATGTATTAAGTGAGCATTAATCTTTTCTGAGACATCAGATAAATATTTTACAGCATTAATATTCAAATCATCACATTTTTCATGTTGATCCTCACATAGATCCACATTGGTCATTGCAGCAGTATTAATAATGACATCAGGATTTATATTAATAATAACTTCCTCGACTTTTTTTCTTCTAGTAACATCTAATGAGAGATAGAGATATCCATTGTTTTCTGAAACTCTATTATCTCCTTTAGATGTAGCAATAAGCTCAAAATTATTATCAGTTCTTAATTTGTGAATTATTTTTTGACCTAAAAGACCATTACTTCCAGTTAATAATATTTTCATTACTTATTATTTAAGAGAATTATTCACCTTTTTAATTTCTTCCAATATACTCTCCTCAGATGTTAAGATAGTTCTTTCTAATTCCAAAATCTTCTTTTCTAATTTAATAATTTCTAATTGTTTTTTCTTCGACTTTACATTATCAAGTATGAGCCACGCAAAAGCTATTACCTCTATCACCAATAATAAAATAGTTAAATATAATTGCATTTCATTCATCATTATAGGTCAAAAACACTTCTTCTTTTAAATTTATAATGATTTCTTAATTTTAATATAAATAGCATCAAAAGATAAATTAAGATAACCATACTTTGAGTAAAAGCAGCATAAATAAATAATAAACGAATCCATGAAGATTTTATTCTTAATTTTTGAGACCACCAAGAGGTTACACCAAAAATTCTTTTTTCTAATAACAATCTTAAAATTTTCATTTAATAAAATAGAAATTACATAATGCAAGATAAGTATTTTATCATTATGAATTAATTAAAAATATTAATTTTAAATTTGGATAAATATTAATCTATGTTCTTTACTATATCAAAAGTATTTTCATTTATAATCAAACCAACATTTTGGATTCTTATTTTATTAATTTGTTGTCTAATCATTAAAAAAAGAAGGAAACGTATAATTTTATTAACACTAATAGTTTTCTATATATTAACAAATAATTTTATTGTTGACTTTATATATAAATCTTGGGAATTGGAAAAATTCACATTAAAGTCAAAATTTGATATTGGAATAGTTCTAGGAGGAGTTTCTGATTACAATAAATCAGATGATACATATAATTTTAACGAATATGCTGACAGACTAATGGAAGCTGAAAGATTATATCATGAAAACATAATAAATAAAATTTTACTTAGTGGAGGGAATGGCATGTTAATAAATAACGGATACAATGAAGCGAATTCTATGAGAGAATACTTGTTGAAAAAAAACATATCTGCAAATGATATTATAATAGAAAACAAATCACGAAACACAAAAGAAAATGCGATTTTTACATCTAAAATATTAAAAGAAAAATATAACAACAATACTATTTTACTCATTACTTCCTCATCTCATATGAGAAGAGCAAAACTATCATTTGAAAAATGTAACATAAATGTAGTTCCATTTCAAACTGACTGCATTAACCATGAAAAAAATACGAATATTTCATATTTAATAATGCCAGACGTGCACGCATTAAAAAAATGGGAAATCATTATTAAAGAAATTATCGGATATTGTGTTTATAAAATTACTTTATAATACTATATTCCATTAAATAATTTTCCATTTCTTTCTGAATATGTAAAGCAGAATTTCTAGCAGCCACAGCATAATCATTATTATCAGAAGCATAAATTATAGATCTAGAAGAATTAACTAATAAACCACAATCAGAATTGATTCCATTACGAACAACACTCTCTAAATCACCTCCCTGAGCGCCAACACCAGGAATTAACAGAAAATGATTAGGGATAATTTTTCTAATTTCTTTTAATTCATTTGATTTTGTAGCACCAATTACATACATAATATTATTTTCATTACCCCATTTTTTAGAAATTTCTAAAATTGACTTATATAAATCAACGTTGGATATAGTTTGCAACTTTTGAATTTGAGATCCACTAGTGTTAGAAGTCAAAGCTAATAAAATTACGGATTTTTCTTTATATTCTAAAAAAGGCATTACCGAATCTGAACCCATATATGGAGACAATGTTATTGAATCAAAATTTAAAGTTTCAAAGAAAGCTTTAGCGTACATATGTGATGTGTTACCAACATCACCCCTTTTAGCATCAGCTATCTTAAAAATATTATTCGGAATATATTCTATTGTCTTTATTAAAGAATCCCACCCAACAGATCCTTGAGACTCATAAAAAGCAAGATTTGGTTTATAAGCTACACATAAATCTTTAGTAGCGTCTATTATTGACTTATTAAACTCAAAAATTGGATCTTCTAATTTTAATAAATGTTTTGGTATTTTATTAATATCAGAATCTAATCCTATACATAAGAATGACTTTTTAACTATAATTTGATTTATTAATTCTTCTCTATTCATGATTAGCTACTGATCCTTGTTTTAACTTTTCTGTATTTTCAGCTATCTGAAGTTGATCGATAAAGTCTTGTATATCACCACCCATTGTAGATTGTAAATTATACTTTGTTAGAGAAATTCTATGCTCAGTTACTCTACCTTGAGGATAATTATAAGTCCTGATTTTTTCAGATCTATCTCCTGAAGCGACCATAGTTTTCCTATGCTCAGACTGCTCTTCTAACTTTTTATTCAATTCAATTTCATAAATCCTAGATCTCAACACCTTTAAAGCTTTTTCATAATTCTTGTGTTGTGATTTTTGATCTTGACACTGAGCAACTACTCCAGTTGGAACATGAGTTAATCTCACAGCTGAATAAGTTGTATTGACAGATTGTCCACCAGGACCGGAAGAACAATAAGTGTCTTTCCTAATATCAGACGCGTTAATTTCTACATCAAACTCTTCAGCTTCGGGTAAAACAATAACACTTGCAGCTGATGTGTGAACACGACCCTGAGTTTCTGTTTGAGGGACTCTTTGCACTCTATGTACACCTGATTCAAACTTCAATTGTCCGTACACATTATCACCATTGACATTAAATATTATTTCTTTAAAACCTCCAGAAGTTCCTTCAGCTACATCAATTAACTCAGTCACCCATCCTTTTGAATTTGAAAAAGCTAAATACATTTTATACAGATCTCCAGCGAAAATACTTGCTTCATCACCACCTGTTCCAGCTCTAATTTCCATAACAGCATTCTTCGAATCAGCTGGATCCTTTGGAATTAATAACACTTTTGATATTTCATCTAATTCGGCTTTTCTTGGCAGCATTAGATCTAACTCGTCTTTAGCCATGTCTTTAAGTTCGGAATCATTAGTTGAACTTATTATATTCTCAGCTTCTCTAATATTAGAAATCAAATCTTTATACTCGGAATACACCTTAATTATAGGCTCTAAATCTTTATATTCCTTACTTAGCAAAACATATCGCTTCATGTCACTCATAGCATCTTTAGAAGAAATCAATCCCTCTACCTCAATATATCTATCATGAATTTCTGATAATTTATCTAACATATACTTAATATATATATTTTCCTTTGGAAGTAATAATACTTAATTTTTTTTCTTTGGATTCTTCTACCCTTCCTATAACCTTTGCTTCTACTCCAAATTTTTTTGATATTGAAATCATATCATCTGCAACTTCTTGATTAACATATAATTCCATTCTATGTCCCATATTAAAAACCTTATACATCTCATGCCAATCAGTATTTGACTCTGATTGAATAATATTAAATACTTCAGGAACTTCAAACATATTATCTTTGATAATATGTAAATTTTCAATAAAATGTAATATCTTAGTTTGAGCTCCTCCGCTACAGTGAATCATACCATGAACATCATTTCTATAAATACTCAATATTTCCTTGATAATTGGAGCATATGTTCTAGTGGGTGAAAGTACTAACTTTCCAAAAGTTAAATTTGAATTTCTATGAATATCTGTGATAGTTTTAGATCCAGAATATACCAGCAAATCACTCAAATTAGGATCATAACTTTCAGGATATTTTTTTAAAATCTTTGAGAATACATCATGTCTTGCAGAAGTTAACCCATTACTACCAATTCCACTATTATACTCAGATTCATAAGTTGACTGACCATCGGATGCAAGACCAACTATAACATCTCCAGATTTTATATTACCATTATCAATTACATCACTTCTTTTCATTCTTGCAACAACAGTTGAATCAACAATGATAGTTCTTACTAAATCACCTACATCAGCCGTCTCTCCTCCAGTAGAAACTATGTTAATACCGTATTTTTTAAAATCATTTATAACCTCCTCTGAGCCATTAATTACAGCAGATAAAATCTCAGAATTAATAAGTGATTTATTTCTCCCAATTGTGGAGGAAAACAAAATTTTTTGATCAATACAACCCACACATAACAAATCATCAATATTCATTACAATAGCATCTTGAGCAACTCCTTTCCATACAGATAGATCTCCAGTTTCTCTCCAATAAATATACGCTAATGAAGACTTTGTTCCAGCACCATCAGCATGCATTACTAAACAGTAATCATCATTATTTGAAATATAGTCAGGAATTATTTTGCAGAAAGCTTTGGGGAATATCCCTTTATCAATTTTTTTAATCGCTTGATGAACATCATCTTTAGTAGCAGAAACACCTCTTTGATTATACCTATTATTTAACATATTACTATAAAAAACCTCCTAGAAAAAGGAAGCTCTTAAACATAAATTAATTATTTCTAATTATCATCTAACTACTTTAATTTGACAATGAATCTAGAATGAGCACTTGTAGATTTTTTAAAATCAAAAGAACCAGAGTAAGGTGTATATCTTTTTCTTCTGTTGAATGAGAAGCTACTACTCTATAAACACCTGATTGGATTTCGATTAACTCTGTTGAATTAGGAGAGATACTAGTAGAGCCTCCATAAATAGGCCCATTATAATAAATATTTAATTCATATTCACAATCATTAAAAATTGTCCACATTACAGACTCTGAATTATCATCAAGAGATTCAGTTTCTTTAAAAACAACAAGCTGGTTGTTATTTAAACTATTTTCATACAAAACCTCGAAACTCGGATCATAATTTTGACTCACTATCTTGAAAGTTGTCCTTCTATTATACTGATGAGCTTTTTCCTTGTTTTTCTTAAACTTAAATTTATTAATATAGGATTCTGTTAACACATCTCCTATTTGTAACTTCCCATCTTTCTTATCCATTACATACGGGGAAGACTCACCTCTTCCTGAAGCAATTAATCGATCCCTTGATATTCCTTTAGACACTAAATAATCGATGCAAGCATTAGCTCTCTTCTGAGAAAGATCCAAATTAAATTGTTTATCTCCTCTAGAATCAGTATGAGAATTCAATTCAACAATAATCTCAGGATGGTCTTGCATGGATTTTAATACTTTATCTAGATCGATTTTGGAAGTATCTCTTAAATTCCATTTGGCAAAATCATAATATACCATTGGTAGAACTATTTCTTTCCAAATAGGGTTTAAAACAACATTCTGAATAAAATCTTTTGATTCTTCAATTCCAACAGTAGTTAATGATATATTTTCATTTAGGAAATCTGATTTAGAAAGAATAATTTCATAAGTAGTTAATGGGGATAATTCAAAATTGTAACTTCCAGTATTATCAGTAATATAATTCTGTACCGATCCATTATCTCCAACTAATTTTACATTTACTCCTCTTAATATCGCATCATTCTTAGAGCTAGTAACAACACCACTAAGAGAAAACACTAATGGAGGCAATTCAAATTGATAAATATTGTCAGATCCATTAGATCTTTTCATGTCACCATCTTTAGATTCAAATGACTTTCTATTTGATGTAAAGTAACCTCTCTCAAAATCACGTTCTACAATCATTCCAAAATCATCAGCTGAAGAATTTATGGGATATTTAAGATTAATAGTTGAAGAGTAAATTCCATTTAGATCTAACTCCGATTTATAAATATCTAGTCCACCCATACCAATATGGCCATTAGAAGCAAAATATAATGTAGCATCTTCATGTATAAAAGGAAAGAGTTCATCACCATCAGTATTTACTGCTGGCCCCAAATTAACAGGGTCACTCCATTGTCCGAATCTATCTCCATCCTTATCACTCCATTTGGTTACAATCCATAAATCTTTACCACCATAACCTCCAGGCATATCTGAAGAAAAAATTACAGTCTGCTCATCAGAAGAAACAGAAGGATGCCCTACAGTTACATTACTATCTAATTTAATCTGTAATTTATTCAAAGATCCCCACATCTTTCTGTCCTTAGACTGAGAAACACTTATTTCACAACCCAAAGATTTTTTCTTTTCTGCTTGACAATTAGTAAAAAACATTGTTGTGCCATTGCGATTTAAAGATAAGGTTCCTTCATGACCATCTGTATTTATGGGAGATTGTACAGGTACTGGTTTACTCCAAATACCTTTCTTATTTTTTTCAGAAAAATAAATATCAGTAAAAAACTGACCTGTTCTCTCATCAATTTTATTATTTGAAGAACCCTGTCTTGATGAAACAAAAAATATCTTTGAGTAATCCTCGTTTCCAAAAGCTGGAGAATAATCATTGTTTTTAGAATTCACAACAGCCATTTTATCTATTTCATATCTAGTGGGACTATTTACCCATTCCATAGCGAACTCACAAGATTTAATACCTATCTGACCTTTATTGTCGGTTGGAACCTTCTTAGAATATTTTACATATTGCTTTAATGCTTGCTCATAGTTTGCATTAATCATCAGCATATCAGCAAGTCTAAGAATTGCAATAGCATCAGCATTATTATACTTTGACTTTACAGCTTTTTTATAAAAGTTAACAGCCTGTTTGTATTTACCTGATAATCTATAGCATTCTCCTCTTTTAAAATAAATTTCAGCTTTTATCGCACGATTCTTGGTCTTCTTTTCTCCCTTTTTATATAGTTCATTAGCTTCAAAATATAATTCCGCATCGAATGCTCTATCTGCCTTTTGAATACTCCTATTCTTTTTCTGAGCTAAAAGATCAGAAGAAAAAAATGTCAAAAATAAAAAAGACAAAAAAATAGAAAATAGTAAATTCTTCATTATAATATTATTTATTGTTGTAGCTAAAATAAGGAATAATTTCTAATGACATGAAAATTAAAAAAATGTATTATAAAAAAAAGAATGTTAATAGTTCTAAACTTTAGCAGACTTTACAGTCTCAATGATTCTTCCTGCAATTTTATATGGATCTCCATTAGAAGCTGGCCTTCTATCCTCTAACCATCCTTTCCACCCACTCTCAACTGTGATTATAGGGATCCTAATCGAAGCTCCTCTATCAGATATTCCATAACTAAAATCATTAATAGAAGCTGTTTCATGCAAACCAGTTAATCTCTGTTCATTATACTCACCATAAACATCAATATGTTGTTTTGTGACAGATCTAAAAGATTCACATATTTTCTCATAAACATCTTGAGATCCACATTCCCTTAATATAGAATTTGAAAAATTAGCATGCATTCCGGAACCATTCCAATCTCCCTTAATTGGTTTTGGATGATATTCTATATAATAATTATACTCTTCTGTTAATCTATCTAACAAATACCTTGATATCCACAACTCATCTCCAGCTTTCTTAGCACCTTTAGCAAAAAGCTGAAACTCCCACTGTCCACAAGCAACTTCCTGATTTATTCCTTCAAAATTAATACCTGCCTCAATACATATGTCAGCATGCTCTTCAACAAGATCTCTTCCATGAGTGTTTTTACCCCCTACAGAGCAATAATATAAACCTTGTGGACCGGGATAACCTCCAAGCGGAAATCCTAATGGCAGCTGAGTGTCAACATCCATAATAAAATATTCCTGCTCAAAACCAAACCAAAAATCATTATCATCATCGTCTATTCTTGCCCTTGCATTAGAGGCGTGAGGAGAACCGTCAGCATTTAAGACTTCTGTCATTACTAAAAAAGCATTCAATCGGGTTGGATCAGGATAAATAGCCACAGGTTTTAATAAACAATCAGAAGAATTTCCTTCTGCCTGCTTTGTAGAGCTTCCATCAAAAGACCAAATAGGGCAATCTTCTAATTTACCACTAAAATCATTAATAATTTTTGTCTTACTCCTCATATTTTGAGTAGGTTCATAACCATCTAACCAAATATATTCTAATTTTGATTTCATTTTTTATAAATTAATATTAATAGGTTTATAGTTAACAAATATAAGTTAAAAATAACAGTTGAAAAGATTATATTAACAGTAAACAAAATATGATTTATCAACAAATTGTTAAATTAATTATCCATTTAAATAAATAATCAAATTAAAGAATATATAAAAAATATATAAATTAAAAATAAAATACCTCCCTCAATTCTACCTATCACTTTTCTAGAATTAAAGAAGATAAAAAGACCTAATAAAATAGTAAGAAATAACATCCAATAACTATCATTTAAAAGACTATCTATTGAAGATGAAAATCTGATTGGGTAAAAAATTGATGTAAGGCCAATTACTGCGAGTAAATTGAAAATATTCGAACCTATCAAATTACCAACAGCTAAATTAGTATCATTTCGGAAAGCCGCTACTAAAGTGGTAGATAATTCAGGGATAGATGTTCCAATCGCAACCATACTGACAGAAACAACTCTTTCATTAATTTTCAGCATAACAGCAATATCTTTAACACCTTTTACAAGAAAATCTGAACCAATTATTAAGAGAACTATTCCACCGAACAAGTTTAAAATGATGAAAGATAAATTATGTGGTAAAGATATTACTGATTGATTAACATCTTTACTATCAGACAATTTATTTTTCCTTTTAGAGTTCCAAATTAGAAAGGAAATAAAAAAAACTAACAAAGAAAATAAAATTAACCCTGTACTCCTATCAATAGATTGATTCAAAGAAAGTAGAATAATAAATAATACCGATGCAAATAACAAGAAGGGATAGTGAAATCTAATTGTTTGCTGAGATATTGGAATCCGAAAAAAAATCGCTGAAATTCCTAGAACTAAAGATATATTTGCAATATTAGATCCTAAAACACTTCCTAAAGTAATATCATTATATTCAAAATTTAGTATACCAAGAGAAGCGGCCTTCATAGCGACAAATAATTCTGGAGCGGAAGTAGCAAAAGACACAACAGTTAATCCAATAATCAAAGTAGACACTTTAAATCTTTCAGCTAACAAAACAGAAGATTTTACTAATAAATCACCACCATAAAACAAAATAAAAAAACTCGAAATAAATAATATATACTCCATTATTTTTCTTGATCAAAATCCTTGTTGACAGAGTCAGTTCCTTCTTTGATTTCCCTCTTAATTTCATTTGAAGCATCCTTAACTTCTCTTAACATTCTGCCCATACCCCTTGCAATCTCTGGCACTTTTTTTGCTCCAAAAAACATAATAATAAATAAGAAAATTAATATTATCTCTCCTCCACTCATTTTACAAAAATAAAAAAAGCTCTACGAAATCACAGAGCTTTTAAAATAATAAAACTATTATTAAGAAATTTTCTTTTTCCCAATTGTATCTAACATAATAGGAGATGCAACAAATAAGGAAGAATATGTTCCTACAGCAACTCCTACCATAAGAGCAAACATGAATCCTTGGATAGCTTCTCCACCAAATAAGAATATTACTAATAAAGAAACAAAAGTAGTTAATGATGTATTTATTGTTCTACTTAAAGTACTATTTAAGGATTGATTAATTATCTCAAATACTTGCTTTTTCTTATTATTATTCATATACTCCCTAACTCTATCAAAAACTACTACAGTATCATTTAAGGAATAACCAATAATTGTTAATATAGCGGCGATGAAGGCCTGATCAATATCCAAAGAAAAAGGAACAATCTCACGAAAGATTGAAAAAACTGAAAGCACCAACAAAACATCATGAAAAACAGCCGCAACAGCTCCTAAACTAAACTGCCATTTCTTAAAGCGGATAAAGATATATATGAAAATAACTATCAATGAGAAAATAATCGAAAAAAGCGCATCATCTTGTATATCCTGAGATATTGTAGCAGATACAGTTTCTTCACCCATAATCTGCATATCTGTCAATACAGAAAAAAATGTACTCATATCATAATCTGTATCCTTTGTAGAAATCTTATAGAATGTACCTTCAGGGTACTTAACCTGAGATCTAGTATTCTCATCATTTATATCAACTGTATAGTCAACAATTTTCAAATCAAGATCGTTATTCAAATTGATCTGATGATCTAGAATATCATCCCTAGATACAGATCTGAGATCGCCATTTTCATTAATATCATCAAAATTCACAATAAATGTTCTTCCTCCTTCAAAATCAATTCCAAAGTCCAAATTAACAAGCTTCTCTTCATTATTATTTTCCCCAAAAACAGGACTAACAAAAAGATTATATGATCCAAATAAAATTAGAATAGATGAAAGAATATAGAATATTTTTCTCTTACCTATAAAGTCAATATTAACATTTTTAAAGGCTCCCTTAGTTAATTTAGTATCAAAGACTATTTTCTTACCCTTATTCAACCTATATGAAATAATTAAACGAGTAATGAAAATTGCCGAAAATAATGAGGTTAAAATACCTATAATTAATGTTGTAGCAAAACCTTGAATAGGACCACTACCAAAAGTATAAAGCACAATACCAGTTAATAACGTTGTTACATTCGCGTCTATAATAGATGTATAAGCGTTCTTATATCCATCTGCAATTGCTAACTGTATCCCTTTACCATTAGCAATTTCCTCTCTAATTCGTTCGAATATAAGTACATTAGCATCTACAGACATTCCGATGGTTAAAACAATTCCTGCAATTCCTGGCAATGTTAATGCAGCCCCTAATGATGCTAAGGTACCAAATATGAAGAAAATATTTGCAAGTAGAGCTACATTGGAAACAAGACCAGCACCATAATAATAAAATATCATATACAATAAGACTAACACTAACGCGATAATAAAAGATTCTAACCCTGAATTAATCGCTTCTTGACCCAACGATGGACCAACAACAGAAGACTGAACAATTTCTGCTCTTGCAGGTAGTTTTCCTGACTTTAAAACATTTGCAAGGTCATTGGCTTCTTGTCTAGAAAACTGTCCTGAAATTTGGGAAACTCCTCCACTGATAGGTTCATTTACATTAGGAAATGATTTAACCTCACCGTCCAAAACAACAGCAACAGATCTTCCAACATTATCTTCAGTAATATCAAACCACTTTTGTTCTCCACTCTCACCAGGGGCAAGCATCTCCATATTTATCTCTAATTGATTATTCTGACCTCTTCTAACATCAGCATCACTAATAACTGATCCGTCAATTCTATACCCATCTATACCATATTTCCTTAAAGATAAAACTGGATACGCTTCTTCACCATTATCAAGATTTAAGTCCTGTTTAATACCATAAGTTAAATAAGGATCTGTTGTCCATAAATTTGAAAAATACTCATCATTAATCAAAGAGTCAAAATTATATTTTTGATCAGCTTGAACATAACCAATTACAGGACTCTCTGAAGGAGTGCCTTCTGATGTCATATTTGGAATGAAAAAACCTTTAGAAATTAAAGATGAAAACTCTGGAGATGATTCGACAGCATTTGAAAAATCATTATAAATTTCAGAAAAATTATGAGTTTCCCAAAACTCTAATTTTGCCGAAGTCTGCAATAAAGATTTCGCTCTTTCAGGATCTTCAATTCCAGGAAGTTCTACAATAACTCTACCCTCTACAGCCGTAGTTTGTAAGTTAGGTTGAGTAACACCAAACTTATCAATCCTAGTCCTTAAAACTTCTACGAAACTACCTATCGCATCTTCAACATAACCTCTTAACACTAAATCAATCATCTGCTGATTAGTTTCAATATTGTTATTTGAAATATCTTTACTCAGCTTTCTAGATAGGAAAAGGCTTTTTAAATCAGATGAATCTGGATGGAAAATTATCTGACCAGTGATTTTAGATTTTTCTTCACTACCCATATCAGAATAAAAGTCGTCATTTTTATCAGTTGGATATACTGCATTTTGAAAAAAATCTATATACCTAGTATCTTTTTGACTATTCTGCTTAATACTTTCATCAGCATAATCTAAAGCGGCAAGTAAATTTTTATTCTGTTTATTACGTCCAGGAGCCAAAGAAATTAAGATATCTCTGACAGAAACCTCAAGTGTTAAATTCATCCCACCTTTAAGATCAAGCCCTAAATTGAGAGAATTTTTCTCACTTTGCTTGTAAGAATACAACCCCAAGAAAGATTGCCCATTTTTATACTCTCTATCAATCCTACTATACTCTATATCTCTGGTACTTTCGATTGAATCTTTAATCTTCTCAATTTCAATAAGACGAGAAATACTATCAATATCTAAATTAAGTGAATCAAACTGAATAATCCTTTTCGAAATATTATCGCTTATTAATTTATCTAACTTCTTAGGAACTTCAACTTCAGCATTTGAATTAACATTATTATAAAAAAATGTAAATGATAAATGATATAAACAGGAAACAACTAATAAAATTGCAAGAACTAAAATCGGTACTCTATTTTTCATACTTTTTGGATTAAATTTAATCCGCAAATATAAACTTTCAAACTTAAATATACAAAAAACTAGAAAGAATCATTATATTCTATTTTTAATTCAAATTATACTATTTTTGTATGAATTTATGAGATATACTATATTTTTTTTATTAATATTTTTTTTAAACTATTCCTTTTCACAACTAAACTTCAATAGGGATACTAGCATTAGTATCATAGAAAATGGAGTTAACTTAAAAAACGCTTGGAATGGGGGTATAAATTCTGCTCAATTTTATGAAATAGACCTTGATCTAGACAACGTTAAAGATCTAATAATTTTTGACAAATCTGGTGATAAACTATCACCATACATCAATAAAAACGGTAAATATATTTTCGCACCAATTTATAGACAAAATTTTCCAAAAATTTATGACTGGATTATTGTTGAAGACTACAATAAAGATGGCAAAAACGATATTTTCACATACAGCAATGCAGGAATTTCAGTATTTATGAATACATCTCAAAATTTTCTGTCATTTAACAAGGTTTTGAATCATATTACAATTGCGTCAACTAATCAGAATATCTATGTTAGCCCAATGGATCTTCCAGCAATCACTGATATTGATGATGATGGAGATTTAGACATACTAACATTTGACATTAATGGTGGTTTTGTTCATTATTATAAAAACATGTCTTATGAAAACTACAATACATATGATAGCCTTAATTATAACCATATCACTAATTGTTGGGGAAATTTTTACGAAGGTTTAAATACATACATATTAGATTGTAATAATTGCATGTGTTCGCCAATTAACAACCCATTATCATCAAAAAAATCAGCAAAACACGCAGGGTCTACTCTACAAGCATTTGATATAGATGGAGACAATGACAAAGATTTAATACTAGGAGACGTGAGTTTTTCTAATTTAAATTTGCTGATTAACGGAGGAGACAATCAAAATGCTCATATAACAAATGTAGATAGTACCTTCCCGGCAAATTACAATAATACAATCGCAGCTAACATTCACATATTTCCATCAATTTTCTCATTAGACGTAACAAATGATGGTCTCAAAGACTTATTAGTCACTACAAACATGCAAAATAATGCTCAAGATTTTAATAGCTGTTTGTTGTATGAGAATATTGGAAATAATACAAACCCCTCATATCAATTTGTACAAAATGATTTTATTCAGGAATCATCACTTGATGTAGGATCTGGATCTATCCCAAATTTTTATGATGAAAACGGAGATGGATTAATGGACTTATTTATAGGGAATTATGGATACCATGACCCAAGTGGAAACCCAATTTCACAGATTGCATATTACCAAAACACCGGATCAATACAGAACCCTGAATTTACGTTAATAGATAATGATTTTGCTCAAATTTCATCAATTAATCTTAATACTACAGTGAATATACCAGCAATAAATATCCACCCCTCCTTTGGTGATTTAAATGGAGATGGATATAGTGATATGTTATTAGGTGATAGTGATGGGAAACTTCATTTATTTATTAATAATAACAACAATTTCACTATTTCTGAGCCTAATTTCAAAAATATAGATGTAGGCTATTTTTCTACTCCACAAATCATAGATGTCAATAGAGATGGATTAAATGATTTAATCATTGGAAACAAAGATGGTACAATTTATTATTATGAAAATAAAGGAACTTTAACTAATCCTGATTTCTCTTCATCATATCAAAACTGGGGAGGAATAGATGTAGATTCAAACTTTATCAGTAATGGATTCAGCTCTCCAAGACTGGTAGATATCAATAATGAATACTATTTATTCGTTGGATCATATACAGGAAAAATATATTTATTTAATAATATCGATGGAAATATATATGGGAATTTTGATGAAATAAATACAATTAATGACAATGTATGGGAGGGAGGTCAATCTTCAATTGCCGTTCATGACATTAATAATGATAATTTTGTTGATCTTATTATTGGAAATGATTGCGGAGGAATAGCTTTCTTTCAAGGAGATTCTATCAATACGAATAATATCCATTTAATTGAAAAAGATCTAAAAATTTTTCCAAATCCATCATCCAATATAATTCACATTAATAACTCTAATCTTTCAAAAATCCAATTAATGAATATTTCAGGAAATAAACTAATAGAAACTTACAGAAAAAAAATTGACATTAGTAATCTTGCACCAGGTGTATATATAATTCAAATTGAAGGTGAAATATATAAATTTATAAAAAAATAAAATCTTTTATTTTAATAATGAATTAGTCCTCATCACTCCCTCAACTGATAATTTAAAATGAGATATCTCATCATCATTTAAATCCAACTCTACAATCTCTTCTATACCATTTGACCCAAGAATTACAGGAACACCAATACAAATGTCTTTTTGACCATATTCTCCATCAAGGAGTACTGAACAAGGCATCATTTTTCTTTGATTACATGCAATAGAATGAACCAAAGAAGACACAGCAGCTCCAGGGGCGTACCAAGCAGAAGTTCCAAGCATTTTAGTTAGTGTAGCTCCACCTACTTTGGTAGCCTCAGCAACTTCACTTAACAATTTATCATTAAGAAACTTAAAAACTGGTATAGAATTTCTAGTAGCTAATCTAGTAAGAGGTATCATGCCAACATCAGAATGACCACCAATAACCATACCCTCAATATCAGATGCGGGACAATTTATGGCTTCGGCAAGTCTATATTTAAAACGTGCAGAATCTAAAGCTCCACCCATGCCTATTATTCTGTTCTTTGCAATCTGAGTTTTTTTATGAACCAAATAAGTCATAGTATCCATAGGATTGCTTACAATAATCAAAATAGCATTTGGTGAATACTTCAACAAATTCTCTGATACAGAACTGACAATACCAGCATTAATACCAATTAGTTCTTCTCTAGACATGCCCGGTTTCCTAGGTATTCCTGAAGTAATAACTGCAATATGTGAATCAGCAGTTCTTAAATAATCATTAGTTACTCCAGTAATTAATGTATCGAACGAATTTAATGAAGCAGTTTGCATCAAATCCATGGCTTTACCTTCTGCATAGTTTTCTTTAATATCTAACAAAACCACTTCAGAAGCAAAGTTTTTAATAGCAATGTACTCAGCACAACTTGCACCAACAGCACCAGCACCTACAATAGTTATTTTCATTTTTTATATATTTTGATTTTTAAAATATTTTTTAAAGAAATGTAAATTAAAATCAAGCGTCAATATTAGCATACTTTGCATTAGCTTCAATAAAAGATCTCCTAGGAGGCACCTCATCACCCATTAACATAGAAAAAACTCTATCAGCTTCAGCAGCACTATCAATAGTAACTTGTTTCAAAGTTCTATTTTCAGGATTTAGAGTAGTATCCCACAATTGATCCTGATTCATTTCTCCGAGACCCTTGTACCTTTGGATATTGACATTAACGTCTTTACCATCTTTCATGTCTTTAATTAAACTATCTCGCTCATCATCAGACCAACAATATCGATGATCCTTGCCTTTCTTTAATAAATATAATGGTGGAGTTGCTATATAAACATATCCATTCTCTATTAATTCTTTCATATAACGAAAGAAAAAAGTCAAAATTAAAGTAGCAATATGGCTACCATCTATATCCGCATCAGTCATAATTACAACTTTATGATATCGTAATTTAGCCATATTTAAAGCTCTATCATCTTCTTCGGTACCAACAGATACACCTAGGGCAGTATACATATTTTTAATTTCCTCATTTTCAAAGACTTTATGTTGCATAGCTTTCTCAACATTCAGAATTTTTCCTCTTAATGGTAAAATTGCTTGAAAATGACGATCTCTACCCTGCTTTGCGGTCCCACCTGCAGAGTCCCCTTCTACTAGGAAAATTTCACACTTTTCCGGATCTCGCTCAGAACAATCAGACAACTTTCCTGGCAAACCGGAACCCGTCATTACGCTCTTACGTTGAACCATTTCTCGTGCTTTTCTGGCTGCATTTCTTGCAGTTGCTGCCAGAATTACCTTTTGGACAATTATTTGAGCCTGAGATGGATTTTCTTCAAGATAAAAAGAAAGCATGTCACTAACAGACTGTGAAACAGCTGAAGTAACCTCTTTATTTCCTAATTTTGTCTTTGTTTGACCCTCAAACTGAGGCTCCATAACTTTTACAGAAATTACAGCTGTTAAGCCCTCTCTAAAATCATCACCAGAAATTTCAAACTTCACTTTTTTCAATAATCCAGAATCATCAGCATACTTTTTCAAAGTACGGGTCAATCCCCTTCTAAAACCAGAAAGATGAGTACCACCCTCATGTGTATTAATATTATTTACATAAGAATGGACATTTTCAGTATATGAAGAATTATAAACCATTGCCACTTCAACGGGAACTCCATCTTTTTCACCATCAAAATATATAACATCATTAAGAATAGCATCCCTTGTTCCATCAAGAAAAGTCACGAACTCTTTGAGGCCTCCTTCTGAAAAAAACTCCTCTTTAACAAAAGACCCCTCCTCTGTAGTTCTTCTTTTATCTGTGATAGAAACTCGAATTCCTTTATTCAAAAAAGATAATTCTCTTAGTCTAGCGGATAGGATATCATATGAAAAAACTGTTTCAATAAAAATAGATTTGTCAGGCATAAACGTAACTGAAGTACCTGTTACATCTGTAGTGCCAATTTCTCTAACATCATATTGTGGTTGACCAATTTTATACTCCTGTTCAAAAACCTTACCCTCTCTATGAACTTCAACTCGTAAATCAGTAGAAAGAGCATTAACACAAGAGACTCCTACTCCGTGCAAACCACCAGAAACCTTATATGAACCCTTGTCAAACTTTCCTCCTGCATGTAAAACAGTCATTACTACTTCTAAAGCTGACCTTTTTTCTTTCTCATGCATACCAGTTGGAATACCTCTACCATTATCTTTTACAGTTATGGAATTATCTTCATTTATATAAACATCAATATCTGTACAGTATCCAGCAAGGGCCTCATCAATAGAATTATCCACTACTTCATAAACTAAGTGGTGTAAACCTTTCTGCCCAATATCTCCTATATACATCGCTGGCCTTTTCCTTACAGCCTCAAGACCCTCGAGAACTGTAATATTACCCGCATCATAATCTTGATTTAAATTATTTTTTTCTTCACTCATTTTAAATGATTTTTAAGTGTCTTAATTATAAATACAAATATACAAAATAACAAAGTTTAAATCAGATAAAAGATCTAAAAAAGACATGAAAGTTTTTCAACAAAAGTTAATAACTTTTAGAAAGAATATGAAAGTCCAAATAACGCATTGAATCCTATATTTTTGTAGTATATCCAACTTTCACTACGTGAATTTGTAATATTTTTAAAATTAAAAAACGTCCCTATTGATTTATTATAATTATATTCTAAATAAATATCCAGTAGGAATTTATGAGGAAGATTAACGGTTTCATAATATTCTAATCCGTTTCCTTCACAAGCTGTACTAGCATAATCTTTAGCTTTTCTTTTCCCTATATAGTTCAAAACAACCCCCATCTTAATTTTATTTCTTAAATTTGAAGTCAATTCAAGACTTGACTTTATTCTAGGAATATGATCTAAATAAAAACTATCTTCCATTTCTACAAACTGAAAAAAATTAGTAGAATAATAATTATAATCAACAACGAATTTCAATTCTATAAATTCTAATAAATTATTCTCGTACTTTAAATGAGCTCCCATTCTCCAAACATCATCATAATCAACTAAAAATCTATTTACTAAAGGATCAGTGGTATTGATCAATTTATGATTTTTGACAAAATATGGCATATTTTCAATGAAACCATAAATAAAGTTTCCAGTTAAAATTTCATTGTCACCAACAACATTAGAAACATTAAAGAAGAAATCTTTACTCTGAGTGAATCTTAAATCCTGAAAAAAGGGCTGTATGCCTATATTATCAGGAAACTGAATGTATTCTGAATGAATATATGGATTTAACTGTGATAATCTTTTATATGTATTTACATACTTATCCTTTGATACTCCTAAATTAATAGAAGATATATCAACAACTAATTCTTTTTCATATGATATTTCAGGAAAAACATTCAAAACATTTTTATTTTTCTCATGTATATAATCAAATAATAGACCTAATTCAAAAGAATTGAAATTAATTTTAGGTAAAAGATTTATATCTACCTTATCTTGAAAACAATTATCACACTCTAAACTAATATTATTATAAAAAGAATAATTATCAAAAGCAAAATCCAAGGAGAATGGCACATTATTTACAGGCTTATCCAATTTAATATCTAAATGCAAACGATTCTGAGCAAAATTATTTAAATCAGAAACAAAGAAATTAATATTATAATTTAGAGATTTTTTAGAGAAATCTGCTTTCATTACATTTACATGAAACTTAGAGTATATATATTTGTTCAAAGAAACATCATCTTCAAAAACAAGTCCATAATTAGATGATAGAGGATATATATGTCCGTATGAATAGTGTGACTGTCTTTCATGAAATAATGAAGCGGTTATCAGATGCTTATTTAATTTGGAACTATAAATAGAATTAAATAAACTAAAAGAATAACCAGCTAACTTTTGATCAATCTTATAGTCATTTCCATAGTGATCTATAGAGAAATTAAGATGATTAGTTTGATTTGCAACATTATAATGGATCGCCATTAGTACAGAATTATGAGAACCAATGCCAGCATGAATTTCTTTAAAATTATATTTTGAATCAATTGAACTTCTCTTCACCTTAGCAAATTTTATTGGTTTGAGATCATAATTTACACTAAAACTTTTTTTAATAAAATTATAGGTTTGTGACTTGTTATCAGAAACTGTATCGTAAACAACAGCTATTTCTTTAATCTTAACTACATCAGGGACTTTAGGATTAAAACCTTCAATCACTGTAACTTCTTTTTGCCTCAGATTTTGACTAGCAAGAAAGTCAGTAAAAAAGAGACATAGAATTATAATAATTATTTTAGAATTCTTCATAATCTAATATTTCTAATTCTTCAAAATTAATTTTCACATCAGATTCTTTTGTCCTGTTTAAGACTTCAATATCATGAATCAATATTTCTTCTATTTTCAATTGAGCTCTAGTAACCAAATCTATATTATGATGGTGTTTAATTAAGCTTTCTAAAGTTGCTTTTGCTTGATAAGTATTACCTGTCTTTAAATATATCTCTGCAAGCAATAAGAAACCTTCTCCAATCCACAGTGGGGATGAATAATTCTCTGCCAAATCAAAAATAAGAGACTCTGCTATATCGTAATTTTCTTGCAAATATTCAAAATAAGTCACCATAAATAGAGCTTCAGCACCATCTTTATTGTTAGTTAAACTTGCAACTTCATTGCAATAATTAAAAGACCGCAAATAATTTCCATTTACAAAATCATACCTAGCTATTATCAACTTTGATCTAGCTAACAACCTATCATCCAGCCTATCCATCTCAAGAACTCTGTAAGCGTATTGAACACTTAAGCTATCATCTATTTCTTCAAATCCAAACATCAGCCTAGTAATAGATTCTCTATATAAATTATTATCTGATGCTATAGAATCAAGAATTTTATAATATTCATTAGACATGTAATAATTTTCAGTGTTATAAAAATATCTTGTAAGCCTTAAAATAGTTGGCTCATAAAACTCTGTATTTTCAACATTAGAAATTCTTACTAATTTCTCAGAAACCTCAATAGCATTTAAAGTGTCACTTAAATTCCAATATGATTCAGCAAGATAATAACAAGAACTAATATAAAAAATACCATTCTCTCCAAAATATTCAAAATAATTAATAAAATCAATTTTAGACTTGGAGAAAATTTTCTTCTTGAAGTTAATTAAAGCAGATTGATATAACAACGAATCCTTAGATTGCTCTGAGACATCAATTTGAGGTATTGTGTTAATAAATCTCAAATATGAGTCAACCTGACCTGAGTTCACATACAAATCCTTTAAATTCAACCTAGCATTTCTAAAAGAGGAAGTTAACCTAAAATCTTGAATTACTTTTCTTAATGTAACAATTGCTGAATCAATCATTGATAAATTCTCAAAAACTAATGACTTATTATATAGGGACTTTGCTAATAACTCGCTATTAGAAGTTAAAGAGATTACTTTATTATAATATTCTATTGCAAGATTGTTTTTCTCAATACTTTTATAAAGATTTGCTAAATCATACACAGATTTTTCATAATATACAGAATTTTTAAATCTTTTATGTAATTTTAACAACTCCTTCTCCTGATTGGTAAAATCTGACAATAAAGCTGCACACTTAGATTTTTGATAAATTGCGTAATCCTGGTCAAACACATTATAATTCTCTACTATTGTATAATTTTCATTTGCCATAACAAAATTTGACAATAAATAATAACTATCAGCCAATCTCAAATAAGCATCTGTCTTTCTTAAAGTATCTGTATTAGGACTAATTAAGAACTTTCTAAAATATTTAATAGCTGCATCATAATCACGAATTTTATAATAAGAATAAGCTAAATTATATTGTGCATTATTCAATTTCTCAAAATATGACTTTGAAGTTTTATTTAGGAAATTATTATATAAATTAATTGAATTTTGAAAATCATTCATTTGATAAAAACAGTCACCAAGCCAATACATAGTCATATCATTAATCTCTTGATTAATAGGATACAATAATGATGATTCAAAAAATAGCAAAGCGTTATTAAAATCTGCATCATTATAAAGTTGAATACCTATAAAATACGACAATCTTTGTAACGACTTTTTATCATTTTTTGATAAAGGATATTTATTTTTCAGAAAGTCATAAGCCTCTCCATATTTTCTTGTACTTTGGAAAAGATTGAGAATTAAATCCTCTAATTCGGATTTGTATTTCGTGAAATTTAGATCATCCATTATTTGAATAATATCACTTAAATTACTATATGGCAAATCTAATTCATAAGACAACTTGAAATAATTATATAATGATTCCTCTTTAATGTCATAATCATAATTAATATCAGCAGCTTCTTTAAAAGCATTCAAAGCATATATTTTGTTTTCTGATTCCAAATAAGCTTTTCCTAAATAATATGCATTAAATTGTCTTAAACTATCTGGAACGCCAGACACTTGCTCAAGAAAAAATATCGCTTTCTCAAAATTGCCCAAAAAAATATTAGTTTGCCCTATTTGAAAATTATCTAACATAGATGGGTTCTCTTCTAATTCTAGATATTTCTCAAAAAAATTATCCGCATTTTTATATGACTCCAATCTATAATATGACTCAGCTAAAATTCTATATAACTCTTTTTTCCTACTATTGACAGAATTATCTAAAATTGGTATTACAAAATCTACAACTTTTTGATATTGATCTTGTTTAAAGAGAATCTGGGAAATGTAATATGACGCAATATTACCATATACTTTTTGGTCCAATAATGAATTCATTTTATCTAAAGATACAGAGTATAATTTTTGTTCATAGGCTATATGACCATAGTAATAAATTGAAGGTATATAATAAGTGCTTGAAATATCATCTATATTTTCAAAACAATACTTTGCCTCATCAAATTCCCCTTCCTGTAAAAAACAGTATCCTAACTTGAAATATAATTCATCATCAAATAAAGATGACAAGCGAATACTCATTAAAAACTTTCTGCAATTTTTAAACTCTCCTCTATCAAAATGAATCAATGACATATCTTTTAAAGCGAGATAATAGTATTTAGAATTATTGTTAGTTTCTTCTAACAACAAATTATACCAATCTTCTACATCATTTGAATTAATTTCTTTTGAGCATTTTGCTATTAAATAAATTAATTCTTCATTTGTATTGTCGAATAAGTATGAATTTATAAAAAAACTCTTAGCTATAGAAAATTCCTCCACTTCATAATGAGTCATCCCATTATCAAAATACGAACTTTGGCTATAAGTCAATAAAACGCTAAATGCTAAGCAATAAATTACAAAAAAAAACTTCTTCATCATTTAGTAAAAATCAAAACTAAATTAATTTATTATAGAGCATTATAGATAATGAACCTCATAAGTTTTCAACATTTTTTTTTAATAATTATAGCATCTGATTTATGAAAATATCATAAAAATTGTAATTTTACATTCAAGTATGTTATACATTTTAAAAATTAAAGGAACAAGCAAGATACCTGACTTTGTTCAGATCAGAGACTCGAAAATGTCTCTTCTCGCGTATTTTAGGCTAGATCAAGTTGATAGAGGCCTGATTAAGAATCATCTGAATAACAATGAAAAATTAAAAAACAAAATTTTAGAAATGCCATTTGGAAAAATACATAAATTCCTAAGTAATGAATAACTCATCAATAGAAATAAAAGATGTGAGTATTTCATATGAAAATCATTCGATTTTAAAAAACATTAACCTAAATATAGGTTCGGGAGAGTTTATATATTTAATTGGAGAAACAGGAAGCGGGAAAAGTTCATTATTAAAATCTATTTATAAAGAAACGAAAATTGATACTGGAAGTATTTCAGTGAACGGACATAAAATAGAAAATATTACTTCAATTAATAAAACCCGAAATATTATTTCTTTATTTAATTTTCTAGGATTTATTAGTCTATTATTAGCTATGTTTTTAACTATCAGACATCTATTCGGATATACTGATTCAATTGATGTCTTTACACATCTAGAATTTATTGTTTTAATTCCTTTAATTCTATACATTATTTCAATTACATTGCATTTTACTGACAAAACCAACAAAACTTCTGCACTACGAAGAGAAATAGGTATAATTTTTCAAGACTTTCAACTTTTGAGAGACAGAAATATATACAAAAATCTAGAGTTTGTACTGAGATCCACTGGATGGAAAAATAAATACAAGATTAAAGAACAGATAGCTAATGTATTAAAGACAGTACACCTAAATAAGGTAGAAAAAAAGATGCCCTATGAGTTGTCTGGTGGAGAACAACAAAGAGTTTCTATTGCGCGAGCAATACTAAATAATCCTCAAATAATTATTGCAGATGAACCTACAGGGAATTTAGATCCAGAAAAATCAAAATCTATTATTGAAACTTTAAGAAAAATTAACAGAAAAGGAACAACAGTAATTATAGCAACTCATGATTATTCAATAATTAATTCATTTCCTTCGAAAACTTATAAATGTGAACATCAAAGTATAACAGAAATCACAAATGGTAAAGAAAACTGAAGCAAATTATTGTTTGAAAAAAAATAATACATTTGGGATAAATGTTAAATGCAATACATTACTCAGGGTTAATTCAGAAAATGATATATTTCAAGTTTTAAATTCAAATAATTTTAATAAAGATGATTTTTTAATTCTTGGAGGAGGAAGCAACATATTGTTTACTAAAAATTTTGATGGATCAATAATTAAAAATGAAATTAAAGGAATAGAAATAATTCAAGAATGTGAAGAGTATATTTCTGTCAAAGTTGGTGCTGGAGAAAATTGGCATGACTTAGTTTTATGGTCTGTAAAAAAAAACCTATCTGGAATAGAGAATCTAGCCTTAATACCCGGAAACGTTGGCGCTGCCCCTATACAAAACATTGGAGCGTATGGAGCGGAAGTTAAAGACGTGATAGTCAAAGTTTGCGCTATAAGTATAAAAGATATTACTCTGAAACAATATCTAAATAAACATTGCAATTTTGAATATAGAGACTCTATATTCAAACACCAATTGAAAAATAAAGTAATAATAACCCATGTAATATTTCAACTAAGTAAAAAACCAAATCTTAACACGACATATAATGGAATAATAGAAGAAATTGAAAAACAAAATGTTGAAATCACTACAAAAAGTATCTTTAATGCTGTAATTAAAATTAGATCTGAAAAACTACCTGATCCAAAAGTAATTGGGAATTGTGGCAGTTTTTTTAAAAACCCTATTATTTCCCTCAAAAAATTTGAATCTATTGAAAAAAAATTCCCAGAAATTATCAATTACAAAACTAAAGATGGAAAAATAAAAATTGCCGCAGCTTGGATGATAGAAAGCTGTGGATGGAAAGGGTATCGTAGTGGAGATGCTGGGGTACATTCCAATCAATCACTAGTATTAGTAAATTATGGAAGAAGTACAGGTAATGAGATATTAGAACTTTCTAAAGAAATCATTAAATCTGTAAAGCAGAAATTTGATATAACATTAATTCCTGAAGTAAATATTATTTAATGACCAGTTTCTTTTCAATAGATGCATCATCATAAATATAAATATAACAAGTATTTTTAACACAATCTTTCTCATCAACAATTCTTCCTAATATATCGACTATACAAATTAAAGATTTATCATTATTATTTGCAATTTTTAAACCTGTAATTTGATTCCATATTACAGGACCGTCCCACTGAGAAGATCTATATGGACCTCCCGTAGCACTACACCAAGTT
>PAUF01000017.1 GCA_002712715.1 Flavobacteriales bacterium | reverse complement strand
TTGACCATTTGAATAATACCATTTCTAAAGACCTTCCTTCTTACCATCTTTATACCTTCCTTCTTTTTTTAATTGACCATTATCATAATACAATTTCCAAAGACCTTCCTTCTTCTTTTAATTGACCATTATCATAATACTCTTTCTTATATTCAGTTTGCCCAAACCCAATCAAAGGCACACATAGTAAAATCAATAGTAATTTTTTCATAGTATTTATTTTAAGTTATAAAGGATTTCAATTTATTCTATCTTAAGCTCTCCCATTACAGAATAAGTAATTTTTGAGGTGTCATTACATGGTTTACAATCTCTGTATCTACTATACCATGCATTAGCATTAGATAGACCGAAATTTCCATCATCAAACTTACATAAACTTCCTAAATATCGTTGTTCTCCAGGTCTTAAGATATAAAATTTTTGATATTCTAATTCGCTTCCATATTCTTTCCTCTTCTCAACATGATTAATACAATTACTAACAGATATAGATACAGTAAATTCAAATTTTTCATTCTTAGAAATATTTCTTAAATAAACTTCACCTAATTCATCTACTTCAATTCTTGAATTTTCTGTCTCCGTATTATGTAATTTCTCCTTATTAGATTCACCTTCTTCTTCCCCACAAGAGAACATCAAAGGCACACATAGTAATAGTAGTAGTAGTTTTTTCATATTATTCGCAGTCTATTTCGTTTCCTTCTTCATCCCAACATTTATTAGAAATTAGTTCTCCTTCTTTATAGCTTTTATACGATGCTAATTGACCATTTTCATGATACTCTTTCCAAAGACCTTCCAGTGTATTTTCTTTATAGATACATTCCCTTTTTAATTGACCATTTTTATAATACAATTTAAAAGAACCTTCCCTTTTATCTTCTTTATAGTTTTCTTCCCTATGTAATTGACCATTTAAATAATACAATTTCCAAAAACCTTCTAAATAATCATCTTTAAAGTTTCTTTCCCATTTTAATTGACCATTTTCACGATACTCTTTCCAAAGACCTTCCCTTTTATTTTCTTTATAGTTTCCTTTAAATTCTAATTGACCATTTTTATAATACTGTTTCCAAAGACCTTCCAGTGTATTTTCTTTAAAGTTTCCTTCTAATCTCAATTGACCATTTTCATGATACCATTTAAAAGGACCTTCCTTCTTACCATCTATATAGCTTCCTTCTTCTTTTAATTGACCATTATCCCAATACTCTTTCTTATATTCAGTTTGTCCAAACCCAATCAAAGGCACACATAGTAAAATTAATAGTAGTTTTTTCATTTTTTTTCTTTTCCTATGAACCTACTGTTTTCCCATAATCCTTCTGTTATTTTTCCATTAGGTAGGGTAAATTTACCTATTCCATTTCTTCTGCCTTTTTTGTATTCTCCCTCGTATTTTGCTCCATTAGCCCAATAATACGTTCCTATTCCTTCAAACTTGCCATTTTTCCATTTACCTACATATTTATCTCCTTTGTTTGGACCTTCTCCTTTTATGAGAGTGCCATTGCCATCAGCTAAACCATTTTTAAATGTTCCTTCATATACTTCTCCATTAGGAAGCGTAAGGACACCTAAACCATTACGTTTACCATCCTTCCATTCTCCTTCATATATCTCTCCATTATTGAAAATAAGTTTACCATTTCCATTTCTATCTGAATCTTTAAAACTTCCTACATATACATCTCCATTATGGTGGGTATAAGTTCCATAGCCAGAAAGGTGATTTTTAAATTCTCCAACATATTTGTCTCCATTGAAATAAGTAAGAGTACCATTACCATCAGGTATACTATTTTTAAAAGTACCTTCATATTTACCTATATAAGTATCTTGCTTATATAATTTACAGGCTCCCTCTCCATTCTTACAATTTCCTGATATACACTCCATATTTGAATATATTTTAATTGAAGAATAATCCTGCCCCATCCCAATCAAAGGCACACATAGTAAAATCAATAGTAGTTTTTTCATTGGTTTTAAGTATTTAATTTCTTCAAATTTAATAATTATCTTCTATTATTGACCTTAGTTCTTCTTTTGTAATTGTAATATTTATGTTTTCCACTAGTTTATTTTTAGTTAATATTTATCACTTCATACTATATAATATAAAAACCTTGTTTTTATTTGGGTAAATTAATAGATAAATAGACAGATTAAGGTCAATTACTAGATTGTAAAAGTTTTAAATGATTTTATTAATCATGTAAAAAGAGTGTAGGTTGTAATCCTGCTACCTCGACTTTTTCTCTTTTATATTTCCCATAATTTTTCTGTAAGTTTGCTTTATGAAACACTAAAGTTAAATGAAAAAAGTAATCCGCTTACTATCAGAATTAAAAGATTCAAATCATGATTTAATTTCTGAAAAATGGAATTATTACCAAGAATGGAATGATTCAGTTTTTCTTCATTTTGAAATACCATATGATTTATTAATTGATTTGATTCCATTAGGATTGGAACTGGATTGCTTTAATGAAAAGTGCTATGTTTCTTTAGTAGCATTTACTATGAATGAGTTATTTCCTAAGAATTTATTTCCTATAGATTATATATCTAATTTTCATGAAATAAATATTAGAACATATGTCAAAAAGGATCATAAGCATGGAGTATATTTTATAAATATTGAAGCTGAAAAGACATTATCATCTTTTATTGCTAAAATTTTATCTAGACTTCCATATGAAGCATCAGAAATTACAAGAAAATCAAACAATTACAGATCATTAAATCATAAAAAGAAATTAGAGATAGATATTGATTACAATATTCAAGATGGAGTAGTTGAAAAAAGTGATTTGGATATTTGGTTACTTGAGAGATACTGCTTGTTTTATGTGAAAAATTTTAAAATATTTAGATATGATATTTATCATAAGCCTTGGTCAATTCAAGCTTTAGAATTAATTAGAATGAAAATTAAATATAGATTTGGGAATGTTATTTTAAGTTCTGATAATCTAGTTAGTTTACATTACTCAAAAGGAGTTGATGTTTTATCTTGGCCTAGAGTAAATATGAGCTTTTAGCTTGTATGTTGGATGTATTCGTATAAAATAGTTTGCAAAACTATTTCAAAAAGATTCAAATTAATTATTTTTTTAAAATTTTAATTATTGCTGTTTTTTGCATTTTTAATTGAATCATTATAGGATATTTAATTTTTTTGTCTCTAATTTCAATTCTGCTAGTATTTGGAGGTTGTTTTCCTTCATTGGTAGCTGTTAATTCAATTATGTTTTCTCCTGCTTTTAGTTTGTACTTTATTGTTTTCTTTTTGTTTTTGACTTCATAATTATTTAAAATTATATTTCCATTAATTTTTAATGTTATTTTATCTCCATCTTCTTTATTTGCATCCCATATGTCAATTTTCAATTGATTAGAGATCCAATTAATTTCTGTATTATCTCCACTTTTCAAAACTTGTGTTTTAATTATATTATCTATCTTTAGATTAGATTTCTCTATTTTTTGTTCAACTTTTTTTATTTTTTTTTCAAATTTTTCTTTTTCAAGTACAACTATGCTGCCATTAGCACATTTTGTGCCATTATTCATGTAGCCAACAAAATTGCCTTGTAATCTTTTTATAGAGAATCTTTTGCCACGTTTATTCAGGTTCATATGAATATAGCAAAAAGAATTGAGGTCAGCTTCAGAATTAGTTTCTAGTACTTGACTTTCTTTTAATGTAAATGTTTTTTCTTTTTTGTTATAATGTCCAGTAATGTCTGACTTTGTTTCATTTATAGTTTCTTTATTTGTGATTGAGTATCCATTAACTAATCCATCTTGTTCTTTGAAATATAATTCAAATGGATATATAGGGCCATTTTCAATAGCAACAAAACCAATATATTGAGATTCTGTAATTTTTTGTGCATATAAATTAGTCAAAATGAACATTGTAGAAATAAGTAATATTAATTTATTCATAGATATTTATAAATCTAATAAATTTAATCCTCCAAAACTACCAGAGCTCATCATTAGTAAGTTAGTGTTTTTAAAGTTTATAGAATATAGATATTGCTTTAATTCTTCAGTATTATTGAAGATAATTAGGTCTTCTCTATTAAAACTTTTTACAATTAATTTTTTAGAAATTAATGTCATGTTTTTATGTTTTATTGTTTGTGTATCATAAAAAATAATTGCAGTTTCAGCAATTTTCATGGAATTTTCATATTGAGAGATATAATCTTTATTAAGACTACTATATGTATGAAGTTCCATGCACGCAATTAATTGTCTATTTGGAAACTGTTCTTTCACCGCATTTATTGAAGCTTTTAGTTTAGAAGGTGAATGAGCGAAATCCTTTAAAATAATTGAATATTTAGTTTTCTTAATAATTTCTAATCTGTTATCTGCTCCGCTAAATGATGCGATGGCATGAAAAAAATCTTGATTTGATACCTTTAATTGATTGCATACTAATCTAGCTGCATTTAGATTTTGGAGGTTGTGCTTTCCAAAAATATTGATTTTGTAGGAGTCTATAAAAGTTTCTCCATCAATAATTTTATAATTAGGTGTTTTATACGGAATTGTTTGACAGTTAGTAGTTTCCTTGGTGACTAAATTGTTTACAGTCTCATCACTTTGACAGTATATTAAAGTGTCTTTAATCATATTTTTAAAAATCCTAAATTGTTCAGTATAATTTTCAAAAGTTGGAAAGACATTTATATGGTCCCAAGCGATTCCACTTATTACGGCAATATGTGGTTTGTATAGATGAAATTTTGGTCGTTTATCTATCGGAGAACTTAAATATTCATCCCCTTCTAATACTATGTATTTTGCATTATCACTAATATTGACCATAGTATCAAATCCTTTTAGCTGGGCGCCAACCATGAAGTCACAATTTATGTTAAGTTTTTGTAACACGTGAAGGATCATAGATGTAATAGTTGTTTTGCCATGACTGCCTCCAATTACAATTCTGATTTTATTTTTTGATTGTTCGTAAATATACTCCGGATATGAAAATATGGGTATTTGTAATTTTAATGATTTCAGTAATTCAGGATTATCTTTTTTTGCATGCATTCCTATTACTACACAATCTACATTTTTATTTATTTTTTCCGGAAACCATCCTATTTTTTTTGGAAGCAAATTAAATTTTTGTAATCTGCTTTTACTTGGTTCATATATTGCATCATCAGAACCAGAAACATCATATCCTTTTTTAGATAACGCAATTGCCATGTTATGCATGGCACTTCCTCCAATTGCTATTAAGTGAACTTTCATTAAATTTTTTGTGAAACTAAATTAAAGATTAATCACATTTGTTATTTTTGATAAATAAATTTTTACTAACATGCATTTGTATACAATAGATACAGGATATTTTAAATTAGACGGAGGAGCAATGTTTGGTGTTGTACCAAAGGTGCTTTGGTCCAAAACCAATCCTTGTGATGACAGAAATTTATGTCCTTGGGCTATGAGGTCATTGCTGGTTGAAAATGGAGATAAACTCATATTAATTGATAATGGAATAGGAGATAAGCAAGATGATAAATTTTTAAAGCATTATTATTTACATGGAGATGTTAACCTGCGATCATCGTTGAAGAAGTATGGTTTCTTTCCAGAAGATATTACAGATGTTTTTTTAACTCATTTACATTTTGATCACTGTGGAGGTAGTGTAGTTTGGAATAAGAAAAGATCTTTATATGAGATGACTTTTAAAAACGCTAGATATTGGAGTAACGCAAGTCATTGGGAATGGGCTGTTAACCCTAATAATAGGGAAAAAGCTTCTTTTTTGAAGGAGAATATATTACCTATTCAAGAATCAGGACATTTAAATTTTGTTCAAGATACAAATGATATATTTCCAGATTTTTCTGCATTATTAGTTAATGGACATACTGAATCTCAGATGATACCTCATATTAGACATAAGGGTAAAACTATTGTTTTTGCAGCAGATCTACTTCCAAGTACTGGTCATATTCCTCTTCCATATGTTATGGGCTATGATACCAGACCTTTAGTTACCTTATCAGAAAAAGAAAAGTTTTTAAATAATGCAGTAGATAATGATTATATTATATTTTTGCAACATGATAACTATCATGAATGTTGTACTTTGAAGAAAGATAGTGACAGAGTTGTGCTAGATAGAACATTCAATTTATCAGATATTTTATAATGAATATTTTTAATAAACATCCAAATTCTGTCGGAGAATCCTATTTTGAGCATTTTAAAAAAGCTTGGAGTTTTGGAATTCGATCATTAAACATTTCTTTTAGGGCTTTTGCTCATGCTTTTTTCCCTTTCCTATATGAACATGGAACTAGCGATAAAATCAGTGAATTACATGAGGAGTTGCAGCAGAGAAAGCGGGATTCGGAAGAATCTTAAATTCCTTTATTTTAAAATTTACAATATGATCGATGAAAAGAAATACAATGATTTTAGTACATATATTAGAGAGAAATTTAAATGTAGAGTTCAGAAAGTTTCAATAAATGCGGGATTTACTTGTCCAAACAAGGATGGTACAAAAGGAGTGGGTGGTTGTACTTACTGTAATAATAATACATTCAATCCAGATTATTGTAAACCAATTAAATCAATTACCCAACAATTAGATGAAGGAATTAATTTCTTTTCTAAGAAATATCATTCCCAAAAATATTTAGCATACTTTCAAGCATATACTAATACTTACGCACCGATTGATCAGTTAAATTCAATGTATTCTGAAGCTTTGTCCCACAAAGATATTATTGGACTTGTAATTGCCACAAGACCAGATTCAATTTCGGATGATGTTTTATGCTTATTGCAAAATTTAGCTAAGAATTTTTTTATAAAATTAGAGTTTGGTTTAGAATCAACGAAGAATGACACTCTGAAGTTAATCAACAGATGTCAAACTCATGAAGAGGCGATTGATGCTTTTAATAGATCAAAAGATCGTGGATTATATTTAGGAGGGCATTTGATATTGGGACTTCCTAAGGAGAGTAGAAATGATATGCTTAATCACGCTCGTGAAGTTTCAAAATTACCTATAAATTCTTTAAAAATCCATCATTTACAAATTGTTAAACATACAATGATGGCAATTCAATATAAAAATGATCCTGATTTTTTCAACTTTTTCAAGTTTGATGAGTATATAGATTTAGTAGTTGATTTTTTAGAAATACTTAGGCCAGATATTGTAATAGAAAGATTTTTTAGTCAGTCTCCGCAAAGAATGTTGATATTTCCAAAATATGGCAAAAAGAATTTTGAGGTTAAACATTTAGTACAGAAACGATTGATTGAAAGAAGAACCTTTCAAGGACGTTTCTATTCTGCATGTTAAAATTGTTTTAATTTTGTAATATTTAAATAATAAAAAATGACTGAAGAAAAAAAAGTGATATTTTCCATGGTTGGTGTTTCAAAATCTTTTAATAGTAATAATAAACAAGTTTTAAAGGATATTTATTTGTCTTTTTTTTATGGAGCTAAAATTGGTATAATTGGCTTGAATGGATCTGGAAAGTCTACTTTATTAAAAATCATTGCTGGTATTGATACATCTTTTCAAGGAGATATTCATTTTAAGGGAGATTATTCAATAGGATATTTAGAGCAAGACCCTAAATTAGATGAAGATAAAACTGTATTTGAAATAGTTAAGGAAGGTGTCCAAGAGGCTACAGATATCATTGCTGAATATAATAGAATCAATGATTTATTTGCTCTGCCTGAATATTATGAGGATAATGATAAAATGGCAGATTTAATGAAACAGCAGGGTATAATTCAAGATAAAATAGATGTTCTTAATGCTTGGGATGTAGAAACAAAATTAGAAATCGCTATGGACGCTCTTGGATGTCCTGAAAAGAATCATAAGATATCAGTACTGTCTGGTGGGGAAAGAAGAAGAGTGGCTTTGTGTAGACTTTTACTTCAAGAGCCGGATATTTTATTACTTGATGAACCTACAAATCATTTAGACGCTGAGTCTGTTCATTGGTTGGAATATCATTTGCAACAATATAAGGGGACTGTTATTGCAATTACGCATGATCGTTATTTCTTGGATAATGTAGCGGGGTGGATCTTAGAATTAGACCGAGGCGAAGGAATTCCTTGGGAAGGAAATTACTCTTCATGGCTTGATCAAAAATCTAAAAGACTTTCTCAAGAGGAAAAGTTAGCTTCTAAAAGAAGAAAGACACTTGAAAGGGAACTTGAATGGGTAAGGATGACTCCAAAGGGTAAAAGATCAAAATCTAAAGCTAGATTAAGTAATTATGAGAATTTATTGTCAGAAGATATTAAGGAACAGGAGAAAAATTTAGAATTATATATTCCTCCTGGACCTCGTTTGGGAAACAATGTTATTGAGGCTATAAATGTAACTAAATCATTTGGAGATAAATGTTTATATGATGATTTGAATTTTAAGTTGCCGCAAGCAGGAATTGTAGGGATTGTTGGTCCAAATGGTGTGGGTAAATCAACACTGTTTAGAATGATAATGGGTAGTGAAAATCCTGATTCCGGAGATTTTAAAATTGGAGAAACAGTAAAGTTAGCTTATGTAGATCAACAGCATGCTGATATAGATCTTGAAAAAACTATTTGGGAACAGATATCTGAAGGAAACGAACAAATCCAACTTGGAGGAAAGCTAATTAATTCAAGAGCTTATGTTGCTAGATTTAATTTTAATGGATCAGATCAGAATAAGAAAATCAGTGTTTTATCTGGAGGTGAAAGAAATAGGTTGCATCTAGCTATGACTTTACATAAAGAAGCAAATGTTTTACTATTAGATGAGCCAACTAATGACTTGGATGTTAATACATTGAGATCTCTAGAGGAAGGACTTGAAAGTTTTGCAGGTTGTGCTGTTATTATCTCTCATGATAGATGGTTTTTAGATAGAGTTTGTACTCACATTTTAGCTTTTGAAGGTAATTCAAAAATTTATTTTTATGAAGGAGGTTTTTCTGATTATGAAGAAAATAAAAGAAAACGTCTAGGTGATGATAGTTCTAAGGTATATAAATACAAGAAATTGATTCGATAATTAATTTGCTAAATTCTCCTTCTATATATATATAGTAAAATACTTATCATTATAAATATTAGATTAGGAGACCATACTCCAATCCATACTGCCAAATCAGAATTTATTGAAAATGTAGAGGAAAACTGGTAAAAAAGTATGTAGGAAAAGGAAATTAGGATACCAATTGCTAAATTCTTTCCAATACCACCTTTTCTTTTTTTATAAGAAAATATTACCCCGATAAATGTTAATATTATAATTGCTACTGGATAAGCAAATCTTTTATGATATTCAATTTCGTAGAACTTACCTTTGCCAGATCCTGTTTTATTTTCAATATTTATATATTTTACTAATTGAGAAATATCCATAGAGTTTGGAATCGGATTTTCTTTTGCGAAATTTATAGGCAGAAGATTAGTATCTATACAGTATACATTTACACTATCGATACTTCCATTAGAATTGAAAATTCTTTTATAAGCTGTCTTAGCAAGATCCCATTGTTTTTTATGCGTATTCCATTCTAATTTATTTGATCTCAACTTGGAAATTAAGTTATTATCTTGTAATTCATCAATTGATAGATAATATCCTTTTTTCCTAGATTCAAAATATTGTTTAATATAGATAAAAGTATTTTCATTTAGTTGTATATGAATATTATTCTTTTTGAATTTCTCTTCTTTTATGCCATATTTTGTCTCAAAATCAAACTTTTTCTTATTAGAATATGGCATTGCATAACTAGATAGAAAAAAAGATAATACTGATAAAAATATTGAAGTTAATATATAAGGTCTTAGAAATCTGAACATACTCATGCCACTATTAAATATTGCTATAATTTCAGTGTTTTCTGATAATCTAGAAGTAAAGAAAATTACTGATATAAATATAAATAGAGGCGAATATTCGTTTACTAATGAAGGAACCATATATAAATAATATTCACTTCCTAAATTGATTGACTGTATTGGTGGGTAAATCATGTATGACATTATTAAAATCATAGTTAATAATCCTAATAAAATGATTGATGGTACTATACGCAATTTATTGGAAAATAAATTTATAATTGAAGAGATGATAATGTAAATCCAAATTCTATATGAGAAAAAAAATGGTAAAATTTCAATCTTTTCATTTGGGTTTTGTTCGTTCCAATTGATAAAATCATCTATTTTTTCAGAAAGATCAATAACAATAATTAAAATGATTAATAAAGATAAACAATAGAAAAATGTGCTTAAAAATTTCTTGATAATATATCTGTCAATTTTTTTTATCATAATCGTTGATCTAGTTTTTTTACCATTTCTGATTTCCAAGAGCTGAATGAGCCTTCATTAATTTTTTTTCTAGACTCTTCCATTAACCAAATATAGAATCTGATGTTGTGAATTGATGCAATTTGCCTTCCAAGCATTTCATTAGATTTAAATAAATGACGCAGGTATGCTTTAGAATATAGTTTATCAACATATGAAGTTCCATTTGGGTCAATTGGATTAAAGTCATGTTCCCATTTTTTATTTTTTATATTTATAGTTCCTTCAGATGTAAATATCATGCCATTTCGTCCATTTCTTGTAGGCATTACACAGTCAAACATGTCCACTCCTAACGCAATGTTTTCAAGAAGATTAACGGGAGTTCCAACGCCCATAAGATAGCGTGGTTTGTCTTCAGGAAGTATAGAACATACGACCTCAGTCATCTCGTACATTATTTCATGTGGTTCTCCAACAGATAGTCCTCCTATTGCATTTCCAAATCTATTGGAATTTGCTATAGTTTCAGCAGATTTCTTTCTTAAATCTTTGAATGAGCTACCTTGAACTATAGGAAACAGTGTTTGTTGATATCCATATTGATTAGATGTTTGTTCAAATCTATCACAACATCTTTTCAACCATCTATGTGTTAGTTCCATTGATTTTTTAGCGTAGTTATATTCACACGGATATGGAGGACATTCGTCGAAAGCCATTATTATGTCTGCTCCAATTTTTCTTTGAATATCTATAACATATTCTGGAGAAAAGAATAGTGATTTTCCATCTAGATGAGATTTGAATCTAACACCTTCTTCTGAAATTTTCCTATTATTTGATAATGAGTAAACCTGATATCCTCCGCTATCAGTAAGGATTAGTTTTTTCCAGTTAATAAATTTATGTAATCCTCCTGCTTTTTCAATTGTTTCTATACCTGGTCTTAGATATAAGTGGTAAGTATTTGATAAAATAATTTGTGATTTTAGGTCATTTTCAATTTCACTCTGATGAATACCCTTAACTGTACCCGCTGTGCCAACAGGCATAAAAAAAGGAGTCTCTATACTTCCATGGTCTGTTTCTATTTTTCCAGTCCTTGCTTTAGATTTATTATCTAATTTTTTTATATAGAATTTCATTATTGCAAAATAATGGAATTTATATGAGTTTCTGATTCATAATAGTTTAATTTCTTTTTTTAATTTTGCAAACAGTTACTGTTTCTATCGCTTCTATTTATAGAAGAGGAAAGTCCGGACAAGATAGAGAACCATAGCGGATAACATCCGTCCACAATTGTGAGGACAAGTGCAACAGAAAGTATGTACAGTTCGGCTGTAGTGAAATCATGTAAACTCTATGGCTTGAAATGCCATGTATACTGAGGACTGAAGCTTTCTCGGCTGACTCAGGGGGTAGGCAGTTTGAAATAAAAAGTAATTTTTATTCTAGATAAATGATAGAACCCATTAGGGAACAGAATCCGGCTTACTAGTAACTATATAATTCAGTACTGTGAATGCAGTACTGAATTTATTTATTATCTGCAATAAATCTTTCAGCATCTAACGCGGCCATGCATCCAGTACCAGCTGATGTTATCGCTTGTCTGTATACGTGATCAGCAACATCTCCCGCCGCAAAAACTCCAGGGATCTTAGTTTTTGAACTTCCTGCTTCAATAATCAAATATCCATTTTCATCCATTTCTAAGTAGTCATTAAAAAGTTTCGTATTAGGAGTATGTCCAATTGCAACGAAAAAACCTGATGCTGGAATAATAGTTTCTTTATTATTTAAATTATTAATTGCGGTTACGCTTTCTACTCCAATTGGGCCTGGCTCTCCATTAATGCTTTTTGTTTCATGGTTAAATAAAACTTCTAAGTTTTTAGTATCAAATACACGTTTTTGCATGGCTTTTGAGGCTCTCATCGAATCTTTTCTTACTAATAGTGTTACTTTGCTACACATCTTTGCTAAATATGTCGCTTCTTCAGCTGCTGTATCTCCTCCACCAACTACAACTACTTCTTTTCCTTTATAAAAGAAACCATCGCAGGTAGCGCAAGCAGACACTCCAAATCCGTTAAGTCTTTTTTCATCTTCTATCCCTAACCATTTTGCAGATGCTCCAGTAGAAATAATAACAGTTTTCGCTAATAAATTATCTTTTTCATCAACTTCAATTTTGAAGGGTCTTGATGAAAAATCAACTTTAGTTACAACTCCCCATCTAGTGTCTGTTCCAAATCTTTCAGCTTGAGCTTTAAAATCTTCCATCATTTTTGGTCCTTGAACACCTTCTGGATAACCAGGATAATTATCTACATCAGTTGTTGTTGTTAATTGTCCACCTGGCTGCATTCCTTGAATTACAACTGGCTTGAGGTCTGCTCTAGCGGCGTAAATTGCAGCAGTGTATCCAGCAGGTCCAGACCCAATAATTAAAACATCTATTTCTTCTAATTTTTCTCCCATTTTTTTAATTTACAAATATAATAGAGTTTGTCTTATAATTTAAAAAATATCCAATATGTTTAGTCCTTTTTCAACAGTATAGTTATGTATGATTGTTGTATCTTTATTTATTGGTACTTTGTAGTATGTCGCTCCAAATCCAGTCCAGGTTCCTAAGCCTCCATTAATATTGCTAGAAAGATTCATAGGTTCAGCAAATGGATTTCCACCTGAAGTCACATTCCTGACTACCCCTCTCCAAAATTTTAGTGCTGTTACGTCAACTTGATTAAATTTTAAGAGAACTGTGTCCGCCGCTACAAGCACACTATCTTTCCCATTAGTTAATGTGTCCTTATATTTTTTGTAATGAGTCGAATTGTAAGTGCCATTAGCAAATCCTCCATTATCGCTTGGTCTATATATTGGAAAGTCAAATGTGGTCCCATTTATTAAAATATCTATGCCAGCATCTACTAATAATAAAGATTCATCTGCGTCATTGGCAATGGCATTTTGAGGATACAAATAAGGAATAGAGTCTTTGATTCCATGGTATATACGTTTACTTCTAAGTACAAAATTATTTCCAATAGTATCAGGATCAGTGTATGTACAGAAGATAATGCATTTTCTTGGTTCATCATATTCAAATTCTGTTTCTTCAATCCAAATAGAATCGTAGGGAACTGGATTTGGAATTGTAGTTGTGCCGGTAATTATATTATCATTCCACTTAATTTCTAGATTGTATGAGTTTCCTGCTTGGCTAAATGGATAAGGAATTGGTGTTTCTTGATTTAAAAGAAACTGAATCATATAGTTTATATCTGTATAAATAGGTAATGTATCTAGAGGTGGAGGTAGAGGTTCTAATTTAATTGAGTCAATTCCTCCATTTTCATTTCTTTTCCAAACTGTCACTTCAGCATCTTTAATGAATAGATCATTATAAGTATTGCTATTTATAGGATCAAAATAACCTTGATTTTTTGTTAAAATAATGTAAGGAGGGAATCCGGGCTCAATTGATCCCTGAACGACCATTCGTTGGTCTGCTGGAAATAAATCAAGATCAATCTCTTCTCTGCAAGAGACTAATAATATAATTGATATGAATAAAATTTTTCTCATAGTTTAAAAGCTAAAGTTCCATGTAATTGATGGAAGAATTGGAAAAATAGAAACTTGATAAGCTTTAGGAGTTAAGTTTCCATTTTGTATACTTCCATTTTCATTATCAGAATTATTTACAAGGTCTAAGTATATAAAATAAGGATTCTTTCGGCTGTAAACATTATATATAGAAAAATTCCATGAAGAAGTAAACTTCTTTTTCTTTTTAGGGGTATATGTTGCTCCAATATCTAGTCTGTGATATGGGTCCATTCTGTACCCATTTCTTGAAGTATACTCTGTAAAAATATTTCCATCAATAATATACCTTTCAGAAGGTAAAGTAATTGAATTTCCAGTAGCATAGACAAAAACAGTACTTAAATTCCATGAGTTGCTAATTTTGTATGAAGCAGTTGCTGAAAGATCATGGCGCCTATCATATTTTGCTGGGAAACTCATTCCATTATTAATTTCATCAAAAAATCTGGTAGTTTTAGATAAAGTATATCCAATCCATCCAGTAAACCTCCCTGTATTTTTTCTTAAAAGCAGCTCTAATCCATATGATTCTCCATGTCCAAATGTAAAAGCGTCATCACTGTTAGTATTTGTATTGTCTTCAGGGAGTACTCCTTCTTTGTATTCAATTAGATTGTCCATATTCTTATAGTATATTTCTATGGAGCTTTCATACATATTATCATTGAAGTTTTTAAAGTACCCAGTTGCATATTGAGTTGAGAATTTTGGTTTTATTATTGATGAGCTTGGAACCCATAAATCTGTAGGCAAACTAACAGCAGCAGTTGATGCCAAGTGAACATATTGATAATTTTGAGAAAAAGATGCTTTAATTGATTCTGTAGTATTTAATTTAAGTCTTGCTGATATTCTAGGCTCAATGTGTCTATAGTGATCTTTAGTATTTTGAGTTAATTCATTTTTCAAGTATTCAATTGGGTTTATTTTTCCACTATGCTGAAATGATGAATATCTAACGCCTACATTCATTTTCAATGTTTCTGAGAACTCTATTTCATCGTTTATATAAATGGCTCCTTCATTTGTTCGTTGTTTAAATATTGAGTCCGGACTAAATTCTACATCCCCAGCGTTTCCAGAAGCATTTCCGGGAGTGAAAATGTGGTAAGTAAAATTAGTTCCAAATTTAATTTTATGTTTTTGGTTTGGGACAAATAGAAAATCAGTTTTATGATTCCAATCATTAATTCCGGAGAAAATTTTAAAGGCGAAATCAGATTGAGTAAGGTTAAATGAAAATCTGTAGTCTGTAAAAATTAATGATGTATTCATAAATAATTTATCACTAAATAAATGATTCCATCTAAGTGATGTTGTCGCGTTACCCCAAGGTATTTCTATTCCAAAACCGCTTTCAGCATCTGCGAAATTAAACACATCTCTTCCAAAGTATCCACTAAGAAATATTCTATCTTTATCAGATATTCTATAGTTTATTTTAGTTGTTAAATCATAGAAATAGTAACCAGAACCGGAGAATGGATTTGGTTCACCCGTTTCGGGATCTTCTCTATTTAAAAAAGGTTTTGATAGTATATCTACATATGTTCTTCTTCCAGAAATTATAAATGATGATTTTTCTTTTTTCAATGGTCCTTGAACAGTTAATCTTGAAGATAGTAGCCCTATACCGCCATCAAACTCATATTTTTTGTTATTTCCATCCTTCATGCTTATGTCAAGAACTGATGATAGTCTACCTCCGTATTGAGAAGGCATTCCTCCTTTAATTATGTTAACATCTTTGATTGCATCTGCATTAAAAACTGAGAAAAAACCAAATAAATGAGCGGCGTTATAAACAACAGCTTCGTCTAGTAACACTAAATTTTGATCTGGACCTCCACCTCTTACGTAAAGTCCTGAACTTCCTTCTCCTCCAGATGAAATGCCAGGAAGAAGTTGTGCGGTTTTTAAAACATCTATTTCTCCTAATATTACAGGAATTGATTTTACACTTTGAACATCAAGTTTTACTTGACTCATTTCTACACTCTCAATGTTTTTATCTACTCTATCCTCATTAATTTGGATTTCTTGAATTTTTGTGGAAGATTCGGAAAGAGCAATGTTGATTCTTAAATTTTTATTTAAATTAATTTTTTTAATAATGGTTTCTAAACCAATAAATGAGTAGGCTATATCATAATTACCTTCATTTAATGTTAATGAGTAAAATCCATATTGATTTGTGGAGGTTCCCTGACGGCTATTTTTTTCGTAAATTGAAACTCCTATTAGATTTTCACCACTAGATTCTTCTTGAACATACCCACTAATAGTAAATTTTTCTTGTGAGAGTGCTAAGAAAGATATCGAAAAAGCTATGAAAAATAATGTTTTATTCATTTTTTAAAAAAAACTTTTGCAAAAATACTTCATTTTAATTATAAAACCTTTAATAAAAACATATAAATTATTTATTTTTGTATAAATTTTACAAGTAAATAAATAAAACAAAATATGATGAATAGAAATATGCTTAGATCAGGAAACCCAACTTTAAATAGTAAATCCTTTCAAAATCTTGCTAATATTGGTGATTCTGCAATGACTCTGCAGGGTACTGTAAATAAAACTGCTGTTAGTTTATTAATTTTATTAATTACTGGCTATTACACATATTCAAATGGAATTACTGAATTAATGTATGTTGGTTTTATTGGAGGTTTCATATTGGCTTTGATAACAATTTTTAAAAAACAATGGTCTCCAATCACTGTTCCTATATATTCTGCATTAGAAGGTTTAGCCCTGGGTGGTATTTCATTTGCATTCAAGGAAATGTTTTATCCTGGTATAGTTTTACAGGCAATTTTATTGACATTAGGTATATTTTTTGCTTTGTTATTTGCGTATAAATCTAAAATCATTAAGCCTACAGAAAACTTTAAGTTGGGAGTCTTTGCAGCTACGGCTGGAATAGGTGTTGTTTATTTAATCAGTTTTCTTATGAGTATGTTTGGTTCAGGTGGTTTGGAAATATTTAATCCTATGAACGGAGATTGGATGAGTATAGGTATTTCTTTATTTATTGTTCTGATTGCGTCTCTTAACTTGGTTATGGATTTTGATTTTATAGAAGAAGCTGTTGATAATGGAGCTCCAAAATATATGGAGTGGTATGGTGCTTTTGGACTATTAGTTACGTTAATTTGGCTCTATATTGAAATTCTTAGATTGCTTGCTAAAATTTCAAGAAGATAGTTTTATAGTTGTATAGTTTATATAAATTATTATTTTTGCAATCCAAATTTTTTAAAAATTTAATGATATGAAAGAAGGAATTCATCCAGAGGAGTATAGGTTTTGTGTATTTAAAGACATGTCCACAGATTATTCAATATTGACTAAATCATGTGCTCCTAGTAATGAAACAATTAAGTGGAAAGATGGTAAGGAGTATCCCCTAGTAAAGATGGAGATATCTTCCGATTCCCACCCTTTTTATACTGGTAAATCTAAACTGGTAGATACTGCTGGTAGAATTGATAAATTCAAGAATAGGTATAAAAATTTAAAAAAATAGTTAATAAATTTCAACCCCACTTTGTGGGGTTTTTTTTTAACTTTGTGTTTGTATGAATGTAATTTTATTTGAAAGAGATAGACATCAGTTTTATCCATTATCATATACTAGGCCCATTGCTTTGTTTAGAATTGGAATATTTACAATTGAACAAAAATGGAAAAACTATTTCAAAGATGTTTCGTTGTCTACCACAAATTATTTAAGTGATCAGTTTAATCCAATTGTAAAAGATGATAATCTTTGGATTGACTCATCTGTATTGCCTAATCCAGATTTAGTAACAGAGATTAATTCATTAAGATTTGGAGAAGCTTTGCGTCAACAAGATAGAATAATTGCTTTTAGAAATTGTGAATATGATGATAAGGTTTTAGTTAATGTAGAAACAAATGTAAATTTTAAACGTTTACGTTCATGCACTGATATTTTTTCATTTAATGGAGATGAGATAATATCAGATATTAATTTTTTCGATTTAAATATATTGAAAAAAAATAGGGTGTCTTCTACAAATAATATTATTGGCAGTAATTATCCTTTAGTTGTTGAAGAGGGAGTTAAAGTAGAATATGTGAACTTAAATTTGAATAGTGGACCTATTTACCTGGGTAAAGATGTTGAAATTATGGAGGGATCTTCAATAAAAGGACCTTTTGCTGCCTGTGAATGTTCGCTTGTTAAACTTAATTCAAAAATTTATGAATCTACAACTTTAGGCCCATATACTAAGGTTGGTGGTGAGGTGAGTAATAGTGTTTTTTTTGGATTTTCTGCTAAATCTCATGATGGTTACATAGGAAATTCTGTCATTGGTGAATGGTGTAACTTGGGAGCGGGCACTAATATTTCTAATTTAAAGAATAATTATGCTAATGTCAAGATATGGAATTATAAAATAGAGAGGTTCTTAGATACTGGATTGCAGTTTTGTGGATTATTAATGGGAGACCACTCTAAAACAGGTATAAATACCATGTTTAATACAGGTACAGTTGTTGGTGTGAGCGCTAATATTTTTGGATCTGGTTATCCAAGAAATTTTATACCATCATTTAGTTGGGGGGGAGCTTCTGGATTTTCTAATTATAGCTTAATTAAAGCATTAGAGGTAGCTAAAAAAGTTATGTCTAGAAGAGGTGTCAATTTGTCAGACCATGATATTAAGATTTTAGAGGTAGTATATGATATATCTTCTAAATTTAGGAATTACTGATATTCTGACATTTTTTCTTTACTCGCGTTTTGGCATACTTATTGAGTCTATTATTATATAAAACTAAATAAATTTTAATATGACTAAAATTGATTGTAAATTAAGTTTTACCAATGAAGAGAAAGATAAATTTTGTAATTTATTGCAATGTGAAATATCAGAATTGAAAGAGATTACCAATATGGCTAATAAAATAATTAACGAATCAGAATCGTTCTATGAGATAGTAATGAAAATCTTACAGCAAGGTTATAATGTGAGAGAAGCTACACTTATAGGAGTATTATGTGGAGAGAAATTAGGCTTCGTCCAAGCTCAGAAAGAAATGGAAGATGATATTAAACAAAAACTTTTTGATGCTTTTAATAATAGAGGTTCCAGATGAAAAAAATAATTAAAGATTTATCATTTTCAAATGTTTTTGATGCGGATACGGAAATGTTTCCATTGATGAGCAATGAAGATGAAGAGAAAATTAATAAAGAGGAGACACCTCAAATATTACCAATATTGCCCTTGCGGAATACTGTATTGTTCCCTGGTGTAATTATTCCAATAACAATCGGTAGAGATCGATCTATTAGGCTTGTAAATGACACTTATCAATCTGATAAAGTGATTGGTGTTGTTGCTCAGAAGAATGGAGATATTGAAACACCAGCTATTGGTGATCTAAATAAAATAGGTACTGTAGCACATATTCTTAAAACACTTAAAATGCCTGATGGAAATATTACTGCTATAATTCAAGGTAGAAAGAGGTTTGAATTGGGAGAGATAGTTGATACTGATCCATACTATAAAGCAAAGGTACTTGAGTTAATAGAAGAAAATCCTCTGCAAAACAATAAGGAATTCAGTGCATTGGTAGGCTCAATTAAAGATATTTCTTTAAGTATAATTAATTTGTCTCCAAATATCCCATCAGAAGCTACAATTGCTATTAAAAATATAGAGAGCCCTTCTTTTTTAATCAATTTTGTTTCATCTAATATGAATATTTCAATTAGTCAGAAGCAACAGTTGTTAGAGAATACCGATTTGTTTGATAGAGCTAAAAAGGCCCTTCGTTTATTAACCAAAGAGCTGCAAATGTTAGAAATGAAGAATGAAATTCAATCAAAAGTTAAGACTGATCTTGATAAACAACAAAGAGAATATTTTCTTCATCAACAAATGAAAGCGATTCAAGAAGAATTAGGTGGTTCTGGTTCGGAGAAAGAAATTGAAGAAATGAGGGTTCAAGCTTCTAAGAAGTTATGGGATAAAGAAGTTGCTAAGGAGTTTGATAAAGGATTAAAGAAATTGCAGAGAATGAATCCAAGTATGGCTGATTATTCGGTGCAACGTAGTTATTTAGAATTAATTCTAGAATTGCCGTGGAATCAATTTACTAAAGATAAATTTGATTTAAAACGCGCTAAGTCTATACTTGATAAGGACCATTTTGGTCTGGAAGAAGTTAAAGAAAGAATATTAGAGCATTTAGCGGTACTTAAGTTGAAAGGAGATATGAGATCACCTATATTATGTCTATATGGACCTCCTGGTGTTGGTAAAACTTCATTAGGAAGATCTATATCCGAGGCAGTTGGAAGACAGTATGTTAGAGTTTCATTAGGTGGTTTAAGGGATGAGTCAGAGATTCGAGGACATAGGAGAACATATATTGGAGCAATGCCAGGTAGAATAATTAAATCTATTAAAAAGGCTAATTCTTCAAATCCAGTTTTTGTATTAGATGAGATTGATAAAGTTACTAGGGATATGCATGGAGATCCTTCATCTGCTTTACTAGAAGTTCTAGATCCTGAACAAAACAATAGTTTTCACGATAATTATTTAGAGTTAGGTTACGATCTTTCTAAGATTTTATTTATAGCTACAGCAAATTCACTTTCAAGTATTCAACCTGCTTTAAGGGATAGGATGGAGATTATTGAAATTAATGGATATACAGTTGAAGAAAAGATTCAAATAGCGAAAAAACATTTGGTACCTAAACAGATTTTAGAACATGGACTTAAATTGAATCAAATCGATTTGAAAAACAAAATATTAGAAAAAATAATTGACGGATATACTAGAGAATCAGGTGTTAGAGGATTAGAAAAGAAAATTGCAAAGTTAGTTAGGTTTATTGCAAAATCTATTGCTATGAATGAAGATTATAATAATTCAATTACTTTTAAAGATTTAGAAAATATTCTTGGACCTTCTAAATTTGATTCAGAAAAATTATTTGATGCTGAAGTTGCTGGTGTGGTTACTGGATTAGCATGGACAAGTGTAGGAGGTGATATTTTATTTATTGAATCATCCCTCAGTAAGGGAAAAGGAGGGTTGACTATAACAGGTAATTTAGGAAAAGTGATGAAGGAATCTTCAACAATTGCTTTGGAATATCTTAAGGCTCATGCAAAAGAATATGGATTAGATCCTGAAATTTTTCAGAAATGGAATGCTCATATACATGTTCCTGAAGGGGCTACTCCTAAAGATGGCCCATCAGCAGGAATCACTATGTTTTGTTCTTTAGTTTCTTCCTTTACTGGAAGAAAAGTTAAAAAGAAAATAGCAATGACTGGGGAAATTACATTGAGAGGCAGAGTCCTGCCAGTAGGAGGTATTAAGGAAAAGATTCTTGCGGCAAAGAGATCTGGTATTACAAAGATAGTTTTATCTACTTTAAACAGGAAGGATGTATTAGAGATCAATCCGCGATATCTTAAAGGTCTAACATTCTATTATGTCAACTCTATGAAGGAAGTAGTTGATATATCTTTACTTAAGAAAAAGGTAGTTGATCCATATATAGTTTAATGTTTTATAATTGATAATGAAAATTAATTTTTTATTTTTTTTTATATTTTATTTATTCTTATCTCCGATTTCTGTCTTGTCTCAGGTTCAAATTTCTTCTTATAGTTTTTTGAATACCCAATTTTCTCCAAGAACATTATCCATGGGAGGTGAGGTTATATCTATATTGGATGATGATGTAAATTTATCTTTTACCACACCTTCATTACTTAATAATTCAATGGATGGAATTATTTCTTTTAGTTTTACTGATTATATTTCAGATATTAATTTGTTTTCATTTGTTTATTCAAAAAATTTATCCGAAAGATATACTTTTATGACAGGTATTAATTCGATCAATTATGGTTTATTTGTTGAAACTGATGAAGTGGGAAATAATATTGGTGAATTTAGTGCTAATCAACATTTGTTAGTTTTTGGTGTGTCAAATGAAATTCATAAAAACATCAATTTAGGAATGAATTTGCGATTAATGAATTCCTACTTTGATCGATATAATTCTTTTTCAATTTCATCGAATATTTCAATGACATATTTTAGTTCTGATCGTGATTTCGCAACATCTCTTCTGTTTAAAAACATAGGGCGTCCTTTAACTAGCTTCACTAATAATTTAGAAGAACTTCCATTCGAAGTTCAATTAGGTTTTTCGAAATCTTTAGATCATCTTCCATTTCGCTATTCCATTGTTTTTCATAATATAAATACATATGATATTTCCAACATATTTGACAGTTATTCCTACAATGATAATACATTAAATATCAAACAGGAAAGTGTTGCTAAAAAACTTTTAAGACATTTAATAATTGGTGGTGAATTAAATCCATTTAGGAAGTCTTTATATATTAGAGGCGGATTTAATTTTCAGCGAAGAGAGGATCTGAGACTTTTGTCATCTTTCTCAATGAGTGGTTTTTCTTGGGGTTTTGGCTTATCTATCAAAAAAATCAGGATAAATTACTCCATGAGTAATTTTCATGTGTCATCAATTGTTAATAGTTTTTCTATTGATACAAATTTGTCTAATTTTGGAGTCAAATGAATAATTTGATAAATATTGCCATTGATGGCCATTCTTCTTGTGGAAAAAGTACAATCTCTAAAGCGATTTGTAAGAAATACAAAATGATTTATATTGATACAGGGTCAATGTATCGAGCAGTTACTTTATTTTGTTTGGAAAATAATTGTATTTCAGAAAGTTTTTTTGATATCAGCAAATTACTAAACTTAATTGACAAATGTCATGTGAATTTTATTTATGATAGGATTGATGATAGTTCTAAAACTTTTCTTAATGGAAGAAATGTAGAGGACGAGATTAGAAGTATTCGAGTTTCAAAATTTGTGAGTCAAATAGCGAAGGTCCCGCAAATAAGGAAAAAACTAGTAGATTATCAGAGAAATATGGGAGTTGATAAAAATATAGTAATGGATGGTAGAGACATTGGTTCATTTGTATTTCCTAATGCAGAAATAAAGTTTTTTGTAACAGCAGATGTTTTAGATCGTGCGAAAAGACGTTTTTTACAGTTGTCAATTAATAATGATTCTATTTCCTTTGATGAGGTTTTAGAAAATATTAAAAAAAGAGATCAGAGCGATTCTACAAGATCTATTAATCCTTTAATTAGAGCTGAAGACGCTATCTTAATTGACACTACCAATGTTAGTATAGAGAGTCAAAATAAAACAATTTTTAAAATTATTAACACATATTTAGCTAATGAAAATAGAAATAGATAAATATTCTGGTTTTTGTTTCGGTGTAGTGTATGCCATTGAAATGGCAGAGATTGAGTTGAAAAAAAATAAAAGTTTATTATGTTTAGGTGACATAGTTCATAACGATAGAGAAATCAAGAGGTTAAATGATTTAGGTTTGAAAATTATTGATCATCAACAATTAAAGCATTATAAAAATTGCAAAGTTTTGATTAGAGCTCATGGTGAACCTCCAGAAACTTATGAATTAGCTTTACAAAATAATTTAGAACTTTTGGACGCTTCTTGTCCCGTTGTTTTAAAGCTACAGCATAATATAAAGGAAGGATATAAAACAGCAATAAAGAAGAATGGGCAGATTGTAGTATATGGTAAGGAAGGTCACGCTGAAGTTGAGGGATTGCTTGGGCAGATTCGCGGAGATGCAGTTTTGATTTCAGGAGTTTCTGATTTAGAGAAATTAGATTTTAATAAGCCTATATATATGTATTCTCAAACTACAAAAAGTCCAAAAGATTATAGAGAAATTAAGTTAGAGATTGAGAAGAAACGTTCTGAGTTAGGACTGAATGATCCATTAGAATTTGTTGTTCATGATACATTATGTAGACAAGTTTCTGGAAGAGAGCCTCAGCTTAAGAAGTTTGCTTTAAGTAATGATGTGATTGTATTTGTTAGTGGAAAGAAAAGTTCAAATGGAAGAATGTTATATAATTCTTGTAAATTAGAGAATGAAAGGTCTTTTTTTATTTCTGAAGTAAAAGAATTAAAAAAAGAGTGGTTTACAGGCGCGAATTCTATTGGAATTTGTGGTGCTACTTCAACTCCATTGTGGTTGATGGAAGAGGTTGAAAAGGAACTTGCGAAAATATCAACGTAAAACTCATATTTATTTTAGATTTTTGTATCTTTGCCGACCCTTTAGAAAGACGTATTGGGAATAAAAAGATAATAATTAACACTCTTTTACTTTATAATTGTCTTGTATAAATGTGAAAGATACAAATGAAATGAAAGATGTCGAAAAAAAAGGCTGAGGAAGAAGTTGAAAATGTTTCTGAAGAAACAATTGTTCAGAAAATTAAAAAAACACCAAAAAAAAGTAGACCCAAACTTATCAAAAAAGATAAGACAGATATAAAAGAAACACAAGTAGATTCTGAAAAAAAAGAAACACAAGTTTCTAAAAAAAATAAATCATTATCTTCATCTAATCAAGAATTTGATTGGAATTCAGTAATTGGTGATACAGAAAAAATATTTAATAAAGAAGAAGAATCTTTATATGATTCTACCATGCCTGAAATTGAGGAAAAGCAAGTTCTAGATGGCACAGTTGTTTCAATTTCTGATCGAGAAATTATTGTTGATATAAACTTCAAATCTGATGGTGTTATTTCAAGTACAGAATTTAAATATAATCCTGATCTAAAGGTTGGTGACCAAGTTGAAATTTTAGTAGAAAAACAAGAAGATAAAAATGGTCAGTTAGTATTGTCTCATAGAAGAGCTCGCGTTTTAAGATCTTGGGAAAAAGTGAATGTAGCTTTGGATACAGGTGAGGTTGTTAATGGAAAGATTAAAAGTAGAACTAAGGGAGGAATGATTGCTGAGGTTTTTGGAATAGAAGCATTCTTACCAGGTTCACAAATAGATGTTAAACCTATTAGAGATTATGATGAGTATGTTGGTAAGGATATGGAATTTAAAGTAGTTAAGGTTAATGAAGTATTTAGAAATATAGTAGTTTCTCATAAGGCTCTAATTGAGGAGGATTTAGAAGGTCAGAAGGAGGAGATAATGTCTAACTTAGAGAAAGGTCAGGTGATTGAAGGTATTGTAAAAAATATTACTTCATATGGTGTATTTGTTGACTTAGGGGGTGTTGATGGGTTGATTCATATTACAGATTTATCTTGGGGAAGAGTTACTCATCCTGAAGAAGTAGTGAAATTAGATGAGTCAATTAATGTTGTGATTTTAGAATTTGATCAGGAAAAGAAGAGAATTCAGTTAGGTCTTAAACAACTTGGTGAACATCCGTGGGATGCTTTAGATTCAAAAATGAAGGAAGGTGATAAAGTTGAAGGAAAGGTGGTAGTTGTAGCGGATTATGGGGTGTTTGTTGAGATTCAAGCGGGTATTGAAGCATTAATACATGTGTCTGAAATGTCTTGGTCTACTCATTTAAAAAGCGCTGGTGATTTTTATCAAGTAGGTGATGTAGTAGAAGCTATGATCCTAACATTAGATCGTGAAGAAAGAAAAATGTCTTTAGGAGTTAAACAATTGTCAGAAGATCCTTGGTCTATTATAGATAAGAAATATACTGTTGACTCTAAACATAATGTTAAGGTGAGGAATTTTACAAATTTCGGAATTTTTGTTGAATTGGAGGAAGGAATAGATGGATTAATTCACATATCAGACTTGTCTTGGACTAAGAAAGTTAAGCATCCTGCAGAGTTTACTAAAGTAGGTGAGAAACTTGAAGTTATAGTTTTAGATGTTGACGTAGATAATAGGAGGATAAGTCTTGGCCATAAACAAATATGTGAAGATCCATGGGTTAATTATGAGTCTAAGTTTGTGATAGGCGATGATTTTAAAGGTACTGTAAGGGAAATATTTTCAAAGGGATCTCTAATAATTTTTGATGATGCTGTGGAGGCATTTTGTCCTAATAGACATATGGAGAAAGTAGATGGTAGTAGGTTAGTTGTTGGGGATGTTGAGAATTTTAGAGTGTTGGAGTTTTCTAAAGATAATAGAAGAATACTAGTTTCTCATACATCTACCTTTAAGGAAAATGAATCTGAAAATTTGAAAAAACAGAAAACAGAAACAAAAAAAGCTGTTACTAAAATACAAAAGTCACAGCAGAAATCAACTTTAGGAGATTTAGATGAGTTATCAAATTTAAAAGATGATCTTAAAGAAAAATAAAAGAAGAAAGTCCTAAGTTTTATTAGGACTTTTTTTTTTGTAACTTTATTGATAGATTATGTCAAATGAAAAACAAATAGTAGATAATAGAGAGTTTTCAATAATGATTAATAGACTTTCTCATCAATTAATTGAGAATCATTTAGATTTTACTGAAACAGTTTTAGTGGGGTTACAGCCGAGGGGTGTTGATTTTGCTAGAAAGATATTAAATAATTTAGTTGAAATATCTGGTAATAATAACATTGTTTTAGGTAGTTTAGACATTTCATTTTTTAGAGATGATTTTGGAAGAAGAGAAACTATAATTTCTCCTGATAAGTTAGATATGAATTTTTCGATTGAGAATAAAAGAGTTGTTTTAATAGATGATGTTTTATTTACTGGCAGATCTATTCGTGCAGCATTAGATGCACTGACCTCCTTTGGGAGGCCAAAAGAAGTTGAGTTAATGGTGTTAATTGATAGGAGGTTAAAGCGTCATCTTCCTATTCAACCAGATTATGTTGGTAAATCAGTTGATTCTATTTCTTCAGAACGCGTGATAGTTAAATGGGGAAATGATGGTCATAATAAAATAATTTTATTAAAAAAATAATATAATGAATAGATTGACTGTAAAAAATTTGTTAGGAATTAAGCAATTAACTGAACAGGATATCAATTTAATTTTTAAAACAGCCGATAATTTTATAAAGATAATTAATAAGCCAATCAAGAAAGTTCCAACTCTTAGAGATATTACTATTGCTAATCTTTTTTTTGAGAACTCTACTAGAACTAAATTATCTTTTGAATTAGCAGAAAAGAGGCTGTCATCCGACATTATTAATTTTTCATCTTCAACATCATCCTTGCAAAAAGGAGAATCACTAATAGATACTGTGAACAATATAATAGCTATGAAAGTCGATATGGTAGTTATCCGTCATCCTAACGCTGGAGCATCCGATTTTATAGCTAAAAATGTTAATTCAGTTGTCATTAATGCAGGTGATGGATCACATGAACATCCTACTCAGGCATTACTTGATGCATATTCGATTAGGAATAAGTTAGGATTAGTTGAGAATAAGAATATTTTGATTGTTGGAGATGTTTTACATTCTAGAGTCGCTTTGTCTAATATATTTTGTTTACAGAAGCTTGGAGCTACAGTCAAGGTATGTGGTCCTTCTACATTAATTCCTCGTCACATCCATACTTTGGGAGTTGAGCATATTGCTGATTTAAAAGATGGATTAGAGTGGTGTGATGTAGTTAATATTTTAAGAATACAGTTAGAAAGACAGAATGTTAAGTATATCCCAACTTTAAGAGAATATTCTATGTATTATGGGGTTAATCGTGAGATTTTAAATTCTATAAACAAAAAAATTGTTATTATGCATCCAGGTCCTATAAATAGGGGTATTGAAGTAAGCTCTGACGTAGTTGATTCAAAACAGTCAATTGTTTTAGATCAAGTTGAAAATGGAGTAGCTATAAGAATGGCTGTTTTGTATTTATTAGCTTCAAAAATTCAAAAATAAAATTTATTTTATGCATGAAAAATTTGATCATAGTAATATTCTTGTTTTTAAACTTACAGAAATAGAAAATTTTGAAAATCTTGATGTTCCCAATGAAACATCACATTTTATCGCAGATCTGTCAGAACTTTCATTTGAAAAGATTGAAATGATTAAAGAAAATTTAGTTATATTTGGGAGATCTATTTATGAAAAAAAAGGTTCGTTTGTTATAGTGTCTAGTCACAATTTTCATGAATACTTAAATATTGTTCCTTCATTACAAGAAGCATATGATTTTATCCAGATGGAGGATATTGAAAGGCAGTTTAATATTTAACTTTAAAATTAATAGTATGAAACAAATTTGTATTTTATTTTTTATTGTGTGTTGTTGTTTTTTTGAATCAAATGCACAATGTACACCTAACTCAATTTACCAGGACTCTACTTATAATATATGGCCTGATACAGTTACTAATCTTCCAGTAGCATATCAAGGTATTAATTATTCAGCTGTTTTAGACATTAAAACACCAGCTACATTATTAGAGGCAACTGGAGGTGATTCTTCAATACTTTTTTTAGACACTACAGTTTTGGGAATACAGGTTAGTGAGTTTCTTGGTGGTTGGCCAGTAGATAGTATGGAGTTAATTTCACTTTCAGGTCTTCCCTCAGGTTTAAATTATGGATGTAATATTCCTAGTTGTGTATTACCTGGTAATATACTTACATGTGCTTATGTTAATGGATTGACTAATGATAATATTGGAGTATATCCTATTTCTATTATTGTGAATGTATATACTCATGGTACACTTGACTTAGGATTTATTCAATATCCTTACGCTACAGATTTATATAGTGCATTAGGTAATTATGAAGAAATACCTGGATATAAAGTAGTTGTTTCTGACGCTACCTATATTGATTTAGTACATGAAAGTAAATTTTCACTCATGCAAAATTACCCAAATCCTACTTCTTCTTCCACAAAGATCATTTATAATTGCTCTGAAAGTCAAGAGGTAGTTTTTGAAGTTGTAGATGTATTTGGAAATTTAGTTGAAAACAGGAAATTTCTTTCAGATAAAGGACTTAATTCATTTGTATTTGAAAAAAATCTTTCGCCTGGGGTGTATACTTATTCGATTACTAATAATCACGAAAGGTTATCTAAAAATATGATTATATTGGATAAATAATGTCGTTTAAATTAACTATTCTCGGTTCTAATTCTGCAATTCCAAAAGAGAATAGGAATCCAACATCTCAAGTATTATCTTTTGATGAAAAATGTTTTCTGATTGATTGTGGAGAAGGTACTCAGATTCAATTAAGAAAATATCAAATTAGATTTCAAAGAATTTCACATATCTTTATTAGTCATTTACATGGAGATCATTATTTTGGATTAATTGGATTAATTACTTCTATGCATTTATTAGGAAGGGAAAGAGATTTACATATATATGCTCATGAGAACTTGAAAAAGATTATTGATTCTCAGTTAGATGCCTCTAAGACTGTATTGTCATATCCATTATTCTTTCATTCTATTTCTGAAAATTACGAAGGTGTTTTGTTTGAAGATAATAAAATTTGTATATCTACATTTCTTTTAAATCATGGAATTTTATGTAATGGATTCTTATTCCAGGAGAAGATTTTACATAGGAAAATATTATCAAAAAAAATACAACAATATAATGTGCCTCATGATGAAATTATTAAGTTGCAGTCAGGTAATGATTTCTTTTGTAAAGAAACTAGTAAGAAGATTTCAAATGAGGAGCTAACTGTTCCAAATAGAAATCCATTCTCTTATGCTTTTTGTTCTGATACCAAGTATAATGAACTTATTGTCGATAAAATTAAAGATGTTACAGTGTTGTATCATGAGGCTACATTTATGATTAAGCACAAAGATAGAGCAAGTGTTACTAATCACTCCACAAGCGAGGACGCGGCTCTTATTGCTAAAAAAGCTGATGTTAAGTGTTTATTAATTGGTCATTTTTCTCAAAGATATTCTAATTATGAAAATCTCTTATTAGAGTCAAAATCTATTTTTAGTAATACTATGGTAGCTGATCAAGGTTTAGAGTTAGATTTTCATCAATTATAGAGTTATTTTTAAATTATTTTTATTTAGGTATATTTGCTTGATGATTAATATTGTGAAAAATTTTTTTATTATATTTTGTTTAATCTGTATTCCATTTTGTGTATTTTCTCAAAATATAGTTTCAACTAATGTTCAGGGAATCGATTGTAATAATTCTCAAGGTTATATACAAATAGATACTGATACTGTTACACCATTTTATTCCTGGTATTTTTTTGATAATCAATCATTTGTTTGGATTGGTTATTCTTCTGGAAGTAATTTGGATTCAATCGGATTTTTCGAGTGTTTTTCTTATAGAGTTATAGTTTATGATAATAATTTCATTCCCTCAGATACCTTAGATGTTACCCCCCCTTGTTCATTGTACTCTGTAAAGAGAGCTCATCAGAATGTGAAATGTTATGGCGATTCTTCAGGAAGTTTAAAAGAAGTTGTTTCAGGAGGTGTGCCATTTGATCCTGATGGTATCCCAAGTTCAGGTGATGAATATTATAATTACTTATGGTATAAAAATGGAAATCTTTTATCTTCTGGTCAAAATGATACTTTATTAGATAATCTTTCCGCGGGAGAATATGTTGTCAATGTTGTTGATTCAAATGGATGTATATTTCAGCCTTTTGATTCCATTGCTTTGACATTAGATACTTCTGTAATTTTTCAGCCTAATAAACTAAGGGTTGATTCTTTATTTATTGATTCAGTAAATTGTATAGGAACTAATACGGGTTCATTTTATATTAATATTAAAGATGGTAAGAGATATGTTTCAGGGAATTATTATAATTACTATTTAATTGACTCATCTAATGATACAATTAGATTTATAGAAAGAACAGGATCTTCAATTAATGTTTCTACTGGGAATCTTCCTTATTATGTGTTGTTTGATAGTTTGTATTTTGGTTATTACACTTTGTCAGTTGAGGATTCATTTGGATGTGTTTTGGATACTAATATACTGATCCATGAACCTAATAATTATTCACTAATTATCTCTAATTCTCCTTCGATTATATGCGAGCAGGATAGTACATGGCTTTTTGTTGATGAAATAATAGGAGGGTATAAAACAGTAGAGTATAATTGGTTAGGATTTAGTCATTCTGATTCTATTTATGTTAGATCTGGAAATTATAGTTTGCAAATATATGATACAATTAATAAATGTTTAGATACTATATCTTACTTTCTTTCAGCACCTAATACTATTTATACAAATGTAACTTCAACTAATGCAATATGTTTTGGAGATAATTCAGGAACTTTATCTATTGACACTATTTTTGGTGGAATAAGCCCATATAATATACAATGGGGTGGCGTAAATCCAGATTCCTTGTATTCAGGAATATATACATTAGTTTTATATGATAGTTTAGGTTGTATGTTCACTGAGGATTATATAGTTGGTGAAAATTCAGATGTATCAATTAATGAGTCTTTATATCCACCTTCATGTAATGGTTTCTCAGATGGAAGTATTTCTATTAATATTCTTGGAGGCAATCCTCCACTTAGTTATAATTGGTTGTCTGGTTCTGGAAGTCCAGATTCTCTATTTGCTATATCATCTGGATTATATATTATTCACATTACTGATAGTTTAGGTTGTTTTTATACTGATTCAGTATATTTATATGAACCGGATTCAATTTTTACAGAGTTCTATGGTTTTCAAAATCCTCTTTTTTGTCGTGATGCTATTACATTAGTTTCTGTTAATATATCAGGTGGAACAGGGAGTTATGATTTGGTATGGAATAATAATTTTGCAGATACTAACTATCAAATTGTAGTACAGTCTGGATTACATTCATTATCTGTCTCCGATGAAAATGGATGTTTTTTAGAATCTACAATATTGATTTCTGAGCCAGATTCACTTGAAATTAGTGTTAATATTATACAAGCTACTTGTAATATTGCTGGAACTGCCAGTGTAGTAGTCGCTGGTGGAACACCACCGTATTCTTATATCTGGAGTAATGGTTCTACTGATTCAATTTCTAATGATTTAGAGGGTGGTTTACAGTGGATAATGGTTACTGATTCATGCGGTGATACTATTTCTGTTAACTTTACAATTAATGAATATATTTTAGAAGTTGAAGCTGACTATTATACTAATCCTCTGAATATGGGAGAGGTTATAGTAACATCCTCTACAGCTCAACCACCTTTTTCTTATCAATGGTATAATTCGAATATGGATATTTTATTTGGAGAGAATGAGAGTGAAATTTTTAATTTATGTCAAGGGGTTCATTACGTTTCAGTAGTTGATGAGAATAATTGTGAAGTTATTGATAGTATAGATGTTAGTTTTTATTTTCCTATGGGAGGTATTGTGGATGAATTAACTACAACAGTATATCCTGATAGTTTGTTGTGGGGGAGCGAGCCATACACATATTTATGGGATAATGGAGAAATAACTGCTCATGGAAATATATGTAATGGTTTACATAGAGTTTGGGTGACTGATAAAAATGAATGTGAAGTTTTGCAAGAGGTTATTGTAGATCCTATAATTTTGTCGCTAAATCCTTCTGAAGATTTAATAGATTGTGATATTTCTAATTTAGATTTAGAGTTAGAAGTCGTGGCTAGTGGTGGAGTTGGAAGTTATAGTTATGAGTGGAGTAATGGAGAAACGTTTAATCCTATCAGTATTTTCCTTTACCCCGGATTATATTCGGTTACAGTTACAGATGATAATTTTTGCATTGTTGATACAGCTTTTAATATATCCTTATTAAATCCTGAATGTGTTCCTAATGTTTTTTCTCCTAATGATGATGGTGTCAATGATTTATGGAATATTGAAGATGCCTTTCTGTTTCTAGATTCAGAGATTAAGGTATATGGCAGATATGGTAATTTAGTTTTTAAATCTGTTGGATATTTTGACCCATGGGATGGGAATAATATGAATGGTAACCCATTAAGAGATGGCACATATTTTTATGTAATTAAATTACGTGATGGAATAGATCCAATAAAAGGAACAGTTTCAATTATTCGATAGCTTTATATATTTTTTCTAATTCTTTTGGATTAAAATATAAAATATCTTTATTTCTTTTCATCCAAGTTATTTGTCTTTTTGCTAACCTTCTACTATTTTGTTTAATTAGTTTAATAGTTTCTTCTAGAGATATTTTATTGTCTAAATAGTTTATCACTTCTGTATATCCTACAGATTTTAAAGCGTTTTTATTTCTGTATTTTAAAAGTTTTTGAACTTCATCTATTAGTCCTTTTTCGAACATGCTATCTACTCTAGAGTCTAGCTTATTATATAAAGTTTCCCTATCATCTATTAGTCCAATTTTTAAAACTGTAAAGTTCCTTTTCCTTTTTTGTTTTTTTCTATAAGAAGAGAATGGATTTCCTGTGGCGTAAAATACTTCTAAAGCTCTAATTAATCTATGAGGATTTTTTTTGTCTACAATATTAAAGTAATTTTTATCATGTTTTTCAAGTTCTTCTTGCAAAAACTTTATTCCATATGTTTTGTATTTAGACATGATGTTTTTTTTAAAAGATATATCTATGTCAGGTATATTATCTAATAACCCATTAGCAATTGTCTCAGTATACATTCCTGACCCTCCAACAGTAATTAACTTATTTCTTTGTTTAAATAATTCATAAATTTTTTTTTCACATTCATTTGAAAATTTACCTATATTATAGTCTTCATTTACTGAAAGGTTATGAATGAAATGATGTTTAACTTCAAGAAGTTGTTTTTTTGATGGAGGAGCTGCTCCAATTAGTAATTCCTTGTAAAATTGTCTTGAATCTGTTGAGATAATTTCAGTCTCAAATCTTTTAGCTAGTAAAATTGCAACCTTAGTTTTACCTATTCCTGTAGGTCCTTGTATCACTATTAGTTTTTTAGACATCTTTAGCATTTATTATAATTACTAATTTTCGAAACTTATTAGAGGAGCTTTTTTAGGAGGTTTACCTATTTCTTTAATTATTTGTAAGTCGCTTTTTTCATCTTTAATTAAAGATATTACTTCTATGTGAAATCTCCACATATGCATAAAATCATAAATATATATTAATGAACCCTGTGATTCATTCAATACTGACTCAATCTTATAGCTTCCCATATTTTTATCATTGTCTTGCATGCATATCAATGGAATTTCTTGAATAAGATTTAATTTTTCATCTGTTAAAAAGAATGAGGCTATTTCATCTTTTTTAAGATCAAAGAGTTTAATAATTGTTTGGTGAAGATAAGTTAATTTTTTTTTTTCATCCACAATAATTTCTTTACATACTAGATTGTCATATTCTAATGTGATTTTTATTTGCATATTATTAATTATTTATCTCTTTCCATTTTTTTGTTATAAATTTTAATGCATCTTTTCTGTTATTTTTGACTTCTCCTTCAAGTATAGCTTCTTTAAGTGAATCTTTAAGAATTCCTATTTTCTTTCCTTCTTCAATTTTAAATATTTTCATTATTTGTTTCCCATCTATTGGTGGTTTCCAGTTCCTAATTCTATCTTTTTCCTCTATTTCTATTAGTTTTTTTCTTACAATTGTAAAATTAGTTAGATACTTTTTAACTTTCTCTGGATTTTTTGATGTGATATCTGCTTCACATAATAACATTAAATCATCAATGTCTTCACCAGCATCATAAAGTAATCTTCTGATGGCTGAATCAGTCACAGAATTCTTTGTTAATGATATTGGTCTTAAGTGAAGCTCGACCATTTTTTTTACATAACTCAACTTGTTGTTTAATGGCAGTTTTAATCTTTGAAATATACTTCGCAACATTTTCGCTCCTAAAAAATCATGTGCATGAAATGTCCATCCAATTTTATCGTTAAATTTTTTAGTTTTGGGTTTCCCAATATCATGTAGAAGTGCAGCCCAAAGTAGCCATATGTTATCTGTTTTATTTCTTATATTATCTACTACTTTTAAAGTGTGAAAAAAATTATCTTTATGAGTTAGTCCATTTATAGTTTCTACACCTTGCAAATCAGTTAATTCTGGGAAAAAACAATTGAGTAACTTTGAATCAAATAATAATTTAATTCCTGTTGAAGGTTTTTTAGATAAAAGTATTTTTTCGAATTCAGATATAATACGTTCATTTGAGACAATGTTTAATCTTTCTTTATTTTCAATAATTCCTTGAAAACATTCTTCATTAATTTTGAAGTTTAATTGTGTAGCGAACCTTATTGCTCTCATCATCCTAAGAGGATCGTCAGAAAATGTTTTTGTTGGATCTAATGGAGTGCAAATCTTTTTGTTTTTGATATCCTCAATTCCGTTAAATGGATCTATAAGATCTCCATAAGTCTTCTTATTTAACGATATGGCTAAAGTATTGATTGTGAAATCTCTTCTGTTTTGATCATCTTCTAATGACCCCTTTTCTACTATAGGTTTCCTAGAATTAGTGCTATATGATTCTTTTCTAGCTCCTACAAATTCATAGTGTCCATCTATATTTTTAATCATCGCTGTTCCAAACCTTTTGAAGTATTTAACCTCAGATGGTGATTTTAAGGTGGTATGTACTTTTTTAGCAAATTTTAAACCATCTCCAACGCATAAAATGTCTATATCTGTAATTTGATTTTCTCTTTTTAGTATTAAATCTCTAACATATCCTCCAATTACGTATACCTCTTCATTATTGACGGATGCAACAGTACTGCAAATCTTAAAAATTGGGTCTGTAAGTTTGGCTTTCAAGTTCACTATCTAATTTTTATAATTTCTCCATTTTTTTCTAATTTGAATATCCTTGAGGGATTGATGTTTTGTTCATCTTTTCTTAAATTAACTATATAGTCACATTTTTTCAGTATTTCTCTAGAAATTTCATTAAATTCTAATGGATGTTTTTTTCCACTAATATTAGCTGATGTTGATACAATAGGTTTTCCTAATGCATAAATTATTTTTTTACAAAAATCATCTTGAACAATTCTTATCGCAACAGAACCATCCATGGATTTGATGTGTTCTGGTAATCCATGGACTTTAGGATATATGACTGTTGTTGGGAATTTACCTAAGGAAAGTGGGTGTACTTCACTTGTAATTTCATGTAACATTTTTTCATCACTTACTAAAATTACTAGTGATTTCGAGTCATCCCTTTTCTTAATTCGGTAGATTTTTCTTACAGATTTTGTATTTGTAGCATCACAACCCATACCCCATATTGTGTCCGTAGGATATAAAATTATTTTCCCGTTCTTGAGAAATTCTAGTGATTTATTTATTTCGTAGATCATAATAATTCTGAGTAAACCTTCATTATATTAGTTGAAATTTTATCATTAGTGAATTTCTGTGCGTGTTTCCAACCATTGTCAATTAATGTTTCTCGCAAATTGGTATCTTCTTGTATTTTGACTATAGCTTCAATTAATGATTCTTTAGAATAGGGGTCAATATACATAGCTCCATTGCCACCAGTTTCTCTTAAACAACTCCCATTAGAAGTTATTACAGGAACTTTTAAAAAAAGAGATTCTAATATTGGTATTCCAAACCCTTCATACAGAGAAGGATAAATCATGATGTCAGCATTTGAGTAGATATTAATTAAATCTTTAGAATGTACTTTCCCAAAAAAGTAAACTCTGCTCTCAAGTTTGTTTTTACATATGAATTTTTGACATATAGTTTTATATTTTTTTCCTTCTCCAACTATAACCAGTTTTAAATTTTTAATAATTATCATGGCTTCAAGTATCAGCAGTAAATTTTTTCTTGGATTAATATCTCCAACATACAAAATGTATTTTTTTGGAAGTGTATGTTTTTTTGATGGTATTAATGTCATATTATGCTTCTGTTGGAATAAATCATCACAACCTTGGTAGACAATTCTTATTTTTTCTTCGGGAACACATAATAAGTTGATCAAGTCTGATTTTGTTTGATTACTTATAGCTATAATTAAATCAGCTGTTGAGCAGGCATACTTAATTTTTTTTAGATAAATATTTCTGTCAATTGATTTGTAAAATTTTGGAAATTTTAGAAAAATCAAATCATGTATAGTTACAATAGTTTTAATATTGGTTTTTTTGATTCCAAATGGGATTTCATTACTCAGTCCATGAAAGAGATCAATTTTATCTTTTTTTAAATCATTTTTAATTGAAAAACTTCTCCAATATGATTCAGATAATCTTCCTGCAAAAGATAATGGTTCTTGGATGGTAATATTTTTTATATTCTTTATTGACTTGGTATATGATGATTTTTGACTATAAGTATATAGAAAAAAATCATCTCTTAAATATTTTTTGGACATAATATTAATGGTGTTTCTAGAATAATTTCCCAATCCAGAATAATTATGAAATGCCCTTTTAGCATCAAAACCTATCCTCATGTCTAAATAATTATTTTACTATTTATGAATATTTACAAATATATATTTTTTGTTCAAATTCTTTTTATTTTAAAAGTTTAATAATTTATTTTTTTTGCATTAACTTTGTGTCAAGCAAAAAATTTATGTTTCGTTATATATCTTATATATTAATTGTATTTTTATTTTGTTTCTCTTGTGGTACATCTACTATAATGGTTAATGTACAAAGGCCTGCTGATATTACTGTTCCTCTACATATTAAAAATGTAGTTATAGCGAATAGGAGTACCCCAAATAAAGAAAATTTAGCAGAGAATATAGTTGAAGGTATTCTTACGGGTGAAGTTGTTGGTAGCGATAAAAAGGGTTCCAAATATTGTATTAATGGTTTAGTAAACGCGTTGAGTAATTCAGAGAGATTTGCCTTGAAGAATCAGGGTGAAATTATGCTAAAAGGAACTGGAACTTCTCAATTTCCTGATCTTTTAAGTTGGAGAAAAGTTCAGAAAATTTGTGATCAATATGATGCAGATGCATTGATTGTCTTATCAACATTTGATTCAGACTCTAGGGAATTTGAGGGTAAATCTGTCGTTCGAAATAGGACAATAAAAGGAGCAAAGGTTAGGGAGATAAAATATCCGGTAACATTAGCAATGGAGATACAATCTGGCTGGAGAATTTATGACGCTAGTAAACGAAAGATTATTGATGTAAATACTTTTACTGAGTTAAAAGAGTCAAAAATTTGGGGATCTAGTTATAATGATGCTCGCTCTAAATTACCAAGTAAAAGACAGGCTTTAAAATCTGCTGGAATTTTTGCTGGAGAGAAGTACGCCTATAGAATTACCCCACTTTGGGTTAGAGTTTCTCGAACATATTTTTCAGGACCGGAAGATAAGTTAAAATTAGCGAAAAAATATGTTTCTAGGCAAGATTGGGATGAGGCAATTAAATTATGGAAATCTCTTGTAGATAATAATGACCCTAAAATTGCTCGTAAAGCTAATTATAATTTAGCATTAGCTTCTGAAATAAATGGAACACTAAGTACAGCTATTGAATATGCTCTTAGATCAGAAAACCTAGGTGAGAAAAGAGCTTCTTTATACATACGGATTCTCAAAAAAAGACAAAAAGATCAAGAACGACTTAAAGAACAAATTATTAACTAAACTAACTAACTAAAATTAATTATATGGAACTAAGAAATTTACCAAAAGGCGCTATTGTAGGAATTGTAATTGCATTACTTGTAGTATTAGGTTTTTCCTCTGGGATGTTTATAAATATTCAGCCTGGTCAGAAAGGAGTTTTATTTAAAACATTTCAAGGTGGATTAGATAAAGAGAAGGTTTATGGTCAAGGATTTCAAATTATTGCTCCTTGGAATCAGATGATATTATATGATGTAAAAGAAAAAGAAACCTCTGAGAGGCTAGAAGTACTTTCTAATAACGGTTTATTAATTAAATTAGATCTTTCAATTATTCATCATCCAATTCATGATCAAATAGGTTATTTGCATGAAAGTATTGGTGAGGATTATCTTGATAGAATTATTAAACCTGCCGTTAGATCTGTTACCAGAGAAGTTATTGGTAATTATACGCCAGAGCAGTTATATGCTAGTGCTCGGGATTCTATAGAAAATCTAATATATATGGGAACTAAAGAAATTGTCAATCAGAAATACATTGAATTACCTTATGTTTTTATTAGGGATATTACTCTTCCTATGACACTTCAAACTGCTATTGAGCAAAAATTGAAACAAGAACAGCAAGCTGAAGAATATGATTTTAAGATTGATAAAGCTAGAAAAGAGGCGGAGAGGAAAGAAATTGAAGCTATGGGTATTGCTGAATTTCAAAAAATCATTGATAACACAATTACTCCTGAATTACTTCGTTGGAAGGGAGTTGAAGCGACACAAGAAATTGCGAAATCGCAAAATGCTAAGGTTATAGTTATTGGTAATGGAGATGGTGATTTGCCAATAATATTAGGTGGAAATAATTAATAAATAATTTAAATATAATGTTATGAAAAAGATAATTTTATTTATACTAGTAATTTCAGTTTTGGTAGTAACAGCGCAAAAAAGAGCTACTAAAAAGGATGCGGACAAAAATAATCAGACTTATACTACTAAATTCATGGTTATTAAAGGTGTGGAGGTTGACTTAAATCAAGAAGGTTTATCAAAAGAAGAAGTAGAGTCTGTTGATATTTCACTTGAAATGAAAATGAAACAGAAGGTAAAATCTAAGTCTAAATTTCTATTTAGTTTTGATGTTGGAAGGTTTGATAAAGAAGTAGAGCTTCTACTAGAAGAATCAACTAAGTTCCGTTCAATGGCACAAGCTGTTAATAAAGCTATGGAATTTGGATGGTATTTTGTTGACGCTAATGTAGTATATGATGGGGATATAATTGTCCATTATTATTATATGATGAGAAAGTAATTGTAGTAATATTTAAATAATTATAATAAGACTAGTGAAAATAAAGTTCATACTTCCGTTAATTTTTTTGGTATTTTCAAATAGCAATGCTGCAGATATTGTAATTAAAGATGGTCAGACGTATTTTAAATTATTTGACAAATCTACATCCTCTTTCTCATTTATTAATTCAGTTTCTGAAATAGGTACAAGTATTGTCAAGAAAGCTGATGATTCTTTTATTAAAATAAATATTGACAAATACGTAAGTAACTCGGAAATTGGACATGCGGAGCTTCCAGTATTAAATAAGTTAATTTCAATTCCAGAAAATGCGAATTATACTATTGAAGTATTAAATAAAGAATATGAAATTATTAGTTTATCTGAGTATAATACTAATAATTATCATGTTTTTCCAAAACAACCTTCAATATCTAAATCTGAAAATGCTGATGATGTACCTTTTTATTATGATATTGAATCCTATAGTAATAATGATTTTGTTTCTAAAGATATAATAACTATTGAAAAGTTAGGTAGAATAAGAGGAGTGAATTTAGCTAGAATGTCAGTTGCGCCTGTAATGTATAATCCAGTATCTAATGAACTTAAAATTATTACTAAAATTGAGGTAAGAATATCTTTTAGTGGAATTGATTTTGAACAAGAAAAACAAATTAAAGAGAAGTATTTTTCTAATGATTTTGAGCCAATATTTAATAAGTGTATTAATTATATTTCTAATTCTCACAAGGATGTGATTACTACATATCCTGTAAAATATGTAATTGTTTCAGACCCACTTTTTCAATCTGTTTTACAGCCATTTATTGAGTGGAAAAGAAAAAAAGGCTTTCTAGTAATAGAGGCTTACACGAATGATCCTTTGGTAGGTAATACCACCTCATCGATACATACGTTTTTAAATGATATGTATGACAATGCTAGTGTTAATAATCCAGCACCTACATATTTATTATTAGTTGGTGATATAAATGAGGTCCCTTCTTTTAATATGGGTGGACATGTGTCTGATATGTATTACTGTGAATTTGATGGAAATGTAGATTTTTTTCCAGAAATGTATTATGGTAGATTTTCCGGAACAACCACTGAACATATTGAAAATCAAGTTACTAAAACTTTAAATTACGAGAAATATTTATTATCAGATTTTTCTTATTTGGATGAAGTCCTTTTAGTAGCTGGTGTTGATCAGAGTATGGCACCAGTTTATGGAAATGGTCAAATTAATTACGGTACCGATAACTATTTTAATTCAGCTCATAATCTTACCATACATAACTATCTTTATGGTTCAGGGACACCTATTACTTCTGATATGTCAGCAGCTTCTGCAGCTATTATATCTGACTTTAGTGATGGGGTAGCTTTTGCTAATTACACAGCTCATTGTGGAAGTTCAGGATGGTCTGATCCATCGTTTGAAACATCTGATGTTTCATCATTACAAAATTTTGATGAGTATGGATTAATGATAGGAAACTGTTGTCAATCTGTAAAATTTGAGGTTCCTGTATGTTTTGGAGAATCAGTTCTTAGAGCTGAGGATAAAGGTGCGGTAGGATATATAGGAGGATCTAATAATACATATTGGGATGAAGATTACTGGTGGGCAGTTGGTAATACATCTAATATTACTGCTAATCCTTCATATACAGGTACAGATTTAGGAGTTTATGATTGTTGGATCCATGAGAATGGTGAATCAAGATCAGATTGGTTCTTTACTCAAGGACAAATGATTCATTCTGGCAACTTAGCTGTTACTCAAGCAGGCGGTTCTGACCAATATTATTGGGAGATTTACCATCTAATGGGAGACCCCTCTTTAATGCCATATTTAGGAATTCCTTCTTTATTAAGTGTTTCTCATTCTGGAGCAATTCCATTAGGTTCCTCAACATTAACAGTCACTACTGAAGAAGACGCTTATGTAGCATTGTCTATGAATGGGATATTATTGGATGCTCAGCTGGCAGGTATTAGTGGAATAGTTAATTTAAATTTCCCAAATCTTACTAATATCGGTAATATAGATATAGTAGTTACAAAACAATTTAGACAGCCGTATATTTCTTCTATATCTGTAATTTCTTCAAATTCTCCATTTGTAGTCTATAATGATCACGTTATAATAGATATTAATGGAAATAATAATGCATTAGCAGATTATAATGAATATATTGAGTTAGATGTTGAGGTTCATAATTTAGGAGCTCAGTCAGCACAAAGTTTAAATGTTGTACTATCATCTAATGATCCATATATTAATATTATTGATAGTATTGATTATGTTGCATCTATTAATGCAAATAACACACTAATATTAGGATCCCCTTTTTCCCTACAGATCGCAGCTTTAGTTCCTGACCAACATCTTGCTTCATTACAGTTACAGATTACGGACAATTTAGGAAATGTCTGGAATTCAAATTTCTCTTTACTTTTGAATTCTCCAGTATTAACTGATGTTGGTATTTATTTTGATGATCAGTTGCAAGGAAATGGAAATGGTAAGTTAGATGCTGGAGAAACATTAAATGTGCAAATAGATGTTATGAATGTAGGTCATGCTGAAATAACAAATATAAATTCATTTATTTCATGCAATTCTAATTTTGTTTCGATATCCAGTCCTGTATTTTTGTTGCCTAATTTAGCTGCTAATCAGCAACAAAATATTTCTTATACGATTACAATTGACCCTAATGCGCCTATTGGTCACCCAGTGTTATTTAATTTTGATTTGACAGATGGTATATATGCTCATAGCAATTCTATTTCTGAAACTATTGGGGTCATTGATGAAGACTATGAAACTGGTGATTTCACTAGTTTTAATTGGAATAATGACCCTTCATATCCTTGGATAATTTCTTCAAATAATCCATATGAGGGTACTAGCTGTAGTCGATCAGCCCTTAATCAACCAGATCAGACAGATTCTAAATTATCTATTGACTTAAATGTTTTAATGAATGGTGAAATTTCGTTTTACAAGAAAATGTCTTCAGAACAAGATTATGATTTTTTAAAGTTTAGAATAAATGGACAGAAAATGGATGAATGGTCAGGAATTGATTCTGATTGGAGCTTTGTAAGTTTTGCTGTCAATCAGGGGATGAATACTTTTACATGGGAATATGATAAAGATTGGTCTGCTTCTGATGGACAAGATTGTGCATATGTTGATTATATTGTTTTTCCTCCAATTGATATAAACAATACAACTGAACTTATAAAATATGATTCTCTTTGGAAAGTGTTTCCTAATCCAAGTATTGGGAAGTTTTTTATAGAGTTTTATGACAATCAGACTCATGAAGTTCTGATTTATAATATTAACGGAAAATTAATCGATAGTAAAATTTCTAATGATAGAGTTTCTTTTGATTTGACAGAAAAAAGTTCAGGGTTATATCATTTAAAAATACTTCCTGAAAATATCGTTTTCCCTCTTTTAAAAAATTAGTGTCAAAAGTAATTTCTATAGATTATGGACTCAAACGTATTGGGATTGCTATTTCGGATTTAACTCAAACTATAGCTAGCCCTCTTACTTGTATAAGTCATAATGATATATATAATTTTTTAGATGATTTGATAGTTTCTCAAAAAATTAGTGATATCGTTGTTGGATATGCGGTTAATCTGGATGGATCATCTACAGACATAACATCTAAAACCCGTTCTTTTGTTGAAAATTTAAATACTAGATTTTTTAAAATAAGAATTCATATGATTGATGAACGTTTTACATCAAAAATTGCTAAACAAGCGATTTTAAACTCAGGTGTAAGCAAGAAAAAAAGATCTGATAAATCATTAGTAGATATGGTTAGCGCAACATTAATATTACAGGATTATCTAAATCATAAATGATTTTTTTTTACGATTAATTTTCTTTATTATTGTACTATAAAATTATTAACTATGAAAAACATATATTACCTCTTCATCCTTTTATTGTCAATTAATTCTTATTCTCAAGTTAGTTTTTGTGAAGATTTTGATTCTTTAAATATTGGTAGTCCGATTGCAGAAACTTCTTCTTCTTGGAATACTTGGGGTGAATTAATGTCGAATACTGTAGCTCCATTTGCCGATGATGCAATGGTTAATTCACTTCAATCATTTAGTGGTAATAATGCTTTGTATTTTCCAGGAACGGCTGCTGCAGGACCTGAAGATATTTTGTTAATGTTTGACCCAATGCAGAATATTACCCAGGCTTCTTTACCATTATTGTCTACTCCATATGTAGTTGGTGATCTTGATTTTTCTCAAATGATGTATATCCGCGGTGGAGGTGGAGGCGGAGCCTACTTCAATTTCCAAGCTGAAAACACTCCTGGTGTTAGTTGGGCCTTGGAAGTTAATTTTGATGCTACTGGAGATTTAATAATGAGTAATACTACTGGTACATCATTTACATCCTCTTTTCCTTTTGATGTTTGGTTTGAAATTAAATTTGAAATTGATTTATCTAATAATGTTTGGGAAGTCTTTATTGATGGTGTGTCTCAGGGATCATTTGCAAATACATTAAATCAGATATCTTCGTTGGATTTGTATCCACGAGCAAATGATGAATTCTGGATAGATGATGTTTGTTTTTCATATACTCCAGCTACATTATATACAAACAACGCTCAAGTTTCAAATATGACAGCTATTTCAGGTTTAGATGGTCAACAAAGATACCCTTCGGTGGAAGTAAGAAACTTTGGAACTGACCCTATTTATTCATTTGATATTACATATGATTATAATGGAACTCAAATGACTGAGAATATTACTAATATTCAATCAGGTTTTGGTTTATTGTCTTTGACCGCTATGCAGATTGATTTTCCAAATCCTATAATTTTGGTGGGAGGAACAAATACGGCTACCGCTACAGTATCTAATGTTAATGGACTTTTACAGGATGATAATCCAGCTGATGATGTTATGTCCATTCAGATAACTGCAATTACACCTACAGAGAATAAATTAGTGATTGGAGAAGAAGCTACTGGTACTTGGTGTGGATGGTGTCCTAGAGGTGCGGTTGCTTTAAATTTTATGGATAGAGATTATCATGGGTATTTTCAAGGTATTGCTGTTCATAATGGTGACCCAATGGTTAATACAGATTATGATCTTGGAATATCTCCCTATATAGGGGGTTATCCTTCAGCATTAGTAGATAGAGGTCCAGAAATTGATCCTGCTGATTTCGAGATTGATTTTATTAATAGAATAACTCAACCAATTTCAGCTACTTTGCATAGTGGTGCTGTTCAAAATGGAACTACATTAGATGTTTCTTTAACTGTTGATGTTCTTTCAAATATTGATAATAATTGGAAATTAGCTTGTGTTCTTTTGGAAGATAGTGTTACTGGAACAGGAGGTACTTGGTACCAATCTAATTCATATGGGTCTAATGGAATTACTTTAATTGATGTTGATGGTACTGATTGGGGAACTCTTCCAAATTGGGTTCCTGATGTGCAAATGATATATAGGCATGTTGCTAGATCTATATCTCCATCCTTTGATGGTGGAAATTTAGATGATTCATATACTCAAGGCAGTCAATTGACTCAATGCTTTCAGTTTACAATTGATCCGACTTGGGATTTATCACAAATGCATATTGTTGGAATGTTGATTGATCCTAATAATGGAATAAATAATGCATCTTCAGAATCTTTATCTACTTCTATTCTGAATGGTTATCAATCTTGTAATTCAACTTCCATTACTCCAAACACTTATTTTAATGATAAGGTAAACATTTATCCTAACCCTGCTAACTTTTCTGCAGTTATTTCTGTTAACTTAATAGATGTTGAAAATATACTTGTTAAAGTTAGTAGTATTGACGGTAAAATTATAGCTAAAAGAGATTATGGATTAATGTCTGGAATGAATTCTATGGTTTTAGACCTCTCTGATTATGATTCGGGAATATATCTTATTGAAACTATCATAGGAAGTGATGTTGTAATAAATAAGTTAATAAAAGAATAGCTTACAAATTATATTTTAAGGTATATAATTTCCAGTAATTGAATGTTTGTTATTTTTCATTTCAGATGGAATTCCTTCAAAAATGATTTTCCCTCCATCAGATCCTCCCTTTGGACCTAATTCAATTGCCCAATCTGCACATTTAATTACATCTAAATTGTGTTCGACGCAAATAATGGAATGACCTTTATTTATGAGAGACTGAAAGGCATTCATTAGATTATTTATGTCATCCGAATGAAGTCCAGTAGTCGGCTCGTCGAAAACAAATATTATTTGTTCTTTATATTCTCCTTTACTAAGAAAATAAGCTAATTTAATTCGTTGGGCTTCGCCACCACTCAGTGTTGATGAGGATTGACCTAACTTTATGTATCCCAGACCCACTTCTTTTAGCGGCATAATTTTTTTATAAATTTTTTGATTATGTTTTTTGAAAAAATCAATAGCTTCATCTACAGTTAGTTCTAAAATTTCATAAATATTTTTACCTTCGAATTTGATATCTAATATTTCTTTTTTAAATCTTGTTCCGTTGCATTCATCACATACAATATGAATGTCAGCCATAAATTGCATTTCAATTGTTATTTCACCTTCTCCTTTACATTTTTCACACCTTCCACCATCTATATTAAATGAAAAATATCCTGCTTTATAATTTCTGGCTATTGATAATTTTTGTTTTGCAAATAAATTTCGTATATCATCATATACTTTAATGTATGTAACGGGATTCGATCTTGAAGATTTTCCAATTGATTTTTGATCGATGAATTCTAATCTATTATATTTTTTTGTAGAAATAGATCCTTTTATGTAATTTTTTTTAATATAGGTTTTTCCATGAAATTTCTCTTCTAAGTATGGCACTACAGCACCTTTAATTAATGATGATTTGCCAGAACCGCTAACACCGCAAATTAAGGTTAAGCACTCTAATGGAATCGAGATATTTGTTGATGAAATATTATTTATACTTATTCCTTGTATTTTTAAAGTGTTTTTAAATGATTTATTATGGTAACTATTTTCTATTTTTCTTTTATTATTTAAATATTTTGCTGTAATACTAGTCTTTGAATTTAATAATGATGATAAGTTACCTTCAAAAATTAATTCTCCACCATTAATTCCAGCCTTGGGGCCTAAATCTATAATATGATCAGCGTTTTTTATTATTTCTTCATCATGTTCTACCACAATAACTGTATTTCCTAATTTTTTTAAACTTTTAAGTACTTTAATTAAATTCATAGTATCTTTTGAGTGAAGTCCAATAGATGGTTCATCTAAAATATAGATTGCTCCAGTTAAATTATTTCCTAGTGAAGATGCTAGATGAATTCTTTGACTTTCTCCACCAGATAGCGTTGATGTTTTCCTAGAAAGTGTTAGATATGATAACCCAACTTCCATTAAGTATTGTATTCTGGTTTTTATTTCTTCAATTATTCTTTTTGAAATTTCTTTTTCTTGTTTATTGAGTATTATGTATTTAAAGAATAATGATAATTCATCCATTGACATGTTGACAATATCTAAAATTGTTTTTTCATTAATTTTTACATATAAAGCATCCTTTCTTAACCTTGATCCCTCACACTCTTTACATTTCATCTTGCTTTTGAATCTAGCTGAAATCACTCTATTTTGAACTTTATGTCTTTTAGAATCTATTTTTATAAAAAAATCAATTATTCCTTTACATTTCTTATTTCCCTTCCATATTAATTCTTTTTGATTATTTGTTAGATTTTTATAAGGTGTATGAATAGGGAATCCATATTCACTAGAATTTCTAATAAAATTATTTTTCCATTTACTTAATTTATTTCCATTCCAACAGCTTATAGCTCCCTCATAAATTGATAGATTAAAGTTTTTCACAACTTTATTTTCATCTATATCTAATATTGTGCCAAATCCTTCACAATTTTTACATGCCCCATACGGATTGTTAAATGAAAATAGGTTTACAGAATTTCTTTCAAAATTAATTCCATCCATTTCAAGTTTGTTTGAAAAATATTGGAATGAGTCTTGATTTTTAATAATACAGCATCCTTTTCCTTCAAATAATGCTGTTTCTATTGAATCATAGAGTCTATTAATAAGACTACTATTTTTTTTTAAATTAATAATTCGATCAATAATTAGATATGTTTTTTTATTTGATTTATTGAAATTATCAGTATTTACATTTGATATTTTATAAGTTGAGTTTTCAATTAAAATCCTTGAGTATCCTTGCTGATGATATGATTGGAGTTTTGCTATTGATGGTTCGCTTATTTCAGTTAAAATTAATATTTCATTTTGGATATTATTTAATATAAAATTTAATATATCATCTTTTGAATGACATTTCACTTCTTTACCAGAAACTGGTGAGTATATAGATCCAATTTTAGCGAAAAGCAGTTTAATATAGTCATATATTTCCGTAGTGGTCCCAACAGTTGATCTAGAGTTTTTAGATATAACTTTTTGTTCAATTGCTATTGCTGGAGCAATTCCTATAATATCATCTACATCTGGCTTTTGTAATTTTCCTAAAAACTGTCTTGCATATGAAGATAAACTTTCAATATATCTTCTTTGTCCTTCTGCATATAATGTGTTAAAAGCAAGAGATGATTTTCCTGATCCGGAAATTCCTGAAATAGCTATGAATTTATTTTTAGGAATCTTTAATGAAATATTTTTAAGATTATGAACTTTTGCTCCAATAATTTCTATTTCTTGACTTTTTGTATTTTTCATAATCTCTATATAAATCTTGCAAATTTATGAATATGATTTGTTTTATTTTGAAACTTATAATATATTTGCACGTATAACACAATATTAACCAAAATAAATTCTATAGATATACACATTTACTTTCAAATAATTATTAATTAAAATTAAGTAAGATGATATCTAGTAGAAATTCCGATAATATATTAATTAAACAATATGTAAATGGTGATGAATCATCATTTGAATTGTTAGTATTTAGACATAAGGATAAGGTTTTTGCTTTTATAATGTCAAAAGTTAAAAACTTGGATTTGGCAAATGATATTTTCCAAGAAACCTTCATAAAAGTTATTAAATCTTTAAAATCAGGAAAGTATAATGAAGAGGGCAAGTTTGTTCCATGGGTTATGAGAATTGCTCATAATTTAATTATAGATCATTTTAGAAGTAAAAAGAAAATGAAAACAGTTTCAAGAAATGATACTTTTAACATTTTTGACATTATTTCTGATGGAGATAAAAATATAGAAGATGATATAATCACTAACCAAATTTTTAAAAAATTAAAATCATTGATTGAATATCTGCCTAGTGATCAGAAAGAAGTTTTAGAAATGCGTTATTATCGAGATTATAGTTTTAAAGACATTGCTGAAATTACAAATGTTAGTATTAATACATCTTTGGGAAGAATGAGATACGCCATAATCAACCTTAGAAAATTAATTGAAAAAAATAATATTGAGTTACATGTGAATTAAATTCACAATAAATATAATATACTTTCGTTTATCTAGTATTAACAAAATAATATTATATGAAAAAAACCTCTACTAGCTCTTTTTTATTAAACTTTAAATCTCATGATGATAATGAGATGAATTTTGGTGTTAAATCTAAATCTGTTCTATTTAATAGAATGTATCCCAGGAAGACAACTATTAATAATATAATAATGTTTTCTAAATCTATTAGATGTTACAAGTCTAAATTGATTGATGATGTTTTTATAAATAATAATTAAATTAGTATAATCAATTTATTTATTTTTTCTTCATGAGAAAGTATGAAAAGGTGAAATATGTAATTCAATCTCTAGAAGATTTATATCCTAACCCACCAATTCCGCTAAATAGTTCGAATGATTTCACTTTATTAATTGCTGTTTTATTATCAGCTCAATGTACTGATGAGAGGGTTAATAAAGTAACACCAACTCTATTCTCTAGAGCTGATAATCCTTATGATATGGTAAAGTTATCTATTAGTGAAATAGAAGATATTATCAGATCATGCGGATTGTCGCCCAGTAAATCAAAGAATATATATAATCTTTCAAATATTTTAATACACAAGTACCAAGGTGATGTTCCAAAAAAAATAGATAAACTTGAAGAATTGCCTGGTGTTGGTCATAAAACGGCTTCAGTTATAATGAGTCAGGCATTTAATGTACCTGCTTTCCCAGTCGATACTCACATACATAGGATGATGTATAGATGGGGGTTTTCCAATGGTGTTAATGTTCAAAAAACTGAAAAAGATGCTATGAAAATATTTCCTAAAAATTTGTGGAATAAATTGCATTTGCAAATAATTTTTTACGCTAGAGAATATTCTCCTGCAAGAGGATATGAATTAAATAAAGATTTTATCACAAAAAACATTGGCCGTAAATCTTTTATTAATAATTACCTATAATCTGTTAATGTTAATAAATACGTAAGAATATATTTGATATTTGATTTTTAATTTCTCTTTTTTGTATAAAAATAATTGATATGAGTGATAAAGAAACATCTTCTAAGCTTAAGGCTTTAGAATTGACATTAGGTAAATTAGAAAAGTCATATGGTAAGGGTATTGTAATGAAATTAGGAGATAAATTAGTTGAAGATGTTGAGTCAATACCAACCGGATCTATTGGTTTAGATATGGTTTTGGGTGTAAATGGGTATCCTAAAGGAAGAGTTGTTGAAATATATGGTCCAGAATCTTCAGGTAAGACTACTTTGACTATACATGCAATTGCCGAAGTTCAGAAACAGGGTGGGATAGCCGCCTTTATTGATGCTGAGCATGCTTTTGATGCATCATATGCACAAAATTTAGGAGTTAATCTTGAAGATTTGTTAATTTCTCAACCTGATAATGGAGAGCAAGCTCTGGAGATAGCTGACCACTTAATTAGTTCTGGAGCTATTGATTTAGTTGTAGTTGACTCTGTAGCTGCATTAACTCCTAAGTCTGAAATTGAAGGTGAAATGGGAGATTCTAAAATGGGCTTACATGCGAGATTAATGTCTCAAGCTCTAAGAAAATTAACAGCTACTATTAGTAAGACTGGCTCTACTTTGATTTTTATTAACCAAATTCGAATGAAAATTGGAGTTATGTTTGGAAGTCCTGAGACTACTACTGGAGGAAATGCTCTTAAATTTTATTCTTCTGTTCGTTTAGATATTCGTAGGATAGGAGCAATAAAGAATGGTGATGATATTGTTGGAAATCGTACAAGAGTTAAGGTAGTTAAAAATAAGGTAGCCCCACCTTTTAAAAAGGCGGAATTTGATATAATGTTTGGTAAAGGTGTTTCCAAATCCGGAGAAATTTTAGATATGTCTGTAGATGCAGATATTATTCAGAAAAGTGGATCTTGGTTTTCTTATGGTGAAACAAAATTGGGACAGGGTAGAGACTCTGTAAAAAGCATGTTGGAAGATAATCCAGAATTAATGAATGAGTTAGAAGATAAAATCAAAAGTAGCCTAGGTGAATAATGAGATTACTTTTCTTATTTTATTTGGTTTTGTTTGTTTCATGTTATAATGAATCAAATGAAGAAAATTTTAATTCTAATGATAATAATCATCAAAAATTAAATTTACTTGAGTCAAATTATTATGTTTCTAATCTTAAAAAAGGAGACTCTTTATTAAGTGGTTATTATAATGGCCTTATTAATAGAAAAATTTATTCTGATAATATCAATCAATCGATTTCTTTTTTTAAAAAGTCATTAATTTATGCAAGTCAGAAGGATTCTGTAATTCCATTGAATAAATTAGGTGAGTGTTACTTAATTATTAATGATTATGAAAAAGCAGTAATTTTTTTAGAAAAATCTATTCTAATTGATAAAACTAATTATAACTCTCATTTACTTTTAGCAAATGCCTTTTCGGGAAATTCAAACAAATTAAAGTCTATTAATATTTTATTAACATTGATAGATATAGATACAATTGACATTGATGATAGAGTTGAATGTAATTTGTTACTTGGACATATGCATGCTGAGTCATTTGACAAGCAGTGCTTAGTTTATTATGATAATGTTTTGGATCTTGAGAAAAATAATGTAAGATCTTTATATGGAAAAGGTTTGTTTTATCAAAATATGCAAGAGTATTCTTCTGCAGTTGATATGTATCATGAAATAAAGAAATATGATCCTTTTAATATTAATGCAAATTTTAATCTGGGCTTTATTTTCATGGAACTAAAAGATTATAATATTGCTATTAATTATTTTTCTGATGTTATTGTTGAGAATAATGATTATTATAAAGCATTTTTTGCTAGAGGTATTTGTTATGAAAAGAAAGGAGATATTTTTAATGCTGAAAAAGATTATCGAACTGCTTTAAATATATTTCCCCAGTATCAGGAAGCTAGATCAAGATTGGATAAAATTTTAGAAGATAATTTAAAATATAATTAAAATGGGTTTATTTGAGAAGATCAATATAGATATAAAAAAATCAATGATTGAAAAGAATAAGATTAAGCTAGATACTTTACGTTCAGTAAAATCAGCTTTTTTATTAGAAATGTCAAAAGATGGTTCTAAAGAATTATCTGATGAGGTGTCTCAAAAAATCATATTAAAATTGTTAAAACAAAGAAAAGAATCCGCTAAAATATTTACTGAGCGTTCTAGAAATGACTTAGCTGAAGTAGAGATTAAGCAATCTAAGTTTTTAGAAGTTTATTTACCAAAGATGATGACTCTAAATGAGATAGAAATATATGTTAGCAATACTATTAAAAATAATCAGTTTAAATCTTCTTCTGATATAGGTAAGTGTATGTCACTCCTAATGAAAGAATTGTCAGGAAAGGCTGATGGAAAAATAATTTCATCTATTGTAAGACAGAAATTAATTTAACAGTTTATTTGATTTTTTCTACAATTTTTTTAAAAGCTTCAGGGTGATTCATTGCCAAATCAGCTAGCACTTTTCTATTGATTTCAATATTATTTTTATGAAGTTGACCCATTAGTTTTGAGTATGACATCCCATGAATTCTAGCTGCCGCATTAATTCTTTGAATCCATAATGATCTGAATGTCCGTTTTTTATTTTTACGATCTCTGTATGCATACTGCATACCTTTTTCAACAGCATTTTTAGCAATGGTATGTACGTTTTTACGTCTCCCAAAATATCCTTTTGCTGCTTTAATTATTTTTTTTCTTCTAGCTTTCGCTGCTACTGAGTTTACTGATCTTGGCATTGTTTATTTTTTTTTGATTAAAAGTGACAAATTAATGTGCTTAAAACTAGTAATCTGGTTTATATATTTATATCCCTAATTGAAGCTTGACATTCTTAGTGTCAGATTTATGAACTAAACCGCTTTTCGTCAAATTTCTTTTTTGTTTTGTTTCCTTTTTTGTCAATATATGGCTTTTAAAAGCATGCTTTCTTTTTATTTTTCCGGTGCCTGTAACTTTAAACCTTTTTTTGGCTCCCGCTTTTGTTTTCATTTTTGGCATAATATTTATTTTTTCTTTTTAGCTGTAACTATCATTATCATTTTTTTTCCTTCAAGTGATGGCATTTGTTCAACTACTCCTACATCTTCTAATGCTTGGGCTAATTTTAAGAGTAATATTTCACCTTGTTCTTTAAATATAATTGTTCTTCCTCTAAAAAAAACAAAGGCTTTTACCTTAAATCCATCTTCTAAGAATTTTTTTGCATGTCTAAGTTTAAAGTTAAAATCATGTTCGCCAGTATTTGGTCCAAATCTTAGTTCTTTAACAACAACTTTAACAGCTTTTGATTTGATAGCTTTCTGTTTCTTTTTTTGATCATAAATAAACTTTTTATAGTCAATTAATTTACACACTGGTGGTTCTGCGTTTGGAGATATTTCTACTAAATCAAGATTCATCTTATTTGCCATGTTCATAGCTTCTTTTAATGAAATTATCTTTGATTCAATATTGTCTCCAACGATTCTTACATACGGAGCGGTAATGTCATCATTAATTTTATGTAATGATTTCTTTGGTTTTCTTCTAAAATGTTTTTTTGCGATCTTTTTAATTATTTAGTTATCATTTATTGTTTTAACTGTTTTTTCTAAATCATACACTCCTAATTCTTTTCCTCCGCGCATTCTTAGAGAACAGGTTTTATTTTTTTCTTCTTTTTCTCCCACAATTATCATAAATGGCACTTTTTCTATTTCTGCGTCTCTGATTTTTCTACCGGTACTTTCAGACCTCTCGTCAACGCGACCGCAAATATCGTAATTTTTTAGATATTGCAATACATTATCTGCATAATCATGGTATTTTTCGCTAATTGGGAGTATTATTACTTGTTCTGGACTTAACCAAGTAGGGAAATTTCCACCACAATGTTCAATAAGTATAGCAATAAACCTTTCCATTGATCCAAAAGGTGCTCTATGGATCATTACTGGTCTTTCTTTTTTATTTTTATTAGTTGTATATTCTAATTCAAATCTCTCTGGTAAATTATAGTCTACTTGAATCGTCCCAAGTTGCCACTTTCTTCCTAATGCGTCTTTTACCATAAAGTCTAGTTTTGGACCATAGAATGCAGCTTCACCGTATTCAATAATTGATTCCAATCTTTTTTCTTTCGTAGCTTCTATAATTGCTTTTTCAGATTTTTCCCAATTTAGTTCTGACCCTATGTATTTATTTGTATCCTTTTTATCACGAAGTGAAATTTGTGTTTCAAAATTTTCAAACCCTAGACTTTTAAATAAGTATAGTACTAAATCTATTACATTTATAAATTCTTCTTTTAATTGGTCTGGCCTAGCAAAAATATGTGCGTCATCTTGTGTAAATCCTCTAACCCTAGTTAGTCCATGTAATTCGCCTGACTTTTCATATCTGTATACCGTTCCAAATTCTGCATATCTTATTGGAAGATCTTTATAAGATCTAGGTTCTGATTTATATATTTCACAATGATGAGGACAATTCATTGGTTTTAGCAGGAATTCTTCATTTTCATTTGGTGTTTTTATTGGTTGAAAAGAATCTTCACCATATTTATCGTAATGTCCGGATGTTTCATATAATTCTTTGTTCCCTATATGGGGTGTTATTACTGGAAGATAACCAGCTTTTAACTGAGCTTTTTTTAAGAAATTTTCTAATTTCTCTCTTAAAATAGCGCCTTTAGGAAGCCAAAGTGGCAAACCTTGACCTACTTGATTGGAGAAGGTAAATAACTTCATTTCTTTTCCAATTCTTCGATGATCTCGTTTTTTCGCCTCTTCTATCATCACTAGATACTCATTAAGTTCTTTTTGTTTAGGGAAACTAATTCCGTATATTCTTGTTAGTTGTTTTCTTTTTTCATCCCCTTTCCAGTATGCTCCTGCTACATTTAATAATTTTATAGCTTTAATTTTATCTGAAGATGGTATGTGAGGACCTTTACATAAGTCGGTAAAATTTCCCTGACTATAAAAAGTAATTTCGCCATCAGTCATATTTTCTAAAAGCTCTATTTTATATTCTTCTCCCTTATCACTAAAATAATTAATCGCTTCTTCTTTCTTAATATTTTTCCTTTTAAAAATAGATTTACTTTTAGTAAGATCCTTCATTGTTTTTTCAATTAAAGGGAAATCTTCTGCTGAAATTGTTTTTTCACCAAAATCTATATCATAATAAAATCCGTTATCAATAGCAGGTCCAATGCCTAACTTTATTCCAGGATAAAGTTTTTCTAAAGCTTCTGCTAATATGTGTGCTGATGAATGCCAGAATGTTGATTTTCCTTCTTTGTCATCCCAGGTATTTAATTTTAAATTAGCATTAGAATGTATTGGTCTATCAGTATCCCATACCTCTCCATTTACATTAGCAGATAAAATATTTCTAGCTAAGCCCTCGGAAATGTCTAAAGCTATATCCATGGATGTAGTTCCCTTTTTAACTTTTTTTATGCTTCCGTCTGGTAATGTAATTTCTAACATAATATTATTTTAATGCAAATATATAAATTAGCTTTGGATTACTCCAGGATTGTATTTTTCTGTTATTGGAGAATTGTTAGCAGCTTCTATGCCAAGAGCAATCACTTTCCTTGTATCAATAGGGTCAATGATTTCATCTATCCATAGTCTAGATGCCGCATAATATGCTGAGGTTTGATGGTTATATTTTTCTTGAATGTCTTTTAATATTTTTTCTTCTAATTCTTTACTAATTTCCCCCCCTTTAGATTTTATAGAAGCTTTTTCTATTTGTAATAGAACTTTTGCAGCTTGGCTACCACCCATAACTGCCAATTTGGCTGTAGGCCATGAAATAATAATTCGAGGATCATACGCTTTACCGCACATAGCGTAATTACCAGCTCCATACGAATTTCCAATAATTATTGTAAATTTAGGTACAACTGAATTACTCATTGCATTTACCATCTTAGCACCATCTTTAATTATTCCTCCGTGTTCTGATTTAGATCCGACCATAAAACCAGTAACATCTTGAATAAATAATAGAGGAATCTTTTTTTGATTACAGTTTGCAATAAATCTTGCAGCTTTATCTGATGAATCAGAATATATTACGCCTCCGAATTGCAACTCTCCTTTCTTTGTTTTAATTATTTCTCTTTGATTTGCTACAATGCCAACTGCCCAGCCTTCAATTCTTGCATATCCGCATATAATTGATTTCCCATATCCTTTTTTGTATTCTTCAAAATCTGATTTATCTACTATTCTATTAATAATTTTTTTAGTATTATATGGTTTTGATCTATCTCTAGGAATTATTCCATAAATTTCTTTTTCATTTTTTTCTGGAGGGAACGCTGTTATTCTATTAAAACCTGCTTTACTAGATTTACCAATTTTACTAATAATTGATTTAATTTTGTTTAGAGCATCTTTATCATCGGTAGCTTTATAGTCTGTTACACCTGATATTTCGCAATGGGTTGTTGCCCCTCCTAAAGATTCATTATCTATATCTTCTCCAATTGCTGCTTTGACTAGATAACTTCCAGCGAGGAATATAGATGATGTTTTATCTACAATTATAGATTCATCAGACATAATTGGTAAATAAGCTCCACCCGCAACACAACTTCCCATTATAGCAGCGATTTGAGTTATCCCCATTGAACTCATTTTAGCATTGTTCCTAAATATTCTTCCAAAATGTTCTTTATCTGGAAAAATTTCATCTTGCATAGGTAAAAATACACCTGCACTATCAACAAGGTAAATTATTGGTAGTTTATTTTCCATGGCAATTTCTTGAAGACGAAGATTCTTTTTCCCAGTAATTGGAAACCATGCACCTGCTTTTACAGTTGCGTCATTTGCTACTATTACGCATTGTTTGTTTTTTATATATCCAATACCTCCTATAACCCCACCACAAGGACATCCACCATATTCAGGATACATTTCGTAACCAGCAAATGATCCGATCTCAAAGAAATAAGAATCTTTATCAATTAAATATTCGATTCTTTCTCTAGCAGTTAGTTTGTTTTTTTTATGAGTTTTTTCAATTTTATCTTTTCCTCCTCCTAAATGAATTTTACCTAATTTTCGATTCATATCAGAAATGAGTAATCTCATTTTGTCATCGTTTTTATTGAATTCTAAGTTTGTCATATTGTTATTTCATTAACAACTATAAGTGTTTTAATTTAATATTTTCTAAGTAGTTTAAAGATTCTGGCCCTAAATTAAAAATTAAATCAATTATAGACAAATTCCTAATAAATCCATGATTTTTATTAAATACTTGGTCATAATAGTCACATTCAATTGTATCAAATTGATAGTTTCTCAAATCTATTCCATTAAAATTATTATTATATGTAGATGTGTAAGTAATTTCATTATTACTTCCTAGTATTTGTAAAGTTAATTCAATAAATTTCAAATTCAAATTAAATAATTTATTCTCTGTCAAATTATATATTTCTTCAAAGTATTCGAAATAATGGTCAAAGAATGGAGAGGAACTATAGGCACTTTTTATTGCTTTTATATGATTTTTTTTCCAGTGGTGATCATTTGATATTTCTATTTCAGATATTTTAATTTTGCTACTAGACTTTCTTTTTTTGTGCACAGTTAAATGTTGGATCCCATTAGAATTATATATTTCACATCTGTTTCTTATGGTTTGTTTCAAGAAGTTTTCTTGTTTTTCAATAATTGTTTTTTTGTTTTGAATAATAAAAGCAAAATATTCAATTGGACCTAGATATGAAATTGGGAGTAAAATCTTCACTAATTAGAACTAACTATTTTTAAAAATACTACTAGATATTTTTTCAGAATATTTATTAGTTATTTTCCCAATTAATACTATGGATGCAAGCATAACTCCATATTTTATAATTGAATTTTCTACACTAAGAAATGTGACAGAACAAATAAATATTATCAAAACATTTTTTATGTCTATGGATAGATTTTTTTGTTTTTCCAGCAAATCTTTTTTATAATATCGTTTGAATAAGATAATAGTCATAATAAAAACAAAAATTAATTGACTATTGATAAATCTACTCCATCTAATTCCTTTTCCGTATTTATCATAACTCATCCATACAAATAATTTTTTTCCTACTATATGATTTTCTGGAACAAAACCCCAGAATCTAGAATCAGCAGAATTTTCTCTATTATCACCCATTAGCCAATAATAATTTTGTTTAAATGTATATGAATTAGTTTTTTCCCCATTTATATATATATCATTACCTAACAATTCAGATGAGTTGTTTTCATATCTATCTATTATCTGCTTGTAAAGAATGTATTTTTCTTTATTTAATTCTATTGTTTGATCTTTTTGTGGTATATTGAGAACATTATGTTCTTTATATTCATAAACAGTGTCGTTTTCCCATAATATTTCGGAATAAACTCCATAATTATTAATATCCCAATTAAAGAAATTTTCATCAAGGAAGTTATCTGGATTTGAGCATAAAGGATTCCAAAAAGGAAGTTGATTATTAAATTCTAGTTTTCTCTTATTCAGATAGATAGTATCTATGTCACAATTCAATTTTTTAGACATTAATAATATATTATTAATGTCTTTATTCTTTTCCCATGAAGGGCCAGAAAAATATACTTTATAAATAAATGAATGAATTGTATCTACATTTTCCATTTTGAAAAGTTGTGATACTGTATCTAAGAACATATTAATTTCTTTTTTCTTTCCTTCTTGAGAAAATTCTATTGTATATGAGGGAAGATCTGTTACCTGATATAATCTTTTATTACTAACTGTATATTTTCTATATTCTCTATTATATGAGCCAATAAATTTTTCTTTCTGTATTTTTTTAATATTCTCTTCAGTAGTATTGATAAGAAAGAAGTTACTTTCAAAGTTAGGTAGGATATCTCCAGGAGAATTGTTGTCAATATAAGGTTTTATATCATACCTTTCATAAAGGTATTTAGCGAATTCTGCATAAGATTCGAACTTGTTTCTCCACTTTTTAGATTTAATTCGAACTTTGTATTGATATTGATTATTTATAATGTTTTCTGCTTGTAATTTGCCGTTAACTATAATTTTTCCATCTACTATTTTAATGTTGTCTCCAGGTATTCCAACGCATCTTTTTATATAGTTTTCTTTTTTATCAATTGGTCTGCCCCATTCTGAAGTATTTTTCTTTGGGTTAAATTCAGGATTTTGGGGATTTGATATAAATCGTTCGGCAGGATAATTGAAAACAACTTCATCATTTCTTTTTACTCCAATATCATTATTTTTAGAAGATATTCCAGACATTCTATAATAGTTAAATTTCAGTTGTTCATTATAAGATTTCCCTCCAATAATTGGGAGAGTATGGTGTACCAATGGAAACGAAATTGGAGTCATTGGTACTCTTGGTCCATAGTGAAATTTGCTTACAAATAAATAATCGCCTACTAACAGTGATTTTTCCATTGAGGGTGTGGGAATTGTATATGCTTCTATAGTAAAAGTTCTGATAATAACTGCTGCTATTATAGCAAAAGTTATTGCGTCAAACCAGGTTCTAAAAATGTTTTTTTTGATAACTTGTTTCTCACTTTTTTTTAGAAAAGAATACTTAAATGTTTTCCAAAAGATTATATCTCCAAATAATAAAGGAAATAGATACATCCATTCACCACCAATTAAATATGAAATTAGTACCCAAACTGATGATAGTCCCCAAAATACTAGTCTTTTTTTTCTAACACTCCAGTTATTAAGGTTTTTTAAATCTTTAAGAATATTTTTCATTTGCTGCAAATTTATAAATTTAAATTTAATGAAATTCCAATATTTTGTTCGTAAAAAGCAGGTTTTACATTAAACGAGATTTCATCTGAAATATCATATTTGTACAAATATGTGTTAACTGATGCGTCAATAATATTTAACAGGTATATACTTACCGTAGCTAAATACGAAATATCTCGATTTCTTCTGTAATAGTCTTTTAGGATTAGTAACTCAGAGTCAGTATTTTCTAAGTTATCTTCTATGCCATCATATCTGTTCAAAAGTGTGTTTTTGTATTTTAGATATTTGCTGTTATTATAATGAATAAAATATATTGATGTAGATAGTCCGCCATAAATAAGAGGGACTTTCCAGTATTTTTTAGTGTAAATTTGTCCAGACCCAGGGATAATAGATGAATAAATCGCTGCTTTTCTAGGAGATTTTAGAGCTTTCTGTGAGTAAATGTTAATCGACACGCAAAAAATCAGTAATACAACAAGTTTATTCAAGATTATTTAATTTATTAAGGAGTTTTTTAAGTTCCTCTTCTGATTGGTATTTTATAATTATTTTTCCATCCCCCTTTTTATTTTGTTTGATGTCAATTGAGTTATCTAAGATAGTATTTAAATGAAATATTTGTTGTTGGGTTTTAAAATTCAAGTAATTCGTATTTGGATGTCTATTCTTTGATATCCTTTTGTAAGGATAATCTTTAAATTCTTTCACTATTTGTTCAATTTCTCTAACTGAAAATTGATTAGCTATAGCGTCATGAAATATATTTAGTTGTTTTTCTTTGTTTTTAATATTAATTAAAGCTCTAGCTTTTCCCATACTAATTTTTTTTGTTTTTAACGCTGATTGTATTTCTTCAGGTAATTTAAGTAGTCCTAAAAAATTTGCAATAGTACTTCTCTTTTTCCCTACTCTTTGACTACATTTTTCTTGGGTTAAGCTACATTCTTTGATTAGTTTTTGATATGATAGTGCGATTTCAATTGGATTAAGGTTCTCTCTTTGAATATTTTCTACTAATGCAATTTCTAACATTTCTTGATCATTAGCGATTCTTATATACGCTGGTATTTTATCTAGACAAGCAATTTTGGAAGCCTTGAATCTGCGTTCTCCTGATATTAGTTGATATCTATCATATCCTAATTTTCTTACAGTGATTGGTTGAATTATTCCTAATTCATCTATTGATTTTGCTAATTCTTCTAGGTTTTGTGTATCAAAGTAATTTCTTGGTTGAAATGGATTAGTTGTGATTTCTGATAATTTAATGTGACTAATATTACCAACTAATTTGTTATTTGAAATCTCGTTAGATGTTATATCTGTATCTTCATTAGATAATATAGTTGATAGTCCTCTTCCTAACGCATTTTCTTTTTTCATTATATACTAGTTGATATTGTATTACTTTGTCTTACTATCAGTTCATTTGCTAGGTTAATATAATTTATTGCTCCTTTGGATGATGCATCATGAACAATTACGGATTTACCATGAGATGGAGCTTCGCCAAGTGTTACATTTCTATGAATAATTGTTTTAAATACCATATCTTGGAAGTGTGTTTTGACTTCTTCAACAACTTGATTTGCAAGTCGCAGTCGAGTATCATACATTGTTAATAGTAATCCTTCAATAGTTAAATTTGGGTTGAGTCTTTTTTGGACTATTTTTATGGTATTTAATAACTTTGCAAGTCCTTCAAGCGCAAAGTATTCGCACTGTATTGGAATAATTACTGATTCGGATGCTGTTATTGCATTAAGTGTGAGTAACCCTAATGATGGGGCACAGTCAATTATAATGAAATCAAATTTTCCTCTTATTGGTTCTAAGAATTTCCTCATTAGGTGTTCTCTATCTTCTTCGTTGATTAATTCAAGTTCTGCTCCGACTAAATCTATATTGGCTGGCATTAGAAATAAATTAGGACTGGAGGTTTCAACTATAACATCTTCCGGTTTAGATTTATGGATTAAACATTCATACGTTCCAGCATGAATTAATTTTGGGTCAAAACCTATTCCCGAAGTTGTATTGGCTTGAGGATCAATATCAATAAGTAAAACTTTTTTTTCTAAAACGCCTAATCCTGCGGCTAGATTAATAGCTGTTGTTGTTTTTCCTACGCCTCCTTTTTGATTTGCTATAGATATTACCTTACCCATTTTGATAGATTTTCAAATCAAAATTACGATTAAATCATTTTTAAAGCATTTTAAAAATGCTTCTTTATTAACAAAATATTAAAAGTTTTTAAGAATTAATTTATAGTAATTCTAGATATTAATTTATATGAGTATTAATTATCTTCATTGCCTAAGTCATCAAAATCTACTTCAGTAAAATTAGTTGTAGGAGTCTCTGATGATTTTTCAGTTTCTAAATCAACCTTTGGTTCTGAGGTTTTTAATGATATGATTTCTTCACCTTTTTCATCAATAATATACTTAGTCATTTCATTTAAGTGTTCGGTAAAATTCTTAAAATCTTCTTTGTATAGATAGATTTTATGTTTTTTGTAGAATGGTGTGCCGTCTTCATTAAAGTCTCTCTTACTTTCAGTTATCGTTAAATAATAATCATCGGCCCTTGTTGATCTTACATCAAAGAAATATGTTCGTCTTCCTGCTCTTAATGATTTTGAATAAATCTCATCTCTATTTTCTGACATCTTTTAGAATTATTTAATTAATACTTATACAAATATATAAAAATTTATTTTTTAGTTCGTTGTTATTTCTTAACCTTTAAATAATGTGTTAAAATGAAAATTAATTATTGTATAAATCATTAATATCTTCATTTATTTATACTTTTGTTTTTCAATTAGATTTATGAAAAAACTAAAACTTTACAATATTCATACTCAATATGGGGCGAAAATGGTTGACTTTCATGGTTTTTATATGCCCATCCAGTACACTGGTATTAGGGAAGAAACAGATGCTGTTAGAAATAGGGTTGGTGTTTTTGATGTTTCACATATGGGGCAAATTTATATTTCTGGTAAAGAATCTAAAAAATTCCTACAGCATCTAACTTCTAATAATGTTGACCTGCTAATTAATGGAAAGGTGCAGTATACATGTTTACTAAATATTGATGGCGGTATTATTGATGATTTGTTATTATATAAGTTTTCTGATGATAGTTATATGATGGTGGTAAATGCTTCTAATATAGATAAAGATTATGATTGGCTGCAATCTTTTAATAATTTTGATGTAACTATTAAGAATAAGTCTGATGATATGTCATTGTTAGCTGTACAAGGCCCTTTGTCTTTAGAGTTGATCAAGAAGTTGACAATTGATGATATTAGCCAACTTAAATATTATTCTTTTATAAAATCTACTATTGCAGGAATAGATAATGTGATTATTTCTAGAACAGGATATACTGGAGAATTAGGTTTTGAATTATATGTTAAAAACTCTGATATAGTTCCGCTTTGGAAAGCAATTTTTGCAAGTAATATTTCTCCATTGCCAATTGGTTTAGCTGCTAGAGACGCACTTAGGTTAGAAAAAGGTTATTGCTTATATGGAAATGATATCAATGAAGACACCAATACTTTTGAAGCTGGACTATCCTGGATTACTGATATAAATAAGCAATCTATTTTCTCAGATAATTTATCAGAAAATAAAAAAAATATAAATAGAAAATTAGTTGGTATACAATTAACAGAAAAAGGTATAGCTCGAAAAGGATATGAAGTATATAATTTAAATGAAAATAAGATTGGGAATGTAACTTCTGGTTCGATCTCTCCAACTTTAAACGTTCCAATTTCTTTGGGATATATTTCCAAGGAGAATACTACTCTTGGCACTATTATTCTTATTAAGATTAGAAAAAAATTTATTAAAGCTAAGGTTGTCTCAATACCATTTGTGAAATGAGAGAAATAAGAGTATGTCTTTCTCCAGATTTATATCATTTATATCAAGATCCTGAAGATTTAGTTATTGTTGTGGATATTTTAAGAGCTACTAGTGTAATATGTACTGCTTTTGAATATGGTATTAAATCAGTAATACCAGTTTCATCAATTTCAGAAGCACGTGCTTATCTTCATGATGATAATTATATTGTTGCTGCTGAAAGAAACGCTAAACCAATTGATGAATTTATTTATGGCAATTCTCCTTTTCAATATATGAATCAGGATATTAAAGGCAAATCTTTAGTTTTGACTACTACTAATGGAACGAACGCAATCAATTTAGCTAAAAAAAGTCAGTTAATTATAGGTTCATACATTAATCTTGATGCACTTTTGAATTTTATATTAAATCATACTATCAATAATGTTTTGATTTTTTGTTCAGGATGGAAAGGGAAAGTGAATATGGAAGATGCAATTTTTGCTGGATCACTGTCTAACAAGTTAATGAATTCTGGCAATTTTTCTACTAAATGTGATTCTTTACGTATTTCTACTCATTTAAGTAATTTAAGCGAAGGTAATTTATATGATTTTTTGAAACAATCAGCCCATAGAAACAGACTAAAAAATTTATCCATGGAAAATGATACTAAGTTTTGTTTAAATCCTTCTATTTCTAGTGAAAATGTTCCAATGTATGCTGGTGAGAGAATTAAACTTATTAAATACTAATTTTTTATTAGAAAGTATATCCAATGGAAAAACTTGACGATTGTATTGCGCGGTTGTATCCATCATCATTGCTTTCTACTTCTAATAGTCCTATATACATATTTAGATCAATATCTATATGTTCTGTAATGAATAATGAGGTTCCAAAGATGATTCCTCCATCTATCTCATTAAATCCTATGATTTCTCCAGAATAATCTTCATCTAATCCATTAGGAGAATTTACAACTGTTTTGTTTAATTCGTTAGAAATTGCATATTTAATAGATGGACCAAGATAAATAGACATTCTATCATTGAACTTCCATTTGAAATTATTATCTAATGAAATATATTCAATAATATATTCATTATTTTCGACTCCTTTTGTTCTAATTGTATCAATATCAAAAGTTCTATTGATTTTAGTATTTGTTGAAAATTGACTATAATTTACATATGGAATATAATACCAATTTGCATTCAATTTAAAATCTACAAAAAAACCACCTTGAACTCCAAAATTACTAGTAGATTCAGGTTTTGCCTTTCCTGGTGATATTTCTGAAGTTCCTAGAAAAATATAGTTATATTGATGAAAATTAAAATTTGTATAATTTGTTCCAAATTTTATTCCAAATTTGGGTACACTTAGATTCTGAGAATATGTACTTAATGTAAAAGATAATATAAAAATTAAGAGAATTGATTTTTTCATTTCTAAAGTTTTTTTAGCAAATATACTAATTCAATTTATGAATTGAGCATTACTGGCATAACTAACATTAGAGTATCTTCATTCTCATCTTGATTATCTAATGGTAGTAATATGCCTGCTTTATTTGGCTCACTCATTTCTAGACAAATTTCTTCCGATCCAATATTATTAAGCATTTCTATTATAAATTTAGAGTTAAAACCTATACTTATATCTGCTCCTTCGTATTGACATGTTAATCTTTCTTCTGCTTGATTTGAGAAGTCTAAGTCTTCAGAAGAAATTTGAAGATCACTTCCTTTAATTGTTAATCTAATTTGATGAGTAGTTTTGTTGGCATAAATTGATACACGCTTAATTGAATTTAATAATTCTGCAGTTTTGATGGTTAATTTATTAGGATTTTCTTTGGGAATCACCGCTTCATAATTAGGATATTTACCATCAATTAGTCTGCATATTATTTTTGTTCCACCTATAGTAAATAGTGTATTTGTTTCATTATGTTCAATTTCTAAATCAGTATCTTCATTAATAATACTCTTTAAAACTGATAGCGGTTTTTTTGGAAGAATAAATGAAGCGGATACATCTCCCTTTATTCCAGTTTGAATGTGTCTAACTAGTTTATGAGCATCAGTTCCTACAAAGGATATTTTTTCTGCATTCAGTTCACAATAAAGTCCTGACATCACAGGACGCAATTCATCATTTCCACAAGCAAACAAAGTTTTATTTACAGCATTAACAAATGACATAGAGTTAATGGATATTTTTTTTCCTTCGTTCATGGAAGGTGTCTTAGGAAATTCACTAGCATTCTGTCCTGCTAATTTATATATGCCATTTTCAGAATTAATTTCAACATTAAAATTATCTTTATTGATTAAGAAAGTAAGCGGTTGATTTGAAAATGTTTTTAGAGTGTCCATTAATAGTTTAGCAGGCATAGCTATTGATCCTTCTTCATTAGCTTTCATACTAATGTTACATGTCATTGTAGTTTCTAAATCAGAAGCAGTAATATGTAAATTTGATTTACTTATTTCAAATAAGAAGTTGTCTAGAATTGGAAGCGTATTTGAATTGCTTAAAACACCACTTAATTTCTGTACTTCTTTTAACAAATCTAGACTATTAATAATAAATTTCATAAAATAATTTTTAGAGATATATAATACAAATATACTACATTGTTGATTAAAAAAAATATCTTATTACTTCAAATCATCAAGAGTAATTAACACTTTGTTAAAAATATTTTTTTGAATAATTACTAAATCTGAGTTGTTATACGAAGCAAATAAAATTTCAACGTTTGGATGAACTTGTTTATTATTTTCTTTATAGTAAGGATTATCAAATATTAGTAAACTATCTATTGTATTTTCTTGATTAATTGATATTTTTTTGATAAGTCTAAGTTGAGATTTTTTTAGAGAAGGCTTATATTTTCCACATTTTAATGTGCTAAAACTATTAATATACTCATTTACTTTGTCAAATTTAGTTTTAACGAATTCATTATTTAAATTATACACTTTTAATTGATTGTGCATATCATTAAATGTATCTAATTGATTATAAACAGTAAAAGATTGGTTGGCGTTTAAATAGTCACTTGCTTTAATTGAGGATATCTTAGAAGAAGATATTGAAATATTTATTGGTTGTCTCCAAATATGAGGATTAACTTTATTTCCTTGTAAACCATATTTTGGATTTAGAATACCGGGATGTCTGTCTGGAATATGCATGATGTATGGATTCTCTGATCCTTCTTTGATCATATATGTTCCTAGATGATCTCTAGTGTTTCCACCAATGTAATATGTTTTAAGTAATTCATTGTTTTTGAAGATCTCTATTTTTACACCTTTTGTTATTATACTTTGCATTGCAAAATCTTCAAATGATTCTGGAACTGAACTTTTTATTCTAATATCTTTCATTACATTCAGTGTATATTCAACCTGTTCTTTCCATGCAATAAATGTATCATTGACTAACCACTGATCCTTGATTTTAGTTAATATAAGCTTACTTCCATATTTATCTGTCATTATAATTTCATTTATACTTTCAATTTCTTGAATATGGAAGTCTTTTTCATTTATTTCTTTGTCACAGGAAAAAAATGATATAGTAAAAATTATAATAATTATTTTTTTCATTGTTGGTTTTTAATTTTAATTAAATTTTCATCATCACATAAATATAAGACACAATTCAAAATAAAATTTGTATTCCCATTGTAAATATTTTTTCCATATTGATAATATCCAAGTGGATAATAGAAGTTAGGTGGTTGAAATAAATTGGATATTATATCTCCATCTGAAACTATAATCATTTTGTTCTTAGGACTCTGTAATTTTATATTTAAATCAGATGAATACTGATCTTTAGAGAAAAAAGATTTGAATTCGTCTTCTATTAATACAGCAGTTGTTAGTTTTTGATTAGAAAAGATATCTTTATCATTAAAATAATCTTTGAAAAAAATAGTGTCTCCTAAGTTAATTTTTTTAGAATTTATAGAAGATGATAATAACTTAGTGGTAGTTTCTTTATTTATTATGTCTATTGAACTTGTGAAATTGGTTAATAGTGAATCTATTTTCATGGAAATAACGTGATTTTCTTGAACTAAATTAGGATTATATTTCCAATTTATATATGCAATTCTATCTATATATTTAATTGCTATTTTTGAGCAAAATTCATCCATTATTAAATCATGATTAATCTTTGCTCCGTAATTTGATAGGAAATTGCCTAAAAGAAGTTCTTTTTTTTCTAATAAAAAAAATGGATTTTTCAAACTATTAATATTCGCTGTTGTTCCATCAATTAACCATAGAATTCTGCCTCCATGCATAATGTATTGATCAATTAAATATTTGTCAATATCTAAAAATTTACTTTTAGGTTTAGCAATGATAATTGTTTTATAATTATTTATTTTTTGTAACTGCCTATTTAAGTCGGGTGAATTAGTTGTTTGATTTACTTCAAATGACCTAAGGTCAAAGAAATCTACGTTATAATATTTTTCTAGAGTATTGGCGATATCCCAAGCTTGATTTGAATCTAGTTCAGAATGTCCTTGTAAAAAGGCAATATTTTGTTTTTCTTTCTGATGAAGAATATAAATTGATTCAATGAATCTGTATTCCAGTTGATTGATTGAGTGTTTAAGTTGTAGCGATGTTAAATCTGTAATAGTATCTAAGTATATACTATTATGTAAAAGTATAGTTTGAGATTTGTTTTTATAATGAATAGTTGCAAAAGGAAATGTCTTTTTGTAATTTGAATCTAATTTTACCCAGATTGGATACATCTGTAATTCTATTAATGAATTTTGATTATTCTGATCATTATTGATTTCGATGAAATTATAATCTAATTCTTTATGACAAAAATCTTGAAATGAATGTAAGAGTGATGAAATCGAATCTTGTAATTTATTGAATTGTGGACTAATATTACCACTTAGATATATATTAATATAAATCTTGTCATTTAAAGATGATAATATTTGTTGAGTTTCCAGATTAAGTTCAACTTTTTTTTCAACTTTTTTTTGACAAGCGTTAAAAAACAAAATAATTAAGATTGTAATTTTTAAAATATTTCTCATAATTTAAATTCAATTCTTATACTATCAAATAGATGTATTCCAAGAAGAGAACTAGCTCTTCCTTGATTAATAGATATTTCTAAGAATCCATCTGAAGTAAACATTGCTAATCTTTCTCCTTCCATTTGATCTTTGTATTTTTCATGTATTTTTTCAATTTTTTCATTTTCGTTTCCATATATAATAGAAAAACTTCTTCCTAATCCAGTATCTTTAAAGGTGTCAATATTTATGTTAGTAATACAGTTTCCATAAGAATCGATGTTAAGAACAATACCCCTAATAATGTTTTTTTCTATTACTGGTTTTAGAGATGTAACCGTATTATGAAAATGATTAATTCTTGTGCCTATCATTTCCAATGTTCCTCCTCTAGCAATATGACAAGCTACTTTTACAAAGATGTCTTTTGCTGCAAACGTCAGTAAATTAGTAGCTTGGTCGATATTAATTAGAAATATCCTATCAGGCATTATTTCATTAAAAATTAAAGAGAAAATGCCATTGTCAGGCCCAATTATAAATTGATTTTTGTATTCTATTGCTAGGTGAGGACTGTCCTTTGATAGTTCGTCATTTACGCTGATAATATGTATTGTTTTCTCAGGAAAATCTTTATAGCAACTTTTGAAAACATAAGCAGCTTGTTGAATATCAAATTTGCTAATCATGTTAGAAATATCCACAATATTGACTTCATTTATACCTTTATAAATTTCTGCTTTAACAGCAGCTACATAATGATCTTTTATGCCTAAATCTGTGGTAAGCGTGATAATTTGCATATAGAATGGAAAACTTTATTTTGTTTGCTTTAAATATTGTTTATTTGCATAACAAAATTAATATAATTATAGAATAAATTTATGTCGATTAGTGAAAAAATCATAGATTTAGGGAGTATAGATTTAGTTTTGTTATTTGGATCAAATAATAAGAAATTTGATAGAATAAAGAAATTATTCCCTGATATTAAGTTAATTTCTAGGGGAAATATAGTTAAGGCGATAGGTAATGTTGAACATATTAATTTTTTCGAATCTAAATTGAATGCAATGTTATCACATATTGATGAATATAATCGCTTGACTATGAGTCAAATTGAGCGACTTGTATTTGATGATGAGATAAAAGTTTTTGAGAATAAACAAGATTTTATTTTGTATGGTAATGATGGAAAGACTATTAAGGCTAGAACTTCTAATCAAAGAGCAATATTAGATGTTATTTATAAAAAGGATATTGTTTTTGCAATTGGGCCAGCAGGAACAGGTAAAACTTATACTTCTGTTGCTTTAGCAGTTAAGGCTTTAAAATCTAAATTAGTTAAAAGAATTATACTAACAAGACCAGCGGTTGAAGCTGGTGAAAGTTTAGGTTTCTTGCCTGGTGACTACAAGGATAAATTAGATCCATATATTAGACCTTTACACGATGCTTTGTCTGATATGATACCCACGGATAAATTAAAAGAATATTTAGAAAATGGTATTATTCAAATAGCTCCTTTAGGATTCATGAGAGGAAGGACTTTAGATAAATCCTTCGTTATACTTGATGAGGCTCAAAACTGTACTGAATCTCAGATGAAAATGTTCTTGACCAGAATGGGAGTTTCAGCAAAGTTTGTTATCAATGGAGATATAACACAAATAGATCTTCCCAATCATAAAAAATCTGGTCTTTGTGACGCTCAGAATAAGTTAAAAAATATAAAAGATATAGGATTCGTTTATTTAGATGAAAAAGATGTAATTAGACATAAATTAGTTAAAACAATTATTAAAGCATATAAAAATTAAAAATTATGAACTCAATTAAAGAAACAAATTTTAATTTTCCCAATCAAACAAAATTTTATAAAGGAAAAGTTAGAGATGTGTATACTATTGGAAAAGATAAATTAGTTATGGTAGTTTCTGATAGAATTTCAGCTTTTGATCATGTACTTCCAGAAGGTATCCCTTATAAAGGTCAAGTTTTAAGTCAGATAGCGTCTAAATTTCTTGATGCTACAAGTGATATAGTTCCAAATTGGAAAGAGGCAACACCTGATCCTAATGTTACTGTAGGTAAAATGTGTGTGCCTTTTAAAGTGGAGATGGTAATAAGAGGCTGTTTGACAGGTCATGCTTGGCGAGAATATAAAAAGGGAAAAAGAGTTTTATGTGGTGTGTCTATGCCAGAAGGTATGGTTGAGAATCAAAGATTCGACTCTCCAATAATTACACCAACTACTAAGGAAGATGTTGGCCATGATGAAGATATTTCTAGAGAAGATATCTTGTCACAAGGATTAGTTAGTGATTCAGATTATATTAAGCTTGAAGATTACACAAGAAAACTTTTTAATAGAGGTTTAGAAATGGCGAAAGACAGAGGTTTGATTTTAGTAGATACAAAATATGAGTTTGGAAAAGATGTTAATGGAAATATTATTTTGATTGATGAAATTCATACTCCTGATTCTTCAAGGTATTTTTATATAGATGGTTATGAGGATAAGGTAAGAAAAGGAGAATCTCCAAAACAACTTTCTAAAGAATTTGTAAGACAATGGTTAATTGAAAATGGTTTTCAAGGTAAAGAAGGTCAACAGATTCCATATATGAGTCCAGAACACATTACTTCTATATCTGAAAGATATATAGAATTATATGAGCATATTTTAGGAGAGAAGTTTATTAGAGAAGATGTTTCTAATATTATTTCTAGAGTTGAGAACAATATTTTATCTTACCTAAGTTAATATTAGATTTTTTCTTGATTTTATTATATATATATATATGTATCTTTATTGTGCAGTTATATTTTCTTATAGTCTATTTTTATAAATTATATGTACATAAAGATGAAGTTAATAATAGTTTAGATAGTTTTTCTGAAGGTGTTTCTGTCATAATATGCGCTAAAAATGAAGAAGCAAAACTTGAAAGTTTAATAGAAAGCTTTTTAAGTCAAAAATATCATAATTTCGAATTAATTATTGTGGATGATCAATCTAATGATCAATCTCGATTTATTTTGAAAGAATATGAGACAAGATATCCTAAGTTAAAGGTAGTTATTATAGAGCCACACATTAAAAGTCCTCTAGGAAAGAAATTTGCTTTAACAATGGGTATTAAAACTGCTAAGTATAAATATCTTTTATTATCTGACGCTGATTGTATTCCTAAATCGAAAAAATGGCTATCATATATGTCTAGCAATTTTTCTAAAAAAGAAGTTATATTAGGGTTGAGTATATTTAAGAAAAGTCCAGGTTTACTAAATCAGTTTATTCGATTTGATGAGTTCAATGTAAATCTCCAATATCTCTCATATGCTTTATGTGGTTTGCCATATATGGGCGTTGGTAGAAATTTAGCCTACAAGAAAAAACTTTTTTTTAATGTTAAAGGTTTTGCTTCACATATACAGATTGCATCTGGTGATGATGATCTTTTTATTCAGCAGATCGCTAATAAAGATAATGTAAGTATTCAAATTCATCCGGAATCTATAATCGAGTCAATTCCTAAATCTACTCTTTCATCTTGGATTTCTCAAAAGAAACGACACTTTTCAACATCCAAAAAATATAAATTAAAATATAAATTTTTATTATTGCTTTGGAGTATTTCTAATTTTTTGTTTTGGATTTCATCAGTATTGTTATTGATATTCAGTAAATATATATTAATAATTTTATCTATATTTATATTTCGTATTGTTTTATGTTATATTCTGTATTACAGAATAATGAAGAAGCTTCATGTTTTTGATATGTATATTTTCTTTCCATTATTAGAGTTTGTTAATATTTTTTTACAGTTATTTTTTGTATTATTGAAACCTAAAAATCCTGAAGGTAATTGGTCATGAGTAAAGAGTTAACTAATAAAGGACAAAGAGATTTAGAATTAATTAATAGGGCATTAAAAACAGGTGACCCTAAAGCATATTCTGAATTAATGAATCTATATAGAGATCCTTTATTTTATATGTTCTATGAAAAAGTTGGAGATGAAGATTTAGCAAAAGATCTTACGATAGAATCTTTAGGCAAGGCATTTAAGAAGTTGCATTTGTATTTGCCTGATTATGCATTTAGTACTTGGCTTTTCACTGTTGCTAGAAATCATGCAATTGATTATCTTAGAAAAAGAAAATTGCAAACTATATCTATTGATAAAGTTTTAATCAGCGATTCTGGTCAAAAAAATATTATTGATTTGCCTTCAAGTGTAGATGATCCAGAAAAGATATTTATTAAAAAACAGAGAATTAAAATTCTTAGAAAAATAGTAAATATGCTAAAGCCTAAATATCGAACTTTAGTAAAGTTGAGATATTTTAAAGAATTTAGTTATGATGAAATTTCAAAAGAATTAAATATGCCTTTGGGTTCTGTAAAGGCACAATTACATCGTAGTAGAGAGCAGTTATTTAAAATAATCGCTGATACTAGAGATACTTTTTAATGAATTTAGTCTTGAAATATTTTCATGATTTGTCAAATGAGCAATTGAGTAAGTTTGCTCAATTAGCTGATATTTATCCTAGATTCAATATGAAAATAAATTTAGTATCCAGAAAGGATATTGAATTTATTTGTTTAAAACATATCTTACATTCACTGAGCATTGCAAAATTTATCAATTTTAGCAATGGAACTAGGGTTTTAGATTTAGGTACCGGTGGTGGTTTCCCAGGTATACCTTTATCCATAATGTTTCCTAATGTTGAATTTATATTGAATGATAGTAAATATAAAAAAATAGAAGCGCTTAGAGTCATTTCTAAAAATTTAAATTTAAAAAATGTGAGTTTTGATAATGGAAGAGTTGAGAATTTGAATGAAGAATTTGAATTTGTTGTTAGTAGAGCTGTAGCGAAAATTTCTGTTATAAATAAATGGGTAGGTGGGAAGATTTCTAATGTTCATAATAATGTTATGCCTAATGGTATTATATATTTGAAAGGTGGTGATCTCAAAGAAGAGATAAAAGGAATCGATAAATTAGAGGTTGTAGATATATCAGAATTTTATAGTGAAAATTTTTTTGTTTCAAAAAAGATAATATATCAGAAATTCTGTTAAAACATCTTATGAAATTTTTTCACAAAAGTATATTATTTCATCCTTAGGGAGAGCATACCTTGCTACCAAATCAGGATTTAATTCTTTAGTCAAATTATACTCTGTAACTTTAAATCCATTCTTTCTTAGTTTTTGAGCATAGTCTAGTCCAAATAATCGTAAATGATCACTTTGCCAATAAAGTTTTTCTCTTTCTTTTGGCTCTGTTATATTTTCATCCTCTAGGGTATCTTCATTGTTATAATCAATTGGCACCTGAAATATACCCCATCCATTTGGCTTCATTACTCTATGAAATTCCTGCATTACTTTGTTATAATCTTTAACATGTTCTAGAACATGATTACATACTATAACATCAAAAGATTGATCTGGAAAAGGTATATCATGTACATCAAACTTAATATCAGCCCATGGAGATACGAGATCCCCTGTAATGTATTCAAGATTTTCCATTTTTTTAAATATTTTAATAAAACAAAATTCTGGAGCGACATGTAAGAATTTAAGTTTTGAATCAAAAAAATTTGTTTTTTCTTTAAGAAAAATCCATAATAATCTATGTCTTTCTAAACTCATGCTGTCTGGTGCTAGTGCATTTTGTCTTGAATTTATTCTTCCGTATGGTAAAAGAAATTTATATGTTCTATTATTTATTGGGTCCTCAAAATTATTTCCTCTCATAAATAGAGAAAAAAATGTTAAGAAATAATGACTGACATGTTGAAGGTAATGCCTTGGGATAATTCTTGTTGCTATACTAATTATTGTTTTCATTCATATTAAATTGTTACAAATATAAATTGTTTTTTTTAGTTTGTTCTTTATGCATGTAAGAATAAAAATTTTCACTTTCCATTAATTCTTTGTGAGTGCCTCTACAAGAAATGGAGCCTTTTTCTAGCACTATTATTTCATCGGCATGCTGTATTGATGAAGTTCTATGGCTAATGATTACTGTAGAAGTGTCTTGTGTTTGATTTTTGATATTTTTGAGAATTTTATTTTCTTGATCTGCATCAATAGCAGATAAACAGTCATCAAAAATAAAAATTTCTGGATCTGTATAAATAGCTCTTGCAATAGAGATTCTTTGTTTTTGTCCACCTGATAGTTGAACACCTCTTTCCCCAATAAGGGTAAAGTATTTATTTTGAAAGGACAGTATTTCCTCATGAATACTAGAAGTCTCCGCGCATTTATATACTTTTTCATACAGTAATTGATCTTTTCCAAATGCAATATTCTCTGCAATGTTTCCTGAAAATAGAAATGAATCTTGTTGTACATAGCCTATTTTACTTCTTATCCCTGATAATTTAATATCCATTATATTATTATTATTAACTAAAATTTTTCCTGAGTCACAATCATATAATCTACATATTAAATTTGCAATAGTTGATTTTCCACTTCCAGTTTTGCCAAAAACTCCAAGAGTTTTTCCTTTTTTTATTTGAAAGTTAATGTTTTTGAGAGCTTGTATATTAGTATCTTTATATTTAAAACTAACATTTTCAAATTTAATATCTTTTATTGTTTTAACTTTAATCAAATTAGTGTTAGGAATTATATTATTATTTTTCTTAAAATCATTAATCCTTTGCATGGAGGCTTCAGCTCTTTGAATTATAGATGTCACCCAACCAACGGAAGCTACTGGCCAAGTGAGCATGTTCACATAAATAATGAATTCAGCTATAGTTCCAGTCGTGACATTTGAACCAATTTTCATGCTTTCTATACCTCCAATATATATGGTCGTAATTGTACTAATCCCTATTAAAAATATTATTAATGGGAAGAACCAGGCTTCTATTGATACAAGTTTTAATTGTCTTTGCATATATTCTTTACATGATTTAAAGAACATTTTATATGAATTATCTTCATTTTGGAATGTTTTGATGATATTAATGGCACTGTACGACTCTTGACTTATTGAAGTAAGATTTGATAATTGAATTTGAACTTTTTCACTATTTTTATTTATGTGATGACTAACAAAGTATACAGTAATTGCTAGGATTGGAAGTGGAATTAGTACATATGTTGTTAGTGTAGGACTGATACTTGTCATTCTCCATATCACTAGACTGAATAAAAATATTAGGTTAATTGCATACATTATGGCAGGTCCTAAATACATTCTCACTCGACTAACATCCTCTGTTATTCTATTCATTAAATCGCCAGTATTATTCTTTTTGTAAAAGAATAAATTTAGAAATTGATATTTTTTATATATATCATTTTTTAAATCAAATTCTATTTTCCTACTCATCACAATAATTGTTTGTCTCATAAAGAACATAAAAATTCCTTTTAATAGAGCAAAAAATAAAATTAATGTACCAAAAACAAATAGTTCATATTTGATATTTGGGTTATCCTTTTTTAGAGAATTTTCTATTGTATCAAATGATTCTTTTACGTATTCTGCTGGATATAATGCGAAAATATTTGATATTAAAATGAAAATAGAGCCAATTAATAATAGATGAGTATATTTTTTTATATATCTGTTAAGTGTATATAGATTTTTCATTAAAATACAATATATTTTGATTGCCCAAAAATAATAACTAATTTTGCCAACCATTAAAAAAAATGAATTAATCTTATAAAAGATATTTTATTTTTAACTATTTTAAAATAAATGATAGAAGTTGTTGATAAGATTCCTAATGATGTACTTAGTTCTATGGGGTTTATGGGACATGAACAAGTTGTTTTTTGTAATGACAAGAAAACTGGATTAAAAGCAATTATTGCAATACATGATACTACTCTTGGTCCCGCTTTAGGAGGTACTAGAATGTGGAATTATAAAAATGAAATGGATGCTTTGAATGATGTTTTACGGCTCTCTAGAGGCATGACATTTAAGGCGGCAATTTCTGGACTTAATCTTGGTGGAGGTAAAGCTGTAATTATAGGCGACGCTAATAAAGAAAAGACAGAGCAATTAATGAAGAGTTTCGGAAATTTTGTGGATAGTCTTGGTGGTAAATATATAACAGCTGAAGATGTTGGTATGACCCCTCAAGATATGGAATATGTAAGATCTACAACAAAACATGTCACAGGTATTCCTGAATCAATGGGAGGTAGTGGTGATCCATCTGTTTTTACTGCATATGGTGTATATATGGGTATGAAGGCTTCTGCTAAATTTAAGTGGGGTTCTGATTCTATTCATGGTAAAAGAGTTCTTATACAAGGAGTAGGCCATGTTGGTTATTATCTAATGAAACATTTATTAGAAGAAGGAGCTGAGGTTCTTATTTCTGACATTGATCATAATAAAGTTGAAAATTATTGTTCAAAATTTGGAGTTACCTCTGTAGAATCTAATACAGATATATATTCTATTGATATGGATATATATTCTCCATGTGCTTTAGGAGCTACTTTAGATTCTGTAACCATACCTAAACTTAAATGTTCTATAGTTGCGGGTGCTGCAAACAATCAATGTGCTGATGAAAATATTCACTCTGACCTAATTTATAATCGAGGAATTGTTTATGCACCTGATTTTTTAATTAATGCAGGTGGGTTGATAAATGTATATTCTGAAATAAAAGGATACAATAGGGAAAAATCATTGTTAAAAACTAAAGAAATATATGACACTACTCTAGAGATACTTTTAAATTCGGAAACAAATAATATTACACCTCAAGATTCAGCAATGAAAATAGCTTTGAATCGACTTCATAAAAAATGATCATTATCTATGATTAGTAGAAGGCATATTAGAATAAAAGTTATGCAGTCTCTTTACTCATATTTTACTTTAAGAGAATATGATCGTATTGAGATTGAAAAAAATATGATTAAAAGTATAGAATCAGTAAAGGATTTGCACAAGTTATTCCTCTCAATTTTAATGTTGTTAAGAAATTACGCAAAAGACCAAATTGAAACAAATAAATTGAAACATTTGCCTACTATTGATGATTTAGATCCAAATAGAAAATTTATTAATAATAGAGTTATTGAGTTGTTAATATCAGATGATTTTTTTAGGCAAAAAAATAACAGATCTATAAGAATGTTAGTGAATAATGATTTAGATTTGATCAGAAGGATGTATGTGGAGATAATTAAAAGTCCAGAGTATAGTGATTATTTATTAGATGAAGAGGATACTTTTGAATTAGATAAAAGTTTTATAAAGTTGATTCTAAATAATTTTATTTTTGACAATGAATTTTTACATCAAATCATAAAAGAGCATAATATTTATTGGATGGACGATTTGCCTTTTGTATCAATTTTCCTAAATAATCAAATTAGTTTTTTAAAAAATAAAAACACATCTCATATTCTTAAAAGTTCTTTTAAGAATATTGAGGATAAAAATTTCGCTATTTCTTTGTTTAGGAGCACTATTCAAAATTATGATGAGTTTAATAATCTAGTGAAAGATTATTCAAAAAATTGGGATTTAGATAGAATTGCTAATATGGATATATTACTAATTAATATGGCACTTACTGAAATTGTGTCATTTAATGAGATGCCTGTAAATGTAAGTTTTAACGAATATATTGAGATTTCTAAATACTATAGCACTAAGAATTCCAAGGTTTTTATAAATGGCATGCTTGATAAAATAGTAAATAATTTTAAAAGAAACAATAGAATTCATAAACAGGGAAGAGGTTTATTGTAATTTTCTGAAATTCTATGTCTAGTATTTTTTTTCTTGTTATGTTTATTTCCTAATATAAATCTTAAATTATTTGTTTTCAAAGAAATCAGAAATTATTATTACTTTTGATCCTGAAATTGGATAGTGAAAAAGTTAAGTCAATTAGAGTTTTAACAAATGTCAATCCAGAAATTGAAATATAAATATTAATGATTTCTGGATATATAATTAAAAACATTAAATAATGAATGTACTATTATTAGATCAGTCTCAAGATGGAACCCCATTCTTAATAATGATGTTGTTAATGTTTGGAGTAATGTATTTTTTTATGATTAGACCAAAAATGAAACAACAGAAAGATCAGGACAAATTCAGAAGTGAGTTGCAAAAAGGAGATAAGGTAGTTACCATTGGAGGTATATATGGTAAAATCGCAGAAATTAATGAAAATTCAATTGTAATAGAAAGTTATGGGATGAAGATGAAAATATCAAGATCTGCTATTGCATCACGACAGTCGAATGAAGAAAAGTCAAATTCTAATAAACTTAAATCTTAGTTCTCTATTCCATCACTATTGATGTAGAAATTGCTCTGTGATCGGAGTAGTTTTCTTGATGAGTTATAAATTCTTTTGATTTCCATTCTTTATGATAAAGAATATAGTCGATCCTTAGCATTGGAATCTTGATAAATGTGTCTCCAAACCCCTGGCCTGATTCTATAAAAGCATCATTCATATTTTTTTTAAGTTCTTCATAAGCATATGACATTGGAGTGTCATTGAAATCACCGCAAATTATTATAGGAAGATCAGTTTTTTCGATTTCCGATTTTATCAGATCTACTTCTCTTCCTCTAAGAATAAAAGAATTTCTAAGTCTCTTGATAATTCCTAAACTCTCTCCAATATTTCTTTCCATTTCTAAACTTTGAATTAGAGCTAGATTCTCATTGGAAAAAGAATTTGAAGCTAGATGCAGATTATATACTCTAATTACTTTATTTGTAAATTGGATATCCGCAAAAATACATATCAGGTTCTTTTCACTTTTAATTTCTCCATTATTAATTATAGGATAGTTACTATAAATTCCTAAGTTTTTAGAAGTAAAATTATATTTAAAATTTATAGGATTTATTGTCTGTCTATATTCTTGAATACAAGCTATGTCAATATTATTTTTGTAAACAAGTTGAGAAATTTCATCTTCAATATTAATGTTCTTTATCCATTTATATTGATTGAATAGTCTTACATTATAAGACATGATAGTTAATTCATTTTCATGATTATTCTCACTTTCTTCTATGCTAATAGCGAAAAATCTAGTGACAAAAGGTAACGATATTAAAATTACAATCAGATTGATATAGATAATTTTCTTGTTATAAAATAATAGAGGAATTAAAGTACATATAATTCCTAATATAAATATGGGAAAGAACAGCCCTATAAAAGAGATAGGCCACATAAAACTGGGATGAGTATATGGGGATAATAAAGATAAGAGTAAAAGTGAATTTAGAATTACATTCAGGGTTAATAATATATAAAAAAACAATTTTCTCATTATTTGCCTGCGTTGTAAAGAGTATCTTTTTCTTCATTGGAAAGGCTATCATATCCTGATTTAGATATTTTTTCCAGTATGAGATTTATTCTATCATTTTTTTCTTTTCTTTTGCTTCTGAAGTGATCATCATTAGTCATTTTTTTCTTATGTTTTAAGAAATCTATCTTATTTGTTTGTTTATTAAATTTAGCAAATAAAAAACCCAATAAAGCTCCTCCTAAATGGGCTATATGACCCCCAGGGTTACTTGAGTTAATCCCAATTAGAAAGAAACAAATCATTATTAGTGCAAAATATTTGATTTGAATATGTCTAATAATAGGAATCCGTATTTTATAATTAGGAATTCTTGTAGTAGAGGCTATGAAAATTGCAGTAACACTTGCTGAGGCTCCATAAAGATAATTTTGAGTGAAGATTGAGGGAAGTATAGTAGAGAATGTTATGAAAAATAATGCGCCAGCAATTCCTCCTAATAAATAAGTGATGATGAAATGTTTTTTATTAAAGTAATTTAGAAATATCCTAGAAACAACATATAAAATAAGAAGATTAATTAGTAAATGGAAAAATCCATAATTTTCTATTTTATGTAAAAACGAATATGTTATTATTGTCCAAGGTTTATGTAGTAATTCAGTATATGAATTAGGTAATTCTAAATAGTTGTTGTTTAACAGTAATATTCTTGTTGATGAATCTTCGGAACTATTTATATAAATATATACAATAGTATAGATTATAATCACAAATAAATTTAAATATAAAATAGCAAGAAAAGGCTTTTTAAAATTCAAATGCTTCTTAATATTTTTAATTTTCTTCAAATTAGTAGAAGTTATTTCTGTCTTGTTTCCAATATTTAAGTAGAATAAATCCGAATATCATACCACCTAAATGAGCAAAATGAGCCACATTATCACTAGGGTTAGGCATAATTCCAGAAAAAAGTGAAATTAAACCTAATCCTAATACAAAGTACTTCGCTTTTATTGGAATTGCTAAATATAAATAAATGACTGAGTTAGGAAAAAGATATCCAAAGGCTAGCAATAGTCCATAAATAGCTCCTGAGGCTCCTACTACTGGTGTATTGTAGAATAAAAATAGTTTTTCTTCAATAACACTAAGTGGGGTGCCATAGTATCCACCCGGTATTAGCTTAACACTATTTACTCTTGCAATTTCCATACTTGTTAAACCAGATTCGATTATTGAAATTTCTATTTGATGAATAATAGAGTAAATTAATACAGCACCGAGTCCGGTCGCCATATAATAAGTAAGGAATTTTTTAGGTCCCCATATTTTTTCTAATAATTTGCCAAAAATCCAAAGTCCAAACATATTGAAAAATAAATGTGAGAAATTCCCATGCATGAACATGTGGGTTATAATTTGATGAGGCAGAAAATTTTCGGATTGTATAGGGTGTAATGCTAAAAATGTTTTAATTTCTGGAAATGTATATGTAGAAAGAAAAATTAATCCATTTATGATAAGTAAATTTTTAACAACTATAGGTAGTGATTTGAAACTGATATCTCCAAACATTTTTATTTAAATTTTTTTATTATTTCTTTGATTTCCAAGTTAATAAATGTGATATTTCCATTAGGGTCGATTGATGAGTTATCACATTTCATTAATTGATTAAATATATCATTCATTTCCTCAATCTTTAGTTCTCTACCATTTTTAATGCATAATTTTTTTGACATGGCTTTACAAATATTATGATTAATATTTTTATCAAGACTTTCCATGTTTTCATTGAAAACAAGTATCATTTTGAATAATTCTTCGATATTTTCATTGATACACTCTAATGGAACGGATGAGACCTCAAGTTGATTTTTATTAATAGATATTTCAAAACCTAAGTTGAATAATTCTTTTTTCATTTCACTTAATAACAATGATTCATCTGAATTTAAATCAAATTTACTTGGAAAAAGTAATTTTTGACTTATATGTGATAGTTGATTATAGTTAATGAATCGTTCGTATATAATACGATTATGAGCTCTTTCTTGATTTATGATAATTATACCTTCATTTGATTTGGCAATTATGTATGTTTTCTTAATTTGAAATAAATTATAGTCTTTGTTGTCTATTTTTAAATTGTCAATTTCTGTTTGTAAACCATCTAAGTCACTTAAAAATGATAGACTTTCTTTTGGATTTTCTTTTACTTCGAAAGGATTATAGTTTTTATCTAATTTTATCTTAGGTTCTGATATTGTATGTCCTTCTTTGAAGGATGGTATTTCAAATGCTGTTTCTATATCGAAATCTATACTGGGTGCAATATTATATTGTCCTAAGGATTTTTTAATACACGCATGAATTATAGAATAAATAGCTTTTTCATCTTCAAACTTTATTTCAGTTTTTGTTGGATGAATATTTATATCAATTTTGGATGGATCTATAATTAAATATATAAAAAATGAAGGGTGATGTTTTTCAGAGATTAAGTTTTTAAATGCTTTTCTAATAGCATGACTTAAGTAGTAGTTTTTGATAAATCTTCCATTTACAAAGAAATATTGTTCGCCTCTATTAATCTTGGATATTTCAGGTTTCCCAACAAAACCATCAATTTTAATTAAACTTGTTTCTTCTGCAATAGGAACTAATTTTTCATTTGATTTACTACCAATTATATTAACTATTCGTTGTCTTAAATTTGAGACATTGAGATTGAAATAGCTAACATGATTAAATATAAGCTTGAGTTTAATAGTGGGGTATGCTAATGCAACTCGCTTGAATTCTTCTATTATATGTTTCTTTTCAATTTTATCAGACTTCAAAAAGTTTCTTCTAGCTGGAACATTATAGAAAAGATTTTTTATTTTAATTGATGTCCCTTTTTTACAATTGAATTCTTCTTGTGAAATAAAATTACTCCATTCCATAATAGTTTTTGTACCTAATTCATCTTCTTTTTGATTTGATAATATTTCTACATGAGCAATAGCAGATATTGATGACATAGCTTCTCCACGAAATCCCATTGTATTTATCAAGAAGAGATCTTCGGCTTTTTTAATCTTCGAAGTAGCATGTCTCTCAACACTCATCAATACATCATTAGGACTCATCCCTACTCCGTTATCAATTACCTGAATATATGTTTTGCCAGAATCTTTAATATTTACCTCGATGTTATCTGCTCCTGCATCGATTGAATTCTCCATCATTTCTTTTACGACAGATGATGGTCTTTGAATGACTTCTCCTGCGGCAATTTGATTTGCAATATTTTCTGGTAGTTTTGATATTATATCCAATTTATCTAAATATTAAATATATAATTAATCCAATCATCATAATAAAAAGTACAACTCTTAGAGATTGATTTTGTTGTTTTTGAGCATTGTTTTTTGATCTAAATTTTAAAGATGAACGTTTAGATTTATTTTTATTACTGAGGTATCTCGGTTTAAAGTCGAATTTCTTATTCTTAAAAGTTTTAAACATTGAGGGTAGTCTAGGGGCTTCCATATTACAAAAATATGAAAATATAGTATAAAATACTTATTTAAATAACGAAATACAATTTGTATTTTAGCATTGTGAAAAAACAAAAGATACCATATAATAATACGGGATATTTTTCTAAATATATTTGTGATTATATGGATAAAAAATTACCAGATTTTTTAAAAGATTGTGAACTTCCTTCATTGAATTCATTTCGTGAAAAAATAATAGAAAAGAATAATCAAAAATTTAACAGATCGTTATTGTATGATGTATTAAGTTCACAGAATAAAGAAATTTGCTTAAGTGAAAAATCATTATGTAATATTAATGACTTGAAGAAAGAGAACACTTATACTGTAACAACAGGTCATCAGTTATGTATTTTTGGAGGACCTATGTTTTTTATATATAAAATTATTACCGCTATAAATCTTACTAAAAAGTTAAAAAAATCATTTCCTGATTACAATTTTGTTCCACTATTTTGGATGGCTTCTGAAGATCATGATTTTGATGAAGTTAATAATGTAAATTTTTTTGGTGATAAATTTCTATGGAATATTGATTCTAAAGGTAAAGTTGGAGATGTTCATACTACTGCAATTTCAGAACTGATCAAGTCTTTGAAAATTAGGATGGGTGATAATGAAAATTCTCATGCTTTATTTTCCATACTTAGTCAATGTTATAATGGTAATACATTATCTGAATCTACCAGGTTGTTTGTTAATCATTTTTTTGGAAAATATGGTATAGTTATTCTTGATCCAGATGATAAGAAATTAAAAAGAGAAATGTTGCCTATACTTAAAGAGGATGTATGTGAAAACAACTTATCTAAAATTATAAATAAAACCTCATTTAATTTTTCTAGAGATTATAAAATACAAGCTAAAGTTAAGAATATAAATTTTTTTAAATTAACAAAAGATGATCGAGTTCCTGTTACTGAAAAGATTTCTATTAATCATATATTAGAAAATTATGAAGAATTTAGTCCTAATGTTCTTACAAGGCCTATATATCAAGAAATAATTTTGCCTAACATTGCTTATGTCGGAGGTGGTTCTGAGTTATCTTACTGGTCTCAGTTGATTGATGTTTTTGAATATCTAGATTTGGTTTATCCTTGTATGGTTTTAAGAAATTCAGTTGCATTACTCCCCCAAAAAGATTCTAAATTTCTTTCAAAATTAGGATTCGATTTATCAGATATTTTCAGAAATTTTGATGAGTTGACTGCAAATTATTTAAAATGTTCAGAAAATATTAATTTTTCTTCTAACAAAACAAAAATTAATTCGATCTATAAGTCAATAATGTCAATTGTTGATGATCAAAGTTTAAAGGACGCTATTGATTCTAGTAGGAAATATAATTTAAAATCTTTAGATAAAATTGAAAAAAAAAATTATTAAGTCATATAAAGATAAATATGATGTTGATTTGAGAAAATTAAAAAAAATTAGAAATAAGTTATTTCCTCAAAACATTTTACAGGAAAGATATGACTCTTTTATTTCTTATTATATAGTTTTTGGAGAAGACTTAATAAAAACATTAATGCAAGTTATAGAACCACTAGACACAAATTTCTTAGTTTTGTCATTAAAAGAAAAATAATGATTCAAAAAAAGGTTCTTATTATAGATTTTGGTTCACAGTATACTCAATTAATTGCGAGAAGGGTTAGAGAGTTAAATATATATAGTGAGATATATCCATATTCAAAATTACCAGCTATTGACCATACTATAAGTGCTGTAATTTTATCTGGGAGTCCTTGTTCAGTTTTACAACCTGATTCTCCATTTGTAAATTTAGAAAATATTCAAGGTACTATCCCTATATTAGCTGTTTGTTATGGTGCGCAATTTATCGCTAATGAAAATGGTGGTATTGTAACATCTTCTGAGATCAGAGAGTATGGTAGAGCAAATCTTACTGAGATATCAAATGAAAATTTATTATTTTCTGGAGTCAAATTAGGTTCTCAGGTTTGGATGAGTCATGGTGATACTATCTCAAAACTGCCTAAAAATTTTAGTATTATAGCCAGTACTAGAGATGTAGAGGTTGCTGCCTATAAAATAGAAAATGAAGATACTTTTGGTATACAATTCCATCCTGAAGTTTATCATTCTGAAGATGGTAAAATTGTGCTTAGTAACTTTTTAATTAACATTTCAGGAATTAAACAAGATTGGACACCCGATTCTTTTATTGATCAAACTATAAATGATCTCAGAGAAAAATTATCTAATGATAAGGTTATTCTTGGCATTTCTGGTGGAGTAGATTCTACAGTTGCTGCTGTTTTATTGAATAAATCAATTGGTGATAATTTACATTGTATTTTTGTTAATAATGGTTTATTGAGAAAAGATGAATATAATGATGTATTAGAAAAGTATAGAAAAATTGGATTAAACGTTAAAGGTGTAGATGCGAAAAAGGATTTTTATGAAGTTCTCAACGGAGTTTCTGATCCTGAGATAAAGAGAAAAAATATTGGCAATAAATTTATTGATGTTTTTGATTTAGAAGCTAAAAGAATTGAAAATGTTAAATGGCTAGCTCAGGGAACAATTTATCCAGATGTTATTGAATCTATTTCAGCTACTGGAGGCCCATCCTCAACAATTAAATCTCATCATAATGTAGGTGGCCTGCCTGATTATATGAAATTAAAAATTGTTGAACCTTTAAATACACTTTTTAAAGATGAAGTTAGATTAATTGGAAAATCATTAGGTATAAATGATGTTTTATTGTCTCGCCATCCATTTCCTGGGCCAGGATTGGCTATTAGGATTTTAGGAGAAGTTACTGAGGAAAGAGTTAGGATTTTGCAAGAAGTAGATAGTATTTTTATTTCATCTTTAATAGAAAATGATCTATATCATGATGTCTGGCAAGCTGGAGCTATTCTTTTACCAGTCAAATCAGTAGGAGTTATGGGCGATGAAAGAACTTATGAAAATGTTGTTGCGTTAAGAGCAGTTGAGTCTACTGATGGAATGACTGCAGATTGGGTTCATTTACCTTATAGTTTTTTGTCAAATATTTCTGGTGAAATTATAAATAAAGTTAAAGGAATTAATAGGGTAGTGTATGATATATCATCCAAGCCTCCTGCAACAATTGAATGGGAGTAATATGATAAGAAAATTTATATATTTTTCAATAATTTTTTTTTCTGTGGAATATATTATTGCTCAGGAAATAAAGTATGGATATCATGATAAGCAAGGGAGGGCCAAGAGTTTTCAGAAAATTAATGATCAAAACTTAGAAAATAATAATATTGATTCAAATTTTTCAGAATATATTGATAGTAAATTTTCATCTTCTTTTATTGCAGATGACACTATCAAAATATCTGTATTGTTGCCATTTTATGTAGCAAGGAATGACACTTTAGTTAAGTATTGGTTGTCAAATGATGAAGATACAAATCAAATATATAAAAAGTCTGTTATATCGATTGACTTTATTGATGGTATCATAATGGCTGTTGATTCTTTAAAGTCTTTAGGATTTAATATTCAATTATTTGTATTTGACACAGAAAATAATTCAGATACAGTTAAACAAATATTAAAGAATAAAAAATTCAAATCATCAGATATAGTTTTTGGACCTTTATTTTCTGCAAATTTTAAATTGGTTCGTAATTTTTTCAGAGGCGACAATGATAAAATTCTAATTAATCCACTCTCCAAAAATTATGACTTATTGTCCAAGAACACATATTTTCTTACACCTACATTTAAGCAATCTTTAGATTCTTTATTTATTTCCTTGAAAAGTTATGAATTTAGGGACAATCTATATATTATTTCTTTCGCAGATGAAAAATTCAATAATATTTACTATTCATTTGAGAAAAAGTTATCTAATATATATTCAAACATCCAAAATATAAAATATGATAATTTACAACAAATTGATAAAAAATCTTTTAGATTTCTTAAGGATACTCATAATGTAATCTTTATTTTATCTGAAAATAAATCATTTGTTAAAAAAGTTGTTTCATTTTGTGGAGCATCTGATTCAACCATCTCTTTATTTGGCACTGAAATTATTTCCAAAATTCCAGAGCTAAATATTCATACATTAATGCGTTTAAATACTCATATTCCAGTATCTAACTTTTTTGATAGCTCAGATTCTCTTAATGTAAATTTTCTTGAATCTTTTGAAGATAAATTTTATAAAAAAATAAATAATCACTCTTTAATGTCATTTCGTTCAATAATGTATTTCTGCAAGCCTGACAGTGAGTTGTTAGATTTTCGTAATATGATTCCCAATAGAAAGGGTCATATCAATACTGATATTCAGATTAGAAAATATAAAGATTTTAGACTCTTTTCTTTGGATTAATAATTTTGTTAACTTTGTTTTAAAACATTATTTTGATCAATAGGACTGCAATATTTGTAATATTTTTTATTTTTTCACATTTCACTATTTATTCTCAGTGTAGCGTAAATGTAGATACTGCAAATATTTCTCATATTATTTGTCCTGAAGGAGGTTCAGTTGGTTCTGCACAGATTATTCAAGCTACATATTTAAATTATTCATGGCAAAATACTAGCAATGGTCAATTGTACAATGGAGGTGGTGGAAATGGAGGTACAAATAGGTATGACCTTGATGCAGGTTATTATGTAATTACAGCTAGTTCTCCTTATGCTTCTATTTGTCCTGATACTATTTATTCTGATACTTTTCAAATCAGAATGCCTATTGTCGATTTGCAGCCTGTTCCAACACAAGCTTGCCCTAATTTGTGTGATGTTGAGCTAAACGTATCTCTACTTGATCCTATTTTACCGAATATTTATTCATATTCTATTGATAATTCTTCTATTCTACCTATAGTAGATCCTGCTACTAATTTATGTGGAGGGCCACACATTATAGAAATTTTTGCAAATGGTCAATCATGTGGAGTTAATAATTTTGGGATCTCTCAATTTGCTCCGATGATATTGTCGACTAGTGTTGTTGATGCCACTTGTAATCAATTAGGAAGTGCTACTGTTAATATTGATGGAGTAGGAGCTTCTCAATTAAATAATTATTGTGCTTCATCCCCTCAATATATAAACTATTCAACCATTGATAATGTGGAGTTGAATGGAGATAGTATTTCGATTACTAATAATACTTCAAACAATTGTAGTGATTACTCGGATTATACAAATATTTCTGCGGATCTAACCCCAGGAAATACATATACTTTAAATCTTTCATTAGGTACTTGTCATCCGAGTGGTTTCGCTCTGGTTGATATTGCTAGTGTATACATTGATTGGAATATTGATGGTGATTTTGATGATGTTAATGAATTAGTTGCTGAAGTTTCTCCTACACAAAGTCCTTCTATCCATATTATTACCTTTACAGTTCCAATTAATTCTGTTCCTGGATTTAGTAGATTAAGAATTGTTATGCAAAATAATGATTACCAACCAAATAATCTAGCTAATGCATGTGACTTTAATACTGCATGGTTTGGTGAAACAGAAGACTATACTATATTAATTAATGGATCAGTAGCTACTCCGGTTGTATATTCATGGTCAAATGGACAAATTTCTCAAACAGCTACTGGTCTTATTCCTGGAATTTATTATGTTACCGTGACTGATGCTAATAATTGTTCATCTATAGATACAGTATATATATTAGGAAATAATAATGTTTCTCTAAATACTAGTCAATCACAAACAATATGTAACGGTTCTACTCCTAGTCAGTTAACGGCTTTTTCAAATGTTAGCGGAACCTATTCTTGGTATCCTTCAATTTATTTAGATAATGCTAATATTTCCAATCCTAATTTCATTAGTACATTGACAGCTACTACTGATTTTATAGTGACCTTTACTGCACCAGGATGTATTCTTACAGATACAGTTACAATTTATGTTAATCCTGTGCCTTCTGTATCTGTAACAGCTTTGCCTTCAACTGCGTGTTTAAATGATAATATTGTGTTGACTGCAAATACTTCTATTCCAGTTATTAGATACAGATTTCAATATAATATTGGTTCTGGATGGCAAAATATCATTACTACTAATAATGGAGGCTGGGGTACTTTAAACCCAATAATATATAATAACATCACTGCTTTAACTCAATTTAGAGTTAGAGTTAGAGAGGATTGGGGATGTGCTATTAGTTCTTGGTCATCCGTAATAACTGTGCCAGTTAGTCAGTATTATACTCCACCAATAAGTCATAATTAAAAACATAATAAGATAATAAATCATGAAAAAAATAATTAAATTTAACAGCTTCATTTGTGTATTAACTATTTGTATTTTTTCTTTTAATACATCTATTTCACAAACTAATACTTCTCCAACGCAAACCGTATGTGCTGGATCATTATCAGAACCATATTTAATTAATCCCCCAAATTCTGGTTCTACCTATCAGTGGTCTATTAGTGGTGGAGGGGTTATAAATACAGGAATTACAAGTAATCAAATAACTGTAGATTGGGGAGTTAATCCAGGAGTATATACAATTTCTGTAATTGAAACCGATATAAATGGATGTGTTGGTTTGCCAGTAACAGTTGAGGTTACAGTAAATCCTCTTCCTACAGCTACATTAGCTACAAATCAAACAGCATGCTTTGGAAGTAGTGTCCCTCCATTAACAGCTATTGGTGCTAATGTTTCCTGGTATTCTGATGCGTTATTATCTACTATTGTTGGTTCTGGTAATAGTTTTAATACAGGTCAAACATCTGTAGGGATATATACTTACTATGTAACTGAAACATTAAATGGTTGTGAAGGTCCATCTACACCAGTTACATTAGAGATTTATAATGTCCCTTCATCTCCAATTGTTGCTAATCAGACAGTGTGTTTTGGATCTAGTATACCTGCATTGACTGCTGTTGGTAATAATATTTCATGGTACTCTGATTCCACATTAACTAATCTAGTTTCTACTGGAACAAATTTTAATACCGGAATGACGGCTGTTGGAGTATATACTTATTATGTTACTGATACTGATATGAATGGTTGTGAAAGTGCTCCATCAACTATTTTATTAGAGATTTATAATGTCCCTTCATCTCCAATTATTGCTAATCAGACAGTGTGTTTTGGATCTAGTATACCTGCATTGACTGCAGTTGGGAATAATATTTCATGGTATACTGATCCCACATTAACTAATCTAGTTTCTACTGGAACAAATTTTAGTACCGGAATGACAGCTGTTGGTGTATATACTTATTATGTTACTGATACTGACATTAATGGTTGTGAGAGTACTCCATCAACTATTTCATTAGAAATCTTTAATTTACCTTCTGCTCCATTAATTTCAAATCAGACTGCATGCGAGGGAAGTGTTATTCCAAATCTAAGTGCAATAGGTAATAATGTTTCATGGTACTCTGATTCTTTATTAACAAATCTTATTTATACTGGTAATAGTTTTAATACAGGTCAAACAACAGTTGGTACTTATACTTATTATGTAACAGAGACAAATAGTAACGGTTGTGAGAGTCCTGTATCATTAGTTACTCTTACTATTAATTCTTTTAACTCAATGCCTATAACAAATCCAGTTTCTGCATGTTTTGGAGCTAATATTCCTAATTTAACTGTTTCTGGTGTTGGTACTTCATTTGAATGGTACTCTGATGCTGCATTAACTACTATTGTTGGTAATAATTCTCCTTTTGTTCATGGTCAAACTAATATAGGAATTTATACTTATTATGTTATAGAAGTTAGTTCGAACGGATGTGTTAGTCCAGCTGCAAGTGTCACTTTAGAGATTTTCTCAGTTCCTAATACAGGCCCAATTAACCATTGGTAGTAAAAAATGAAAAAAATAATTTCATTTTTATTAATTCTCATTGCTAATACTTTATATTCACAGAGTAGTATTAGTTTATGCGTTGGTGATACATTGCAGAATTTTTCTGTCCCTTTGCATTATGGTTCTAATTATAATTGGACTATGTCGCATAATTTGGCGAACATTACTTATGGAAATGGCACAGAACATATTCAATTAGAAGTTTATAATGTTGGAGATTTTTGGCTGTACGTTGAGGAAACTGATTTAAATGGATGTAATTCAATAGATAGTATTTTAATTATTGTTCATCCATTACCTAGTCCCAATATTTTTGCTCAAGGGAATATAGAATTCTGTCAAGGAAGCGATGTGTTATTGATATCAGATTCTAATTATATAAATTATTCTTGGAATAATGGGGTAAATTTATCATCTATTCTTGTTGACAGTTCTGGAAGTTATTATATTAATGTAGTGGATAATAATGGATGTGCAAACTCATCAAATGTAATAGATATTGCTGTGCATCCTAATCCAATTGCAGATTTTTCTATTCAGAATCAGTGTTTTTTACAAGAAACTTTTTTTCATGATATGTCCATATCTCAAATAGATTCAATAGATACTTGGCTATGGGATTTTGGTGATGGTAATTTTGCAAGTGGGTCTTCACAATCTCATAAATTTAAATCTATTGATTTATATAGTGTTAAATTAAGTGTGTATTCTGAATTTGGATGTAAGGATTCATTAGTGAAAGATATTGAAGTTTTCCCATTACCTAATGCAAATTTTCAATTTGTCCCTAATAGAGTTTCTATTTTGGATCCATATATTCAATTTAATAGTTCTAAAAGTTGGGAATATTATTCGTGGGATTTTGGAGATTCTACATATTCTTATGAAATAGATCCTTTACATAGGTTTGAAAGCCCAGGAATTTATGATGTTAAATTAATTGTATATGACTCTAATATGTGTAAAGATTCTATAATCCATCAAGTTATAGTAGATCCTGATTTGATAATTTATGTTGCTAATTCATTTACTCCAAACACAGATAATTTAAATGATTTTTTTTCGCCAAAAGGATATAGATTAGAATACTTGGAGTATTATGAATTTACAATTTATAACAGGTGGGGTCAATTGGTTTTTAGAAGTTTAGATCCAAATATTGGGTGGGATGGCACATTTAGTGGTTCAGATTTTAATATTTGTCAAAGTGGTAAATATATATGGATGTTAAATATATTAGACGAATTAGGAAGTGAAAAGAGATTTCAAGGAAATTTTCAGTTAATAAGATAACATGTTATTATCTCAAGTCAATTTTTTCCAAGTCAGGATAATTTGAAGTTTTAAATTCAAATATTTCATCTTCTAATGAAGAATTTGTTATAAAATCATTTATTATATATTTCATTACTCCACCATTTTTATCATAGATATTTGCAATCATAATTTCACTATTTTCAATATGAATATATAATGTAATTTTAGATATATTATTTGTTTTTTCTTCAGGGAAAAGGCTTATATTGTATGCTTTGTAATTATCAAATATTTTAATCCCATTAAATTTATTTTTAAATTTATTTTTATAAATAGTAAATAATTTATTTGGGTTAAAACTATCATTTGGGTCGTTATTTGTTATTTGAACTTCGTTAACATCTTTCATGAAATACCATAATGTTTCTCCATTATTAATTATAGATAGATCATTATCTGTATCAATCCTATATTTTCCACCTTTTAAGAACATTGTTCCCTCCATCGTTTCATTAATATCGTTAATTGAATCAGAAAAAAAGTATGAAAATTCTATTTTCATATCAGAATAAGATTTGTTCTTATTGATGGTTTTTTCTAATATTTTGTCTGCTGATAAATCTTGAGAATATAGATAACTATTTGCAATAATACAACATAATATAAATAACCGTATTTTCATATGTTTTAAATTTTTTTCAGTAATTCTTCTAATTCTATTTCATTTTTAATTAAGACTTGTCTAGCCTTACTTCCTTCAAAGGGACCTACTATTCCAGCATACTCTAATTCATCTATAATCCTTCCTGCTCTATTATAACCTATTTTCATTCTTCTTTGAATTGCTGAGGTGGATCCGGATTGATGTTTAACTACTAAACGTGCTGCATCATCAAATAGTGCATCTCTTTCATTAAGATCTATTTCTGAAGAGTTAGAATTTTTTTCATCTAAATATTCTGGCAATAAATATGCAGATGGATAGGCCCGTTGACTTCCAATATATTCGCATATTTTTTCAACTTCAGGGGTATCAATGAATGCACATTGAAGCCTTATTAATTCTGAACCTGTAGAAACTAACATATCTCCTTTACCTATTAATTGATCTGCGCCTCCAGAGTCTAATATAGTTCGTGAGTCAATTCTTGAAGTTACTCTGAAAGCCGCTCTTGCAGGAAAATTCGCTTTAATAATTCCTGTAATTACATTTACAGATGGTCTTTGTGTTGCAATAATTAAATGAATACCAATTGCTCTTGCTAATTGGGCTAGTCTTGCTATAGGGGTTTCAATTTCTTTACCAGCAGTCATAATTAAATCAGCAAATTCATCAATAACTAAAACAATATAAGGTAAAAACCTATGTCCATTTTCAGGGTTTAATTTTCTTGAAATGAATTTTAGATTATACTCTTTAATATTTCTACACATTCCGTTTTTTAGCAGTTCATATCTTTGATCCATTTCAATGCATAAAGAGTTCACGGTGTTAACTACTTTCTTTGTGTCTGTAATTATAGCTTCTTCACTATCAGGTAGTTTTGCTAAAAAATGTCTTTCAATTTTGTTGAATAGTGTAAGTTCTACCTTTTTAGGGTCAACTAAAACAAATTTAATTTCAGCTGGATGCTTTTTATAAAGTAAAGATGTTAGAATTGCGTTAAGTCCTACTGATTTCCCTTGCCCTGTGGCCCCTGCCATTAATAGATGAGGCATCTTGGCTAGATCTAATATATATGTTTCATTTGAAATAGTTTTTCCAAGAGCAATTGGTAGATCCATGTTGCTTTCCTGAAACTTTTCTGATTGTAATACAGTATGCATTGAAACAGTTGTGGGTTTTTTGTTTGGTACTTCTATACCTATAGTGCCTCTGCCAGGAATTGGAGCGATTATTCTAATTCCTTCAGCTGAAAGACTAAGTGCGATGTCATCTTCCAAATTCTTTATTTTTGAAATTCTAATCCCTGCTTCAGGCACAATTTCATATAGTGTAATAGTAGGCCCAATTGTTGCTGTTATTGAATCTATTCCAATATTATAGTTCCCTAACGTATCAACAATACTTTGTTTATTTTCCTCAAGTTCAGATTTGTCTATGTTTATTTCGCCAGAACCATGTTTTTTTAGTAAGTCTGATATAGGAAATTTATAAGATGAAAGTTCTAATGTAGGATCATATTTAGTTAGAGAATTTTTATTTATTTCTGTAGTTTTTTCTTCAATTTGGGATGATATTTTAATTTTAATATCATTATCAATGGTCTCTTCTTTATCTGCAGTATCGTCTTTTAAATTATTTTCCTTTTTTAAATCATTAGTTTGTTGATTATCTTTAGTAGGTAAATTTTCATTTTTTTTTGATATATTGATTATTGTATCATTTTTTGGTTTTAATCTGTCTAAAATACTATTAATTTTATTCTTGGTCAACTTAAATCTAATAGTTGAATAAATTAATAGAATTGCTATTATTAGTAGCGTAGTTCCTATTTCTGCTATTAACGAATATAGTAGTAATGTAATTGTAGTTCCAATACTTCCTGAGTATACTTGTAATTCAAGGAAGTGAAAAATAATTATTGGTACTATTGATAATACCCATACACTGTCAAAAAGAAAACTTTTAATTGGATATATTTTTTTACCCAATAATGATAGGCCTGTTATTATAGAGAAAAAGGGGATTACATATGAAGATATTCCAAAACCTAAATAGATGAAAAAATGCGATAAAATAACACCTAAAACTCCTAAATGATTTTTAATTAATTCAGAATTTTCAAACAAATATTTGGGGCCTTTTTCAGCTAAGTCTAGGTCATCTCTGTAGTTAAAAAAGAAAGAGGTGAAGGATATAAAGCAGAATATTCCGAATAATATTAGTATAAATCCAATCACTCTTTGATTACTTTCATTTTGAAAGAAATCTATGGTTTTTTTAAATCTGTGTTTAATGTTTTTATTGTTTTTTTTCTTCATATTATTTTAATCAAATTTAAACAAATAGCATCTTATAAAGATTTAGTTTATTTATACATATTAGCAGTGTTTTGTTAATAATTATGGAGTTGATTTATTAAAAAAAATATCAATTTGATTTTTAGTCTGAGTTTCTTATACTTATGTTTGCAAGTATAATTAAATGCTAGAATTAAATATTAATAATGAAACTTCTGAATTAAAAACAGTTATGTTAGGTAATTCAGAAGATTTTGGCAAAACGCCATTGCCCAATGAGTGTTTTGATCCAAAATCTTTAGAGAATGTTCAAAATGGCACTTATCCTACACAATATGATGTTATTCATCAGATGAATCTTTTTCATCAAATTCTTTTAAAGTATAAAGTTGATGTCATTATTCCTAAAAACATTGAATTTCTTAATCAAATTTTCGCTAGAGATATTGCTTGTGTTATAGGTAAAAAATTAATTATTCCTAATATAATAAATGACCGATCTATGGAAGTTCAAGGTTTGCTAGAAAACAAAGTAATGTATGATTTAGAGTTTTTGAAAATGCCTGCTGATACAAGACTAGAAGGTGGTGATATATTGTTATATAATGATTTTATTTTCATTGGATGTTCTAGTGAATCTGATTTTAATAAGTATAAAGTAGCAAGAACTAACTATGCAGCTGTGGAGTTTATAAAATCCAATTTTCCAGAAAAAAAAATATACTCATTTGAACTTATTAAATCTGATACTGATGCGTTATCAAACACACTGCATTTAGACTGTTGTTTTCAGCCAATTGGACAAAGAATGGCAATTATCTGTGTCGAAGGATTTAAAAATAAAGAGGATGTGATTTTTTTAGAAGAACTATTTGGTATTGATAATTTAATATATATTTCAAGACATGAGATGTATGAAATGGCAGCTAATGTGTTTTCAATTTCTGAAAATATTATTGTTTCTGATGTTCGTTTCGAGAGATTAAATCAAAAATTATATGAAAGAGGGTTTATTGTTGAACAGATTCAATATGGAGAGATTGCGAAGATGGGGGGGTTATTAAGATGTTCAACAATGCCATTATTAAGAAAATGAAACAGTACACAAATACCATTTTAATGATTGAGCCTGTAGACTTTTGTTATAATAAAGAAACATCAATAAATAATTATTATCAAAAAAAGAGTCAAAATATAATTAGATCTGAGATTCAAAAATTAGCTCTTAAAGAATTCCAATGTTTTGTAAATAAATTACGAAACGTAGGTGTTAATGTAATTACTTTTAAAGATACCAAAATCCCTCATACACCTGATTCTATTTTCCCTAACAATTGGATTTCAATGCATGATGATGGTTTGGTGATTTTCTATCCTATGTGTGCGGAAAATAGAAGAGCTGAAAGAAGAATGGATATAGTTAATATATTATCTAATGATTTTAATTTTGATATCAAGATTTTTTTTGATTGGTCAAAATATGAAAAGGACAATATTTATTTGGAAGGTACAGGAAGTATGGTTTTAGATAGGGTACAAAAGATTTGTTATGCTGCAGAGTCTGAGAGAACCAATATTGACTTATTAAATCAATGGTGTAATAAGTTTGGATATGATTTGTGCTCTTTTAATGCATTTCAAAGTGTTAATGGTGAAAGAAAAATTATATACCATACAAATGTCATGATGTCTGTTGCTGATAGGTATGCAATTGTTTGTTTAGATGCAATTGATGATATACAAGAAAGAAATAATTTGATATCTTTGTTAAGCAAAACTGGAAAGAGAATAATTGAAATTTCTGAAGAACAAAAAGACTGTTTTGCTGGAAATATGCTTCAAGTTGGCGGTGATGATGTGTATTTGGTTATGTCCGAAAGAGCGAAGGATAGTTTGTCAGATAATCAATTAAATTTAATTAAAAAATTTAATAAAATTTTGACCATACCTTTGAATATAATTGAAACTAATGGTGGAGGAAGTGTTAGATGTATGATGGCAGAGGTTTTTTTAAAAAAACATGATTAAAAATAAATTAAATATAGAAGTAAACAAGTGTTTATATAAATTATATAAATTAAAAGATCCATTAATCCAAGTTCAAAATACGAGAAAAGAGTTTGAAGGAGATTTAACTATTAACATTTATCCATATACCAAAAATTCTAAACAGTCACCCGAAAATACCGCAAAAGAAATAGGGGACTATTTATTAGAAAATGTTGAATATTTAATAGACTTTAATATTGTCAAAGGTTTTTTAAATTTATTAGTTTCTGATGAATTTTGGATTACACAATTTATTGATATATATAATAAAGAAAATTACGGGATAATTTCTCCATCTGATACATCAGAATTATGTGTCGTTGAATATTCTTCACCAAATACTAATAAACCTTTACATTTAGGTCATATTCGTAATATTTTATTAGGAAATTCTATTTCAAATATTTTAGAAGCTTCTGGAAAACGAGTTAAGAAAGTGCAAATAATTAATGATAGAGGTATTCATATTTGCAAATCAATGGTTGCGTGGCTTAAGTTTGGTAATAATGAGACTCCTCAAAATACAGGTGTCAAGGGTGACCATTTAGTTGGAAAATATTATGTGGAATTTAATAAGTTTCATGAGCAACAGAAACAAAAATTATTAAAGAATGGAATGAGTGAGGAAGAATCTGAAGCGAATACCCCAATAATTCTAGAAGCTAAGGATATGTTAAAAAGATGGGAAGATCAGGATGCTGATATTATCAATTTATGGAAAAAAATGAATAATTGGGTATATGCAGGTTTTGACATGACTTATAAAAAATTGGAAGTTACTTTTGATAAGAATTATTTTGAAAGCGAAACTTATATATTGGGCAAAGAGATCATAGATTATGGATTAGAAAAAAACGTTTTTTATAGAGAAAGTGATGGTTCTGTTTGGATAGATTTATCTAAAGAAGGATTAGATAAAAAAATATTATTACGTTCTGATGGTACTTCAGTATATATGACTCAAGATTTAGGCACAGCATTGCAAAGACACAAAGATTTTGATTTCACTAAAATGATCTATACTGTTGGTAATGAACAAGATTATCATTTTATGGTATTATTTTTGATTTTAAAAAGATTAGAATATAAATGGTCTAATAATTGTTTTCATCTCTCATATGGTATGATTGATTTGCCTTCTGGAAAAATGAAATCTAGAGAGGGTACAGTAGTAGATGCTGATGAACTTATATCAGATATGATTTTGAAATCTCAGTTAATTACTTCTGAATTAGGAAAATTAGATAGTATGTCCCAGTCTGATTTAGAAGATTTACATCGTATAATAGGTTTGGGAGCCCTAAAATATTACATATTAAAGGTTGACCCTAAGAAAAGAATGTTATTTGATCCTAAAGCGTCGATTGATTTTAATGGTAACACAGGACCTTTTATACAGTATACATATGCTAGAATTCAATCAATCTTAAGCAAATGTAATTTATCATCAAATACAATTCAAATTTCCTCATTATTAGAATTAGAAAAAATATTAATTAAAAAAATATTAAATTTTCCTAATATAATTCAAGAGTCAGCTGATAATCAGAGCCCTTCTATAATTGCTAATTATATATATGAATTAGTTAAAAGTTATAATGCTTTTTATCAAAATATACCCATTCTCAACAATTCTGATGAGAAGGTTCAATTTTTTAGAATTTGTTTATCTAAAAAAGTCTCAGAAGTAATTTATAATGCTATGAAGTTATTGGGAATTAGAGTTCCTATTCAAATGTAATCTTCTTTTTCGTTCTATTATTATATTTTTTAATTCTCTTCCCATCTGACCTTTTATTGATGTGTTTTCTTCAGCTCTTCTTATCAAGTATGGTATCACTTCTTTTACAGGTCCGTATGGGACATATTTTGAGACATTATATCCTAAATTTGATGCATTATAACTAATATGATCACTCATTCCTAATAGTTGAGAAAAAAATATTCTATTATCATCGGGATCGATTTGATTTTCTTTCATTAGATCTATCAGATATCTGCAACTATTTTCATTGTGAGTTCCAGCGCATATTGATATATATTTAATATTTTCTATACATATTTTCAGAGCTTTGTTAAAGTCGATATCAGTATGTTTTTTATTTAGATATACTGGAGGAGACTTGTCTCCTAATAACATAGATTTACTTATTTCTTTATCATGATACGCTCCACGAACAATTTTTAAACCAATGAAAAAATCATTAGACTTAGCTTGATTTATAATATTATTCAGATAATGTATTCTATCTACTCTATACATTTGTATAGTGTTAAATATAATTGCTTTTTCTTTATTATATCTATTCATCAAATCTATTACTATATTATCTATAGCTTCTTGAATCCAGCTTTCTTCCGCGTCTATAAATAGCCGTACATTTTTGTTAAATGAGGCATCACATATTTTTTTTAATCTTAGCAAAAAATCCATTATTTCCCTCTCACTTTTAGTCAAATATTTACCATTAATTTCATTTTCTTTATCAAAAATAAACTGTATTTTTTCTTGTAAATATTTTACGTTTTTACTTAATGTTTCTAAAATTGATTTTTTTGTAATTCCTGTCATTTTAAAAACAGCAAATGGAATATCTTGATTAGTACAAGCTTCATTTATAGTGTCAATTATTTCATTAGTTACCCTTATAAAATCTTCATCTTTTTCTTTTCCTTCTGCAGAAAAGTCAAGAATTGTACCAATATTAGATTTTGCAAGTTTATGTATTGTATTTTGACAATCGTTTATACTAATACCACCACAAAATTGTTTAAATACAGTATTTTTTATAATAAAATCAATTGGTATATTAAAATACAGAGATAACTTTAAAAGGTTAATCGATACAAAAGACAAGATTTTGTTATTTATAGCTTTAAATAACAGGTATGCTCTATTTAAATCTTGTGTTGATTTATTTTTAAATGCTATTTCAGTATTTTTAAAAATTGACATATATTTTCCAAACTATTCTTTTAATCTGATATCTTTTTTGATATCATCAATCCATCTCTAATTGGAAGAAGATAATTTTCTGTTCTATGGTCGGCATATGTTAATTTATTATAATCGTCCAATGCTTTTGTTTCATTATCTTTAGGGTCCAACACCTTCCCACTCCAAAGCACATTATCAGCAATTATATATCCATTAACATCTATTTTTTGCATTAACATTTCATAGTATTTGCAGTAATTCTCTTTATCAGCATCAATAAAAGCCAATTGAAAATTCTCATTTATTTCTGGAATTATTTCAAGAGCTTCCCCTTCACGTATGAAAATATTTTTTTTGTATTCTGATTTTGAAAAGTTGTGTTGCGCAATTTTTAAATGTTCTTCATTGTTGTCAATAGTATATAGTTTTCCATTATTGGGTAATCCTTCAGCTAAACATAATGCAGAGTATCCTGTAAATGTTCCAATTTCTATAATGCTGTTAGGAGTAATCAGTTGCGAAAACATGCTTAAAAACCTTCCTTGTAAATGTCCTGATAACATTCTAGGGTTAATAGTTTTTTTCCATGTATCACTATTAATCTCTTTAAGTATCTTAGTTTCTTTTTGAGTATGAGAATTAACGTATTCTTCTATTTCATTATTTATAATATTCATTTTGTATATAAAAAAAGCCACTTATTACAGTGGCTAGTTAATGTAAAATTATTGTAGTCTTATATTTTGTCTTTACAGCATGATGTTTTTTTAGATTTACAACATGATACTTTTTCAGATTTAGAACATGCTTTCTTTTCAGATTTAGAACATGCTTTCTTTTCAGATTTAGAACATGCTTTCTTT
>PAUF01000016.1 GCA_002712715.1 Flavobacteriales bacterium | reverse complement strand
TACTTTATTGTTATCTTTTTAAATATTTTATTGTTATTTATATTTATTTCTACAAAATACACACCTTTACTCTTGGTGCCTCTTTCTATAATTAACTCTCGTTGATTATCTATCTCATATATATCAACAACATTACCTAACATATCCACAACCTTAACCTCAGACTTTATAATTACCTGTCCAAAATCTAATTTAGTATAACTTGTAAATGGATTTGGGTAAATTGAAACATCTAAATCAGTAATCAAATCCAAAGAGGTCTCCATATAAGTAACAGTATCTGACTGAACAATACAACCATTAGCGTCTTCTACCTCTAAATAATAACTACCAGGAGTTAGTACCGTATAAGATATACCTTGTGACAATACAACTCCAGGATTACTAAATTCTTTCCATTGATATAAATATCCTGGAACTCCACCTGTAACAGTTGAAGTTAAATCAGCACCACTTTGACTGAGAGATACAACTAACAAATTAGGTTCACTAACATCAAATGTGTCTACCTTAACACAACCATTAGCATCTTCAACACTTAGACTATAAAAACCCGCTACCAAATTATTTATAGTTTGACCAGAACCAGTTCCTAAAGGGTTCCACTGTAATATATAATTTGAATTCCCACCAGATATGGATCCACCTAAATTTGGATTAACTGATATTCTACCAGTATTATTGCCATAACAATCTACATCTCTAATAACAGCCTGAATAATAATCTCATCAATCTGTGTAATCTCTACAGTATCTCTATTAGTACAACCCATATAAGGACCAAAATTTAAACTATCTGTATACTGTGCCATTAAAACATAGTAACCAGCTGGAAGATTAACAGCACTAAATCCTGTACCAACGGATACACCAGGATTATTTACATTCTCCCAAGTATAACTATAATTTGAACTTATATTTGGATTATAAACATCAAGACTTCCTGTCGAAGATCCATAACACAAAACATTAACAATACTATTCATATCAACTTGAGCAGAAGTTTGATTAACAAAACCTACCGTCTGATTAGATATACCACCAGGCATAACAGAAGAACTACAACCATTTACATCCGTCAATGAAATATCCCATACACCAGAGCATAAATCTCCTAAAATACTATCACCTATCATCAAAGATGTGATAACAGTACCACTATTAAAATCTGTAGAAATACCCGTATAAGGAGCAACTCCACCTGTAAGATCTATATTAAGCTGAGCATTACAAGAACCCTCACAACTCTCATGTCTTAAAACACCTAATACCGTATATTCCAAAGCATCTGGCGTTGTAATATCAAAACTTGTGTTCTTGGAACAAGAATTAGTGTCAAGAACCGTAACAGAATATGTTCCTGCTACTAAATCTACAATAGTATCATTTATTGAATTAAAACCATTAGGACCATACCACTGATAAGTTAAAGGTAAGTGATCTGTACCACCACCAACAACTCGCAACATTCCATCATTAGCCCCATAACAACTAACATGATATCCATTATACATTATTAAAGATGATACTGTAGAAGTCATAGTATTTGTCACTGTATCAATATCCTTGGTATCGGTAACTATACACCCCCTACTATCCGTAACCGTAATGGTGTAAATACCCGCCAATAAATTACTTGCAATAGGACTCGTTTGTGGAGTAATAGGATTATCATCCCATTGATAAGTATAAGGAGGAGTACCTCCGTTTGCTAAAGAAGTTAGACTTGCTGAAGCAACACCTATACAATAAGGAAGAATTGTATGTTGATCTAAAATATCTACCTCAAAAACAGGAGGCTCATGAGTTAAAACAGTATCTGTAGCTTGACATCCTCTAGAATCTACAACATAAACCGTATGAACTCCTGGACTTAACATACCATTAGTATCACCAATATAACCCGACAAACTATCCCAATAAAAAGTATAAGGAGATGTACCTCCACTTGCATAAGCATACGCCAACCCATCATCATAACCATAACAAGAAATACTATCTATCTCACTTGACTCTACAAAAAGCGGATCAGGCTGAGCAACCAACACACTATCAAAAACATTACAACCATAAATATCTTGAGTAGTAAGATAATAACTACCATACACTAAACCACTATTTGTACTAGAGTTACCTATCTGAGTCCAACCATTCGACCAAAAATATGTATAACTAGGAACGCCACCAACAGAAGTCACACTTACACTACCATCAGACAAACCATAACAACTAACCTCATTATCAACCACTATGGTGCTTACAATCTCTGGGTTCTCAGATATATACACACTATCATGAACTACACAACCCCAATCATCTGTTAACTCAACTGTATGAAAACCAGCATTCAACTGAATAGCATTAGACCCTTGCTCTCCATTATCCCATAAATAATAATAATTAGGCATTCCTCCACTAACATACATCTGAGCTGAACCAGTACTCTCTCCGTAGCATGTCACTGTATTACTAACCAATATACTATCGATAGATAAAGATACAGCGGGTTCACCAACTGTTATCGTATAATTCTCAAAACAACCATTAGCATCATAAATATGTAAATCATACGTACCGGATGGAAGATTCTTTAATGTGTCTCTGCTAAAAGAAAATTGATCAGTATTAGATTTTAAAATACTATCCCCTGAAGGCATAAACCAATAATATCTATATGGAGATTGGCTACCTGTAGCTTGAGCAACTATCACACCAGTACTATCACCCTTACAAGCAACACCTAAAACTTGATTGTTACTCACAAGAGGAGTTTGCATCTGAAGAACCTGGATAGTAGCAAATGTATCACAACCATTTGCATCTGTAACTTTAGCAAAATAACTACCTCCACTAAGTCCACTAATACTATCACTTGTACCTATAGGGTTGTAACTACCATCAAACCATTCATAACTATAAACAGGTGTACCACCTGTAGCCATAGCTACTGCAGATCCAGATGGAGTATTATAACAATTTAAAAATTTCTCAGCATTAGTAGTTAACTGTAATGGGAAATTAGGCTGCCCAATGAATACAGTATCCTTATTCATACAATTATCACTATCAATTACGGAAACAACATATATACCTGGAAAAAGGTCTGTAAACACGCTGTCATAAGGAAATGGATTAGTATTTAAAACCCCATTAATATAAAATTGATAAGGTAAGGAACCTCCAGATGGTGTAACTGCAATAGAACCATTATCACCACCAAAACATGAAACATGTTGCGTAATTGATGTATTCATATTTATCGGATTCTGAATCTGTGTAACTACAATAGTATCTTGATCAGAATCCCCATTAGACTCAGTAATTTTTACAATATATGAACCTGTCACTACATTTGAAAAAATATATGTTGAATTCATTATGTTGTTTGCAACTTGAATATTCAATCCGTTAAAATCCTGTAACTCAATAAGCCATGGCGGAGTAGTTGTAGAAATATCAGGAGTAACAGAAATTGTTCCATCAGTTCCTAAACATGAAGCTTGAGTAGAAGCAAGACCTATATCTAAACAACCAGAAATAGAAATAGTTATCGAATCAATTAAAGAAGAATCTGCACAATTTCCTGTAACAGAACAATAATACGTAGAAGTAATAGAAGGACTAACTGTTACTGAAGGTCCAACACCAATAATTGCACCATTATTGTCTGTCCAAGTAGCAGAACCCGCAATTATAGGAGAGTAAGGTATTTGATTAATATTATAGGAATTAGGTCCATTTGGAATAAACTCCCAACCTTCATTTGTTGCTGTCCATGTTAATGGAAAGTTACGAGGCATAAATAAAGTAGGATCGTCAACTATATCCGCATTAACAGAATTCGCATCCACCAAACCTTGAACAGCAGCACCTGCATTCCATGTTAAACACAATGGCTTATCTTGTAAAAACATCTCTATCTTATTAGAACCTTCATGAATAACTACTTGAGAAGTATGTAGATCTTGAGTACATGAAAACATTGCTATTTCACACCATGTAACAGTAAACTTTCTATTTGGAGCAATACCAGTAGTACCATAATATATACTTCCCGAGACACCTGTATTTATATCTTGCCATGGAGCCATAATAGCATTTTCAGGCATTTGACCTGGGTTTGGTATTGCAACATTAATAGCCCAAGGTGATCCAGTATTTGCAACTGTAGTGTCAAATGTTACATATCCATTTCCTGACACAACACAAGAATTGTAAGTATTCCCATAAAATTGAAAATTAAACCCTAGAGGAACAACTACATCATGCATATCATCTACTTGCATGCTAGATTGTGTTGCACTCAATGCATAAAGATCAATAGATTGAGGAGTACAAAAAGAAGTATCATTAGAAATAATAATCTGAGCATTAATTATTACAATACATAAAAAAGAGAAAATTGTTAATAAAATTCTATTCATCTAAAATTTATTTTAAAATAAGAAATTCCCTAATTAGGGAATTTCTTTATATTATCTATCTCAATAAAGTAATAGAACCCTTTCGTTCATATACAAAACCATCCTGACCAATAGCATTTAAAACATAATAATACACACCTTCAGCTACATCTTCACCATCAATTCCTCTTCCATCCCACTGTGTATTAGAAGTGCTCCAACTATACACTTCTTCTCCCCATCTATTATATAAACTAACAGAAATTGACTTCATAGCATATTCACCAAAATTGAAATAATCATTAATACCATCTCCATTAGGAGTAAATACATTATTAATTTCAGGAATACCTTGAACATCAATTATAAATGTGGTATCATCAGTACAACCAGAATTCATATTAGTTACAATTATATCAACTGCGTTTGGTCCAATCTCTGTAAAAGTTTTAGAAGGAAATGTTACATTCTGACTAGTAGAACCATTGCCATTATATAATACAGAATCACCTGAAGGCCAATAAAAAGTATGTTGTATATCATCAACAGTAACTGTAGCATCTTCAAAACTAACTGATAGAGGCGCTATTCCCGCACCAGCGTAATCTACTAAATGAACAGTAGCTACAAAATCATCAGCTGGTTCTGTTAAAGTAAATGACTGTACATCAGTACAACCATTCGCATCCGTAACTGTTACAGAATATGTACCAACGAATAGATTCGATATTTGATCAAGATTAGCGATCTGTCCATTAATAGGTCCAGACCAACTATAAATATAACCCGCAGTTCCTGGAACACCTCCAAATGGATCAGCGTAGCATACACCATCATTCAGTCCCTTACAACTAATATCAAATCCACCTGGGTAAGGATTATAATCCCCGGATGAAGTACCATTAACAACCAGTACATCAGGTTCTATTAATTCTATATTCATAATTTCTGAACAACCATTATCATCAGTAACTGTAACTGAATGTAAACCTGCAGGCATGTTTGATTCTAACTGACCAGTTCCCCCAGTAGACCAATTAAAATTATAAGGAGCCGTTCCACCACCTAAATTAACGATGGATGAACCATCAGATAATCCATTACAACTAATGTGGTATGAGATTAATCCTGAAGGATCATTCCCATAAAAAGCATTTGGCTCTACTCCAGAAATAATTGCATCTGGCTCATTTATATCAATTGTAAAGTTTTCTTGACAATTTCTTGCGTCTGAAATAGTAACTGTATAAGTACCAGCAGACAATCCATTAGCAATCTGTCCTCCCCCACCAGCAGGAGCCCATGAATAACCATAAGGAGATGTTCCTCCTGAAGGATTTGCTGTAACAGAACCATCATTCACACCATTACAACTTGCATGAGATATATTAGTAAAATTATTAGTTAAGACATCTGGTTGAATCATATCATATTCAATAGTTTCTGTACATCCAGAAGCATCAGTAATCGTTACAGTATATGTATCTTCCTGCAGGTTATTAATAGCTGAAGATGTTGATCCATTAGGAACAGACACTGTTGTATCCCATTGGTATATATATGGACCACCAGATCCACCACTAGCATTTAAAGATATACTTCCATCAGTATCTTCATAACAAGATATTGGAACAACAATCTCATTATCTTGTATTTGTGCTGGAGAAGGCATATTGAATGTATAAGTAAAGTCACAACCAGAATAAACCTGACCAAAACTAGAGCTATCTGCATAATGAGCAACAACATTATAATTCCCTCCAGTCAAAATAGTCGTGAAAACTCCGGTATCTATAACAATACCTGACAAGGTTTCCCAAGTATACGTAAATAAAGGGTTTGGAGAGATTACATTTGCATGGCCATCTGCACTATTATAACATGAAGCAGGTTGAGTAACATTAACACCTGAAATATCAACAACTACCCCCGAATCAATTGTTGTCTGCCAAGTACCACCCCAAAGAACTGTACCAATACAATCATTGATATCAGTAATATATATATCATAATCATCCGCACATAAACCGGTAATTAAAGAATCATCTATTAATGTTACAGGATTAACAAATGGAAAAGTACCATTTTGATCAAAGTCATAAAAATATGGAGATGAACCACCATCAACATCTACAGATATTGATCCATCACATGCACCAAAACAAGTTGATCCTTGAACATTATACAAGGTATATTCCAATCTATCTGGCTCAATTACATCAGAATATATAGTAATACTACAATTATTGCTATCTGTAATAGTTACCGCATAGTTTCCTGCGTATAAGAAGTTAATATTATTCTGTGCTACCGTAGTTCCATTTGGATAATTCCAACTATAGGTATATGGAGCTACAGCTCCAAATACATTATCTACGTAAGTAGATCCATCAGCTAATCCAAAGCAAGTTACATGAGTTGTAGAAGTAGTAGCCGACATAGTATTAGTTACAGAATCAATATTGCGACTATCTGAAGCTGAACATCCTCTATCATCTAATACTGTAACTGTATAAATACCTGCTATTAAATCATCAGCACATGGTGTTGTCTGACCCAACACATCTGACCAAACATAATTATATGGCTCTATTCCACCAAAGGCAATCGCACATAATTTTGCAGAATTAGTACCTGTACAATAAGAGTATATTGTAGAAGTATCTTGAATATGTATAAATAATTCCGTAGGCTCAGTAATAGTAACTGTATCAGTAGCCATACACCCATTAGCATCTATTACATATACTGTATGAATACCAGGAGTTAAATTGTAAGCAGTATCATTCATTTGACCAGTTAAACTATCCCATACAAAAGTATATCCTAATGTACCTCCAGTAGCGGTACCATGAGCAATACCATTATCATATCCATAACAATCAATATGATCAACCCACTGTGCATTTGCGAACAGCTCATCTGGTTGAGATATCTGGAACTCAACTGTTTTTCTACATCCAACCTGATCTTCAATAATTACGTCATGTCCACCATAACATATACCGGTCACTGTATCAGGCATGAAATTACCTATATTACCCATATCCCATGAGTAAGTATGTGGAAGAACTCCTCCAATTGAAGACACCGTAGCTATAGCATCACATGCATTGTAGCACTGTACATTTTGTATTACTTGAACAGTATTAGAACCATCAAGTGTATTAAAAGCTAAAATCTCTTCATTCAAATGTTCTATTTGGATACTATCTCTAATTGAACACCCATTTGCATCTGTAATAGTTACACCTTGCCATTGAGCTGAAGGATAAGGAGAGTTTTCATCTGCCCAAAGAGAATCAGCTATCGCGGTATTTTCTCCATTGTCCCATAAAAATGAATATGGCAACTGAGATTGTCCTCCACTAGGAATTACTCTAGCTTTACCTGTTGAGTCGCCCCAACAACTCACATGACTTAACAAATTAATAGTGCTTGACATTGGAGTTTGCGGTTGAGTTATAACAAAATTAAATATCTGAGGACAGAAATAATTGCCATTTAAATCATTAGGAAGAGAATCATAAATATAAAGAGTATAACTTCCATAAATTAAGCTATCAACTGTAACGCTATCAATATCATTAGAAGATGAATACACAGTATCTATAGACCCACCATTGATATGAGTAAGAACAGTTAAATATGGACCATAACCACCTGAAAAATAAGCTTTAACCTCCGCAGTCTCTAAACCAAAACATAAAACATCCAAAACTTCTGTACTATCAATTAATAATGGTGTAGGTGCCTGTAATACTTTTAAATACCTTTGATAATTGTTACATCCATTCGCATCTGAAATAGTTACAGTATAATCACCGGCTGGAATACCGGTAATGTTAGAAACAACACCATTGGTAACTGCGTAATTATTCCAGCTATTTCCAGAATTATCCTGCCAATCAAAATTATAAAATTCATCTCCAGAATTTGGGACTCCATCTGGGTCAAAAGGAACGCCTCCTGTAGCAGAAATTGATGAAAATGCTGTACTATCTCCACTACAAGTATATACAGTATCTGTATTTGCACATCCTAATTTATATACAGAAAAAGTTAGATTACCAGCATTATCATTATATGAACCATTCACATCAGTGAAATTAAAAGATATTGGATTACCATTNCCTGAAACAGTNTATGAATATTGGTGAGTAGAATTATAAACATCTAAATCTGGCCTGACTGGCAACCCATTTAATCCCCAATCAGAATGAGGAATACCATTATTAATAATAAAGGCTGCATCTTTATGATTAGGATTAAAGAAATTCAATCCATATGTTCCACTTACTGTAACTAAATAATCTACTCCAATCAAAGTAGATATTGGAGTCTGATGATTAAATTCAGTAGAAATAGTATCAAAATTCATACTGAAATTATCAATCAAAAATTGTGAATTCAAATTACCAATTCCGCAAGCCCAAATCGAGTCTGGCTGAGTAATTGTAACAATAGTATCATGAGATAAACATCCTAAACTATCTTGTAAACAAAAGACATAACTACCAGCAACTAAACCAAAAGTTGTATCATTAGTTGAAGTGTATGTTAACGCCCCATTCGTACCTATAACTGGGTCACTATAAACATATGGAGCAAAACCAGTTGTAGGATCAGCAGATACCGAAATTGTACCAGAAGCGTCTCCATAACATGGAATAACATTAGTTACATTAATTTGATCAAAATTTAGAATATACCGATCCCAAGATACATTAACTGTATCTGAAGCAGAACAACCTTGATCATCTACAACAGTAACAATATAATCAGTAATAGTCAATCCTGGATTCATATAACATGTATCTTCATCACTAATAATGATTGGAAACTGTAAAGGATTTGAGGTCCATGTATAACTATAATTATAAATACCTGTNTCAATTGAATATAAATTACATGTTAATTGCCCTAAATATCCATTTGAAGGTACAGACCAAGTATGAACACCCATACCTGGTATTCCTCCTGCATTGGAAGCGATAAATTGGAAAGAATAGACATGTGAAGCGTCATATACATTTGGAACAGGTCTATGAGTATTATTTCCATCAAAATTCCACAACATAACCTCAGAAGGAGGAGTAGCTGTATAATCATATGCAGCATCAAAATTATTTCCAAAACCATCTGTTAAAGTACCACTAACTTCAAGCAGGTAAATACCACCTGTCATTAAAGTATCACCTATACCATTTGGATTATTAAAATCAAGTATAAAGGTATTAATTAACGTCGTGTCTCTAGTCCTATTCCCTCCTGTAGCAGAAGCTGTTAAGACTGTATCTTCTCCACAATCTAAAATAATATCTTGACCTATATCTACAGAAATAGAATCTGGTTGATTAACAGTAAAATCTATTGGAGGCAAACTATTTCCATAATAATCCGTAATTTCTAAAGTATAAAAACCGGCACATCTATTGGTATAGGTAGCAACATGAGATGGAGCTCCATTATATTGGGAAGATCCCAGAGAATCCACTCTCATTATAACCCCAGTAGTTGCATTTCTCCATACATAAGTAAAAGGAGGAACAGAAGAAGGTCCCACATCAAAAGGTAACATGAACAACTTACCATCACATAAACCATAACAGCTCGCATCCTCAACTCCTACGGAATCAACAGCTAAATTTGCTCCAGAATTTTGAGGATGAATATATACTGTTACTTGTTGAGCACATAAATTAGTATCCTCAACAACTAAAGTATAACCACCATTATACTGATTAGAGTATCCTAAACCTGTAACGGATGTACTGGCATTAGAAAATATATTACCTACAGAATCGTACCATTCATATTGATATGGAGGTGTACCTCCAACAATAGAATCAATTGTTATTGAACCATCTAAAATCCAAGGCGCGGATGTACTATCTGTACTTAAATAAATATTAATTTCATCAGGCTGAGATAAAAAGATAGAATCAGCACTACAAGTAGTTCCATATGAGTTATCCGTAACCTCTACCAGATATCCTCCGCTAATTAATCCAGGGTAAGTAACACTTAAAGCATTAGTGTTCTGTAATGGCCCAATTTGAATTTGAGGGTTTAAAGAATATAGCGTATATGTATATCTATCTACAAAAGGAAGAGGACCTATAGGCACTAATGCTGTATCAACAGAAGCTAAAATTTGTCCAAAGCCTCCAAAACAATCTATACTATCAGTAATAGATAAGGAAACATTACATGGTATAAAAGAAATATCAAAACATTCCGTAATTGTACAAGGTGTACCATCAGATACTTCTATACAATAAAGACCTTCACATAAATTAGATAAGGAAGAATTATTAAATGGACTTGTAGGGGGACTAACTATATTACCAGCACTGTCAGTCCATGTAATTGTGTAAGGATATTGAGGTAAAGATTGTAATACTTCAATAGCAATAAATCCATCACATGCTCCTAAACCTGTAACATTATTTAATGTTAATACATTGATTGTCATAGAATTTGGAAATATATTGATTGCATCAGAGGATATACAACCAGTTGTATCGTTAATTACATCAATAGAGTATTGACCTGAATCACTAACCATTGTATTAAAAACTATTGAATCAGAAGTTGAATTAATGGTTTCCAATAAATTACCATCTAGATATAAATTATATGTATAATTATATAATCCACTAATTATATTAGATGTAGTAGCAGTTAACCATATTTGATCACATGATCCAATAGTATCAATTACCGATGAACAACTATTATAGATAAGATTTATTACATCAGTTGATTGACATCCGTTAACATCAACTACATATATGTTGTAATTTCCAGGAAGCAAACCAGTTATTGGAGTTCCATTATTCCAGGGATTATAACTACTTCCATTATCAGTACTAATATATAAAGGGGATGTTCCTCCACTAATATTTAATATGAAAGAACCATCTGCGACATTGGTTCCAGAAGGGTTTGTGACAGTATAAGAAGATTGTAATGTATTAGATGTAATAATAAAAGTATCAAGTGAAATACAATTATTATCAAGATTTGTAATGTGTAAAATATATTGATTTGTTAATAAACCTGTATATACAATGGAGTCTAACATGGAAACGGTACTATCTAATACATTTCCTGATATGTCAGTTAATACAAACTGATTACCTAAATTATTAGGAGATGAACAACCATTATTATATGCTGTTATGTCAGCTCCTGAACTTCCACAGTATCCAAAAAATCCATTGTATGAAATCGTTCCCCCATTTATAGTATAAATATTTACTGAGTCAATACTATTAAATCCTGGTAAACCTAAATTTGCACATTCATTATTATTTACTGCAAACTCATAATATCCAGAAGACAATCCGGAAAAAGTAAATACATTTGACGATTGTGACATGAATGGACCTTGAATAATGCTTCCAGTTGCATCAAACAGATAGTAATCAAAAGGACCATTAGCTGAAGGATCAACTGAAATGGTAATTTCAGCGTCATTAGAAAATGCGTCAGTAGCATTAACAGTATTAAATGTCAATATTGGTGGACAAATACTGCTATTAACATTTATCGTACCATTCATACCCATCATAGCATGAGGGTCACACTGATAATTATAAGTCCCAGCTAAAGAAAAAACATGAGTAAATGTCCAATTTGCACTACTAACAGCATTACCAAAACCTTCGGGATTATTAGGGAAACTTGTTAAAGTAGCATTGACATTATGAAAGCCACCAATATTTACCCAATGTACTGTGTCTCCAACATTAATATTTAGAGTATTTGGGATGTACACATCAGCAGTTCCTCCAGTATTTATTGTATATGAATTCTGAGAATATAACGTATTCACATTAAATATCCCCAAAAAGACAAAAAGTACTAATCCAAGAGAAGTAGTACTATTAAACATTTGTTTATTTGCTATTTTCTGATATATCATATCTACTTTTTTAAATTCTAAATCTGCAAATATAATCTTTAAATATTCTTACACAAGAATGATTATACTCATAAATAGAATGTTAATATTACTTTATTGTTATCTTTTTAAATATTTTATTGTTATTTATATTTATTTCTACAAAATACACACCTTTACTCTTGGTGCCTCTTTCTATAATTAACTCTCGTTGATTATCTATCTCATATATATCAACAACATTACCTAACATATCCACAACCTTAACCTCAGACTTTATAATTACCTGTCCAAAATCTAATTTAGTATAACTTGTAAATGGATTTGGGTAAATTGAAACATCTAAATCAGTAATCAAATCCAAAGAGGTCTCCATATAAGTAACAGTATCTGACTGAACAATACAACCATTAGCGTCTTCTACCTCTAAATAATAACTACCAGGAGTTAGTACCGTATAAGATATACCTTGTGACAATACAACTCCAGGATTACTAAATTCTTTCCATTGATATAAATATCCTGGAACTCCACCTGTAACAGTTGAAGTTAAATCAGCACCACTTTGACTGAGAGATACAACTAACAAATTAGGTTCACTAACATCAAATGTGTCTACCTTAACACAACCATTAGCATCTTCAACACTTAGACTATAAAAACCCGCTACCAAATTATTTATAGTTNNACCNNNNCCANTTCCNNANGGNNTCCANGTNTAATAATANAANGGATTAGATGGATTCGGTGTCCCACCAGANANNNNTCCACCTAANTNCTGGNTNAACTGATATTCTACCAGTATTATTGCCATAACAATCTACATCTCTAATAACAGCCTGAATAATAATCTCATCAATCTGTGTAATCTCTACAGTATCTCTATTAGTACAACCCATATAAGGACCAAAATTTAAACTATCTGTATACTGTGCCATTAAAACATAGTAACCAGCTGGAAGATTAACAGCACTAAATCCTGTACCAACGGATACACCAGGATTATTTACATTCTCCCAAGTATAACTATAATTTGAACTTATATTTGGATTATAAACATCAAGACTTCCTGTCGAAGATCCATAACACAAAACATTAACAATACTATTCATATCAACTTGAGCAGAAGTTTGATTAACAAAACCTACCGTCTGATTAGATATACCACCAGGCATAACAGAAGAACTACAACCATTTACATCCGTCAATGAAATATCCCATACACCAGAGCATAAATCTCCTAAAATACTATCACCTATCATCAAAGATGTGATAACAGTACCACTATTAAAATCTGTAGAAATACCCGTATAAGGAGCAACTCCACCTGTAAGATCTATATTAAGCTGAGCATTACAAGAACCCTCACAACTCTCATGTCTTAAAACACCTAATACCGTATATTCNAAAGCATCTGGCGTTGTAATATCAAAACTTGTGTTAACAGCACATAAATTAGTGTCAAGAACCGTAACAGAATATGTTCCTGCTACTAAATCTACAATAGTATCATTTATTGAATTAAAACCATTAGGACCATACCACTGATAAGTTAAAGGTAAGTGATCTGTACCACCACCAACAACTCGCAACATTCCATCATTAGCCCCATAACAACTAACATGATATCCATTATACATTATTAAAGATGATACTGTAGAAGTCATAGTATTTGTCACTGTATCAATATCCTTGGTATCGGTAACTATACACCCCCTACTATCCGTAACCGTAATGGTGTAAATNCCCGCCAATAAATTACTTGCAATAGGACTCGTTTGTGGAGTAATAGGATTATCATCCCATTGATAAGTATAAGGAGGAGTACCTCCGTTTGCTAAAGAAGTTAGACTTGCTGAAGCAACACCTATACAATAAGGAAGAATTGTATGTTGATCTAAAATATCTACCTCAAAAACAGGAGGCTCATGAGTTAAAACAGTATCTGTAGCTTGACATCCTCTAGAATCTACAACATAAACCGTATGAACTCCTGGACTTAACATACCATTAGTATCACCAATATAACCCGACAAACTATCCCAATAAAAAGTATAAGGAGATGTACCTCCACTTGCATAAGCATACGCCAACCCATCATCATAACCATAACAAGAAATACTATCTATCTCACTTGACTCTACAAAAAGCGGATCAGGCTGAGCAACCAACACACTATCAAAAACNTNACAACCATAAATATCTTGAGTAGTAAGATAATAACTACCATACACTAAACCACTATTTGTACTAGAGTTACCTATCTGAGTCCAACCATTCGACCAAAAATATGTATAACTAGGAACGCCACCAACAGAAGTCACACTTACACTACCATCAGACAAACCATAACAACTAACCTCATTATCAACCACTATGGTGCTTACAATCTCTGGGTTCTCAGATATATACACACTATCATGAACTACACAACCCCAATCATCTGTTAACTCAACTGTATGAAAACCAGCATTCAACTGAATAGCATTAGACCCTTGCTCTCCATTATCCCATAAATAATAATAATTAGGCATTCCTCCACTAACATACATCTGAGCTGAACCAGTACTCTCTCCGTAGCATGTCACTGTATTACTAACCAATATACTATCGATAGATAAAGATACAGCGGGTTCACCAACTGTTATCGTATAATTCTCAAAACAACCATTAGCATCATAAATATGTAAATCATACGTACCGGATGGAAGATTCTTTAATGTGTCTCTGCTAAAAGAAAATTGATCAGTATTAGATTTTAAAATACTATCCCCTGAAGGCATAAACCAATAATATCTATATGGAGATTGGCTACCTGTAGCTTGAGCAACTATCACACCAGTACTATCACCCTTACAAGCAACACCTAAAACTTGATTGTTACTCACAAGAGGAGTTTGCATCTGAAGAACCTGGATAGTAGCAAATGTATCACAACCATTTGCATCTGTAACTTTAGCAAAATAACTACCTCCACTAAGTCCACTAATACTATCACTTGTACCTATAGGGTTGTAACTACCATCAAACCATTCATAACTATAAACAGGTGTACCACCTGTAGCCATAGCTACTGCAGATCCAGATGGAGCATTATAACATAGGTATAAAGAATCTGCTGATGAAGTTGATATTTGTAAAGGAAAATTTGGTTCATTAATGGATATAGAATCATTAATCTGACACTGACCATTATCAGAAATAGAAATATTATAGGTTCCAGCTGACAAATTATCAAAAACAGTATCGTAAGGTATAGGGTTAGTATTTAAAACCCCATTAATTGAAAAACTATAAATAGAAGATGAATTATTAAGTTGATCAATAGAAATCATCCCATCATTAAAACCATAACAGGAAACATGATAAATATGATAATCAAATGAAGCGACACCAATAAAAACAACAGTNTCATGACATATATCAGGACCTGGAGCACCTTGCGCCATAACAGAACTATCGACAAATGTTACTACCCATTCATAAGTTCCAAGAATATCTGGAGTAATAAGATGTAACCCTCCCTGTGGCAAATGAGGAGGTATAGTATCTACAGCAGCACCACCTGTCCAAGTATAATCTCCTGGAGCATAAGCTTGACAGCCTATTTTAACATTATCTAATCCCCAATGATCAAATGAATTAGCGGAAGAAGATAATTGAATCCATCTAATCCTAGTTTGAGGAGTACGTGCAGCCGCAGGGAGAGCAGTATTCACATGAAACCAATTTACAAACGGACTGCTTGCTGACCCACCAACATTTAATGTGTCAGGATCCCAATATCCTAATCCTGTATAATTATAAACCGGATGTGTCGCACAATTCCCTGTTAACGCATCAGGCAATCCACTTCCTGGAGGAGACCATGGCTGTTCTAAAGATCCATCCCAGTTATACCATGTATTTCCTTGATCATTGGAATACTGAATTCTTACACCCTCACAAAATAAGTCAGGACCTTCGCAGGGACCCGCTTGACTTTGCGTTGCATACTTCATATCGAATTCAAGATTATAACAATTTGTCAAATCAAAATCAACAGATTCTAAATTTCTCGGATGAGCAGCCGCATTCCCCATCCACGCATAAGCATTATTAGGATTAGGGTTAAGTGGGGGTGGCCAAGCACAGTGAGCAGGATTATTTAAAACTATCGTTGCTGATAAACCGGTTTGCCATCCACTACCAAAAGTACCTAATTCAAAATCATTATCTAATTGAGTAGCTACTTGATTATTTGTTGCGTCAATTACCAAAGTGTCGCCTAGTTGGAAACAAAAATTTATATTATTTGTATCAGGCCATATATAAGACAAAGCATTAACAGTACATTGTGAATGTACATGAAAACTTAAAAATGATAATACAATTAAACAATAAAATTTCTTCATATTTCTAATTTAGATTTTCAACAATTAAATTCTTAAAATCGAAAAATGTTAAAAGCGAGAACCTTTTTCCTCTTTTAATTTTCGATCCAATATAAAAACTCTCTCTAAAATCACAGTCACCCTCTATTATTTGATTTGCAGATAATGTTAATGTTCGAAAATTCTCCTCTCCGCTTCCATTCTGTTTACAAATACCATCCATCCATACTTCCTCATACCAACTTAACTTAACTGAATGCGAATTGTCATTTCTAAATGAGAATGTCAATACCTGATTACCGTTACATTCTACAATAGCCTTTTTAATCTCGACACCATCGATTTCTTTATATTTCTCAAATAAAGTTTCCTGACCAAATGAGGTCATTACAAATATCAAAAGAATTAAAAAAATAGTTTTTCTCATATTTCAATTTTTTACAAATTTACAAAATAAATACGTTTCTATATATAATGTGTAACATTAAACTTATTCACTCAACTATCTTAGCAATGTAATACTACCATTTTCTTCAAAATGCGCACCATCAACTCCAGTAGCTGTCATTCGATAAAAATAGACACCTTCTTCCATTTTTTGACCACTGTATCCTTTCCCATCCCATCCATAATCAACATCTTCCCAATGATAAATTTTTTCACCCCACCTATTAAATATTTCCACATAAATACCATTAATCATCCATTCATTAAAATTAAAAATATCATTAATACCATCATTATTTGGGGTGAAAACATTATAAACGTTATAACCTTCCACATTAATTGACTTAACTAATGTATCATTACACTGATTTCCTAACAATGTATCATGAGCAATAAGCATAATATCATATTGTCCCTGATCATAGAATTCCATATCAACATTTTGTAAATAAAATGTAGTAAGCAATGAATCATTATCAAAATCCCAATAAAAAACATGTCCTCCAATTGAGGCATTAGAGGCAGAAAATCTTAATGGCTTTCTACCAAATTCTAAATTCGAATCAAAATCCGCAATAATTTCTTCAGGTTGAAGAACATAAAATAAAGAATCATTATAACAATTATTATAATCAGTGACACCTATCAAATAGGTACCTATATCAAGATTATAAATTTCAAACAATTCTGATTGATTTACAAATTGATTTTCTAGAAGAGAATTTTCATGATATATATTTACATTGTATGGACTAAGTCCTCCTAATATTGAAATCTGCATATTACCATCATATGATTGATAACAATTTAAATCAGAAACAAGATTATTTACCTCAATCTTTCCTGGCTCACCTAATTTAATACCATTAAGAGTATCTGAGATACAAGATTTATTATCTACAGCCCAAACTTGATAAAGTCCCGAAGGTAAATTATCTATTAAAGCAGTTGAACTAGAATAAATATTTCCATTTTCCATAACAAAAATATTATAAGATGGAATCCCTCCTGAAAATGAGAACTGCATTTCACCAAATCTTTCTCCATGACAAGTGTTATCAATCACATTAATTACATCAATCTCTAATTTGGCTGACTGACTTAAAAATATACTATCTGAAGCAGGACCACAACTAAAAGAATCTGAAACAAATACTAAATAATTATCAGAAGGCAGATCAACTGGAGACTGATTATATGAAACAGTGTCTCCAAGACTGTTAATCCAAATATAGGTATAGTTAGGATATCCGCCAATTGGAACAGTAGTAATGCTTCCATCAGATCCATTAAAACAACTCACCTCTGAAATAACATTAGTTTGAGTTTGAATCGGATCAGTTAATTCATGTAAAATTATTGTGTCTAATAATGTACATCCATTAGAATCAGTAACTCTAACTATATGTGGAACTGCAGATAATTCATTAATAAAACTAGAATCATTCATTGAAGGAATCCACATGTATTCAAATGGAGGAAATCCTCCAATTACAGAAATAGAAATTAAACCATCATTTCCTTCATAACAACTAACATGTTTGATTGAATCATAAATTACTTCAAGTTTATCAGATTGATGAATATCAACAACAGCACTGTCTAAACATCCATATGTATCCATGACATAAATATAATATTTTCCAGAGCTAAGTGAAACAAAAGAATCGGTACTTACATATGTAAAGCCACTATCAATAGAATAATATACTGGAATATCTCCTCCATCTAATTCTATATCAATATAACCAGACTGCCCCCCATAACACAAAGGATCTGAAGTAACATATATTGTATCAATCGATAAGGGATTATCAGCATTTAAAGCGTCTACAATGGTTACGTTTACAGTTCCCCATGTAGGAGAGCCAGAACAATAATTAGCGTCTGTAACATCAATAGCAATTGTATCATATGATAAATTAAATATAGTATCACCAAATCCAAAACCTGTATTGCCTGAAATGCTAGAAAAAGAATTCCAGATATAATTGTATGGAGGAGTACCTCCAGTGATTTCTAAATATATTTCCCCATCATATGAAACTCCCATACATGTCTCAGGTTTTTTCCCATTCTCCAAAATCTTGAATTGGAGAGTATCTGGTTGAGCTACAAAAACGGAATCAAAAACCATGCATAATGTAGAATCATACACATTAACAGTGTAAAAATCTCTATTCAAACTGTCAATTATTTTTGTTGTATCAGCATTTGACCAAACATATACATAATTCCCTAATCCCCCACTAGAAAAAACCTCAATTAAACCATCACTACCATTATAACAACTTACATTTTCTACAACAAATGAATCAATTTTTAAGGATAGATCGTTAATATTAATAGTATCTATATCAATGCATGCATTACCATCAATTATCTGCATTTCATACAAGCCTGGACACAAAAGTTCAAAAGTATCTGTTGTAGAATTTAATCCAATCGGGATATTGTTATCTAATTCTTTTAAATAGTAAAAATAAGGTGAAACACCACCAGATATTTGAGAAAATATAGCAACAGAACCATTGCAAGAATCATCTAAAATACATGTGACATCTTGAATCAACAAAGAATCGTAAGATAATGATGCAGGTTCATCAATAAACCTAATAAATGATGAATCAATACATGCGCCAGAGTTAGAAGTAGCTATAACACCATAATAACCTGAAATAAGATTATTAAAATACGTACCTGTATCTAATAAAATTTGTGGTGAAAGAAATGTATACCTATATAAATCGTATGAATAGCAATTGTCAGGATAATAAACTTTAAAAGTTCCGTTAGAATCACCATAACAGACAACATCAGTAGCGCCAACCGTTAAATTAATTTGAGGTAATGAATCAGCAATAATAGTAACTAACGTATTAGCTGTACAGTCATTACTATCAATCACTAAAACATTATAAAAACCTCTAGAAAGTGAGTCAAAAATATTATTTGATTGATTATTGTTAAATGAATCTAAAGAATATAGTAAATTATTAGAAGGATTAACAAAAACTGAAATAGTAGCATCAAATCCGCAACAACTTTCATTTGTCACTAAGACAGAATCAATTTTTGGATTTGGAGTCCTATTTAAAAAAATATTTTGCATTTCAGACACGCACAAAGAGTCATCTCTAATAATAATACTGTATTGCCCTTTAGATAAAGAATCAATCAAAATAGTATCTGTATTAAAAGAACTGGAGAAAGTCACTCCGCTATCTAATGAAAATTGATAAAAACCAAAGCCACCATCTAGAATCAAATTAATATATCCATCATTTAGCGCGCAAGTTTCCATAGCCGAATCGATTAATATTTCAATTGAAGAACTTATATCAACATAAACTGAATCGATACTAACATTACATGAAAGATTATCCTCAACCGAAATATCATAAAAGTTGTTTGTTAGATTATTAAAAAGTGAACTTAATTGGGTACTTGAGTTAATAGAATAGGACAGTGGTAAATTAGAGGAAGACGCCGACACTAATATACTTCCAAGTGAATTTACGCAAATCTCATTAACTATAGTTAAAGAATCTATTGATAAATCATTAACAAAAACTTCTATTTGATCAGAATCAAAACAAGTTAAAAATCCACTACCTGTATCAACTAATACAGTATATGAATATGTACCAGGAGGATAATAAGATGATGAATCTCCTACTAAAATAAACTCATTTTCTAATAAAATTTGATATGAAAAATTTGAATCTAAATTGACAGGATCAGCAACAAAAAAAGTAGAATCTCCATCACAAATAACATTACCATTAAATGAAACTAAATCAATTTCTGAGTCTAATATATCAAATACAATAGTTGTATCTGGACACGAATTCGGCAACCCTAAACTATAAGCGTTAAAAGTATATGAACCGGCAGGCAAATTTAATGCGAACGTATCCATACTTATCGTGTCTCCAAAAACATTCTTCCAAATAAATAATGGATAAGCATTATCTGTTTTAGTAACTATAGCTATTCCTGAACTGTCTTGATTACAAAAAACATTTGAAATTTCTAACTCAGGCATGCAAGGAGGTTCAATATCTATAATTTCACAAATAATTTCAGAACATCCATTATTGTCAACAATACTATCGCAGTATAAACCAGGACACAAATTGTTTAAATTGGGTGATAGTGAAGAAAAATTATTTGGGCCAGACCAAGAATGTGAAAAAGGTGCAAATCCACCATTAACAATAATTGATATAGATCCATCGCATGAAGAATTATTGATAGAGTTAGTTACAGTGTTATTTGTAGTTATTGGAGTAGGATTCTGGACGCTAATATTAGGTGATGTTAGATTACATCCAATACTATCGGATAATGTATATCTATAAATCCCAGCAAACAAATTATTAAAAACAACAAAAGTATCATATATCGTTAAGTTTGTTACAGGGTACCAATTTTGAGAGAGAGAATCCTGAATCTCCAAAAAATAATTAAATGGAGGTAAACCGAACACAGAATCAACATTTATGAGACCATTAGCATCTCCATTACAAATAGTTGGAAAGGAAGTCACGTTTCCATAGCTACATAATTGAATAGCATTAACTTCAACTGTATCAGAAAAAACACATCCATTTGAATCTATAACTGTGTATATATACACACCAGCATAAAGATTATTAATATTCAAATTATTTGAAAAAAAATTATTTGGACCAGTCCAAATACATGGTGAAGATGAAAAGCCAACGCCACCAGATATTGCAAGATTAATACTCCCATCAGCAACAACTAAACTAGAAGCGTTCTGTGAACTTTCTACAACATTTATTGGGGGAGGCTCGGTGATAACAATAGAATCTACGTCATAAATGGCATTAGGGTCTGCTGGATCTCCAAATCCATTTGTAGGATAATACAATAATGAATCTACTAACCTTATAGTATAAATTTGCGCAGATAATCCAGGAACATTTATACTAGCAACTGTAGTATTATTTGTCGAAGTTATTGGAACAAAAACACCTGGAAAAGGATAGTAACCAACCACTAGCTTCAATATTGTTGGAGGAGAGGTCTGATTAATCAGAATGTTTATATCAGCAAGTTCACCATGACATAGAATAGGTGATGTAATAGAAATATTCTGAATCGATTGAGAATAAGAATTATTCAAACACATCAGTGAACAAACAAATATTATAAATATTTTCTTCATTGATGAATTTTTAGAAAAAACTACTATTAATTTTTACTGATACAAAACACATAATTATTAATTATTAACAAGTCTCTAAATTTACCCATAAAAAAAGAATTAGAGACAGTTTACAAACATACGAAAACTTTCTTGTTTTAAGGTTATGAATATATTTTTATCACTAAATTTGGAAATTAAAAAACCAGATGCAAAATTATTTAAAAGACTTGAATAAAGAACAGCTTGCAGCAGTTCAGCAGATAGAAGGAGCAAGTATGGTAATCGCTGGAGCTGGATCAGGAAAAACAAGAGTACTTACATATAAAATTGCTCATCTGTTAAAAAACGAAATTCATGCATTTAACATACTAGCCCTTACCTTTACCAATAAAGCGGCAAAAGAAATGCAAAATAGAGTTCATGAAATTATTGGAGGAAATCAATATACCAATATCTGGATGGGAACATTTCATTCCGTATTTTCTAGAATTCTCAGGTCTGAATCAGAAAAAATTAATTACCCTAAAAACTTTACTATTTACGACACAAGTGATTCAAGAAGTCTAATTAAAACAATTGTTAAAGATTTACATCTAGATAAAGATACATATAAAGTGAACTTAATTCACAACAGAATATCCTCTTTGAAAAATAACTTTATTACTCCCGAATCATATTTAAATTTCCCTGAACTTTCCGAAACTGATCTAAGAAAAAAACAAACGGAATTTCATCGAATATATCAAACCTATAAAAATAGGTGCTATAAATTCGGAGCAATGGACTTTGATGACCTGCTTTTAAAAACATATGAATTACTATGTCAATTTCCAGAAACTTTGAATAAATATCAAAAAAAATTTCAATTTATCTTAGTAGACGAATACCAAGACACCAACCACATACAATATCTGATTATTAAGAAGCTTGCAGCGCTTAACGAAAACATATGCGTTGTAGGAGATGATGCCCAGTCTATCTATTCATTTAGAGGGGCCAATATTCAAAATATCCTGAATTTCAAAAAAGACTATCCAGACTATAAATTATATAAACTAGAACAAAATTACAGATCCACTAAGAATATTGTGGAAGCGGCAAATGCTTTGATCAAAAATAATGAGCATCAAATCAAGAAAGACGTATGGACTCATAATGATGAAGGAGAACTAATTGTAATTTCTGAGGCTTCCACTGACAATGATGAGGGGAGATTAGTTGTAAATACAATCCATGAACTTAGCTCAGAAAATCAATACGATAATTTTGCTGTACTATATAGAACAAACGCTCAATCTAGGACAATTGAAGAATCATTAAGAAAAATTTCAATTCCATACAAGATATATGGAGGATTATCATTTTACCAAAGGAAAGAAATAAAAGATTTATTAGCCTATTTCAACTTTACTATAAATCAAAAAGACGATGAATCACTAAAAAGAATAATAAATTATCCTGCCAGAGGAATTGGATCCACAACCATACAAAAAATAATAATGATATCTAATGAGCAAAATCTCTCCATGTGGGAAGCGATAAATAAGATTACTAATTTTAATCATTTATTTAATAAAGGAACTATTAAAAAAATAGAAGATTTCTATATAATGATGAATAACTTTATACATTCATCAAAATCAAGTACCGCTTATGAAACAGCTGAACTTATATCAAAAGAATCAGGCATTGTCTCATTACATAAACATGATCAAAGTATAGAAGGGATCAGTAGATCTGAAAACATTCAAGAACTTCTTAATGGTATTAAAGATTTTTGCGACAACATTGAAAATGAAGAAAATGCTTTGATTGAATACTTCATGAGAGATGTAGCGTTACTTACTGATTCTGATAATGACAATCATGAAGACAAAAATAAAGTAACATTAATGACTATACACGCATCCAAAGGTCTTGAGTTCCCATATGTATTTGTTGTAGGAATGGAAGAAGAATTATTTCCCTCCATGCTAAGTCTATCAAGTCAAGAAGATCTAGAAGAAGAGAGAAGACTATTCTATGTAGCTATTACAAGAGCAGAAAAAAGGCTTTTTCTATCACACTCTAATATTCGATTTAAATGGGGGCAATATATAGACACATCTGCTAGTAGATTTCTCTCAGAATTAAATGAGAAATTTATAACAAAAAAGAGATTTGTCAAGAGTAATAAAAATAATCTTCCTAAATATAGAATTAAAACAAGTCAAAATATTTCTAACAAAAAAGTTTCAAGAAATTTTAAAAATATACGAAAAACAGATAATAGTATTTCAAATGAAAACATCAACACGTTCAAAACTAATCAAATAGTAGAACATAATAAATTTGGCGTCGGAAAAATTATAGAAATTCAAGGGTCTGGAGCGAATACCAAAGCAATAGTATTATTTGAAAACATTGGCAAAAAAAATCTACTTCTTAAATTCGCCAAACTAAGACTAATTAAATAAGTAGCTATACTGATCTCTTACTAATTTCTCATCCTCATTTATAGCCTTAGCAAGTAAATTTATAGAATCAAATTTCTCTAGATTTCTAATTTTTTCTACAAAGAAAATTCTGATCTTTTCATCATATAAATTTTTACTGAAATCTAAAATATGCACCTCTATAGTAGGATCATTTAAATGACTAATTGTTGGGTTATTACCTATATTTAAAATCCCTACATAATTTATATCTTCATACATAACTGTTACTACATAAACTCCAAAAGGTGGAATAATTTTAAAATCAGAATCTAATTGAATATTAGCGGTTGGGTAACCTATATCAGAACCTAACTGATTTCCAAGAACAACCAAACCCTTTAATGTGAATCTAGATCCTAAATAATTATTAGCATTTTTAATATTTCCGCTTAATATTAATTTACGTATTTTGGAAGAACTTACCTTAACCTTATCTAAGGTTTTAGGTTTAATTTTCATTAAATTAAAATCATATATTTTAGATAAAGAAATTAATTCATCAAAATTACCTTTGCGATTTCTCCCAAAATGATGATCATATCCAATTACTAATGTATTAATATTTAATTTTTGTACTAAAATATCTCTAACAAAATGCACAGAATTCATTCTGGAAAATTCCAACGAAAATGGATGTATAATCAAGTGATCTAATCCATGTTGTTTTAACAAATCCTTCCTTTCCTCTATGCTTGTAATTAAAAACAGATTATTATCCTCAGGAAATAATACATGCCTAGGATGAGGGTAAAAAGTTAATAAAACAGATTCTCCTCCAATACTTTTTGAAACTTCATTTAATTGAGATATTATTGATTGATGACCTATATGTACACCATCAAAGGTGCCTAGAGTTAAAATAACTTTAAATTTCGGAGAAAAATCTTCTATTGAATTATAAACTTTCACAATTTTAAATAAATATTTATGTGTTGAAAAACTGTTCAAAATTAAACATTAATTTATTTAAACACTTTATATTATTTAACAAATAAAAAATAGTAAGTTTGCATCAATAAAGTTAACTGAAAAATATTTTTTAAAAAATTAAGGTTATGTCAAAAAACATTGGAAAAGTAGCTCAGATTATAGGACCTGTAGTGGATGTGATGTTCGAGGATTCTTCAAATGGACTCCCTGACATTTATGATTCTTTAGAAATCACCAGAGAAAACGGAAGTAAACTTGTTTTAGAATGCCAACAACATGTTGGTGAAGATACTGTTAGAACAATATCAATGGAGACTACTGATGGAATATGTAGAGGAACTGAGGTTTTAGCTACTGGAGCTCCTATTAGAATGCCTGCAGGTGAAGATATTAAAGGAAGAGTATTTAATGTAATTGGAGACGCAATTGATGGAATGAATAACCTTGATAAGAAAAATGGACTCCCTATTCACAGAGAAGCTCCTAAATTTGAAGATCTATCAACTTCTACCGAAGTACTATTCACCGGTATTAAAGTAATAGATTTAATTGAACCATATGCAAAAGGAGGGAAAATTGGATTATTTGGTGGAGCTGGTGTTGGTAAAACAGTATTAATCCAAGAATTAATAAATAATATTGCTAAAGGTCATGGTGGATTATCTGTTTTCGCAGGAGTTGGTGAGAGAACTAGAGAAGGAAATGACCTTCTTCGAGAAATGCTAGAATCAGGGATCATTAGTTATGGTGAAGATTTCATACATTCAATGGAATCAGGAGGATGGGACTTATCTAAAGTCAATACAGATAAACTGGGAGACTCAAAAGCTACTTTTGTATTTGGTCAAATGAATGAACCACCTGGAGCAAGAGCAAGGGTCGCTCTTTCTGGTCTAACTATTGCTGAATATTTTAGAGATGGAGATGGAAAAGGGAAAGGGAAAGATGTACTATTTTTCGTAGATAACATTTTCCGATTTACTCAAGCTGGATCTGAAGTTTCCGCCTTGCTTGGAAGAATGCCATCAGCTGTAGGGTACCAACCAACTTTAGCGACAGAAATGGGTACAATGCAAGAGAGAATTACTTCTACAAAAAATGGATCTATTACATCTGTTCAAGCTGTATACGTACCCGCAGATGACCTTACAGATCCAGCTCCCGCTACAACATTTGCTCACTTGGATGCTACTACTGTTCTCTCTAGAAAAATTGCTGAACTAGGTATTTATCCTGCTGTAGATCCACTAGATTCAACCTCAAGAATCTTAACGCCTGATGTAGTAAGCGAAGAACACTATAAATGCGCCCAAGATGTAAAAGAAATTTTACAACGATATAAAGAACTTCAAGATATTATTGCAATTCTTGGAATGGATGAATTATCTGATGAAGACAAGTTGGCAGTTCATAGAGCTAGAAGAGTACAAAGATTCTTATCTCAACCTTTCCATGTAGCAGAACAATTTACTGGATTGAAAGGAGTATTAGTTGATATTCAAGATACAATTAAAGGATTTAATATGATTCTTAATGGAGATGTTGACAAATATCCTGAAGCTGCATTTAATCTAGTTGGAACAATTGAAGAAGCTATAGAGAAGGGAGAAAAAATGCTTGCGGAATCTAAATAATTTCACTATGAATGTTGATATAATAACACCATCTAACAAATTATACTCTGGAGAAATTAATTCCATCAAAGTTCCAGGATCAGATGGAGAATTTGAAATACTTAAAAATCACGCACCAATTATTTCATCTTTAAACAAAGGGATAATTAGAATTATTGACAAAGATAATAATACTGAAAATTTTGAAATAAACGGAGGTGTTATTGAGATGCAAAAAAACAATATAATTGTCTTAGCTGACTAGCAATCAATCTATTTATAAATATAATGGGTAAAAAAAATATCTTTCTATTATTTACCATTGGGATTATATTATTATCAGCTTTTTTTTTAATTCAACCTATTTCTAATCCTAAAAAGAAGATCACGAAATTTAATTTAGAAGTTGGTGATATTTTATTTCAAGATTTAGACAGTTCTCCTCTTTGTGACGCTATCGAATTAGTCACTCCTGGATATCAAAACTCTAACTTATCACATATAGGAATAATTATTGAAACTGGAAATGACAAGATTCCAACTCATTACAATGAAGAACATAATCCTTTACTAAATACCAGAGTACTAGAATCTATACCGGGCGGTGTCCAATCTACAAGATTAGATAGTTTTCTAAATCAATCATTAGATGATAACGGAAATCCAAAAGTTATAGTAGGAAGATTAAAAGAAAAATACTCTACTGCAATACCTAAAGCCGTTAATTTCTGTCAAGAAAAAATAGGATTCGAATATGACGATGATTTTTTATTAAATAATAATAAATACTATTGTTCAGAATTAATATATGAAGCATTCGAAAACGATTCTATTTTCAAATTATCTCCAATGACATTTATAGATCCATACACAAACAATACAATGCATATTTGGGAAAAATACTACAAAAAGTTAAACATAAACATTCCAGAAAATAAGCTTGGGATTAATCCTGGAAGCATGTCTCTCTCAAATAAAATCAATATAATACACAAATATGGAAAGTTAAGTAAAAAGAAATAATTCTTTTGAACTATATAAATTTTTTAATGAAATAATTATCAAAACCGATAAAATATACTTTTTATCCTAAAAAATATTAAAAACCTCTAAACTTAGAATCCATAATGATTGTTACTGGCCCATCATTTATCAACTGTACTTTCATATCCGCTCCAAATTTACCACTTCTCACTTCATTTTTATTTAATAGCGATAATTCTTGAATAAATCTTTCATATAGAGGAATAGCTTCTTTAGGCTTAGCCGCTTTGATATAAGATGGTCTATTACCTTTCTTTGTCTTGGCGTGTAATGTAAATTGACTAACTACAAGTATTTCTCCATCAATATCATTTATTGATTTGTTCATTTTTCCATTTTTATCTGAAAATATTCTCAGAGAAGATATTTTTTTTGTTAACCATAATACATCATTGCAATTATCAGATGATTCAACTCCCAATAAAATAAGCAGACCTTCTTTAATACTAGAATAGATTTCTCTATTAATTTGAATAGAAGCTTCGCTTACCCTCTGAACAATAACTCTCACTTAATAATTGTTAATTCGATATTCATTATCATCTTCATTATACATACTTAAATAATTTTTATACCTACTCTCAGAAATTTCGTTTCTTAAAACAGCTTCTTTAATTTCACAATTCGGCTCATTATTATGAAAGCAATTATTAAACTTACATTTAGATCTTAAATTCAAAAATTCGGGGAAAAAGTTACAAATATCATTTTTTTCAATTTCGACTAATCCAAACCCTTTAATTCCAGGTGTATCAATAATTGAAGCTCCAAAATCCATGTCATAAAGTTGCGAAAAAGTAGTAGTATGTTGACCTTGATTATGAGACAGTGAAATATCTTGAGTTGATATACTCAAATCAGGTTGAATCATATTAATCAATGTAGACTTTCCTACTCCAGAATGACCAGATATAATATTAATCTTATTTTTCATTACTGATTTAATCTCATCCAATTCATTATTTAATACGGAGGTAGAAATACATTTGTAACCTATTTTTTCATACATATCTATATATTCTTTATGTGTCTTCAATAAATTCAGATCATATAAATCTATTTTATTAAATAACAAAACAACATTTACTCCGAAAGCATTCGCTGAAACCAAAAATCGATCAATAAAAGCAGTAGTTGTCACTGGCTGGTTCATAGTTATTATTAATATAGCCTGATCAATATTTGAAGCTATTACATGTGTTTTTTTTGACAAATTTACAGATCTCCTAACAATACAATTAGTTCTTTCATACACATTATCAATTACATATGTACCTTTAGAATCTACAACACTTACTCTATCACCAACTACAACTGGATTAGTACTTTTAATGCCACGAGTTCTAAAGTTACCTCTAAGTTTGCATTCATATATTTGACCACCTTCTGCTTTTACAGTATGCCAACTACCAGTAGATTTAATAACTAAACATTTCATTATGCAAATATACAAGAACGTAATTTTATGTTTTTATATTCACTTATTAAAATTAAATAAAAGTATATATTTGTATAAAATTATCTAATATGAAAAAAATAATACTCTTATTGACCATACCTTTCATTTTTGCGTGCGGAAGCAAATCTATTGAAGATATAGATTTCGATACAATGTATGATCCGTGCGAAGTAGTAAATGCTGCAGACATAATTACAAAAAGAATGGTTAGCTTATTTGATGAATATGGACATATAGAAGACTTAGAAGACCTTCCAACAAACATTCAAATTGAAATTGAAATGATTAAAGAAAAAATGGAAAATTTAGAAGACATTATAGATGATAGAGATTGGAATGAAGATGATCTACAAGATTGTCCAAAGTTTGATGACGTTGACAAAAGATTCAGAAAGTACGATTTGTAATTTCTGAAGAATCTCAGATTATCTTAAGTTAGAGAAATGAATTCTAGTGTCATCTATTTTATGATTTATATAAAAGAATTAGACAATACTTTTATCAATAATAATTTATTTGAAATCTGATACTATTTGCTGAACATTATCTGACTTTCCCATCGTATAAAAATGAATACATGGGGCTCCAAATTCTATCAATTCTCTAGTTTGTTCCTTAGCCCAGTCAATACCCACTAATCTTATATCATCATTGTTCTTGCATTTAAGAACTTCATCTACCAAATTATTTGGTAAACTCAAGTGAAATCTATGAGGAAGCAACTTTAATTGATTTAATGTTGAGATTGGTTTAATTCCTGGGATAATTGGAATATCAATATCATTTTCTCTACACATTTTGACAAAATCAAAATAACATTGATTATCGAAAAACATTTGAGTCACAATATAATCAGCTCCAGCCTTTACCTTTTTCTTTAAAAAATGAATATCTGAACGCATATTGGCTGCTTCAAAGTGTTTTTCAGGATATCCAGCAACACCAATGCAAAAATCAGTAGGCGATGAATTACTTAACTCATCATCTAAATAATTACCATTATTCATATCTATTACTTGCTCTAAAAGTTCAGAAGCATATTGATGTCCATTTTTATCTGGGGAAAAATATGTTTCTGATTTAATAGGATCTCCTCTTAAAACTAACACATTATCAATTCCTAAAAAATTCAAATCAATAAGAGCATTTTCAGTTTCTTCCTTACTGAAACCTCCGCAAATTATATGAGGAACTGTATCAACATGATATTTATTCATTATTGCAGCACAAATTCCTACAGTACCTGGCCTTTTTCTTACAGAAATCCTCTCTAACAAACCATTCTTCTTTTTTTTATATACATATTCTTCACGATGATATGTGACATCAATAAAAGGTGGTGAAAATTCCATTAAAGGATCGAGTGTTTTATAAATTGAGTTTATACTTGTTCCTTTCAAAGGAGGTAAAATCTCAAACGAAAACAGGGTTTCTTTAGATTTTGATAAATGTTCTTTTACTTTCATATTTTCAAATATTTGTTCTCAACCATTGATTAACTTCCTTTGAGGTCATATTTTTTCTTTTAGCATAATCATTAATTTGGTCATCTAAAACTTTTCCAACTGTAAAATATTTAGATTCAGGGTAAGAAAAATAATATCCACATACGGTAGCATTGGGTGTCATTGCCATATTTTCTGTAAGATCAACTCCTATCTTCTCAGAACCTAATAATAGAAATAGCTTTAATTTTTCAGTATGATCAGGACATGCTGTGTAACCTGGAGCTGGCCTTATTCCTTTATAATTTTCTTTAATTAACTCTTCATTATTAAAATTCTCATTTTTACCATATCCCCAAATTTCTTTTCTTACTTTTTCATGCATATATTCAGTTAAAGCTTCTGCTAGTCGATCTGCAATTGACTTCAATAGGATACTATTATAATCATCCAACTGATTATCAAATTCTTGTAACTTTTTATCTATACCAATTCCCGCTGTACATATAAATGCACCTATATAATCGTTTTCTTTAGAAATATAATCTGACAAACACATATTATAATTTTTCTTTCTAGATTGTTGCCTAAGAAAATTAAGTGTTTCTATTTTATGACCGTTTTGATATACTTCAACATCATCTCCAACAGATCGAGCGTTCCATATTCCAACTAAAGATTTTAAAATCACCCAATCATGATTAATAATTTTCTGAATCATTTGATTAGCGTCATCATAAAGCTTTTTAGCTTCGACACCATATTTTTCATCATCAAATATTTTAGGGAACTTACCTCTCATTTCCCAAGAAATAAAGAAAGGTGTCCAGTCTATATATGGAACAACCGATGCAACAGAAATTTCATCATACAAACTTACCCCTAAAGTATTAGGTTCAACTGATTGATAATTAGCTGATAGTTTAAATGAATTTTTTCGAGCATCTTCTAATGAAATAAGATCTTTAGATTTTAATCTGTTTAAATAATTTTTCTTAATATCAGTGTATTCTTGCTTTAAATCTCTTTTAAAATCTTCAACATTGGGACCCAAAATAGTATTGCAAATATTTACAGATTTAGAAGCGTCCAAAATATGAACAATCATATTATTAGTATACTTATCCATTAGCTTTACCGCAGTATGAACCTTAGATGTAGTAGCTCCACCAATAATTAATGGTATATTGAAATTATTTAATTGCATTTGTTCAGCAACGAAAGACATTTCATCTAATGAAGGGGTAATTAATCCACTTAAACCAATCATATCAACATTATGATTTTTAGCGGCCGAAAGAATTTTTTCACATGAAACCATTACACCTAAATCAATAATCTCAAAATTATTACATGATAAAACAACCGAAACAATATTCTTACCAATATCATGCACATCTCCTTTTACAGTTGCCATAAGTATTTTACCTGACTTCTTAATTTGAGTTTTATCATTTTCTATATATGGAGTCAGATAAGCCACAGACTTCTTCATTACCCTAGCGCTCTTCACAACTTGAGGAAGAAACATCTTACCGCTTCCAAAAAGATCACCAACTATATTCATTCCATTCATTAAAGGACCTTCTATTACATCAAGGGGTTTTTTAGCATTTGTTCTAGCTTCCTCTGTGTCATCCTCGATATATTTTACAATTCCTTTAACTAATGAGTATTCCAATCTTTTTCCCACACTTTTTTCTCGCCAAGAAAGATCCTCTACTTTTTGTTTACCCTTACCCTTATACATTTCTGCTAACTCTAAAAGTTTTTCAGTAGATAAAGAATGATTGTTAAATATAACATCTTCTACAGCATTTAAAAGATCCGATGGAATGTCAGAATACACTTCGATCATACCTGCATTAACAATACCCATATCCATTCCATTTTTAATCGCATGAAAAAGAAAAGCTGAATGCATGGCCTACCTTACCTTATTATTACCTCTAAAAGAAAAAGAGACATTACTTACTCCCCCACTAACTTTTGCATATGGTAGATTTTTCTTTACCCACTTTATAGATCTTATAAAATCTATAGCATAATTATCATGATCTTCAATCCCAGTAGCAACAGTAAGAATATTTGGATCAAATATAATATCCTCAGCAGGGAATCCAATATTGTCAACTAAAATATCATAAGCTCTTTTACATATTCGTATCTTATCATTATAATCTACAGCCTGCCCATTTTCATCAAAAGCCATAATGACTACCGCTGCCCCATATCTCATTATCTTTTTAGCTTGTTCAATAAAAATAGATTCTCCTTCTTTTAAGGATATAGAATTAACAATCCCTTTACCTTGTAAACATTTTAATCCAGCTTCTATAATCTCCCATTTAGAAGAATCTATCATTATCGGAACCTTAGAAATATCCGGATCTGAAGCTATCATATTTAAAAAAACTGTCATAGATTCCATTCCATCTATTAACCCATCATCCATATTAATATCTATAACTTGAGCACCATTCTCTACTTGATCTAGAGCAACAGATAAAGCTAACTCGTATTCTTTATTTTTAATAAGTTTCATAAACTTACTAGAACCCATAACATTAGTTCTCTCACCTATATTTACAAAATTTGAATTAGAATCTACTGTAACTGATTCAAGACCACTTAATCTTAATTTCTTTTCAATTTTAGGTATTTTTCTGGGATTAAAATTTTTTGAAATTTCAACGAACTCTCTAATATGATCTGGTGTAGTACCACAACATCCACCTATAATATTTACAATACCTAAATCTAAAAAATCACCAAGTTGTTTAGACATCGCTGTTGGAGTGTCATCATAATTTCCCATTTCATTTGGTAATCCTGCATTTGGAAAAGCACTAATAAAATATGGTGATTTCTTTGATAACTCTTGTATATACGGCTGCATAGCTTTAGTACCTAAAGCGCAATTAAATCCTACACTTAATAGTGGAGCATGAGAAATTGAATTCAAAAAAGCTTCCGCTGTCTGACCTGAAAGAGTTCTACCACTTTCATCAGTAATTGTTCCTGAAACCATGATCGGAATTTGCAGATTTTTTTCTTCAAAAATCTGCATAATCGCATACAATGCAGCTTTACAGTTTAAAGTATCAAAAACTGTTTCTACTAGAAGCAAATCAACTCCACCATCAATTAAACCACCAACTTGACCATAATAAGATTTTCTTAATTGTTCAAATGTTATATTTCTATATGCTGGATTATTTACATCAGGAGAAATAGATGCAGTTCTATTAGTAGGCCCTATTGAACCAGCTACAAATCTAGGTTTTTCATTAGAAGAGTATTTAATAGCCGCATCTTTTGCAATTCTAGCTGACTCATAATTCAAATCATATACTGAAGACTGTAATCCATAATCTTCTTGCGCAATACTATTAGAACTAAATGTATTTGTCTCTATTATATCTGCTCCAGCTACTAAATATTTTTCATGAATTTCAGAAACTATATTAGGTTGAGTAATAGATAACACATCATTATTTCCTTTAAGGTCATAAATAGAATCAATAAATCTATCACCTCTAAAATCACTTTCTGTTAAATTATATCCTTGAATCATTGTACCCATAGCACCGTCCAGTACTAATATTCTTTCTTCCAATATTTTATCAATTAATCTTCTCATAAAAATCTTTATAGACTTATAAAATAGATGTCAGAAAATTTTTTTGGATTTTTCATCATCTGTCTCCATTTGGAGTGGGAATTGGCACCCTGCTTTTTCAGGGTTGCCAAGACATCACAGGGCCCTTCCCTCCGTCTTTCTTGATAAGTCTTAACGCAAAGAAATAATAAAAATTGATAAAAACCAAATATGTTTTTATTTTTTATTTTATATTTGTTACTCAAATTTTGTGGAAAGATTTGGCCTATTGCAACCACAGAAAAAAAATGCTAAAATAGCTATCTTTCATCTGATCAATTGCCAAATCATATAATTAATTTAAATAAAGAAAAATGTCATACTTTTTTACATCTGAATCAGTTTCAGAAGGACATCCAGACAAAGTAGCAGATCAAATATCAGATGCTCTATTAGATAATTTCATAGCACAAGATCCCGAATCCAAAGTTGCTTGCGAAACCCTAGTAACAACTGGACTAACAGTTTTAAGTGGAGAAGTAAAAACTAATGGATACGTAGATGTTGAACGGATTGCTAGAAGTGTAATTAGAAAAATTGGATATACAAAATCAGAATATAGGTTTGATGCCGATAGTTGTGGAGTACTTTCAGCAATACATGAACAATCATCTGATATTAGACAGGGCGTTATAGAAGGAGAAGGTCTTCACGGTGAACAAGGCGCTGGAGATCAAGGGATGATGTTTGGGTATGCTACCAATGAAACAGAAAACTTGATGCCTCTAGCATTAGACATATCACATAAATTATTAATAGAGCTAGCGAAGATAAGAAGAGAAGGGATTGAAATGAAGTATCTAAGACCCGATTCTAAATCTCAAGTAACATTAGAATATGATGACAATCATATTCCTCTTCAAATTACAGATATAGTACTGTCTACCCAACATGACGATTTTGCAGAAGAAAAAGTAATGCAGCAAAAAATAGAAGAAGATGTTAAACAAATTCTTATTCCTAAAATAATTACTCAATTAACTGATGAAAATAAAAATCTTTTTGGCAAAGAAAAGTATCATGTAAACCCAACTGGAAAATTTGTGATTGGAGGACCTCATGGCGATACTGGATTAACTGGCCGAAAAATTATAGTTGACACATATGGAGGAAAAGGGGCTCATGGTGGTGGCGCTTTTTCTGGAAAAGACCCTTCAAAAGTAGATAGGTCCGCTGCTTATGCAACAAGACATATTGCGAAAAATCTAGTAGCTGCTGGAATAGCTGATAGAATTTTAGTTCAAGTTTCATATGCAATTGGAGTTGCTGAACCTATGGGTGTTTTTATTGACACCTTCCAGAGTAGCAAGGTAAATATGAGTGATGGGGAAATTGCAGATATTGTAAATACTATGGAATGTTTCAATCTTAAGCCAGCATCAATTATAAAACGACTTAAATTAAAAAATCCTATTTATTCTGAGACCGCAGCTTACGGTCATATGGGAAGAAATCCTGAAGAAAAGAAAGTTTATTTTAAAGTTGGTGGAAAAGATCAAGAATTCAATGTTGAAACTTTTACTTGGGAAAAATTAGATTGTATTGAAGAAGTGAAAAAAGTGTTTAATCTATAAATTCCCATACTTTGATAAGAAAGATTTATTTCATATATCTTATTTCAATATCATATATATATGGTCAAACAGAATTAAAATATGAAGTAGATTCTAATACCCCTGAATGGATACAATTGATGTATTCACAAAATGCAGATGAAGGAACTATTATAGATAAATACAATGATTATTACAAGAACAATAAGTTTTTTAAAAATAAACATACGCAATACTATAAGCGGTGGATTAGAGAAATAAGTAGATCTACTAATGCTCAACCAACAAAAAAAAGTTCTCAAAATAATCAATGGCAATGCGTTGGACCCTGGGACTTTGATAAAGAAGCAGCCAGTAGAAGTTACGCGCCAGGCTCATCTCATGTATACACGGTGGAACAATCCAAAAGCAATCCGGATATTCTTTATGCTGGCACAGCCACAGCTGGAGCTTGGAAATCAATAAATAAAGGTGATACTTGGGAACTTATCACAGCGGAACTGCCTTTAAACCAAGTATATGCTATAGAAATAGATTTTACTAATCCTGAAATAATTTACATTAGCGGAAATGGAGGTATTTACAAATCATATGATAGTGGAAATAACTGGACATTAATAGGTAATTCTGTTTTTACAAATTTATCACACGACATAAAAGATATTAAGTTATGCCCAACCAATAACCAAATTTTGTTTGTAGCATCAAATCAAGGGCTATATAAATCAATAGATGGTGGTAATAACTTTTCAACTATAATGTCAGGAAATTATTTAGAAATAGAATTCCATACTAATTCTTCTGATACTATCTATTTCATAAAACAAATTAACAATAAAACAGAATTTTATAGATCTGATGATGCAGGTAATTCACTAAATTTATTCACTAATGGATGGCCAAATCCAACAAATGGAGAAGAACAAAAAAGAACAGAAATAGCTGTAAGTCCTGCTTCTCCAAATAAAATTGTTGCACTAGCTACAGGAAATGCAAATGGAGGAAGCGGTTTATATGGAATTTATATTAGTGATGATAAAGGCGAAAACTGGACTTTTCAATGTTGCGGGAATCAACCTGCTGGCGTTCCATCTTCAAATAACATGAATCTTATGGGTTGGCAACCAGATGGATCAGATGATGGTGGACAATACTATTATGACCTAGCATTAGCAATCAACCCTTATGACGCTAATATCATTCATGTAGGTGGAGTTAATCATTGGATATCATTTGATAACGGAATTTCTTTTTCTTGTCCAGCTAAATGGAGTGAACCTCATAAAAAAGGTTATGTACATGCTGACATTCATGATATAAATTATTTTGGCAATGATCTATGGTTTGCATGTGACGGAGGAATATTCTACTCAAACAATGCGGCCGATAGTATATATAAAAAACAACTTGGTATTGCTGGAACTGATTTTTGGGGATTTGGAGTGGGATTTAAAGATCATAATGTAATGTTAGGAGGAGCATATCATAATGGAACACTTCTTAAAGATGGAAATACGTATATTAATGATTGGATTTGTACTGATGGTGGAGATGGGATTAGAGGTTTTGTAAATTTCGGGAATCCAAGAATGGCCTACAGTGATTATGGAGGGAAAATATTATCTGGTGATAGAACTAAAAATATAGCATCCTTCAATATGAGTCTCAAGCCAAACGCATCATATATTGTAGGGGAATCATCCCAAATGGAATTTGATCCAAGGTGTTACAATTGGCATTATATTGGTAATGACACAACATTATGGATCACTAAAAATAACGGTATTTCTTTTGATCCAGTCTATCATTTTAATGATAAAGTAACTTCAATAGAAGTTGCTTGGTCTAATCCAAATGTCATATACATTGCTACTTGGGAAAGCTGGTGGGGCACAAAGAAAATATGGAAAACAATAGATAGTGGAACAAATTGGATGGAGATCACCCCTACAAATATTAATGGACAAGCATGGATTCCATATGATATTACTGTAAGTAGCCAAGATGAAAATATACTATGGATTGCCAGAACATCAATGTATGGAGGGGTTCAAGATGCACAAGGTTATGAGGTTTTCAAATCAATTGATGGCGGACTAAATTGGATTAACTTAAGTACACCTACATTAGACAATATTAACGCAACGAATATTGAACATCAGAGAGGAAGTGATGGTGGGGTTTATTTAGGAACTCGTAATAATGTATACTATAGAAATAATTCTATGAATGATTGGGAAATTTTTAATAACAATCTTCCTGTAAGCACATTCTCGACTCAACTAATCCCATATTACAGAAATGGTTTGATCATAAATGGCACAAATAGATCCGTATATGAAGCAAATTTCTTTGAAAACTCACCTCCATCTGCACAAATTGCTGCAGATAAATTAGAAATAGATTGTACGAATGATACTGTGCATTTTATTGATCATTCTGCAGTTAGAATTAACAGTGCTTCTTGGCTATGGAATTTTCCCGGTGGAACACCTTCTATTTCATATCTTGAAAATCCTACAGTTGTTTATCAAAAACCTGGAATGTATGATGTATCTCTTACAGTTACTGACTCGTTTGGAAGCTCTACCCAAACAATTAATAATTTCATTAAATACTCCGACACCGTTTCTAAAATCACAAATAACATGAAATATACTCAAGATTTTGAAAGCGGAACATTTCCTCCAAAATATTGGAAGCATCCTACAGCAAATTTCAATTGGCAATCAATAGTTGTAGATTCTGGAGCAAATTGCTATCCAACAACTACAGCGTATGTAAACCATTATTGGGCACAATATCCTGCACAGGAATCTTATCTCATCACAAATAAAATAAAATTAGGAAATGGAGATTCCGCTATACATATATTATCATATGACTATTCATATTCAGGATTTTCTAGCGCACATAATGATGGATTTAGAATAGATATATCGAAAGATTGTGGGTTAACTTGGGATTCTATATATAGTGCATATGGAACAAGCCTTCAAACAACAAACTATTCTTCATCTGTTTGGGTACCTACATGTGGAAGTTGGAAAAATAACTCGCATGATTTGGGATCTTTGGGATTTACAAATGACACAATTATGGTACGATTTGTAGCAATTAATGACTATGGTAATCATTTTTATTTAGACAATATTAAAATAGATGGCAACAATATTCTTAATACATTTAAAATAGATAAAAATGCAATAGAAATCTATCCCAATCCTAGTGATGGGAATTTCATTATCAGAACATTACAAGATAATTCAACTATAAAAATTATTGACATTTTTGGAAGAATTTTATTTGAGAAAAATCTTAATCATCAAACTATGAAAATTTCCGCGGATTTCCTAAATCGTGGACATTATACTGTTCAAGTTTATCATAAAAATATAATAAGAAATAAAAAACTCATTATTAAATAATGGAGTGGTTTGAACAATGGTTTAACAGTGAATATTATCATATTTTATATAAAAATAGAAATTATGATGAGGCAGAATTTTTCTTGAAGAAATTAACTAATCTAAAATATTTTACAAACTCTAAAAAAATTATTGATATTGCCTGCGGAAAAGGAAGACATTCAATTTTTCTTAATAAAATAGGTTTTAATGTAACAGGAATAGATCTATCCAAAAACAGTATTAATCAAGCAAATAAATATAAAAAAAAGAAACTAAAATTTGATGTTGCAGATATGAGATTAACTTATAGGCATCAAGAATATGACATAGCGATTAATCTATTCACATCTTTTGGTTATTTTGAAAAAGATGAGGATGATGAAAAAGTATTAAAAGCAATGTATAATAACTTGAAAGATGATGGAATATTAGTAATAGACTTCATTAATATTTACAAAGCTCTTAATAGTTTGAAAATCAAAGAAGTAAAAACTATTAATAATATTAAATTTCAGATAACTAAACATTCGGATGAAAATTTCTTATATAAAAAAATTGTCTTCCATGATAAAAATAAGCATTATGAATTTATAGAAAAAATCAAGATAATAACCTCTACTAAATTTAAAAAATTACTCTCTCATGCTGGATTTGAAATTATAGAGAAATTCGGAAGCTATTCCTTAAAAAAATTTGACATAAAACAATCTGAAAGAATAATCATAATTGCAAAGAAAAACACAAAGCCTAAATGAAGATAATTATTACAGGAGCTCCTGGAACTGGTAAAACAAGTATAATAAATCATCTAAACAAGAAAGGTTACAAATGCGTTAAAGAAGGTACTAGAAGTATCCTTAACACATACATTAGTAAAAATTCAAATATTAAATCGTGGAAAGAAATACCTGATTTTTCTGAGTTAATTTTCAAATATAGAGAAAAGGAAGTTCTTAAAACTAGAGATTCAATAACATTTTTTGATAGAAGCATCATTGACACTTATTGTTATATGAAAATGGAAAAAATGAAAATCCCAGATAAATTTACACTGTCAATTCACAAAAATAAATATCATAAAAAAGTATTTTACACTCCTATGTGGGAGGAAATTTACAAAATAGATAATGAAAGAAAAGAAGGCATAAGGGAAGCAATAAAAATAGAAAAAAATATCATTGAAATTTACTCTTCTTTCTCATATGAAATGATAATGATTCCTAAGTCTTCAATAAAGAAAAGAATGAATTTTATTTTTAATAATTTACATTAAATCTATAAATAAGCTTATTTTAGCACTATTAATGAAAAAATATAAAACATGTCAAGTATCATAGGAAAAAAAGCTCCTCATTTTTCAGCACAAGCAGTTATTAATGGTGGAGAAATAGTGGAAAAATTTTCGCTCAACCAATTCATTGGAAAACAACCGGTTGTTTTCTTTTTCTACCCAAAAGATTTCACTTTTGTATGTCCAACTGAACTCTTTGCTTTTCAAGAAAAATTGTCAGAATTTGAAAAAAGGAATTGTGCTGTTGTCGCGTGCTCCACTGATACTGAACAATCACATTGGGGATGGTTACAAATGGAAAAAAAAGCTGGTGGAATTAAAGGAGTAAAATACCCATTAGTAGCTGATACTGATAAAACTATTGCAGCTAACTTTGGAGTTTTATTTGGTGATTATGAAATAGATGAACATGATATCATATCAGCCACTGGTCCCATGATTGCTTTTAGAGGATTATTTTTAATTGATTCAAATGGAATTGTTCAACACCAGGTAGTTAACAATTTCCCTCTAGGAAGAAATGTAGATGAAGCCCTTAGGATGGTAGACGCATTAGAGCATTTTGAAAAAAATGGAGAGGTATGTCCAGCAAATTGGATAAAAGGTGAAAAAGCTATTGAAGAGTCTCATGAATCTGTTGCTAATTATCTTGCTAAAATTTAATCTAAATAGATTAACACTACCGAATAAGCTGTAACTCCATCTTGAGTTCCTACAAAACCCATCTTTTCGCTAGTAGTTGCTTTAATAGAAATATCAAATATTGGAATCCCTATACAATTAGCAAGACAATCCTTTATATTATTTATATATTTAAATAACTTAGGCTTTTCTAAACAAATAGTACAGTCAATATTACCAATACTGAAGCCCTTCTCACTTATAAGATCAGCGACTTTCCTTAATAATATTTTACTATCTATTCCTTTAAATTTCTGATCCGTATCTGGAAAATGTTGACCAATATCCCCCATATTTGCAGCTCCTAAAAGAGCATCACAAATTGCATGAATCAAAACATCCGCATCGGAATGACCTACAGCTCCCTTTGAATGTGGAATCTTAATACCACCCATCCAAAAATCAACACCATTTTCTAAACGATGAACATCATATCCAAATCCTATTCTTGTTTTCATTAATTAGATATTGCTCCTAAATCAAAAATCAAAGTAAATCTCATCGTATTAGCAAGAGGATTAGTCCCTCCAATATTAGATGTGCTAACTAGGTATGAAAAATCTAATGCAAAAACATTATACTTAATTCCTGAACCAAAAGTTAAATATTGTCTTCCACCTTTAGTGTTATGTTCATGAAAATATCCAAATCTCAAAGCAAACTGATTATCATACCAATATTCTAATCCAGTTGAAATATTTACCTCACGTAATTCTTCAGAAAATCCATCTGGAGCATCACCAAAAGATTGAAATATACCAGAAACAACTGATACTTCAGGATCCTTTCCTCTAATGATATTTCCGTTATCATCTATTAAAGGAGGTGAGGGTACCAAAAGCTTATTAAAATCTATAGCAAAAGTCAAACTATTATAGTCATCAAATTCTGTTGCTAGCGCTGTCCCAAGCCTCAAGTTAATTGGGATAAAATCTCTAGTTAAAGTTTCAGTATAAGATATCTTATTTCCAATATTAGAAATATTTAATCCGAAAGACATCTGAGAATTTCTAGAAAATATTTGGGTAGGATAAGTATAGAAAGATGAAACGTCTGCAGCAATTGATTGTCCTGCCATTGTTTCAGTGCCGCCAGCAGCTTGACCTCCAGTCAAATTAGAATATATATATCGTGCTGATATAGCAATAGATAAATTACGATTCAATTTTCTAGAATAAGCTGTTCCTAATGCCATTTCATTAGGCTTATATTGCCCTATAACATTTCCATTATTATCAGTAAAAGTTATATCACCTAAAGAAAAATATCTTAGCTCATAACCAATAGATTCATCATTATTAAAATTATAATACCCACTAATATATTGTAAGTTAATGTCAGGCACTAATTCTCTTAACCAAGGAACAATAGAAACAGAAATTCCTACATTATCTTCAGTAAAACTCATTTTTGCGGGATTCCAATGCATTGAACTTGCGTCTGGTGAAGTAGCAACACCAACATCTCCCATAGCTCCTGACCTAGAATCAGGAGAAATCAAAAGAAAAGGAACTGCAGTAGTAATTGTATTTAAATTACCACCCAAAAAATTATCATCATTAATACCTGTACCCTGAGCTTCTATTTTAAAAATACTTACTAATGAAAGAAATAAACACACTAAAATTACTTTATTAATTTTTATCATATTTTGCAAATATAATTTTTTTTACAATGTATTGATAACGAAAAAATCATTTCAATATTACTAATTTCTCAACTAAATTAATACCTTCACCGTTTTCATCTAATACATTGATCTTATACAAATACGTTCCCTTACCAATCTTATCTTCATAATCATCATTTCCATTCCAATTTATAGGCCCAGCCCTAAATCCTAAAGAAGAAATTATTGAGTTGATAGTCTTTACTAATTTACCCGAAACAGTAAATATTTGTATTTGAACTTGTAAATTCTGATTTGGTCTATTATGTTCAAAATAAAAACCTGTATTATGAGTAAATGGATTGGGATAATTGAGTAAGTTTTCAATAACAAAATCCTCTGATTCTGCAACAATAAATTCAATTGAGGATTGAGATGAGTTATTAAGAATATCCCATATTTTAAAATCAATTTGATGCATTCCTTGTGACAATTCATCTAATGGATACTCAATTCTTCCGCTTTGATAACTATCTATATCAGATTGATAATATTCATTTAAAATAATCTTATTAGTTGTTTCATCATCTAAAATAAGAGTAATATCATGTCCTATACTATTACCAACAGTATTAATACCAGAAGAATCTGAAATTATTGCTAAAAATACAGGATTTTTATCTGTAATACCTCCATCTATAAATTGTTCATCATTCATGAATAAACTAACCATTGGTCCTGATTCATCATCAATGTTTTCATTAGAAAAGCCTCCAACGTAAAATTGTTCAAACCAACCACTAGCATCCAGATTTTCAGTATCATGATATGCATAATATGAGATTCTTCCATTTCCAATAGAGTAATCAATATCTTTTGGAACGAGAAACGAAAAAGTAAAACGCCCATTAGTTACAGTAGATTTTCCTTTATAAATAATATTGTTCTGTTGCCTATATGGCATTGGAGTAGAAGATTCTTGACCCAATGTAGTAACTATCTTCTCCTTATCATAAACAGTAATATTGACAATACCATTAAAATTATCAACTAAACTTGAATCAATCATATTTACAATTTGACCTGAAAAAAATGCTTTTCCTAAAGCTGATAGTGTGTCAGTAATTTCAGTTGTTATTATTTGATAATCTGGATAAGATAATTTCATCATAGGATCTCCTAGAAGGATAAATTTATTTGTATTAATAGAAGTTCCACTAATAGATTTGGTCTGTAAGAATATATCCCCAAGTGTAGGTTTTTCTCCATTAAAATCTTCAAAAACAGTATTTATAAAATTAGTATTTAGAGTATAATTCAAATGAGAGTATACATATCTTGTAGTAGTTAATAAAGCGACACCCCCTCCTTGATTATTTAAAATAACATATTCACCTCCAGAAATTAAATCTGGATTGTCAAATCTACCAAATTCACATGTTGCGGTAATAAATAATGGAAGTTTAAATTTATTCTCCCAATTAATTATTTGATCGATATCTATTATCCTTTCTTGAGTTAATCCAAGTTCTCCCCCATGGCCTGTATAGTTAACTATCAGAGCTCCTTCTTCTATCCTCCTATTAATACTCTGTTTCGCATCTGGACTTCTTGGACCTACGGGCGTTGATTCTTGCATATATGCATCAAGGAATATTTTATTAAGATTATAAATATTATAATTATCATCAACAATATTAGATAAATTCTCTGCTTGATTCATATGAATATTACCGTCATCAGTATCCCCATCATCTGCAATAAAACAAGTCATATTCCTCCATTCTCCTTTGGAAGAATTTTGATGGTATTCAGTAATCTTATTAACCATACTATTTGCTTCCTCAAGAGTTTTTGCTGGCAATCTACCAATAGCTATATCTAACAAATCATTAGCAAAAACCCCTTCATCATCATCAAGAAAACCGAAAAAATCATCAGTAGCATAAGTATTCAACGGGCTAATTGAATTCTCAGATTGATAAGTTAAAATAAAATTAGTATTATTTGGAATTCGATCTTTAGGATCATAAGAAGCGTCGCCAAGCAATAAAAGATATTTCAATTGGCTATTAGGAATTTTTTGTAAATATCTACAATAATCTCGTATCGCTGCAATATCCTTTTTTCCAGAGGAAAATTCGTTATATATCTGCTCGGGTGTAACAACCTTACACTTTCTACCACTATTCATATAATGAAAATTTGATAACTGATTCGCTGAAGTAATAAAATTATCATGAGAAACTATTAGCATTTCAAAATCTGTTTCTCCATGTAAATTTTGATTTATTACAGAACCTTCTAATTTGGGTGAAAGAAACTGAGATCGATCAAAAGCAATAAATTTTTGATCAGATATACCACTATCTGCATCATAACTGATTAAGTATTTTCCATTTCCAGCGGATGTCAATAACTGGTTTATTACTTTAGTAGGTTCAGAAACATTCCATATAGAATAATCATCGCTAAAATCACTGATCTCTAAAGTAAATAATTGATCTTGTAAGCAATTGATTGTTTTTCTAAATTCCATTTGATTGCCAATAAATTTTAAATACCTTTCTACAGAAAGAGATATAAAATCTAACCATCCTTTATGACTAGAAGATAATCTATTAAAATTAACTCCAATATTAATTTGATCGTCATTAGCAGTAAAAGATGATGAATTATTAGCAAGAGAAGCATAATTTGTTTCAAATCCTGAACTTACCGGGTTAAGAGATAAATTCATTATATTACTTCCATCATATGTAAAGTCAAATGATGAGGAAGCAAAAGAACGAGCAGCAACACGAGATTCCAAATGAATAATAGATCCATTAACAATATTAGGAAAATTAAAAGAAAATTCCTGGTAAAGATTAAAATCGAATATTTCTCCGTACCAATTTTTACCGGACTGAATAAAATTAATTAACTCTTCTTCATGAAACTGATAGTCATTAAATATATTTGAATAATTAAGATCATTATTATAGTTTGGAACATATGAATTAATTCTTTTTGGACTTCCTGAGCTACTAATCTTTATAAAATAATAATTATCATCTTCAAAGAGATGTTTTTCATGATAGTATGTGCCTAAATTCTGATCATCATGATACCATTTATCAACATCCTCAGCATAAAATAAAAATCTATCATTGTTGTCAAAATATCCATTATTGTTTTCATCAATAATTTCTATTGCGTTTTCAATTAAATCTGTGTGTCTAAATTGAGAATTAAGTGAAGGCAACATACCTCCTCCATTACCAAATAACCGTATAGAATTAATTGAAAGATAATTAGTATTTATTCCTAACATCTCTAATTCTTGAACGTTTAAAGAATATACTCCACTCTGTTGAACAGAAACTTTAAACCAATCACCAGAATTTAACTCAGAATTTATCTTATTTATGTTAGAATTTTCTGTAATTTTTGAGGATTTTGTATTAGTTGTTAATTTAAACTTACTAATTCTTTTATAATTATTTCCAATTGATATATATGGAAATATAATTATTCTGTTATAATTTCCTATAGATGATGTGAGTAAATCAGAAGAATGCTCAACTTCGTTATTTTTATGTAATAAGCTCAAATATTCTTTTTCTAAATTAGAAACATCTTCAAATTCAATATCAAAAATTTCAACTGTAAATCCAACCCCATCACTTAGCGTCTTAATCTCCTGATATACTGGCAAACCATTATATTTCTCTAGAAACACAGCTCCTTCAAACCAAAAATTATGATCATTTTCATCATCATTCCATTCTAGAACAACTTCTCTTTGAGCATATAGTTCAGCTATAATTAAAGAAAAAACTAAGAAAAAAAGTATATTCCATTTCATTAAAACAAAGATTAATATTTACAAATAGTTTAAAAACTAACGCAACAAAAAAAGAAATATTATCAGATCCTAAAGATAAGAATAAATAAAATTTATATATTTGTATTTCAAATTTTAATTTAAAATTGTAATGTTAAGAAATATATTGAGATTATCTCTAGTAATTACGTCAATTCTATTTATAACAAATGAATCAAAAGCTCAGGATCCCGCATTCAGTCAATTTTATGCTAATCATTTATATTTAAATCCCGCATTTGCTGGAGCTAAAAATGATGGTTGTCCAACAGCATCACTTCATTATAGAGATCAATGGCCAGGTATTGGAAGAACTTATGTCACATACTCTGCTTCATATGATCTACATGTTGACGCTATTGGTGGTGGATTAGGTTTACTTGTTCATCAAGATCAAGCTGGAAGTGGGAATCTAAATACTCTTAATGCATCTTTAATATACTCCTATCATTTAGAAGTAAATAGAGACTTTGATCTTAAAGCTGGATTTGAAGCTTCTTATAGATCACTAGCTCTTGATTGGAGCAACCTTACTTTTGGAGATATGATAGACGAAACATATGGATTCATTTACACTACTAATGAAGATATTGTAAACAATCCTAACAATGTAGCCTATCCTGACTTTTCTGCAGGACTTTTAGGTTATACAAAAAATATGTTTTTTGGTTTTGCAACTCATCACTTAACACAGCCAGACCAGGGTTTTATTAGTGTAAGTAATCTTCCAAGAAAATATACTGCGCACTTAGGAGGAACATTCCCTCTTAACAGATATAAAAATAGTGTAACAACTATATCTCCTAACTTTTTATATCAAAAACAACAAGATTTTCAACAATTTAATTATGGTGTTTATTTAAACAATGGTCCAATAGTTGGAGGATTATGGGCAAGACATAGTGTTAAGAATTTTGATTCATTTATTTTAATGGTTGGTCTAGTTCAGGATGAATTTAAATTCGGATATAGTTATGATATAACAGTAAGTAATTTAGAAAACAGCAATACTCTTGGAGCACATGAGCTGTCTTTTTCTCTATTCTTACCATGTAAATCAAGAAGTAAGTCATTTAATACAATAAGCTGTCCTCAATTTTAGTTATTTTAATAATTATAAAAACAAAAAAATATGATTAATAAAAATTTGGTATTTTTAGTTACCGTAAGTCTGATGGTTCTATTCTCTTGTTCTAGAGAAAAATCTGAGTCTACTGGATGGAATTTTAATGATAGAAAACAAGGCGGTTTTGACGTAAAAGTATACAAGGAACAAACCCCAGCACCAGGTATGATGTTTGTTGAGGGGGGAAGAATTACTATGGGAAGAGTTGATGAAGATATCATGGGAGACTGGAACAATATATCAAAAACAGTTACTGTTTCTTCATTTTACATTGATGAAACAGAAGTTACAAATTTAGATTATCTTGAATACTTAAATTGGATAAAAAGATATTTCATTTATGAAAGCAGTCCATATTTCACTGGTCAAAGAAGAGATGAAATTTATCTCTCAGCACTTCCTGACACTCTTGTATGGAGAGATAAATTAGGAGAAAATGAAATTTTTGTAGATAATTATTTAAGACATCCAGCTTATAGAGACTATCCAGTAGTTGGTATTTCATGGGAACAAGCGAATAATTACTGTATTTGGAGAACTGACAGAGTTAATGAAAGAAGATTAATTGACGCTGGACTCTTAATGGAAGTTAACCATCCAGATAGAGAAGGTGTTGAAGTTCCATTCACTACAGATGGATATCTTCATGGTGATGAAGATTATTTAGCAAACTTTGTTACCGAAAAACAAAAAAAGAGAATTCAAAATAAAATGGTTCTAAAATCAGATGATGAAGGCAGATATACAAATATGGAAGACGGTTTATTAGTGCCAAATTATAGACTACCAACAGAAGCTGAGTGGGAGTATGCAGCATTAGGGTATGTAGGAAATGATATTGGTGAGAATCATAATGAAAGGAAAATATACCCATGGAATGGAAATAGCCTTAGGAATGGTACTAAGAAAAATCAGGGTCAAATGCTTGCAAACTTTAAAAGAGGAAGAGGTGACAATATGGGAGTAGCTGGTAGCCTTAATGATAATGCAGATGTAACTGCCCCTGTTAAATCATTCTGGCCAAATGATTATGGATTATATAATATGGTAGGAAATGTTTCTGAATGGGTTGCTGATGTTTATAGACCAATAGTTGAACAAAATTCAACTACTGATAGTAGACCATTTAGGGGAACTGTTTTTAAAACTAAAAAGAAAGATCAAGATAAATTAGCCAATCAAGAAAATCCATATACAATTGATTCTTTAGGTCATATTCAAGAAACTTTAGCTGATGAAGATGATAATGTATACCGTAGAAATTATAAAAAAGCAAATAATATTAATTTTCTTGATGGCGATATAGAATCACAATTAGGCACAGATTGGGACAAAGAAACGAGCGAAGAATCAGATATTGATAAAAGCAAAGTAGTTATTGACAAACGTAACAATGATGCCGCAAAATATAAAGATAAAAATGCGGTTTCAAACTCTAATGAAATGTATGACTATGGGAATACTACATTAATTACTGATAGAACTCGAGTATACAAGGGTGGATCATGGAAAGACAGAGCTTACTGGTTAAACCCTGGAACAAGAAGGTTCTTAGACCAATCACAAGCTACTGATGCTATTGGATTTAGATGTGCTATGGATAGAGTTGGAGCTCCTATTTCAAATGAAAAATCCAACCAAAGAAGAGGTTCTGATTACAGTAAACCTAAAAAATAATTTTAACAAATAATTTATTTAAAGCCCCTTTTTTATGGGGCTTTTTTTTTAGAATGAATTTAAAAGAAATTTACAAAATATATTGTGAGAACCCTAAGATTTGTACTGATAGTAGAAAAATAACTCCTGGTTGTATTTTTATCGCTTTAAAGGGAGAAATATATGACGGAAATAAATTTGCAAAAGCTGCCATTCACCAAGGAGCTAAATACGCTATCATAGATGATGAAAAATTCTTATCACAAAAAACAATACTTGTAAATGATACTAAAAGAACCTTACAAGAATTAGCCAAGTACCATAGAAACCAGATAAACATTCCATTAATTGGAATTACTGGTACAAATGGAAAGACTACTACTAAAGAATTACTCTACACAATTTTATCAAAAAAATATAAAACTTACGCGACCAAAGGAAATTTAAATAGCCAAATTGGATTACCATTAAGTATTTTAGAGATTGCTTCCTATCATGAAATTGCGGTAATTGAAATGGGTGCAGATAGAATAGGAGAAATTAAAAATTTATGCGAAATTGCGAAACCTACTTCAGGAATAATAACAAATATTGGAAAAGCACATCTTGAAGGATTTGGAAGTTTGGAAGGAGTAATAAAAGCAAAAACAGAATTATATGATTTTCTAAAGAAATATAATGGTGTTCAATTTGTAAACGGTGATGATAATTTACTTGTTAAAAAAAGTAGAAGGAAAAATAGAATCATATATGGAAAAGAGACTAAATCAAATTTTTTAGCTAAATTAACATCTAGTTTTCCTCTTGTTTCTATAAAAATAAAAGATACTGCAATAGAATCTCATCTTGTAGGTAAATTTCAATATGACAATATAGTTGCGGCTTCTTGTATTGGAAGTTTCTATAATGTTTCGTTAGAAAATATAAAAAAATCTATTGAATCATATATTCCAAAAAATAATAGAACCGAATTAATAGAAACTAAAAATAATCATATAATTTTAGATGCATATAATGCAAATCCATCAAGCATGGACTCAATGATAGATTCATTTATTAAACTTGATAAACAAAAGAAAATATGTATCCTTGGTGAAATGAGAGAATTAGGAAGTTATTCTGAAAAAGAACACCTGAAGTTGATTAAAAAAATGAAAACAAGTGGACTGGAAAGTATATTTATTGGCAAGGAATATCTTAACTTGTTCAATGATGATCTGGATTTAGTTGATGAAACGGAGATAAATAATATCAAGAAAAATATTTTCCTATCAACAGCAGATTTAATTGAAAATATTAGCGAATATAATCTAAAAAAAAGAACTATCTTAATAAAAGGATCTAGAGGTCTTTATTTAGAAAATATAGTTAAATATTTATAATTATTTCTTAACTAATACCTTATTGACTGTTATTCTTATTAATAGAATAAATAAAACTATAAATAATCCTAAAGAAACAAATATAAAAATCCAAAAAACATGCGAACCTCTAATATTTTCTAATGGTGTCAGGGGCTTATCAATTGGAAACAATAAAGGTTTTTTATCTTGTAATTTATAGTCAATAATTCTTATTTGATTATTATATCCTAATAGAGCTTGACCTAAGTCTTCCACTTCCATTTTCGATCTTAACTCATTAACTCTAGCTGAGAATCTCACTACTTTTGTGTTTTGGTCAACATAACTCATATATTCTTTTTGAACTAAATCCAATCGTTTAGCAATAGAATCTCTCACTTTTTTTAAAGATTCTAATTGATCACGAGTTTTTTTAGTTCTCACTAGCGTGTATTTCTCTTGAACCTCATCTACTAAAAAATTAGTAAAGTACTCGGCAAATCTTTTGTCTTTAAATTTGAATGAAATTTCTAACACTTCAGAATCAGGATTTTGAAAATATATATCAAGTTGATGTTCTGTTATTTCTTCATGAATTAATTTAAAAATACTATCTTTTTTATACTTATTTTGAACATTAATTTCAGTTGGAATATTTGGAAGACCTTCAATCCTAATATAATGATTAAGCAAATTATCATTCATTCCATCAATAATAGTATCTCTTTCCAATGTTGGTAATAAAATCATTTGAGATTTTAAAAGTTGAATTAAATTAGATGGACTCGAAAATGATGAGTTAGCACCTCCAATATCAATACCCATATCGCTAACTATGCCTAAATAGGGACTTATAGACTTATTACTTTGCTCTTCTTCAAACATGAAGGAATACTTAGCCTCAAATTTATCTTCCAGAAAATATGAATAAACTAAACCAATACCTGCACTAAAAAACAATACAATAAAAATTGAAAGAAAATTTTTCTTTAAATTTTTGATGTATTCATTTGTAGTGATTATTATATTGCTCAAACTATTTTTTTCCTGACTCATATAAATACTTAATAAGAACCTCTGATTCTATCTATTAATAAATATAGTGACAGCATACCTGTAACTTTAATCATAGTATTTTCTATTGCCGCATTCCAATCTATGGGGATAATACTTTTATTAGGTTTTTCATCAATGTTTTTAAGATTAATGACTGAACCTTCGGTAACTTTTGGTGACAGAGCAAACATCCCGAAATTAATTGATTTTTTTACTGAACCATTTGGATATGTTACGGTAGTATTAAATCTATCGCTTTGTTTTGAATATCCGCCCGCAAAATTATTAATATAATAATTAGCTCTTTTAGAGGTAAAATAAGGAGCACTTATACCTCTACCCTCATAATTATTTAACTCTCCAGTAATGTATACAATATTAGAAGATTTAGGAATAACAATACTATCTCCATCTTCCAAAACAATATTATGCTTTGAATTTTTAGAAGATAAGGCTTTATTTAGATCGAATGCAACAATACTTAATTCTGTAACTTCAGAACTTTCTAAAGTCATACTATTCAACTGACTATTAACTAACTTATTTCTATATCTTTTAAATAATTCAGGTTGAGATAAAATCACATTAGCAAAATCAGGAGATATCATTTCTCCATCTACTTCCTTCTCAACAAATTTATTAACTCTATATAGTCTGGCACCTTCAATAAATGCATAATCAGTTAAACCACCAGCCTTTGAAATAATAGAAGACAATTTATCTCCTTCAGATAATAAAGAATATGAACCTGGATAATATACTTCTCCAGTAATAGAAATATTTGCAGGCTGTTTATATGCGGGATTCTTTCTAACAAATATTTGATCAAAAGGGTATAAAACAAAGTTCTTAATCAATGTATCCAATGATAAATTATTATTAATTTTTCCTGATATAGCCATATTCCTTTCTACTGGTACAAATGAGCCATCAATTTTTTCCGTAAATCTAATTACCTCAATTCTACTTCCAGCAGCTTCAGACAAAATACCTCCAGATAGATTTATTAAATCTTGTAACATGAATCTATCCCCATATGAGTACCTACCTATATTAAGAACAGATCCGTAAATATCAATATAAAAATCATTTATTACTTCTTTTGATTGAATATACAACACATCAAACTCTTCTAATAAAATATTTCCTTTTTTACTTTCTAACAATTCCGTGATATTAATTTTTATGTAGTCAGTTTCTCCAGTAATTTTATTTATTCTGAGAAGGTATCCTATATCAAATAATCGATCATTATCATTTACTTTAGAGTCAATGCATGAAGCTGTAATCATTAAATCTAGTATTTTATCTCCTTTAACAAATTCATAAGAACCTTCAATCCCACCCGAGCCAACAAAAGTCACATAATTATTAATCTTTTCACTAATTTTATTTACCATAATCTCATGAACATTATCAAGTTTTGTGATCTCAATATCAGACTCATGAACATCGTCAATTATAAAATTATTTAATTCTGGATTATACCTCTTTAATGTAAGCACCTTTGAATATGCAAAATCCGTATATCCTCCTGAAAATTTAATCAAATCACTAACCATATCCTTAGGCGTTACTTCATAAGTGTAAGGTCGATTCACTTGCCCTTTTAATTCAACTAAATTGGAAGCAGGTGCAACTACAATGTAGTCACCATCTTGAAGGAATATATCATTAGATTTTAATGGATCATATAAAAACTTATAAACATCTAATGTATCTACTATTTCACCATTTCGCTTTATAAAAATATTTCGAACACTTCCAATCTGAGTTGGTCCATTCGCTGCAATTAAGGCATTAAATGCAGTATTAATTGCAGGAATTGAATATGAACCTGGACTATAAACTTCTCCTACTATATTAACAGTAATTACTCTTGAATATATGATAGTAATATCCATCTGAGACCTTCCCATTCCTAATCTTTTCTGAATTAAAGATTTTGCATTTTTAAATGTTAATCCCTTTAAATATACACGACCAAATCCATCTAATGAAATATATCCTCTTTCATCAATTGTAGAAATTTGAGAATAATCAGAATTACCCCATACTGCTATATTTAATTGATCCCCTGAACCAAGCTTATAATTATTTGGTGGGTTAGCATCATTTGCTTTTAAAAAATAATCAAGATTATTATTTCTAAAAAGATCTTGACCATAAATTTTTGCTTGAGGAAAAGATATAGAATCGTTATCATCAACATTTTTTATATCCATTTTATTCATGAATGTTTCAGAAGAAGACTCAATATTCTTTAATGAATCATTTAATGAATTATACTTACCAGTCTGGTATTTAAATGATAATGCTTCGAGTATTTCTTCATTGGTAAAACCCATTTTTCTTAATACTTGCTCTGAAGGAATATCAGATGGTTTAACATCAGCAAAATCTAAACTTTTACTTGAAGGTGTGAAGTTCTTATATGGCTCAAATAAGTCTTGAGATTTTGAACTTACTAGAAATAAAAACATTAAACATATTATTATAATCTTTTTCATATTTTTCTATTTTAATACAGATCTAGAAATAACAATTCTTTGAATTTCAGATGTTCCTTCATATATCTGAGTAATTTTAGCGTCTCTCATTAATCTTTCTACATGATATTCCTTAACAAACCCATAGCCTCCATGAATTTGAACAGCTTCCACTGTAGATTTCATAGCTACTTCAGAAGCGTAAAGTTTAGCCATAGCGCTAAGTTTACTATAATCCTTATTATTATCTTTTAACCAAGCTGCTTTTAAACACATTAATCTAGCAGCGTCAATCTGAGTCGCCATATCTGCTAACTTAAAAGCAATTGCTTGATGTTTATTAATTTCTTTACCAAAAGATTTTCTTTCCTTAGAATATTGTAAAGACAACTCATATGCTCCTGAAGCAATTCCTAACGCTTGGGCAGCTATACCTATTCTACCTCCTGATAAAGTTTTCATAGCAAACTTAAATCCAAAACCATCCTCACCAATTCTATTTTCTTTTGGTATCTTAACATCTGAAAACATTAAAGAATGGGTATCAGATCCTCTAATTCCTAATTTATTTTCCTTAGGACCAATAGTAAATCCAGGAGAATCTTTATCTACAATAAAAGCATTTATACCTTTATGACCTTTATTAATATCTGTTTGTGCAATCACTAAATATATTGAAGCTGTACTTCCATTAGTAATCCAATTCTTTGTTCCATTTAATATGTAGTAATCTCCATGATCAATAGCAGTAGTTTTTTGAGAGGTTGCATCACTACCAGCCTCGGGTTCAGAAAGACAAAATGCTCCAATTTTTTCACCTTTCGCCAAAGGATTAAGATACTTCTGTTTTTGTTGCTCATTTCCAAATTTTTCAAGCCCCCAACAAACTAAAGAATTATTTACTGACATCACCACAGATGATGAAGCGTCAATTTTTGAAATCTCTTCCATAGCTAACACATATGATATAGTATCCATTCCTGAACCACCATATTTCGGATCAACCATCATTCCCATAAAACCTAATTCACCTAATTTTTTTATTTGATTATGAGGGAATTCCTGGTTTTCATCTCTCTCGATAACACCAGGTAATAGATCATTGTTAGCGAAATCTCTAGCAGCTGATCTAATCATCTCATGTTCTTCACTTAAATCAAAGTTCATTTATTCTATTATTTATTAAATTTGGAAAAACAAAAATACTCATTTTTCATCTATTTTAATAAATTATTTGATATGAATCACAAATACCACGTAATTGGAGTAATGTCTGGAACATCACTAGATGGTATAGATTTAGTTAAATGTCTTGTATTTAAAAATGAAAAATGGAACTATAAATTAGAAAAATATAAAACAGTAAATTACAACAAATATTGGAAGAATATTCTTTCCAATGCTCATAATGAATCAGGCAAAAATTTAACTAATATACATGAAGAATATGGTGAATTTATAGGCAATGAAATATTAAATTTTATTAAAAAAGAAAATATCCAATGTGATTATATATCATCACATGGACATACTATATTTCATGAACCTGAAAAGGGTAAAACACTACAAATTGGATGTGGTAAAACCATATCTCAAATCACTAACATCACAACAATATGTAACTTTAGACAACTAGATATTTCATTAGATGGACAAGGAGCTCCATTAGTTCCAATTGGAGATGTTTTATTTTTCAAAGAATATGAATTATACCTAAACTTAGGAGGATTTGCGAATATAACTATTAAAGACAAAAAGAAAATATCTGCTTTTGACATATGCCCAGTAAATTATGTGCTAAATTTTCTCAGTAAAGTTAAAAACAAAGAATTCGACTACAATGGAGAAATGGCAAGTGAAGGATTTCTCCAATATGATTTGCTTGAAGAGTTAAATAATCTAAATTTTTATCAAAAGGATCCTCCTAAATCTCTTTCTAGAGAATGGGTTGAAAAATACATTTTTCCAATCCTAAAAAAATACAACTACAGTATTGAGGATAAAATCAGAACATTCTGCGAACATATATCAATTCAAATCTCACAATATATAAAAAATGATAAGATTTTAATTACAGGAGGAGGAGCTCACAATAAATTTTTAATTAAGAGACTAAGAAATATCACAAAAAAAGAACTAAATTTAAGATCAATTAATCTTATAAATTATAAGGAAGCTATTGTTTTTTGCCTTATAGGAGTGTTGGCAATCCGATCTGAAATCAATTGTTTAAGTAGCGTAACTGGTGCTAGCAGAGACTCATGTTGTGGGGATATCTATATTAAATAAGAGAATAATAATAAAATTTTATTAAGCTATTTTATTACATTTGCAACGATTAAAAAAGTTCTAACTAATGGAAAATCTATTAAAGAATTTTGAGAACAAAAAACCTGAGATAGTATTTAAATGGAAAGATCCATATACGGATGCTGAAGGATGGATTGTCATTAATTCTCTAAAGGGAGGAGCAGCGGCTGGAGGGACACGAATGAGAATTGGAGTAAATGAAGAAGAAGTAACTGCTCTTGCGAAAACCATGGAGGTAAAATTCACCGTAGCTGGACCATCAATAGGTGGAGCAAAATCAGGAATCAATTTCAACCCTAAAGACCCAAGAAAAAAGGAAGTTCTAAACAGATGGTATAAAGCTGCCAGATCACTATTAAAAACCTATTATGGAACTGGTGGAGATATGAATGTTGATGAAGTAGAAGATGTTATTCCTATATGTAAAAAACAAGGCATTCTCTTTCCGCTTGAAGGAGTAATTAATGGTCACTATAATAAAACTACAGAAGAAAAAAACAAGATATTTAAACAACTTTCTGAAGGCGTCCCTTTTATAATTACCAATGCTTGTTTGACTCCAAATCCCCAAAAAAAATATACTGTAGGTGATTTAATTACTGGATATGGTGTATCAGAATCTATCAAGCATTACTACTCAATTTATGGAGGTGAATTACAAAACAAAAAAGTGATTATCCAAGGATGGGGCAATGTCGCAGGCTCAGCAGCATATTACCTTGCTCAATTAGGAGCAAAAATTGTAGGAATAATTGATAAAAATGGTGGAATCATTAATCAGGATGGTTTTGATTTTAAATATATTAGTGACTTACTTCAAAAGAGAACTTCAAATCATCTAGAGTTAGATGAAATGATGAGTTTTGATTTAGTTAACCGTGAAATATGGAATGTTGGAGCGGATATTTTCGTGCCCGCAGCAGCTTCTAGAATCGTCACACAAGAACAAATAGATACTATGATTAATCATGGATTAGAACTTATTTCAAGTGGAGCTAATGTTCCATTTGCAGATAAAGAAATTTTCTTTGGACCAATTTCGAAAAATGTTGATAATCGCATTAGTGTTATACCTGACTTTATCGCTAATTGTGGTATGGCTCGAGCATTCTCATATTTTATGGAAGAAGATATAGAAATAAGTGACATTCCTATATTTGAAGCTGTTTCTAATACCATCAAAAAATCCATGAAAAAAACATATGAAGCAAACCCTTACAAAAAAAACATTTCAAGAACATCGCTTGAAATTGCATTAAATCAATTAATTTAAAAAAATATGGATCTAAGTTTAGAAAACATAAAAGAATTTCTATCACAAAACTTAATATGGGGCAATACTAATGAATCAATTTTAATTTTTATTTCATCTATAATTTTAGGACTTATATTCAAAGGAATAATCTCTAAATACTTAAGTCATTACTTATATAAAATAATTGGGAAAAAAGAAACCAGATTAGGAGTTGAGAAATTTGATAATCTATTAACAAAACCTATTTCTTTTTTCGTAATGTTAATTATAATTTTCATTGGATCTTCAAAAATTCAACTACCCTATTCTTGGCCATATGAAGTTCAAATAGGAGATTCAATTAAATATGTATTTGGAATTAAAATGATTTTATATCGAGGGTTTTCTTTAATAATCATTTATTCTATTTTTAGAATTGCACTAAGAATTATTGATTTTATTGGTTTAATATTTATACAGAAAGCTCAAGAATCAGAAAACAAAATGGACGATCAATTAGTCCCTTTTGCTATAGAAATAGTAAAATTTTTGGCATGGATTATTGCAATATCTATTGTTTTAAGTAATGTTTTTAAAATTGAAATAGGAGCAGTAATTGCTGGTTTAGGTATTGGTGGGATTGCACTTGCCATGGCTTCAAAGGAGAGTCTAGAAAATCTTCTTGGTTCATTTACAATTTTTATTGACAAACCCTTTACAGTTGGTGATTTAGTAACGGTTGGCAATATTACTGGTGTAGTCGAAAAAGTTGGTTTTAGAAGCACAAGAATCAGAACTTTTGACAAAAGTCTTGTCACGCTGCCAAATAAAAAAATGATTGATGCTGAGCTAGATAATTTAGGATTGAGACCTATAAGAAGAATTAAATTTTCAATTGGCCTGACATACAATACTTCTGTAGATCAAATTAAAAAAATTGTTTCTGACATACAAACTATGATAGATTCTCATCCGAACACAACATCACCAAATCCAGAAGAAACAAATGATGAAAGAGGTAGAGTTAGGTTTCAGGAATTTGGCAGCAGTTCTTTAGATATTCTTGTCCTATACTATGTCAATAGTCCAGGTTGGGATGATCTTATTAACGTAAGACAGGAAATAAACTACAAAATAATGGAAATAGTGAAGGAAAATGGATCTGACTTCGCTTTCCCATCAACTACTGTATATTTAGAAAAATAAAATTATATGATAATTACATCGATGATAACTATATTTGTGCTAGGTTATATTGCTATAGCCCTAGAACACCCATTAAAAATTGACAAAGCAGGATCTGCTTTACTAATGGGAGGATTAATATGGGGGATATTAGCACTTGGAATAGATGAACTAGTATTACAAGATTTTCTTATAGAATTTTATGAGAAATTTAAAACTAAATTTCTAGCATTAAAAGAAATAGGATCTTACCCAGCAGAAGAGCTTGTTAAACCAATTAAATTTTTAAAATATGAACTTTCTCATCATTTAGTAGATATAGGAGAAATTCTATTTTTTCTTCTTGCTGCAATGACAATAGTAGAATTAGTAGATGCACATGAAGGATTTTCTATTATTACTGATAAAATAACAACTAGAAAGAAAGTGCCGCTAATGTGGATCCTATGCATTATCACGTTTTTCTTTTCTGCTGTTTTAGACAACCTAACAACTTCAATAGTAATGGCTGCCTTACTATCAAAAATGATTAAAGGTAAGCAAGACTTATGGTTGTTTGCTGGTATGATTATTATTTCAGCAAATGCTGGAGGCGCATGGTCACCAATGGGTGATGTCACTACAATTATGCTTTGGATAGGTGGACAGGTTTCAGCTTGGAATATTATATCATCTCTATTTATTCCTTCTTTGATTTGTATGATTGTTCCATTAATTTATATTTCTTTCAAATTAAAAGGAAGTATCGAAGCTCCAAATGTAACACAATTAAATGAGCATTTAATCAACCCAACAACATCTTTTGAGAGAAATCTCATTTTTTATATGGGAGTTTTAGGATTGTTATTTGTTCCTGTATTTAAGGTTTTTACAGGTCTTCCTCCGTATGTTGGAATGTTACTCTCACTTGGGATTTTATGGGTAACCACTGAAATCATACACCGAAAAAAGAATCATGAACAGAAAACTCACTTATCAGTAATAGGTGTTTTAAAGAAAGTAGATACGCCAACAATATTTTTCTTTTTAGGGATTTTATTAGCTGTTGCTGGACTTCAATCAGCAGGACAATTAGATATTGTTGCAAAATACTTGGAAAGCACCTTTTCTGGTGAAAATAAAATATATATAATTAATGTATTAGTAGGATTATTATCTGCACTAGTAGACAACGTTCCTTTAGTAGCTGGAGCGATGGGGATGTATAATATAGGAGCAATACAAGAGGGAATTTTAGCTTATCCACAAGATCATTCATTTTGGGAATTTTTAGCTTACTGCGCAGGCACTGGTGGATCAGTACTAATTATAGGATCAGCAGCTGGAGTTGCTGTTATGGGAATACTTAAAATAGATTTTATATGGTATTTGAAAAAAATATCATTTTTAGCATTAATTGGATATATAGCGGGGGCGTTAACATATTATCTTATAGAAACTTCAAATACAAAAGATGAAATCACATCTAATAATTTAGAAATAGAGATAACCATTTCCGATAAATCTAATCACAATAAATTAATTACTAAACGTTAATATTAAAACATACAGTATGGAAACCTTATTTCTAAACCAAATGAATGCTAAAATAAGCCTATTTCAGTTAATTGAGTCTGGTGGATTACCTTCTGACATAATTTTAATTATACTAGCTATACTATCTCTCATAACCATATATATTCTAGTTGAAAGAACTGTGACTCTACATAATATATCTAAATTAAATAAATTACCTTCATTAGATGAATTGTCATCCTTGACTAATTCTGATAAAATAGATGATGCAATTAATTTATGTCAAAACGCAGATCATCCTCTTGCAAGAATACTTGAACAAGCTATTTTAAAACATAAAAAACCAATTGAAGAAATCAATCTTGCTGTACAAAATAAAGGAAAATATGAATTAGCTTTGATTGAAAAAAATCTGTCTGGATTAGGAACAATATCTGGTGTTGCCCCAATGATTGGTTTCCTAGGAACAGTAATTGGAATGATTCTTGCATTTCATTCCATGTCAACATCTGGAGAAAATATTGAAATCAAAGTTCTTTCCGAAGGAATTTATACTGCCATGGTAACAACAGTAGCAGGACTGATTGTTGGAATCGTTTCATATGTTTCTTATAACTTCCTTTCTTCCAAAGTAAATAACATAATTCAAATTATAGAAAAAGAAACTAATGAATTCATTGAAAAAATTAAGCAATAACGTATGAATTTAGAAAGAAAGAACAAGATTGATCCAAATTTTAACATGTCATCAATGACAGATATTGTCTTTCTTTTACTTATTTTCTTTATGATAACCGCAACTCTAATGAGTCCTCACGCTGTAACGTTGAATTTACCTTACAGTACTTCTTCATCAATTGAACAAAAAAGTATTATACTACAAATTGACTCTAATTTACACTATTCAATTAATTCACAACGGATCAAGCCAAAGGAAAAAGAACTAATTACCGCATTAGAAGATTCACTAAAATTAATAAACTTTAAGACAAAAACAGACACAACTAATCTAGAAATAAGTTTACGAGCAGATGAAACAGTTGATATTAAATATATAGTTGAAATACTAGATATAGCTAGAGAAAATAGTTGGAAAATTGCATTAGCAACAAAATAGAATATAATGAATTTTTCTCATAAAAAAAATAGACTTATTGGATGGTGTATTTCTATTGTAACTCATATACTATTAGTCATAATACTATACAATTTAGGAATAGAATTTAAAGACCCTCCTGATCCTCCTGAGAGTATAATAATAGAACTCGCTGAGAGTAGTGGCCCTTCATCTATAACAAATACTAAACAGGATCATTCAGAATCAAACACGAATAATGAAGAAGAAAACAATACTGATGAATTTAAAGTCGCTGATAACAACATAATAGAACCTAAAAAAAATAATGCAAATAAAACACAGGAAGATAATCCTGAAGCACCTAAAGAAAATCTAAGTGCCAATAAAGAGGATGACTCTGAAATAAAAGAAAAACAAAAAAAGATAAATGAGTTATTAAAAAATAACCTAAACACAGATCATTCTGAAAAAAAAATAAAAGACATTTTAAATCATTTACCAACAAAAAGTATTAATAATAAAGGTTTCTATAACGGTGAATCAAATGGATATAATTATGGGACAACTGGTTCTAAAAGATCAGCTAATATTAAAAAGCCTACATCAAAAGAGATTACAGAAGATGAGATAACCGAATATAATACTAAATATGTTTATGTTAGCTTCACTATAGAAGCAAATGGGTCAATTACGAATCCCATAGTCATAGATTCATTATCGAAGTGCGAATCACATCATGAAAAACGTGCAAAAGAAGCGGCAAGAAAATCATCATTTGCTATTAAAGAAGATGGGAAAAAAGAAAAGGGATATATTTTGTATTACTTTTTATTAGCTAGCGAAAATAATAGATGATGACTGATTTTGATGAAACAATAAAATACTTGTTTCGGAGACTTCCTATGTACCAAAAAATAGGAAAATCAGCATATAAAGATAACATTGGCAATATTGTAAATGCTGTCAAAATATTAAAAAAACCTCATAAAAAATTCCAATCAATACACATTGCGGGGACTAACGGAAAAGGGTCAACTTCACATATGATTGCTTCAATCATGTATGAGGCCAATTATAAAGTTGGGCTGTATACTTCACCTCATTTAAAAGACTTTAGAGAAAGAATTAAAATTAATGGTGAAATGATATCAAAAGATTATATAACAAAATTTATAAGTAAACATAAGTTTGAATTTGAAAAAATAAACATGTCTTTTTTTGAAATGACAGTAGCATTAGCTTTTAACTATTTTGCCGAAAAAAAAGTAGATATTGCAATAATTGAAACTGGTCTTGGAGGAAGACTAGATAGCACCAACATTATAAATCCAATTTTATCAATTATTACTAACATTAGCCATGACCACAACAATCTTTTAGGAGATACCATTGAAGAAATAGCTAAAGAAAAATCAGGTATAATAAAAGAAAAAACCCCAGTAATATTAGGAAGAAAACAGCAAGACTGCCTACATGTTTTTCTACAAAAAGCAAGAAAATTAAAATCTAAAATTTACTTTACAAATAATGATATAAAATATGTATCTGACTTAACTGGAAATTATCAAAAAGAAAATATAGCTACTGCCGTACAAGCAACTTGGATTCTTAATGAGAAAGGATATAAAATATCTGATTTCAATATTAAAACAGGATTACTAAATACCATATCAAATACTTCAATATTGGGAAGATGGCAAATATTATCAAAAATTCCTATAATAATTACTGATACAGCTCACAATTTAGATGGCATAAGGCACAATGTTGAACAATTAAAAGATTTGGGCATTAAAGAACTTCATATAGTTTTTGGTATTGTTAAGGAAAAGAAAATTGATGAGATTTTGAAAATACTTCCAAAAAAAGCTAAATACTATTTCTGTGAAGCTAAAAACTCTAGATCTTTACCCAAAGAAGTTCTTTTTAAACAAGCATTAAAACATGGATTAAAAGGAAATATATATAACAGTGTTTCAAATGCTCTTAATGCAGCTAAAGAGAATGCAGATAAAAAAGATTGCATTTTTATTGGAGGCAGCACTTTCGTAGTTGCAGAGGTTATTTAAAAAAAAGAATTATATATTGTTAGTCATTATAAATCATTTATATTTGCCAACATTAAATGGGCGATTAACTCAGTTGGTTCAGAGTGCCTCCCTTACAAGGAGGAAGTCGGGGGTTCGAGTCCCTCATCGCCCACTCAAATTAAACCTCAACTTATAGTTGGGGTTTTTATATATATTAGCGCTTTATTTAAAAAATGATTAAAAAATATTTAGGAAT
>PAUF01000015.1 GCA_002712715.1 Flavobacteriales bacterium | reverse complement strand
TCACAGTGTCAGAGTAGTTGTATAGTACCAAGTTGGGATTGTGATGGTCAAGGTAATTGTTATGATCCAGGAACTGGAAATGGTCAGTTTATTAGTTTACTTTCTTGTCAATCGGAATGTGTCAATGTATCTATAGATTACATAGGATTATCTGCAGTGAAGATATTTCCAAATCCTAGTAATGGTCTTATCAATATTGAATTCATGTCAGTGTTTGGAAGTTATATTCAGTATAATATTACTAATGTAATTGGTGATTTAGTCTATTCTCATAAAACTATTAATGTTTCAGATAATTCTTCATATAGATTAGATTTATCTTACTTAGAAAAAGGCATCTATTTTATTCAAATTGATATTTCTGAATATACAATAAATAGAAAAATTATACTCCAATAATTTTAATTGAAATTCATTTGTAATGAATAATATATTAATTCCTATATTTATTTTAATTTCATTTTTTAATTTATGTGCACAAATCAAGGATGATGTAATATTCAAGGATTATGAAGTATTAGATAATGATACAATATTAACTGAAGTAATCCCAGGTATTGATATAATTTATTTTAAAAATTTTCATGATAGAATGAAGTATAATATTCTTAGGAGAAAAGTATTGAAAGTATACAATTACGCTCTTTATACTAAATCTAAATTATTAGAGATAGAAAATGATCTTAAAAATATTCAAAAGAGAAGAAAGAAGAGGAGGTATACAAAAAAAATTTCAAGCTTCTTAAAAGAAGATCTTTCAGAAGAATTGAAAAAATTAACTAGATCAGAAGGTAATATATTAGTCAAATTAATTTATCGTGAGACTAAAATATCACCTTATTCATTAGTAAAGAAATATAGAGGTAGTGCAAATGCGTTTTTTTGGCAAACTTTGGCTAGATTATATGATAATAATTTAAAGCAAATCTATGATCCTGTAAATAATAGAGAAGATATGTTTATTGAGCATATTATTATAAACGCTAAACTAGAAGGTAGATTCAACTAATGTTAGTAAATAAAAATATTAGTTCTTTTTGAGTATCCTTGGGATTCAATTATTAAAATATATATTCCACTTTCAATATTATTTTTATTCAGAATAAAAGAATTATTATGATTTCTTGTAATTTCTATATTTTTAATTTTTTTACCAGTTTGATCATAAAGAGAAAAATCTATTTCTAAATCATGATTATTTATTATAATATTAGTGAAATCAGAAAATGGGTTAGGATATATCTCTATATTGCTATTTATGGAGTTATTGCCTGTAGATATGTTTGTGACATTTATTGGATCTGAAACTGCGATACACCCGTTATTATCAGTAACTTGAATAGTATATATTCCATTTTGATTTGGTGTAAAAAATGCTGTATTGCTGACAGGTATACTTCCATTTAAAAACCATTCAAATAAATATCCTGGAGTTCCTCCTACAACACTAGCTTCTAATTGATTTCCATTTAGACTTGCGTTTATAGAGATTTGACTTGGTTCAAGAATGGTAAATATATGACCTCCTGAAGATCCTTGAATATCAGTAACGTCAACATTGTAGGTTCCTGCAGCTAAATTATTTGGATTTACTCCATTCCAATTTATTGAGTATGGAGCAACTCCTCCGCTAATACAAAGTATAGATGTACCATTAGTATCTCCATAGCATTGGATGTCAGTAGTAATAGATGATACATTTAGAGCTCCTGGTTCAGTAGCGTCAAAACTTCCTGCTTCAAAGAATACTCCTGAATCATATGAGTCATCAGTTCCGTCAGCAATAGCAAGTTTTATATGATAGACATTACAAGGTATTACTGCTGATTTAGCTGTAAATACATCAGTATATCCATTAAAAGCTGATGCTAAGCCGAGTGTATCATGATTATAATATTGACTATTAATTGTGTCATTAACAGTAGAGATAGTAATAGGTAGTGTTGGGTTAGATGAAGGTACTATGGCAATATTTTTTGCTCCTCCAGGAAATCCAGGAGGGGAAGCGTATGGACCTGAGATTCCGGGACCTGATATTAAAAAAGCAAAAACATCATTGTATGATGAATTTACGAAATCAAGGTATTCTTCAGATGCAAATACATAATTAAACTTTACAGTATCTGATGATGGGACAAAATCAAATTCTAATATTACAGCATCTTGAGTTGACGAAACGCTAAATGTTTGATTTATTAGTCCTGGAACTGAATTAGCTATCGTTAATAAATCTTGATCTCCGTTTCCTCCGAATGATGAAGATAAAAATGTTCCCTCAATTACAGGTGTTGAGTCAATTATATTCCCAAGAGAATCAAATATATAGTTCCACCATGGAAGAGTGTCAACTCCAGTATTACCAATTGAGTCTACTCCCCCAGTAGATAAAATGAATCCTTCAGAAAAGCCAATCTTATTTAATGAGTCTGTAAAATATCCTATTTGAGAAGAGTTGCCAACAAATGAGTGATTTGATGTTGTTACACCATTACCTATTAATACATTGTCAATTAAAAAAGTAGGGCTACTAAAATTCCCACTAGTATTAATAGAAACTTGATTGTATGCAGTAATAGAAAAAAAAGAGAATATGATGAGAATATAGAAGATTTTTTTCATACTTAACAAATATATAAATTATAATTTTTAATCGAAGTGAATTTTTTTAATAATATTTTCATTAGTTGAATTTGGTAAAGTAACTTTTAAATTTTTAGTTCTTTTCATTTCTCTTTTTATTGCGAAAATTGCTTCATCATTATTTGCCCATGATCTTCTAGAAATTCCATTATTAACATCCCAAAATAACATTGATTCAATTTTTTCATACGTTTCATCAGAACCATCAATTACCATTCCAAACCCACCGTTAATTACTTCTCCCCAGCCAACTCCTCCTCCGTTATGTATAGAAACCCAAGTAGCACCTCTAAATGAATCTCCAATAACATTGTGAATAGCCATGTCAGCTGTAAATTTAGATCCATCATAAATATTTGATGTTTCTCTATATGGTGAATCGGTACCACTTACATCATGATGATCTCTTCCTAATATAATTGGAGCTGAAATTTCACCAGTAGAAATCGCTTTGTTAAATGCTTTAGCTATTTTGATTCTTCCTTCAGAATCAGCATATAAAATTCTTGATTGAGAACCTACTACCATTTTATTTTCTTCAGCATGTTTAATCCATTGGATATTATCTTGTAGCTGAAGTTTGATTTCATCAGGTGCGTTTATTAAAATTTCTTCTAGAATTCCACATGCTATTTCATCACTTTTTTTAAGATCTTTTTTATTGTTAGATGCACATATCCATCTAAATGGCCCAAATCCATAATCAAAACACATAGGCCCCATAATATCTTGAACATAAGAAGGATATTTAAATTCACTATTTTTATTTAGAATATTAGCGCCAGCTCTTGAAGATTCTAGAAGGAAAGCGTTACCGTAGTCAAAGAAATACATTCCTTTTTCAGATAATTTATTTATAGCATTTGTATGTCTTTTTAGTGATTTTTCTACATGAAACTTAAAATTAATAGGATCTTTTCTAATCATGTTATTAGATTCTTCAAAAGATAGTCCAATAGGGTAGTATCCACCAGAAAATGGGTTGTGTAATGACGTTTGATCAGATCCAATATCAATGTTTATATTTCGTTCGTTAATTTTTTCCCATAATTCAACTATGTTACCTAAAAAAGCAATGGAAACAGCTTCTTTATTTTTCCTAGCATTTATGGCGAAGTCTAGAAGTGTATTAGTGTCTTCAAAAACTTTATCTACCCATCCTTGTTTGAATCTTTTTTCAACAACTATAGGGTTGATTTCAGCTACAATACTTATTCCTTTAGCAATGACTCCAGCTTTTGCCTGAGCTCCACTCATTCCACCTAAACCAGATGTGACAAATATTTTACCCGAAAGATTTTCACATTTCTTGTCAATTTTTCTAGCAGCATTTAATATAGTAATAGTAGTTCCATGAACTATTCCTTGAGGTCCTATATACATAAAAGAACCTGCAGTCATTTGTCCATATTGTGTTACTCCTAGTGCATTGAATTTTTCAAGATGATCTTTGCTAGAATAATTTGGTATCATCATTCCATTAGTGATAACTACCCTTGGCGATCGCTTACTAGATGGAAAAAGTCCAAGAGGGTGTCCTGAATAAAGTACTAATGTTTGGTTATCATTCATTGTAGATAGATATTTCATACATAATAAATATTGAGCCCAATTTTGAAAAACAGCTCCATTTCCTCCATATGTGATTAATTCATGTGGATGTTGTGCTATTTCATTAGATAAATTGTTTGATATCATCATCATAATGGCTGCTGCTTCTGTAGAATTGTGAGGATATTCGTCAATGTGTCTAGATTTTATTTCATAATCTGGTCTAAATCTATACATATATATTCTTCCAAATTTTTTGAGTTCTTCTGCAAATTCAGGAGCTAATTCATCATGAAATTTTTCTGGAAAATATCTTAATGCATTTATTACTGCTTGTTTTTTTTCACTTAATGAAAGAATGTCCTTTCTACTAGGAGCATGGCTAATATTTTCATCATAAACCTTAGGAGTAGGAAGCTTATCGGGTATTCCTTGTTTAATGTTTTTTTGGAAATCTTTCATAATTCTTTTTTTTCATTTTATATGGGCAATGTTTGCAATTGTTGTTGCAACAATAACCTCGTTTTAAGTGGTATTTTTCTGTAAAAATAATATATCCTTCATTAGAATGATAATATTCATCATTATCTAGTTTTGATATTTTAGAAAACTCTTTCATTTATAAATGCAAATTTATGGATATTTGCACTAATGACTATTAAAACTGATGAAATATCCTTGCCTATTCTATTATCTAGAAATATTAAAATATATATAAAGAGATTAGATTTGATGCATCCTTATGTTTCAGGAAATAAATGGTTTAAATTGAAACATAATTTTTCCGAAGCTGTAGTAAATGGATATAATAAAATCTTGACTTTTGGTGGAGCTTATTCTAATCATATTTTTTCTACTGCTTATTTAGCTAAAGAATTAGGTTTGCAATCTATAGGAGTCATTAGGGGAGAAGAGATAATTCCTAAAAATTATACTTTAAACTTTGCTGAAAATTGCAATATGAAATTACATTATTTAAATAGAGATGATTTTCGTGATAGAGAAACTGAAAGAGTAATAAATTTTTTAAAAGATAAATTTGGTGATTTTTATTTAATGCCTTTAGGAGGAAATAATTTAAATTCTCTTAAAGGAGGGGAGGAAATTATAGAACAAGATGATAGATATGATTTTATTTGTTCCTCAATAGGAACTGGATCTACTTTTTCTAGTATAACTAATGCTTCTCAACAAAATCAAAACATATTGGGATTCCCTGCTATTAGGATGAATAATAACAGTAAAACTTATCAATTTATTAAGAATGCTACCAATAAAAATAATTGGAAGTTAATTTTTCATTATGACTTTGGAGGGTTTGCAAAGTATGATAAAAATTTAATTAATTTTATTCACAAGTTTTATGAAGAAACTAAAATTCCTTTGGATATTATATATACCGCTAAAATGGTATACGGAGTTATAGATATGGTAAAGAAGAATATGTTTACTAGAAATTCTAAAATTTTATTAATCCATACAGGTGGTTTGCAGGGTAATATTGGTTTTAATGAAAGATTTTCAATGAAATTGCCAATATCTTGATAATTTAAATTAATAATATTTATTTTGTTGAATATGGAAAGAATAGTATTTATTTTAATTTTTATCTTCTCAATTTTTGATACTTATGCTCAAGAGTCTGTAAATAAGTACGTAAATAGGTATTCTTCTTATTCTTTACATGAAATGCGTAAATTTGGAATACCAGCTTCAATTAAGTTGGCTCAAGGTATTCTAGAAAGTAATATGGGTAATAGTGATTTATCTAAAAAATCTAAAAATCATTTTGGAATTAAATGCCATGGATGGAAATATTCAAAAGTATATCATGATGACGATGTAGAAAATGAATGCTTTAGAAAATATAGAAATGTTAGGAGTTCATATAGAGATCATTCATTATTTTTAGTTAATAATAAAAGATATTCTCAATTATTTGAACTGGATTTATATGACTACAAATCATGGGCTAAAAATTTAAAAGAATGTGGTTACGCAACTGATCCAATGTATTCACAAAAAATAATTGATATTATAGAGAATCATAAGTTATATGAGTATGATAATCTTCATCATTCTAGATCAAAAAGAAAATTCATATTTATGAATACATATGGTTTTCCATTTCTACATGGTTTTGGTTTAAATTATTTTAACCATGATAAGTATTTTATTTATACAAGTATTAATTCATCATTAATTTATGGAAGTTTAGATTTTGGTTTTTCTAGATTTTTAAAAAACAATTTTTATTTTGGATTAACTTACTCTAACGTATATTATCCAAATCTTAATGAAGATTATAATTTTTATCATTCTTTAGTTCCTCAATTTACCATTGAAAAGAATTTACTTAAACAAAGAGCTCTTATAAATATTGGAGCTATATTTATTAATAAGGAAATAAAAGATGTTAGTGTTTTCCCAAAAATATCTCTAAGTCTACTTAGATAGTGATTGAAATGTTATTCGGGTTTATTTAAGATGAAATAATCTCCATTTTCGGGATTTTTTTTGTCTAAATATATTTTTTTAGACTCTTCCCAACTTAGTTTTTTTTCACCATTTTTTGTAATTAAGAAAATATGATTGTATTTAATTTTTGAATAGTCGTGTCCTAATTTGTTAATTTCTTTTTCTAATTTAATTGTCGCTCTTCGAAAAGTTTCATGCCCTGATATAGTGTAAACTATATCATTTTCTTTTTTATCAATTGTTGATCCAGATTTTTTTTTGATAGTGTCATTAAATTTCAAGTTTAAAGAAATACTATCGTTAGTTTTTTCTTTCTCTTGTTTAAATTTCAAAGTTCTATAAGATGTAGTAATAGAATCTTTATTTTCTGAAGCTTGATATGTAATAATTAAGCTATTTTTTTCTCTGTCAACACTATCAATTTTTCTGTATAAATAAAGAAAGGATTCTTTATTATTAATTGCATTTAGAGGTTTTCTTTTTGTAATACTTTCAAATTCTTTATTTTCCCATAAAATCAGATTTTTAGAATAGTCAACTGCAATCTTCTTTAGAAGTTGTAGTTTGTCACTAAAAAAGAAATAATTCTCTATATTAATAAAGTAATTATGATTAGATGTTTTAAAAATCTTAGTAGAGTAATTAGAGGAGAGATTGAAATCAATAGTTTTATAGATATTGATAGTGTCATTTGTTTTTTCTAAAATAATATTGTTTAATAGGCTTGAGGTATTGTAGCTCTCTCTAGATCGAATGTAAAATATTTCCTCATTGTTCAAACTTACACTTCCTATTTGATTAATTAGATTAGTAAATTCTTCTAAATTTATCTTTTCTAAAAATTCTTTGTTGTTCTCTTCCCATCTTTCCATTTCATTATTTGAATTTAGATATTTATTTTTTTGTGATAAAGAATTGATGTTATATGCTAGTGAAATAAATTGCTCAGTTGAATTTGGCAGTATCTTTCCAATAGTTAACTGGGGTGTGTAGTATTGTAAAAGCTCCTGATATTTTCTGTCTGGATTAATTGATGGTTTTTTAGAGAATTGTTGGAAAATAAAGTATTGTGATTGATTAAGTTTTAAATCCTTGAAGATGACACCTGAAATTAATAGGTTGTTTTTTAATAATTTTTGTTCAATTTTTTTGTTTTTATCGGTAATTGAAAATATAAAATTCAAGTTTTTAGGATCATTGATATCAATTTGGTTATTTTCAATTTCCTTTTTGTTAAATATTAGTTCTAAGACACTTTGATTTATTGATCCTAAATAAACCCATACGATAATAAGTGTTAAAGTTATTATTAGAAAGAATTTATTGTTTTTGAGATTTAATGACATCAATTATTTTTTTTGAATAAAATTATTAAAAAAGTTTTTTTTGATTACTCATCAGTTTAAAACTTTTCCTATGGTAGATGTTAGCACCGTGACTAAGTATTGCTTGTCTATGTCTTTTAGTTGGATATCCTTTGTTTTGTTCCCATAAATATTGAGGGAATTCTTTCGAAAGATTTTGCATTATTCGGTCTCGGTAATTTTTAGCTAGAATAGAAGCGGCTGCGATATTTAAGTATTTTGAGTCTCCTTTAACAATACATATGTGTTCTTTATTTTTGTACTTATGAAATTTATTGCCATCTACTAATATTGTATCAAATTCTTCTGCAATATGATTAATTGCTCTATGCATTGCTGTTATTGAAGCATTTAAAATGTTGAATTTGTCAATTTCATTTACAGTACATATTCCTATTCCGTATGATATAGCGTTATTTAAAATTATTTTTTCTAATTTAATTCTTTTTTTTTCACTTAATATTTTAGAATCATTAATTTCATTAAAATAGAAGTCTTTAGGAAGAATAACAGCTGCAGCAACTACTGGACCTGCAAGACATCCTCTTCCAGCTTCGTCGCATCCTATTTCTATCTTTTGTGAATGATATTTTTTTTTAAGCATCTATTTAGGAAATAGTCCTTTATTTATTTTCCCTGTTCGAATATTTTTTTGAGAATTTTTATTTCTAACTTCAACATTGTTTAATAGATTGAAAAATTTATTTTTATATCTATATGCATTACTAGAACCATCAGGTATTAATACACTTGAATTTTCTTTATTATTATTAATGACATGTAAATTATCAAAAATAATACTCTTTTCATTTTTGTCATATTGCAAGTTTATACTTGTATTTTCATTATATGTGAGAATAACTCTGCTTTTAATATTATCTCTTTCCTTGAAGATTTTTTTTCCAAATTTGATAGTGTCATTTTCAATATTTATAACATCAATTATTCTCCTGTTATTTGTGATGTTGTATCCGTCCCAGCCAAACAGGAGATGTGTTTTGTTTTTTCCTTTGTCAATTGTAAATATTTTATAATATAATGCTCCATACCAATTTTTATTTGATAATACTTCGTATTCAGGATTGGTTATTTTTTCTGAGTTATCTGTAAGATGAATTATTGTATTATATTGAGATTTATTTTGTTTTACTACTATGGCATGGTATTTATACTTATTCTCTTCTTTATGAAACCAGTTATATATTTTAAATGAATTGTCTTCTGGAGATAAAATGCTAATTGATTCTAATTCATTAAATTGATAATCATAAGATTCTTTATACTTAAGTACTTCTAAAAGTTCATTTTTAAAGGCATTGCTATATATTTTTTTTTCTTCAATACTTGATGTGTTATTTATTTTCTCATAAATTATAATTAGTGTATCTTCATATTCTTTTATAACATTGTTAGAAAGTGTTTGAGAATAAGTGAAAGAAATATTTAAATATAGGACAATTAAAAAAACTTTTTTCATTAACTGATAATTTATAAGTAAATAGTTAAGTAATGTTATTTTTGTACAAATATATTATTATAAATGAAATTTAGAGAAAGAGTTGATGCGTTTGTTAGGTTGGGGGAGGTGTTGAATGAAATTACTATTAGTGATTCTTCTATTTACAGCAAAAGATATAAAAATATTTTGATAGAAGCTGAGAAGTGTAATCCATGGTTTACAAAGAGAAATGTTAAACATGCTGTTTCTCAAATTTCTAATACATTAACACTTGATAATCTATGTGCATGGTTAGACCCGTATTCAATTAATGATCAAGTTTCTCCTAAGAAGATTTTAATTGTGATGGCTGGAAATATTCCTTTAGTTGGTTTTCATGATTTTTTATCAGTTGCTATAACTGGCAATATATCAGTTGTAAAGCTATCTAGTAAAGATCAAGTTCTGTTTAGATTTGTTTTTTCATTGCTAACAGAAATCGATTTTAGGTTTAGTGAATATTTATTGTACATTGAGGATTTGTCAATTAAGAATTTTGATGCTGTAATTGCTACAGGATCAGATAATTCATCTAAATATTTCAATTATTACTTTAAAAATATTCCAAAAATTATAAGGCATTCACGTTCTTCTATATGTATACTAGATGGATCTGAAAAAAAAATTGATCTTGATGGTTTGGCTCGTGATGTATTTTTATATTTTGGTTTAGGGTGTAGGTCTGTTTCTAAAATTTATATTCCTTTTGGATATAATTTGGATACGCTGTTTGCTGTTTTTTATCATTATAGGTATCTTATTGATCATCAGAAATATCTAAGTAATTATGACTATCATAAATCTATTTTTTTAATGGGTTCTAATAAGTTTTTGGAAAATGGTTTTTTAATCATGAAAGAAGATGTATCCATTTTTTCTCCAGTTTCAGTGCTATATTACGAATATTATAAAGAAATTGATGATATTATTGATTTTGTCGATGAGAATCGGAAGTCATTTCAATCCGTTGTGTCAAAAGGATTATTCTGTAGTAATTTACATGTTGATTTCGGTTGTTCTCAAAGTCCAAGACTATGGAATTATGCTGATAATATAGATACAATAGAGTTTGTATTGTCCTTGGATTAGTCTGAAAACTCAAGTGCTCCAATGTCTATAAGATTTCCCCTAGAAACTCCTTCAATATCATTAAATAGAATAGGTGAAGATTGTGTAATATTAATATCTCCACTATTAATACATAATGAGTTTTCATTCAGATGAAAATCATAAGTATTTTTATTTTTGAATTGTGGATTTTCATTTTTTATAATATTATTAAATTTTGAATTTTCTGTATTAATTTGAGGATCAATTTTAATTAAACAATAATCAAACTTATAGTTGAATAATGAGTTTTCATTTTCTTGGAAAGAGATTTCAGTTGATAGACTTCCATCTAATATGCAATTTCCAAAAAAAGCGGTTTCTAAATCTCTATAATATGTGTTTCCATCAACCCCTTCGTAATAATTATTAAGTAATATTGATGGAGTATTTCTATTATTGTAGTTCCAGTAATTTACTAGAGTGCAATGCTTAAATGAGTATTTCCCTCCTATATTACATGCGATGAGATGCTGTCCACATTTAGTTATAATTGTATTATTCGTTTCTATATTTGCACCCTGACCAAGAATACCAATTGATGACATGTTATCTATTCTACAATTATTGATAATAACTGTTGGATTATTGTTTCCTATGGTGTCGGCCTGAATTCCAACTGTTCCGTTTTTAATGTTTGTGTAGTGAAATTCATTATTAACGCTGCCTGGGAATAGCCATATTCTGTCCCATTGTCCAGGAATTGAATCGTACCATGAATCTAGTCTGTCACCTTGAAATGTCACTTCATTTCCTAAGGTTCCGTAAACTTTCAGTGAAGATCCTCCTCCATTAGAGAAAGGATTTCCAACGATAATTCCTGAATTTTTATGTAGATATATCTTAGTGCCTTGTTCTATTATTAACTCACAGTTAGGATTGATAATTACATATCCGTAAATCACATGCGGTTTTTCATTATTCCAAGTTTCATTGGTGGTGATTTCATGATAATAAAATTTTGTTGTATCACTGCTGGTAATAATATTTCCAAAAGTATTTGCTGTATGAAAAATAGCGTCTTGACCGTATGCTATTAACTTGATTTTTTGTTGTTTTTCTCCAGAAATAAAGATTATTGAATCTGAAATTAAGTAAGGAGTATTAGTATTATTAGGGTCAATTGTTACTTCTACAAATATAAAAATACTATCATTAGGATCAATTACTATATTGTTAAAATAATTTCCAGACTCTCCATCAACATTGATTCTATAGTGAGAATTAATTTTGTCTGAAATTGAAATGTTAGTCGAAACTTCGAAGTTATTATTGTTATATACTTTTAAAGTTTTTGTAATTGAAGATATGGTTGAAAAAATTGTATCAAACATTATGGTGTCAACTGAGAATTCTAGAGGTTGATTGGGGTAGATATTTATATTTTCTTTTTCACATGAAATAAAGAGAATTGATATTTGTATAATCAATATGAGTATAATTGGTTTCATTGAAAATTTTTTTTAAGTCTATCTATTTCTCTATTACTTTCTCTCATNTTAATTGATTCTCTTTTGTCGTGTTGTTTTTTTCCTTTGGCTATTGAAATCTCTATCTTTGCTCTTCCTTTTTTGTCTACAAATAGTCTATTAGGAATAATTGTAAGTCCTTTGGAGATGACTTTACTTTTTATTTTTGTAATTTCAATTTTGTTTAGCAATAGTTTTCTGTCTCTTTTAGGTTCATGATTTTGATGTGGGGCATTTTGATATGGAGAAATATGTAAATTTCTTATCCACAATTCTTCATGAATGAATAAACAGTAGCAGTCAGTCATACTTACTTTGTTTTGTCTTATAGATTTAATTTCACTGCCATATAATACTATTCCAGAAACGTATTTTTCTAGAAATTCGTATTCAAATTTCGCTTTTTTGTTAATAATATTAATGGAATTCACATTCATTTTACAAACATACCAAAAAACGTGATAATTTATGTGTTAGTAAGATTTATCCTAAAGCTACGTCTAATATCATCATAACAATGAATCCTGCAATTACGCCCATTGTAGCTAAATCAGAATTTCCACTGCTTTGACTTTCTGGTATAACCTCTTCTACAACTATGAATATCATTGCTCCAGCCGCAAAAGAAAGTGCGTAGGGTAGAATTGGTAGAAATTGAGAGACTAAAAGGGCTCCGAATACAGCGAAAATTGGCTCTACAATTGCTGATAGTTGACCCCATTGCCAAGCTTTGAATCTACTTACCCCTTGTCTTCTAAGGGGCATTGAGACAGCGAATCCTTCAGGGAAATTCTGAATCCCGATGCCGATTCCTAAAGCTATGGCCGCTCCAATTGTAAAAATTTCTTCACCTCCTAAACTTAAAGATGTTAGTCCTAAATTTGGATCTAAAGCTCCAAACATAACTCCTACAGCTAATCCTTCTGGAACATTATGAATCGCTATTGCTAAAACAAGTAAAATTGTTTTGTTCCAATTTACTGATTTGTTAGAAGCTCCTTCAATTTTGTTTTGAAAGAAATGCATATGAGGTATTTTTTTGTCTAGCCAGTATAAGAATAGAGCTCCTAGGAAAAATCCTATTGCAGGAGGAATAAATGCTGGAGTATTAGAGTTTCCTGATGCTAACTGTATTTCGCCAAAGTGAATTGCTGGAGCTAATAAAGACCAGAAGCTTGCAGCTATCATTACTCCTCCTGTAAATCCTAAGCAGATGTCAAGAATTTTCCTGCTCGCTTTTTTAAATAAGAAAACTAATGATGATCCTAGAGCTGTAAGTGCCCAAGTGAATATCCCGGCTATCAATGCTCTTTGCCACGCTTCCTGCGGTAGGATGTTTTCTATGTTTTTAATTATCTCCTCCATTGTTTTGCTAATATACTATATTTATTTAGGCTAGCCTAAATAAATAATTGGTTGAATTTTTTTTTTATTTATAGCATTATGATTATAATTGTAAACATAATTTAATATTGCTTTTTTGCAAATGTAATTTTTAACAAATAATTTTATATAACATTAGTATCCAGTAAATTAAAATTTTTAAATAAAGTAAATTATTGATTTTTTTTAGTTGTTATTTAGTTTGAGGAGACTAAGTATTTTAATATTTATTTAATATTGTAAACATANATGATTAATAAAAGAATAAATAAAATAATAAAAGAAAATGGAATTAATGTAAATAAATTTTCTCAAAAAATAGGAGTTAATAGATCTACTATGTCGCATATTTTGTCAGGTAGAAATAACCCAAGTATTGATTTGATAAATAAGATTTTAGACAACTTTAATGAAATTAACCCTACTTGGTTATTACGAGGTTCTGGTTCTATGTATCTACCTGATTTGAATTTTGATCCTAAAATTTATAAAGAAGTAAAGAAAGTATTAATTTTTTACACAGATAATTCATTCCAAGAACTAAATCCCTAGACNTTTTTATGTATGTTTGCTTTAAAATAGTTAATGTATTTAATTTTTAGAAAGTTACTTTTTCTATTTAATCCAGAGAAAATTCATCAATTCTCTTTTATTATCATTAAGTTTATATGTAGTGTTCCAATTGTTAGATCAATATTAAAATTATATTTTTCTCATAATAATAAACAGCTTAATCGCAATGTTTTTGGAATTAATTTTCCCAATCCAGTTGGTTTAGCTGCTGGTTTTGATAAGGATGCTAAGTTAATTAATCATCTAGAATGTTTTGGTTTCGGTTTTGTTGAAATTGGAACAGTTACACCGCTTCCTCAAAAAGGTAATGATAAGCCTAGATTATTTAGGTTAATTTCAGATTCTGGAATTATTAATAGAATGGGTTTTAATAATTCTGGTTTAGATGAAGTCGTTTTAAGATTAAGTAAACGTAAATCTAAAATTATAATTGGTGGTAATATTGGTAAAAACAAGATCACTAGTAATGAGTTAGCTTTTAAAGACTATTTGATTTCTTTTAATAAATTATTTAATTATGTTGATTATTTTGTAGTCAATGTTAGTTCACCAAATACGCCAAATTTAAGAGATCTTCAAGAAAAGGAACCATTGAAGAAATTATTAAATTTTTTGCAAAATAATAATGATTCTAAGCCAAAAAGAAAGCCAATTTTNTTAAAAATATCTCCTGATTTATCTAATGATCAGTTAGATGATATTGTTGAAATTATTCATTTAACAAAACTTGATGGTGTTATTGCTACTAATACTACTATTCGCAGAGATGGGCTATTATCTTCAAAAGATGAATTAGATACTATTGGTAGTGGAGGATTAAGTGGAAAACCTTTAAAAGATAGATCTACAGATGTTATTAAATATTTATCAAATAGATTAAATTCAAAAATACCTATTATTGGTGTTGGAGGTATTCACTCAGCTGAAGATGCGATAGAAAAGCTAGAGGCAGGCGCTTCATTAGTACAAATTTATTCTGGTTTTATATATGAAGGTCCATCATTAGTAAAGAGAATTAATAATTTGTTATTAAAATGAAAATTACGGAATGTCCTAGGGATGCGATTCAAGGAATAAAGAAGTTTATTCCAACAGAAGTTAAAATAAAGTATATTAACTCTTTACTACAAGTTGGTTTTGATACTATTGATTTTGGTTCTTTTGTTTCTGAAAGCACTATTCCTCAGCTAAAAGATACTGATATTGTTATTAAAAATTTAGATTTATCTGAAACAAAAACTAAACTTTTATCAATTGTTGCAAATAATCGCGGGGCTAATTTCGCTTGTAGTTTTGACGCAATTGATTTTTTAGGATTTCCTTTATCTGTATCAGAAAATTTTCAATTAAGAAATACAAACAAGTCTATTTCTGATGCGATTAAATTAGTTGAAGATTTGCAAAGTCTTGTTTTTAACAATAATAAAGAGTTATTAATATATATATCTATGTCATTTGGTAATCCTTATGGCGAAACCTATCATCCTGATATTGTAGCTGAATTAGTAAATAAATTAAATGAATTAGATATTAATTATGTTTCATTAGCAGATACAATTGGAGTTTCAAATTCTACTAATATTAAACCATTATTTAAAACACTCATTCATGAGTTTCCTAATATTGAATTCGGAGCTCATTTTCATAGTAGATATTCTGAATCTAAAGAAAAGATTATTAGCGCTTATGAAAGTGGTTGTAGGAAATTTGATAGTACTATAAAGGGATTTGGAGGGTGTCCAATGGCTGATGATAATCTTGTAGGGAATATCCCAACAGAAGTTATTATATCTATTTTTAACAATTTGGAAATTAATAACGATAAATTTAAATCATCTGCTCTAGAGTTTGATAATATTATTTCAAGTATTAGTTAGTATTTTTCTTCAATAGAATATTTATATTTGCAGAAACCTTAGTTATTGTGAAATCTACTTTATATTCTTTTATTTTATCACTTTTACTTATAAGTTGTAATCCTGATAAAGCTTTTCCACCTTTACCAAATCAATTTGGTCATGGATTATATATTTTGACCGAACAGGGAGTTACTTATTTTGAATTAACAAATACTGGAGTTGTAGATACTACTTATAAGGAAAATATTTTTCGTCAAATTAATTCTTTTTCATTCAATAATGCTAGATCTTTAGAGGTGATAAACCAGCATATGTNTATTGTTTCAAAAAATATATTGTATAAAATTGATATAAATACTTTTGAAACTCGATGGGAGATAGGAGGTTTTTCTGATGCACATGAAGTTGAATATGCTAAATATAATCGTCTATATGTATCTGATAATGAGGATTCAGAAATAAAGGTTATTGATNTAAATATTCCTGATATAATTGCACAAATTAAAACTGGATACGGCACTAACCCATCTGATATAGTTGTTAGCTCAGGTCGCGCTTTTGTAGTTAATTCTGGTGGAGAAAGTATTTTAGAATATGATTCTTCAATAATTTCCATAGATTTAAAAGATGGTGTAGTTCCAATTAATGAGTTTTCTGGAAATGTATTTGTAGATAAAAACCCTGTTTCTTTAATTGAGGATGGTGTAATTGTTGTATTATGTAAAGGTTTATTTGACTCTGAAAACTCTTCTAATAATACAGAGTCTTCTATATTTAGAATTGGTCCTGGTAGTTTAAACGTTATAAATACTATACAATTAAATAATATTTTTAATGCAAAAAAAATAATTAAAAATAGTAGCGGTAATAAATATTATTTTATTGCAGAAAATGGAGTTTATTCATTCAATCCAGTAACTTTTACGTATCAAATGATTACTGACATTGTTAATCCTAGTGTTATTTACTCTAGAGTTGAACAGTTTCAGAACACTGATACAACATTTGCTTTTAGTGATGTTTTGTACTTAAATAATATAGGAGATAATTATTTATTTAAATTCAATGTTCAGCAAAATATTTTTGTTGATTCAATTGAGGTGAATTCTGAAATTATTGATTTGGAATTCTATTAAATTTATAATTCTTTCATTAAGTATTTGTAAATTTCATTCATACTATTTATATCATCTTTATGTACTTTTTCTTTAGGTGAGTGTACATTGTCTTCTGCAGCTCCAATAAAACACCAGTCCCATGGATAGCTGCTTTTTTGTAGCTCATTGCCATCACTTCCTCCAGAATCTTCAACTTCTAATTGATATGGTATATTTGATTTTTCAACTAAATTAATAATTTCATTTATAAATTTCCTTCTTGGAATGCCGCTATCTCTAATTGATATCACACACCCTTTGCCATGTTTTATTCCACTAGTTATCCAGGTTATATCCGAGATCAATGCTTGCTTGATTCCATAATGTTCATATATGTATTTACCTAAATATCCTACAGATCCTCCACCATGCTCTTCCCATGTAGAAAAAACAATAATTCCGTTAGATAAGTTTTTTGCTAGTTGTAAGCAGTTCCAAACTCCTAATCTATTATCTAAATAACTTGAAATAATAAATTTGGAATTTTCTTTAAAATCAACTTTAAAAGTTAAAGAAGTTCCTCTGATAATTTCCCTATGAAAGTCAATAAATACTTTTTCTATACCATCAATTTTTCTTTTAACTATTTTACCATAAATATCACCTTTTTTGTCTTTCCCTACTAATTCAGTTCCTTCTATAACTTTAGGTCCCCCGATTTTAATTATTTCATTATTATATTTGACTGTAAATCCTATGGTATCCATGTGAGCGAAAATTGCAGTTCTTGGCTTTCCAAATACTAGAATTATATTATCTTGTAGATTCTCACCTTCAATTATTTGTGGTATTGTTTTCCAATGTTTCTTATTGTTATTTATAAATTGTAAAATAAATTTTTTTATTGACTCCTCTTCACCTGATGGTGAGTGTGTTTGACATAGTTTTTTAAGGAGTTTCATTTTTTTATTTTATGTATTTTAAGATTATTTTATTTTTTTTAAAATCATTAAAAATTTGATTGTAGGATGCTTTTTTTATAGAGAGTTGTAAGTTACAATTATTCTTAATATTCTTATTTATAATTGTTACATCATTTTTTTTAATGATTTTCATGACATTACTTAGCTTATTAAATTCAAAATTTATTTCATATTTTTCTAAAATTTCTTTTTTTAATATTGTAGTGTTTTCAATTGCGTTTTTTGCTGCATTTTTATATGACCTTATTAGCCCATTTATTCCTAATTTTCTTCCCCCAAAATATCTAACAACTATTATCAATATATTTGTTAAGTCATGTATATTTATTTGATTTAAAATAGGCTTTCCAGCAGATGATGAAGGTTCGCCATCATCGAAATGTTTTTGTGACGATTTGTCTGGATTTAATACAAATGCATAACAGTAATGGTTTGCTGATTTCTCTTTTTTCTTGATTTCTTTAATTCTTTCTTTAACTTCAAATTCGGAAGAAATTATAAAGCAATATGATATAAATTTGCTATTTTTTTCTAAGTAGTACCCTTTGGAGTTTTTTTGTACAACCTTATAATTATTAGTAAATAGCATTATTTGTAAATTTTTCTAATACTTCTTCTGGAAATTGTTCAATTTCTTTTGGCTTTCCAAAGATTTCTGGACTTTTAATTCCATCATGAATTTGATGGTTAGAATTAAATACTCTTGCTTCATCCCAAAGATTCTTGTTTATAAAGTGATTAATTGTATCTCTTCCTCCTTCAATCAATACTGATTGAATATTATTTTCATGTAATTTATTGAGTATCTCTTTTTCAGTATTTTTAAAGTTTATCTTTATATATTGGTTAGTTCCAATAATTTCTGATTTAATTTCATTAAATATAATTGTAATAGCATCGTCATTATATATGAGAAATTTTTTATTTGTTTTTAAATTCCTGTCAATAAGTATACGTATTGGGTTTTTTCCTTTACAATTTCTTACTGTAAGTTGAGGATTATCTTTCTCCACCGTTTTTCTTCCAACAAGAATAGCGTCTTCTTGACTTCTCCATTTATGTACTGTATCCTTAGCTTTTTTTGATGTCATCCAGAATGGTTTATTTTGATTAAGTGGAGCTATGTACCCATCTGCACTTTTAGCGAATTTGAGAATTATGTATGGTCTTTTAGATTCATGAAAAGTGATAAATCGTCTATTTAAACTTCTACATGAATTTAACAATACATTTTTAGTAATAGAAATATTGTTTTTCAATAATTCATTTATTCCATTTCCACATACTAATTTATGCGGATCATTGCATCCAATTACAACTTTTGGTATGTCGTATTTTTTTATATAATCAGTGCATGGAGGTTGTTTTCCATGATGGGAACAAGGTTCTAAATTCACATATAATGTAGAGTTTTTTAGAATATCTTTATTCGATACAGAGTCTATAGCATGTCTTTCAGCATGTAAGTCTCCGTAAAATTTATGATATCCTTTTCCTACTATTTTGTTCTCATGTACTATGACACATCCTACCATTGGATTAGGACTAACCATTCCCATTCCATTTAAAGAAATATCTATACATTTTTTCATAAATAACTCGTCTACATTCATTTTTCAAAAATATTGAATTTATGTAAATTAGCCTTGTGAATTCATTATTTGATATTTTAGAACAATTCAGGGATAAGTTGATTCATTTGTATCCTAAAAATGAGATTGATAGTATTTTTTTTCTTGTTATTAATCATATTTTAGGTTTTAGTAGATCTGATTATTTCTTAAATTCTTATAAAATAATTGAGTTAAAAAATAATAATAAAATTTTTAAAATATTAGATAGGCTGGAAACTGCTGAGCCAGTTCAATATATACTTAATAGTTCTCATTTTTATAATCTTAATTTATATGTAGATAAAAGGGTGTTAATCCCAAGAAGTGAGACTGAAGAATTGGTTGATTGGGTTATTAAAGACAATATTGATAAAGAATTAACTTTTCTTGATATTGGAACTGGCTCTGGATGTATTTCTATAGCTTTGTCTAAGCATTTAACAGGAAATTTTACTGCAATTGATATTTCAAATGATGCGGTAGATATTGCTATGACTAATTCTAATTCTAATAATGTAAATATCGATTTTATAGTTGGTGATATTTTTAAACATAAATTTATAACTAAATTTGATGTTATTGTTAGTAATCCTCCTTATGTTTTAAATTCAGAAAAAATCAATATTCATAAAAATGTTCTTAAGTATGAACCATCGGATGCAATATTTGTTAAAAATGACTCACCTTTAATTTTTTATGAAAGAATAATAGATATATGTAAGAAATATATGAATCCAAAAGGATTATTATATCTTGAAATAAATCATGTTTTTGGTTCTGAGATATGTAATTTATTAAGTAAAAGTTTTTTTGTTAATATCGAGTTAAAAAAAGATATAAACGGAAGAGATAGAATGGTTAAAGCTAAGTTGAATTAAGTATTTTTGAAATAAATGTTATTATGATTGAATTGCATGAAATTAAAGAATTCCAGAAAAAATGGAGTGATGGTATTATTAGTATTGGAAATGCTTATAAAATCGGAGGTGATTATAAGTTTTTAGCAATTAAATTTGTTGATGAATTATATGCATTTTCTTCTCAAAAAGTTTTGTTTAAACCTACTTTAGCATCAGAAAGTCAATTTAGATTAGATTCCCTCTCTGCTTTGTCGTATTTTATAGGCGGTAATGATGATTATTCTGAAGATGTTGGATTTGCAATTAAAGGTTGGAGTAATATTAGATGGGATAATGCTGGAATAATTATAGAAAAAGATCTAGTAATATGTATGGGAAATTATTTTTTTAGCATGGATGAATCACCTGATCTTAAAGTTGAGTATAGTATTGTTTTAAAAAAAATTAATGGTTTTTTAAAGCTGGTTTTACATGACTCTCATCTTCCTTATCAAAAATAAATGGATATAGAAAATAGAATAGAAATGTTGAGAAGTCAGTTAAATTCTCATAATCATGCTTATTATGTATTAGATAATCCTACTGTTTCTGATTATGAATATGATATGTTGTTAAATGAATTAGAGAAATTGGAAAGCAAGTATCCTGTTTATTTTGATTCTAATTCTCCAACCCAAAGAGTTGGAGGAGCTACTTTGTCAAAATTTAACTCTGTACCTCATAAGTATAGAATGCTTTCTTTATCAAATACTTACTCTGCTCAAGAATTAAAAGAATTTGATAAAAGAACTAGTAAATTAATTAATACTCCTTTTAAATATGTTTGTGAGTTAAAATATGACGGTGTTTCTATAAGTTTAACATATGTAAATGGAGAGCTTTCCCATGCTCTTACCAGAGGTGATGGGATTAAAGGTGACGATGTTACACTTAATGTTAAGACAATTAAGAGTATTCCGTTAAAATTATTAGGAAAATATCCTGATAATTTTGAAATGAGGGGAGAGATTTTCATAAGTAAAGATGATTTTAAGTTATTAAATCAAACTAGAAAAAGTAAAGATTTAGAGGTTTTTTCAAATCCAAGAAATACTGCTTCTGGTAGTTTAAAATTGCTTGATTCAAAGTTAGTATCAAAGAGACCATTAGATTGCTTTCTTTATTCATTTATCTCTAATTCTCATCCTACTAATAGTCATTATGAAAATTTAATGTATTCAAGGAAATTGGGATTTAAAGTGCCTGATAATATTGTGAGGTGTGATAATATTGATGGAGTTATTGATTTTGTTAATAAGTGGGAACGTCAAAGATCAGATTTGCCTTTTGAAATAGATGGCGTAGTAATTAAGGTTGATGATATTTTATTGCAGCAAAGATTAGGTTTTACTTCTAAGTTTCCTAGATGGTCAATCTCATATAAGTTTAAAGCTGAAAAAGCTGTTACTATTTTAAATGGAATTAATTATCAAGTTGGTAGAACTGGAGCGGTGACTCCAGTAGCTGATTTAGATCCTGTAAATTTAGCTGGAACTGTGGTAAAGAGAGCTACTTTACATAATGAAGATCAAATTAATAAACTCGATATTAGGATTGGTGATTCACTTTTTGTTGAAAAAGGAGGAGATATTATTCCAAAGGTTATTGGAGTTGACAAATCAAAAAGAAATTTATTTTCTAAAGCTATTGAATATATTAAGCACTGTCCTGCTTGTGGATCTCAATTAATTAGAAGAAAGGGTGATGCAAAACATTATTGTTTAAATTATGATAGTTGTTTTCCTCAAATTGTTGGTAGATTTGAGCATTTTGTCAGCAGAAAAGCAATGAATATTGAAAGTATAGGTTCTGAAACTATTGAAATGATAGTTTCAAACAAGCTGGTTAAATCAGTTAGTGATTTATATTTTTTGAAGCATAGTGATTTACTGCCATTTAAGAAAGATGGGAGGGTGTGGGCTGAGAATATTATTGAAGGAATTAATAATAGTAAAGAGGTTGTTTTTGAGAGAGTGTTATTTGCTTTAGGTATTAGGTACGTTGGTGAGGTTGCGGCTTGCAAACTGGCGGTTTATTTTAAAAATATTGACAGATTAATGCATGCTTCTTATGATGATTTAATTAGAGTAAATGAGATTGGTGATAAAATAGCTAATTCTATTATTAATTATTTCAAGAATGATAGTAATTTAAAAATAATTAGTGATTTGAAAAAATCATCATTGCAATTTCATTATTTAGCAGAGGAACAGTCTAGTAATATTTTGAGCGGATTAGTTTTTGTAGTTTCTGGCATTTTCGATGAATACAGTAGGGATGATTTGAAGGATATTATTAGAAGGAATGGGGGGAAGTGCTCTTCTTCTATCAGTAAAAATACAAGTTATTTATTGTATGGAAAAAATGTTGGTCCTGCTAAAAAGATAAAGGCTGAAAAAAATGAAGTGCCTATGATTAATATTAAAGATTTTAATAATTTATTGTTATAGTATGTTTGAAAAATTTAAATTAAATATTGGAAATAAAGTATTTAAAAAAGAGTTGATTGGTAATTCAAGAAAAAGGATCGCTGTTAATTTAGATAATGCAAAATCTATAGGTATTTTATTTGAAGCTACTACTGATCTTCATATGAAAAAAATTAAACCAATTGTTGACTATTTTTTTGAGCTTAAAAAAGATGTAAAGGCTGTGGGTTTTGTTAATAGTAAAAAATATTTAGACTGTCATATTCCAAGACTTCAATATGATTTTTTTAATCGAAGTGATCTTAATTGGCATTATAAACCTCAGAATGATTATATTAAGAACTTTATTAAAAAGGATTATGATATTCTAATTAATTTGTCAGACAGTTCTTGTGTTCCTTTAAAGTATTTAGTTGCATCTTCTTTAGCTAGATTTAAAGTTGGTAAATATGAAGAGGGTTTTGATATTTATGATCTGATGATCAAGCTTGATAAAAAGACAGATACTACTGAAAATCTTATACTGGAGGTAATTAAATATCTTAATTTCATTAATAAATAAAAAAAGTCCTTAGAAATTCTAAGGACTTTTTAGATTAACTTTATTTTTTTATCTTACTCAGTCACTGTTGAGTCAGCAATTTCAATTATAGTTTCAACTGAAGAGTAGTTTATGTTAGGAGTTGGGCATTCATTTGGTTCATCTCCAACTTCAACAATTATATAGTCTTCGCATGAAGATCCGTAATTATCTGTAGTTGTTAATTTTACTTTGTAAGACCCTGGTTCAGCGTCAAAACTAATTGATGGGCTAGTAGTGGTAGTGCCTCTTACAAGAGTTATCTTATCTTTCGTGCTCCACTTAAAGTCAACTTCATCACCGTCTGGATCATTTGCGCTAGCTGTAATGGTTACGGGATATGTATTTGTTTTAGGGTCATAGTCATGAACGACATTTACTCTAGTTGTTCTTTTTTCAATTTCAGCATTTTCTATTCTCTTTTGTTCAGCTTTCTCTATACATTTTGGCTTGTAGTAGTACCAATAATATGACATCCATCCTAAAAATAAAACAGTAAGTACTGTTGTTAATATGTTTTCAAAAACTTTCATAATTTTTATTTTTTAATAAGTAATTTTTTTATTATTTTTTCGACTTTGAGTTGCAAATATACTGAATGATTGAATATATACACAATAATTTTTGTGATATTATATTTTTTATTCTAGAAATCAAAGTTTTTCACGTATCTTAAATCACAATAAAATACATTTTTTAACTTATTTTAACTATTGATAATTTGATTGTTATAACAACTTATCTCATATTTTATTTTTGATAAATTTATTCATATTGTAAAATAATATATATAAGTGTGTAATTTGATTAAATTTGTTAAAAAAATAAAATTGAAATATAAGACTCTTAATAATGATGATATCCATAATCTTGAAAAGATTGTTTCTAAGAAGAATTCTTTTTTCTGCAAGGATCAATTAAAAGATTATTCTCATGATGAAACAGAAGATCTGATTTTTTATCCTGAAATACTACTAAAGCCAAAGAATGTTGAGGAAATCTCTTTAATTGTTAAATATTGTAATAATAATTTAATTCCCGTTACCGCATGCGGAGCTAGAACTGGTTTGAGTGGTGGGATGTTACCTGTAAAAGGAGGTGTTTTACTAAGTTTAGAAAGGATGAATTCTATTATTAATATCGATGAAAGGAATTTGCAGGCAATTGTTGAACCTGGTGTTATTAATCAATTTTTTAAAGACCGTGTTGAAGAAAAAAAATTATTTTACCCACCTGACCCGGCTAGTAAGGGTAGTTGCACTTTAGGAGGTAATGTTATGCTAAATGCAGGTGGTCCTAAAGCTTTAAAGTATGGGGTAACAAAAGATTATATCCTAAATTTAGAAGTAGTTTTACCAAATGGAGAAATAATATGGACTGGAGCTAATGTTTTGAAAAATTCTACTGGATATAATTTAACAGATCTATTTATTGGCAGTGAAGGTACTTTAGGGATAGTCACTAAAATTGTTGTGAAATTAATTCCTTTGCCAAAAAGGGATATTTCTTTGTTAATTCCATTTAAATCAATCGAAAAAGCTTGTGAATCAGTTTCCGCTATATTCAGAGCGGGAATTACACCTTCTGCATTGGAGTTTATAGAAAGAGATGCTCTTTTATGGACAATGCAGTATACAGATATTTTTTTAGATTTAGATGATTCTGTTAATGCTCATTTATTAATTGAAGTTGATGGAGATGATTTACCTAGCTTATACTTACAATGTGAAAATATTGAAAAAGTAGTTAAAGATTATGAAGCGGATGATATTTTATTTGCAGAAAGTGTATCTGAAAAAAATAATTTATGGAGAATAAGGAAAAGTGTTGGAGAGGCAGTAAAAAGACATTCTATATATAAAGAAGAGGATACTGTTGTACCTAGAGCGGAACTTCCAAAATTGATTAGAGGCATAAAGTCAATTGGAAAAAAATATGGTTTCAAATCCTTGTGTTATGGCCATGCTGGTGATGGTAATTTACATGTTAATATAGTAAAAGGTAACTTAAGTGATTATTTTTGGAATAATGATTTGAATATTGCAATTAGAGAGATTTTTATTCTTACAAAAAGTTTAGGTGGAACAATTTCAGGTGAACATGGTATTGGTTATGTGCAAAAGCAGTATCTTGACATTGTGTTTACTAATACAGAAATTAATTTGCAAAGAGGAATTAAATACCTATTTGATCCCAATAATATAATGAATCCAGATAAAATATTTGATTGAAATTATGAAAAAGCCGCTAATACTTATTGTTAATGATGACGGTATTACTACTCCTGGAATTAGAAGATTAATTGATATAATGAATAATCTTGGTGATGTTGTTGTAGTTGCTCCAGATAAACCACAATCAGGAAAAAGTCATTCAATTTCTTTAAATACTGTCATTAGATGCAGCCCTTTTGTTTTTGATAATGGTCCTCAAAAAGAATATGCGTGTTCTGGAACTCCTGTTGATTGTGTGAAATTAGCTTTTAATAAGATTTTGCATCGAAAACCAGATTTGTGTGTTTCTGGAATTAATCATGGGTCTAATTCTTCAATTAATGTAGTTTATTCTGGAACAATGTCTGCTGCTATTGAGGCTTCTATATCTGGAGTTCCTTCTATTGGTTTTTCATTACTAGATTATTCTATTGACGCTGATTTTAGCGAATGTAGTAATTTTATTTCTGATATTTCATTATCTGTTTTGAAGTCAGGTTTGCCTGAAGGTGTATCTTTAAATGTTAATATTCCAAAATCAGTGAGAAATAAAAGTATTAAAGGTATTAAAATATGTAAGCAATCAAAGGCAAAATGGATAGAGGAATTTGATGAGAGAGAAGATCCATTTGGTAGAAAATATTATTGGTTAACTGGTGATTTTGTTGATCTTGATTCATCTAAGGATACAGATGAGTATGCTCTTAAAAACCATTATATATCTATTGTTCCAATAAAATTTGATTTGACTTCATATGAGTCAATTTCAGAAATCAAAACTATTATATGAAAGATAAAATAATATTTGGATTTTTGATTGGATTAATTTCTCCATTATTTTTTATGCCTTTGATTGTTTGGTTTTTTAATTTTTTATATTCAAATATTTTTCTTAGTTTATTTGAAACTCTTTCTTTCATTAGGAATTTAAATAGTGTTGATTATCCTTCATTAATTAGCTTGTCGTTAATAATTAATTTAATATTATTTTTAAGTTTTTTAAAGTTTAGTAAATCTAGTTTTACCTTATATTACGCGAGAGGAATATTATTTTCTACTTTTTTGTATGGAATGGTAATCTTAGTATTAAAATTTTAGCTGATGAAATTTTATATAATAGCTGGAGAAAGTTCGGGTGATTTATATGCTTCTCATGTTGTATCTGAAATGATAAAAATTAGTCCTGAAATTAATTTTAGAGGATTGGGTGGTAAACGGATGAAAAAATCAGGAGTTGATATTGCAATTGATATTAAGGATTTGTCTTTCATGGGTTTTACGGATGTAGTGGCAAATCTTCTTAAGATTAAAAATAATTTGGATTTTTGTAAAAATGATCTGATTAGTTATCAGCCCGATGCTGTTATTTTAATTGATTATCCTGGTTTTAACTTGAGAATTGCAAAACATGCTAAGCGAATTGGTTTAAAGGTCTTTTATTTCGTCGCTCCAAAGGTATGGGCTTGGGGTAATTTTAGAATTAAAAACATCGTCAAATACATTGATCATTTAGTTGTCATCTTTCCCTTCGAGGTTAATTTATTTAAGAAATTTGGAATTAATGTTTATTATTTTGGCAATCCCTTATTTAATATTATTGATTATCAGATACCACGCAAATCATTTAATAATAAAATCGCTATTTTCCCAGGAAGTAGAATTCAGGAAATTAAACGTCATTTACCAGTAATGAAACAATTTATTCTTAAATATTCTGATTATGATTTTTTGATACCGACTACAGATTTGACTCATGTTTTTTGTGTGAATATTTTGAAGGACATTACAAATGTTACTATAGTAAATAATAATTCTCATTACGTTTTAGAAAATGTTAATTATGCTATTATTGCTTCTGGAACTGCTACTTTAGAAGCTGCTTTATATAATGTCCCACAAATTGTTTGCTATAAGACTGATTTACTTACTTTTTATTTGGCTAAATTATTGTTAAAGATTCAGTGGATTTCTTTGGTTAATATAATTTTGGAAAAACAATTAATTGTGGAATTAATTCAGTCGGACTTTAATATCAAAAGGTTGTCAGAAGAATTTAATAATTTACTTAATAATTCTTTTAGCAATGATATCTTAAAAGGTTATAATGATTTACATAAACATATGAAACATTCTGATGTGTTTAATAAGGCAGCACATTTAATTCTAAGAGAATCTTAATTTTTTTCTATTAATTTTTGTATTTTAAATAATCTGTCTCTTATCTTAATTGCTTCGTCAAAATCAAGATTCTTAGCGGCATTTTCCATTTGATTTTTTAGTATTTTTATTGTTGATTTAGTGTTTTTTAGATTATTATTTTCTAATAATTCTTTTTCCTCATGAATTTTATATGGGTTTAGTTTTTCATTAATTCCCGTATTAATGTTCTTAATAATTGGTTTAGGTTTTATTTTGTTAATATCATTAAATTCAATTTGTTTTTTTCTTCTACTTTCTGTCTCTTCAATAGTTAATCTCATAGATTTAGTTATTTTATCGGCGTACATTATAACTTTTCCATGCAAATTTCTTGCTGCCCTTCCAGCAGTTTGTGTTAATGATCGATGAGATCTTAGAAACCCTTCCTTGTCTGCGTCAAGTATTGCTACTAAACTCACCTCAGGAAGATCTAATCCTTCTCTTAGAAGATTAACACCTACTAACACATCATAATCTCCTTTTCTAAGCCCATGAATTATTTCTATTCTTTCTAAAGTATCTACGTCAGAGTGAATATATCTTGTTTTCACTTTTTTTTCATCTAGGAATTTTGTTAGTTCTTCTGCCATTCTTTTTGTAAGAGTTGTTATTAAAACTCTTTCTTTTCTTTGAATTCGTTCTTTGATTTCTTCTATTAAATCAAAAATTTGATTTTCAACTGGTCTTACTTCTATTTCTGGATCAATTAGTCCAGTAGGTCTAATGATTTGTTCTATATAATTTCCTTCAGATTTTTTGATTTCATAGTCAGCAGGGGTAGCGCTAACAAATATAGTTTGATTATTTAATAACTCCCATTCTTCAAATTTTAATGGTCTGTTATCTAATGCTGATGGTAGTCGAAACCCATGTTCTACTAAGTTTAATTTTCTTGATTTGTCACCGCCAAACATTGCTCTAATTTGAGGAATGCTTACATGGCTTTCATCAATAATCGTTATAAATTCTTTATTGAAATAATCTATTAAACAAAATGGTCTACTTCCTTCTTTTCTTCTATCAAAATATCTAGAATAATTCTCTATACCTGAGCAGTACCCAAGCTCCTTTATCATTTCTAGATCTAGATTAACTCTTTCTTCTAATCTCTTCGCTTCTAATTTAAATCCTTCTTGTTCTAAATCAGATAGTCGATTAATAAGATCTTTTTTAATTTCTTTTAGTATTATTTCTATTTCATTTTTTGAAGTTAAAAAATTATTTGCCGGATATATTGTGATAGTTTTATGGGTATTGATTTTTTCAAAACTTTCACTACAAAGCTCTTCTATTTCGTCTATTTCTTCTCCCCAAAATGAAATGCGGAAAATTGAATCTCCATATGCAGGAAATACATCTATTGTTTCTCCCTTTATTCTGAATTGTCCTCTTTCAATATCTTCCATATTTCTATTGTACATTGATGAGACTAACTTCTTTAGAAAAACTTCTATTTCAATAGTATTGCCAACTTTTATTTTAATTGTTTGTTTATGAAATTCTTCTGGATTTCCAATTCCGTATATACATGAAACGGATGCGACAACAATTATGTCTTCTCTACCTGATAGTAGTGATGATGTAGTTTTAAGTCTTAATTTTTCTATTTCATTATTAATAGATAAATCTTTTTCAATATATACTCCTGTAGAGGGAATAAATGCTTCTGGTTGATAGTAGTCATAGTAAGATACAAAATATTCAACTAGATTATTTGGAAAATAGGATTTGAATTCTGAGTAAAGTTGTGCAGCTAATGTTTTATTATGACTCAATACTAGGGTAGGTTTATTTATTTTTTCAATGACATTTGCAATTGTGAATGTTTTCCCAGACCCTGTAACCCCTAGAAGTGTTTGATATTTTTCTTTATTTCTTATTCCATCAATTAGCTCTTTGATGGCTTCTGGTTGGTCGCCCGTAGGTTTATAATTTGATATTAACTCAAAATTCATTGTTTATTAATATTATTTTTTTATTTCACTTACTATTCCAAATATCCCAACTCAAATTAGCTTGAATCTCTAACATTTCAAGTCCATTTTTAACGCAGCATTTTTGTCGTTTTCCTAATTTTATAAATTCAGTTATGGACGGGTTGTATATTAAATCAAAAAGTAGATGCTTTGTATTTAAATATTTGTAAGGCAAGTTTGGATATTCATAGAGTTTTGGATATGAGCCTAGAGGAGTGCAGTTTACTATGATCTCATATTTTTCTAGAATTTCTTTATCAATATCATCATAAGTAAGTTCTGTATTTCTTCCTATGACTATATGGTTAATACCTAACTTTCTCATAGAAAACTGTACAGCTTTTGAGGATCCTCCAGAACCTAATATGATCGCTCCTTTTCTCTTATTGAGAATAGGCTGTATGCTTGAGTAAAACCCTTGATAGTCAGTATTAAATCCAATCAATTTTTTATTAATGATTTTTATCGTATTTACTGCTTGTATTTTCTCTGCTTCAGTTGATATTGCATCTAAATATTTAATTATTTTTTCTTTAAATGGAATTGTTACATTTAAACCAGATAAATTATATTTCTTAATTATGGATTTGATTTCATTAATATGTTGTAACTCTATGTTTATATATTGATCAGAAATATTTTCTTTTTTAAATTTTTTTTTGAAGTAGTTTTTAGAAAATGTATGCGATAAATTATTTCCTATTAATGCATAGGTTTTCATTTTTCGTTTTTTAATGCTGTAGATTCTATTTTCATTACCACATAGTACCCAATCAAAGATAAAACAAAACATAGAATTGTCATATTGTCTAAATTTTCTGGAACTTTATAACCAGTGATTGGATTTTTTTGAAATATAGAATCGCCATTTCTCTCTACCCAAGGCCAAACTGCAAAAAGTGATCCAAGAATAAATCCTGTTAATACTGATAGAACATGATTTTTAAATTTATTAAATAACCAAGATACTACTTTAGCGCATGCGACCAGGCCAAAAATTGCTCCAATTATAAATACAATTAATCTTATGGTTGTTTCAGTATCACCTTGAAGTGTAGAAATGTTATTTATAGTTTCTACCATCAGTAGGTCATAATTACCCATTATCATTAAAATCATTGATCCTGATATACCTGGAAGTAGCATTCCAACAACCGCCACCATTCCGCAAATAAAAATATAAATTAAGTTTTTGTTCTCTTCTGGTGCTGGGAAATCTGTCCAAATTGAATATGTGGTTAGAAGTACAGCTGTTCCAGCTCCAATTAAAAACAGTAATATAATTTTTGAGTTCCATTTGTTTATTCTTATTCCGACATAATATACAGAAGCTAAAATTAATCCAAAGAAAAAAGCAAATATTTGCTCATAATATCCATTAATATCATTTTCTCTTGCTTCGAATAGAATCTTGAAAATTATTGACAAAATTGCCATGCTGAAAACAATTCCTCCAAAAACTAGAATTATAAAATTTAAATTAGTATGTTTTGAAAAATCTTTAAATTTAAATTTTATTAAAAAAGTCAAAGCTTTTTTATCGAATTTTTTTAGTGAATTTAATAGTTCGTCAAATATATTTGTTATTAGGGCGATTGTTCCTCCTGAAACGCCTGGTATTATGTTAGCTATGCCCATACCAATTCCTATGATGAATAATCTTAATTTATTCATTCTTGCAAATAATTAAAAAAAGTATCTCCTCTAAGTCCAAGTCTCAAAGTTTCTAAAGTAATCGCATCTGTGTGAGCAATGTTTCCAAGGTTCGCATTTGGTCCAATATTTTCAATGAACCATATTTGTTGATCTTTTTTTGGTGTTTCCCATATTATTTTATCATTAGGAACATTGGAAGTGATGTCAGTAATGATTTCTTGGTCAATTTGATTGGTGTCATTGAAAATTCCAGTATTTCCACTTTCTCTTGCTTCAGCAATGACTTTCCAGCTTCCGGCTTCAATTTCCTTATTCATTAATTTACTCCATTCTTCTGGTCTTAATTTTCTATCATCTTTATATCCTATTTCAGAAAGTACAGTGTATTTTTTTGATAAATCCATTATGAATTCAAGTTTTTCTTGATTGTTAATAGAAATAGATCCATCTGAAACTTCACAGTGTGTTAAGTTCCATTTTTCAAGAAGATCTTTATAATCATTAAACATATCTCTAATAATAAAAGCTTCAAATAATGTTCCTCCTAAGTATACTATTATACCTGCATTTTGGTATTTTTTAATTTTTTCTTGAACTTTATTAGTAACTAATGATGTTCCAAAACCTAATTTTATAATATCAATATATTTCCCAGAACTTTCTATTAAGTTCTCAGCTTGAGAAACGCTTAATCCTTTGTCCATGACCATAGTTAATCCGTTTTCTCTAGGTTTTTCAGTTCTATTTGGAATATGTGGTAATTGAATGTTCATATAATATTTTAAACAAAGATAGAACAAATTAGATTATTTATTAGTTTTGTTTAACTAAAATTAAATTTAACAAATGGTGTTAATAAAGTCAATATCTGGTATCCGTGGCACTATTGGAGGTAAGGTTGGTGAGTCATTGTCTCCTATTGATATAGTAAAATTTACTTACGCTTTTGCTGAATTTATATATTCTGGCTCTAAAAATAAAAGATCAATTGTAGTTGGAAGGGACGCGAGAATATCCGGTGAAATGGTTAGCGACTTAGTTACAGGAACTTTAATTAGTTGTGGTCTTGATGTAATTGATATAGGTCTTACTACTACACCAACTGTTGAAGTTGCGGTAGAATTAAGTGATTCGCTTGGAGGTATTGTAATTACCGCAAGTCATAATCCTAAAAACTGGAATGCTTTAAAATTGTTAAATCATAGAGGTGAGTTTCTCTCATCTAATGATGGAGATAGCGTTTTGAAAATAGCTGAAAAAGGAAATTTTGAATTCGCTAATATTGATTCAATTGGTTCTTATTTATTTGATGATAGTTATAATGATAAGCATATTAATAAAATCCTAGATTTAGATCTGGTTAACGTTGATTTGATTCGAAGATCTAATCTAAAGGTTGTTGTAGATGCAGTTAATTCTACTGGAGGAATTCTTGTTCCTGATTTATTAGATAGGTTAGGTGTTCAATGTATTCAAATGTATTGTGATCCAAATGGTGAATTTCCTCATAATCCAGAGCCATTACCTGAAAACTTATTTGAGATTTCTGACAGAGTCATAGAGGAGAAGGCTCATTGTGGTTTTGCTGTTGATCCTGATGTTGATAGATTGTCTATTATTTGTGAGGATGGAAGTTTTTTTGGTGAAGAATATACATTAGTTGCGGTTTCAGACTATGTTTTGTCTAAGACGCCTGGAAATACAGTTTCAAACCTTTCTTCAACCAGAGCTCTAAGAGACGTAACTTCTTCATATAAATGTAGTTACAACGCTTCATCTGTAGGGGAGGTTAATGTTGTGGATTTAATGAAGAAAACAAACTCTGTTATAGGTGGAGAAGGAAATGGAGGTGTTATTTATCCTGAATTTCATTATGGTAGAGACGCACTTGTTGGTATATCTTTGTTTCTATCAAAATTATGTGAATGTAACAAATCAGTTACTAGTTTAAAAAAATCTTATCCCAATTATTTTATGTCAAAAAATAAAATTAATATCCCTTATGATTATCCATTAAATGATATTTTTATTGCGCTTAAGGTCAAATATTCTGAAGCTAAATTTATTGAGATTGATGGATTGAAAATCGAATTTCATGATGGATGGGTACATTTGAGGAAGTCTAATACTGAACCAGTTGTTAGAATTTATACTGAATCAGTTTCTCAAAAGCAAGCTGCGAAATTAGCTAAAGATATTCAATTATATATTAATGAAATAATCAAATGAAAAGGGTTTTTTTAGACAATGCAGCAACAACGCCTATTTCTCCAAGTATTATATCAATGATGTCTGATATGATGGCTAATCATTTTGCAAATCCTTCTTCTTCTCATTATTTTGGTAGAGAATCAAAAAATATTGTAGAACAATCTAGAAAGAAAATAGCTAAATTGATAAATACTTCACCTGGTTCAATTTTTTTTACTTCTGGTGGAACTGAGTCAGATAACATGGCTATCCAATGCTCAATAGCTAACTTGGGAATTTCTCACGCTATCACATCAAAATTATCTCATCATGCTGTTTTATATCCTTTAGAGGAATTTGAATCTAAGGGTCTTGTGAAATTATCATACGTTAATACTGATAAAAATGGAGTTGTTTCACTCGATCATTTAGATGAGTTATTATCAATTAATGATAGAACTTTTGTTTCAATTATGCATGCAAATAATGAAATTGGAACAATTCAAGATATAAAAAAAATTGGTGATATCTGTTTTAAATATGATGCTGTCTTTCATTCTGATACAGTGCAGACAGTAGGTCATTATAATTTTAATTTACAGGAATTAAATATTCATTTTCTTGCTGCTTCAGCTCATAAATTTCATGGACCTAAAGGCATTGGTTTTATATATATTTCTGATGATATTGAAATTAAACCCTTAATGTTAGGTGGTAGTCAAGAAAGAAACATGAGACCTGGCACTGAAAATATTTATGGTATAGCTGCATTAGCTATGGCTATGGAAGAAGCTTATAGTAATTTAGAAAAGGATATTATCTATATTAAGTCAATAAAATCATATATGATAGAGAAAATAAAATTAGAAATACCTGGTTCAATATTTTATGCTAATTCTGAAAAAATGGAAGAAAGTCTTTATACTGTACTGACTGTTAGTTTTCCTGAAACAGAGAAGTCAGAGATGTTTTTATTTAATTTGGATATAATGGGAATAGCATGTAGTGGGGGAAGCGCATGTGCTTCTGGTGTTAGTAAAGGGTCCCATGTATTAAATGAAATTATTAGTAACGCCAAAAGACCTGGTGTTAGATTTTCTTTTAGTAAACATAACACAACGGAAGAAATAGATTATACTGTATCTAAGATAAAATCGCTTTATTCAAAATAATTTTATTTTATTTTTTTAATCTTAATTTGGAAGTACGCATAAAGAATTGTCATAAGCGGAGAGATTAAATTAAAAAAACAATAAGGTAAGTATGTCAAAGTACTTATGCCTAGGATTCCTTGATGGTAGGCTCCACATGAATTCCATGGAATGAGAACTGATGTTACCGTACCGCTATCTTCCAAGGTTCTACTAAGATTTACTAGATCTAATTTTTGTTTTTCATAATTGTCTTTAAACATTTTTCCTGGGATAATGATGCTTAAATATTGATCAGATGAAGCAATATTGAAAAATATACATGTGCCTGCTGTTGATGTTACTAGAGTAAGATTGTTTGTTGCAGATTTTAAAAGTGGCTGGCTAACAATTCTGAGAATTCCTGTAGCCTGAATAGTTCCTCCAAAGATCATCGCGCATATTAGTAGCCAAATAGTGTCCATCATTCCATACATACCTTTAGATTGAAATAACCCTTTTTTTTCTTTTGCTTTTAAAAATGCAGGGTGATGTACATCTAATATTAAATCACCCTCTAGATTTTTGACTAGAATATCAGTATATTTAATTTTAAATTTTTCTTTTTTTTCAGTATATTCAATAATATCAAGATCTTTAATTTCATTATTTGTTGTTGTTAATTTTGTTTCTACACTAATTGCATTAATAATTTCAATATAATTATCCGACATTTTTTCTTTTTGCTGTATTTTTCCTTGGAAGATTGCGAAGAAAAGTGCCCCAAGTAATGTTCCAATGAATAACGAAGGAATTGCAGGAGTTTTTTTAATAATTAATATTATAACTATTATTGGAACAATAAATAATATAGGTGTTAAATTGAATGATGTTTCAATTATATTCATCATTTGTTCTACATTACCATTAATTTTTTCTAACGAATTATTTAATCCGATAATTGTAAATATTATTAATGAAATTAAATACGAAGGTATTGTTGTATATGTCATATACCTTATGTGCTTAAATAAAGATGTTTGAGAAACAGCTGGAGCTAAGTTTGTTGTATCAGAAAGAGGAGAGAGTTTATCACCAAAGTATGATCCTGAAATGATTGCTCCTGCTGTTATTCCATTATTAAAACCAAGAGTGTTTCCTATACCTAGTAGTGCAAGACCAACTGTAGCTGCGGTTCCCCATGAACTTCCAGTGGATAGAGATACTATAGAGCAGATGATACAAGTAGCAACAAGGAATATTTTAGGATTTAATAATTCTAATCCATAATATATCATTGATGGAATAATTCCTGATATTAACCATGTTCCAGATAGTGCTCCTATCATTAGAATTAAAATGATTGCTGGAGAAACAGACTTTATACTGTTACTTATTCCATTTATTATAACTTCCCATTGAATTTTATAAATAATTCCAATTATGCAAGCAATTGCTGCAGAAAAAATAAGTGCTATTTTTGATCCTCCAATTATCTCATCTGGATAAATAAATACATTTATTAATAATGTGCTAATAAGTACTATAAATGGAAATAATGCTAGAAAGAATGGTATATTATTTGTTTTTTTGTTCATAGTAGCCATCTCCATTATTGTATTCATATCCATATCCATATCCATAAGAATATGTCCCTTTTGAGGCATGAAAATCATTAATAATGATATTTACATTTCTTATTTTCTGTTTATCATCAATCTCATTTAGCGCATTTAACATTTTCTTTTTAGTATAATTATGTCTAACTATATAAAGATTTATATCAGAAAACTTCATAGCAATAACTCCATCAGTAACAATGCCGATTGGTGGTGTGTCTATTAATATGTAATCATACTTCTTTTTAAGATCTTCTATTAAATTTACCATTTTTTCACTGTTTAGTAACTCTGATGGATTTGGTGGAATTGGTCCAGAAGGTATTAAAGAAAGGTTTTCATTAATTTTTTTAATAACTGTTTGTTGTTTATTTTTTCCTATTAAAAATGAGCTGAGACCATTTTTGTTACTTAATTCAAATGATTTGTGAATCATGGGTTTTCTTAGGTCAGCTCCAATTATTAATGTCTTGTAACCAGCAATTGATAAAATACTAGCTAGGTTAGTGCTACAGTATGTTTTTCCTTCAGAACCAACAGATGATGTAATTGTTATTACTTTACATGTTTTTTCAGGAGAAAGGTACTGAATGTTAGTTCGAATTGATCTAAATGATTCTGCAATAATAGACTTAGGATTATTTAATACTGATAAGTTATTTAGAGTTTCTGAATGTCCAATAACCCCAAGTATGGGTATGTTTGTTATTTTTGTAATATCCGATTTACTTCTTATTTTCTCATTAAGGAACTCAATTAATGATATAATAGATATAGGTATCATTAATCCAAAGAAAGAGGATAATAAATAAATAAGAATTTTGTTTGGCGATACAGGATGTCTTGAGTCTTGTCTTGCTATGTCAATTATTTTATGATCAGGTTCAGTTCCTTCTTTTGCTATTGCGGTTGATTGTCTTTTTTCTATTAAATAATTTTCTAAATTTTGAATTAGTTCTTTTTCTCTTATTATTTGAACATATTCTTTTTCAGCAGCGGGTAAATCTTTAATATCATTATTAAAATTATTAATAATTTTTTCTTCATTAATTAAAGCGTTTTTTGTAGTAGATATTACATTTTTAAGATTTTCAATTATACTATTTCTAGTATAATTAATTTTAGATATTATTGACTGGTATTTTGGATGATTATCCTTGGTGTAGAGTTCTAGTTCCTTTTTTTCAGCATTTAATGTAATAAAAGTAGAAATTAAATTATTGAGTTCAGGATTATTTATTTTCATTGATGTTGGAGATATAATGTTCTCTGAACTTTCGCTATTCTTCAAATATGATAATAACTGTTGATAGTAATCCAAATTAATTTTGTATTCAGAAATTCTTGTTTCTTGTTTCCCTTTTTGGAAATAAATTCCATAATCTTTTTCAGAAACACTAATAGTAGGATTATTTGATTTAAAATTTTGCAGATTATTGGAAATAATAATACTACTATCTTTCGTTCTTTTTATTTGTTGATCAATAAATTTAATTGTATTGCTTGCCATTTTGTTTTTTTCAGACAAACCATCTTTTATATAAATATTTGATAATGTATTTATATAATCTATATTTTTTCTTGCGGTGAAACCAGTTATATTTAGTTTTAAAATAGAACTTTCATCATTTAGTGGAGAAACATTAAGATCTTTTACGTATTTTCTAGTAAGTAAGTCTAAGTCATGTAATTTAAAAGAGAAGTCTGAACCTATCAATTCATTTAGTAATTTATCTTTTCGTTTTTGTTTCCATTCTTTATGTTTATCTTTAATTGCCTCCCAATTATTCGTTAATTCATCATTATATACATTGTGAAGAGAATCTATGATTTTTTTCTTTATTAGTGCAATTTCTAATGTTTTCTTATCATTCTCATCTAGTATTGATTTAATTAAAGAATCTATTTCTTTATTAATTTTATTAATTATAATTCGATTTTCTTTTAAATCATTGTAAGTGTGATATTTAAAAAAATATTCTAAATCATCATTGGTGGTTTTATCAAAAAAATCTGTTTTTTTTATATAAAAAGAAAAGTGAGGTGATTCTATAATTTCGTTAAATGTGTGTATTTCATTATAGTTATAGTTAGCTTTAATTTTTTTATTTTTCTTATTATTATAAATATAATATACAGATTGATCAGAACACTCAAATGATAAATTGAATGAATTAGTGTCTATAATATTAATAAATAATTCAATACCAGCTATTTGAGGATGTAATGTGTCATAAACAACTTTAAAAGGAGAGATTTTATATTGATTAACTTTTTTTATTGTTCCATACTTATAGTAGGAAATATTTAAGTTTAATTTTTTTAGAGTCTTTTCGGCTAGAGAATGTGTTTTAAGTATAGCTTGTTCATTTTTTAAATTAGTTTTAACGCTAAACATCTCCATACCTTCAAAAATATTTTCAGTTCCCATCATATCATCACTATCATCTCTAATTTCAATTTTAGATGAAACACTATACATTGGTCTAGTATAGTATCTGATATAAATTGCTGATAGAATTATACAGAAAATAAAAGATAAAAGAATTGGGAACCAATAACTTTTAATTTTAAATAATATTTCTTTAAAGTCTATAGATTCTTCTTTAATTGTCTTTTGATTTTGAGAATTCATTACTCAATAATTTTTAAATAGACATTTACTATTACAGCAGCTGTAGTTAATGCAGAAAACAATAATTGGGATTGTGATTTTCTAAATCCTCTGTATTTTAATGGTTCAATATAGATTAAATCATTATTCCTCAAATAATAGAATTCAGTGTTAATAATGTCTTGTGTAGTTAGATCTATTCTGTGTACGGTCTTCTTATTGTTTTTAGTTCTTATTAATTTGACCATAGTTAAGTTGCCATAATCAGTTATTCCCCCAGCTAAAGAAATTGCTTCAAAAATCGTTATATTATCTTTATAAATTGGATAGTTATTAGGTCTATAAATTTCTCCTAAAACTGTTATGTTGAAATTTCCAAGCTTGACAATAACAGTTGGCATACTTTTTTCCTTAAAATATTCTTTTACTTTGTTTTCTATAGATTTTTTTGCTTCTTCAATATTTTGATTTAATACATTAACTTTACCTATATATGGGATTTCAATTATCCCTTCTTGATTTACAGTAAAACCATTAATATAAATATTTGCTGATGTTATAGAAGAATTCGCTGATTGAACATTGTTTTCAACATTGAAAAAATTTGTTGTTTCTTCCTCATAACCAAGAATTTTTACTATAAGAATGTCTCCAATTTCCAATGAGTGGGTAGGAGGGATAGGATCAATATCCCACTCGCTTTCTAATATTGATTGATTTAGATATGTTATTTTATTCATTGGAGTGCATGAAAAAAATAGGGATAAAGAAATAATTATGATTGATAAATGAGTAATATATTTTTTTTTCATATTTAGTCCTTTATTGCAAATATACAAAAAGCCATTTCATAATTAATCTAGAATTCTCTAATGTTAAAATATAATGATCCGGCAGGCAAACCCATTACATTGGTATAATTGCCACTAATTTTTTTAACCCCAATTAATCCAAACCAATCTTGAATGCCGTATCCTCCTGCTTTGTCTAATGGTTGATTTGAATTGACATATTTCTGTATTATTTCTTGTGGTATACGATTAAATGTTACCTTAGTTTCTTCAGAAAAGACTTTTAATTTGTTGTTAGATCTTAAGCATACAGAAGAAATCACATAATGTTCATTATTATTCAACTTATTTAACATGTTATAGGCATCATTCTTGTCAATAGGTTTATTTAGAATATCATTTTCTTTAGTAACGATAATAGTATCACAAGTAATTAGTAAATCATTTTTTTTAATTTCTGATAATAAACTTTCAGATTTTTTAATGGCAATAAACTCTGATATCTTACATCCTTTTAATGTTTGAGGATATTTTTCATCACAATCAGGAATAGAGATCTTAAATTTAATTTGTAGTTTATTTAAAATTTCACTTCTTCTAGGTGACTTAGATCCAAGAATAATATTGTATTTCTTATCTATCATTATTTAAATTATTAATATTGACAATACCCCAAAAAACATGATTAATTTTAATAATATGCTGATATTTCGTAGGTATTTTTTAAAATTCATTTGATTGAGTAGGTAGATGCATAATATGATAGTAATATTAATAATAACCACTAATAAATTTAAGTAGTTAGTGACATTTTTTTCCCCCATATTATATTTAAGTAAATATATTGTAAATCCAGATAAAATTAATAGTAAAATAGTGCATAATTTTCTTGTGTTATTAATTCCTAAATTAACTACTATATTATTTAGTTTTTTAGTAGAGTCTCCTTTCAAATCATCCATGTCTTTTATTATTTCTCTAATAAAATTTATTAAAAATACAAGCAAGGAATATTTAAGAATTATTCCTGCAAATAAATTTTGAAAATTTAAATGATTTATTTTAATTAAAATAAGTAGAGGTACCGATGTAAGTATCGCAATTATCAGATTTCCGGATAATTGATATTTGTATTTCTCAGAATATTGTTTTAGTACAAATATTCCGAATATATAAATTAAAAATAGATAATAAACTGTAGTTAAATAACTTAATATTAATGAAGTAGAAATTACAACAGTATTACATAAATTATATAAGAATATAGCATTTTTCCTAGAAATTGTTTTTCCAATGTAATTATTTTTAGAGTTTATAACGTCTATTTCAACATCTAGTAAATCATTAATTATATATCCTGAACACATAATAAAAAATATTGATATTGAAAACAGGTGAAACTCTATATTTAAGTTAGTTTCTTCATTTTTTAATATTTGTGTTTGAAACAGTAAAAGTGATGCTATTACTATTACAATATTAGGCAATCTAATTAATAGTAAAACATGAAGTATTTTATTAAAGTTCCTTATTTTCATAATTATATATACTTTTAGATATTTCTAAGTATATTTTTTGAATTTCAGGATTTTTCTCTAATAATTTCATATGACCCTTTATGACTTTTTTGTCATTTCTTATAGCTGGTCCAGTTTGACATATAGTAGCTTGATGATTATTTAATTTATTCATCGTATGAAATAAAAGAGGTTTGATTATTTCAGAGTCAATATTGTTTTCTATTAAAATACTTTCAGATATAGATACCATATGATTTGTAAAATTAGAGGCAAAAACTGCTGAAATATGTAGGAATTGTCTTTGTTGTGAATTTAATTCTTGTACAGAGTTAGATATTTTTTTTGCCATTAAAGTTAATTCTTGAAGAAATTTTTTATTATTACTTTCAAGACATATTGGAATTTCTTCAAATGATACATGTATTTTTTTATTAAAACTTTGTAGTGGATAAAATACACCCCGAGTATTAAAATCCTTTAGTTCGTTAATGTCTGTGCTTCCAGATGTATGTATTATAGGTATATTTTTATTTTTAATCTTTTCAACTACTTTATTTATGACATCATCTTTTACGCATATAATATATAAATCAACTTCATTACTGAGTTTTTTTAAATCTGTGATGTTTGCACATTTAATCAGGTTAGATAATTTTTCTGCAGATTTTTGAGTTCTGCTATATACCTGTAAAATATTGTATTTTTTTTTCTGTAGAATTATTGACAATCTTGTAGATACATTTCCAGCACCTATAATTGAAATATTTTTTATTTTATAACTTTTTTTATTCATTTATAAAACCAAATAATAATGATTATAATTCCAAAACAAAGTTATAATTTTGCATAAACTAATTCATACTATGCACAGATTTATAATGTCAATCGCAACATTGTTCTTATTTCTTCTAGCATTTGCTATTGGTTATGCGACATTTATTGAAAATGATTTTGGAGCTTCTTCAGCTAAAGCACTGATATATAATACGTGGTGGTTTGAATTTATGTTGTGGTTTTTAGCTTTTATATTGATATTAAATATTTTCAAATATAATATGTTTCAAAAAAAGAAAATCGCAGTTTTAACTTTTCATTTGTCATTTATTGTTATTTTAATTGGAGCTGCGATTACTCGTTATACTGGTTATGAAGGAATGATGAGGATTTATGAAAATAGTTATAATGATAAATTTATATCAGATGAAACTTTTTTAAAAATTCATGTAAATGATCTAGAAAATGTCTATTCTTACAATAAGAAAGTTACATTATCTTCAATTACGAAAAAAAATGATAATACTCCCATTTTACAGAATTTAAATTTACCATTTTTTCCTTCTAATTATTTTTATGTTTCTAACAATAATTTAAAAAGCCCATTTTCTATAAAATATGTAGATTTTAAAACTAATGTTGTTGATTCTGTAGTTGAAAGAGGTTCTATTTTAGGTATTAATTTGGCAAGCTCTAATAATGATAAAAAGAAAGGTCTACAGCTTTCTGTTGATGATATTAGTTCTAAGCAGTTATTGATTAATGATAGTTTAGAATTTAAAAACGTAAATTTTTTATTTTCAAATTCACTACACGCAGCTAAAATGAAAATAGAAGCTATAAAAACTGTCGATCAATTTAATTTAGATATTAAAAAAGTTCAATTTTTTATTAGAGATCAAATTGGATATTGTATTTCAAATTCAGATATTTCCGTTAAAGCTATGGGAGTATCTACAGATTCTATTATTTATAAAGCTGGGACTGAATTTATTTTAAACCCAATGACTCTGTTAAGAATTGGTGCTGAAAGATTTATGTTTTCTGGTTTTATTTACAAAGAAAAAAAGGAATTCGTTTCCATATCTAAAAACATGGATGATTCCGAAAATAATAAGTATCGGACAATTGATTTACTTATTTTAGACATTAATGTTAATGGAGAAACTAAGAGAGTTGAATTGCTTGGTAGGAAGGGAGCTACTCCTAATGATGTTGTGTTTGCTATGCAAGATTTAAATTTTAAACTTTCATATGGACCTATTTTATATGACCTTGTAGATGAAAATGAAAAACCCTTTGCTATATTTTTAAGAGATTTCCAGTTAGAAAGATATCCTGGTTCATTGAGTCCAGCTTCATTTGCATCTGAAGTAAGCGTTATAGATGATATTGATGGAGATAAGATTATAGATACAGTTGATCATAGAATTTTTATGAATAATGTTTTAGACTATAAAGGATTTCGTTTCTTTCAATCTTCTTATGATCCTGATGAAACAGCGACAATATTATCTGTCAACCATGATTGGTGGGGAACAAATATTTCATATTTAGGTTATGCACTGATGATTTTAGGAATGATTTTAGTTTTTTTCTTTAATACTAGAGTTTCCCAGTTATTTAGTTCAATTTCGAAAATGAGTAATAAAAGGTTGGTTGTTTTACCATTTATATTTTTCTTTTTACCAATCTCATCTAAAGCTTCAGAAGTAGATTTTTTAGATTCTCTAGAAAAATATACTGTTAGTTTTCAACATGCTGGTGAATTTGAGAGATTGTTGGTTCAGCATAATGGTAGGATAAAGACTATAGGATCTTTTTCTAATGAATTAATTCGAAAAATTACTAAAACTGATAATCTTTATAACTTAACTAATAGTCAAATTTATTTAGGTGTTATGAGTTTTCCAGAGTTATGGAGAAATATACCGCTTATAAAAGTAGAAAATGATGAATTATTATCCCAAATTGATAGAATTAATTTGTCTGCTAATTCTAATTATAAAAGAGATGATGATTTAGTCCCATTTACTAGTTTCTTTTATTCTAGTGGTCAATATGTTTTTCTTGAACAGAGCGAAAAGTCAAGTGTTATTAAAGATGGTGATAAGAATGAATATGACAAATCAATTTTAAAAGTTACAGAAAGAGTGAGTATTTTATTTGAAATAATTACTTCAAAATATTTAAATAATCTTTTAAAAATATTCCCTCATCCTGATCGTAGTAACCTTAATTGGTCAGGTAACATGATATATAGTCCAGATTCTTCGATTAATGTAATGAATCTATACTTAGAGTCAGTTAAAGGGTCTACAATTAATAAAGATTGGGTAGTTACAGATACTTTTCTGACAGTAATAAAAACCTATCAACTTGAAAAAGGTGGTGATTTACTATATACAGAAGCTAGAATTGATTTGGAATTATTATATAATAAACTTGATCCTTTTGGATCTAAAATTTTTCTTATATATATGATCATAGGTTTATTGTTATCAATTCTGGGTATTATTAATATTTTTTACAATAATAACTGGTTAAAATATTTTTTGATTCCATTATCTCTAATCGTTTTTGTTATTTTCTTTTTTCACTCTTTTGGTTTAATTGCTAGGGGAATTATTTCAGGTCATGCTCCTTGGTCTAATGGTTATGAAGCATTGTTGCTTACGGCATGGGCTGTTTTAGGTGTTGGTATATGGTTATATTTGAAGTTTAATAAAACAAGAATCCACTTTTTATTATTAGGTCTTGCTGCATCTACCGCTTCTTATTTATTAGCATTTTCCTTAATTAATATTTTTGATCCTACTATAGGAAATGTTGTGCCTGTTTTAGACTCATATTGGCTGATGATTCATACTTCAATTATTGTATCTTCCTATTCTTTTTTCTTTTTAGGTGCTAAGTGTGGTCTTATTAGTATTCTTTTAACTATCTTTAAAAGATCAAGTCCTGAAAAAATTAATTATATGTTATCATCATTAAGAAATATTAATGAGATTTTAATTACTGTTGGTTTATTTATGTTAACTATTGGTACTTTTCTTGGAGGAATTTGGGCTAGTGAATCATGGGGTAG
>PAUF01000014.1 GCA_002712715.1 Flavobacteriales bacterium | reverse complement strand
TAAATCATATTCAATATCTAAATCAAATAATGGGGCAGAGGATTCTTTAACTGAATGAAAAGAAGCTAGATATTCAGAACTTGAAATATCATTTTGCTCTTCTCCTAAAAGATAAATTAAATCAGACTTACCCTTAAAAGCAAGGGATGTAATATTATTCTTATCTTCTATAATTCCTAACATTCCAATTGTAGGAGTTGGGAATACAGGTATTTCATTATTGTGTACTAAAGATTGATTATAAAAACTTACATTTCCACCAGTAACTGGAGTATTAAATTTTTCACATGATTTTTTCATTCCTTTAATTGCTCCAACAAATTGCCAATAAACCTCTGGGTTATATGGATTCCCAAAGTTTAAACAGTTAGTAATTGCTGAAGGTATACCACCACTACAAACAATATTTCTAGCCGCTTCAGCAACTGCCATCGCACATCCTTCTTCTGGATCAGCATGAACCATCCTAGCGTTACAATCAACAGTCATAGCTAAAGCTTTATTACTTCCTTTTAAATTTACAACTGCAGCATCTGTAGGATTATTAGTACTCATATTTATTGTACCTACCATTGAATCATATTGATCATAAACCCATTTTTTAGATGATATGTTTTCATGAGCAGTTAAAAACTTAGCTACTTTTACTAAGTCTTTAGGAATAGGAATATCATCAATATTAAAATTCTTATACCTTTCATAGTACTCAGGCTCACTCCACTCCCTCTCATAAACTGGAGCTCCACCTCCTAATACAAGATCTTCACAAGGTACATCAGCTACTAATTCAGAATGCATAAAATACTTCACTCGATTTCCTTCAGTAACAACTCCAATTTCTTCGCAAGACAAGTCCCACTTATCAAAAATTTGTTTAACTATTTTTTCCTTTCCCTTATGAACAACTACAAGCATCCTTTCCTGAGATTCAGATAATAAAATTTCCCAGTCCTTCATATCACGCTGCCTAGTAGGAACTTTATCTAACCAAATATCCATTCCGTGACCTCCAGCAGCACTCATTTCATTAGATGAACAGGTGATTCCTGCAGCTCCCATATCTTGCATTCCAACAATAGCATCTGTCTTAGAAAGTTCAAGAGTAGCTTCCAAAAGTAATTTTTCCTGAAAAGGATCTCCCACTTGAACAGCTGGCAAATCATCTGCTGAATCTTCCGTAAGGTCTTTTGAAGCAAAAGAAGCACCATGAATTCCATCTTTTCCAGTTCTAGATCCAACAATAAACACAGGATTGCCTATCCCAGAAGAAGTAGCGGAAATCATATCTTCTTTATTCATGATACCAGCCGAAAAGGCATTTACCAAAGGATTAGTATTATAACATTCATCAAAAAAAACCTCACCACCAACAATAGGAATTCCAAAAGCGTTTCCATAATCTCCAATTCCTTTAGAAACACCCTTAATTAACCACTTAGTTCTATCTAAATCTAATTGACCAAACCTTAAAGAATTAAGTTGAGCAATTGGTCGTGCTCCCATTGTAAAGATATCTCTATTTATTCCTCCCACACCTGTGGCAGCACCTTGATAAGGCTCAAGCGCTGAAGGATGATTATGAGATTCTATTTTAAAACAACAAGCTAATCCATCACCAATATCAACTAAACCTGCATTTTCTTCACCTGCCTCAACAAGCATATGAGGACCTTCTTTTGGTAATTTTTTTAACCAAACTATTGAATTCTTGTATGAACAATGCTCAGACCACATGACTCCAAAAACACTTAATTCACAAAAATTAGGAGTTCTGTTTAATATTTGTTTTATCTTATCAAACTCTTCAGGCAATAAACCCATTTCCACAGCTTGATCAACTGTAGCCAAATTTAATGTAGCTTGTGTTGTCATATTATAGATTTTTATTATAATTTTGTTGAGCAAACTTAACTAAATTACAATTCAATTTATATAAAAAAACTATGAAAAAGATATTACTTATTAGCTTAGTGTTTATAACTCTTCACTCTTGTGTCATTGATGCAAGCAATGACCCAGTTGTTGGATGCACTGATCAGTTAGCGATCAATTACAACTCTCTAGCAACAATAAACGATAATAACTGTGACTTTTCTTCTGATATTGTATTTTATATGGACGCAAATGCAGCAATTTTCCTTGATCAACAAAATGTTAATCAACTGACATTTTATGTTAATTCATTTAATATTGGATCTCAATATAATAATAATGGGTTTATTTTTTCACTAGAAGATCCTGGATGTAATGATCCCTATTTTTTAACTCAAACTATTAATTGGTCAATGACTCAGAGTTCATCTATTGTTTGGGAAGCTATTGATGAATCGGGATATGTTTGGTATAGTTCTTCAGAAGTTATAAGCCCTAATGAATGTCTTAATATCAGATTAACAACAAAAATGATTAAGGAATTTCATAATATGTCTCAATAAGAACCAAAATATTTTCTTATAATCCATTCTAACAATAAAAGGGAAATCAATAAAGTAAGAATTAGAAAATTATCTAAAAACTTTTTATAATCAAATTGGCTATAAACAAGTGATTTATGCATATCGCTACTTATCATTTTACTAGATAGTATAGAAGCATCTTTGTTGTTTAAAAACCATCCTCCACTCTTATTAGATAGCTTATAAAGTAAGTTATGATCAGGTAATCTATAAATGTCCTCAATTTTTTCATTTAAAACAATAAATTCACCATTGTATAAGGATGGTTTATCTTTAAAACTTAAATTAAAGGAATATTTCCCATTAATTAATTTATCTAACTTTAATGAATATTTAGAATTGATTTTTTTCATTTTAAAATCTAATTCATTATTACTTTCATCAATTAATTTAAAAAATAATTCTTGATCATTATTTAACTCATAATTCTGGTTATAATTCTCACATCTAATAATAAAATCTTCACCGTAATTCATTTTTCTATCATAAACAACATTAACTCTAGATTTGTTGTGTTGAATTAATAAATAATTAAATATCTTGGAAAATAGTTCATTAAAATTAGCATGCATATTAATCGACCTATCATTTATCCTCCATCTCCAAATTCCCTCCCCATATATAATGCCTATTTTTCTATTTAATATATTATCCAATATAATAAATGGGTTTTCATTATTAGATTCCGCATCAAATAATAAGACATCACCAGTAGCTGATTGCCTATACCTACCATTCAAAGCGTATATTGGATCTAATTTTTCCAAATAATTTCTTAGATTTTCTGAAATATTAAATTTAGAAAATCTAGTATTGAATTCAACGGTTCTTCCACTAACTTTAGTTGCGTCTAAAATAGATCCATTTGGATATAAAGATGAAAGAGATGAAATTGATTCTATATTTGCAAAAAACAGAATAGAACATCCAAGAGAATCTCTAACAATATTTTGAGGCAATTGATTTTCTTTCAAATAAAATAATATTGCTAAATCATATTTTTTTGTAACTGTATCAATTTGATCTAATGAATAAATATCAAAACTATAATTACCATAATATTCTAATACAGATTTGATAGCTCCAATATCTGGATGAACTCTTTCAGAAATAATCAATATTTTTTTCTTATTATCCAAAACATCTATAACAAATTCGAATTCATTATTTTCTTTATATTCTTCTTCTTCTAAACAATCTACCACCACCATATATTTAATAAGACCAGACTGATTACTAAGAACTGAAGTTTCAAAATTTATTATTTCTGATTCAAAAGACACTTTTTTTTCTTGACTAAAAACAATTTGATCATTTTTATATAAACTAAGGCGGATTTTCTCTCCTTTAAATTGATCAGCTTGAATCTTAACAATTACTGGTGATTGATTATTTAAATATGAAAACTTATTATATATAACATCTTTAACTCGCAAATCCTTTTTAACAATTGTATCTCCTAAGGGGAGAGTATAAATAGGTATTTTGTTTACTAATTTATGATACAATGGATTACCTCCTTCATTATAAATTCCATCAGAAGACAAAATGAGTCCCGATAAATTTTTTCCTGAAAATTTAATTTCTATTTCATCTAATAAATTAGTATAATTAGTTAAAAATCCTGTTTTACTCATTGAAAATTCTTCGGAAACATCAGAAGAGAATTTCATAGGGAAAACATCAAAATTATCAGATAAATCTTCAAATAATTTAGATAATGTTAAAGAATCAGAAAAACCATTACATGAAGAGGAAATGTCTTGAGCTATAACTATTATAGGCTTTTCTAATTTCTCAAATTTAGAAGTGATTATTGGATCCAATAATAATATACATATTAATGAGACAACTACAGATCGAAAACAAAAAAGAGTGATTAAAAAATATTTATTTGAAATATGGGAACGCCAATATAATATCAATGAATAGATTAATCCAATAAGAATGCAAAATCCTGTAAGAAGGAAAGAATAATCAGATGCAATATTAATCATTTATTTATGTTAACATTCCTCCACACACATGTATTACTTGTCCAGTAACATATGAGGACATATCAGAGGCTAAAAACAATGTGACATTAGCGACGTCATTAACAGTACCTCCTCGTTTTAATGGAATCAAATTTCTCCATTCTTTAATTTGATCCTCTGCTAATGATTCAGTCATTTCAGTTTCAATAAATCCAGGAGCGATAGCATTACACCTAATATTTCTTGATCCTAACTCTAAAGCAGTAGATTTAGTAAAACCATTAATAGCCGCTTTAGAAGCGGAGTAATTAGCTTGGCCGGCATTTCCCTTCACTCCAACAACAGAACTCATGTTAATTATTGAACCACTTCTTTGCTTTAACATTGGCTTCAATACAGATTTAGTCATGTTAAAAACAGATTTCATATTTACCTTCATTACGTCATCAAAATCTTGCTCCGACATACGCATCAGTAATCCATCTTTAGTAATTCCAGCATTATTTATAAGAACATCTATGGAATTAAATTCTTTTAAGACCTCATCTACAAATAAATTAGTAGAATCGAAATCTGAGGCATCTGTCTTAAACCCAATTACTCTATTTCCACCTTCTAATAACTTTCTTTCTAATATTTTAGCTTGATCATCAGAGCTACGATAAGTGAAAGCAATATTTGCTCCATGTGAAGATAAAAGTTCAGCTATACCCTTACCAATACCCCTACTAGCACCTGTAATAATTACATTTTTATTCTTTAATAATTTCATAAACTAATTTAATATTAAATGTTAATTATTTTTCTAATCAACACTAATTAATTGAAACATCATTTTTCCTATTTCCGCAGGAGATTCAGCAACCATAATACCACATTCTCGTAATATTGCCATTTTGGCAGCTGCAGTATCTTCAGAACCACCAACAATAGCTCCAGCATGTCCCATAGTTCTACCTGCAGGAGCAGTTTGTCCAGCAATAAACCCAACTACAGGTTTTGTTCCATATTTCTGAATCCATCTAGCAGCATCGGCCTCTAATTGACCACCAATCTCACCAATCATTATTATACCATCAGTATCAGGATCATTCATAAATAATTTAACAGCGTCTTTAGTAGTTGTTCCAATAATAGGGTCACCTCCAATACCAATAGCTGTCGAAATACCTAAACCAGATTTAACTACCTGATCAGCCGCCTCATATGTTAATGTTCCAGATTTAGAAACTAATCCTATTCGACCCTTTTTAAAAACAAATCCGGGCATTATACCACACTTAGCCTCCGAGGGAGTTATTACTCCTGGACAATTTGGACCTATTAAAGTACAATCTTTATCTGATATATACTCATTCACTATAATCATATCCTTAGTTGGGATTCCTTCAGTTATACATATAATAACTTTAATACCACTTTCTGCCGCCTCCATTATTGCATCTGCAGCAAATGCAGGAGGAACAAAAATAATAGAAGTATTTGCTTTAACTTTTTTTACTGATTCTTGAACAGTATTAAATACTGGGTGACCTAAATGTTTTATTCCACCTTTTCCTGGAGTAACTCCGCCAACAATATTGGTGCCATACTTAATCATTTGTTCAGCATGAAATGAACCTTCACTTCCAGTAAATCCCTGAACAATTACTCTCGAATTCTTATCTACTAATACACTCATTGATTTTTTTATTTATGCAAAACTACTACAAATTGATAATTAACAAAGGAAAATCAATATTTTTGCTGACATGTACTCAAACTTGAATCATGACACAATATGTTCTGTAATCACAGGATACAACCCTAGTGCCGTCGCGGTGATTAGAATATCAGGAATTGATGCTATTAAAATATGCAATAGAATATTCAATAAAAATATATCAAATGCTAAAACTCATACAATTCACTTTGGCAACATCATGGAAGGAAATGATATTATAGATGAGGTATTAATCAGTATATTCCATAATACAAAATCATTCACAGGAGAAGAAACTGTTGAAATTTCTTGTCACGGATCACTATTTATTCAAAATAAAATTATCAATTTACTTATTGATAATGGTGCAAGACCCGCTAGCCCGGGTGAATTTTCATTTAGAGCCTTTAGAAATGGTAAAATAGATCTATCGCAAGCTGAATCAATAGCAGATTTAATTAACTCTGAAAATGCTAATTCTCATAAATGTGCAATAAATCATTTGAAAGGAGGGTTTAAAAATGAATTAGAGTTACTAAGAAATGACTTAATCTCATTCGCTTCCTTATCTGAGTTAGAACTTGATTTTGCTGAAGAAGATGTGGAATTCGCTAATAAAAATGAATTTCTTGATGTTCTTGAAAAAATAAAAAATAAAATTGAATCACTAATTGCATCCTTCAAGATGGGAAACGCAATAAAAGATGGAATCCCTGTAGTTATACTTGGATTGCCTAATGTTGGCAAATCAACTCTTCTTAATACTTTGATAAATGAAGAAAAAGCAATTGTATCAAAAATTCCTGGAACTACTAGAGATTCAATTGAAGATACAATAATTATTAATGATTGTAAATTTAGATTTATTGATACTGCAGGAATTCGAATATCTGAAGATGAGATAGAAAAAATTGGAATTGAAAAATCTTTTGAAAAAGCATCATTATGTGACATCATACTATTTGTTATAGATAATACAGATGAGATAGAAAAACAAATATTAGAGTATAACAAAATAAAGAATTCATATTCAAAACCAATCTTATTAGTAATCAACAAAACTGATCTAAATCCAAATTTAGATATTAAATTAAATCACATATCAATATCAGCGAAAAACAAAATAGGCATTTCTAAACTTAAACAACAATTAATTTTAATGACTAGTTCTTCTCAAATAAACAATGATCAAATTATCATAACTAACTCAAGACATTATGAAGAGTTAAACAATAGTCTTGTAGAAGTAAAAGAAATTATAAATGGATTAAAAAATAGCCTTAGTAAAGATTTACTATCAGTGAATATCAAGAAATGTTTAATTCACTTAGGTTCAATTACTGGAGAAATTACTACAGATGACTTACTAGAAAACATATTCTCTAGATTCTGTATCGGAAAATAATACCTTTTTATTACCACCATTTCTTTATTTTAATTTAAATGATATATGTTTATTCAAAATAAATCAAAAAAACAATGTTAGTAGACACTAACTTTTTATAATTTTGCAATAATGAAATTTTCGAAAAGACAAATAGAAATTATTCAAGCTTCTAAAGATTTAATTGGCATTAAAGGGATACAAAATTTTACTATAAGTAAACTAGCTAAAAAAATGCGTTTTTCGGAGCCAGCTCTTTATAGACATTTCAAAGATAAAACAGAGATTCTAAGATCTGTGCTTCTTTTTCATAAAGAAATGATTAGCAACGGAATAAGTGAAATTATCACATCAGATGCACCAGCATTAGAAAAAATAAGATCTATTATTGAATTCCAATTTAGTCACCTCAAAAAAAACCCTTCGATAATAATGGTAGTTTTTTCCGAGACAAGTTTTCAATATAATAATGTCTTATCTAATTTACTCACTAAAGTAATAAAACAAAGAACAAAAAAATTAATGAAACTAATTGAAGAAGGTCAGAATAATAATGAAATTAAGTCAGAATTAGATCCTAAACAGATTGCTACTATAATTATGGGTAGCATGAGATTAACTGTACTTAAATGGAAATTCAATAATTTTAAAACTGATTTAGAACAAGATGGTTCTGAATTATGGATAACAATCGAAAAACTAATAAAACAATGAAAATAAGACATATAATTATTATTACAAGTACTTTATTTATACTTTCCATTTTTGCATTTTTGGTTTTTCAGGCATGGCAATATGGAATAAATTACGGAGAAGAAAATGCAGAAATTATTAGATTAGAGAAAGAAATTGAAAGAAATAATCAGATTGATTCATTAATCAATCAAGAAAATATTAAATCAGTAAAGGTTATCAAAATAAAAAATCAATATAATGATTATAAGATCTATTCTTCTGGACCAGTTGTCTCTACTCAAAAAATCACTAAAACTTCAGAAGTACAAGGTGAATTAAAAGGTAATTATTCTTTAAAAAAAGGCACGAAGTTTAAAAAAGGGGATATTCTTTTTGGAATTGAAAACAGAGATTTTGAGCTCTTATTAAAAGCAAGAAAAAGTAGATTTCTGAATCTAATCTCATCATCACTAATAGAATTTAAATTAGATTTTCCAAATGAGTATGAAAAATGGGATATTTTCTTCAATAAAATAAGAATTGATGAAAACTTACCAGACTTACCTCAAATTTCCAATTCAAAAGAGAAGAATTTTATTATTTCAAAATCTATACTCTCTGAGCATCTTTCTATCCAATCTGATGAAGAAAGATTAAAAAAATATACTGTCTACGCACCCTTTGACGGAAGTATAGTAAGAAATTATACGGATTTAGGAGCAAGTGTAAATCCTGGATCACCAATTATAGAGATAATTAGAGATGAATCTTTAGAAATTGAACTTCCAATCAATAAAAATAAAATAAATGAAATAAATATTGGAGATACTGTATTAATAGAAGTGAATGATAAAGTAATCATCGGAAACATTATCAGAAAAAGCAACTTTGTTGATATCTCAACACAAAATATTTCAGTTTTTGCTAAAATACCAAATGATAACAAGATTAAAATCTTCAGTGGAGATTTTTTAAAAGCTGAAATAAAAGTTAAAAGCAAAATAAAGACCGCAAAAATACCTATAAGCTCTATAATAAATACGGAAAACATATATCTAGTAAAAAAGGATAGTACTTTGATTCAAAGAAATATAAAAATATACTCATCTGGAATAAATAATATTTACGTAACAGGAATAGAAGACAATGAATTAATTGTTTGTGAAGAAATTCTTGAGGCTAATGAAGGCATGAGTATCTTACCTATAATACATAAATAATGAGGAAAATTATAGAAAATTTTATTAAGTATCCAATCTACGCAAACGCAATAATTGTTGTTACTGCAATTGCGGGAATTTTAAGTTTGATCTTAATGCCGAAATCATTTGTACCTGAAATGTCTCCAAATAAAATATATATAAATGTTTCTTATCCAGGGGCATCTCCAGAAGAAATAGAAGAAGGAATAACAACTAGAATAGAAGAATCTCTAAATGGAATTGAAGGAGTTAAAGAGATAACCTCTATGTCATCTGAAAACATTTCCAGAGTAACTGTAGAAATATACAATGGAATAGATATTGATCTTACCCTCCAAGACATAAAGAATTCAATTGATGGGATTTATTCATTTCCTCTAGGTGCGGAAAAGCCCAATATCCAGAAACAAAAATCCAGAGGAATGGGTGGGATCGGAAATATTGTAGGATTCTATTCTTTAAATGGACCTGACAACCTATGGAAATTAAAAGAATTGTCTGATAAAATTGAGAAAAAACTATTAAATGAAAAAGCAATAAGTCAATTGCAGGTCATAGGATTTCCACCAGTAATAATTTCAATTGAAGTTAAAGAAGAAGACTTATTACGTCATAATTTAAATTTCGACTTAATATCTTCTAAAATTAGGACAAGTAATATCGACATGTCTGGAGGATATGTGAAAACCAATAAAGATGTTATTCTTATAAGATCAAACAATAGAAAAATTCAAGAAGAATCTATTAAAGAAATTGTAATTTATTCAGACATGACTGGTAATGACATTAAAGTTGGAGACATAGCGAATGTTGAGAGAAAATTCTCAGAATCTATTCCAATTACAAGCTATGTTAATGGTAAAAGATCCGTTAATTTTATAATAGAGAAAACAAATGATGAAGATATTAAGGAAATAGCTGAAACAGTAGAAGAATTTATTGAAACATTCAATTTAGAAAATAAAGATTATCAGATAATAAAATTATTTCAATTTTCTGATTTACTTGACCAAAGAATTAATACATTGCTTGAAAATCTGTTTCTTGGTTTAGTACTAGTTTTAATTGTTTTAGGACTTTTCTTAAGTTTAAGATTGTCTTTGTGGGTTGCATTTGGAATACCTTTTTCGTTTATTGGTATGATATCAATAGGGTTATTATATGGAATGTCAATTAATATGATTTCTTTATTTGGAATGATACTAGTAGTAGGAATCATTGTAGATGATGGAATTGTTATAGCGGAAAACATATATAGTCACTTTGAAAAAGGCAAAAGTCCAATGAAAGCAGCATTAGATGGCACAGTTGAAGTGATTTCACCTGTACTAACTTCAATTCTTACAACTGTACTTGCATTTTCTAGCCTTTTATTTGTTGGAGGAGAAATGGAAATGCTACAAGAGATGGCCTTTGCCGTAATTGCCTGCCTCCTATTCTCACTAATAGAAGCGTTCCTAATACTTCCATCTCACCTATCTACAAAAAAAGCATTCAATACCAAAAAATATTCTAAATGGAATCGTATCACTTTTAGTATTACAGGATTTATTTTAGTTGGAATATTTTTCTTTAGTCTTGATTCAGTATGGGATATCATAAAATTATTTATTCTAACCTCTTCCACATTTTTACTAATCTTTTTTTGGCCTTCAATTAAAAAAATAGTTGAAAAATTTGTTTATCAAATTAGGAACATATATACCAAAATAAATACTGCATTTGTTAAATGGTATAGATTTCATGTATGGACACCAATTGTGTTCATATTGCTAGTTTCTATCCTTTTAGCTACAGGTGTAATTAGATGGACATTTTTCCCATCTGTCCCATTTAATGATGTTACCATTGAATTTGCATATAAACCAGGAGAAAGAGAATATAGAACAGAAAATTTTCTATGGTACTGCGATTCANTAATTCAAAGTTATAAAGAAGAATTAACAAATGAATATAATGACACTTTAATTACGAATACTTCATTAACAATAGGATTCACTGAAGCTTTAAATGAACAAGGTTCTCACGCTGGATCGATTAGAATTTCTATTAAAGAAAATGATTTTATTTCTACTATTGATATTTCTAATGAGATTCAAAGGCGAATTAACAAAGATTCACTCAATCAATTGGAGAAAATTTCGGTTGGAGGACAGCAAACCTTCGGAAAAGCAGTATCAATCTCGCTTCAAAGTGAAAATGCCAAACAACTTAATCAATCTGTAATTTGGTTAAAAAACCAAATGAAAACAATTTCTCAAGTAAAGGAAGTGTTGGACAATGGCGGTGTAGGAAATAGAGAAATCCATTTATCAATCAAAGAAAAAGCTTACAACTTGGGTCTTAATGAAGCTTCAATAATGAAGCAAATTCGTCAAGGATTCTTTGGTGAGGAGGTGCAAAGATTAATTATAGGAAGAGATGAAGTGAAAATGTGGATTCAATACCCAATAAACGATAGAAATAACATATCTGATCTTGATAATATGAGAATTAGAGCATCGAATGGAAATTTATATCCATTGGAAGAATTAGCTTACTATGAATTTAAAAGAGGTAAAGTGAAAATCAATCATATTAATGGAAATAAAGAAATTACTGTAGACGCTAATCTTTATGATTCAGAATATTCTGGAGAGGTTAACTCAGAAATAGAAAGAAAATACTTGACAAACTTAAAGCAAGAGTTTCCTGAAGTAGAATATAAGCTACTTGGTCAAGCAGAGGAAGCAGCAGAAGCAGGAAGGGACCTAGGTATAGCGTTTGTTATTAGTATTATTTTAATATTAATAACAATATCATTAAATTTCAAATCATTTTATCAAGCTAGATTAATATTAATGGTTGTACCTGTAGGTATTTTTAGTGCTATTTTAGGACACGGATTAGTTGGTAGGCCATTTTCTATGCTAAGTATTTGGGGTGTTGTAGCGCTAATAGGAATTCTGGTAAATGATGCTGTTGTAATGCTGGATAGATATAATAGAAACTTAAAAGAAGGCATGAATTTACAAGAAGCGGTTATACAAGCTGGAAGGTCCAGATTTAGACCAATTATTCTTACTACAATAACCACTTTTGTAGGACTATTCCCACTAATTCTTGAAAAAAGTTTTCAAGCCCAATTTCTAATTCCTATGGCTACTTCTGTTGCCTTTGGAGTGCTGTTTGGAACATTGATTTTACTATTCTATTTTCCGTCGTTAATTTTATACTTTAATGATCTCAAAAGATTACGAGTTTGGATTTGGAATGGAGGTAAGAAGCCACCAACTAAATTAGAAGTGGAACCAGTAAATATATCAAAAAAGAGATTTGAAGAATTAAATTCCAAATAATGAAAAAAAATATTATAATAATTTTATCAATAATTAGTTTTTTACAAATTTCTTCTCAAGATCATATAAAGATAGAAGACGCTATACAAATTGGACTCAAACAAAACTTTGATATTTTAATAACTAAACAAAATTATAATATCAGTAAATTAGATAATAACTGGACACAAGCAGGAGCTTTACCTACAATAAACTTTTCTGGTAACATTGGTAAAAACATATCTGATCAAAGAAATAATCCAACATCATTCATTCAAGCAATGCTTAAATCAGATGCTATCAATGCTTCTATAAATGCAAATTGGACAATATTTAATGGATTTATGATTAAGGCTAATAAAGAAAAATTGCAAAATTATGAAGACCTTAGTTATGGTAACTTAACATTAGTTATAGAAAATACAATTCAAGCAATTATTTTATCTTATTATAATTGTATTATACAGAAAAAAAGAGTACAGTTATTTGAAGATATAGTAAATCTTTCAAGGACAAGACTTAAATATGAAAAGGAAAAATTAAATATAGGAAAATCTACTAAAATTGAATACTTACAAAAGAAAAGCGCAATGTTAACCGATAGCAGTAATTTAATAATACAGAGAATGAATTACTCTAACTCTGTCAAAAACTTTAATCTACTTCTTTCAATAGAGAGTGAAAAAAAATGGAGTTTTGATGATCAGATTGCACATAATATGCAAGTTTATAATCTTAAAGATTTAGAAGAAAAAACAATTAGAAACAATCAAAATTTAATTAATCAATATATAAATATCAAAATTTCTGAACAAAATATCAAATTAATGAAAACTCAGTTTTATCCAATGATCGGAATAAATGCAGGAGCTACTTATAATCAAAGTAAGTATGATCTTGGCAATTTTGAATATAATGGATCTTCTACTGGAAAAACCTTAAATTATTTTTCTAATCTATCTCTAAATTTAAAAATCTTTGATGGGGGCAAAATATTTCAAACCATAAATAAGATTAAACTACAGAAAAAAAGAGATGAATTAGAACTTTCAAAATTACAACAAGAAGTAAAAGCAGAATTAAAACAATATCTTAACGAATATAATCATAAAATTATTCTTTATAATTTAAACAAAAAAACTTATGAAATATCTAAAATAAATTATGATTTAGCGATAGAAAGATATAAAAATGGACTGATAAATTCATTTATACTTAGGGATATTGAATTATCCTATATTAGAAGTGGAATTACATTTTATGAAACATCATATTCACTAAAACAATCTGAAATTAATTTATTAAAGATTACAGGAGGAATTATTGAAGAAAATCAATAAAAATGTTAAATATTTTCAAGTAAGTGCTTAATACTTAAGAAACTTTTATCCAAATATTTAGATAATTCAACCGGATCAACCCAAATTACTTGTTCAATACCTTCATCCAATTGAGGGGTTAATTTATCAGAATAATTTGTCTCCATCAAATACCAATCTGTCCTTTTTAGACAACTAATATTTTGTTCCTGATATACATGATATGTAAATTCATAAAAACTAGTAATCTTTAATTCCTTAATTCCACATTCTTCCCTAACCTCTCTAATAGCTGTATCCTTAGAAACTTCACCTTTATCTATCTTACCTTTAGGCAAATCCCATTTCCCATTTTTATAAATCATCAAAATCTGCCTATTTTTATTAAAAACAATACCACCAGCAGCACATATGAGATTGAAACCATGGCAAAAACGTTCCCAATTATTATCAATGACTTTAACTTTATTATTAATATAAACTTTATATTTTTGCATTATGATCCACGATAATGAAATAGCAAAACAATTAGCTAAATCTTTATTGCAAATAAAAGCAATTATTCTTCAACCAGAAAATCCCTTTACATGGGCAGCTGGATGGAAATCTCCTATTTACTGTGATAATAGGAAAACATTATCATTCCCTGAGATTAGAACATATATTAGGCAGAGTTTAGCTTCAGCTGTTAATAATCAATTTCAAGGATCTAATATTATTGGAGGTGTTGCTACTGCAGGGATACCCCATGGAGTACTACTAGCTGAAGAACTTGGTCTACCATTTATTTATGTAAGATCTCAGGCAAAATTACATGGAAAACAAAATAAAATTGAGGGTTACTATGATAAGGGTTCTTCCGTAATTTTAATTGAAGATTTAATTAGTAGTGGCAAAAGTAGTTTAGAAGCAGTTAATACGCTCCGAAATGCTAATTTAAATGTAAAAGGTGTGATTTCTATTTTTACATATGGATTTTCCCAAGCTAAAGCAAACTTTGAAAATGCTAATTGTAAATTCATATCTTTATGTAACTATAAATATATCTTAGAAGAAGCACTAGAAACAAACTATATATCAAAAAAAGAACTTCCAATTCTAGAAGAATGGAGAAAAAAACCTGAATTATGGGGGAAAATCAAAAACACAAATATTTAATTTCAGAATTTAAATACTCACTAAATTTACCATTAATATCTAAGATTAATTTTCCTTCTTTTGAAACACCAACAATAACAACATCAAGAATTACTTCGTTAATTTTCATCTTAATACGTTTATCTTTCGCATATAATAAATTATAATATTGGGATAATAAATCAACACCGGTAATTGCTTGAAAATATCGTTTTTCAAATAATGGAATGAAATGATCTAAAAGTTGTTGAGGAGTAATGTTTTTTTCTTCTAATAGTATTGAAGTTGCTTTTGGCATGTAATCAGGAAAATAAATCTGATTGACATTTATACCGAAACCAACAATAGTTGATTTAATGTTATTGCCAAAAAAAATATTTTCAATTAATATACCTGCTATTTTCCTATTATTAACCAAAATATCATTGGGCCATTTAATAGATATATCATTAATACATAACTCCGATAACATATCTACTAATGATAAAGAAGATACAATATTTATGAGAAAATTATCATCAATTAAAGGTTTATCAAAAATAAAACTTGCAAGTAAATTTTTACCTTTTACAGATTCCCATACTCGATTTCGCTGTCCTCTTCCTCTTGTTTGCTTATTACAAACTATTATAGTATTCATTTTTATCTGATTGTTTTTAATCAAATATTTAGCATAATCATTAGTAGATTCTAATGTATCGAGCGAGATTATATTTTGTTTAAAATCTAGATTCATTTATAAAAGCTAATATCGTAACAAATTACTATTTTTGCAAGTGCTTTTAAAAAAAGAAATGAGCAAAATAAAAATCACAGAGTCAAAATTATTATTAGATTCGATCATAGAATCTATAAAAGAATACAAAGGTAATAGTATTACAATTCTTGACTTCAAAGATATTGAAACTTCCGTCTGCAAATATTTTGTAATTTGCTGCGGAAACTCAAAAGTTCATATAAATTCTATTTCTGAAGGAATTAAAAGATATGTTTCAAAAAAGGTACAAGAAAATCCATGGAGCATTGAAGGAAAATCAGAAAGCGAATGGGTACTGATGGATTATTCTGATATTGTAGTACATATTTTTCAAGAAAGAATTCGAGAATTCTACAACTTAGAAGATTTATGGGGAGATGCTCATAAAACTGAAATTAACAATTAAAATTTATTTTACTATGCAGAAAAAAAGTAAAACCAAGAAGAAAAACTATAAAAAACCTAATAATTTAGGAAATAAACAAAAAATATACTGGATATACGGATTGATAGCTCTAATACTAATTGGATCAAGTGTAATGCAAAATAGCAACTATGAAGAGATGCTTCCAGAAGAAATATTAAGTAAAATTGATAGTGACAACGTTAAAAGCATAATAGTTTATACAAATGTTAATGAAGGCGAAATTATTTTAAATAATGGGAAGAAATACTCATTTAATAATACTTCTTCACTAGAAAAAGAAATTTATGAGCGTGGATTTTATCCAGAAAACAAACAAAAAAATACAATGATTACCGATGCATTCTGGTATATTTTTCCATTAATTATATTCATCGGAATATGGGTATTTATTATGAGAAGAATGAGTGGAAATTCAGGTGGAGCTGGTGGGCAAATTTTTAATATTGGTAAATCCAAAGCAAAACTAGTAAACAAAGAAGATATTTCAATTACATTTGAAGATGTAGCTGGATTAGAAGGAGCTAAAGAAGAAGTGAAAGAAATAGTTGATTTTCTTAAGTCACCAAATAAATACACAAAACTAGGAGGAAAAATACCAAGAGGATGCATGCTAGTTGGTCCTCCAGGTACAGGAAAAACTTTATTAGCAAAAGCTGTTGCTGGGGAAGCGAAAGTTCCATTTTTCTCTCTTTCCGGTTCTGATTTTGTAGAAATGTTTGTTGGAGTTGGTGCATCAAGAGTTAGAGACTTATTTAAACAAGCAAAAGAAAAGTCACCTGCTATTATTTTTATTGATGAAATAGATGCAATTGGTAGAGCAAGAGGCAAAAACGCTGTCACTGGAAGTAATGATGAAAGAGAAAATACATTAAATCAACTACTAACAGAAATGGATGGATTTGGAACAAATACTGGAGTGATAGTAATGGCAGCTACTAATAGATCAGATATCCTAGATAATGCGTTAACAAGACCTGGAAGATTTGACAGACAAATATTTCTAGACCTTCCAGATCTACTTGAAAGAACTCAAATATTTAATGTTCATTTGAAACCATTAAAAACAAATAATGAAGTAGATAAAAACTTCTTAGCTAGACAGACTCCAGGATTCTCCGGAGCAGACATAGCAAATGTTTGCAATGAGTCAGCATTAATTGCTGCAAGAAAAAACAAATCTGAAATTGGAAAACAAGATTTTCTAGACGCAATGGATAGAATAATAGGTGGGTTGGAGAAAAAAAGTAAAATTATTTCACCTGATGAGAAAAAAACAATTGCATATCATGAAGCAGGCCATGCAACGGTTAGCTGGATGCTTCAATATGCATCTCCATTATTAAAAGTGACAATTGTACCAAGAGGAAAGTCACTAGGTGCAGCATGGTATCTGCCAGAAGAAAGACAGTTAACAACAACCGAACAATTAGAAGACGAAATTTGTTCTGCATTAGGTGGTAGAGCAGCTGAAGATGTTTTCTTTGATAAAATATCAACAGGAGCTTTATCTGACTTAGAAAAGGTCACCAAACAAGCCTATGCAATGATTAGCATATATGGGATGAACAAAAATATTGGAAATATAAGTTACTATGATTCTTCTGGAATGAATAGTGGTTTTACAAAACCATATTCTGAAGATTTAGCAAAAAAAATTGACGAAGAAGTTAGTGATTTGATCGAAAAACAATATAAAAGAGCAAAAGAATTACTTACTAAGTATAAAATTAAGGCTGAAGAATTAGCAAAAGCTCTTTTAGAAAAGGAAGTAATTTTCAAAGAAGATCTTGAAACAATATTTGGTCAAAGAAAATGGAAAAGTTATGAAGAGGAAAAACTCAATGAACTGAGCAGTAAAGCTTGAAAAAATGATTGAAGGATGGATTAAAATATATGAAAACAACAACCCAATTAAAGTTGAAATTATTAAACAAAAATTAATAGAAAATAATATTGTTGCTATAGACATAAACAACAAAGATTCATCATATCATTTTGGAACAATAAGTTTATATATAATGGATAAAGATTTAGAAAAAAGCAAAAAATTAACCACAATAGAATAATGCAAGTTTCTAATCGAATAATATTTGGATTAATTTATGTCTTGATCATTTTATTTTGTATTTTGTTTTCTAAATTTACATTTCATTCATTATTTATTGTCTTAGCTAGTCTTGCAATATATGAGTTACTAATTTTAAGAAAAAATAAACATAAATTATTTCCTTTTCTAATTGTAATAACTCCTCTAATATTAGCACACTTTATTTCACAAGAATTAATATTCTTAATGTTTGTACTTACATGGACCTTTGATACTATGGCTTATTTTATTGGATCAAAATTTGGGAAACATAAATTATCAGAAATTTCTCCAAACAAGAGTTGGGAAGGACTAATAGGAGGAACAATTTGCACATATTTAATATCATTCATGATTGTTCCAGATTTTTTTAATTACTTTGATATGGTTTATTATATGGAGATAGTATTCATAATTATTATACTTCCTTTCACTGCTACCTTAGGAGATCTTAACATCTCATATTACAAACGTTTAGCAAAAGTAAAAGATACAGGTAGATTAATACCTGGACACGGTGGTATTTTGGATAGGATTGATTCTATATTATATACGACGCCTATCATTTATATTTTAGATAAATTTTACCTACAACACATATACAATCTATGAAAATTCATAAAGAAAGTTATAATATAATTTTGTCGCAAATAATGATAATGATACTTATAGGATTTTTTATGAGTTGGGATAATGCATTCATATATTATGTTATTCCAATATTTATTATCATTATTCTATTTACACTTTACTTTTTTAGAATCCCTGATAGAAATATAATTCATGAAAAAAATTCAATATATTCTCCATGTGATGGTAAGATTGTTATAATAGAAAAAGTAACTGAAAATGAATATTTTAAAGATGAAAGAATACAAGTAAGTATATTCATGTCCCCTTTAAATGTTCATAATCAATTACACTCAATTAATGGAGAAGTGAAATATAAAAAGTATCATCCTGGTAAATACCTAGTGGCATGGCATCCAAAATCATCATTGAAAAACGAAAGATGTACAATTGTTACTGAAAATAAAGATATTATAATTTTATGTAGACAAATAGCAGGAGCTGTTGCTAGAAGAATTAAGACTTATGTAACTGTAGGTGATTCTGCTAAAACTGGCCAAGAATATGGATTTATTAAATTTGGCTCCCGCGTGGACTTATTTTTACCAACTAATGTTATAATTAAAAGTAAAATAGGTGATAAAGTTAAAGGTGGTGTAGATATAATTGGTCTATATTAATAAATTTATTAGATTTGTAATAACAAAAACAAGAATTATGAAAAATATTATTAGATTAACAATACTTCTTTTATTCTGCACAACATTTTCATTACATTCTCAAACAGATGAAGGAGTAGTTAAAAAATCAGTTGAAAATAAATGCATAGAAACGGGTAAATCCTGTGAACTAATATGTGCAAATAAAGCTAAAGAAACCTGCTGTAATGGAATAGAGAAAAAAACACAATCTAAGTCTAAAAAGAAAGCATGTTCTAAATCTGAAAAGAAAGCATGTTCTAAATCTGAAAAGAAAGCATGTTCTAAATCTGAAAAGAAAGAATGTTCTAAATCTGAAAAGAAAGCATGTTCTAAATCTGAAAAGAAAGCATGTTCTAAATCTGAAAAGAAAGCATGTTCTAAAT
>PAUF01000013.1 GCA_002712715.1 Flavobacteriales bacterium | reverse complement strand
CGTCAGCATCTAGCAAGCTAGATCTGTTACCGTTCGACTTGCATGTGTTAGGCCTGCCGCTAGCGTTCATCCTGAGCCAGGATCAAACTCTCCGTTGTAATAAAAGTTTGATTTGACTTATGATGTGTTTTTAATCTTTTGATTCTATCTTCAATAATTCAAAGAACATTCCATAATTATTCAATATTTGAACAAAAAGGACTGCAAAAGTAAGACAATTATTTAATTCTAAGCACTTATTTATCTTTTTTTTTATTTATATAATTAACTAGGAGTGAAAATCGTAATATTTTGAAGAAAATTATATATTTGTAAATCAAAAACAAAAAATATATTATAAAATGAAAGCGATTGTTAGTATAATTATGGGAAGTACATCAGATATGCCAGTAATGAAAAAGGCAGCTGAATTTTTAGATAAAATGGATATACCATTTGAAATTAACGCTCTGTCAGCTCATAGAACACCACAGATTGTTGAGCAGTTTGCTACTAATGCCCACAAAAATGGAATAAAGGTTATCATAGCTGGCGCTGGCGGGGCAGCACACCTTCCTGGCGTTGTAGCTGCTTTTACAACAGTTCCTGTTATTGGAGTTCCTTGTAGATCATCTATATCAATAGATGGGTGGGATTCAGTTTTATCAATTCTACAAATGCCTCCAGGAATTCCAGTTGCAACAGTTGGGCTAGATGGATCAATGAATGCGGGTATTCTAGCTGCTCAAATTTTAGCTTGTGGAGACAGTGAGATCCATAATAAAATAATGAATTTTAAATCTAATTTGAAAACAAAAATTGTCAAAGCCAATGAAGATTTAAAATCTTTTAAATATAAAAATAGAATAAGCTAAATTAATTAGACTCTCATCATTGGGTCTTTTTATTACACATGGAAATTACAAATATTTTTTTTGATCTTGACAACACTTTATGGGACTTTAAGAAAAATTCTACAAATACATTGAATGAAATTGCATTCAAATTCAAATTTGAAAATCTAGGAATTAATTCAACTAAGAAGTTTATATCAATTTATAATAGATTCAATGATCAATTATGGGCATTGTACAGATTAGACAAGATAACTAAAGAAAAACTTAGATCAGAAAGATTCCGATTAGCTCTAGAATACTTTAATGTTAATAATATCGACATTGCTGAAAAAATAGGAATCTATTACATTAACGAATCTCCTAAAAAAAAAGATTTAGTTCCACATACTAAAACTGTCTTAAAATATTTAAAAGAAAAATATAGACTGCATATCATTACAAATGGATTTGAAGAAGTTCAATACAAAAAACTTGAAAATTGCGAGATCTCTAAATTTTTCTCAACAGTTATTACATCAGAGCAAATTGGTGTCAAAAAACCGAATGCGAAAATTTTTGAATACTCGCTTTCAATAACAAAATCTACGAAAAATAATAGTATTATGATAGGAGATGATTTAGAAGCAGATATAATTGGAGCTGAAAAATATGGAATAAAGAGCATATACTTTAACCGCAATAAATCAAAGCATCAATATAATCCATTTAAAGAAATTAATTGTTTAAGCGAGATATTTCAGATATTTTAAATCCGGCTAATTTAAGATCATTCCAAAAATTTGGATAAGACTTGCTTACTACCAGTGCATCATTTATTACTATACAACCATACTTTATACACAATGGTGCAAAACTCATTGCAATCCTATGATCTTTATAAGTATTTACTTCAAATCCTACTACTTCTTCAGCTAGTCTACTCAATTCATTACTAACAGACTGTAAACGGTCAGACTCTTTATATATTAAATGGTCAACACCTGTAATGGGAAAATTAAGACCTAATCCTGCCATAGTACACCTAATTGAAGGATATAAATCAGGATTATCAGTTAAATCTAAAACTGAAAAATTGGACTTACTTTCAAAATACTCAATTTCCAAATAATTATTATAGAAAATCGATCTCACTGAAAATCTCTCATAAATGAAACGAACCAATGAATCGCCTTGAATAGAATTTTCAAATAATCCTCTAAATCTAAATTTACCTTTCTGTAATAATGCTACAATTTGATACCAATATGCAGCTGCCGACCAATCTGACTCAACAAAATAATCTCTTTTAATATATTTTTGACATTTTTCTACTAAATAGGATCTGTTTTTTTTGCATACATTAACTCCGAAATACTTCATTATTTCAATGGTCATATCAATATATGAGTTAGAAACGATTTCAGTTTCACATACTATCTCAAGACCTCTATCCATAAGTGGAGCAATTAATAATAAAGAAGACAGATACTGTGAGGTAATATTTGTCTGAACTATAACTTTACCACCCAAAATATTTTTTCCTGTTATTCTGATTGGAGCATATCCTTCCTTTTCTAAATATGAGATATCAGCTCCCAATATTCTTAGAGAATCAACTAATCCACGAATTGGTCTTTTTTGCATTCTTTTACTGCCAGTTAAAATAAAAACCCTATCATTCAGAGTAGATAAATAGGAGGTGAGAAATCTAAACGGAGTTCCACCTCCATCAACATCAATAAACGCAGGTTTTTTTTGGAGAGAATCTTGTAAAATTTGTGTGTCATCACAATCCGAAAGGTTAGATATATCTATACTATCACCCAGAATAGCATTTATCATTAACACTCTATTTGAAATGCTTTTTGAACCAGGTAAGTTAATTTCACATTTAACTATATCTAAAGGAGATGTAATTTTATAATTCATTATGACTAAATAAATTATTTATCTCACAATTTCCTATTTCGGTCAGTAAGCTAAAATTAATCTGACCATCTATATTTTTCTTATCATGAATTAAAAAACGTTTCAACTCTTTAGTTGAAGGTGCGTAAGGCAACTTGAATTTAGATAAAATGAAACCCTTTATCTCTAATTTTTCCTTAACATCCATATTTGATAACTCGCACTCTAATAACATTCCAATTAAAATTGCTTGACCATGAGATATTGATTGAGACTTTTCCATATAATAACTTTCAATAGCGTGACCAAAAGTGTGTCCGAAATTCAACTTTTTCCTATTCCCAATTTCAAAGGGATCTTCTAAAATAATTTGATTTTTTATGATTATAGACCTTTCAATTATCTGATCCCTATCTAAATTAGATACATTATCTAAATCAAGATTTTTTATTATTTTCCAATATTTTATATCAGAAATAAGAGCATGCTTAATAATTTCCGCGAAACCACATATCATTTCATGATTTGGTAAAGTATTTAGATATATAGGATTAACCAAAACATCAACTGGGTTTTTAAAATAGCCTATTTGATTTTTTAACTTATTTATATTAACACCTACCTTACCCCCATATGAAGCATCTACCATCGCAAGTAATGAAGTTGGAACATTAATAAAACTAATACCTCGCTTATAGCTTGCAGCACAAAAACCACCTAAATCACAAATAACACCACCTCCTAAATTTACTATTAAAGACTGTCTATCAAAGGAATTTTCTATTAAATCATTCCATACCTTAAAACATGATTCAATACTTTTATTATTCTCACCTGATTTAATCTCTATAATTAATGGATCAATTCTAGATTGAAAATCTTTCAAGAAAATTGGCAAACAATACTTTGATGTATTTTCATCAACCAATATAGCAATGCTAGAAAAATTAGAAAAATCATACAAAGAGACTGATTCAACTCCAATATTAATAGTATAAGTATTTGAGTTAATACTAATCATTAGTGATTTCCATTATTGGTTCTCCCGTGCATCCATTTGGATGAGCAACACCTAGTAGCAAACAAATTGTTGGAGCAATATCTCTAATATTAACTCTTCTATCTAATATACCCGGTTTGATTAGTCCTCCCCAAAATATTAATGGAACATGAGTATCATAACTATAAGAAGATCCATGACTAGTACCACCACTCTCCCATCCTGAAGATAACCATCCACTCTGCACAGCAATTACAACATCACCTGATCTTTTCTGATTAAAACCTTGCTGAATTAATGAGTGATGAGAATTATTATATTCATGCTTAAATAACTGATCTGCAGTATATGTATTTTTGACCCACTCATAATTTAAAATAAATTTAGCGCATAGATCTTGGATATGCTCAAGTGCTATGTCTGAATTTTCTAATACAAAATCATGATTAAGAAAAATTTGATTGTTTGAATAATTTGAAATAATCTCTATTTTTTCAGGCAAATTAAAATACTCTTTTAGATAATCCTCCAAATCCTTTATCATATTATTTGCATTATAGTAACCTGAAGGGATATTCCGCTCTGACAACTCTTTAGGTTCAGACACTACTCCATGATCAGCTGTGATAAATACAAGTAAATTATTTTTACCAACTTTTTGTTCTAAAAAAATTAGAAATTGAGAAATATCCTCATCTAATTTGATATAAGTATCTTTAATCTCTTCAGAATGAGGTCCATATTTATGACCTATATAGTCTGTTGAAGAAAAACTAACAGTTAAAAAATCCAAATTATTATCTTTTCCCATATTTTCACTAGAAATCACTTCAATAGCTAAGTCTTTTAAAATAGTATTACCTAATGGTGTTGTTTTAATTGAACCACCTCCTTTTTGTGATAATAAAGTATTAAGATTATGACTAAAATTTTTATTTTCCCAATTACCTTGAAGATAATCCGTGACATTAACACGTTGTTGATATGATATTAACCACTCTGGCAAATCATTCATATAATAACTACTAGTAATCCAATCTCCATTTTTATCCATCCAGTACGCGGCATCTGCAGAATGTCCAGCTGATAAAATAGCCCCTCTGTCTTTTAATGACAATCCTATCACTATATTATCTGAATTAAATAATTTGATTTCATCTCCAATAGTTGTTGTTAGCATGTGATGTGGTGACATTTGGCCCTCAGAAGAAATGATATCTGTAGTTTGATGCTCACAATTACATACAGTGTGCCTTGTTCCATCTCCCGCACAATATACTAACTGATTAGAATGTTTATCATACCAATTATTTGCTATTATCCCATGAACTGAAGGAGTCGTTCCAGTAAAAATACTTGCATGACCTGGACCTGTAAATGTTGGCATATATCCAAACTTAGCATTTCTACAGAAAAACCCCTCATTTATTAACTTTTTAAAACCACCATTTCCAAATTCATTCCAAAACCTATGAATATAATCATATCTCATTTGATCAACTACAATTCCTACTACTAATTTGGGATCCTTTTGATTTGTTTTATAATAATTCTGAGAATAGGTGGAAAATGAAATTATTATAATTACAGAAATTAAAAATTTAGATTTTTGCATTTTGTTTTTTTTGATTAATATAATATTGAACAATTAAAGATAGAACAATAGCAACCATTACATCTGCAACAGGGGGCACTTCAGGCCATATATAATTCCAAAGAAAAACAAGAATAACCCATACTAACCAAATTAAATCCAGATTCTCTATTTTATACCTATATATGTAATAAGTAAGTAAACTAACTAACAATCCCCAAAACATTCCTCCTAAAATATCTAAAGGGTAATGAACACCAAGATAAATCCTGCTAAAACCTACTAGTGAGGCCCAGATAAAAAGTAGAAGAAACATTTTAAATTTTCTAAATAAAAGAAATAAAAAGAATGACAATGCATATGTATTTGACGCATGCCCTGAAATAAATCCATTACCTTGACAAGGCATTCTGTTCTCCCAAAGTCTGGGATTATAATCTAATTGAGCTTCCAAAGTACATGGTCTTGGCATATCTATTTGCTGCTTAAATAAAGTTTCACTACCAGAATCTGCAAAGAAAATTAAAACTGCAATAGAAATAAAAATCTTGACACTCTTAGCTTTAAAATTAATATAAATTAAATACGATAAATAAATATATAGAGGAATCCAGAAAAACTTATCAGAAAACAAATCCATCACTGGATCCATTTCTTCAAAGCCAGCAGAATTAATCATTTTAAAAAATAAAAAATCTATCTCCTTAATCCACTCCATTCAAATTCAGTTTATTCCACAAAGAATCCTTTAGCTGTATAATGCCTGATTGGGTAACTGAGGAAATAAAAATATAATCAACATTAGTTGGAAGTTCAAATTGTATTTCCTCTATCAGTTCATCATCCAATAAATCTGATTTACTTATGGCTAATAATCTATTTTTATCTAAAAGTTCTGGGTTATATTTTTTTAATTCCTTAAGTAAAATATTATACTCACTTAAAATATCTTTCGCATCTGCCGGGACTAAAAAAAGGAGAACTGAATTCCTTTCAATATGACGCAAAAATCTTAAACCTAATCCTTTTCCTTCAGCAGCACCCTCAATAATCCCAGGAATATCAGCCATTATAAATGATTTGTAATCTCTGTAGGAAACTATGCCTAAATTTGGTACAAGAGTTGTAAAAGGATAATCTGCTATTTCAGGTTTAGCCGCTGAAATTACTGATAGCAATGTTGATTTACCTGCGTTTGGAAAACCAACAAGACCAATATCTGCTAAAATTTTTAATTCTAAAATATACCATCCTTCCAAGGAAGAAATTCCCGGCTGTGAATATCTAGGAGCTTGATTTGTAGAAGATTTAAAGTGTGAATTACCTCTACCACCCATACCGCCTTTGACTAAATGAAATTCCTGACCATCATCAGTTAATTCAGCGAGCAATTTTCCAGAATCCGCGTGTTTTGCAACAGTACCCAACGGAACCTCTATAATTTTACTTTTTCCATCTTTTCCATATTTATGATTACCAGATCCATTCTCTCCATCTTCAGCGAAAATATGCTTTTGATATTTCAAATGCAGAAGCGTCCACATCTGAGAATTTGCTTTGAGAATAATATGACCTCCATGACCTCCATCACCGCCATCAGGACCTCCTTTAGATGTTGTCTTATCTCTATGAAAATGTGAGGATCCCGCTCCACCTTTTCCAGAACGGCAAAATATTTTGACATAATCAACAAAATTAGAATTTTGTACTTTCATATAATTATAAAGAATCAATCACTTTATTTAATCTATGTGAAATATCATTAATAGAACCTACACCTTCTATTTCCTGAAATTTTTCATGAAAAGAATAATACTGTTTTAAAGGAGCTGTTTTATTATTATATTCATTTATCCTATTCGCGATAATCTCTTCATCTTGATCATCCGATCTTCCCGAATCTTTACCTCTAGAAATTAGACGACGTATTAATTCCTCGTCCTGAACTTTTAGAGATAACATTACAGAAATACATGTGCCCTTAATTTTTAATAAATTATCCAAAGCAACCGCCTGAGCTTTTGTTCTAGGAAAACCATCAAAAATAAAACCATTACAAAATAAGTTTAATTCGATTTTGGATTCGATCATACCTATGACAACTTCATCTGGAACAAGGCTTCCTTCGTCCATGATTTTTTTTGCTTCTAAACCTAATTGAGTTTTATTAGCAATTTCTCTTCTTAAAATATCTCCTGTAGACAAATGCAATAAACCATATCTTTCTATTAATAAATTTGCTTGTGTTCCTTTTCCTGCTCCTGGAGGCCCAAATAATACTATATTCAACATCTTTTATTCTTTTAATTTATAAATACACGGCAAATTACGGCCAATTTCATCATAATCCAAACCATATCCAACAACAAAATTATTAGGGATTTCCTTACCTATATAATCAATTGGAAAATCTTTTATGTAAGCATTAGGTTTAAATAATAGTGTAGCTATATATATTTTATTAACATTTTTTGATTCAAGAGAATCCATAATATGATCTAAAGTATTCCCCGTATCTACTATATCTTCTACTATAATAACATTTCTTCCAGAAATATCTTTATCAATACCAATTAAATCTCTTACTTTACCAGAAGAATTAGTGCCTGTATATGAAGATAGTTTAACAAATGAAATTTCAGTATTTGGTAAAATAATTTGCTTCATCAAATCTGCAGTAAAAAGAAAAGATCCATTCAATATAGATATGAATAAAGGATCAACTATTCTATCATTATTTATGTTATTAGCTATTTTGGAAATAATAATAGAAATTTCTTCTTTGGAAATAAATAATTCAAATTGCTTATTATGTAAACTTAATGATTTCATAAAATTTTTATAAATCAATCATTTTCAAACTTATCTTTTTAATTGCTTTTAAATATTGACTCATCCTTTGTGTATTATACGATTTAGCATCATCAAATTGTTTGCAAAATTCAAAATCATTTATTAACCAATTATTTTTTTCTTCAATATATTCTAATTTTCGCATATTGGATAATAAAAAGTCTATCTCTTTTAATAAAAAACCAATCTGATTCTTTTGACTTACTGTAGGTTTTTCCCTAGAAATTTTATTCAATCTATATCTATCTTCATTATACAAAATAAATTCTAAAATTTCACTATTAAAATCGATCATTTCATCATAGCTATAACACCAAATTAGTCCAACATTTACAAAATCACAAGGATTAGTAATAAGATCAAAATCAACTTCATTTAAAGTTGAATAACTTACTTCAGATTTTGGGTTATTACAAGAAAAAAATAAAAGAAATAGATATAGAATTATTTTTTTTGAGACAGATTCCATGTAGATGAGTTTATATTCAATACTATATTTTCTTCAGCTATTATTTTAACTGATTTATAATTAGTTCCATTTTTTTCATTGTATGGTCTATGTTCATTATCACAAAAAGGTAAATTCCCACTAAATCCACAAGAACATATACTATATTTCTTTCCTTTATATAATTTAATGTTTTTCATATCAACCTAACCATATTTTTCTTAAATTAACTTGACTGACTAATGGATTATCTATTTTTATAAATTGTGCCAATTTATAATGATCTCCCTTAGGAATTAGAATCTCTTGCTTTGAAAATTTCTTTTTAACAGTTATCATAACATTATCTTGGCAAGATTCTAATATATCGTTTAGATCTTTAGATGATTCATGTTGATTAACTGGAATAATCCGATCCTCAGGAGCTATCTTTAGTTTATCAGCAATTGAATTAGGCTCTACTTTTTTTACAACAAAACTATCCTGTTCTCTAATAGCAATAAAACCAAAATATCTAGCAGATAAATTAGGATTCTTCTTTTCTACTAACTTCAATCCTACATACTCAATTGCATTACGCAGTGTAGGTAGATAATCTTTAATTCCATAAATATGATCATTAAAAATTTTATCAACTTTCTCTCCTCCGTATTTTATACATATATTTTTAAAATCTGATTCTGAATAACCTTTATTTTTAAGAGCAAAATCATGATAAAGATCTTTCATAACAGAATGTAAACTATTGTCTCCATTTGAAATCTTGATTATCTCTAAATCTATCATTAACATACATAATGCTGCATCTGGATATATAGAAACTTTACGATTTGGAGATCCTAATTTATATCCATCTAACCAACTATCAAATCCGCTATCCGCCACAGATAAATTATTACGACCATAATTCATTAGGTGTCTTGATAAATTTTGATTTTGAGTTTTGATAAATTCATCCCAATTAAAAACACCTGAATTATATAGCATCAAATCTCCCATATAAGTTGTTACCCCTTCCGCAACAAAACCTGTTCTAAAATAGTTTTCTTGAGTATAGTCATATGGAAACATTTCAATGGGTCTAATAGATTTAATATTCCAAGTATGGTATAACTCATGAGAACATACACCTAATAATTCTTCATATCTTTCTTTCATTATTTCCTTACCAGGGCCTAATAAGATTACAGTATTTTTAGTGTGTTCAACTCCATGATATGATTTATAAGGTGTGATTTGAAATAAAAAATGATATTCATCAACAGGAAAACCTCCAAATTTAGTAATTTGTGATTCAGTAAATAATACAAAATCTTTCTTGATTTTTACCCAATCTATTTTACAATCTCCTTGAAACCATAAATGAAAATTAATATCATTAACACAGTATTTATCATGTTGTAATGAATCTGAACATATAATAGGAGATTCCGCTAAATCATCATAACCCTTGACTGTCAATGTTTTATGATTACACTCCAATGATGAAGCTATCAGATAATTATTCGGAATATCAAAATTAATTATATAATCATCATTAATTCTATCAACTATATAAAACATGCATTGAACTGGATTGAGATACAATTGATGTTCATCAAGATAACAGCCTCCTGCATCTAATTGATTCGCATAAAAATTATAGCGAATAATTACTTCATTTACATCTTTGGTATTTACCTCCCACAAATCTTTAGAAACTTTACGATATTCAAGTTTCTTTCCATCTTTATTGAAAGGTGTCCATTTCTGTATATTTTGAGAAAAATTTCCTAGTTCATATCTACCAGGTCTCCAAGCGGCAAGCTGAAATAACATTTTTTCATGACCTAGAACACTAGTTGTGATCTCAAAATCGATAAAATGTCGATGAGGATTAGAATATGAGATTTTATAATTTATCATTAAATATAGCAGCTAATATATTAAGATATTAAAGAATTAATCAATTTTAATAATTAAAATAAAATTTGAATTATTACTTTTGTTAATCAATATTAACAATATGAGAAAATATCTTCCAACACTATCTGAATTGATTGATCGTTTGTCAATAGCACAACTAAAAGAAGTATTTATTCCAGAACATAAAAAAGAATACGCACAAGAAATCGCAGACATTATTCATGATATTCAGGAAAATTTAAATGAAAATGATACTAAGATTACCGCTGAAACCATCAGAGCAATTGTAGTATTATCCCAAATGAATTTACACATTTGGCACAATGAATCAAATTATCGTAAAGGAATAAAAGACGGTAATAATTTAGAACTAACTCATGGATTAAATGGAATACGTAATACTGCAAAAAATAAAATTCAAGAAATAGTTGGAGGAAGAAAAGATTATAAAATAGACTGTTTAGCAGCTGATTTTAAAGATTGGGAAATCTCGTGGAAACAAAAAAACAATAAATATGAAATTTGATATAATAGTATTAGGAAGTGGTCCTGGTGGATATGTTACAGCTATAAGAGCTTCTCAATTAGGTTTTAAAACCGCTGTAATTGAAAAAGAAGAATTAGGGGGTGTATGCTTAAATTGGGGATGTATTCCTACAAAAGCCTTATTAAAAAGCGCACAAGTATTTGAATATATTAATCACGCAGAAGAATTTGGCATTTCTGTAAATAAAGCCACTGCTGATTTTAATAATGTTATTAAAAGAAGTCGAGATGTTGCAGTCGGAATGAGTAAAGGAGTTTCATATTTGATGAATAAAAATAAAATAGAAGTAATTAAGGGTTTTGGCAAAATTAAATCTGGAGGAAAAGTTGAAGTTTCCTTAAACGGTAAAATTAGTGAATATTCCGCTAATCATATAATAATCGCCACTGGAGCAAGGTCAAGAGTACTTCCTAACTTACCTCAAGATGGAAAGAAAGTAATTGGATATCGAGAAGCGTTAGTATTAGAAAAAATGCCAAAAAAAATGGTAATAGTTGGATCTGGAGCAATTGGAGTAGAATTCGCCTATTTCTATAATGCTATGGGAGCCGATGTAACCATAGTAGAATATCAACCTCAAATCGTACCTATTGAAGATAATGATATTTCTAAACAATTACAAAAATCATTTAAAAAATCTGGAATAACTGTTATGACAAACTCATCTGTAGACAATGTAGATACTTCAGGAAAAGGATGTAAGGTTAATATAATCACCAAAAAAGGAAATGAAACCATAGACTGTGATTTAGTATTATCAGCGGTGGGTATTCAAGCAAATATTGAAAACATTGGACTAGAAGAAGTTGGAGTTAAGGTAGAAAATGGAAAAGTCCTAGTAGATGAATATTACTGCACGAATATTCCAGGATATTATGCAATCGGCGATATTCTTCCTAATCAAGCTTTAGCTCACGTAGCTTCAGCAGAAGGGATTACTTGTGTAGAAAAAATAGCAGGTAAAAATCCTGATATTATTAATTATAATAATATTCCTGGATGCACTTATTGTTCTCCTGAAATAGCTTCGGTAGGATTAACTGAGAATCAAGCAAAAGAAAAAGGTTATGACATAAAAGTTGGCAAATTCCCTTTTACCGCTTCGGGTAAAGCATCAGCTTCAGGCCATAAAGAAGGATTTGTAAAAGTTATTTTTGACGCTAAATATGGAGAATGGCTTGGATGCCACATGATTGGTTATAATGTTACAGAAATGATTGCTGAAGCAGTTGTTGCAAGAAAGCTTGAAACAACCGGTCACGAAATTTTAAAATCAGTGCATCCTCATCCAACGATGAGTGAAGCAGTTATGGAAGCAGTGGCCGCAGCGTATGATGAAGTGATTCACATATAATTTAATTATTTTATTACACAATTTTCTTCTTTTAAAGAAAGGGTTTTATTATTTTTGGTAATTGCTAAAAGTGATAAGTCTATGAAAATTATAAAGACTAAAATAGAAGGACTATTAATAATTGATCCTGAATTACACATTGACTCTAGAGGTACATTTCAGGAAACATGGAATTATAATAAATTTTTAGATAATGGATTATCAATTAATTTCTTACAAGACAATGAGTCTCACTCCAAAAAAAATGTATTAAGAGGACTGCATTTTCAGAACCCACCAAATGAACAGGGAAAACTTGTGAGAGTGATTAAAGGTTCAGTATTAGATGTTGCTGTAGATATAAGAAAAACTTCCCCAACATATGGAAAGCATTTTAAAATTAAATTATGTAGTAAAAATAAATTGATTTTCTGGATTCCTCCTGGTTTTGCTCACGGATTTTTATCATTAGAAGATGATACCATATTTGCATACAAATGTAGTGGTACATATAACAAATCTTCAGAAGGTTCCCTATTATGGAATGACACTGATTTGAATATAGATTGGGGAATAGATAATCCTATTATATCAAATAAAGACAATCAATCTCAAAAATTCAAAGACTTCTCTAGTATATTTATATGAAAAAAAATCTGATAGTATTTATAATTTTAGTTATTTCATCCATTTTAATGCTTAACTTCTTCAATTTGAATGAGGAAAAATATACAAATGATAAATTACATCAAAAAAAATTCAATACACATTTTAGAACATATACTTTAACCAAACCTGAAACTTTAGATTTTGCTGGTGAAAAAGCACCTATATATGCTCCAGATATTTGGGAGAGATATGACAAAGAAATACATAAAAATGTTTATTGGCAATCTAATACTCTTTTTTATCTCAAAAGAGCTAACAAGTACTTCCCAATAATTGAAAAAATACTCAGGAAAAATAATATACCTGATGATTTCAAATATCTTGCTGTAATAGAAAGTGGATTAGAGAATGTAATATCTCCAGCTGGAGCAACAGGGTTTTGGCAGTTTTTGGAAAACACAGGCAGAGAATATGGGTTAGAAATAAGTGATGAAGTTGATGAAAGATATCATTTGGAAAAATCTACTCAAGCAGCCTGCGAGTATTTAAACAATTCCTATGAGAAACTGGGAAGCTGGACATTATCAGCTGCTGCCTATAACATGGGAATTAATGGAATACACAATCAACTAGAAAAACAATCTACAAAAAATTATTATAATTTATTCTTAAATGAAGAAACTTCAAGATATATATTTAGAATACTGGCAATTAAAGAAATTTTTGAAAATCAAAAAAAATATGGATTTCATATCAGACCTATAGACCTTTATAATTACCCTGAAAATACAATTATCACTATTTCTAATGCTAACATTAACCTTTATGATTTAGCTATCGAAAAAAATATAAACTATAAAATTCTAAAAAAACTTAATCCATGGTTAAGAGACGAAGTACTGACAAATTCCAACCAAGAAATTTATAAACTTAAAATCCCTAATGATAGTAAAATAGAAATATTTGAAAATTAAAAAATATTCACGATTATGTCCAAAGAAGTAATTGAGATCATAGGAGCAAGAGTCAATAACCTCAAAAATATTAATGTATCATTACCAAGAAATAAACTAATTGTTTTTACTGGAAAAAGTGGCAGTGGAAAATCTTCATTAGCGTTTAATACAATCCACGCTGAAGGACAACGGAGATATTTAGAAACATTCAATGCATATGCCAGACAATTTATCGGATATTCTGAGAAACCAGATGTTGATAAAATAACTGGATTAAGTCCGGTAGTTTCCATTGAACAAAAAAGCACAGTCAGAAGTCCTAGATCAACTGTTGGAACAATTACTGAAATATATGATTATTTACGATTATTATTTGCAAAAACAGGAATTGCTTACTCATATAATACTGCAGAAAAAATGATTAGTTATTCCAATGAGGAAATTATAAATTTAATAAATGAAAAATATAAAAATGAAAGAATCATTATTCTATCACCAATAATTAGATCTAGAAAAGGAAATTATAAAGAGTTATTTAAAAAAATCTTACAAAAAGGGTATATCAAAGTTCGGGTTGATGGAGAATTACTTGAGATTACCCCAGGAATGAAATTAGATAGATACGTAACTCATGATATAGAGATAGTAATTGATAAATTCACAATTAAAGAATCAAATAAAAATCGACTAAATAAAAGCATCAATACAGCGCTAATTAATGGAGAAGATTCAATTATAATAGTTAGTGATAAAGACAAAAAACAAAGATATTTTAGTAAGAATCTTATGTGTCCATCAACTGGAATTAGTTATAAAAAAGCTGAACCGAACAGCTTCTCATTTAACTCTCCAAAAGGAGCGTGTAAAGACTGTAATGGACTAGGTTTTATTGAAAAAGCTGATATAGAAAAAATTATTCCAGATCATAATTTAAGTATTAATACAGGAGGGATAGCTCCTATTGAAGGAAAAAACGCAAATTGGATAAAGAAACAAATTAATATAATTGGAAAAAAGTATAGCTTCAACCTAAATACCCCAATAAAAAAAATATCAAAAGAAGGAATTAATGCTATATTATACGGCTTGGATGATAGTTTTTATCTTCAAAATGATATGATAGGTTTTTCAAAAAACTATAAAATACAATTTAAAGGTATTGTAAACTTCATTGAAGAACAGTATAAGATAAGCGATATACCATCAATATCTAGATGGGCAAAAAAATATATGAAAGAATTTACATGTCACTCATGTAATGGAAGTCGATTAAATAAAGAATCATCTAGTTATAAAATTGCAGATAAAAATATAGTTGATTTAGTTAATATGGATATTAAGACACTATATAAATGGATATTAAATTTAGAAAATAAGTTAAATGCATCGCAAAAGATTATTAGTCAACAAATACTTAAAGAAATTAGTAAAAGACTTGAATTTATTCTAGACGTAGGTCTTGATTATCTCACACTAAATAGAAATTCCAATTCGCTTTCAGGTGGAGAAGCCCAAAGAATACGACTAGCTACTCAGATAGGTACAAAACTGACAAGTGTTCTGTATATTTTAGACGAACCTAGCATAGGCCTTCACCAACGAGACAATATGAAATTAATTTCTTCTCTAAAAAAATTAAGAGATATAGGTAATACTGTAATAGTAGTTGAACATGATAAAGAAATAATGATGGAATCGGACTATATAGTAGATCTAGGTCCTGAAGCTGGTCAATATGGTGGATTCATTTCATTTTCAGGAGAAAAAAATAAATTTATTAAAACAAATAATATTACTTCAAACTACCTAAATGGAATAATCAAAATAGATATTCCTGTTTCAAGAAGACAAGGAAACGGCAAATTTCTACATTTAAAAGGAGCTAGTGGAAATAATCTTAAAAACACAAACATAAAAATTCCATTGGGAACACTTTGTTGCATTACAGGAGTTTCTGGCAGCGGAAAATCAACTCTCATTACTAAAACTCTTTATCCAATTTTAAGTAACTACTTTTATAGGTCAGTATATGAACCTCTAGAATTCGACAGTATAACTGGAATTGAAAATATTGATAAAGTTATAGAAGTTGATCAAAATCCAATTGGAAGATCTCCTAGGTCAAATCCAGCTACTTACACTGGATTATTCTCAAAAATAAGAGAATTATTTGCAAATGTTAATGAATCAAAAGTAAGAGGATATAAATCAGGAAGATTTTCATTTAATGTAGTTGGAGGCAGATGTGAAACCTGTAAGGGTGGTGGATTAAAAGTATTAGAAATGAAATTTTTACCAGATGTTCTTGTAACTTGTGAAAACTGCAATGGAAAAAGATATACAAGGGATACACTAGAAATAAAATACAAAGGTAAATCTATTGCGGATGTTCTAGAAATGAGTATTGATACAGCAACCATTTTTTTTCAAAATATTCCTTCAATTTATAATAAGCTTAAATCATTGCAAGAAGTAGGATTAGGCTATATTAGACTAGGACAATCTTCTACTACATTATCAGGAGGTGAGTCACAACGTGTTAAACTCGCCTCAGAATTATCAAAAAAGTCTACTGGTAAAACAATATATATTTTAGATGAACCAACAACAGGCTTACATTTTGAAGATATTAAACTACTATTAAAAGTTGTAAATCAATTAATAAATATAGGTAATACGGTCTTAATAATCGAACATAATTTAGACATAATTAAAACAGCTGACTATATTTTTGATATGGGTCCTGAAGGAGGAATTGGAGGTGGTGAAATTATATGTAACGGAAGTCCAGAATTTATCGTAAAACAAAATATTGGATTCACATCTAAATTTCTTAAAGATGAAATTAAATCAAAATGAATAAAAAAAAATCTGAAATATTAAAATCAAGTCATAAATATTGGAATGAGATAAAAACTAATGATTCTTGGCAAATATTCAAAGTTATGTCTGAATTTGTAGAAGGTTTTGAAAAACTTGGAGAAATTGGCCCATGTGTTTCTATATTTGGATCAGCAAGAACAAAACCAAATAATAAATACTATAAGCTAGCTGAATTGATAGCATTTGAATTAACAAAAAAAGGATATGGCATTATCACAGGAGGCGGACCAGGCATTATGGAAGCGGCTAACAAAGGAGCTAAAAAAGGAAATGGTAAATCTGTAGGATTAAATATTGAACTTCCTTTTGAACAATTATCAAATAAATATATTGACAATGATAAACTAATTAATTTTGACTATTTCTTCGTCCGAAAAGTCATGTTTGTTAAATACGCACAAGGATTTATTGTGTTACCTGGGGGTGTAGGAACATTAGATGAATTATTTGAAGCTATTACTCTAATACAAACTAAGAAAATAGGCAAGTTTCCAATAATTTTAGTTGGCAAAGAATTCTGGGAAGGTATTATTGATTGGATTAAAGAAATAGTTTTAAAAAAAGAAAGCAATATTAGTGAAGAAGATCTTCATCTCTTTACAGTAGAAGATGATGTTGATGAAATAATAAAAATTATTAATGATTTTTATCAAAAGTATGATTTGAGACCTAATTTTTAAAAAAATTGAGTATTCTACTAATTTTTAGTACTTTTACAGACGATAAACTTATTATTATGAAAAAAGTATTAATATTAGTTACACTATTTATATGCTCATTTTCTTTTTCTCAAAAATCTTATGAAATAAAAGATAAGGAGCCGTTTCAACCAATGTTTTCTATTGGTACAGGATATTATAATTCATATGGAGACATTAGAGGACCTGAAGGTAATTACTTGTTAGGAAACATGGGAATAAATACTGGAATAAGAATTAATTTATATAACAATATTGATCTCTCATTTTTATTTAGCTCAAATGCTAAACTTTATGAAGAATCTGAGATGGATTATTTTGAGGCTGACTTAACCTCATTAGGATTCAATTTAGATTATACATTCAATAATATATTAGGAAATACTAAAATAAGTCCATTCACAACCATTGGAGCACAATGGATGTATTATACCACTACTTTTAATAGCAATACCTTTACGCAAGAGTCGGGAGTAAATATCCCTTTAGGAATGGGGATTTCATTGGATGTTTCTGAAAGAATAAGATTTGATATAGGAATGAACTATCACCTATCTTTTGCTGATATTGACAAAGCTACATCTCTAGCGCAAAATGATAACTTCAGTGTAGTTAATTTTACGATTAACTATGATCTCTTTAGTAAAAAGGCAGAAGAATATAATGTGTATAATGAAAAAAATTATAGAAATATAAATTTCAAAGCTTTAGACATTGAAGATGAAGACAAAGATGGAGTACCTGATGTAAATGATGAATGTCCAGGTACACCCAAAAATGTAAAAGTTAATGAATTGGGATGTCCATTTGACTCAGATAGAGATGGAGTTCCCAACTATATGGATGATGAGAAAAATACTAAAGCAGGAGCTGTTGTTAATGAAAAAGGAGTCCAACTTACAGGCAAAGAATTTCATAGTATGTATTCTGAATACGAATCCGCTTCTAGAAAATATGCTAACTTCTATAATAATTTAGAAATCAATAGAGATGATTATACAACAACTAATGATGTTTTAATTGCACAAGCAAATGCATTTAATCAAGAATTTAATCTTAATAACCAAAAATTAGAAAATTCAGGTAAAAGATATTTAGTTCAAATTGGAAGGTATTTAGATGATATACCTCGCTCTCTTGAAAATAGATTTTTAAGTTTTGTAGATTTAGTTAGCATACCCTTAGAAGATGGATCTTTCATATATGCTGTAGGTCAATATGAAATCATTGATGACGCTGAAGACAGAAGAGATTATATAGAAATTAAATATGGAGAATTAGAAACAAAAATCATTGTTACAGATAATGATAGTGTCTATGATTATATATATAAAGTTCAAGAAAGTATTAACATTAATGTATTAGATTCTTCTAATAATTCGTTATCTACAGAAGACTCTATAAGTTTAACTAAAAATAACAGCATTGAAATTGTAGATTCAATAGAAAAAACCATTGAAAACATTATTTATAGAGTTCAAATAGGAGCGTTCAAACAAGAGTTATCTTTTGATATTTTTAAGGGACTGAATGTGATCCCTATACGCACTGGAGGTATTACTCGCTATTATATAGGTTCCTTTACAGATATGCAAGATGCTTTGATCAAACGATCTGAAATGCAAGCAAGAGGATTTACTGATGCTTTCATCGCAACGTTTGAAAATGGCAAAAGAGTGAAAATCAATATAATTATTGAAGAAGAAAACAACTCTCGTGAAATAGAAAATGAAGGTATTGCTGAATTTCAAAAGATTGTAAACGAAAGTATTGAATCTGAAGAACTAATATTTCAAGAAGAATTGATAGATACTAACAGTATTTTACAAGATACTATAAATAATGTCTTTTTATTTAATGAAGATACTATCCCTGTCAATATTGAATATTTTATTCAGATAGGCATTTTTTCTTCCCAAAGTAATGATGAAGAAACTCAGTATAATATAGCTTCAATCGGAGGTGCTGATACAATTATAACTAATGGGATTTTTGATAAATACGTATGTGGACCATTTAAAACCTTTGATGAAGCAAATAATAAGAATTCTGAAATCCAAAATTTTGGATTTCCTAACTCATTTATCTATGCTAAAAATAATGGCATAAGAATTAGAGTAGATAAAGCTAGAGATTTAATGATTAAGTAAAATTAATCACTTTTTGATTTAACCTTCTTTGATCCAGAATAAATATCATATCTTAAAAATCTGCACTCTAGTTTTCCATTATACACTTTAATCTTTTTAGAGGGTTTTAAACCAATATATTTAACATTTTCTAAATCTGAAGTAATAATCCATACAGTACATCCTTGATATTTGTGTTTTAAAACATCCCCAATTTTTTTATAAAAATCATTAGTACCAATTAATAACCTCTCTCCATATGGAGGATTAAAAATTACATGACTATTAATACTATTTGAATCAAAAAAATCGTTAACGAACACTGATATATCATCACGCATTAATGCATTATTAATATTAGATCTTGAAGAGCGAAGACATTTTCTTAAAATATCAGATCCAGTAATTTCTCCTAAAAAATCTATTTCCTTATCTAAGGAAACATCTTTAATTTTCATCCATAGATCCTGATCAAAATCAGTCCAAGATTCAAATCCAAAACGTTTCCTAAAAATATTAGGGGGTATATTCTTAGCTATCATAGCAGCTTCAATTAAGAAAGTGGAAGAGCCGCACATTGGATCATAGAAATTATTTAATCTATTCCAATCAGAAAGCAAAATTAAACCAGCTGCCAACACTTCATTTATTGGGGCTTCTACAGAAGAAACTTTATATCCTCTCTTATGTAAAGAAGATCCTGAACTATCTAGTGAGATAGTAAATTCATTTTGAAAAAGATGAATATAAATCTTCACATCTGGATAATCCAGATCAATATTTGGCCGTTTTTTAAACTTAAGTCTAAAGTAATCTACAATAGCGTCCTTAGTTAAAAGTGCTGTATATTTACTATGTGTAAAAATTGGTGAGAAACCAGCTATATTTACACAAAATGTATTATCAACATTTAAATATTTTGTCCAATTAAAATCACTAACCTTTCTGTAAAAATCTTCCTGAGTAAAAGATTCAAATTTATATATAGGTTTAAGTATTCTGATTGCTGTTCTCAGATTTAAATTAGCTTTGTACATAAATCCCAAATCACCAAAGAACTCTACAGCACGATTTAGTATCTTAACATCTCTAGCTCCTAAGCTAGTTAATTCTACAGAAAGAACTTCCTCTAAACCATGCATAGTAGTAGCTACCATTTTATATTCAGAATGCTTATTCATGAAGCTTAAGTAAATGAAAGTTATATACTAAGAAAACAACAAATTACAAAGAGTTAACGTGCTTAGATAATTTTGACTTTAAATTAGATGCTTTATTCTTATGAATTATATTTTTCTTCCATAATTTATCTAGCATGGATTCTACCTTAGGTAGCATTAATAAAGCCTCTTTCTTATCACTAATACTCTTGAGCTTTCTTATTGCATTCCTAGTAGTTTTATGAACATACTTATTCAGAAGTCTTCTCTTCTCAGATTGTCTAATTCTTTTTTCTGCAGATTTATGATTTGCCATACTTAACTATTATTTTGTAGCCCGACGGGGAATCGAACCCCGGTTACCAGGATGAAAACCTGGCGTCCTAACCACTAGACGACCGGGCCATTTTTACTTTATTAAATGGAATGCAAATGTATAGATTTTTTTATTAGACTACAAATAAAAATTATTTATTTGTCCTCACTATCAAACTTGAATCCTAAAGTCTTTGAAGTTCGTAATTTATGATTATTATTCATATCTAGTATTTGATGAACATTTATTAGATTAACATCTTTAAAATTTGGAGATAATAAATCAAAATTCAATGCAAATAAAATACTAGAATCAATTATTTTTTTTAAAAAATTTTCATTGATTTCTTGATTAACAAAATCATCAAATAAAAAATTTAACTGATCCTCACCTTCAACAAAGAACCTCCTTTCCTTATTAATAAATATTCTAGCAATCAAATGACCAACATCATTAAACCTATTATATTTAAATGAATCATTTAGAAAATTATATACGTGAATAACTCCACAAAAACTTCTTAGAGGATCTTCTGAAACATATTTAGTTTTATGTATGGTATGACTTTTAGGGAAGTCAAAAATATTACTATGCATATGAAAAATCAATCTATCACCTGAGAATGAAATATGTGTTTCAAAATCTCCTTTACATAAGCATTCTATATGAACAGAACTATCTAAATTTTGAATTTGATCATTCAATAGATCAACTTTGGACTTTAAATTATTTGACAATTCCTTAAAAATAGAATGAGTAATTCTATATACTTCCTGTTTAGTCGATGACTTTGTTTTTAAAATATGTAAGATTTCTTCCATTCTATTAACAATTTAATATGATTTCGCAAATACAACTTTAATTCTAGTAGACTTACCAGAATATATGCATTTACCTTCAAATTTATCTGATTCAATTGGTATACAACGAATAGTGGCTTTAGTTTCATTTTTTATTTTTTCTTCAGTTAAATTAGAACCATCCCAAAATGCATAAACAAATCCTCCCGAATTAATTAAGTTCTTAAACTCATTGTAATCACCTGTCTCAAATGTTTTACTTTTTCTTAAATCAATTGCTCTATGATAAAGATTTTTCTGTATACTATCTAAATACTTAGGAATTATATTGATTACATCATCCATATCAATGATTGATTTCTCTAGGGTGTCTCTTCTTGCAATTTCTAAAGTATTATTTTGCAAATCTCGTGGCCCAATAGATATTCTTAAAGGAACACCTTTTAACTCATATTCAGCAAATTTCCAACCAGGTTTATGTGTTTTTCTAAAATCTAACTTACAACTCACTCCTACACTTTTTAAACTCTCCTTTAGGGATAACGAAAGTTTATAAATTCTATCAAATTCATCGTCTGTTTTAAATATTGGCACAATTACTACAGCAAAAGGTGCTAATTTTGGAGGTAAAACTAAACCAAAATCGTCAGAATGAGACATAATTAAAGCTCCCATAAGTCGCGTTGATACTCCCCAAGAAGTTGCCCATACATATTCTTGTTTTCCTTCAGTATTGGTATACTTAACATCAAATGCCTTCGCGAAGTTTTGTCCTAAAAAATGAGAAGTACCTGCTTGAAGAGCTTTGCCATCTTGCATCATTGCTTCTATCGTATATGTCTCTAATGCGCCCGCAAATCTTTCGCTTTTGGTTTTCTTTCCAACAATTACTGGCATCGCCATAAATTTTTCAGCAAAATCAGAATAAACTCCTATCATCTTTTCGGTTTCTTCAATCGCTTCTTCTTCTTTGGCATGAGCAGTATGACCCTCTTGCCACAGAAATTCAGATGTTCTCAAAAACATCCTTGTTCTCATTTCCCATCTAACAACATTGGCCCATTGATTTACTAATATTGGAAGATCTCTGTATGACTGAATCCATTTACGATATGTATCCCATATAATTGTTTCTGAAGTTGGTCTAACTATTAACTCTTCCTCTAACTTTGCCGTGTCATCAACTATTATACCACCATTTTCTTCATCATTTTTCAATCGATAATGAGTAACAACTGCACATTCTTTAGCAAATCCATCAACATGATTAGCTTCCTTAGAAAAATATGATTTTGGAATAAATAGTGGAAAGTAAGCATTCTGATGCCCAGTTTCCTTAAACATCTTATCTAATTCCGATTGCATTTTTTCCCAAATTGCGAAGCCATATGGCTTAATCACCATACACCCTCGAACTCCAGAATTTTCAGCAAGATCAGCTTCATTTATTATATCATTATACCATTGTGAATAGTCCTTGTCTCTAGATGTAATTTTTTTTGCCATTTTTTAATTAAAAAATTGTAATTTTATGCAAAAGTTAACGTTTATAAGTAATATGGCAAACTTACATAAATTAATCTATCTTTATAAAATTGATAATATGAAAAAATTTTTTATTTTAATTATTCCTGTGATCTTCTTATCATCTTGCACTACTTACAATTCGTATAACTATAGTGACCCAAACTATATGTCCGCAAGTGAACTTAATGATGACCGGAAGTCTACTATTAATGAAAATACAACTCTAAGTAATGATTCCTCTAATCACGAATCAGAAACAATCACTAACAACTATTATGGAGACTTTTATGAAGACGACTTATACTCTGACAGATATTACTATAATAGGCTAAGAAGGTTTCATAGACCACACTACCGATTCAACTATTATGGTGGATTTTACACAAATAGCTACTGGTCTTATACTAATCCATATTATTACGGACCTTACTCCTATTTTGATATAAGTTGGGGTCATTCATGGAATTATTATGATCCATACTACGCATTTTACACACCCTTCTATTATGGAGGCTACTACAATTCATATCAATACTACAACTATCCCACAGTTTGGCATAATAATGGATATAATAGTAACACAAACTATGTTTTTGGGCACAGAGGATCATTTAATACAAGAAACAGAAGCACAACAGCTAGAGTAAACAATAGATTTAACAATATAAATATTAAAAACTCACAATACAACCCTAACCAAATTAGAAATATTAAAAATCAATCAAATCAAATATATAATCAGGCAACTAAAAACAATAATTCCTATAGACCAAACACCCCTTTTTCAGATAATAAAAATAACAATACAAACAATAATTTCAACAAAAAAACTAATAACAAAAAAAGTTCAATTTCAAAAAATAACCGACCACCAAAAAACAGCTTTAATAGGAAAAATAAAACAAATTATAAACCAAATAATTACAACAAAGGCAACTATAATAGAACTAAAATATCAAATAACAAAACCCGAAATTCTAACTCAAGAAAAGTAAAGCCTTAAAAAATGAAAAAAAACAATATTATTTTACTTGTAATTCTTTTAAACTTTTCAATTTCATATTCACAAAATGAAATTGATGCGCTTAGATACTCACAAAACAATATACTTGGCACCGCTAAATTCGCTTCGCTATCAGGAAGTCATGGAGCTCTAGGCGGAGACTTTTCATGCTTAAGTCTAAACCCTGCTGGTATAGCTCTATACAGAAACTCGGAAATTACATTTACACCATCAATTTCATACAATGAGAATACATCATTTTTAAATAGCTTTAAAAACCAAAACTATACATTATCATTTGATTTGTCCAATTTTGGTTATATATCAGTAGCTAATAACCAACATCCTGATTGGAAAAATATAAATTTTGGTGTTGGTTGGAATCAAACTGCGAACTTTCATGAAAATTTTACTGTTATGAATGAAAATAATAGTTCATCTTTAGCAGATCTTCTCTTAGAACAGGCCGATAGGAATTCGATTGAAAATCTAGATAATTTCGGAGCTTCTCTTGCATTTTGGACAGATTTAATAGATCTTCAGAATGACTCCATAGACACTCTTACAAATTGGTATCTTTTTGACAATGGGAATTATTTATCAAATATCAATAGTACTTCTAATAAGAGTCAAATGCAATCTATTAATTCATATGGGAATATGGGTGAAATCATTTTATCTATAGGATCATCATATAAAGAAAATATATATATAGGAGCTACAGTTGGAATACCAACTATAGAATATAGACAATATTCTTCATATTCTGAAAGTAGATTTGAGGATACAATTCAGCAATTAAGAAGTTTTCAATATAATGAAAGTCTGATATCAACAGGTACTGGTTTCAACTTAAAATTAGGAGGAATAATTAGAATTTTAGAACACACTAAACTTGGAGCAGCCATACATTCTCCAAGTTATATTCAAATGCAAGAAGAATATTCAACTGAACTTTCAACAAGATGGAATAATTCTAGTGCATTTACAGAATATTCTCCAACAGGATATTTTAACTATGAAATCACTACACCTTGGAAAATAATTGGAAGTATTTCAACTATTTTTGACTATGAATTCCTACCAACTTTACTCTTAAACGCTGAAGTTGAATATATTGACTATAGCACAATAAGGATGTATTCTGATTATTATAATTTTCATGAAGAAAATCTCAACATTAATAATTTATATGGGGAGGCTAGAAATTATAGACTCGGAGGAGAAGTACTATTACTTCCATTAAAGATAAGAGGGGGATTAAGCATCAATGGATCTCCATTAAAAAACAAACCTGAGTATGAAAGCAGAAATTACAGTGCTGGAATTGGAATAGATTTTAATACAATATTTATAGATGTAAACTACTCAATTAATAATAGTAAAATTGAACACTCAATGTATAATCCGGATGTAGAACGATCAGCTATAATTAGCCGTCATAAAAAAATTCTAATGTGCACAATTGGATTTAGACTTTAGCTAGAAAGAATACTAGAATCAACTAAAATTCTCCCACAGTGCTCGCAAAAAATCACCTTCTTATGCAATTTAATATCTAACTGTATTTGTGGTGGGATTTTATTAAAACAACCTCCACACGCGTCTCTATCTACAGTTACTACAGCTAAGCCATTTCTTACTCTCGCTCTAATTCTCTGGTAGGCATTTAATAATCTATCATCTATNTTTTTCTTAGCATTTTCAGATTTCTTGATTAAAGATTTCTCTTCTTTTTCTGTTTCAGCAACAATGGAATCTAACTCAGATTGTTTTAATGATAAATCCTTTTTCTTCTCATCTAATTCTTCAGAAAAATTCCCAATGACTTCATCCTTCATCTTAATTCTAGCTTTATACTCATTTATATGCTTTTCACTAAGCTCAATTTCTAATTCTTGAAATTCTAGCTCCTTTGTCAAAGAAGTGAATTCTCGATTATTTTTAATATTCTCAAGTTGAACAGTATACCTCTTAATTAATTCTTTAGAGTTTTTGATCAACTCCTTTTTTTCCTTGATATCAGTTTTAACTTGATCTTTTTCTTGATTTAATTTATCTATTTTAGAATCTATTCTAAAGATCTCGTCTTCTAAATCTTGGATCTCAGCAGGTAATTCTCCCCTAATGACTCTTAACTTATCAATAGATGAATCAATGCATTGTAATTCATAAAGGGACTTTAATTTTTCCTTGACAGATGTTATAATAACTTTTTTCGACATTATTTAAAAATAATTTATAGGATTAGTATTTATTTCTGATATACGGATCGCAAATGTAGGAAATTTTTTTAGAAGTAAGTCATAAAGAAGTTCCTTTGTATATTGTTCACTTTCATAATGTCCTATATCAGCAATAATTATTTTATCCTCTGCATTAAAAAATTGATGATATTTAAAATCTGATGTGATAAAAACATCAGCATTATTTTTAATCGCACATTCTAATAGAAATGATCCGCTACCCCCACAAACTGCAATTTTCTTAACTTTATTCCCTAAGAATTTAGTGTGTTTAATAATTTCCAAATTAAATTTTTTCTTTAAAAAATTGAAAAAATCAACTGCAGAAATTTCATTTTCTAAAACACCAACAACTCCAGATCCAAAAGAATTACTTTTATTCTCCATTTGATATATTTGGTATGAAACTTCCTCATATGGATGAGATTTTTTTAATGTCTTAACTACTTTATTTATTATATTCTTAGGAAATATGACTTCTAACTTACCTTCTTCAACAATTTGTTTATTACCATTTTTACCTAAATAAGGTTTTGAACCTTCCATGGGCACAAACTCTCCTTGACCTATAGAATAAAAGGAACAATTCTTATAATTACCTATACTACCTGCCCCAATTTTATATAGAGAATTTCTAAGCATTTCCATAGAGTCTAAAGGGCAGTAAACATCTAGTTTATTTAATAAATTTTTCTTTGGAAATAAAATTTTCTGATTCTTTAGATTAATCAAATCAGCTATTTTTGAGCTAACTCCATCAATAGCATTATCCAAATTAGTATGAATTGCATATATAGAAATATTAAATTTAATTGCTTTGATTATTGATCGACCAATATAATTAGTATTATTTATTGATTTAATTCCGGCGAAAATTAATGGATGATGAGAAATAACTAGATTGCATTTGGATGTAATAGCTTCATCAATTACTGATTCTACACAATCTAAACAGATTAAAACAGATGAAACTTCATTTTCCAAATCACCTATTATCAATCCAGAATTATCATAATCTTCCTGTAAATTTTGAGGAAATAGATTTTCAAGATAATCTACTATTTCGTTGATTTTCATAGTTCAAATATACAAATACTTAACTAATGTATATCTTTGCAATATGTCACTTTTAAGATATTTATTAGCAGCAGTATACTACGCAACCATTTCTATTCGAAATTATTTATTCAACGCATCTATAATTAAAAGTAAAAAATATAATATTCCTATTGTTTGCATTGGNAATATAACTATTGGTGGCACGGGAAAAACACCACATTCGGAGTATATTCTAGAATTACTATCAAATAAAAATGTTGCATATATTAGTAGAGGTTTTGGTAGAAAATCTAAAAATCTAATAATAGTTGAAAAGGATTTATCACATTTTGAAGCCAGCGATGAAGCTCTCCAAATAAAAAACAAATTTCCAAACTTATTGGTTATCGTTTCAAAAAAAAGAACAGAAGCTATTGAAATTATAAAAAATTCATTTCCAAAAATTGAAATAATAATTATGGATGATGGATTTCAGCATAGATGGGTAAATGCAGGGTTAAATATCATACTAAATGATTACAATAACCCAATTTATGAAGATAAAATATTGCCCATTGGAAGATTAAGGGATAATGTTTCATCGATAAAAAGAGCAAATATTATTATTACAACTAAATGCAAACAAAATATTAGTAATTCGAGAAAATCTGAAATTAATAATAAATTTAATTTATGTAATGACGTGAAATTCTTTTTCTCAGAAATTGAATATGGAGATTTTTATAATATTTTTAATAATGATAAAGTTATTAAATTCAAACAAAAAAATATTTTTCTTATTACTTCTATAGCAAATACAGATCCATTAATTACATATTTAAATTCAGGAAACTATAAAATCATCCATCACTACAAATTTAAAGATCATCATAATTACACAGATTCAGATATTAAATTTTTAAAATCAAAATTATCAAATTACCCAGATAACATAATAGTAACTACCGAAAAAGATAAAGTAAAACTTATTCATTATTTAGAAGATATATTTGGTCTAAATATTTACTATATTCCGATCAAAATTAAAATAGACAAAAAAGAAGAATTTAAACAAGAAATATTAAATTATGTTGAAGAAGATACAACAAACAAGTGAATATATAAAACAAAAAACAAACGCTAAAATAGAAATTGGTATTATTTTAGGAACTGGTTTGGGAGGACTTGTAAATGAAATCGAAACTGAATGTGTTTTAGAATACTCAGATATACCAAATTTCCCTACTTCCACTGTAGAAGGTCATTCTGGGAGATTAATTATAGGAAAATTAGGAGGAAAATGGGTCGTTGCTATGCAGGGAAGATTTCATTATTACGAAGGTTATACAATGAAAGAAATTACATTTGGTGTTAGAGTCATGAATAGCTTAGACATCAAAATGCTAATTATATCTAATGCAAGCGGGGGCATTAATCCTAATTTCTCAATAGGTGACTTAATGATAATCAATGATCATATTTCTTTAATACCCAATCCTCTGATTGGTGCAAACATTGAAGAATTAGGACCTAGATTTCCTGACATGAGTGAACCTTATTGTAAAGACCTTATTTCATCAGCAAAAAATATAGCAAATAAAAATAATATTCCAATAAAAGAAGGAGTTTATGTCGCTTTAACAGGACCAACTCTTGAAACACCTGCTGAATATAAATTTTGTAGAATTATTGGTGGTGATACTGTAGGAATGTCAACAGCACCGGAAGTAATTGTTGCTAGACATATGAATATACCTTGTTTTGCAATCTCTGTTATTACTGATTTAGGTGTAGATGGAAGAATACAAGAAGTCACTCACAAAGAAATTCAATTAGTTTCAGAAAAAGCCGAACCAAAACTTACTCAAATAATAAAAGAACTAATAAAAAAAAACTAACATGAAAATACTTAACTTAATTACCTTTTCACTTATTTCGTTAACTATTCTTGGACAACAAGTAGCGACAGAGCTATTTAACTGGCAAGACCCTTCATTAGTTGGATCATGGGCATATGACAACACATATAATGAGTGTTGGGGAATAAATATTAATGATAGAGAAATAGCGATAATAGGNTCAACTGCAGGTACACATTTCTTTGATATTACTAATCCCTTAAACTCTATTGAAGTAGCGTTTGTTGAAGGCGCATATACTGGAGGGGGAGTGATACATAGAGACTATCACGATTTTCAAGGATACTTATATGCTGTATGTGATGAAGGAAGCTCAAGTACTCTTCAAATTATTGACTTAAAGAATCTTCCGAATTCTGTAAATACTGTATATAATTCTAATATTCTATTCAACAAGGCTCATAATATTTTTATTGACACAGCAACCGCTAAACTTTATGCATGCGCTTCAAATTCAGCTATGGATATATATAGTTTACATGATCCTATTAATCCTATATTAATATATTCCTATGATGAAGTAGGACATGTCCATGATGCATATGTGAGAAATGATACCGCTTACTTAAACTGTGGAAATGATGGTTTTAGAATTGTTGATTTTAGCAACTTAAATTCCTCAGGGTTTAATAATCATATAGAATTAGCGTCACTAACTTCATATCCAGATGCTGGATACAATCATTCGGGATGGCTATCAGAAAATGGAGATATTTATATAATGCAAGATGAAAATCATGGATATGATGTGAAAGTTTTAGACGTATCTGATTTTAATAACATCCTCGTAATATCAACATTTAATTCTGGAGTAAGTAATCAATCAATTGCACACAATGGTATAATAAAAAATAATTTAGTTTATATCTCATATTACCATGATGGTTTAAGAGTTTTTGATATCTCAAATCCCAATAATCCAGTCCAAGTAATGTATTTTGACAGTTACTCTCCATTATCTCACAATTCTTACAAAGGGGCCTGGGGAGTTTATCCATATCTAAATTCAGGAAACATCATTATATCTGATATGCAAACAGGTCTATATGTTATAGATTGGTTAAATAATACAAACAATATAATGAACACTAAAAACAATAATAATTATATCTATCCGAATCCTATAAAAAACAACTTCTCAGTATTCAATGAAAATGCAAAAAAAATTGCAATTATTAATATGTTAGGTCAAAAAGTAAAAGAATATAAAGTCACCCAAAACATTAAAAGAGGAAACTTAGGAAATGGAATTTACACATATATTATTTTGGATGAAACTGATATGCATTTATCTAAAGGAAAGATTATATTTGAATAATGAAAATACTAGAAAAATATATCCCTACAATTGGACTAGAAATTCACGCTCAATTAAAAACTAACTCCAAAGCTTATTCTTCTGACAAAAACTTATATGGATCAGCTCCAAATACAAATATATCTCCAGTAAGTTTAGGACACCCAGGGACTTTACCTGTAGCTAATCAAAAAGTTGTTGAATATGCTATTAAAATGGGACTAGCGGTTGGTTCATCAATCAGACATTATAACGAATATTCTAGAAAAAATTATTTTTATGCTGATTTACCTAAAGGATATCAAATTACCCAAGATACAACACCCATTTGCAATGGAGGATATATAACAATATTAAACGAAAGGGGTAATGAGAAAAATATAACTATTAATCGAATTCACATGGAAGAAGATGCTGGTAAAAGCATGCATGAGATTGATCCTTTTAATTCTTTAATAGATTTAAATAGAGCTGGAGTTCCATTGATTGAAATTGTTTCAGAACCCGAAATAAATTCTGCAAATGAAGCGTATCAATATATTCATGAAATTAGGAGCATACTGCAATATATTGAAATTTGTGATGGAAATATGGAAGAAGGAAGCCTTAGATGTGATGCTAATATCTCTATAAAACTACAATCCTCTTCTAAACTTGGAACGAAAGTTGAGGTTAAAAATATGAATTCGGCTACAAATGTTAAAAAAGCAATTGAATATGAAATAAAAAGACAAATTGAAATTGTAGAATCTGGTGAAAAGGTTGTNCATGAAACACGAAGCTTTAACGCAAAAAATAATACGACTATTTCTATGCGTCATAAGGAAAAAGATAATGACTATAGATATTTTCCAGAACCAGACATTCAGCCAATATATATATCACAAGATTATATTAATAAAATTAAAAACGAGCTGCCACAATTACCAAAAGAATTGTTTATTTATTTTACTGAAAAATTACAACTTTCAGATTATGATGCTAAATTACTTACTTATGATAAGAAAACTGCATATTACTTCTTAGAAGTAATAAATAATACTAAGAATTATAAATCTGCAGCAAACCTTATTAATGGTTGGATGAAATCACATATCAACGAATATAGCATAGATATATCATCTGTGAACATACTTCCAAAGCAATTATCTGATGTTATCAATTTAATAGATTTAGGTAAAATAAACAGTACCATCGCTACTAATCAATTATTACCAGCACTTATTAATTCAAAATTTTCAGCTGAAGAAATTGCAAAATCAAATCATTGGATTCAAAATAGTGATAAAAGTTCAATTCAAATTCTTGTCGAACTAGCTTTAAAAAAATATCCTGAAAAAGTTATAGAATATAAAAATGGGAAAAAAGGACTAATTGGTCTTTTTATGGGAGAAATCATGAAATCTTCAAAAGGCAAAGTAGACCCACAAATTGCTAATGAAATATTATTAAAACATTTAGAAAAATAAAAATTGAATAGAGATAGTATATATTTCGCTTCAGACTTTCATTTAGGATCTTCAGATCTTAAATCAAATCATACTAGAGAAAAAAAAATTCTTGATTGGCTAGATAAAATTAAAAAAAATGCTAGCGAATTATATTTATTAGGAGACGTATTTGATTTCTGGTATGAATATAAAAAAGTAGTTCCTAAAGGATTCGTTCGATTCCTTTCAAAGCTATCTGAAATGAGTGAAAATGGAATCAAAATTCATATTATCGTAGGAAATCATGATTTATGGATGAAAAATTATTTAACTGATGAATGTGGAATTCAGATTCATCATCAATATTTAATGATAAAAAAACAGGGAAAAAATTTATACTTAGACCATGGGGACAATCTTGATCCAAAAAACTATTATTTTAAATTTATAAAATTGATATTTAGAAATCCATTATGCCAATGGTTATTTAACAAAATTCATCCTAATATTAGTTTCCAAATTGCTCATTCATGGTCAAAAGCAAGTAGGAAAAATGGTACGACGCCTCCATATATGGGGTCTGACAATGAAAAACAAGAAATTTTTTGTAGAAATCATTTTAAAACAAATCCTAAAATTAATTTTTATATACTTGGACATAGGCATCTACCCTTAGATATTGAAATTGGAAAAACCTGCAGATATATAAATACTGGAGATTGGATCACTCATAATTCTTATGCAATACTAAAAGATGGTGAAATACAATTAGAAAATTTTAGTTAATCTTATTTATTAGATCTATTAATCTATAAGAATATCCACTCTCATTATCATACCAGGCTACTACCTTGACCATATTTCCAATAACAGAAGTAAGTCCAGAATCGAATATTGAAGAGTATTTAGTTCCTAAAATATCTACAGAGACTAAAGGTTCTTTTGTATAATGCAAATATTTATTTTGTGCATTAAAAAACACTTCATTAACTTGATCTTTATTGGTAAATTTATTAACAATACAAGTTAAATCAGTTAATGATCCATTAGGAATTGGCACACGAATTCCACATCCTCCAATTTTATTTTTCATCTTAGGAAAGATTCTGGTTAAAGCTTTTGCAGCTCCAGTTGTAGTAGGAATAATTGAAGTATGGGCTGCTCGGGCTCTACGGAAATCCTGATGTGGTGAATCGTGAAGATTTTGATCATTTGTAAATGAATGAACTGTAGTAATATAAGCGCTTTTAATCTCCCAATTTTGATCAATTAAATCTATTAGCGGAGCCGCTGAATGAGTCGTACAAGAAGCGTTAGAAATAATATTATTATTAAAGTTAAAATTATGGTCGTTAACTCCAAGAACAATGCTATTAATTAATGGATCTGGAGAAGGAGAGGTTAAAATTACCTTTTTAGCACCTGCATTTATATGACTGTATAAATCTTCATATGATTTATAATTTCCGGATGATTCAATAACTATATCAACATCTAGTATACTCCAATTTAACTGTTCAATATCAGATTCGTTATAAAAGTGTATACTCTTTCCGTTCAATTCAATATAATCTTCCTTTACAGTTATTTCTTCATTAAAAATTCCATGAATTGAATCATATTTTAATAAATGAACTAATACTTCTATATCCGCTATATCATTAATAGCTATTATATCAATATTTTTATTCTGAGAAGCTAGACGAAAAAACATTCTACCTATCCTCCCAAAACCATTAATTGCAATTCTCTTCATTGTTATCTAATTAAGAAAAAATTCAGAAAATTTAGTCTAATATCTATTCTATTAAAAGTCTAATTGTGCTAGTTCCATTATCAGCAGATGATAATGATATAAAATAAATTCCTTTATCTAAATTCTTTAAATCTAGAGGAATTTGATGAAAACCCTTAGATTTTTCCCCACTAAATACACTTGCAATTTTTGATCCAAGTACATTTATTATTGAAATATCAACAAACTGTTTGTTATCCAAATCAATATATAGATCAGATTGATAATTTGTGGGATTTGGATAAACAGTCATTTTATTTTGCATTGAATATACTGAACTAATCAAATCTGAAGACTCCCCAATTCTAATATTATCAATATATAATCTATTAGAAGATCCTGAGACGAAGTATTCAAATTTAAATCTTACATTGTTAGATTTAAGGTCATTTGAACCAATACGATCATACATTACAGTATCATTCCAAATAATATCTTGAGGTTTAAAAACTTGAGAATAATAACCTGCAGAAGCTAACAACTCAGGTGAAATAGTAGCTAACTCTTTCCATATACCACATTCTTTTGAATATGATATTTTCATATAATTTGTAGGGAAAGAACTAAGTGCCGCTCCTATATAATCAAAACTTATTGCAGGTTCATTTAAATCAGAAAGATTAAATGACTGTGTTTCAAAAATTATAGGATTGGCAGAACTCAAAGCTTGACCATTTAACATCATAGAAGATGATCCATCTGATGATATTCCTGAAACACGTTCCCAATTAGGATTAGAAGAAATATTGAAATCCCAATCAGTAACTAAACCATTTTCAATGACAACAAAAGCATCGTCATCTGCAATGCCTAACTGTTCAAAACTATAAGTATAAGAATCATTTGTATTATTAGAAATTTCAGGCAAAATTGTAATATAATTTAATTTAGTCTTAGTTGCGGTGCAGGAATTATTATATGTCGCTAAATAATAAGTTTCCTGATACTCACCTCTGTAAAAAAGGGTGTCTAAATCAATACTAAAGTCACCAACATCTAAAACTAATTCAATATTGGAAGCGTTAACAGCATCTAACTCCGACATAGTTCCTTCAATAATTTTAGTCTCNACAACAGTTTGCAGGTCATCATAGCCAGCTTGAATATCATTCATGTCATATGCCTTTGCTACAACATTATCATTATAGGTTATATTTATACTAACATCATATTGTCCAGGAATAGAATATGTATGTTGAGGAGTGTTATCACCATTACTCGTATTACCATCTCCAAAATCCCAAGAAATTGTTGAATTTGGGAAAATATTTTTATTTCCTTTTAAAGCTGTCAAATCTCCTAAACAATTTGTAGTATTACCATATTGTTCAAAAAATTCTGCTTCCTTTTGACAAGATGATGGAATAAAACCATCTCCTGTACCAGTATTGGCAATGTTTTCATCTGACCAAATATATCTTCTAAATCCTATATCACCTTGAGCGTCAGTTTCTAATGTTTCATTCATAATTGCAACTTGACCTTCCGTAAATAAAGACATTACAGCATCATCAGAATAATCCATATAATTCATAAACATCTCTCCAGCAGGATTTATTGAATCAGCTACACAAACATTTAAATTATAAGGAAAAGCTGAAACAGGAACTCCCCAATTTTCTTCCTTTGAAACAGGGGTATCATAAACATTGTCATCCCCACATAAAGCATCACCCCATACGTGTCTAAGACCTAACCAATGACCACACTCATGAGTTAATGTTCTACCATTTTTAAATTCACTAGCTAAAATTGCAACACCATCAGTGGACATACTACCACTCCAAGGAAATTGCGCATATCCCAACAACGTATTACCGTCAGACTGAGGTAGAAAGCTTGAAACAACCCATATATTAAAATAACTATAACTATTCCAATAACTTAGTGTCTTAACAATTTGATTTCCAGCATCATTTTCAGGTATATCAGTCAGTTCAGATTGAATTCTTATTATTCCATTGGTTGGTTGATCATCAGGATCAATTTTCGCTAATCTAAACTCAACATTAGCACTTCCAGCTACGGCAGCAAAAACATCAGGAGTTGAAAGCATATTATCAGCTTGTCTATTAATGTTTTTATTTAATTGATCTAAAGCATAATGAACATCTGCATCAGTAACATTCTCACTTCCAAAATCATGTATTATATGTACCACTACTGGTATGATCTTACGTTCTCCATCAGTTTTAAATTCAGATAGACTTTGTCTTAATAAATTATTTTGTTTTTCTAAAGAAATATTTTGCTGTTCAATAGAATGATAGAATTCTGGATATTTTATCATTTCATCATGAAGATAGCCATCATATGTCCCACATACATTTTTCTGAGAGTATGATTGAAAAACACAAGTAAAAGCAATTACACTAGCAATTAAAATTAATTTTTTCATATTTCTTAATTCATTTATGTTTAGAGATAACAAATATACTATTTATCGTTAGAAATTTTATGTGTTTCAATAAAAATTATCAAAAAAAAAAGACAACTCTATACGTGTCGTTCCGCATGATATGAAGAACGAACAAGTGGACTGCTTTCAACATGCTCAAATCCTAAAGATAAACCCAGCTCCTTATAATACGAAAATTGTGATGGAGTAATAAAATCAACAACTTTCAAATGTTTTTTAGTTGGCTGAAGATACTGACCCATTGTTAGAATCTTTACTCCAACATTCAATAAATCATGCATAGTTTCTTTTATTTCTTCCTCAGTCTCACCAAGACCAAGCATAATCCCAGATTTTGTTCTCATACCTCCTTGAAATAAAACATTTAATGTCTGTAAACTTCTTTCATATTTTGCCTGAACTCTTACTTGCCTGGTTAATCTGCTCACTGTTTCTAAATTATGAGAAACTACCTCAGGGTGAGCTTTGATGATTTTGTTAATATCCTCCTTTTTCCCTTTAAAATCTGGAATAAGCGTTTCCATAGTTGTAGAAGGGTTCAATCTTCTGATTGCATTAATAGTCTCAACCCATATACTCGCTCCCCCATCTTTTAAATCATCTCGATCTACTGATGTTATCACCGCATGTTTGACCTTCATTAGTTTCACAGATCTCGCTACTTTGTAGGGCTCAAGAGTATCAACTTTAAGCGGTCTTCCGGTCATGACACTACAGAAACCACATGATCGGGTACAAATATTTCCTAAAATCATAAAAGTTGCTGTTCCAGCTCCCCAACATTCACCCATATTTGGGCAATTACCACTTTCACAAATAGTATGCAAATTATTTGACTTAGTTATGCTCCTAATATTTCTATAGGCTTTACCAGTAGGTAGTTTAACTTTTAACCATTTAGGCTTATTTACCTTAATAGACTCTTTCAATTTATTAACTTATATAATATGAAAATAATTTAATAACGCCAGGGCATGGATCTTCATAGATACCACATGAAGATAAGATTAACGCTATTGTTATTAGTAAAAAAACAATCTTTTCCATATAAAATTAAAATTTAAGCAAAAATACAAATAATTCATAAGTAATTATGAAATAAATAGGTTACGATTTTTTATATTTGGGATATACTAATTTATACTTTATGTTATGTGGGATCAATTTAACGAATTATGTAAATGGCATCCAGAAATAAAAATCGAATCTAATAAAGAATATTTAAAAAATATTTTTGCAAATTTATTGAGTGAAGAAAAGAAAAATAAAATAATCCCCAAACAAAAAAATATATTTAAAGCATTTGAGTATACATCATTTGAAAATCTAAAAGTTATTATTGTAGGCCAAGACCCATATCATGGCATCAATCAGGGCAATGGATTAGCTTTTTCAGTAAAAAAAAACATTGAAATACCACCATCATTAAAAAACATTTTCTCAGAGATAAATAGAGACTTAAATATTAATAATACAAATGGCGATTTAACAAGCTGGGCGAAACAGGGTGTTTTACTTTTAAACTCAGTGCTAACAGTTAGTCAAAATAAAGCTAAATCACATAAAAATTTTGGATGGGAAAATTTGACTAATCAAATAATCAGNATTATTTCTAAAAATAAAAAAAAAATGATTTTCATGCTATGGGGAAATGAGGCTAAAAAAAAGATAAAGTATATTAACATACATAACCATTATATTCTAACTAGTAGCCATCCATCACCTCTAGCTGCTTACAGAGGGTTCTTAGGATGTGGTCATTTCTCTAAATGTAATGAAATTTTAATTAATCAATCAAAAAAAGAAATTAATTGGAGAACATAAGGAAAAATAAAATTCTTTGGATGTTCATCTTCATATACTTTTTAGGAGAAGCGAAAAGTGTTGATAATTATATTTATATAAAAAAAACCAACATAGAGGACCATTTATTAAATCCAAAACAAAAAATTAACATGAATAATTTAGATTTAATATTTGAAAAAGTCATTACTTATTACGAAAATGCCGGTTACCCTTTTTCTCAAATAAGTCTAGAAAATATTGAAATAATAAACAAAGATTCGACTACTGCTGATTTAATTTTAAAAAAAGGAAAGAAATACACAATCGATTCTTTCGCTATTTACAGTAAAAATTACATTAATAAAAATTTGATATTTAAAATCCTGGATATTTACCCACATGATATTTACAACCATTCAATAGTATCATCAATCTCACAAAATTTAAAACATTCTGAATTTTTCTCTGAAACAAAAACACATGACTTTGTTTATAAAGACAGTACAATTGATATCTATATGTATATTGAAAAAAATCAAAAAAATTCAATTGACGCATTGATTGGTGTTTTAAACAACGAAAATTCCGTAGAATTTACAGGGTTTGCAAATGTTAACTTGAAGAATATAACTAATTTTGGAGATGAAATTAAAATTTCATGGAATAGAAATCAAAAAAATAATCAGCAAATAAAAAGTGAAATCATAATTCCATATATAATAAAAAGTAAACTTGGATATATAAACAACTTGCATTTTTTCAAACAAACAAATGATTTTTCCAACATAACAATAGATAATAGAATTACATTTAAATTAAATAATAAATCAAATATCAAATTAGGTTATTTAAATAAAAAATCTGTCGCAATTGCAGAACAATTTAGTAATAGTAAACAAAATAGTATACTATTGGGATTTTTTTATGATGTCAATAAGTTAATATTTGATTTGAATTCATTTTATGGATCAATAAATTCAGGTCAAAAAAAAAGTCATATACACTATGAGTTAAAATCAAGCTATGAATACAAATTAAACAATAGGTTAAGAATTGAATCTAACTTAATCATTGAAAAAGTTATTTGTGAAAAATTAAAGATTAATGAAGCTCTTTTTTTAGGAGGAAAATCAAATCTGAGAGGGTTTAATGAAAATGAATTTTTAGTTACCGAATTTGGGATTTTTACAAATCAANTAACATACCAAATTGACCAAGAATTATCAACATTTTTATTTGTTCAGCATTGTTATTTCAAAAGAAATATTATTGATTTGGACAAGACCATTAACCACCCCAAATCTTTTGGATTTGGATTAGCGCTTTTGAGAAAAAACAACAAAATATACTTTGAATATGCATTCGGAAAACTCAATAATCAACCTATAAATTTCAGTGATGGAAAAATACATATAGGAATTGAAAATAATTTTTAATTTAACACTNTATTTTTATAACTAGACATTTATGAAAAAAACAGAGAACATTGTCTATGGAATTAGACCAATAATAGAAGCTATAGAATCCGGGAAAACTATTGATAAATTATTTATTCAAAAAGGATTACACAACGATCTTTTTTCAGAATTATGGAGTATTGTTAGGAAAAGAAGGATAAACTACAAACATGTGCCAAAAGAAAAAATACATAGACTCACTAAGAAAAATCATCAAGGAGTATTTGCGTTTATTTCTCCAATTGACTTTTATAATATAGACAATGTCATCCCTCAAATATACGAAGAGGGAAAATCTCCATTAATTTTGATTCTAGATAGAATTACAGACATAAGAAATTTTGGAGCAATTGTAAGAACATCTGAATGTTTTGGAGTTGACGCTATCTTAATTCCAGAAAAAGAAAGCGCAGCAATTAACTCAGATGCTATGAAAACTTCAGCTGGAGCTCTAAATGCAGTAAAAATATGCAGAACATGGAACCTTAAAATTAGCATTGAGTTTCTAAAAAAAAGTGGATTAGATATCATAGGCTGCTCAGAAAAAGGAAACAAAGATGTGTTCAGACATAATTTGACAAATCCCGTAGCTATCATCATTGGTTCAGAAAAAAATGGGATTTCAAATGAATATATCAAATTGTGTGATGCTGTTTTACAAATTCCAATGTACGGGAAAATATCTTCATTAAATGCTTCTGTAGCTAGTGGAATAATTACATATGAAATTTTGAAACAAAGAATCATTAATAATTAAATTTATTAACATTTTGAAATAATTTCGTTAATAAATAAGTTTTAATTAGGGTTTATATTATATCATAATGTAATTATCTTTGTAGTAAATAGAAAATTAAATATTATGTTTAAACAAGTACCTGGCACTAAAATAAATAGAGTTCCTAACCCTGATGATTTGGTTAAATATCATGGAATAGGCGAACATGAAAAAGAAGTTATTTTTCAAGAAAATTTAGCTCCAACTTCACTTCTGAAAAGACTACACAATGCATTTCCTGAGCATTCACTTTTAAACAGAACATCTTATTCTATGTTCTCCGAGGCAAAGAACAAATACTTTGGACTTTCTGGTTTTAAAGCTGTATGTAAAATTTTAGAANACAATGGAATATTCTTGACTCATATGGAAGAAAGAGAATTTTTCTTACAAGTATATGCTTTTCTTGCTACTAAACATATTTTAAGTACTATTGATTGGAATAATTATGAAGAAGATCAAGTATTTCAACTTATCTTCCCACAACCTGGGATGATAGATAAAAAAATAGTAAATAAATACAAAAGCATTAAAGATGAAAAAGAGAGAATGAAATGGGTGGTGGAATACAGAGATCAAACTAACCCTCATGATGGTAAACAAATGCTAAATAGACCTTCATTTTATGATGCGGATGGAGAATTTGAAGCCGTTGATGGAGGACAACATAAATATCCTCAAGTATTCTTGTTATTTGACAAAACAACACAAAGTTGTTTTGCCTACTGTACATATTGTTTTAGACACGCTCAAGTTAGAGGAGATGATGATATGTTTGTTCAAGACAATGTTGAGCAAGTTCATAGATATTTAAGGAAACATAAAGAAGTAACAGATATTTTAATTACTGGTGGTGATGCAGGATATATGCCAGCAAAAAGATTAGAAGAATACCTCCTGCCTGTAATTGAAGATCCTGAGTTATCTCACATAAGACAGATAAGAATTGCTTCACGAGGTCTTACATACGAACCAAACATTATTCTAGATAAGAAGTATACAGCTAGTTTAGAATTATTTAAAAAGTTGATTGATAATGGAATTCAGGTTCTTTGGATGGGGCATTTTTCAACTCCAAAAGAAATACTAAATATTCATACAATATCTGCCATTAGAAGGTTAAGAAACTACGGAGTTATAGTTAAAAGTCAAAGCCCTATGATGAACCATATTAGCCTATTTATGGATGACAATGGTAAAGTAGATATTGATAGATCAGCACAAAATTGGATAGACCTAGGGCATGTCCTGATGATGATGGGGATGAGTTTCCATTCAATTTATTGTGCTCGCCCTACAGGAGAACATGGATACTTTACTGCACCTCTAAAAGCCATGAGTGATATTTTCGGAAAAGTATATAGAAGTTTACCTTCATTAGGAAGACCTTCCAGGTACATTACAATGACCTCCTCTGCTGGAAAAACCTCAATCTTAGGAACTGTCAAAGTCAACGGTAAAGAAGCTTTCGTTCTCAAATTTAATGAAGCTAGAAATATGGAATGGATGGATCAGGTTTTCTTAGCTGAATATGATGAAAACGAAAATACAATCATTAATCTAAAACCATTTGAAGGTAGCGAACACTTCTATGAAAAAGAACTTTCTCAAATAGAAGTGAAATTAGAAAAAAACTCTGAAAAACATCTAGAAAAAGTTCCGACACTGAAAGATTAAGTTGTTAAGAAATGATTAATAAAATTGTAGAGTCAACCAAAGATGCTATAAGAGAAATTAAAGATGAATCTTCAATAATGATCGGAGGTTTTGGAGAAGCGGGTAGTCCAATTGAATTAATACATGAACTGATAGATCACGGAGCAAAAAACCTTACAATAATTAGTAATAATACTGGCAGCGGACATGTAGGATTAGCGGCTTTAATAGAAAACAAACAAGTAAAGAAAATAATTTGTTCGTTTCCCAGAACTGCGAACTCTAGTGTGTTTCCAGATCTATATCATTCTGGAAAAATCGAATTAGAATTAGTGCCTCAAGGAACTTTAGCAGAAAGAATCAGATCAGGCGGAGCAGGAATTCCAGCATTTTATACTGCTACATCTATAGGTACACCTCTATGCAAAAATAAACAGATCACAAAGTTCGCAGGAAAGGAATATGTTTTAGAATTTGCAATTAAAGCAGACTACGCTCTAATTAAATGCAAAAAAGCTGATAGATATGGAAATTTAATATATCACGCTACCGCGAGAAATTTTGGACCCATTATGTGTACGGCTTCAAAAACAACAATTGTTCAAACTAGAAAAATAGTAAAATTAGGAGATCTTGATCCTGAATCAATTATAACACCTGGTATTTTTGTTCAAAAGGTAATTGAAATTAAAAACCCTGTGCATGAATCAGAGCTAGTTAAAGAAAATGTAAAATATGTTTCATGATGAATAACAAAGGATGGACGAAATTTCAAATGGCTGAAAAGTTAGCTTGCAATATTCCTAATGGTTCATATGTTAACTTAGGGATAGGAATGCCAGAATTAGTTGCTAATTATGTTCCAAATGATAGAGAAGTTATTTATCAAACTGAGAATGGCTTATTAGGAATGGGTAACACACCAGAATTTGATCTAGAAGACAGAGAATTAATTAATGCTGGGAAAAAATGCGTCACCGCTATTCCTGGAGCTTGCTACTTCCATCACGCAGACAGTTTTACAATGATTAGAGGGGGACATATTGATATTTGTGTTCTGGGCGCAATGCAGGTCTCAACAGAAGGAGACCTTGCTAACTGGTCAACTGGCCAAAAAAATTCTATTCCGGCTGTTGGAGGAGCTATGGATTTAGTTGCTGGTGTGAAAAATATATTTGTTATCATGCAACATAATACAAAAGAAGGTCAGGCAAAAATTGTAAACGAATGTTCGTTTCCTCTTACTGGAAAAAATGTAGTAAAAAGAATTTATTCCAATCTAGCGATTATTGATGTGATAAACAAAAAATTGATTGTTCAAGAACTAGCTCCAGAAATATCATTTGATTTCTTGCAATCAAAAACTGAAGCTCAACTATACATTTAAATAATGAAAAATAAAAACCAATCTAGTAAAGAATTATTTGAAAGAGCCAACAAAGTGCTTACAGGAGGTGTTAGCAGAAATACAATATATCGAGAACCTCATCCCAACTATGTAGAAACTGCAAAAGGTAGTTATATTACTGATATAGATGGACAAACTAGAGTTGACTTTGCTAATAATATGGCCTCACTAATTCATGGTCATTCTAATCAAGAAATAATAAATGCTGTAACTAAACAATTAAACAAAGGAACTGCATATACAATGGGTTCGATTGCAGAAGTCAAATTCGCAGAGCTACTCACTAGTAGAAATAATAACTATGAAAAGATTAGATTTATGAATTCTGGCACTGAAGCTGTAATGACTATGATAAAAGCATCAAGAGCCTTCAATGGTAAGACAAAAATAGCTAAAGCTGAAGGAACATATCATGGAACATATGATTATGCTGAAATAAGTCAAATTTCAAACCCCAAAAACTGGGGACCAATTGAAAACCCTAATTCAAACCCTGTAGTATCTGGCACTCCTAATAACATACTAAATGATGTTATTATATTTCCATTTAATGATACAAAGAGAACTATCGATATACTAGAAAAAAATAAAAGTGATATAACTTGTGTCCTTTTGGATTTAGTTCCTCATAGAGTAGGATTAATGCCAATAGAAGCTGAATATTTAACTGCTATTTATAATTGGACGCGAAACAATAATAGTCTTTTGGTTTTTGATGAAGTAGTGACGTATAGAGCTAATTATTCTGGAGCACAACAAAATTTTAGTATAGTACCTGATTTAACTGCAATGGGAAAAATAATTGGCGGTGGCTTCCCAATTGGAGCTTTAGCAGGTAAATCAGAAGTTATGGAAGTACTAAATCCAAGAAAACAACCTCTAAAACACCCCCACTCAGGGACATTTTCAGCTAATCCTATTTCAACAACAGCCGGATATGTAGCTATGAAATTATTCGATAAAAAATCAGTAGAAAAGTTAAATTTAATTACAGGAAAAGCAATCAAACAAATTGAAGAAGCTATTGCTATAGCTGATATTCCAGCTTGTATTACTGGGATGGGATCTATGTTTAGAATCCATTTAAAAGAAAGCAAGCCAACAACCTTCAGAGAAACATATCAGAATAAAAAAACATTAGATACTATTAAACATCTTCTGGACTACTTATATAATGAAAAAAATATTATTATGATCAATACCCTTTCTTGCATGTTTGCAACTACCATAGGGCAAAAAGAAATTGACTTATTATCTGAAGGACTATTAGATGGTTTTAAGAAAATAAAACCACTAATTGAATAAAAATAAAAGACCCCAAAATTGAGGTCTTATTATTTAGTAGCGGGGACAGGACTCGAACCTGCGACCTTTGGGTTATGAGCCCAACGAGCTACCAACTGCTCCACCCCGCGATATACAACAAAAATACATCATTTATTTTTAAATATTCTATTTTTTCTTGTAATTTATTTTTAAAAAAGATATTTTTACACTGAAATTAAAAGGGGTGCTTTAAAAAGCTGAGAATATACCCATAGAACCTGAGGTGGTAATTCATCATAGGAAGAACTTAAAGGTAATTTATTCTCCCAAAATTTATTAATTAAAATTTATATAAATGAATTTAAGGAATCTATTATTAATTACTCTAACTTCTTATTCAGTCATATTAAAATCACAAGACAGTATTTCCATATATAAAATACTAGAAGAGGTGCAAATAATGGGAATTACTGCAAACCCAANAACACCCATTTCATTTACTAACATCAAAGAAAAGGAATTAGAAAACACTAATCTTGGNCAAGATTTACCTTATTTAATATCATTCACTCCTTCTGTCATTTCTTCATCTGATGCGGGAGCAGGAATAGGTTATTCATATATGACGATTAGAGGTTCGGATGCAAGTAGAATAAATGTTACAATTAATGGAATACCTTTAAATGATTCTGAGAGTCAAGGAGTCTGGTGGGTAAATATGCCTGACTTTACCTCTTCAGTGAGTAATATTCAAATTCAAAGAGGAGTAGGAGTATCTACAAACGGGGGATCTGCATTTGGCGCTACCATAAATTTACAAACTAATACATTAAAAGAAAAAAAATATTTTTCTAGTTCAAATTCAATAGGATCATTTAACACAATTAAAAACAATATAGAATTTGGTTCTGGACTTATAAATGGCAAATGGACAATTGATGGGAGATTATCAAGAATTAAATCTGAAGGATATATTGATCGAGCTTCTTCTAACTTAAAATCCATCTATTTAGAAGGAGGATATTATGGACAAACATCATCAATAAAAGGGATATTATTTTCCGGTCATGAAAGAACATATCAAGCATGGTATGGGGTCCCTAATTCATATTTAGATTCTATTAGAACATTTAATCCGTATAATTATGAAAANGAAGTAGATGATTATGGTCAAACTCATGTACAATTTCATATAAACAAAAAAATTAATAGTTATATTTTTAACAATCTATTTCTAAATATAGGTACTCACTACACAAAAGGAGCAGGATATTACGAACAATATATTGGAACAGAACATAATTCTATTATTTATGAGGGTGAATATATATATGGCGAAAACAATCTTAGTTTTTATGGTTTAGAAGATACTATAGTAAACCTTACAAGAAGAAAATGGCTAGATAATGATTTTTATGGTACAATATTCAATCTGAAACATTCTGATAAAAAAACAAATATAATTTTAGGTGGAGGAGCTAACACTTATAATGGAGCTCATTTTGGAAGAGTAGTTTCTACAGAGTTAAATGAAAATTTAAATCATGAATATTACCGAAATAATGCGACAAAAAATGATATGAATATTTATATAAAGTTAGACTATTCAATCTTTAAAAATCTAAATGCATATATTGACCTTCAAGCTAGATATATAAGCTATGTTTTTGAAGGAAATGATGTGAATGGAGACATCACTGAGCAAAAGGTTAATTTAAAATTCTTCAATCCCAAATATGGATTATTTTACAAATTATCTAACAATTCTTCTATATACGGATCATTCTCTGAAGGAAAAAAAGAACCTAATAGAAATGACTATATAGAAAGTAGCCCTATCTCAAGACCTATTCCTGAAACTCTATTTGATACTGAATTGGGATATAAATTCAATTCAGAAAATGTATTTTTTGGAATTAATTTATATAATATGAGATATAAAAACCAATTAATTAATACTGGCGAAATAAATGATGTAGGAGCTTCTATAAGGTCAAATATTGACAAATCTTATAGAAGGGGTTTAGAATTAGAAGCATCTTTGAGGATTATAAAAAAATTGAAATGGGCAGGAAATCTAACAATATCAGAAAATAAAATAGTGGAACACACTGAATATATAGAAAATTGGGACACATATCAAAATGATATAGTTCACTATGATAATAATGATATTGCTTTTTCTCCAAATTTGATTGCTAAATCAAAATTGAGCTATAATATATCAAAATTGGAAACGAACCTAATCACAAGACATGTTGGCCCACAATATATTGACAACTCTCAATCAAATGAAAGAAAACTTAAAGAATATACTATTACCGATTTATTATTAAGTTATAATGTGAAATTTAAAACTATTAAAAATGTAAAAATTCACCTTATGATTAATAATATCTTTAATAAAAAATATGTAGATAGAGCATGGGTATATAGATTTACTTCTGATAGCTGGAATCCTTTAGGAAGTGATCCATATATCAATCAAGATGCTAATGGATATAATATGATTGGGAATTTCCCTCAATCAACTACAAACTACCTGTTAGGGTTAACCCTGGAAATGTAAATTAATAATAAGATCAATATAAGAAGTATATCTTTTCAATGTTTTATCATAATTTAGCATTGTGATAAACTTAAATAACATATCATTATTTTTTGGAGGACAAGCTATTTTTGAAGATGTTTCCCTTATGATTAATAGAGGCGACAAAATAGGATTAGTTGGAAAAAATGGCGCTGGAAAATCAACATTACTAAAAATCATATCTAATCAACAAACAATAGATAATGGAGATATCAATATTCAAAAAAATATCAAAATAGGATACTTAAAGCAAGATCTTGAATTCATTGAAGGAAAAACACTAATTGAAGAAACAGAGTCTGCATTCGAAGAGATTTTTGAGATTGGAAAATCATTAGAGGAAATTAATAGAGAAATGCAAAGTAGAAAAGATTATGATTCATTAAATTATATGGAGCTAATAACTAAATTTAATGAAACTGAAGAAAAATATAGAATGCTTGGTGGGCATGAAATGCAATCAGAAATAAACTCTGTAATAGAAGGATTAGGATTTTCAAAAGAGGACCAAAAAAAACAAACATCAGAATTTAGTGGTGGATGGAGAATGAGAATAGAGATTGCCAAACTGCTCTTAAAAAAACCAGATGTTCTTCTATTAGATGAACCAACTAATCATTTAGATTTAGAATCAATAATTTGGATAGAAAACTGGTTAAATAACTATAATGGCGCTATAATTCTTGTATCCCATGATAAGATATTTTTAGATTCAGTAACAAATAAAACAATAGAAATTTCATTTGCTAAAATCAACAATTATAAAGCCTCTTATACTAAATATACTGAATTAAGAAAAGATAGGATTGAAAAACAAATTCAAGCCAAAAAAAATCAAGATTTATACATTCAAAGAACACAAGAACTTATAAATAAATTTAGAGCAAAAAAAAATAAAGCAGCATTTGCGCAATCTTTGATTAAAAAATTAGAAAAATTAGAGAAAATTCAAATAGAAGAAATTGATGTAGGAACTATGAATTTTCGATTTCCCCCTGCTCCGCATAGCGGAAAAGTTAGCTTAGAAATTAACAATATATATAAAAAATATAATGAATTAACAGTCTTGGAAAATGTAAATCTGAAAATTAATAAAGGAGAAAAAATCGCATTTGTTGGGAAAAATGGTGAAGGAAAATCTACACTTTCTAAAATCATTGTAAATGAAATTAGTTTCAAAGGTGAAATTAAACTTGGACATAAAGTAAAAATTGGATATTATGCTCAAAATCAGTCTGAATTATTAGATGACAACAAAACTGTTTTTGATACAATCTATGATAGCAGTAATAATCATACATCACAAGAAATAAGAAATATACTAGGTTCATTTTTATTNANNNATGATGAGGTANNNATAAAAAANTGAAAGTTTTATCAGGNGGNGAAAGNGCNNGNGTNNCATTATGTAANNTNTTNTTNNANCCNNANAANTTANTANTNATGGATGANCCAACNAATCATNTNGATATNATATCAAAAGAACTTCTTAAAAAAGCATTATTAGAATATAATGGCACTCTAATAATGGTTTCTCATGATCGAGAATTCCTTAAAGGTTTAACAGAAAAAGTATATGAATTTAAAGATCAAAACATAAAAGAATATCTAGGAGATATAAATTACTTTTTAAAAGAAAAATCAATTAAAAATATCAATGATCTCAACACAGAAAATCAAAAAAAAATCGAAAAAAAAACAATTGCTAAAAAGCATAACTATACAATTGAAAAGAAAATATTAAATAATATTAAGAGTCTAGAAAAAAAAATAGATCAACTAGAAAATGAGTTAAAAAAAATAGATGTCGATTTACAAAATCCAGAAAAATACAAAATACTATCACAAGAAAGTGACTTTTTCAAAAAATATGAAGAAAAGTCTAATCTACTAAAAGAACTAGAAAATCAATGGGAAAATGAAAATGTCAAATTAGAAAAGATTAATACTAATTAGCATACTATGCAAAGCATAGTACTAAAAAATTAAGATTATATTTTTGTTGAAAATTAATTTAAAAACATAAAACCTATGAAAAAGAAAACACTAATATTATTTTTAATGGCATTTTCAATTTTTGTTTCTTACTCACAAAATGTTGAAAAAAAATCTGGACCTAAATTTGGAATTACTGTTTTATCACCTGGTTTACTTGGTGATATAATTAATGGAGATCGTAAAATTGGTGATGAAAAACCCGTAGATTATACTCAAAATCAAGCAATGATGACACAATTAGGTTGGCAATGGGAAACACGAATCGCTGAGGGAGAAGATTTCGTGGGTCTAGTAGAATGGATAGCTCTTATTGGAGGATTAGAACAAGGAATATTTGTACCAAGTGTAAGCACATTGATGGGTATAAGGAAATCTGGTGGATTAGAAGCCGCTGTAGGCCCAACCTTCTCATTAACTGGAGTTGGATTAGTATTTGCTGTTGGACATACATTTAAATCAGGAGACCTTAATGTACCTATAAATGTTGCCTGGGTTCCTTCTAGAACAAATCACTTATTAGGTGACCCTGTAGATGGCATGAAATTAGAGTCTGGTCATGGCATATCTGTTATGGTCGGATTTAATTTTGGTAAATAATTAGTATATTTATAAAAAAAAAATGAAAAATAAATTTCTATTCATAATATCTCTAACATTAATTTGTACCCAAAACATATTCTCACAAAACATATCAGATAATATAAAAGGTGAAAAGTACATCTATGAATTTAGAGATGGTACAACAATCATAGGAACGTATGATAAAACTGAAAAAGGCAATATCTACATAGTAGATATGCAAGGAGACTCAGTATATCTTCCAAAAGTGATGGTTGCACAATCTCATAAAGCAAACGAAAATAACATCAAAAATGGAGAGTACTGGTTCCCCAACCTCCATCCTACCAGATACTTTTTTGCCCCATCAGCTATAGGTCTTAAACAAGGAGAGGGATATTTTCATCACTTATACTGGATGCTATGGCAATTTCAATACGGCATATCAGATCAATTATCCTTTGGAGGAGGAACATCATATTTTGGATTCCCAGCTACATTAAATATGAAGTATTCCGGAGAAATTATTGAAAATGACTTGTTTTTTTCTGCTGGATGGTTCTGGGTGGGAAATTTATTTTGGGGTAGAGGAAATGCAGATGAAAGAACATTTATCAATATGCCATATATACTAGCAACAAAAGGAACTAAAGAAAATAACTTCTCCTTTGGCTTTGGATATAATTTTGCAGATAATTGGATTAATCGAAGAACAGAATTTAACCCTATAACAGGACAAATGATTACACAAAGCATAGATCATAGTGAAAGAGTCACAGTTAATTTTGGAGCTACATTTCGAACAAGTAGAAGATTTTCTTTTATAGCAGAAGGGTGGATATTTAATCCAAAAGATCCTACTTTTCTTGGGGGACCTGGGATAAGATATTTTAGAAAAATTAACAGAGTTACAGCAAAAAATGGAGCTGGAGCCAAAACATTTGATTTTCAAATTCTTATGAGTCCTGAAATGGATGGGGTCATCCCTATGTTTGGAGCTTCTCAGAAATTCTAACCATACATAATAAACTTAATGTGTTAAATCATATGATTTAACCATTTTTTGTTTATTTGCACAATGAAACACAAAGCAGGCTTTGTAAATATTATTGGAAACCCTAATGTTGGAAAATCAACATTAATGAATACACTAGTAGGTGAAAATCTATCAATTACTACTCATAAAGCTCAGACAACAAGACATAGAATATTAGGGATTTTAAATGAAGAAAACTATCAAATAATATTTTCAGATACTCCTGGAATTATTCATCCAGAATATAAGCTACAAGAAAGTATGATGAAAAGTGTTCAATCAGCTTTTGAAGATGCGGATGTTATTATTTATATAGTAGAAGTAGGAGAAAAGAAAATAAAAAATGAAAAATTTTTTCATAAAATTTTTCATTTGAAAATACCATTACTTTTATTAATTAATAAAATAGATAAAAGTGAACAGAAAATAATAGAAAATGAAATTTTATACTGGAAAACAAAAATTCCAAATGCAGAAATCCTTCCAATTTCGGCATTAAATAAATTTAACACAGATAAAATCATAGAGAGGTTAATAGAAATACTTCCTGAGCATGCCGCGTTTTTTGATAAAGATACACTAACTGATAAATCTGTAAGATTTTTTGTTGAAGAAAAAATCAGAGAAAAGATACTAATACATTACAAAAAAGAAATTCCATATTCTGTTGAAGTTAACGTTGAAGAATTCTTCGAAGAATTAGAAATTATAAAAATACGAGCAATAATTTATGTTTTAAGAGAAAGTCAAAAAGGTATAATTATTGGCCATAAAGGAAAAGGAATTAAAAGAATTGGAACAGAATCCAGAAGAGATTTAGAGAAGTTTTTAGGGAAAAAAATATTTTTAGAAACTCCTGTGAAAGTAAAAAAGAACTGGAGGAACGATGAAAATCAGTTAAATAAATTAGGTTATTAATCATGAGTAATATAGTTGCCATAGTAGGAAGACCAAATGTAGGAAAATCCACATTATTTAATAGATTAACTCAAAGTAGACATGCTATAACAGATGAGGAAAGTGGAGTTACTAGAGATAGACATTATGGAAAGTCTGAATGGAACGGTAAAATATTTTCTATAATAGATACAGGTGGTTATATTATTGGCTCCGAAGATGTTTTTGAATTAGATATTCGAAAACAGGTTGAATTAGCAATAGAGGAATCAACAGTTATTTTCTTTCTAGTGGATGCAATGGATGGGATTACTAGAATGGATAGTATTATCGCAGATCTTCTAAGGAAAGTAGATAAAAAAATTATGTTAGTAGTAAATAAAGCTGACAATAACAAACTTATTGATGAAAGTGTTGAATTCTTCAATCTTGGATTAGGAAATTACTTTACAATATCATCTATTAGTGGAAGTGGTACAGGGGAGATGTTAGATGAACTTTCAGACCATTTATATGATGATATAAAAGAAGAACTAGAAGATATTCCAAAGTTTTCTATTATAGGCAGACCAAATGTGGGAAAATCATCATTCATAAATGCTTTAATTGGAAAAGAACAAAATATAGTAACAGATATAGCAGGAACTACTAGGGACTCTCTACATACTAGGTTTAAAAAATTTGGGTTTGATTTCTATTTAGTAGATACTGCCGGTGTTAGAAAAAAGAGAAATATAAACGAAAACTTAGAATTCTATTCGGTAATGCGAGCTATAAGATCAATAGAAAATTCTGATGTATGTATTTTAATGATAGATGCTACAAGAGGATTTGAAAGTCAAGATCAAAGGATTTTCCACATAGCTGATAGAAATAATAAAGGTGTTATAATCTTAGTTAATAAATGGGATTTAATTGAAAAAAATTTAACTTCTACGGAAGAATATAAACAAGAAATCATTAAAAAAATTGCTCCATTTACAAATGTACCAATCATATTTGTTTCAGCATTAAACAAACAAAGATTAATAAAATCATTGGAAGAAACTATACAGGTTTACAATAATAGAATCCAAAAAATATCAACTTCTAAACTAAATAATGATATTCTACCATTTATAGAGAAATATCCCCCACCAGCTGTAAAAGGAAAATATATAAAAATTAAATATTGCACAATGTTACCTACCAAAACACCAAAATTCGCCTTCTTTGCAAATCTCCCACAATACGTAAAAGAATCCTACAAAAGATATCTTGAAAATAAAATTAGAGAGAAATATAATTTTTCAGGTGTTCCTATTCAAATATTTTTTAGAAAAAAATAAATTTATTTTATAATAATTTTTTTGAGCAAGGAATTGTTATCATTCGTAATCTGTAGAAAGAAAATACCGCTACCAACATTTGAAACATCCAAATCTATTGATCCAATGAAACTTAAATTTTTAATTGATTTACCATTAATATCCATCATAACTACATCAGTAAGATCATTTACAGTATTTGAAATATTTAAAACATCAGAAGTAGGGTTTGGATAAACTTCAATATTATCAATATTTATTTCTTGACATGATGTCAAAGAATTTGTTAAAAATGTCACAGAACCATCTTGATTTCCTACAGAATCAATATAAATATCAACTAATGTAAATTTAGAATTAGGGTCATTTGAATACCATTGATAATAAGACTCTACATCTCCAGATCCAAAAGGTAATGAATACCAATCAGAAAACATTCCAGTAGCAGTATCTGTACAATAAACACTAATATTAAAGTCAGAAGTTCGATCTACACGAACCCGAACAGCGTCAAAAGTCCCAATTGGCAAAATAACATTACCATCAGCATCTACATTAAAATCGGTAGTAACCTCACTCTGAATACTTATAGAATCCGCAGTATGAGCTAAACCAAAAGAAATCATAGATGCAGTAATGCCTTGAGATGCTAGTAAAAAATTTACCATTGGACCCCCTATTAATGAATCAAGTACTAATAAGGGTCCATCTGTATAACTTGCACCAAATGATAATGGAAATGGGCATATCAACAAAGGTTCCTGAAAAATAGAATCTCCAAATCCTAGCATGCTAACACCATTTATTGATTTATTACAATATATAAACTCTCCTTCATCCTCAATACAAATATTTGCATTGGGATATTGTTGATCATATGGAGTTCCATTAGGACTGAGTACGCTCATTTTATAAGCGTCCATTTGAATTAAATTAGAAAAATCCCAAGTTTGATTTTGAGAAGCACTGCCTAAATTCAAACTGGTACTAGAATCTTCAGCCAAAAATATAACATCACCCACATCCATTAAGTGAATATCTGTGACGGTTATTTGACTAAAACTAATTAAAGAACAACATATTGAATAGAAAAATATTTTTAATCTCATACGCTATTTAATTATAAATTTATGTGTTTCACTATTAATATCATCATATATTTTCACGAAATAAACTCCTGAATTCAGTATGTTTTCTCCAATATCAATAATTTCTACACTCATTTTTGACAAAATTAATTGCCCTAAAGAATTATACAAATTTACATTTCGTGGATAAATATTTTGAACAGTGAGTAAATTTAAATCATCATTCATAACAATAGTAGAATTAAGAGTACTTTCATTTACGGAAAGAGCTCCATCAGCAATAAACAAATCATATTGATTAACAGTAAATGATGGTAAATCTATAGGCGTTGCAGGAAATAATGTAGTACCAAAAATTGGATCTGTAATAGCAGGTATTTGGATATTAATTAGCATTGATACTGGAACAGAAAAGTTTCCAGACTGGGAAGGTATACCATTTATCAACATACATCCATCAATTGAAGAAGGATATTGACAATTCATTTGATCACATTGTGTTAATAGCCCAGATGGTAATCCCTGTATAGAAAAAGTAACATGGTTTACATCAACGTTCATTACAGTACTAATTCCCGCAGCATTCATTGCTGAAACAACTGCTGATGGTAATAAAAAACCTATATCTAATGTTGTATCTTCTAAAACAACAAATGTTAGAGTTTGATTATAATTTTGACCCATAACTCCATCCGAAACACCTAAAGGAACTGGAGAGTTAGGTATTGCAATAGGTGGTGGAAAAACACCTGGGAATCCTAGTGAAGTATAAAGAAAATCAGGGAAACATTGTCCAAAAACAGATGAAGTAGATAATAATAAAGGTAAAAGGAATGTCGTTATTTTCTTTTTCATCTTATACATATATATAGCAAATGTATGAAAATGAATGGAATTAAAGAATAAAGAAAAATTAATAATTTTTTAATCAAGTATAAAAAAGAAGCCCGAACATAAATGCCCGGGCTTCTTTAGTATTAAGAAAAACCTAATTCTTATTATTGAAGGATTAATTTCTTATTAATTACTCCATTATCTGTAGTAATTTCTAAGAAGTATACTCCTTTTGTATAAGTACTTAAGTCAACT
>PAUF01000012.1 GCA_002712715.1 Flavobacteriales bacterium | reverse complement strand
CTGAAAAAGTTGATGTCTCTGGTACAAATCAACATCCTTTATATTCATGGTTATGTAATCAGCAAAAAAATGGAAAATTCAACTCTAGTGTTAAATGGAATTTTCAGAAATATTTTGTTGACAAAAACGGTGAATTAGTTAATTACTTTTACTCAATTACAAAACCAAATAGTAATAAGATAGTTTCTTTGATTAAATAGAGATTATATTTTATCACATTTAACTGCCATTATGAAATCATTTTCATGCAGTCCGTCTATTTTATGAGTGAAAAGAATTATTGTTACTCTTTTGAAGTTTATATGTATATATGGATGATGTCCTTCATTTTCAGATAATTCAGCTACTTGATTTGTGAATTTGATAGCATCCATGTACTGATCAAAAATATATTCCTTTTTTAATTTTTTATTGTCTTCAACAACCCATCCATCTTTTAAGTTTTGCATTAACTTATTTATTTCATTTTCTTCTAATGGAGGGATTCCACCTTGACATGGGATACAAGTTTTCTTTTCTAACATTTTTTTACTTGCAAATTTAAGTATTAAATAAATACGTTTTGATTTATAATTAATTAAATGAATTTATAATCTTTGTACATAAAATTAATATGATGAATAAAAATATATTTGGTGATCCATTAATTACCTGCAGTACTGATCCATTAACTGGATTTTTCAGAAATGGGTGTTGTGATACTGATGAATCTGATTTAGGTTTACATACAGTTTGCGTAGTAGTAACTCGTGAATTTTTAGAATTTTCAAAATTAGCTGGTAATGATTTGAGTACTCCTATTCCTCAATGGGGATTTCCAGGAATTAAAGCCGGGGATAGATGGTGTTTATGTGCATTGAGATGGAAAGAGGCACTTGAAAATAATATTGCTCCTAAAGTTGTTCTTGAAGCAACTAATGAGGCAACTTTAAAAGTTATTCCAATGAAGACTTTAATTCAATATGCTTATAAAACTAATTCTGATGATCAGAAAATTAGATAATACAGTTTATGAAAATGCGAAATTGATTTGGAAGGTGTTTCAACTTTCATATAGTGTAGAAGCGAGAATTTTAAATACTGAAAATTTCCCACCTCTAAAAAGATCAATTAAAAATATTCAAGAATCTAACAATAATTTTTTCATTTCTGAAATCGAAGATGTTGTAAATGGAGTAATTGAGATTGATGAAGAATTAGAATCAATACATATTCAAAGTTTGGTAGTTTTACCTAGTGAATTTCGTAAAGGTGTTGCTTCCAAAATGTTAGATTTTATTTTAGATTTATATAAAAAAAATAAGATTACGGTAGAAACTGGTGTTGATAATATCCCAGCAGTTAATTTATATTTAAGATTTAAGTTTAACGAAATTTTTCAATGGGATACAGATCATGGAGTTAGGAAAATACGATTTGAATTAATAAATTAGCAAGTATATGAAAGATAGCAAGAATAGAAGAAGGTTCCTGAAAAATGTTATGCTTGGAGCGTTGTCTGTGGTTTCTGTTCCTATATCATTAAAATCACTCCCTGAAAAAGTATCTAAGAATGTTAATTCAGAAAATTGTCCTCCATTAACTCTAGATGCATATGGTCAAGGTCCATTTTATACTGCTAATGCTCCAAATTTACAAAATGGTCAATTAGCAGACGTTAATGAATTAGGTCAACGAATACAAATTTCGGGTCAAGTATTCAACTTGGAATGTAGTGAGATTATACCTAACACTGAAATTGATATATGGCATGCTGATGACTCAGGTGTATATGATAATGTCGGGTATAACCTTAGAGGTAAAGTATTTTCTAACAATCAAGGTATATACACTTTTGAAACTATTAAGCCAGGCTTTTATTTGAATGGATCTACTTACAGGCCATCTCATATACATTTTAAGATAACTCCTCCAGGTTTTAGTTCATTAATTACGCAACTATATTTTGCTGGTGATCCATATATTACTTCTGATTTTGCCGCTTCCATGAATAGTGGAGTTTATGATGCTACTCATAGAATTATTCCTCTTTCTTTAAATTCATTAGGTATATGGGAAGGAACGTGGGATATAATTATTGATGGTAATGGAATTTCTCTTAACACAGATTATCTACATTTAGATAAGGGAATGATTTATAATGTCTCTCCCAATCCTTTTAATGAGATTATAGATATTGAATATGGTGTTTTCATGAATTCTGATGTGAAGTTAAATGTTATTGACCTTAGTGGTAATATTATAGCTGAACTTTCTGATATAAATCAGAACATGGGTAAGTATTCAGTGTCATGGAAACCGGAATCCTATATTGCACCCGGAGTTTATTTTCTAACTCTTAAAATTAATGATTTGCAAGTACACTACATAAAAATTGTTAAGGAGATATGAATATTAAATTCTATCTAATAATTTTTTATTGTTTTTTTAGCTCTGTTATTCTATCACAAGTTATTTCAATAAATCCTTATCTTCAAAATGCTAGCTCTAATAGCATGATAATTATGTGGGAGCTTTCAGAATATACTGATTCTTATATTGAGTGGGGTGAAACACAATATTTAGATAATATTACATACGCTAGTAATGAAATCACTAATTATCCTGCTGTATTATTTAAAGCAGAGTTAAATAATTTGAACTCAAGTACTAAATATTATTATAGAGTATTTTATAATAATACTAGTACTGATATTTTCAGTTTTAAAACTCCTTCCATTAAGAGTGAAGAAAAGTCAATTAATTTAGTTGCTATGAGTGATATGCAAGCAAATAACAATACTCCTAATAAATTTAGTGAAATTGTAAATGATGGTATAATACGATATGTTGATAGTGTTTATGATGGAGATATATGTGAAAATCTGCATATGATTTTAATACCTGGTGATCTAGTTGTTACAGGAACAGATTATTTTCAATGGAGAGATGATTTTTTTGCTCAGTCTGAACCAATTTTTTCAAGTGTTCCTTTTTATCCAGTATTAGGTAACCATGAGTATAATGCAGATTTTTATTTTCAATTTTTTGATCTTCCACATAATGGTACTGATGGGTATGAAGAACATTGGTGGTATAAAGATAATTCTAATGTTAGAATCATTGGTCTTAACTCAAATTCAGAATATCAAATTCAAGAACAATTACATTGGTTAGATAGTATTTTAATTTTAACATCTATGGATACAAATATAGATTTTGTTTTTGCTCAGTTGCATCACCCTCATCGCTCTGAATTATGGACTCCGGGTAATACCGATTTTACTGGTGACGTAATATCATTATTAGAAAATTTCAGCACTAATAGTGGTAAGCCTAGTATACATTTTTATGGTCATACACATGGATACTCTAGAGGTCAATCAAGAGATCATAATCACTTAATGGTAAATGTAGCAACTGCTGGTGGTTATATTGATTATTGGGGTGAGTACCCTCAAGAGGATTATGAAGAGTATTCTATTAGTCAAGATGAGTGGGGTTATGTTTTTGTAGAAGTTAAAGCTGGAGATGATCCTTATTTTGTTCTTAAAAGATTTAGTGTTGGTGATGATTTAGTTAGTAAAAATAATAGTTTAGAGGATTCTATTGTTATTAGATTGAATAATCTTTCCCCTTCTATTCCTGAACCTATATATCCTTTGTTTAATGATACTGTTGATTCAGACTGTTTTGAATTGAAGTCTAGTGAATTTTATGACGAAGATGGTGATTTACATGGATCTACACATTGGCAAATAAGTGATGACTGTAATGATTTTTCTGATAATGTTTTTGATAGTTGGAAGCAATATGAAAATTGGTATTTTGATGAAAACACTCAATTAAATGATGACTTGACTGATGAAATGGTTTATGTTTTAAATGCTGATTCTGATTATTGTTGGAGAGTTAGGTATCGAGATAGAAGTTTATCCTGGTCTGAGTGGTCTTCACCTATTTATTTTCATACTGATTCAAGTGATGATAAAAGCTTTAAATTATTACCAAATCCTCTGTCAGAAAGTGCAATTTTAAAACTTCCTTTCAGTAATAATAGCGATGTTAAAGTTGTAGTTTACTCAATTGATGGTGCTATTTTACAATATCATCATGATTTTTCAAATTCAGTATTTAAGTTTAATAGAAATGGTTTAAGTGAGGGAATATATATTATGAGAATTATAGTTGATGGAATAGAAGAAGGATTATTAAAATTTGGCATAATTGATTATTAGTATGAAAAAAAAACAAAAACAATTAAAAGATTTATTTCTATTAGACCCAAATATAACTTTTTTAAATCACGGTTCTTTTGGTGCTTGCCCCAAGCCAATTTTTGATTCATTAGTAAAATGGCAGAAACTTTTAGAAAGGGAGCCGGTTAAGTTTTTGGCTTTTGATCTTTTTAAATATTTAGAGAATTCTCGGAATTCATTGTCTAGTTATTTAAATTGTCATAAGGATGATGTTGTATTTTTTCCAAATCCATCCACTGCTCTTAATACTGTAATTAAAAGTTTAGAACTAAACGCTGGTGATGAGATTTTATCTACGAATCATGAGTATGGAGCACTGGATAGAACTTGGAATTTTATTAGTAAAAAGAAAGGGATTAAGTATATTAATCAATATATAAGTTTACCTTTAAAATCTAAAGATCAATTTATTGAGGATTTCACTAAAGGAATAAATGATAAAACTAAGGTAATTTTCATTAGTCATATTACAAGTCCAACTGCATTGATTTTTCCAGTTAAGGAAATTTGTGATATTGCTAGCAAAAAAAATATAATTACTATTGTTGATGGAGCTCATGCTCCTGCTCATATTGATGTCAACCTTAAAGAAATTGGTGCTGATTTTTATACTGGAGCTTGTCATAAATGGATGTGTTCTCCAAAAGGAGTTGCTTTTTTATATGCTAAAAAGTCAGTGCAGCATATAATAGATCCTTTGGTTGTTAGTTGGGGTTACGAAGCAGAGAATCCTAGTCATTCCCAATATTTAGATTACTTACAGTGGCAAGGAACCAATGATATGTCCCCTTATCTAACCATACCTGATACTATTAAGTTTTTACATGAAAATAATTGGATTCAAATTGCAAAAGAATCCAGGGAGTTAAATATATGGGCTAGAGATCAAATAGCTAATCAATTAGGTTTAGAGCTAATTGCAGATGAAAATTTTATTGGACAGATGAGTTCCATTCCATTTGATTTTAAAGATCAAATTAATGACCAATTAGAATTTTATAATAGATATGGTATTCAAATACCTTTTTTTATGTGGAATAATGTACCGTTAATTAGATTGTCAATTCAGGTATATAATGATGAAAAAGATATCCATCGATTAATTTTAGCAATGAAAGATTTTATGAATAGAAAAAGAATTTAGTCAATAATTCTATTCTCTAACTTATCTTGCAGTTTCCGATTTTCTTATTTCTTCTTCTACTTTAGAGTATTGTGATATGATTTTTATTGTAAAGTAGCATAATGGTAAATATAAAACTAAGACAAGTACTTCAGTTTGTTCAACTATCTGTGCCATATATTCATTTAATATACTTTCATTTTGCTCCATCCACTCTCTATTAAACACATTGTCTGAACCAAATTTTTGTATTGATTTGAAAAGAGAGTAGATCCCTTGAAAATATAAGTCGAATACAAAAAGAATATTCCAATATAGAAGTATTTTACTTTGTAAAAATTCTGATTTTATGTTAAGTCCTTTCTCTTCACATATTTCTTTTGTATTTATAAATAAATCTTCTAAAATTTGATATGGTCTAATTGCATTGAATATGGGAATAAACCAACCACCAACAGTCCATCTTTCATTAAATCTCATTTCTTGAATTAAACTTATATTATAATAGGATCTCCTAAACCATAGTATGAAAGTTATAATAGATATTATTCCTAACACATCTCTAAGTAAATAAACTCCAATCTTAAAATTATTTATAGTATCAGATGTGTTAGTTATTAAGGTAATTATTGTAATTATAAATAATAGTTGAATAACTAAGATTGCGTTTTTCGCTCTTTTTAAATTATTTTTCATTTCCATTTAATTGCAAATTTAAATTATTATTTCAAATTTTATGTAATAGAATAGTAACTTCTATATTTGTTACATGAGAATATTAGTTTTTATACTATTTTTTTATTTCCTAAATTTAGAAAAAGTTTATACTCAACATGCTGTTAATCTAGAATATCAAAGAAGTTTTGAGAATTTAGATGTTGGTTTAAAGGATAAAATGTTATTAAGTAGTACATCCATTTTGTTTGATCAAAATTTTAAAAGTTTGTCTTATGCTTATGGATTTGAACTTCAAGAGTCTTTAATGGGTGAATACGGTGGATTTTACGTGTTAGGCATGTCAGCTGATATAGAATATAATTTATTTAATCTACCATTATCTTTAAATTTTAATTCTTTTTTAGGGGGTGGAGGAGGATCTAGTGCGCCAGATGCTACGGGTCTTTCATATAGATACGCATATGGTTTAAAGATTGAAAGAAGACCATTTGGTTGTTTTGTCAGGAAATCTCATTACTCCTTTCCATATGGAGATGTATCTGGAAATTCTTATCAAATTGGAATATCATATCTCTTAGATTCTGTATTTAATAATTATCAAGAAAACATCCTATTAGGAAAACAAAATATCACTTTTCAAACTTCATTAATGAAATTAAATCCTATTGAAGCTGGAAGACTTGATAACGTGTATTATGCAAAGATTTTTGGTCTTCAATTTACATCTTTAATCAATAAAGATTTGGGTGTTTTTGTTAGAATGAATGCTGCGGTATCAGAAAAAATAGATGGTTATATGGGATATTATACTGGACTTTCGTTTCATAAAAATATTGCAAACTCTATTAAAATCATGTTTAATTATATGCTTGGAAGTAGTGGTGGTGGAGCAGTGAAAACAGGTGGTGGGTTTTCTAATGTCATTGAAGGTGGAGTAGTTTTTTTATATAAAAATAAATCTATTGTCTTGCTATATGGAAAAAATAATGCATTTAACGCTCCATTTAATGTTAATTATGTTCAGCTTGATCTTTCTCAATCTTTAATTAGTAGATTGGGATTCAAGAAGTATAAAACTAAAGATGATTTGTCTTACAAGGATATAGATATGCGCTTTATTTCTGCCTATCATCATCATTTCTCCCCAAAAGGATTTGATTATAATCAGAGGGAATACATAGATATGGGTTTATTTGTATGTGGATTAACATTCCCGTTAATTCAAAATTTTGATTTGTCATTATCTTCTAGATGGGCTGCTGTAGGTGATTATGGAGCTTATGCTGAGGCATTATTTGGAATTAAATATTTAATTTATAACAGTAATAATTTTTGTTTAAAATCTCCTATCAATTTAATAATTTCAGGAGGAGGTGGGGTAGATGTTGGTAGCGGTTTTGGTTTGTCATATAATTTAGATTTCGAGTATAATATTACTGATATATATAGTGTTAATGTATCAATTGGAAAAATGAAGATGATTGGAGGTTCTTATAATCCTGTTGGTTGTAATATTGGATTTTCTCGTAAATTAGATTTTTTTATAGATTAGTAATATATGGATGAAAATGTAATTAATGATTTAAGTAATTTTTTTTCTGATGATTTTGTTCTTTTAAATTACACTTCTCTCTCTGGTGGATGCATTAATCAGGTATATAAAATTGAAACTAATTTTGGATCTTATGTTTTAAAGTTAAATAAGAATATTCCTAAAGATTTTTTTTATTTAGAAAATAATGCATTGAATTTACTATCAAATATTTGTGAAGTTAATGTTCCTAAAGTTGTTTTTCATACCAGTAATTTTTTACTGTTAGAATATATTAATGAATGTAATAAAACTGATTCTTTTTTTAGTAATTTGGGTCATAGCATTTCTGAATTACATAAAGTAACAGATCATGATTTTGGATTAGATCATAATAATTATATTGGATCACTCTCTCAAGTGAATGCAAGATATAATAATTGGTCTGATTTTTTTATTGTTAACAGGCTATTGCCTTTAATTGAATTATATGAATTTAATTCCTCATTTTTAAAGTCCTTTGATCTGTTTTTGAAAAAGATTGATCTGATTATTCCTGTTGAAAAACCTTCTTTATTACATGGCGATTTATGGATTGGTAATGTGATAAACTCTTTTGAAGTTCCTTATTTAATTGATCCAGCTATATATTATGGTCATAGGGAAATGGATCTTGCAATGTCCAAACTTTTTGGAGGATTTCATGATGATTTTTATAGTACATATAATGAAAATTATCCATTAATTGCTGGATGGGAGGATAGAAGAGACATATATAATTTATATCCTTTGTTAGTTCATCTAAATTTATTTGGTCGATCTTATTATTCTAAGATTTTAACTATAGTTAATAAATATACTTAGGTAATTTTATTGCTAAAATATTCTATTTGAAAATGTTAATAACTTAGAGTAAATAATGTAATTTTTTTTTTATTAGATAGTTAAATTTAACAAATCTAACTATTAACTTATACTAACTTTGTTTATATGAAATTCTTTAATCTCAATTCTTATATATTTTTAATCATAATTTTACTATTTAGTTCTTGTTTTGGTGACAATGATGATGTTGATGTTTCTATGGATTATTCTAAGTACATTTCAGCATTTACTTCTGATGTTATTTCAAATAATGATAATATTGTTGTTGAATTAGCAGGATCTTTAACTGATGATCAGATCAATTCTCTGGATTTAGATGATCTTTTTGAAATTACTCCATATGTTGAAGGAGAAGTGTCAATTAAATCTAACAATACATTTATTTTTTCACCAAATGAGTCATTAAATTCTGGAGAGAATTATGTTGTTTCATTTAATTTGGGAGAAGTTTTTGATGTGTCTAGTGAACTTAATGTTTTCAAATTTCAATTCAAAATAAGAAATTTATACTTAGATCTTCAAATTGGTGAATTTACTCCAATTGGAGATGATAATAAATGGCAAAAAGTTACAGGTAAGTTAATCTCCTCAGATATTGTTGATGATGTAATGGTTAAAAAAATTATTAATGCTTCTCAAAATGGTAAAAAGTTAAAAGTAAATTGGGTTCACGGGCCTAAAGAACACATATTTACTATTGATAGTGTATCTAGAAAGAAGACACGCCAATTTGTGAAAATAAATTCTAATGCAACTTTTTTGGGTATTGAACATAAGAAGAAAATTAATTATGAAATTCCACCTCTTGGAGATTTTGTTCTTGTAAAAACAGAAATAAATCATCTTCCTAATCAATTTATGAAGTTAATTTTTTCAGATCCACTGTCTAAAAATACTAATTTAAAAGGATTAGTCTTTTTAGAGTCGAATGAGGGTCTTGAGTTCTCTATAAATAAAAATATTGTAACTGTATATCCTAAGAATAAACTTGTAGGAAAAAAGATATTAAGAGTTAGTGATAATATTAAAAATTCTAAAGGTGCAGATTTATTATCTAACTATTCTGAAGAACTTAATTTCATTAGTATTAAACCCCAGGTTTCCTTAATAGGTGATGGAGTTATTCTTCCTAGTTCTAATGGTTTAATTTTCCCTTTTAAAGCAGTTAACTTAAAATCTGTAAATGTAAAAATTATTAAAATATTTGAAAATAATGTGTCTCAGTTTTTTCAATCTAATTCTTTAGATGGTAGCTATAATTTAAATAGGGTAGGGAGATTAATTTACAAAGATGACGTTGTTCTTGAGTCAGATAAGCCAATTGATTATAATGATTGGAATAACTTTGCTTTAGATTTAAAAGAACTTATAGAAGTTGAGCCAGGAGCTATTTACAGAGTAGTTTTAAGTTTTAAAATGTCTCAGTCCCTATACCCATGTGATTGTGATGATTATAGTGAATATGAAACTGACTTCACTTTTGAGGATAAGAAATTTGATAATAATCAGTATTGGAGTTCCAGTTCAAATTATAACTATCAATCTGTAGGATATAATTGGAGAGAAAGAGATGATCCATGTAAAATCACTTATTATAATCAATATAATAATTTAGCTCAGAGAAATGTTTTTGCTTCTGATTTAGGAATTATTACTAAAGCAAGCCCTAACGGAGATGTTGTTGCGTTTGTAACAAATATGATTTCTACTAATCCTGAATCAGGTGTGAAAGTAGATTTGTATAATTTTCAAAATCAAATAATTCAATCTCAGGTTACCAATAGTGATGGTATAGCTAAATTTAATATTGATGCTAAGCCATTTTATTTAATTGCAAAGAAAGATAATGTTTTTGGGTATTTAAAATTAGATGATGGCTCATCACTTTCTATGAGTATGTTTGAAATATCTGGTTCTAGTCAGCACGATGGTGTTAATGGATATATATATGCTGATAGGGGTGTTTGGCGGCCAGGAGACTCACTATTTATATCATTTATTCTTGAAGATAAGAATAAAACATTACCTGTAAATCATCCTGTAACATTTACTCTATATAATGCTAAAGGTCAAGTTTATAATAGAATTACTAAAAATGTTGGTATAAATGGATTTTATGTATTTAGAACAAAGACTGAACATGATGATGAAACAGGATATTGGAATGCTGAAATAAAATTAGGAGATAAAACTTTTAAGAAATCATTAAGGATAGAAACAGTTAAACCTAATCGTTTAAAGGTTATGCTTGATTATGGTGGCGATATGCTTACTAAATATTCTAGAAAACCAATAAAAATTACATCTAAATGGTTACATGGTGCTCCCGCTAAGAATCTTAAAGCGAACTTAGAAATTAATTTGTCAGAATATAAGACAAAATTTAATGATTATGTAGACTATAATTTTGATGATTATATAAAAAGTTTCTCAACACAAAATTTACCTATTTCTGAAATAGTTTTAGATGAAAACGGTGAGGCAAATATAAGTCCTAGATTTAATGTTTCTGATGCACCAGGTATATTAAAAACTTCTTTTAAGGTTAGAGTATTTGAAAAAAGTGGTGATGCGAGTGTTTACCAAGATATAGTGAAATATTCTCCATTTAGTACATATGTTGGTTTTAAAATGCCAGAGGGAAGGGGTTGGAGTGGAGCAATAATGTCTGATAAGAAAAATCTTATTCCAATTGCAACAGTTAATGAAAATGGATCACCAATTAGTAGGAAACGTGTGAAGATAGAAATTTTTAAACTTGATTGGGATTGGTGGTGGGAAACCAGTTACAAATCTAATATTGCACGTTTTGTCACTGGAAATTCTCGTGATTTGATTTATACAGATTATGTAAGTACAAAAGATGGGAAAGCTATTTATGAACTTAACTTAAATCAAAACCTACATTCTAGATGTTATATCAGAGTTACTGACCCAATTTCTAATCATTCTTCTGGTGAAGTATTCTATTTAACATATGGTGGTTATTGGAATACAGTTGATGCACGGTCTGAGGGAGCTGAAATGTTAGATTTTAATACTGATAAGAAAAAATATAGTGTTGGTGAAGAAATTAATATTACACTACCAAATGCTTCAAAAGGTAGAGTACTTATTAGTGTAGAATCAGGTGATGAGATTTTAGAAACCCTATGGTATGAAGTTAAAAAAGGTAAGAATGTTTATAAAATTAAGGCTAAACCAGAAATGGCTCCTAATATATATTTAAATATAACTTTCATCCAGCCACATGGCAATACTTTGAATGATCTTCCAATTAGAATGTATGGTGTTAAGGGAATTTCTGTTGAGGATCCAAATACTCATTTAAAACCAGAAATTGCTATTTCAGATGAGTTAAGACCCAATGAGAAAGTTAGTATGAAAATTAGTGAAAAGAATGGGAAGCCTATGACGTATACTATTGCTGTTGTTGATGACGGACTTTTAGACCTTACAAATTTTAGAACTCCAAACCCATGGAGTAGATTTTATTCTAAACAGTCGCTAGGAATCAAAACATGGGATATGTATAAGTATGTTTCGGGGGCTTTTGTTGGTAAATTTGCTGGATTATTAGAAATTGGTGGTGATGAGTATGTAAAAAATGAAAATAATAAAACAGCTAACAGATTTAAGCCAGTAGTTAAGTTTTTAGGCCCATTCAATCTAAAGGCAGGTCGAACTAATAGTCATAGTTTTGACATGCCTAATTACATTGGTTCTGTAAGAACTATGATAGTAGCTGCGGATGGTGGTGCATATGGCTCATCATCAAAAACTTCGTTAGTTAAGAAGCCATTAATGGTTTTATCTACCCTTCCTAGGGTAGTTGGTCCTACCGAGGAAGTAGAACTGCCAGTTACTGTCTTTGTTGGTAATGACTTGATTAAAAATGTTCAGGTAAAAGTAGAATCAAATGATAAAATAGATATTCTAGGTACAACTGTTAAAAAAATACGATTTAGTAAACAAGGTGAAAAGATGGTCTTTTTTAAATTGAAAGTTAAAGATGAATTAGGAGTAGCGAAGGTTAAGGTTACGTGTGGTAGCGATGGTGAAACGGCGATTCATAATATTGAGTTAAATGTTAGAATGCCAAACCCAATGATTTCTAAAGTAACATCTAAGATTTTGAATCCAGGAGAATCTTTAAGTTTAAACTATAAAGCTATTGGAATAGGGGGAACTAATACCGGAATAGTTGAGTTTTCTTCATTACCTCCTATTAATCTTGAAAAAAGATTAGATTATTTAATTAGGTATCCACATGGCTGTATTGAACAAACAACTTCATCAGTTTTCCCTCAATTATCTTTAGATAATTTAGTTGAATTAACTGATGTGCAAAATAAAGAAATTCAGAAAAATATTTCAGAAGGTTTAAATAGACTTATTTCTTTTCAGAATACTAGTGGAGGTTTTACATATTGGCCTAATTCAAGGAATTCTTCAGCTTCTGAATGGGGAACTAATTATGCGGGACATTTTATGTTGGAGGCAAAAAAGAGTGGTTACAGATTACCAATTAACATTCTAGACAAGTGGTTAGAATATCAAAATGATATGGCTAATAGATGGGAGAATGACAGAACAGGTTCAAATTATTATCGAAGATCTACCCAATTAAATCAAGCATATAGACTTTATACTCTTGCGCTAGCTGGTAAACCTGCATTAAGCGCTATGAATAAAATGTTAAATATTAGTGAATTGAGTGATATTTCTAGATGGAGATTGGCAGGAGCTTATCATTTAATTGGTAGAAACGATATTGCTGATAGATTAATAAATAATGCTGATATGTATGTAGATAACTATAAGGGTTCTTCATATACTTATGGAAGTAAAACTAGAGATGAAGCAATGATACTAGAAATATTATCAATGCTAGATAGACGAAGTGATGGAAAGAAGTTGATGGACAATATTTGTCAAAAATTATCATCTGATGATTATATGAGCACTCAGACTACATCATTTTCTTTATTAGCGGTTACCAAGTACATAGGGAATTCAGATAATAATAGTAAGTTTAAGTTTTCATATCAAAATAAAAATATTAAGAAAGATGTTGTTTCTAATTCTACATATTATCATTTGCATCTAGATAACTTAGAAGAAAATAAATCAGGAAAGTTTGAGGTTAAAAACACTTCAAAAGGTCTTTTGTATGTTAACCTAAATTTAAAAGGTATACCTATGTATGATGGGATTCCAATGAATATAGATAATAAAATAAAGATGGATATTGGATACTATGATATGGATAATCGAATAATAGATCCTTCTGAAATTGAACAAGGTAATGACTTTTATGCAAAAGTTGAAATCAATAATGGTAGTATTTCTGACTATGAAAACTTAGCTTTGACCCAGATTTTTCCTTCTGGATGGGAAATTAGAAATACAAGAATGGATCTTACTTCAGTTGTTCAAAATAGTAATTTTGATTATCAAGATTTTAGAGACGACAGAGTTCTTACTTATTTTAATCTAAAAAGAGGAGAGAAAAAAGTATTTAGAGTTAGTTTGAATGCTTCATATCTAGGAAAGTTCTATTTGCCAGCTTTTAATTGTGAAGCGATGTATGATAATTCTGTTAATGCTACAGAGGGTGGCGAATGGGTAAATGTAATTAAAAATAGTGATTGAAAAGTTATACAATTATTTTAAAAGAAATTATATTTTCTATTTTTTCCTAATTCTATTTTTATTTCTATTTTATAATTCATTAAAATTCCCTTTATTTAAAGATCCTCTTTCAACGGTAATTGTAGATAGAAATGGTCAATTGCTATCAGCTAGAATTGCTAATGATGGTCAGTGGCGCTTTCCTGATTCAGATTCAGTGCCAGAAAAATTTAAAATTTCGATTAAGTATTTTGAAGATGAATATTTTGATTACCATCCAGGTTTTAATCCAGTTTCATTAATTCGAGCTATTTATCAAAATATTAACAAGGATGAAATAGTTAGTGGTGGCAGTACTATTACAATGCAAACAATTAGATTGTCTAGAAAAGGGAAGTCTCGTACTTATTTAGAAAAAATTAAAGAAATTCTATTGTCTTTAAGGTTAGAGTTTTCATTGAGTAAATCAGAAATTTTAAAGATATATGTTTCTAATGCTCCTTTTGGAGGAAATGTCGTTGGTTTAGAAGCTGCATCTTGGAGATATTTTAATAGATCTCCTCATTTGTTGTCTTGGGGAGAATCTGCTATGCTAGCTGTTTTGCCTAATGCTCCATCTTTAATTTATCCAGGAAAAAATCATGATTTGTTGAAAAATAAAAGAGATCGATTATTGATAAAGTTAAGAGATAAAAATATAATTGATTCAATTACATGTGAACTTTCTATGTTGGAACCTATTCCTGAAAGGCCAAAGACTTTGCCTCAATTAACACCACATCTATTAGATAGATTAATACTTGATGGTCAAAAAGGTAAAATATGCAGAGTGAATATAGATAGAGCTTTGCAAATCAAATTGAATAAATTAGTAGAACGAAATCATGATTTATTAAGGTATAATGAAATTCATAATTCTTCTATTTTAGTCATCGATGTTAAGAAAAAAAGTGTTTTGGGATATGTTGGTAATTCAAATTGCAAGCAAGAAAGATGTGGAAGTAATGTTGATATGATTAATTCTCGTAGGAGTACAGGAAGCACATTAAAACCACTGTTATATGCTGCAATATTAGATGAAGGATACGCTATGCCTCATAGTTTAGTTCCTGATGTGCCTACTCAAATTCATTCTTTTTCTCCAAAAAACTTCTTCAAAACTTTTGATGGGGCAGTTGCATCATCAAATGCTTTAATTAGGTCCTTGAATATTCCTTCTGTTTTGCAATTAAGTGAATATGGTCAGCATAAATTTTACGATAAGTTAAAATTGCTTGGTATCAAATCATTAAATAATCAGGCAAAACATTATGGATTGTCTTTAATACTAGGGGGAGGGGAGGTAAGTATGTGGGAACTTGGAACAATATATACTGGAATGGCTTCTGTATTAAATAATCATATAGAATATAATTATAGATATGATGAAAATGCTTATAGTCCTCCGTCAATTTTAGTTAAAGATATGACTTCAAAAGTATTGGTAGATGAGAGTCATTTTTCTTTTTCAAGTATTTGGAAAACTTTTGAAGTTTTATGTGAATTAGTTAGACCAATAGAAGAAGGCCAGTGGGAATCCTTTTCATCCTCTTCTAAAATAGCTTGGAAAACAGGGACTAGTTTTGGTAATAGGGACGCTTGGGCAGTAGGTGTTTCACCTGAGTATGTGGTAGTAGTTTGGGTTGGTAATTCTGATGGTGAAGGAAGACCGGGATTGACTGGTACAAAAATTGCTGCTCCAATAATGTTTAATGTTTTTGATTTATTACCCAAAACTACTTGGTTTAGTACTCCTTATAATGATTTAGTTGAGATGGAAATTTGTGACAAAAGTGGTGATTTACCAAGTATTCATTGTAATAAAATAATCACCGAATTAGTACCAAAATCTTGTGTTAGCGCTAAACAATGTAAGTACCATAGAACATTACATCTAACTAGTGACTCACTGTATATTGTAAATAGTGAATGTTATGAAGTTTCAGAAATGGTTCACTCTTCTTGGTTTGTTTTACCACCACTTATGTCATATTATTATAAAATGGTAGATCCATTTTACCAACAGGAACCTGATGTTTTTCCTGGATGTGACAAAGATGTTGGAAGGTCTATGGAAATAGTATATCCAAAAAATGGTTCTCAATTATTTTTACCTAGGGATTTAGATGGTAATTTAAATAAAGCAATCTTTAAATTGGCGCATAAAAGAACTGGTTCTATTGTTTATTGGCATTTAAATAATAAATACATAGGTAAAACTCGTTCTAATCATTCTAAGAAAATGAATCTTCCCCAAGGAAGTTATGATTTAACTGTTGTTGATGATGAAGGATTTGAGCTTAAAACTCAATTTGAGATTATTCAACCTAATTAATTTTTTTCATCAATATTTATTATTTTTGAGCATATGAAAAAATTATTGATTCTTTTTCTGTTATCTGCATTTNTTGTTTTTTCTCAAAATAGTATGAATATGAATTTGTTAGGTAGTTATAATTATCCTAATACTGAAGGAAGCGATATATGGGGGTGGGTAGATACTTCAGGAAATGAATTTGCTCTAGTGTGTCTTAGAAATGGCTTTTCAGTTGTAAATGTTACTTCACCTACTAATCCATTTGAAGAGTTTTTTATTTCAGACATTAACTCTATATGGAGAGATGTTAAAACATGGGGAAATTATGCTTATGTGACAACTGAGGCAAATGCTGGTTTGCTTATAGTAGATCTTAGTGATATGTCAGGTAGTACATATAGTCATGTATCTCAGTTTTCAAATGCAAATGGTAATTCTACTTCATTTACAAGTGCTCACAATATATATATTGATGAAAATGGGATTGCGTATATTTTTGGTGCCGGAGGTTCTGGCTCTCAATCTGATGGTGTTATTTTCTTAGATGTAAATTCTAGTCCAATGAATCCAATATATTTAGGTGAGTGGGATCAGGAATATATTCATGATGGTATGGTTAGAGGTGATACATTATGGGCTGGATGTATTTATGATGGTAAATTATATGCAATTGATGTAAGTGATAAATCTAATCCTATTACTTTAGGTTCAAAAAGTACTCCAAATAATTTCACGCATAATGCTTGGATTTCTGAAGATGGTGATTATGTTTTTACTACTGATGAACAATCAGATGCATACCTAGCCGCATATGACGTAACTAATTTAAGTAATATACAAGAAGTAGATAGAATTCAATCTAATCCTGGATCTAATTCTATTCCTCATAATACTCATGTTGATGGTAATTTTTTAATTACTTCATATTACAGAGATGGTACTACCGTTCACGATATCACTCATCCAAATCACATGATTGAGGTTGCATTTTATGATTCATATTCAGGATCAGGAAATGGTTTTGATGGATGTTGGGGGACATACCCTTTTTTGCCTTCAGGAAATATAATATCCTCTGAAATTAATAGTGGATCTAATGGATCTGGACAATTATTAATTTTTGGAAGAGATTTTCTTCAAGCTTGTTATCTTAAAGGTAATGTTTATGATGCAATTTCAAATATGCCAATTAATAATGCAACAATTCAATTACTTAATACTTCTATATCACAAGTTTCTAACTTAGTGGGTTTCTATCAGACTGCAAGTATATCCTCTGGAAGTTTTCAAGTTGTTTTTTCTGCTAATGGTTATATTTCAGATACCTTATCTGTGATGTTAAATAATGGCGTTATGACTATTTTAGATGCATATTTATTTCCACCATGTAATGCTACTTCAGTAGTTAATAATTTTGTTGAGATTTGTAATGATTCAGTTTATGTGATAGGGAATTCGATATATCAAAATTCGGGGTCATATTTTGATACATTAATTGATCAAAATGGATGTGATAGTATTATAAATACAATGCTTACAGTTTTTAATTCTTTTAGCACTAATAATTTGTATTCAATTTGTGATGGGGATAGTTTGATTATTGGGAATTCTATTTATTCTGTTTCAGGAAATTATGTAGATTCTTTAATAACTATCAATGGTTGCGATAGTATAATTAATACTTCTTTAGATGTTTCTACTAATTCTAGTATATTTCAAAGTTTTTCTATATGTGATGGAGATAGTATAATTGTTGGTAATAACATATATTATCAGTCAGGCTTATATACAGATATTTATCTTGCATCCAATGGCTGTGATAGTTTAGTTATGACTGATGTAATAGTGAATAATTCTTATATTATTTCAAATAACGTATCCATTTGTGAAGGAGAAGATTACATAGTAGGTAATAGTATATATACTTTACCTGGTTCATATATAGATATTTTAACAAGTATTAATGGATGTGATAGTGTTGTTATGACATCTTTAACAGTTAACCCTACATCCACTATAATAAATGATTATATAATTTGTATTGGAGATAGCATTCCAATAGGATCAGATTTCTTTAGTGCTGGTGAATATTTTGATACTTTGTCTTCAATGTCTGGATGTGATAGTATTATTATATCTAATATATCATATTCTGACCCAATAGTTAACTTTAATTCTTATGGTAGTCAATTAATAGGTCAGGTTAATTTTGGAATTCCACCATTTACATATTATCTATATGGACCAAATGGTTTAATAACAACACTTCAGAATAATGGTTCTGTTTTTCAGTATATTCCAATAGTAAATGGAATATATTCATTTGTAGTTGTGGATGATTTAGGATGTATTACAGATACATTAAACATTTATGTTGATTGGCTTTCAACATCTATAAATAATAAAAACAGTATTGAAAATTTATCAATCTATCCTAATCCAGCATTTACTGATGTCAATATTACATTGGATTTATTTAATTCAGAAAATTTATATATAACTATTTATAATATTCTATCTGAAAAAATATTTGAGTACACAAATACTAATGTAAATGATACTGAATTTAATATTCAAATAGATATTTCAGAATTTAAAAAAGGTATTTATCTTATTGATATATCTGATGGAATTGTAGTGAAAAATAGAAAACTTATAGTAGATAAATGATTTTACTGCTTATATAATTTACCCATAAGTATCTTAACAAGATCAATTAACCACCATACTCCTAATCCTCCAAGAGTAAATAGTTGCCACATGGCAATTTTTCGATCTCCTCTATAGAATCTATGAATTCCTAATAATCCTAATGGTGGAAGACATAGTAAAAGCATATTCCAATCAATTTCAGGGAATTGAGGGTCAAGTGGACCTCTATATAGGTCACCATTTGATATGCGAATTAAGTCACTGATCCACCATATTCCAGCTCCTCCAAGTGTTAGGGTTTGAAGAACACCAATTCCATTATGTCCCAAATAGTATCTATGTAGTCCTAAATACCCTCCAGCTAAACATAAATTAAAAGCTTTCCAATCTACATCTGGATTTGACATTAAAATTTCTTTGTTATCATTTGATAATTCTTCAGAATGAGTTATTGGAAAAGAAGCGTAGCTAGAAGTATTTAATAGTATAATTGAAAATAAAGATATTAGTATTCTTTTCATTTGAATTTTTTTTAATGTCGTAAAATTACAAAAAAAAATGTATTGAAAAAGTGTTTTAATATTTTATCTTTGTATTATGAATAGGCTTCTGTTTTTAATTTCTTTTTTTCCATTTTTTTTGTTCTCACAAAATTGCTTTACTGATACTAACGTTAGTAATGCTGATTCTGTAAAGTATTGTTTTTCTGAAACAACTTGTTATGATGTATGTGATGGTCTTATTTCTATTACAGTATACGGAAATAATCAGCCATATTCTTATGAGTGGTTTAATAGTTCTAATCCATGGCCTGGGGTTTCATATCAAGACACCCTTTGTCCAGGTGATTACATTGTTACAATTACTGATGTTAATGGAGATTTGGTTGATAATAGTAATGTTATTTCTATTAATGGTCCTCCAAATTTTTCTGTATTTGAGGAATCAGTTTCAGATCCAAGTTGTTTTAACTTTAATGATGGATATATTGATATAACTGTAGCTGGTGCTACTCCATTTGATCCTGATGGCATTCCTAATTCTGGTGATGAGTACTATTCTTTTTTATGGGAGAATGGAGTTAACACTGAAGATAGATTTATTTTGGATAGTGGTATTTATGTTGTTAATATTCTTGATCAGAATAATTGTTTAAGAGTTGATTCATTTTTTTTAAACAATCCGTTACAAGTTGATGCTGTTATTAGTGGTTACCCTATATCATGTATAGGTCAGTGTGATGGGGTAGTTTTTGTTGATTCTTTAGTAGGACAACCACCATTTTCTTTTATCTGGGATGATCCTTTATCTCAAACTTCAGATACTGCATTTAATATTTGTTATGGATTGTCAACTATTGTAATTACTGATTCTAATGGATGTTCTAACACTAAATCTTATTTTATTCAAAATCCTGATAGTTTGAAAATAAGTTCAATTATGATTGATACCTCATGTTACTCCTCATGCGATGGTGAGATTATCGCTAATATTCAAGGAGGTAACGCTCCATATGGAATGATTTGGAAGCAGAATGGGAGTATTGTAGATAGTTTAAATAATTTTATTGTGAATCTTTGTCCTGATTTATATACTTTAGTATTTTCTGACGCTAATAATTGTCAGGATAGTATCGATTTGATATTGCCTGAAAAAGATTCATTTGATTATATATATTCAATAACTAATGATAGTTGCTATTCTTCTTGTAAAGGTCAAATTTTAGTACAGTTTATCAATGCTAAATTTCCTGTTATATATAGTTGGAGTAATGGATTGGCAGATTCATTAGTTTCTAATCTATGTAGTGATTCTTTGTCTTTAGAAATTATTGATGGTGATGGATGTAGAGATACTTTTTACTTTTATGTTGATGAACCATTAGAATTAAATTTTGATTCTATTTTTACTATCGATAATGCTTGTTTTGGAGAGAGTAATGGCTCTATATATGTAAACTCTTCTGGGGGTACTGGTATAATTACTAGCCAGTGGGTTAGTTCAAACAATTATTTATCCAATAGTACAAATATATCAAATTTGTCTGCTGGAAACTATTCATTACAAATTTCTGATTTGAATTCCTGTGTTAAGGATACTATTATATCTATTTATCATCCTGATTCATTATTTGGAATTCCGCTAGTAGAAGACGCTTCGTGTTTTATGTATGCGGATGCGAGTATCAATATTAATACTCAAGGAGGTGTAGATCCTGTTAATATATATTGGACAAATTCTATTAGTAATTCTTTAGTACTAGATTCTTTATTGTCTGGAGAGTATATATATGTGTTAACTGATTCAAATGGTTGTTTTTTTACCGATACAGTTCATGTAGATCAGCCTGAACAGATGTTAGTTGATGATTCATTAGTTAGTGTTCAGTGTAATGGTGAAAAAACAGGTAGTATTTATTTAAATGTAATCGGAGGTATAATGCCATATTCTTTTTTATGGAGTGATAGTTCGACAAATCAGGATTTAATAAACTTATCTTCTGGTTTTTATAATGTTGAAGTTAAAGATGGTAATAATTGTAGTGTTTTTAAAAGTTATTTTATTTCTGAACCTACTTTCCCATTGATTATTAATGAAGTGATAAATGATGTGTTGTGTGCTGGATCAAATACTGGTAGTGTCGATTTGACAGTTTCTGGTGGAACTATACCTTATACTTATCTTTGGAGTAATGCTTCTGTTTCGGAAGATATTGATAGCTTGTTTGCAGGTAATTATTCTGTAATTGTTGTTGATTCAAATGGTTGTGATACTAATATTAACATTCAGATTCTAGAAAATCTTCAAATTGTAGATAATGCGCACCTTCAGAATGTTTTATGTTACTCTGAATCAAATGGAGTAATTGATCTTTCAGCTGCTTATGGTGGTGTTCCTCCATATTATTTTTCTATCAATGGTGGATCATTCCTTAGTAATAGTATATTTAGTAATTTGACTTTTGGTCAATATGTAGTAGATATTATGGATATAAACTCTTGTATTAATACATTTTATTACTTTATAGATCAACCTCAGTCAATAACATCAAATTATTATGTTGATAATATAGATTGTTTTGGGAATTCAAATGGGAATATAGATTTGATTGTTTCAGGTGGTGTTGGAGATTATAGTTATTTGTGGAGCAATAATGAAACTGATGCAGGTATAAATAATCTTTCATCTGGGTTTTATAGTGTTATTGTTTCAGATTCCAATAATTGTAATTATTATGATACTATTATTATTGTTGAGCCATCTGCTATAGATTTATTATCTTCTCAAAGTGATATCTTATGTAGTGGCGATAGTGATGGGTTTATAGATGTAGAGGTTTCTGGTGGAACCGGAAGTCTTATGTATAGTTGGAATGATGGATCTGCATTGCAAGATAGATATAATTTAATAGCAGGAAATTATGTTTTAACTGTTAGTGATATTAATGGTTGTTCATTGACTGAGGTTTTCAATATTATTGAGCCTCTCCCTTATTTTCCTGTATCCCAGGTTAATGATGTAAATTGTTTTGGTCAATTTGATGGTGAAATTAATTTTTCTATTTCTGGTAATACTCCTCCTTATTACTTTCAATGGAATAATGGTCAAAATAGTAGTGATATAGATAATTTGTCCTCTGGCACTTATACTGTTTCTGTAACTGATGAAAATGGATGTTTTGACAGTTTTGATGTGTTTGTTGATCAGCCTTCAGAATTGATGATAGATTATACAATTATTGACGCTTCATGTGAAGAAAATAATGACGGATCTATATTGTTAAACGTTTATGGGGGGACTTTTCCTTACGCTTTTTATTGGTCTAATGGACTTATAGATAAGGATTTATTTAATTTATCTAAAGGTAATTATTCTGTGCAAATTTCTGATGCTAATTCTTGTAATTATTTGTTTGAAATGTTAGAGGTTGGATTTGAAGGTCTTGATGGATGTATTGAAATTCCTAGTGGATTTACTCCAAATGGAGATGGTATTCATGATGAATGGTCTATTTATGGACTATTTAATTTTCCAAATGTTTTAGTTAGTGTTTATAATAGATGGGGTCAACAAGTTTTTTATTCTGATGGATATAATATACCATGGGATGGAAAAAGTAATGGTATCGATCTTCCAATTGCCACTTACTTTTACATAATTGAATTAGTAGAATTAGATAGAGTATATGATGGAACTGTAACGATTAAAAGATGAAGAGGATATTTTTTATTATAGTGTTTATTCCCATGGTTATTTTTGCTCAACAATTACCTCATTATTCTTTATACATGCTTAATGATGCGGTTATTAATCCCGCTTTAATTAGCTCTAAACCGCAAAACCAAGTTGCCTTGATGGTTAGAGATCAATGGACAGGCTTTGAGGGTGCTCCTAAAACTCAATTGTTATCATATTATGGAAATAATCATTTATATGGTACCGGTGTAACTATTGTTAATGATAATACAGGTCCTATATCATTACTTTCAGCTACTATAAGTGGTTCATACATAACTAAATCTCTTGGAAATCATAATATGTCATTAGGCCTATCTGCTAACCTTTTCCAATATCAAATGAATAATAGTGATATAATCTTAGAAGATGATGGAGTTATAGATCCAGCCATGCAATCAGGTGTTTCGGATAAGGTTCTTGGAAATAGTTTCTCCATTGGAGGAAATTACTTTTCAAATAAATTTAATGTTGGTTTTTCTGTTATTAATATTTTTAATAGTAATTTAAATATAAGTAATACTGGAATAAATAATAGTTTGGTTAATCATTATTATATACACGGTAAATACAGATATTCAATATCTAAAGAATTTAAGTATTATCCATCTATTTTATTTAAAAAAATAGGCGCTACTAACATACAGTTTGATATTAACTCAATAATAGGTTATAAGGATTTAATTTGGGGTGGTATTTCATTTAGAACTGGAGATGCAATTGTTACAACCTTAGGTTTGTCTTTTAATAATTATAAATTTGGATATAGTTATGATATAACTACTTCGAAAATGAGAATTCCTAGTTATGGATCCCATGGTTTTTTGCTTACATATAATTTTAATAGAATTGAAAAAGATACCGATAAAGATGGTGTACTAGATAAAGATGATAGGTGTCCAAAAAAACCGGGATTATTTGCTTTAAAAGGTTGTCCTGACAAAGATAATGATGGAGTTCCAGATATAGACGATAACTGTATTGAGGAAGCTGGTTTAGTGCAAAATAATGGATGCCCAGATAGAGACTCTGATGGAATAATTGATAAAATGGATATTTGTCCTGATGTTCCTGGTTTATTAATCTTTAAAGGATGCCCAGATACTGATAAAGATGGTTTACAAGACTTATTAGATGATTGTCCCGAAATGCCTGGTCCTATTCTAAATAATGGCTGTCCAGAATATGACTCATTGTATACATCTAAAACTGACACTGTTTTCATTTTTGGTTACGATACTATTTATAATTCTAAAGTTACTTGGAATAATATTAACTTATGGGCAAGTATGGTTCATTTTGATCATAATTCATTTGAACTGAATGAAAATGCAAAAATAATTTTAAATAAGATTGCTGAGTTTTTAAATCATCAAGATAATGCCTTGTCAAAAATGCAAATAAATGGCCATACATCTGAAATATCAACTAAAAAATATAATCTTCAATTATCAATAGATAGAGCGAATGTAGTAATGAATTATTTAATATATAAAGATGTTAATCCAGATAGAATATCAACTAAGGGGTTTGGCGAAACAAGATTAATCAGTGATTCTCATGCTATTAATAGAAGGGTGGAATTTCAATTAGTTAAATAATTGATTTGTATTGTTCTGTTATTCTATTTGTGTTATTTTACTTAATATCATTAATTCAATAAAAAGGTTTAATTTTTCATTGTATTCATAGAAAATATAAATTTCATCTTCTAAAGTGTTGAAAACAATTTTTTCAATATTTTTTTCGGTATAATAAACTACATAGTCATCTGAACTTTCTTCTTCATTCATTTCCCACCAGAGGATTTTATTTTCTTGATTTCCATCTTCATCACTTCCTGTTAATTGTACATAGTCATCCCAAATATCAACTCTAATTACTTGCCATTCTTTACCAGTAGAAGCGTAATCATCAATACTTTGATCGAATATTGCATATTCAATAAATTTAGATTCAAATGAGAAGTTTTGAGATTGATTATAATTTATAATAAAGAAGCTTATAAATATTAGAGTAAATATTTTGTTCATTTTTTATTAATTTTCCTCTCCAAAGATACCCAACCTCCACCATTTGTTACATTTGTATAACCTTTTGAGATTAAAATAGCTTTTGCTGATGCACTACGCATTCCTGAAGCACAACATGTAATAATTTGTTGATCTTTGTTTGGTATTTTCTGAGTACTACTAGCGATTTCATTTAATGGTATGTTAATTGAATTTACTATATTTCCTGATGAAAATTCTAGTTTTGATCTTACATCAATAATTAAACCCCCATTTAGTAACATTGAGTTATAATCAGTATGGTCAAAAAATTTATCCTTAATGTAAATTATTGCGATAATAAATAAAATTAAATGAGGAATGTATTGAAAATATTCTTTCATAAGACAAATATAATTTAATCTATTATATTACATTACCATTTTTATTTAAATTCGCAACATATTATTAATATAAATTTTTTTTATGAAAGAAGTTGTTGTTATTTCTGCAGCCAGAACTCCAATGGGAAGTTTTGGAGGTTCTTTGTCTACTATTTCTGCTCCAGAACTTGGAGCTGTAGCTATAAAAGAAGTAGTAAAAAGATCTGGATTAGATTCAAGTCAAATTGATGAGGTCTTTATGGGAAATGTTTTACAGGCTAATCTTGGACAAGCTCCTGCAAGACAAGCTGCGGTTTTAGCTGGTCTTCCTAAAGATGTTCCATGTACTACAATCAATAAGGTATGCTCATCTGGTATGAAATCTCTAATGATTGCATCTCAAACAATAAAATCTGGTGATAATGATATTGTCATAGCTGGTGGGATGGAAAATATGTCACAAATTCCTCACTATCTTAATTCTGGTAGAAAAGGTCAAAAATTAGGTGATTTAAAGTTAATAGATGGTTTGATAAAAGATGGATTAACTGATGTTTATAATAATGTTCACATGGGCAATTGTGCGGAAATTTGTGCTAATGATATGAGTTTTACAAGAAAAGATCAAGATAATTTCGCTATCAATTCTTATGAAAAATCTAAAAATGCTTGGGATAATGGTAGGTTTGATAATGAAATTGTTCCTGTATTAGTTCCTCAAAGAAAGGGAGATGGTAAATTAGTTAATAGAGATGAAGAGTATTTAAATGTAAATTTGGAAAAAGTACCTCTATTGAGGTCTGTTTTTAAGAAAGATGGATCTATCACTGCGGCAAATGCTTCAACTTTGAATGACGGAGCTTCAGCATTATTATTAATGAGTTTAGAAAAAGCTAAGGAATTAGGATTAAATCCTATTGCAAAAGTTATTTCATATGCTGATGCTGCACAAGAACCTGAATGGTTTACGACAGCTCCTTCTAAAGCGGTTCCTATCGCATTGAAAAAAGCAAATATTACTATATCTGAAGTTGATTTCTTTGAATTAAATGAAGCTTTTTCTGTAGTTGGATTAGCTAATATTCAACTTTTAGGATTAAATCCTAATCATGTAAATGTAAATGGTGGAGCGGTTTCCTTAGGTCACCCACTTGGAAGTTCTGGTTCTAGAATAATTGTTACATTGATTAATGTTCTAAAACAAAATAATGGAAAGATTGGAGTTGCTGGAATATGTAATGGAGGTGGAGGTGCATCTTCTGTAGTTATTGAAAGTTTATGAAAATAGGATTAGCAGATATATCAATTATTCCTATGAGAAAGCAACCTGATGATAAATCAGAAATGGTTAATCAAATTCTTTTTGGAGAGCTATATGAAATCATTGAAAAATCTAATGGTTTCTTTAAGGTAAAGTTATTACATGATGGATATATTGGATGGATTTGTCAGAAACAATTATGTCAGATTAGTAAAATTGAATATAATCGATTAAAATCTATTAAATTATCTTATTTATATAATAATCCATCTACAATTATAGGTAATAACATAAATATAGTACAAGGTAGCTATATTTATGCTAATGATACAGATAGTGATTTTGTGTTAAACAATAATAAGTTCTCTATTAATGAGTGTAAAATAGTAAATAAGTTATTCTTAAAAGATCTTCCTTTACTTGTAAATAAATATGTGAATACACCTTATTTATGGGGAGGCCGATCCCCATATGGTATTGACTGTTCGGGTTTTACTCAAATGGTTTTTAGATTTTTTGGTGTAGATATGCCTAGGGATGCGATTGATCAATCCACAGTTGGCTCTAGTGTTGAATATGATAGTATCAAACAAGGAGACTTAGCATTTTTTCAAAATGAAAATGGCCTTATTAATCATGTTGGAATTATCTTAGAAAACAATAAAATAATTCATGCTTCTGGTTATGTCAGAATTGATGACTTAGATGATAATGGAATATATAAAATATCTTTTTCAAATTATTCTCATAAGTTATCCCTAATTAAAAGGATAATTCAAGAATGATTTGTATTATTGTAAAAAAAAAAATATGAACAATAAATTAAGTTATTTTCTATTAATCATTTTATTTATGTCAATTTTTTCATGTGGAAGTGCAGAAAAAGAATCAGTTGAAGAGGCTTCTGACGAGGCAGCTGAAAGTATATGGTCTAGTGAATTGATGAATGATTGTGTTACTGAATTAGAAAACGAGATGAGAAATGATCCTATGCCTGAAGAAATGATGGATATGTTCAATGTGCCTTCTTATAATGAAATAGCTACATGTATGTGTACTAATATTTCAGAATTGTTTCCTAACTTAACCGATATTTCAGACATGGATGATATGGAGGACATGTTTGAGGATCCCTCTGATATGTTTGAATTGATTGGTGAGTGCATGGGAGAAGATTTTGCTAAAATGATGAAANTAGGAATGGAGATGGGTGAATTAGAATATTAAGGTATATATATTTAATATTCTTTAATTTTATTATAAACAGTATCCCTTTCTACAGCTTTTCTACCAACATTTTCTATTAATGAAATTATTTCTTTAGGCGTCATTATAGGTTTTTGTTCTTCTGCTCCAGCCATAGAATAAATTTTTGTAGTATCATGAATTGTACCATCAATATCATTTACACCAAAAGCTAAAAGATTTTGAGCTGTTTTTCTTCCAATCATTGGCCAGTATGCTTTTATATGATCAAAATTATCAAGGAAAATTCTTGAAAATGCAAATATTTTAAGATCATAAAGCATGTTCACTTCTTTAATTTCTGACATTTGATTATTTCCATTTCTAAACTTTAATGGTATAAAAGCGTTAAAACCATTTGTTTTATCTTGTAAGGCTCTTAATCGGTTCAAATGATCAACTATATCTTTACTTTTTTCTATATGTCCATAAAGAATTGTGGCGTTAGAATTCATTCCAACTTTATGTGCGGTTTCATGGATTTCTAGCCATTGTTTGCTTGAACATTTGTCCTTGCAAATTTTATTTCTAATTTCTTCATCAAATATTTCCGCACCACCCCCAGGTAAAGAATTCTGACCTGCTGCCTTAAGTTTTCTTAATCCTTCTTCATATGAAACTTTTGCTTTTCTACACATATATTCTAATTCTACAGCTGTAAATGCTTTTATATGTAAGTTAGGTCGAATTTCTTTTATTCTTTTTATTAAATTAATAAAATAATCAAGTCCCATTTTTGGATGAACTCCTCCAACAATATGAACTTCTGTAATGTCTTGATCCTCATGATCAATTATTTGATTAAGCATCTCTTCCTGAGTAAATTCCCATCCTTCCTCTTTATGTCTTAATAATTTAGAGTATGCACAAAATTTGCAGTCAAATACGCAAATATTAGTTGGTTCAATATGAATATTCTTGTTAAAGTATGTTAAATTACCATGTTTATTTTCTCTAATGTAATTAGCTAATGTTCCTAGTAAGTCAATAGATCCGTTGTTTAATAAATTTACTCCTTCATTAATATCAATTCTTATATTGTTGAGAATTTTATTAATTATAGGTTTGAGTGAACTGCAACTATTTTCTAAAATTAATTTACTATTTAACATCACTTAGAAATAATGATTTTTTGAATTTCTTTTTGATTATCTCTAATGATTTCAATATAATATATGCCACTCATTATGTTTTCTAAACTAATTATGATTTTATTTTTATCAGAGTAGAATGGCTTATTAACTAATTTCCCAATTGTATTTCTTATTAAAATATAACTATTTNGTTGAGTTTCAATTTCGAAAATGCCATTGTTAGGATTCGGGTATACTTTAGTTTGTTCCAAGATGTTATTTGTACCAGTTCCTGTTCCAGAACAATTTACAGTAACGTTAGAGTTTTTTAAGCTTGATCTATATCCATTAAGTGTAGCATTCATTGCTGAACACTGAGAATTTGAAAACATCCAAGTATTTTGAGCATAAGACATATAGTTTTCATCCATATCTAATAAATCAGAGCTAAATCCATATAATAGGTCATTACAGCTATTGTTATTTGTATTTGAGTTAACCCCACCCCAATAGACACCGCTGGTTGCAGGAGTATCACTTACATTATTATCATCATTATCACAACATCCACCACTTGATGATTCACAAAATGTATGTTGTAATCCTAAATAATGACCAATTTCATGGGTTGCTGTTCTTCCATCTCCGATTGAGCCTTGAATAGTACCAAAAAATTGGTAATCCACAACTAATCCATCTCTCCAAGCCATCCATGATGGTAATCCTGGCAAATATGCATATCCCAATACCATTCCACCTGAGCCAGTTACTGCTAAATCACATACCCAAATATTTAAATACCTTGATGGATCCCATCCATCTTTTCCACCAGTATTGTTTCTTTTCATGTCGTTACTTTCCGAATCAGGGTCANAATTTTGTTTATTAGTAGATGTTCTTGTTATTCCATTAGTAGGGTTTCCATTTTCATCTTCAGTTGCTAAACAGAATTGTAGATTTGGATTTCCAGCATAATTAACAAATGTATTTCTTGGTGGATTAGGAAATTCAGGGTTGGTTTTACTATAGTCTTCATTTAATATTCTGATTGCATCTTCTATTTTAGCATCTGAGATATTAGTTCCAGAACCTATATTTGAATGACTGTTTCTATAAATAACATGAACAACTGTTGGAATAATCAAAGTTTCTTTGGTGATATTTGATTTGTTATTTTTTATCCAATTATTATTTTTATTATTTGATTCTTCAATTCCTATTTTGTAATTATAATCTTCTACAATTGCCTTATTAACTAAATATGTAGTATTGCATTTTTTTAACGTTTGAATATTTTGAGAATTTAGATGATTAATTATACATATAAGTATAAATAAAGTAAGAAATTTTTTTTTAATCATATTATAATTTATTGATTAATACTTTATAAATTGAGTTTTTCTCATCTTGAGACAATTTAATAAAATATATTCCATTTTTTAATGATGTTAACTTAATATTTTCTAAACTACTTAAATTAGTTTTTAAATGTAGTCTACCAAAAGTATCATATACTCTTGCAAAAATAATCATATCTTTTTTAAATTTACTATCATTTATATTTATTATTCCGTTACTTGGATTTGGATATACATCATTTTTTATTGAAAAATTTTCAGTCTCATTAAGGGTTGTAATACAGAAAGTAAATGTGTCTGTATATGTAAATGTGGAGATACTGCCAATCAGACTATTTTCGTGTTCTCGATAAATGCTTATATGTCCATTTCCATAATCACAACAGATGCCATCCCCAAATTCATCATTGATTATAATTTTATAACAACCATTATTTAGACAATAATTGTAGTTATATTCTTGATTGCTTTCCAAAGAGTCATGACTATCAATTAATTCATTATCTAGGTTCATTAATATCCAAGAATTTTCATTAGCATAATTATCAGTTAATAATTTAACATTTATACTAGTAGCTGATGTTGATGTTTGGAAATATTTTATTTTCTTATTATCTGTTGGATTTATATCTAATTGATTATTAGTTAGAATTGCTGTGCATTCTATTATATGAGATGTGCCGTCTATTTGAATCCCACTAAGATTTATTGTGTCAATTTCATTGAAATTTAATAATCCACTCCAGTTTTGGTATTTTTCATTTGAGTTATTGATTTTATATTTAATTGTTACAGTGTATAATGGATTATTGCTTTTATTCTTAATAGTAATAATAGGATATATAGGATTACTACATCCACTCATATTATCTTCTGGTTTTATAATGTTTAATTCAACATCAGCTCCAATTGTATTAATCTCATCGCAACCTTTGGAATTTAATAAATTGAGTCTGTAGTTACTTATACTGCTCCATACTCTATTTCTTTGTCCAATTGTAAATGAATTCATGCAATAATCATCAGTATAATCCATGAAATTCATAAACATGTCTCCATTATTATTACATGAAAAACTTGGATGTATTTTACATCCAAAATTTGCTGACTCTTGAGTAGGAGTATCATTCACCCAATCATCTCCACATAAGTTGTCACCCCATAAATGAATTAAGTTGAAATAATGTCCAATTTCATGAGTAGTTGTTCTTCCTAAGTTGTATGGATAACTAGCTGTTCCTGTAGTTCCAAATCTTCTGTAGTCAATAACCACTCCATCAGTATATTTACTTCCTACTCCTGGAAATTGAGCCCAGCCTAAAATACCATTAGAAATTTTTGAGATCCAAATATTTAAATAATTATCTGTATTCCAAGCATTTGACCCTCCCAATGCATTATAGTGTATTGAGGTGTCAAATACATTGAATTCAGTATTATTAGTATATTTCCTGATAATTCCTGATGTAGGATTGCCATCATTATCTTGTTTTGCTAAACAAAAATTAATTTGTAGACTCGCAGCTATAGGCAGAAATTCATTAGGAATATTAATGGCATCAGAATTAGTTCTATTATAATCATCATTCAATACTTCTATTTGACTATATATTTGTTCATCAGAAATATTTTGATCATTGGTATTATATAGTATATGTACAACTACCGGTATATTAATTGAATTTATTTTCGAATTAATACTTTTTGATTGTTCCTCTCTGATTTTATTTTCTATGATATTTCTTTTGATTAATTGATTTTTGTTATTATGCTGCAGTAAAGACATTTTTACCTCGGATCCACAATTTCTTTGAGCTTTTGTATTCAAACAAATTAAAATTAAAATATATATAATAAAATTATATTTTTTCATTTATTAGTCATTTATATATTCCACATCAGAAAGTGTGTGTAAAAATGCTATTAAGTCTTGTTTTTCTTGGTTTGTTAAGAGTAAACCTATTCCAAGTTTTTTCATTAATGGATCAATTGTAGAAGAATAATGGCCTCCATTGTCATAATGCTCAATTACTTCTTCAAGTGTTTGGAATCTGCCATCGTGCATATATGGAGCAGTTAAAGCAATATTTCTTAATGTGGGAGTTTTAAATTTTCCATTGTCATTAATTTCACCTGTTATTTTTCCTAAACCTAAATCTTGGAATGGATCTGTGTCAAGTCCGTTATTGTGAAATAGATTATCTGTAAATAAATTAGTTCCATGACAATGGAAACAATCTGCTTTTTCAGTATTGAAAATCGCATATCCATTTAGTTCAGAGGGACTGAGTTGCAATTCACCTCTAATATATTTGTCAAATCGACTATTATTAGATATTAAACTTCTTTCAAATTGAGCTATTGCTTTAACAATATGATTTGAATCAATATAATCTATATTGAAAGAGTTTTTAAATAATAGTTTATATTCTTCATCTTGATTTAATCTATTTTCAACATTCTGCCATGAGTTATTCATTTCTAAAGTATTCCTGATCGGTTCAAAAGCTTGTTCTTCTAAACTCATTGCAGATCCATCCCAATTTAAACTAGTGTGCCATCCCGCATTTATAATGGCAGAAGCATTTCTTGTTCCATGTATGCCATCAGTTCCAAAACTAAATTGATTTGGGTCACTAAAACTAAAGCTTTGTATATGACAACTTGCACATGAAATAGAATTATTTATGCTTAAAATTGGATCGTTGAATAATTTTTTTCCAAGTTCCACCCCTTCCATAGACATCGGATTTTCTTCAGGTATTATCATATCAGGAAAACCATAGGGTATTTCGATTTCATATGGTGTTGTGTTAAAATAATCACAACTTCCATTATTTATTTCAGCATCTGGGTTATAATTTAGAGCTAAAGGGTCAGTGCATCCTTCTTTTTTACAAGAATAGAAGAGTGAAGTAATTAATAATAGTGCAAAAATATTTTTTTTCAATTTTAATCTAATATATTTATTGACTCTAATGTGAAGACATTGCTTTCTCCATTTTGTTTTATTTCTAATTGTCTACTTTCATTGCTCATTATTCCTGGAGATATATTTATTGTATGAGGATTTTGATACCAATTATTTATATTCATATTTATTGTTAATGTAACTGCTTCAGTTTGGTCATTTGTAGTAATATTAATGTCAATTATGTTGTTAAACGAAAAATCTTTACCGTTAGTTCCACCAGTATGAGTTGCATATCCTTTTGTTATGGTATCATAATCTCCTTCTAATTTCATATAATGATATCCACCACCCATAATTTCTGGCCAATACATAGTGCTATGGAAATTTTCATTAATAAATTCATTTGAAATGTTATAGATGGAATCAATTCCCATGGTAAATTGAATTTTCTCATACTCTCTATTCTCTATTTCTCCGCAATCAATTATTAGAGAATTAGGATTAGAAATATCAACAAAATGTATATCTTTAATTTATGTACTCATAGAATTGATGTCAACTATTTTAATGTTTGATATTAAATATTTTAATGTTTGTATATTATATTTTTGTCCTATAAAATTTGTGTATGGAAGCAAATCATTATTTATTTTAAATCTTTTATTATTTAGAATGTATTCTTCATGATTAGATTCAAAATCACTTATTATATTTACGTCATCAATAGTATGTATAAACTCAATATATAGATGTGTTGGATTTTTTTTATTACAAGAAAATAAAAATGTAAGCAGTGTCAATATATAAATGTAATTTATTGTTGTCATTTATTTGTATGTAGTTAGTATAGTTACAAAATTAATAAATTCAATTATTATTTATATGTATAACAAATATAAACAGATTATTTATCTATTTTTTAGCGATATTTGCTTAAATGAGTAAAGAAGAATCATATGTAGATGTTATCCTACCTATTCCTCAATTAGGTAGTTTTACCTATTCTTTGAACAATATTTCTGATGAAGTTCAAATTGGTAATAGAGTTGTAGTTCAATTTGGTGCTAGAAGAATTTATACTGCTGTAGTTGTTAACGTTCATAGTATAAAGCCTAATTATGTTACTAAAAATGTATTGGAGATTTATGATGATAATTTAATAACACCAATTCAAATCCAATTTTGGAAATGGATTAGTGATTATTACGCCTCTTCTCTAGGAGACGTGTCAAATATGGCTTTGCCGTCGTTTTTGAAATTAGCTTCAGAAACAATTTTAATTATTGATCCTGAATTCGATGGTGATATAGATGGTCTTTCTTCATGTGAGTTAAAGATATTAAACTTTCTAATTAAAAAGAATGAATGTAAAGTAAGTGATGTTGTGAAGTCAGTGAAAATTAATAGAGTTTTATATAATATAAACAACCTCATTAGAAAAGAAATTTTATTAACTTCTCAGGACCTAAAGGAGAAATTCAAGCATAAGTATATCCAAACAGTTAAATTAATTAACTCCAATATTGATGAATTAATTAATTTGACTAAAAGAGCAAAGAAGCAAAATGAGTTTATTAGATTATTTGTAGATCTTTCCAAGTCTTATCCAGAAAGATCATGGACAATAACTGAATTAGTAAATGAATATAAAATTAATAGAAGAATAATTTTAGAATTATCTAAAAAGGGTGTAATTAAGATTGAGAATAAGATAATGAGTCGATTATTTGAATCTATTGAAAAAGTTTCATCATTAAAAACTTTATCTATTTCTCAAGAAATAGCATATAAAGAGATTGTTAATTCTTTTAACAAATCAAATATAACATTATTACATGGAGTAACTTCTAGCGGAAAAACAGAAGTATATATTAAATTAATAAAATCTCAAATAGAATCTGGCAAACAGTCTTTATATCTTTTGCCAGAAATTGCTTTAACTTCTCAAATTATTAATAGATTAAAGATATATTTTGGAAGTGATGTAGGAGTTTTTCATTCTGGTTTGTCAAATTCAGAAAAATTTGAAGTTTGGCAGGCTATTAAAGGCAATGGCGATGGAATTAATAAGTATAAGGTGATTTTGGGAGTAAGGTCATCAATTTTTCTTCCCTTTAATGATTTAGGTCTTATAATTATTGATGAAGAACATGATGATTCATTTAAAGAAAGGTCTAGAAACCCTCGATATAATGCTAGGGACGCAGCTATTTATTTAGCTAAACTACATAATTCAAAAGTTTTGTTAGGTTCCGCAACTCCTTCAATTGAAACATATTATAAATCTAAATTATCAAAATTTTCATTAGTTAATTTAGATAAAAGATATGGAAATATCGAAATGCCAAAAATTAAAATTATTGATCTAAGAAAATCTTATTCATATAGCTCAATGAAGTTTCATTTTTCTGAAGAACTTGTTGAGAAAATTAAAGATACTTTAACTAATAATAAACAAGTAATTATTTTTCAAAATAGAAGAGGTTATTCTCCGATTCTTGAATGCGATAGTTGTTCTTGGAGTTATACATGTAGGTATTGTGATGTCTCTTTAACCTATCATAAAGAATCTAATCTTTTAAAATGTCATTATTGTGGGTATAGTGAAAAGAAATCATCAAATAATTGTACTCAATGTTCAAACGGAGTTTTAATTGATAAAGGTTTTGGGACTGAACAAATTCAAGATGAATTGTTCCAGCTGTTTCCTGAAGCGAATGTTCAAAGAATGGATTATGATACTACCAGGAAAAAAAATTCTTATGATAAGATAATCAGTCAATTTGAACATGGTGATACAGATATTCTTGTTGGAACTCAAATGGTAACTAAAGGATTAGATTTTGACAACGTTGCTTTAGTAGCAATCTTAAATGCTGATAGCATGTTGAAATATCCTGATTTTAGATCTTATGAAAGAGCTTTTCAATTAATGTCTCAAGTTGCTGGAAGAGCTGGAAGGAAGAACAGTAGGGGTGAGGTTATGATACAAACTTTTGATCCATATAATAAAATATTTGATTATGTAGTGAATAATGATTTTCATAATTTTTATAAATCTCAATTAATTGAGAGAAGTTCATTTAATTATCCTCCATACTGTAGGTTATTAAAGATAAATTTACAGCATAAAAATATTGATGTATTGAATGATGTTGCTAATAAATTATCTAAAAGCCTTAGAATAAGTTTTAGTCAGAGAGTTTTGGGCCCTGAATTTCCTCCTATTTCTAAAGTGAAGAATTTTTATAATAAAGACTTTCTAATTAAGATTGAATTAGGTTCTTCTTATTCCAATGCGAAATCTATAATTTCTTCTACATTAAAATTAATTCAAAAGAAATCTAATTTTAGTTCATTAAGGGTCAATATAATTGTTGATTATTAATTTGGTCTCCATATTTTACTTTTAGGAGTCTCAGCAATCAATGATATTCTTTCATTTTTTACTGGATGTAAAAACTCTAGTTTGTAAGCATGCAAGCAAATACTTCCATCAAGATTATTTCTTTTTGCTCCATATTTTAAATCTCCTTTAATTATTGATCCCATATTAGATAATTGAGTTCTTATTTGATGATGTCTGCCAGTTTTTGGGGTTAATTCAAGTAAATAGTAATTATTTGTTTTTCGAATCATTTTATAGAAAAGGATTGATTTTTTTCCTTCTTTAGTCACGAAAGATTTATTTTTCTTATTGTTTTTAGTAAGATTGTTTATTAGAGTTCCGCTTATTTCTGGTGGGGCTTTTTCAACTATGGCTAAATATATTTTTTTTATTAATTTATTTTTGAATAATTCATTCATTCTTTTCAAAGCTTTGCTAGTTTTAGCGAAAATAACTATTCCAGAAGTTGGTCTGTCTAGTCTATGGATTACACCTAAAAAAACATCCCCCTTTTTACTGTATTTTTTTTTAAGATATTTTTTGATCTTATCAATAAGTGTTAGATCATTAGTTTTGTCAGCTTGAACTAAATCTCCTGATTTTTTATTTATTACTATTAAATGATTGTCTTCATATATTACTGAGATCATCTATACTGCTCTTCACTATTTGGGAAATCTTTATTTTTAACATCATTAATGTACTGTTTGACACCAGAATTAATATCTTGATATAAATTTAAATATCTTCTTAAAAAACGTGGATTGAATTCATGAGTCATGCCAAGCATGTCATGTAGAACTAATACCTGTCCATCTACATCAGGACCAGCTCCAATTCCTATGATAGGAATTTGAACTGATTCGGCAACTTGTTTTGCTAATTCCGAAGGAATTTTTTCTAATACAATTGCAAAACACCCTGCTTCTTCAAGAATTTTCGCGTCAGATATTAATTTTTCCGCTTCACTTGTTTCCTTAGCTCTAACTGAATAAGTACCAAACTTGTAAATAGATTGGGGTGTAAGTCCTAAGTGTCCCATTACTGGTATTCCTGCTGTTAAAATTCTATTAATGGAATCTATGATTTCACTTCCCCCTTCTAATTTAACTGAATGACCCCCACTATTTTTCATGATTTTTATTGCTGATGATAATGCTTCTTTCGAGTTTCCTTGGTATGATCCAAAAGGAAGATCTACAACTACAAGAGCTCTATTCACTCCCCTTACTACAGAAGATGCGTGATAAATCATTTGATCTAATGTAATAGGAAGTGTTGTTTCATGTCCTGCCATTACATTTGAAGCGGAGTCTCCAACTAAAATTATTTCTATTCCAGCTTGATCAATTATTTTAGCTAATGTATAGTCGTAAGCAGTCAGCATGGAGATTTTCTCTCCATTTATTTTCATCTCTTTTATAGAATTAGTTGTTATTTTTTTATATTGATTTATCATTATTTTTCATTTAATGTGACAATGAACGCGTCTTTATATCCTAATTTAATGAGATTGTTTTTATGTATTACAGCTTCATTAGCGCTTATAAATTTTCCTGACATGTATAAAAAGGATCCGTTTTTAGTATCATAGTAAAATACATCCATTAATCCATTAAATTGTTTTATATTGACTTTAGAACCAAAACTTGCAATCTGCACTGAATATATAGTTTCATTTGTGATCTCTTTCTTTTTTTCATTGTTTTTTGGTAATTTAACTTCTGATGATATAATTCCTTTTTCATCAAATCCTTTATATTTAAGCACTTCAATCATATTATTTATCCTTGTATTTTGATTTTGAATAAGAGTATTTGATTTTTCAAGTTCTTTTGTATGAAATTCTTTAATATTTTCTATATAAATTTTATTTGTATTAATAATTTCATTCAGAATTTTTTGCTCATTCTTTATGAAATTCACTTCTTTTTCTAAAGAAGTTATTTTAGCATCCTTTTTCTTAGAGTTGCTGTTAAGTTTTGCATTCTCATCTATATATTTAGATTTTTCTAAATTGGATTTCTTTATCTCATTATCAAGATTTAATATTTTCGAATTTAATTCTGTAATCTTAATTGACTCATTATTGATTAATTCATTTAAAATTTGGTTTTTCTTTTCAATATCTTCTAGTGTTTTTTTTGTTTCAAGAAATTTTAAATTTTTTGATTTCAAGTCATTTATGTCTTCTTCTTTTGATGATAGTTTATTTTCTATTTCTGTAATGAGTTTTAAATTTTCATCATTTTGTTTTTCTAGTTTTTCGATTTCTAAGGTTGCTATTATTTCAACATTTTTTTTGTCATCAATCTCTTCATATAATTCTGAAATTTTTTCAGAATTTTTTTTAGTTTCTAATGATTTTTTTTCAATTATAACTTTCAAAGAATCTGAGGTTTTTGTTTCTTTATTTTTTAAAGTTTCAAATTTATTGTTTGCTTCTATAAGTTTGTTGTTTAATTTAGTTTCTATAGAGTTGATATCATCATTATATTCACTAATAATCTCTTCCTTTTCTATATATAGATTATTTATTTCTTCATCTTTTTTTAAAATTTGAGCTTTTATTTCATTTATTGCAACTTCTAAATCTTCTTTTGAGTATATCAGATTTTCTTTATTATTTAAAGATTCGTTGAGTGTTGCATTTTTAATTTTTAATGATTCAGCATCTTTAGCTGCAATTTGAAAAAAGAATTCAATTGTTTTTAATGAATCTTCTAACTTTTTAATATAATTTTGATTAGGTTCTAATAAATTTAAATCGTTTTCTAATCTAATTATTGTTTGATCAAGATTTTTATTTCTTGATTCAAGCTCATTTATTCTAGTCAATAAGTTAGCAATTGTACTTTCTTGCTTTTGCTTTTCAACCGTTGAGTTCTTTTCAGTTGATGATTTGTATAAATAAAAGTAGGATATTCTAGCTTTAGACTCATTGCCAATCATGATGCCCATCTTGCCACTTTTTAGTTCTGGTGAATATATACTCGTTAAAAAGTTATTATTGACGTAAATATCGAAGCTGTTATCCAATGACAAAACTTCAATATCATTATATTGATTTTCACCTTTTATAGATTTGTTTTTTACCCAACCGTTATTATTGTTATTGCCTGAAAGATAGTTATACGTCCCATTAATTAATTTCTTAATTCTAAATTCACTTTTTCTATTAATTTCAAACACTAAAGCACTTGATCCGTTAATTTTGGCTTTTAATAAAATCCCAGCTGATGAATACTTATTGCTAGAAGGTCCAAGTTTTATAGATGTTTGTAATTTAAAATTATTAAGACTAATGTTGTTTGATGGAAATATTGCATATTCACTTTCTTTATTATTTCTACTAAGTAGATAATCTCCATTATCAAGTATGAAGTAATTTTCAATATTTGTAATTATTGGAAATTGAGAGTTTTCATCATTAAAGTTTTCTTCAATAACTATAGATAGATTCTCTTCAATCCTTATATTTTGAGTATATATACTTAGACTTAATAATACTAGAAAAATTGATGATGATATTTTTTTATTTAACATGCTGAATTAATTTTATTATATGCAAACTTACAAATATGTAATTAAAATAAGTAAATTTGCTTAAATGAAAAATAACATAATCTTCTTTAGTCTTTTGGTTGGTTTTTTCATGTCATGTGATACTGATTTTAACATTAATGCTGATTGGGAGGAAGTTACTGTTGTGTTTGGTCTCTTAGATCAGAGTCAAGACAAACAGTTTATTAGAATTAACAAGGCTTTTCTTGGAAATGAAAGTGCGTTAATTATGGCTTCTAATTCTGATTCTATAAACTATTCACCTGAAGTTTTAGAAGTTAAGATTCAAAGATTTAATCAGATTAATGGTAATATTTTAGAGGAGGTTTTTTTGGAGGATACAGTTATTTCAAAAGATGATGGTATTTTTGCTTCTGATGAAAATATTGTATATTTTTTTAATACAGGTAATTTCCTCAAAGAGGATTTTTCATATAGAATTATTATTACTAACTTATTATCTGAAAATATTGTTACTTCTGAAACTAAATTAATTAATAATATTTCATTAATGTCTGCTTTTAATAATCCAGCATATAAGATGGGTTTCTATAATCAGCTTGGTGATTATTCTACTACAACTGTAGAATGGAATCATGCTTCAAATGCTTCCATTTATCAGGTTACACTATTTTTAAATTATACAGAATATGCTCAGGATACATTACAAAAAACTATTTATAAGGTTTTCCCTTCTATTAAATATAGTGGAAATTCTGAATTAAATCAGCAAATTGATGGTGAGGATTTTTTCAATTTTATTGAAAATAATATAGAAGCTGATCCGTTAGTTACTGCTAGGAGAATAAATGATGTTGATCTGTTATTTTCTGCTGCTAGTAGTGAATTTGAAACTTATATTAATTTAAATAAACCACCTACTGGTATTGTTCAAGAACGACCTGTATTTACAAATATTAATAATGGTATTGGTCTATTTTCTAGTCGTTACAACAAGTTACAAGAAAACATTCTATTAACTTCTACTACCAAAGAAGCTATTTCTAATCAATTTACAGATTTGAAATTCATTTTCCCTTAATTTCATGACTTTTTGACATGTCATATTTTAGATTTGTCAGTATTTGAGGATTTTATTTGTTTGGCATGATATTTTCAATTTATTTATTTAAGAACATAATTATTAATAAAAAATTAAAAAAATGAGTAAAATAATTGGAATAGATTTAGGAACTACTAACTCATGTGTTTCTGTAATGGAGGGAAATGAACCAGTAGTTATACCAAATTCTGAAGGGAATAGAACAACACCTTCCATAGTTGCGTTTATTGAAGGTGGTGAAAGAAAAGTTGGTGATGCAGCTAAACGCCAAGCCATTACAAATCCTGAAAAAACTATTTTTTCTATTAAAAGATTTATGGGTGAAACTTTTACTAATATGAAGAAAGAGTTTAAAAATGTCCCATACTCGCTAGTAAAAGGCGATAATAATACACCTCGTGTAGTTATAGATGATAGAAAATATACTCCTCAAGAAATTTCTGCAATGGTTCTTCAAAAAATGAAGAAAACAGCTGAAGATTATCTTGGAAGTTCTGTTTCTGAAGCTGTAATTACAGTACCTGCTTACTTTAATGATGCTCAAAGACAAGCAACAAAAGAAGCAGGAGAGATTGCTGGTTTAAAAGTTAGTAGAATAATTAATGAACCAACTGCTGCTGCATTAGCATATGGATTAGATAAGTCAAATAAAGATCAGACAATAGCAGTTTTTGATTTAGGTGGTGGTACATTTGATGTGTCAATTCTTGAATTGGGAGATGGTGTTTTTGAGGTTAAATCTACCAATGGTGATACACATTTAGGTGGGGATAATTTTGACCAAGTAATAATTGATTGGCTAGCAGAAGAATTTAAGAAGGATGAAAATATGGATCTTAGAGAAGACCCTGCCGCATTGCAAAGATTGAAAGAAGCTGCTGAAAAAGCTAAAGTTGAATTATCTTCATCAACTTCTACTGAAATTAATTTACCTTATGTGACAGCAACATCATCTGGTCCTAAACATTTAGTGAGAACTATCTCTAGATCACAATTTGAAAAATTAGCAGATAAACTTATACAGGCAACGATAGAGCCATGTAAAACTGCAATGAAAGACGCTGGACTAAGCACATCAGATATTGATGAAGTTATACTAGTTGGTGGTTCAACCAGAATCCCTGCAATTCAAGATATAGTGACAAAATATTTTGGAAAATCACCATCAAAAGGAGTGAATCCTGATGAAGTTGTAGCAGTAGGTGCTGCTATACAAGGAGGAGTTCTTACTGGGGATGTTACAGATGTTTTGTTACTAGATGTAACTCCATTATCTTTGGGTATTGAAACTATGGGTGGTGTTATGACAAGATTAATTGAATCCAATACTACTATACCTACAAAAAAATCAGAGGTATTTTCTACAGCTGCCGATAATCAACCTGCTGTAGATATTCATGTTTTACAAGGAGAGAGACCTATGGCAAATGATAATAAGTCAATTGGAAGATTTCAATTAGCAGATATTCCACCTGCTCCTAGAGGTGTTCCTCAAATAGAAGTTACTTTTGATATTGATGCTAACGGAATATTAAGTGTTACTGCTAAAGATAAAGCGACTGGCAAGGAACAGAATATTAAAATTGAAGCTTCTTCTGGTTTATCTGAGGATGAAATAGAAAAGATGAAGAAAGAAGCCGAAGCAAATGCAGATGCAGATAAAAAGGTAAAAGAAACTACTGATAAAATTAATTCTGCTGATGCAATGATTTTTCAAACCGAAAAGCAATTAAAGGAATTTGGAGACAAATTATCTGAAGATAAAAAGAATCCTATTCAGGATGCATTAAAGGAACTTAAATCCGCGCATGAGAGCAAAAATCTTGAAAATATAGATAAAGCTATGGAAAAGATTAATTCAGCTTGGACAGCAGCATCTGAAGAAATGTATAAAGATTCTCAGAATTCTCAAGATGTAAAAGATGATTCATCTAACAATAATCATAATGGAGAAGATGATGATGTGACTGATGTTGAATTTGAAGAGGTTAAAGAAGATAAATAATTAATAGATTATAAGTTCCAGTATTAATACTGGAACTTATTTCTTATTTGCTGAATGAGTACTCTATTATATTAGCTCCCATTTTTAATGCTTCTTGTCGTTTAATTTCACTATTATTATGTATTTCTTGATTTTCCCATCCATCTGATAAGTCAGATTCATATGTATATAAAAGGATTATTTTTCCTTTTTCAATAATTGCATAAGCTATAGGATCTTCACTATTGTGTTGATGAATTTTGGGAAGACCATTTGAGAATTTATATGTTTGATTAAATATCAAATGGTTATATGGTAGTTCTACGATTTTATTATTTGGAAACAACTTTTTTAGTTCTCTTTTTATATAAGGATCCATTCCATAATTATCATCTATGTGTAGGAAACCTCCAGATAATAAGTAGTTTCTTAGATTTTCAATTTCATTGTCATTAAAAATTACATTTCCATGTCCTGTCATATGGATAAATGGATAATTATATATAGCTTTATCTTTAGTTTCTACAGTAGCTATATTTTCATTTATATTAGTGTTAATATTTTTATTGCAGAATTTAACTAAATTTGGTAGTGAACTCGGATTTGCATACCAGTCTCCACCTCCGTTATACTTTAATATAGCTATTTGGTAAGTATTTTGAGATATAATTATTAATGGAATAATAATAAATATTATGAGTATATTTTTTTTCATTTAAATGTTAAATGGATAATATTTGTTGCTATCACACCAGCTGTTTCAGTTCTTAATTTACTGTTGCCCAACGATACTTCTTCATAGTTATTTTTTAAAGCATTATTTATTTCAATTAAAGAAAAGTCACCTTCAGGTCCTATCATAACTATATTACCTTTTTTATTTTTATTAGTAACTTCAAGAAGTGATAAGTCTTTTTTGCAGTGTGCGATGTATTTGTTAAGATCAAACTTTTGATTGATAAATTTATTAAATGTTGTGATGTTATTTAATTTAGGTAAATGAAATTTTGTTGATTGTTTCATTGCCGATACTAAAATTTTATTACACCTGATAAAATTTATTTTTTTTCTTTCTGAATGTTCGCAAATTATTGGAGTTATTTCATCAATGCCAATCTCAGTTGATTTTTCCAAAAACCATTCAAATCTATCTTTGTTTTTAGTTGGTGATATAGCAATATGAAGAAAGTACTTATGTTTTTTCTTTAGTTTTTTTTCAATCAGTTCTAATTTAATAATTTCTTTTTCTTGATGAATAATTTTAGCAATATAGATATAACCTTTACCATCGGTTAAGTTAATTGTATCTCCAACTTTTTTTCGAAGGACTTTGGATATATGTCTACATTCCTGACCTTCTAAAATAAATGAATCATTAATTTTTTTTGAATAAAATAGCCTCATTTAAATAGATCATGTAGATATTGACTTTAATAGTGGAGCTGAAGATAGTATTTCTTCGTTTGCAAATTTAGCAAATTGTTCAAAATTATTATTAAAAGATATTGCTAATTCATTTGCTTTTACATCATAGTCTTTTTTATTTTTCCATGTATTTTTAGGGTTCATAATTGATGATGGAACATTAGGACAAGATTTAGGCATGTGTAATCCAAAAATCTCATGTTTTTCATATTCCACATCTTTTAAATCACCATTTAGAATTGATGAAATCATTGACCTAGTATATTCTAAAGAAATTCTTTCTCCTTGTCCATATTCACCACCAGTCCAACCTGTATTAATCATCCAAACATTAGCATTGGTTTGATCAATTTTTTCTCCCAACATTTCAGCATATTTTGTTGGATGAAGCGGCATGAATGGCGCTCCAAAACATGCTGAAAAAGTAGTTTGTGGTTCAGTAATTCCAGCTTCAGTTCCAGCTACTTTTGCAGTATATCCAGAAATAAAATGAAACATTGCTTGACCTCTAGTTAGTTTAGAAACAGGAGGTAAAACTCCAAATGCATCTGCTGTAAGAAAAAATATATTTTTAGGATTCTGTGCAGAAGATGGAATAGATATATTTTTAATGTGGTGAATTGGATAACTAACTCTAGTATTTTCTGTAATACTTTTATTATTATAATCAGGTTGATTTGTTCCAGTATAAAAGTTAATGTTCTCTAATAAAGCTCCAGGTTTAATTGCATTATAAATATCTGGTTCTTTATCTTTTGTAAGATTAATGCATTTTGCATAGCAACCACCTTCAAAATTAAAAATAGTATTATCATACCATCCATGCTCATCATCACCAATTAAATTACGTTCTGGATCAGCAGAAAGAGTTGTTTTTCCAGTACCAGATAGTCCAAAAAATATAGAGGTTTCCCCATTTGATCCGACATTTGCACTGCAATGCATAGGAAGAACATTGTGATTTATGGGAAGTAAATAATTTAGCGCAGAAAAAATCCCTTTTTTAATCTCTCCAGTATATCCAGTTCCTCCGATGAGAATTATTTTTTTACTTACGTTTAAAATAGAGAAATTGTGACTTCTCGTACCATCTCTTTCAGGCATAGCCATAAATGAAGGGATGTTAATTATTGTAAATTCTGGAACGAAATTTTCAATTTCAGTAAGAGTGGGTCTTAAAAACATGTTATATGCGAAAAGATTGCTCCAAGCATATTCGTTAATGACCCTTATGTTCATGCGGTACTTTTCGTCTGCACAAGCGTAAGCGTCTCTTACAAATAATTCTTTACCTGAAATATATGTTACCATTTTTTTTAATAGTTCATCAAATTTCTCCTCATCAAATCCAATATTAATATCTCCCCACCATATGTTATCTTTAGTTATTTTGTCTTTAACAATAAATCTATCTTTTGGCGATCTTCCAGTAAATTCTCCGGTTTTTATATTGATTGCGCCATTAGAGGTAAGTTGTGCTTGATTTCTTTCTAAAGATATTCTTTGTAGTTCTTTAGGGTCAAGATTCCAGTTGATTGTGCAGTCTTTTAAACCTAATTCATCTAAATTAGACTTTTTGCCTTTATTCCCTTTTTCGATCATTATTAATATTTTTATTATGCAAATATACTATTAATGCATTCTTTTTTAAAAATGATTTACTTCTTTATTAACATTTAAAATTAGCATAATCCATGAAATAATAATAAGTGCTCCACCGATTGGTGTAATTGGACCAAGAAAATTGGTAGGTAAACTAATTAAGTCTTTAATATTTAGCAAATAAATTGAGAAGCTAAATAGCAAGGTTCCCAAAATCATTATTTGTACTATATTTTTAATTCTTTTTGTAAATGCTTTATAATTCAAAGATAATATTAAGACTGAAATTCCGTGAATCATCTGATATTTAATTCCTGTATTAAAAGAATTTATTTGTTCATTATTAAGTAAATCATTTAATTTGTGAGCTCCAAATGCTCCTAAAATAACTGATGTTAAAATTAAAAAGATAGCTATTTTAATATATAAATGCATATGTTTTAATATTTTATATGCTAAATAAATAATATTTTAGCAATAAATAATAGTTCACATGAAAAAGATCCATGTAATAGGTGCAGGTCGCTCGTCTTTAGTTATGATTCGTACATTTTTATCTCTATGTAAGAAAAATAATTGGTTTCTTGTTGTTGCTGATTTTAATAAAGATTTAGCTTTAAATGCATTAGATAATAATGTCCAATTTGCTAAGGCTATTAAGTTAGACATTAATAATGATGAAGCCAGAAGAGATTTTGTAAAAGACTCTGATATTGTAATTTCTATGTTGCCTGCTGTTTATCATATATTAGTAGCAAAAGATTGTATTGATTATTCAAAACCAATGGTTACCGCTTCATATGTTTCTAATGATATGAAAAAATTAGATAAAGCCGCGAAAAATGCAGATGTTATTCTTTTAAATGAAATGGGTCTTGACCCAGGTATTGATCACATGTCTGCTATGAAAATTATTAATGAAATTAAATCATTTGGTGGATCAATAACTTCATTTAAATCATTTTGTGGTGGTTTAGTTCATCCAGAATATGATGATAATCCATGGAATTATAAATTCACTTGGAATCCAAGAAATGTTGTTTTAGCTGGTCAGGGTACTGCACTTTATATAGATGGAAAGCAACACAAGTATATTCCTTACAATAATCTCTATAAAAGAATTGAAAATTTAGATGTTGATGATTGTGGTCCTTTCGAGGCATATGCAAATCGAAATTCATTACAATATAAAAATCAATATGGTTTAAAAAATATTGATACTATTATCAGAGGAACAATAAGAAAAAAAGGTTTTTGTGAAGCTTGGAATATCTTTATTGAATTAGGAATGACTGATGATTCATATGTTATAAATAATTCTAATAAATTAAAGATTTCTGAATTTACTAATCTTTTTTTACCTAATAAATCCTTGAAAATTAAAGATAATTTTTGTAGTTTTTTAAATATTAAAATTAATTCTGAATTATTTAATAAATTCGAATGGTTAGGTTTATTTAGTAATGATTATGTAGAAGTTTTTAACGCTACACCTGCTCAAGTTCTTCAAAGTATTCTGGAAAAAAAATGGAAGTTAAATTCTAATGATAAAGACATGGTTGTTATGCAACATCAATTTAAATACAATTTATCTGGATTTGAAAAACAGATTATTTCAGATTTAGTCGTTTATGGTGATAGTCGTGAGGAGACCGCGATGGCAAAAACAGTTGGGTTGCCAATTGTATTTGCTGTTAAACATATTCTTAATGGAAATATTAAGCAAAAAGGCGTTGTTATTCCAGTTTCAGAAGAAATTTATATTCCAGTTTTAGAAGAGTTATCAACTTTTGGAATCGTTTTTCGAGAAAAGACTAGTTGATTTCTAATAAATCCTTATCAATTTTTACTAGAATTTTTTGTTCTTCAATATTAATATTTTTAATAAATTCTGGATTATAAGGAATGAAGATATTTTTATTTTGATATTTAACTTCAATTAATGTTTGTTTTGATGAGTCATTGAGAAATATAACAGTCCCAATTTCTCCAAGTACAGTGTCGTAAACATTAAATCCAATTATATTTTTTGAGATTTCTTCTTCAATAAGATTTTTGAATATATATACATCTTTTCCCTTTAAATCAATAGCATGTTCTGAAGAGTCTACATCTTCCAACTTGGAAATGAAATATTTATTGGCTTTAGATAATCGTTCTATAAAATATGGGATGAGTTCATTTTCAATATTTATAAAAAAAAAATCAGTTTTTTTTATAATAAAACTTTTATTTATAAATATCTTAACTTCCCCATTATGACCATGAGGTTTAACAATTTTACCAATTAGTATATATTCATCATTATTAATCAAAATAAAGTACTAAAAATAAAAATTATTTTTCAGAATTACTGTTTTTTGAATTCTCTTCAGAAGTTGTTTCATCAGTATTTTTTTCTTCAGTAACTGTTTCCTCAGTATTTTTTTCTTCAGAAGCTGTTTCCTCAGAAGTTTTTTCTTCAGTAACTGTTTCCTCAGTATTTTTTTCTTCAGAAGCTGTTTCCTCAGAAGTTTTTTCTTCAGTAACTGTTTCCTCAGTATT
>PAUF01000011.1 GCA_002712715.1 Flavobacteriales bacterium | reverse complement strand
CATTACTCACATCCCAGTTTGATACATCTCCATTAAAACTTGATGCACTCATAAACATTCCTTCCATATTCGTCACACTTGAAACATCCCAATTGCCTAAATCTTGATTAAAAGATTTTGCACAAAAAAACATATTAGTCATATCAGTAACATTACTAACATCCCAAGAACTTATATCTTGATTAAAGGATTTATTTCCAGAAAACATAGCAAACATATTAGTAACATTACTAACATCCCAAGAACTTATATCTTGATTAAAAGATGAAGCAGAGAACATTCCTTGCATGTTTTCAACCCTACAAACATTCCAATTTCCAATATCTTGATTAAAAGAACTAGCACATGTAAACATAGATCTCATACTTATAACATTACTTACATCCCATTTAGAAATATCTTGATTAAAGGATTTTGCATCAATAAACAGATCATTCATGTTAGTAACATCACTAACATCCCAATTTGAAATATGACCATATTTTTCTTCTGCTTTTTTAAAGTCATCTAACCACTCTTCTACAGCAGTTCGTATTGTTTCGTTGTTGAATTTCATAATAACTCCTTATTTTTTATCTAAGTGCTTTTTAATCTTAGTACCTAACTCGTATTTTTCTTTAAAAGGTTGTAGTGGGGTATTTTGAGCGCTCCCCCAAACTAAATCGGTAATAAAATTTTTGAATTTTAATTTATAGTGTTTGATTTTATAAACTCTATTGGAGTTCTTAACAGAGGGTTTTGATTCAATAGTTTGAACATGATCAATTGGCAATTGATTTAAATATGCTTCTCTAATAGATATTAAAATTAAATCAGGCTTTATCTCTAACACTAATTCTTTCCACATTTTGAATCCCCTTTTATAAAGTGCCGATTTTTGAGAGTAATTTAAATCGTTCCATGTAGGGTTTGTTGCTAAAGGAGAACAAATATCTGTATGTAATGCAGTGTTCTTTTTTGATTCTGAATAATAACAAGTATCAAGACCGTTTAGAACAGGTAAAAATCCAAACTGGGCACCTCTATTCCCAAACCATCCCGTATATGGTTCTTTATCGAAATAATTATTTAAAGATAAAGTAAGTGAATCAATTGATGAACCATCAAACTCTGGAAATCTAAAAAGAGTAGGATTATCGTTGACATTCTGCTTAAACTCTCTATCTGAAGGATTTAATCCTGCTGTATAACTTTAAAATCTGACTCTAAATAGCGATTTAGATCTCCAAAATATAATATTGGTAAAGCGGGGCTTACAACATATTCTTTTTCTTTAAAATGATTGTAATCTTCAAGAGATTCTTTCAATATATTTCTTATGTTTTTTCCTGCTTTCTTTACTTTGGATCTATTCTCTTCTAATCTTTTCTTTTCTGCTAATTCCTTAGATTTTTTCTCAGCTATCAATTTATACATCTTTGTTTCAGCTTCCTTTCTGTAATGTTCCAACTCTTCTAACCTTTCCTTTTCCGCTAATTCCTTAGATCTTTCCTCAGCTATCAATTTATACATCTTTGATTCAGCTTCCTTTCTGTAGTGTTCCAATTCTTCTAATCTTTTCTTGTCCACTAACTCCTCAGCTCTATTTATTTGAGTTTTTTCTTCCTTCTCTCTTTTTTTCTTTAAAGCATGTTTTTTCTTTACTTTCGCATTATCATAAGATTTTTTCACATCTTTTTTAAGTTTCTTATTATCTTTAGTATTAAATGACTCTTGTGCTGTCCTTAGGCCATTCAAAAGATTATTATCAGGGTAACCTGCACTTTCTGAAATTATTTTAAAAGCATGAATTTCTCTATCATCAATATAACCATCTGATACAATTAACATAGATATTTCTTGAAGATACCTCCATGCTTCATCATCTGATTTTGGAGAAGACATATAAATATTTTTTTCAGCAAATGAACCATCAATAACACTATTTACCAGGTCATTATAATCTTGGATTGACACCCCGAGAGCTTTCCTAATTTCATTGATTTTTTGATGTTCTACATCACTATATTCTCCATCTGAAAGAGCTACAGTAAATAAGTTTGCTAAATGTTGAAGTTTTATCTTTTTAGACGTATCTTCAAGTCCAAACCAATCAAATATTCCCATATTTTTATTTTATATTTTTTAATTTATTAGTTTTATCCTTGATTCTTCATAAGAGCAAACTTACATAAAATTATAGGAAATATAAAAGAGAAAAAGTCGAGGTAGCAGGATTACAACCTACACTCTATTTACATGATTATAGCAAGATTTCAAACCAAAAATTGCTCCGCTAATCAATCTAATAAAATAAACCCCTGAAATCACTAGATGACAAGGGTTTAATAATGCGGAGAGAGAGGGATTCGAACCCCCGGTACATTGCTGTACGCTGGTTTTCAAGACCAGTGCATTCGACCACTCTGCCATCTCTCCAGTAATTAGGGAAACAAAAATATAAATATTTTCAATAACACAATTCCTTTTAAAGTTTTTTTAGAACAATATTCTTATATGTTTTTTGTTATTTAGCTGACATATGAATAAATACATACATTTTATTTTATATATTCCTTTATATATACTCTCCTTATTACCAATAAGAATTCTTTATTATATTTCTGATATATTATATTTATTTGTTTTCTATTTAATAAGATATAGAAGAGATATTTCTTTTAGAAATTTAAAGAAATCTTTTCCTGAAAAGTCATCTCAAGAAATTAATAAAATTCAAAAAAAATTTTATCAGCATTTTTGCGATCTATTAATAGAATCTATTAAATCAATATCTGCTAATAAAAACTTTTTTAAGAAAAGAATTAAATTTAAAAATTTAGAGAAAATAAATCATCATGATTCATTTATTGTAGCTGTGTCACACTATGGAAATTGGGAATGGGGATTGTCATCAATGTCATTAAGTTTCAATAAAAGCATTGTTGGTTTATTCCAAGAATTAAATAATAATTTTTTCAATAAAATTATTAAGAAATCCAGAGAAAAGTTTGGAGCAAAACTTTTAGATATTAATGATTTATTAAAATATATTAATAGAAATAAAAATTTTGTTATTGGAATTATAGGTGATCAAAGTCCTCAAAAAAACAAATCTAATCTATGGATGAACTTTCTTAATCAAGAGACTTTATTTCATCATGGTACCGAGAAAATATCAAAAAAATATAATTTACCGATTTATTTTTGTGATATGGAAAAAACACAAAGAGGTTATTATGATATTTCCATTGAAATTCTCTGTGAGAATACTAAAACATCTGAATATAAAGAAATAACATCCGTATATTTGCAAAGAATTGAAAAACAAATTAAGAAAAATCCTGAGTTTTGGCTTTGGACGCATAACAGATGGAAACACCAAAAGTGAAAATAGCTGTTGTTATTCTCAATTGGAATGGAGTATCTTGGTTAGAAAAATTTCTTGACAATACTATAAAATATAGTCAAGAATCTACAATTTATATAATTGATAATAATTCTACTGATAATTCAATTCAATATATTAAACACAATTTTCCTCAAGTCGAAGTCATTCAACTTGATAAAAATTATGGATATGCTAAAGGTTATAATCTAGGTTTAAATCAAATAACTGCTGATTACTATATACTATTAAACTCAGATATTGAAGTTACGAAAAATTGGATCTACCCTATTATTGAATTAATGAATAGTGACGAAAGTATTTCCGCTTGTCAGCCTAAAATATTGGATTTTAACAATAGGAATAAATTTGAGTATGCAGGAGCTAGTGGTGGTATGATAGATTTTCTAGGCTACCCTTTTTGTAGAGGAAGAATTTTTGATGATATTGAGGAAGATCATAATCAATATGATAATAAAAGAGAAATTTTCTGGGCTTCAGGTGCTTGCTTGTTTATTAAAGCTAATCACTTTAAAAAGATTAACGGATTTGATTCTGATTTTTTTGCTCATCAAGAAGAAATTGATTTATGTTGGAGATTAAAAAATATAGGATATAAAATAATGGTTGAGCCTAAATCTGTGGTATATCATGTAGGTGGTGGAACACTAAATCATACTTCTCCTTATAAAACTTATTTAAATTTTAGAAATAACTTATTTATGTTATTTAAAAACCTACCCTTTCAATCTTTATTTATTATTATCTTTTTAAGATTAATTCTAGATGCAGTAGCTGCCGTTACATTTTTAAATAAACAACAGCGATTTAGTCATATATTTTCTGTAATCAAAGCACACTTTTCTTTTTATATTAATCTTCTTACTTTGTGGAAAAAAAGAATAGTAATTAAACAAAAAATTGCATTAATAGGTAAGGTTAGATATTCTATTATAATTCAAAATAAATTTTTTAAAAAACATAGATATAAAGATCTATAGTTTATTATAAAGATGTTCTAGAATTACCCGATAAGAATCTAATCCAAGACCACATACAACAGCTTTGCAATTACTAGAAATTAAAGACTTCCTTCTAAATTCTTCACGATTATATATATTTGAAATATGTACTTCATATACTTGAGTAGTTATTGATTTTATACAATCTGATATTGCTACAGAAGTATGAGTATACCCTCCTGCGTTTAAAATTATAGCGTCATATGTGAATCCTATTTCCTGTAATTTATCAATAATTTCTCCCTCAATATTAGTCTGAAAATATTGAATATTTATTTTTTTATAAGACGATTTTAATGAAGATAAATATTCATCAAATGAAATATCACCATAAATAGATTTTTCTCTTACGCCTAATAAGTTTAAATTTGGACCGTTTATAATTATAACATTCACTAAACAAAAATAATTAAATGAAATGGGAATTTGCTATAAATGATTTTAAATCTTATTTACAGATAGAAAGATCTTTATCTGAAAATACTGTGAATTCATATATCAATGATGTGTCTAAACTCGCTAATTTCTTTGCGAAGTGTCAAAAGAATATTCACTTATCATCTGATGATTTAAACGATTTTATTAAAGAAATAAATAAGGAGGGCATATCTGCTCGCTCTCAATCTAGAATCATTTCAGGTATTAAATCTTTCTATAATTATTTAATTCTAGAAAATTATATAGAATTTAATCCAGCTTCTAAGCTTGAAAGTCCTAAAATAGGCATGAAATTACCTGATACTCTAAGTGTTGATGAGATTGATAAAATAATTTCTGCTATTGATTTAACTCATCCTCAGGGACAAAGAAATAAGACAATATTGGAAGTTTTATATAGTTGTGGATTAAGAGTATCTGAATTAATAAATATAAAGATTTCAAATATAAAAATTAATGAAGAATATATAAGGATTATTGGAAAAGGAAATAAAGAAAGACTAACCCCAGTAGGCAAAAAAGCTATTAATGACCTTAAAGTATATATATCAAAAATTCGATCTAAACAAAAAATCCAAAAAGGATATGATGATTATCTGTTTCTCAATAGAAGAGGAAAAAAACTTACTAGAGTTATGATTTTTACAATAATTAAAGATTTATCTAAAAAAATTAATTTAAATAAAAAAATTAGCCCACATACTTTTAGACATTCATTTGCTACTCACTTAATTGAAGGGGGAGCTGATCTAAGGTCGATTCAAGAAATGTTAGGTCATGAAAGTATAATTACTACAGAAATTTATACTCACCTAGACAGAGACTATATTAGAGAATCAATCCTAAGGCATCATCCTAGGTCATGAATAAATTAAAGTTCAATATTCAAAAATTATATTTAATCAAGGCATTACAATACTTTATGTTATCAATGCCAATAATTGTATTATTTTTCAACGACCATCATGGATTATCCTTTATGGATATTATGATTTTAAAATCTATTTATTCATTTTCCATTGCTATTCTTGAGATTCCATCTGGCATTTTCGCTGATTATATAGGAAAAAAAACTAGTATAGTTTTAGGATGTTTTTTTATGTTTTTTGGTTTTTTATTATTTTCATATTTTAGTAATTATGAAGTTTTTATTATTGCTGAAATATTATTAGCTACAGGATCAAGTATGATTTCTGGATCTGACTCAGCATTATTATATGATTCTTTAATTAAATTAAAATCTGAAAAAAACTACACCAAAATCGAAGGTGCAAATTATAGTGTAGGAAATTTTTCAGAAGCAATAGCTGGAATACTTGGAGGTTTTTTGGCTAGTTTTAGCTTATTGTTACCAATATATATTCAGACTGGCGTTCTTTTTTCATGTATATTAGTTTCTATTACTCTAATTGAACCTATTAATAATAATCAAAAAGTTAATTCAATTATAAATAACATTTTTAATAATGTGATTTATATATTAAAATTTAATCGTAAGCTTTTATGGATTATCTTATTTTCTTCTATTATGGGACTTGCTTCATTATCAACAGCTTGGTTAGTTCAGCCTTACCTAATAGAGATTAACTTAACTGCTGAATCTTTTGGTATAATATGGGCATTTTTAAATGTTACTGCTGGAATTGGTTCATTCTATTCATTTAAAATTGAAAAACACAATACTTTAAATAAAATAATTATTTATTCATCAATATTAATATCAATACCATTGCTAATTCTCTTCTTCCAATTAAATATATTTGGTATTGTATTTCTATTTTTAATTTACCTAATTAGGGGGATAATTCATCCTATACTTAAGAATAATATTAATATAATAACTCAAACTAATATTAGATCTACAATCTTATCTATTAGGAATTTTGGAATTAGAGTTTCATTTGCAATAATTTCTCCAATTCTTGGATATTTAGCTGATTTAGATAAAGGTATTAACTTTTCATTTTTAGTATTATTTTTAATATTTTCATTATGTACTATATTTCTAATAGTATTAAAATTATTTTGGGTAGATAAAAAAAAATAGGAACACATTAGTGTCCCTATTTAAAATATGTAGCGTGGAGCAGATTTGAACTGCCGACCTCAGGGTTATGAATCCTGCGCTCTAACCAACTGAGCTACCACGCCAATTTGCTTCACAAAAATACAATATTCAAGTTATGTTTAATCAAAAAAATAAAAAGATTTAAGATCTATTATCCTCATATAAAGTATTAGTATACTTTTTAAGTAATTTTATAAGAAAAGTTATAATTAATATAGCAAAAAGTGATGTCATGATTTTTTGATCTAATACTAATATTATTTCTTGAAAATTATTTGTTGGATATTTTAAAAAATTTATTATAAACTCTAAGTAAGTATAAGAAAGAATTATTGATAAAACTCCTGGATATTCTCTCCTAATTATACTAATATATGAAAACTTTGTCTTTGGTCGCTTATATTTAGTTAAATTAGGGAATAGTCGTGGTGTTTTATTTTGCCAATTAATATATACTTCTCTAAATTTTTCAGTTAAATAGATTTCTTCAACTTTGATGATATTAAAATAAAAAAACAAGAAAAAAATAACTGAAAAAATGAAANAAGGAATATTATTTGAATATAATAAAAGTCCAATCCATATTAACAAGTTACCTAGATATAAAGGATTTCTTACAATTGAATACATTCCTTGAGTATTCAAGCTTTCTGCAATTTGTTTATCCCTATTTCTACCTGATGTGCCTCTAGTTGTATATCCAATAACATTAAAACGAATATATAGTCCNAAAATCACAAAAAAAAATGATATATAACCATATGTTTTAAAGTATGTATGAAAAGCAATATCTCCAAGAAAATATTGAAAGGGAAAATAAAATAAAAATAGAATTATTGGAATTTGTCCTCTATATTTAAAGAACAAATTCCCATACTTATCAGATAAATTAAATAAAGTCATCTACTTTATATATTATTCAGTAAATTGCAAAAATATAGATAAAATTATAAACTAAATAATTTAGTATATGTCTTCAAATAAATTTTCAATTGAATATCCTATCAATACTTCAGTAAAAGTCTTGTTTCAAAGACTAAGCACAGTTAGTGGTTTATCAGAGTGGTTTGCTGATAATGTTAATATTCAAAATAACATTTTAACTTTTTACTGGGAAAATAGCTCTGATCAGGCAACAATAATTAAGAAAGTTAAGGACAAACTTATTCGATTCCAATGGATNGATGACCATGGAACAGATAATTATTTTGAATTTCAAATCTTGGTTGATGAGATCACTAAAGATATTGCACTAATAATAATTGATTTTGCAGAAGATGAAGATGAGAAAGAGGAATCAATACTATTGTGGAATAGTCAGATTAATAATTTAAAGAAATTAATAGGCGGATAAAGATGCAAACTGCTTTTATATTATTGATTTTCTTTACTATAATTACACTATATTTCTTTAATAATAGAAATAGAATACTAATTAATTGTCTTATTCTGCTTCCCATTTATTTATATTTATCTATCTCATTTCATNCATATATAATTCATTATATAGTTGAAAAAGGATATTTTTCAGAATTTCAATTTTTTTATGGTAATATTAATTCTTATATAAAATTTTCATATGTATTGTTATCATTAATATTACCTAATCCATTTAATTTAATCCTAATTATTTTATTGATAATTAATTTGTTCAAGAACAAAATATTTAGATTAGATAAGATGCTTATTAAATCTTTTATGAAGCAATTCATTATATCTTTTTTAATAGCATTATTTATTTTACTAATGCAATTTTTATGGAAATGGGTAGATGAACTTATTGGAAAAGGACTAGAAATATCAGTAATATTAGAATTAATTTATTATACATCATCTAGATTTGTCCCAATAGCTTTTCCTATAGCCATATTAATATCAAGCATAATGACTTTTGGNAACTTAGGCGAGAAAAATGAGTTATCTGCAATTAAATCCTTGGGAATATCTCTCCAAAGGACATTACTCCCATTAATTGTTGTATGTCTTATCATTTCATCTATATCTTTTGTTTATTTAAATTATACATTACCTGTAGCAAATCTCAAAGCAGGATCTTTACTATTTGATATTCAAAAAAAGAAGCCATCAGTAAATATTGTAGAAAATGAATTTTATAATGATATAGATGGATTTAGTATTAAAGTAAATAAAAAGAATAATGATACTTTACTAGGAGTCATTATATATGATCATAATAGCCAACATACCAACGATAATATTATTCTTGCTAAAACTTCAACTATATTTCCAGATGATCGACATTTAAATATTAATTTAAACAATGGAACGGCATATTCTGACTTATATAGCCATCAAAAAGATAAAGATTTTGAGCATCAAACATTAAAATTTAAAAAAATGATTTTAAGGTTTAGTTTAAAAGATTTTGATTTGCAAGATTCCGATGAAAGAATGTGGAAAGATCATTATTCAATGATGAATGTTACTCAATTATATAATTCTATTGATACATTATCGAAAATTATTAAAAATAAAGACAATTTATTTCTCACTAATTTTAGAAAAAAAATCAACAAAGAAAATCAAAATAACAATGTCGATTCCAACAAAATATTCAAATATAGTATTAGTAATTATAATCAGTCTATTAGTAGTGTGAAAATGAATAAATCAATTATTAAATCTCATAATGATGATATTGATTATAGAAAAAAAGTAGTAGCTAGACATGAGATTGAGTTACATAGAAAATTCACTCTACCATTTTCATGCATATTACTTTTAATTATTGGTAGCTCAATTGGTTCCATTATTAGAAAAGGAGGCTTTGGTATACCTATCTTAATATCAATTTTCATTTTTATAATATTACATGTTATTAATATCACTGGGGAAAAACAAGTTAAAGAAATGATAACTCAACCTCTGATTGGAATGTGGATTGGAAATGTCATCTTTACTCCAATTGCATTTATATTATTATACAAAGCAATTAACGATAGATTTATTAATAAAATTAAATGGTTTGATTTGAAAAAACCTAGTATTTTTGTAAAAAAATGATGTTATGAATTTTAATACTATTGAAGAAGCGATTAATGATGTTAAAAATGGAAAAATTGTTATTGTAATAGATGACGAGAATAGAGAAAATGAAGGTGATTTTGTAGCAGCAGCAGAAATGGTGACCCCTGAAATGATAAACTTTATGGCGACTCATGGAAGAGGTTTAATTTGTGCACCATTAATTGAAAGTAGATGTTCTGATTTGGGGCTAGATTTAATGATTGGTAAAAACACTGCGCTTCACGAAACTCCTTTTACAATCTCAGTTGATTTAATTGGTAACGGATGCACAACAGGTATTTCAGCTCAAGATAGATCTAAAACAATTAAGGCATTAGTAAATCCAAATACTAAGAAAAGTGATTTAGGTAAACCAGGACATATTTTTCCTTTAAAAGCTAGAGAAGGTGGAGTTTTAAGAAGAGCTGGACATACTGAAGCAGCTATAGATTTAGCAAGATTAGCAAATCTTCAACCAGCAGGAGTTATAGTTGAAATTTTAAACGAAGATGGATCTATGGCTAGAGTTAATGAGCTTGAAAAAATCGCGAAAAAATTTAATCTTAAATTCATAACTATCAAAGATTTAATTAAATATAGAATACAAAATGAAAGTTTAATTTCGGAAGAAGTAAATGTTGATCTCCCTACTGATTTTGGATCTTTTAAATTGAAAGCCTTTAAGCAATTAACAAATGACCAAATACATTTAGCTCTCTATAAAGGAACCTGGACTAAATATGATGAAGTTTTAGTAAGAGTACATTCTTCATGTGTAACTGGAGACATTTTTGGAAGTTGCAGATGTGATTGTGGACCACAACTCCAAGAATCAATGAAAAAAATTGATGAATTAGGTACAGGAATTATAGTTTATATGAACCAAGAAGGTAGAGGAATAGGATTATTAAATAAACTTAAAGCATACAAACACCAAGAAAACGGTTTAGACACTGTAGAAGCAAATATTGCTCTAGGTTTTAAAGCTGATCATAGAGACTATGGGATTGGAGCTCAAATATTAAGAAAAATGAATGTAAGAAAAATCAATTTACTTTCAAATAACCCTAAAAAAAGATCAGGTTTAAGTGGTTATGGCATTGAAATCATAAAAAATACACCCATAGAAATTAAAGCTAATAAATTTAATAAGTATTATCTAAAAACTAAACGAGATAAAATGGGTCATTCATTAATTGATTTAGATGATTAATAATGTAAATATTCTTGGTATTGAATCCTCATGTGATGACACATCTGCATCAATAGTTTCTAACGGTTATGTTTTATCAAATATAATAGCTAATCAAGAAGTGCATAAAAAATTTGGAGGTGTAGTTCCTGAACTTGCTTCAAGAGCACATCAACAAAATATTATACCTGTGATTGAAAGTGCTTTAAATAACGCAAATATTAAGCTAAATGAAATTTCAGCTATCGCTTTCACTAAGGGACCTGGCCTTCTAGGTTCACTGTTAGTTGGAACAAGTTTCGCTAAATCATTTGCTATCGCTAGAGATATTCCTCTGATAGCAGTTAATCATATGGAAGGTCACATTATTGCTAATTTTATAAAAAACGAGAAAACGATAAATGATTTTCCTAAATTCCCATTTTTAAANCTTACTGTTTCTGGTGGACATACTCAAATTGTATTAGTGAAATCTTTAGATGAAATGGAAGTTATTGGAGAAACACTTGATGATGCTGCAGGAGAAGCTTTTGATAAATCAGCAAAATTGTTAGGTTTAGAATATCCTGGTGGACCATTAATAGATAAATACTCAAAGGATGGCAATAATAATCGTTTCAAATTTGGAAAACATAAGGTAAAAGATTTTAATTTTAGTTTCAGTGGAATAAAAACTTCAATTTTACGATTAGTTGAAATGGAAGTTAATAAAAATAAGAATTTTATTAATGAGAACTTGTCAGATCTTTGTGCAAGTATACAACATACAATAGTTGATATTTTAATTATGAAAATTATTGATGCATCTGAAAAATTAAACATTAATGAGATTGCAATTGGTGGAGGTGTATCAGCAAATACATATTTTAGATATAGATTAATGGAATTAAAAAATACAGGGAAAAATGTTTATATACCTAAATTTGAATACTGTACTGACAATGCGGCTATGATAGCTATGGTTGGTTATAATAAATTTATTAATAATCAATTTAACGATTTAAATGTAATTGCTGAATCTCGTTTTCCCATATAATTTATCCTCCAAAATCATCAAATCTAACATTTTCGTCTGGTATACCCCAGTCGTCAGCCATTTTCATTACAGCTTGATTCATTAATGGAGGCCCACAAAAATAAAGTTCAAGATCTTCAGGTGACTCATGTTTATTCATAAATTTATCTATAACAACTTGATGTACAAAACCTGAAAAACCATCGCCATTTGGATCATCTAAATCTTTTTTTTCTACCCAGTTATCTTCTGGTAATGCGTCAGATAAGACTAAATGAAATCTAAAATTCTTAAAATCTCTTTCCAAATCTCTAAAATAATGAATATAAAATAACTCTGCTCTAGACCTACCACCATAAAAATAAGTAACTTTTCTACCTGTTTTAAGAGTTTTAAATAATTCATATAAGTGAGACCTCATAGGTGCCATTCCAGCACCACCACCAATATAAAGCATTTCAGATTCACTTTTATTAATAAAAAATTCACCATATGGCCCTGATATTGTTACTTTATCTCCTTCTTTTAGTCCAAAAATATAGGACGAAGCTATTCCAGGATTTACATTAGCCCATTGATTTTTATCTCTATCCCATGGTGGAGCAGCTACTCTAACATTTAACATAATTTTTCTGCCTTCAGCAGGGTATGAAGCCATTGAGTATGCTCTTATAACTTCTTCTTCATTTTTCATAACTAGGTGTCTCATTGCGAAGGAGCCAGAAGTCCAATCATTTTCAAATTTTTCTGGTTCTCCAGGATGATCTGTTGGATGAGCCTTAATATCCATATCTGAATATTTTACCTCACATTTTGGGATTTTTATTTGTATATATCCACCTGCTTTATAATCCATATCTTTTGGAATTTCAACTATAAATTCTTTGATGTAAGTAGCAACATTATAATTTGATACAACAGTAGCTTCCCATTCTTTTACACCAAAAACTTCTTCAGGTATATTTATCTCCATATTTTCTTTAACCTTAACCTGGCAACCTAGTCTATAGTTGTCAGATATTTGTTTTCTTGAAAAATGTGGTTTTTCAGTAGGTAAAATATCTCCACCCCCTGAATTTACTTGACAAGTGCATTGAATACATGTTCCACCTCCTCCACATGCAGAAGGAAGAAAAATCCCATTATTACTAAGAGTTGTTAATAGTGTATCTCCGCCTTCAACTTCAATATTTTTTTCACCATTGATATTTATTGTAATAGTTCCTTCTGGTGATAATTTTTTCTTTACAAAAAGTAAGACTGAAACTAATAATAACACAACTGTCAAAAAAACCGCTATACTACTAATTAATGTAAGATTCAAAATAATCATTTATCTGTTATTTAATAATATTTTTGTATTTATTTTCTTCTGTATTTATATTTGTTTCTATTACAGTTTCATCTTGATTATTTCCATAGTCAAGTTTTATACCCATAAAACTCATAAATCCTATACCCATGAGTCCAGTTATAATAAAAGTAATCCCAAGACCTCTTAACGGTGCTGGCACATTTGAATATCTTATCTTTTCTCTAATAGCTGCTATCCCAACAATTGCTAAGAACCAACCAATACCAGATCCAAATCCAAATACAGAAGCTTCTATAATTGAACTATAATCATTTTCTTGCATAAATAGTGATCCACCTAGTATAGCGCAATTTACAGCGATTAGAGGAAGAAATATACCTAATGAGCTGTAAAGGGATGGACTGAACTTTTCAATTACCATTTCTACTAATTGAACCATAGAAGCAATTACCGCTATAAACATTATAAAAGATAAGAAGCTTAAATCAACAGTTCTTAATGATTCATCAATCCATTCTAATGCACCTTCTTTTAATACATAGTTTTCAAGTAAATAATTTATTGGTACTGTTATACTTAATACAAAAATTACAGCAGCACCCATACCTACAGATGTTTTAACAGTTTTGGAAATAGCTAAATATGAACACATACCAAGAAAGTATGCAAAGACCATATTGTCAATAAAAATTGCTTTAATAAAAATATTTATTAATTCTTCCATTTTATTTATCTTCTATTAATTTTTTATTCCTTGATCTTTGAATCCATATTATTATTCCAACAGTGACAAGAGCCATTGGAGGTAGGATCATCATACCATTGTTTACATATCCACCAGCTGCCATATTCGTGCTATCTACGTACCAATCTAGTGGTATAATTTGATATCCATATAATTGACCTGTGCCAAATAGTTCTCTAAAAAAAGCAACTACTATTAAAACCCACGCATATCCAATTGAATTACCTATCCCATCAAGAAATGATTTCCAGGGTCCATTAGCTAACCCAAAAGCCTCAAGTCTACCCATAATAATGCAATTTGTAATTATCAAGCCAACAAATACTGAAAGTTGTTTACTTACGTCATATAAATAGGCTTTAAGAAATTGATCTACTAAAATTACTAATGTTGCAATTACAACTAACTGAACAATTATCCTTATTCTACTAGGGATCATTTTTCTTATTAATGATATTACTACATTGGCTACAGAAAGTACAAATAATACAGAAAAAGACATCACAATTGCAGGCTCCAACTTTACTGTAATCGCCAATGCTGAGCAAATTCCTAATACTTGAATTGTAATTGGATTATTATCATCAAGTGGGTCCTTAATTAATTTTTTATGTTTAGATGAAAATAAATTTTCTTTTATACTCATATCTTATTTCTTTAAATCAGAATCACCAATATATTTATTATCATCTTGGTTTTCCTGCATAAAATCTTTAATATCTTCTAGTTCTAAAATATCTTCAATATCTTTTTTTTCTTGATTTAGTTTTTGAAAATAAACATCATACTTACTCAATCTTTCTAATAACATGTTAGTAACGCCATCAGAGGTAATAGTTCCACCAGAAATTCCATTAACTTTGTGATAATCATCAGATGATATTTCTTTCTTAGTAACTTCAATCGAAACTAGTTTATTAGATGAATTTTCATATATTTCTTTTCCAATAAATCTTTCTTGAAACCAAGATGTATTTATTTCCGCTCCTAATCCTGGTGTTTCAGCTTTATGATCATATACAGCTGCAAATACAGTATTAAGGTCAGGATTTAGTGATATAAAACCCCAAATTGGTCCCCACAAACCTTTACCTTCAAGAGGTATAATATATTTTTCTTCATTATTATTATCAATTCCAATATATAAAGGAAATTTTTGTTCTTCTAATGGGAGTTTAATTTCTTTTTTAAGCTTAATAGAAAAAGCTCTAGTTTTATTAATTTCATTCAGTATTTTTAAAGATTCATCATCGCTAAGATTGGTTAGGCTATCTATATATGATGATCTATATTCATTAATTTTCTCACCTTTATAATTTAAAACAATTTCTTTTTTTATATAGTTATTATATTCTAAATTAGATTGCTCTCTTGAAATATCTTTNACGCCAATTGCTTTTAAAATATTTTGTTTTTTCTCTAGTTCTTTATTCTTATTCTGTGCTTCTTTCAAAGTTATTGCTACAAAAGAAAGAATTAAAGCTACAATTACTACCATTATAATTGCAAACTTAATTGTATATTGATTTGAATTGGTATTCATTAGTTTGTAGATTTTACTCTCTTAAGTCTTCTGTTAATATTAGATTGAATTACATAGTGATCAATTAATGGTGCAAAAACATTCATTAATAAAATAGCAAGCATCATTCCTTCTGGATAAGCGGGGTTAAAAACTCTGATTAAAATAGCAAAAACACCTATTAAAAAACCATATATATATTTACCTAGATTAGTCTGAGATGCAGTTACTGGATCAGTAGCCATAAAAACAGCTCCAAAAGCGAAACTGCCAATTATTAAATGTATATGTGCTGGTGTTTGCATTAATTCATTATAACCCCATAAATTAAATAAATATGCCATTAAGTATCCACCAATAAATGTCGATAAGATTATTCTCCAACTTCCTACACCAGTAAGCAGTAGAATTATTGCTCCAATACCAATTGCAATGATTGAAGTTTCTCCAACAGAACCTGGAATAAATCCTGCAAACATATCGAAGGTACTCCAAGAACCTTGATCCCATCCTTTTTTAGAAGCTAAATCACCAAGTATTGTTGCTCCAGAATGACTATCTATCATAGCTTCAGATACCCAAACTTTATCCCCAGACATATATGTTGGGTAAGCAAAGAATAAAAATGCTCTTGCGCTAAGAGCTGGATTTAAGATATTCATACCAGTGCCTCCAAATACTTCTTTTCCAATAACAACTGCAAAGATTACAGATATTGCTAGCATCCATAGTGGTACATCTATTGGCATAGTAAGAGGTATTAACATTCCAGTAACAAGATATCCTTCGTTGACTTGATGACCTCTAAATACAGCAAAAGCAAATTCTACAGTTAAACCTACTATATAAGAGACTAGTATAAGAGGAATAAATCTCCAAAAACCATACATAAACTCTTCAAATACTCCCATTTCTCCTGATGTAGCATAATTGTATTGGTAACCAACATTCCACATTCCAAACAATAAACAAGGAATTAATGCAATTACTACCATAAACATTGTTCTTTTTAAATCAATTGAATCTCTAATATGAGATCCGGATTTGGTAGTATGGTCTGGAACAAATAAAAATGTTTCAAAAGCATCATAAGCTGGATATAATTTTTCTAGTTTTCCACCTTTTTCAAACGTAGGTTTTATAACATTCAATATATTTCTGAAGACTTTCATATTAACTATTTTCTTTTCTTATTAAATCTAGTCCTTTTCTAATAATACTCTGAACTTCAACTTTAGAAGTACATATAAATTCACAAAGAGCAAAATCTTCTGGAGAAACTTCATAAATGCCGAGATTTTCCATTAATTCAATATCTTCAACCATAATCGCTTTAATCAATTGTAAAGGGAAAATATTCATTGGTAGAACTTTTTCATAATCACCAGTAACAACATAAGCTCTTTCCTCACCATTTTTATTTGCATTTAATTCATACTTTAAATTTGGCATTAACCAAGAAAAAAAAGTTCTTGACATAGAAAACTTATTAAAACCAGGCAAAATCCATCCTAAAAATTTTTGATCATCTCCTTCTGGTATTGCTGAAACTTGATCATCATAAAATCCAATCGAATCATTTAGTGAAATTTGACTACCGGTTAAAACATTTCCAGAAATAATTCTAGATTTTCCATTTTTCATGTTATCATTTAAAAGTTTCTCAACACGAGCTCCAAAATTTATTTTATGATATTTTGGTCTTTTAATCTGAGAACCAGTCACAGCAACGATCTTACTTAGATCATATTTATTATTTTTAAAAACATTAGCAATTGATAGTATGTCTTGAGGGTATAAATACCAAACAATTTCACCTGTATTGATTGGATCAATGTGATGTATCTGAATCCCTACATTTCCCGAAGGATGAGGACCGTAAATATTATTTTTTTGAACTCCTTTGGCTTCAGTCAAAGCTTTAGGAGGATTAGAATATCCATCAATATTTAAGTGAGTAATACCATCAGTTAAACTANTAATTAAATCTAAACCATATTGGAATAGCTCTTCTTTACCGTGAAGTATAAAATCATTATCTGTTGCATTAGGAGCAGAATTAAAGCACGAAATGAAAATTGCTTTAGGAATATCATTAGGATTAGCGATAACATCATATGGTCTTTGACGTATAAATGGCCAAATTCCTGATTTACACATAATATCAATAATCTCTTGTCTATTATATTTTTTTTCAGAGTTAATATTTAAATCAATGAAATCTTCATTGTTATCAGAATTTATGATTAGTTTTAATATTTTTCTCTTAGGACCTCTAACTATCTCTTTTATTTCACCACTAACAGGAGAACAAAATTTTATTTTTTCATTGTATTTATCAAAGAATAGTGGAGAACCAGATTTTACAAGATCACCTACTTTTACAATTAATTTTGGTGTAAGTAAATGAAAATCTGTTGGATTAACTTCAAATAAATTAGAATTATTTATTTCATTAGAGTATACCTGCTCAGCTTCTCCCTTTAATCTTATATTTAAGCCTTTTCGTAAATAAACATCCTTGGACATATTTGATCTTCATTTTAAATATTAGTTTGCAAAATTAATAAATTTGCTTTCAATTATAAATTGTTTTTTATGAAAATTATTAAGTATTTTTTTATTTTACATTTAACTTTATCCTTCTTTTTACCTTTAACTATAAGTTGTTCAGAAATTTATGAAGATATAATCTTTAAAAATAATATTCATACAGTTTTACTGAATAATACTAATAACAGTTTAAGTTATCCTATTATTAATATTCATAATGATGAGCAACTAATTCTTATGTTTGATGAAATAACTAATGAGTATAAAGATTATTATTATACTATTATTCATTGCAATAAAGATTGGACAAAAAGTGATTTAGTGGAATCAGAATATATAGACGGCTTCTATGATAATATTATTGAAGAATATGATTTTTCTTTTAATACAATAACTAAATACATACATTATAAATTAATTTTCCCAAATAAAAATCTAAAATTTATAGTTACAGGAAATTATATAATTAAGGTATATGAAGATATGGAAAAAAAACATGTTGTCCTTACAAAAAGATTTATAGTTTTTGAAAATAAAATTAATATAGAAACTGAAATTAAAAGAGCGAATAATATTGAAAAAAGGAATACTCATCAAGAAATAGTATTAAATTTAAATAATTTAAATTTTCAAATTAAAGATCCAATTTCTGAAATTTCTTTATTGATAAAACAAAATAATCGTGATGATTTGATTATTGATAGTATTAAACCAATATTTATACATAATGATAAAATAATTTATGATTTCCACGAAGGTAATTTATTCCCAGGAGGTAATGAATTTAGAAATTTTGACTCTAGGAGTATTAGATATTATTCTTCTAGAATAAAAAATGTTATTGTTGATTCAAATAATATATCAATTGAGTTGTTTCCAGATGTATCAAGAGCTTTTGATGAATACATTTCAATATCTGACTTAAATGGTAACTATATAATTAATAAACAAGAAGCATGGGATTCTCATTTAGAAGCTGAGTATACTGATGTCACATTTTCATTGTTAGAAAACAGGAAAATTAATAGTAGCAATATATATATATTAGGGAGATTCACAAATTGGAAAGAAGACAAAAAATACAAATTAAAATATAATGAAAATACCAGGAAATATGAGATTACTTTGCTGTTAAAACAAGGATACTATAATTATGTTTATCAATTCAATGATCTTTCATTAATAAATTATATTGAAGGAGATTACTATGAAACTCAAAATGAATATTATATTTATATTTATTATAGGGAAACTGGATCATTTCATGATCAAATTATAGGATATGTCAAAACATCTTCAAAATCCCTATATTAAGCTCAAAAAATAATAGAATATCTTTTTATATTTGCTAAAAAATTTTAATTATGTCAAAAGGTTTTTATCAAATTCCAAAATTCGCATGTGAACCAATTAAAGAATATAGAAAAGGAAGTTCTGAATTAAAAGAATTACTATCTGAATACAAGAAAATGTATAATTGCAATGTTGATATACCTATGTATATTGGAAATGAAAAAGTTTATACAAAAGATAAGAGGTCTTTAAGACCACCTCATGATCACAAACATGAAATAGGTACCGCTAATTTTGGCAGTAAAAAAGAAGTCCAATTAGCAATAGAAGCCGCGTTGAAAGCAAGAAAAAAGTGGTCTCAAACATCATGGGAACATCGATCGTCAATATTTCTTAAGGCAGCTGATCTATTAGCTGGACCTTTCAGAGCTAAAATGAATGCAGCTACTATGATTGCTCAAAGTAAAAATGTATTTCAGGCGGAAATAGACGCAGCCTGTGAAATGATTGATTTTTTTAGATTTAATGTTCAATATATGACACAAATATATTCTGAACAACCAGAGTCCTCCCCAGGAATATGGAACAGAATGGAACATCGACCTTTAGAAGGTTTCATTTTTGCATTAACCCCTTTTAATTTTACATCAATTTGCGCTAATTTATCTGCAGCTCCAGCCCTTCTAGGAAATGTAGTTGTATGGAAACCTGCGGAAACACAAATTTATTCAGCAAAGATAATAATGGAGTTATTTAAAGCCGCAGGTCTCCCTGATGGTGTTATTAATATGGTAACTGTAGAAGGTTCTACTGCTGGTGAAGTTATTTTTTCAGATCCTAATTTCTCAGGGTTACATTTTACCGGATCTACTGATGTGTTTAGAAATCTTTGGAAATTAATTGGTAATAATATTTCACAATACAAATCTTATCCTAGAATTGTTGGTGAAACTGGTGGAAAAGATTTTATAATCGCTCATAAATCTACTAACCCTTTAGAGTTATCTACAGCTATAACTCGTGGAGCCTTTGAATTCCAAGGGCAAAAATGTTCTGCAGCTTCTAGAGCATATATTCCAGATAATATCTGGGATGAAGTAAAAGAAAAATTAAATTCTGACTTAAAGTCATTGAAGATTGGACCACCAAGTGATACAAGTAATTTTATAAATGCTGTTATTTCTGAAAAATCATTTGATAATATTAAAGAATATATTGAATTTGCTAAAAATAGTGATGATGCAGAAATTATCTTTGGAGGAAAGTGTGACAAAGAAAATGGTTATTTTATTGAACCTACAGTTATAGTTGCTAAAGATCCAAATTTCAAAACCATGGTAGAAGAAATATTTGGTCCAGTCATAACTATTTATATATATGATTCTAATAAATGGGTGGAAACATTAGAACTTGTTGACCAGACTTCAGAATACGCTCTTACTGGAGCAATTTTTTCTAATGATAGATATGCAATTGAATTAGCATGTAAAATTTTAGAAAATTCTGCTGGAAACTTTTATATTAATGATAAGCCCACAGGTGCTGTTGTTAGCCAACAACCATTTGGGGGATCTAGAGGTTCCGGAACAAATGACAAAGCAGGATCAATGTTAAATCTATTGAGATGGATTTCTCCAAGAACTATTAAAGAAACTTTTGTACCACCTAAAGATTATAAATATCCATTTCTTGAAAATTAGATAATATTATTAATCTTTTTATGAATTTTGATTACTTGGGGAAGTATCATTTTATTTAGATTATTATTAATTATAAAATCAGATAAAGCTATTTTTTCATTGTCTAACATTTGATTTTTCATGATATTTAAAATCTGTGTTTCTGACATCTTTCTATCTTTAATTAACCTTAATTTTCTAGTTTCCTTATCAGAAATTACGCATATGATTTTATCTAAATTCAAATTAGTTTTTTCTTCAAAAATTATCGCAGCTTCTTTAATGACATATGTAGAAACTTGAGATTTACACCATTTATTAAATTCTTTATTTACTAACGGATGAATAAAAGAATTTAGTGTTTTCAACTTTTCTTTATCATTAAAAATGATATTTGAAAGTTTTTCTTTATCAAATACCCCATTATTAAAAATATTAACACCAAAATTCTTATTGATTTCTTTTTGAACAAAAATATTCTTATTAAGAATTTTCCTAGCTTCTAAATCAGCATAAAATATAGGGACACCTAAATTTGAAAATATTATTGATACATATGTTTTACCAGATCCAATGCCACCAGTTAAACCAATTTTTAACATATATTTTATTTTAATATTTTACTATATAATTCTTCATACTTAGGAAGAATTATAGGAAGATCAAAATTTTTAGCATGAGAAATTGCTGATTGCTTAAATCTATTAAGTTTATCATTATCTATCAATAAATTAATTGATTGAGAAGCCATATCATTAATATCACCTACATTAAACGTAAATCCTGTTTGATTGTGTATATTTACTTCACTAATGCCACCGACATCAGTAGAGATAACTGGAACACCAGAAGCCATAGCCTCTAATGCTACTAATCCAAAGCTTTCGGATTCAGATGGTAAAATAAATAAGTCTGAAATAGATAAATATTGTTCCACTGATTTTAATTTACCTAAAAATTTTATTTGGTAATTAACTCCTAATTTTCTGCTTAATTTTTCAGCTTTAATTCTTTCAGGTCCATCACCAATCATTAAAAGCTTGCTTGGTACTTTTTTAGAAATAAGATTAAATATCTTGATTACATCTTTAACTCTTTTTACCTTTCTGAAATTAGATACATGAACGATTAATTTTTCATCATTAACTATTGAAGATCTTAAATTATTATCTCCACAATTTGAATATAAATTAAGATCAATAAAATTAGGAACTAGATTGATTTTTTTAGATATATTAAAAATATTATTAGTTTCATTAATCAAACTTTGAGAAACAGCAGTAACCGCATCAGATTTATTGATTGAGTATTCAATAACTGGTTTAAATGATGAATCTTTTCCAAATAAAGTAATGTCTGTGCCATGTAGTGTAGTGACTATAGGAATATCTATCCCGTATGTATTTAAAATGTGTTTTGCTGAAATAGCAGCTGATGCATGAGGTATTGCATAATGTACATGCAGTATATTTAATTTTTCATGTAAAACTACATCAACTAATTTTGAAGTTAAATTTAATTCATATGGAGCATATTCGAAAAGTGGATAATCTGGAATGTTTACTTCATGAAAATATGTATTTTTTGAAAACAAATTTAATCGGAATGGTTGTGCATAGCTAATAAAATGAACTTCGTGCCCTTTGAGGGCTAATGAAGCACCAAGTTCAGTAGCAACAACTCCACTCCCACCATAAGTTGGATAACAAACAATTCCTATTTTTAATTTTTTATTCAATTGTAAATAATTTATAAAATTGTTCCATAATATTTGTTCTAACATTTAAAGTTAACAGTTTATTATTTTCCATATCAGGATGAATCCTATTAGAAAGAAATATGAAAATAATGTCATTTTGAGGATCAGCCCATGCAATCGTGCCAGTAAATCCTGTATGTCCAAAACTTTCCATAGGAACATTTTGACTTGTTGGCCCACCCTCATCAATACTTGGTTTATCAAATCCAGCACCTCTCCTATTATCTCCATCTAAATATTGCCTTTGGGTAAATTTAATTAAAGTACTATCAGAAATATATCTTTCATCGCCATATATTCCATTATTTAAATACATTTGCATCATCTTTGCTAGATCGTTTGAATTAGAAAATAGACCAGCATGTCCAGAAATTCCTCCATACATTGCAGAGCCCATATCATGTACGTATCCATGTATTAATTGACCTCTGTAAAAATAATCCATTTCAGTTGGAACAATTCTTGTTTTACTAAATTTATTTAAGGGTAAATAACCTAGATTTTCCATTCCTAACTTTTCAAAATAAAATTCATCTACCAATTTATCAATTTTTTTACTATATACTTTTTCAATTATTTTCTGAAAAATATAAAATCCTAAATCGGAATATCTATATTCCTTATCTTCAAATATTTCTGAATTTTTTATCATTTTAAATATAGTATCTGTATATGAAAAATGTAAAAACATGCTGTCACATATCTTTAATGAATAGATTAAATCTTTAGTATCTGAATATAATGTATCTCTCAATTTGAAAAACCCATCATTATTTGAATCCTTTTCCATAGTAAATTTATAAAATGGTATCCATGGAATTAAACCTGATTGATGAGCTAAAACCTCTTTTATTGTTAAATTTTTAATTTCAGAAGAATCCAAATCAATATAATCACTTATTTTATGTTCTATGTTTATTAAATTGTCATCATTCATCTTCATTAGTATTGGAACAGTTGACATTATCTTAGTAATTGAAGCAATATCATAAATATCTGAATTTTTAACTTTTATTTTATTATCATAAGTTTGATAACCATAAGATTTATTAAAAATTACCTTACCATTTTTAGCAAACAAAATTTGACAACCAGGTGTAGATTTTTCAGTAATAGCGTTATTAACTAAACTATCAATTATAAACAATTGACTATCACTGACAGAAAATTCTTCAGGTATACTGAAGCCTAATCTTACTTTATCTGTATGTAATCCTGAATGTAATTTATAATTATTAGTTGATACTGGAATTTGTCCATTAATAGGTATGCCTCCAAAAATAGCTTGTGCAGAAGTTTCTTGAGAAATATCATGGTTTTGGTATGATAATAATAGACCGTCAAAATTATGGGTAAAAAGGAATGAGTTGATTGAGTACGGATTAGCGAAAACATCAACAATTAATTTAGACTGCGTAGAGATTTTCTGGATAAATAGATCGATATTTTTTTTAATCTTATGATTTCTCCATNGGTTGTTGTCAGGCATATGAATACTAACAATAACTAAGTTGTATTTAGATAATTTTTTCAACATTTTTATTCTATCTATATAATTAACATCATTAGAAATGCTATATGAATCTATATCCGCATATTTTGATAAAGTTGTTTGGAAAGAATTAAATTTATCACCAATTGCCAATGAGGCAATCTTTAACGTATCTAACCTTTTCAATGGTATAATACTATTGTAATTTTGTAAAAGGGTAACTGAATTCTCAAACAATTTTCTGTTTAATAAAATTGATTTTTGATTATTTAATTCACGTTTAATTTTCTGTAATTTTAATGGTTTAAAATCATTTAAACCCATCCAATACTTAAAGTTAAGAATTTTTCTACATCTAGCCTCAATTTCTTTTTCATCAATAATTTTCTTATCAATTGCGTTTTTAATTTCTGATATAGCTTTAGGAACATCTTGACTAAATAGTAATATATCATTGCCAGCAAGAAGAGCTTTAACTTCTAGCAAACCAGGATCATAATATGAACTTACTCCTTTCATATTTAAAGCATCAGTAATAATCAGACCATTATAACCGTACTTATCCTTCAATAAATTAGTAACAACTTTCTTTGATAAAGAGACAGATAAATCTTTAGAGTTGTCCAAAGAAGGAACATTTAAATGAGCAATCATTATAGATCCAATGTCATTTATAAGTGTTCTAAATGGATATAATTCAACACTATCTAACCTTTCTCTAGAATGGTTAATAGTTGGTAAAGTTTTATGGGAATCTTCGTACGTATCTCCATGACCAGGAAAGTGCTTTCCACATGCTAAAACATTATTGTCTTGCATGCCTTTCATGAACTTATAGCCAAGCTCGCTAACCCTTATTGGATCTTCACCAAATGATCTATTTCCAATAATCGGATTTTCAGAGTTAAAATTAACATCCAATACTGGTGCAAAATTAATATTAACTCCAATAAGTTTACATTGTCTAGCTATTTCACTTCCTAGATCGTAAACTAATTTTTCATCTTTGATAGATCCTAAGGTCATTTGCCAAGGAAAACGATATGTTGAATCCAGTCTCATAGATAAACCCCACTCTGAATCTTGAGCAATCATTAATGGGATTTTAGAAATAGATTGATATATATTGGTTAAATTAGCTTGTCTGACGGGGCCTCCTTGCATAAACATAATCCCTCCTACTTTAAACTTAGAAATTAAATCTGTAATATCGTCTATATGTTTTTTATCTTTATTTGAGTATGCTGCAACAACAAATAACTGTGCAATTTTTTCTTCTAAAGTCATATTAGACAATAATGAATCAGCCCAAAGGTTAGATTCCTCTGAATGTAGATTAGTAATTAAATCTATATTTGAAGAATTATCTTTAATGATGTCTTGTGAAAATAAATTAATAAACGAGAAGAAAATAAATACAAAAAAAAGTAATCTATACATATGCTCCTGTTACATCATCTCTTATCTGTTCATTTTTCCTTGCTGTTGTATAAGACTTATTTTTATGTTTAAATCCAGTACTAGATATTACATTCAAATTAATTATTTCTGATTTATCAGGAATATTATATAAACTTAAAAACCTTTTATATGCGATTATATCTAGAATTGGATAATTACATTCCCAATTTCTAGAAAAAACTATCTTATTTAGATGATACTTCTTACCTAAATGGTCTTTGATTATAATATCAGCATAAACAATTTCCCCCTTATCTATCTTGTCCATAACATATACAAAATTAATAAAGGTGGAATATAAATTTTATATAAAAAGAATAATTTTATATTTGTTATTAACATTAATAAATCCTCTACTATGATCTGGATTTCATGATTTCTTCATAAGCCTGTTTCACTAGTAGAAATTTTTCTTCAGCTAATTTCTTAATATCATCACTAACTCCTTGAATTTTGTCTGGATGATATTTAATTGCCATTTTTCTATATGCTCTTTTTATTTCTTTATCTGAAGCAGAACTTGGTAATTCTAAAATTTTAAAATATCTTTCTAGAGTATTACTTGAATTATTAGATAAGAACATTGACTGAATAGATTCAAAATCATAATTATTTATATTTAAATATCCAGCAATTTTCTTAATTATTAGTATCTCCTTATTATCTATATTATTATCAGCAAAAGCAACACCAAAGAGAAAATGAATGATCTCTAATCTAGTTGAGTGGTTAATGTGTGAATTTATCTGTAAACATATCTGCCTGATTTTTCCACTAAAATCATCTTTATTTAATTTATTAAATATTCTAAAATATTGATTTGATTTTTGACTTCCAAAAGTTTTTATAAAAAATTTCTTTACATAGTCTAGTTCCGAATTAAGTATCTTGCCGTCAGCCTTAATCACAGCTGAGGACAATACTAACAATGAAATTTCAAAAGCTTTGTTCTGATCAACTCTTCCTATAGATACATTTTTGCCGATATAGTATCCAATAATCGCTCCAATTGGGCCGCCAAAAAACCATCCTGCAGCAGCTCCTAACCATTTGCCTTTAGACATAATTTTTTATTACAAAATTAATATAATGATTCATAAAAACAAGACTGATATAATTATATTGTTTAATTTTGCTTACAAATTAGTATGAATCCAGAATTACATAATCAATTAGCTAATTCATTTGAAAATAAATTCATTTTCTTTATATTATTATTGATAATTATCTTTCAAATTATTTTTGGTTTTTTAATTTTATATTCATCAGAAGAAATTGGTAGCAATTACTTGAAAAGATCAGGTTTTTTTGCTATAGTAATAGGTTTTCTTGCTATCTTTATTTTAGGGATAACTAATTTGAATTTACCTGGTCAACAAGAAAAAGTAATTTATGGATGCACTAATGAAGCTGCAATTAATTATAATCTAAGTGCAACAATTGATGATGGAAGTTGTAAATACAATAGTAAAAATTAATTTATAATTCCTGTATCTCAAATTTTGGATACCCTTTTTCCCCAGAATTATTATAAAAATCTATAAATCTTAATTTGTAAAATATTCCATTTTCACTTTGTATTATATAATTCATACTTGAATTAATAGTGTATACCTGTGTGTCAAAATCAAATGTCTTCCAATTAAATCCGATTATGTCACGTTGAGTACTATAATTATATTCATTAGCCATATCATATGAAATTTCTGAAAATTGATTTATAGTATCAACTGCTACTTTTATTCCATTTAAATAGTTAATTAGAGCTCCTGTTACTAAGTACGCAGGAGTATTTTGATTATCATTATATAGATGTGTATATTGAGTAAATAAAATATCCCAATTTTCAGGTTCTAAATCAACAATGTTATTGTCAATAAATGAAAAATAAATAAAATTTTTATTCAAAGTTTTATTAATTGTAAATGTATTCATTTCAGAATTGTCTAATTTGGCATATGTAAATTTATAATAGTCTGAATTAATTGAATCTATCTTCAATTTAATATATCCAGCAGGGTTTCCATTTAAATTATATCCTTTATCAATAATATAAATATCATCATTATTTATATTATTTCCTATTGCAGTACCAAATTCTATACCTCTAGGATCGTCCCATAACCAATCTAAATTACTTATATCAAAAATATCTTCAAATTGAGAATTGCTAATGCGAGCAACCTTCATGAAATTTGATGAGTTTAATATGATTTTAGATTCATTTAGGGAATTTTCAAAAGCAATATCCCAAATAGTCTTTAAGTTAGAAGATGAAATAGTTTGAGCAGTTAAATCAAAAAATACTTGATTTCGATAATCACTTTCCATTTCGATTTGATAAGTCTCAATACTTCCAGGATTATGTGGAAGTACTGGGATTTCATCCATTTCACACGAATAAAAGCTTATTAATAATATTAATATACTTATATGCCTCATAATTTAAAATTCATACCAATATAAAAACTTCTTCCATAACCAACAAGTAAGGAGTTTCCAGAAGAATGTGGTCCACCAGTTTCGCTGATATTACTGGTAATATTTTTAATATTCATTAAATTCTTAATACCTATACTAATATTAGAATTAATCATTACCAAATTGAAATTGATTGCGATGTCAATTAAATGATATGGATCCATTTTATACTGTGACAATTCATCATTATCATTGAAAAAATAAGTGATCTTTTTACCAATAAATTTATTAAATAGTTGAAAATTACAGTACTCATTTATTTTTAAGTTAAAACTACTATTAAAATCCATCCAATAGTTTAATTCTTCAGAATTAACTGTATCGATTATACTAGTGAATGATGAGCCTAAACTGAATTTTAGTTTTCTATATGAAAAAGTAATATTTGTAGATATTCCTTTAGATTTAAATTCTGACAAATTAAAATAGCTATATTGACCAGGATTAATTGTTGATTCAGCTAAATCAATTTTATTATTTATATTATTAATAAATGCTGAAATATTAAAATTTAGTAACATACTCTTATAGTCATATTTTGTTACTAAGCTAGCTGTGTAATTATTAGAGTTTTCTGATAATAAACTGTCGTTACCAACAATATTATGATTAATATCAATGAATTCGAAAAACTGTTCTTTTAAAGTAGGCGCTCTAAATCCCCTCCCATATGAAAGTCTAAGTGCAATATCTTTATGCTTTATCAAAATGTTCGCAGATGGAATAATAGGTGCTTTAAATTGACTATTATAGATATATCTTATACCTGTACCTAGTTTTATATTTTCCATCATATCATATTCTATTGTTGAAAACAATGCTAAATCCTCTTGAAATTTAGTATTATCTATAATTCTTCTTCCGAAAGCATTTTGATAATGATAATCTAATCCAACTTTATATTTAATTTTTTTATAATCTAAATTATTATAGTTTAACTTTGCTGTAATTTGATAAAATTTAGAAGTATCCTGCATACTTTGATTCTCTGACAATAAAGAACTTAAATTTGTAAGATTAGTGAAATAGGTATTTTTAATTCTTTTATATTGATTATATGAAAATATGGTGTTAATTTCACTGGAATTTAATAAGTATTTAGCTATTAATCCAACATCATTTCTATAGGTAAAATAATAATCATCAAATGCTGATTCATAATACGGAGATAATGGAATACCCTTGTTACTAATTTTTTCTTGAAACGAATTATAAAAAGAACTTAATGTAATATTCTTATTATTATATATATAATTAATTTTTGAAAAATATTGCTCTTTTGGTTTCCACTTCTTGTTTCTATTAGAATCCGCTATTTCCCCAACTGGGATAATGGTAATTTTTTCTCCTTCATTCCATCCATCAAAATAGCATCTTCCAATATCGGTACTTAGTGTATGTAATTTATATCTATAACTAAGATTCAAATCTAAATTATATCGCCCTACGGTTTCATACAATGAATTTATTTCATAAGATATTCCTTCTTTAAATTTACTTTTGGAAATTATATTTATTGTAGCGGCCAATGCATCAGTACCAAAATTTACAGACATAGGTCCTTCAATAATTTCTATTCTTTCAACATTATTTAATCTAATATGAGATAAATCAATATTTCCATTAACTCTTCCTATTATTGGTATTCCATCAATCAATATTTTAACATTTTGTCCTGATATTCCTTGAAAACTTAAACTTGAACCTAATATATTATCATTAGTAACGCTAATATTAGTACTGAATTTCACTACATCCGTTAGATTATTAAATAATGAAGAATTTAGGATTTCTTTACTAATGACTGTTATTTTCTGTAACGTGTTATCACTGTCTACTGATCCAATTTGACCCGTAACTACTACTTCTTTAATTTTTTGATTACTAATAGAGTCCAAATAAATTACTTTTGTATGGGCTTTACTATTTATTATCAAAAAAAATAATAAAAAGGTTCTTGTTAATTTCATCTTAGTTTGATAAATAATTCTAATGAATTATTAGTTTATTTACTGAAACAAGATTTTCATTATTTATTAAATTAACTAAATATATTCCCTTAGTAAAACTTGAAGAATTAAATTTATGTTCGAACAAAGATGAATTCAAAATAAATTTTTCGAAAACTATTCTCCCAGAAATATCAGTAAACTGCAATAATGAACCTTCGTTAACTCCATCAGTAATAATAGAAAAATAATCGTTAGCAGGATTTGGGTATATATTTAAAAAAACTTCCGAATCAGTAATACTTGTCGTATTAGAAACTAATTCTGTGTTAAAACTAATGTTACCAGTAGACATACCATCAAATGAATTAAAAACTATTCTCCATACATTATTAAAATAATCCTTAATAAAATAACATCTATTAGGATCTATAATATAGCCTCCCGATTGATAACTTTTCCAATCATATCCGATAACATCCATTAAGGTATCAAATGAATGAGATGAATAATTAGTATAATTAGAAGGATCACTGACATTAGTTTCAGCTATTTCTATACCAACATTACTAAGTACACCAGTTACTCCATACGGAGTTCCCATAACAGGAGTAATATATTTAGTAAATGTAATATCCCATTCACTCATATTAGGCTCCCTATCTAAAACCGACTGCGAATTAACAGAATAATATATAAATCGTTTATTGTTATATGAGGATGCTGCAACTGACTCATTAACTAAATTATTACCATCTAAATCTGCATATTTAAAAAGAAAATCTCCACTAACCTTACGCTGAATCCACAATTTTTTCCAATTTCCATCTATAGATTTAAGAATGTATAGTGAGTCTCCAATTACGTGATGATTCTGAAGATTATATACACCCCATCCATAATCAAAACCACCAATAGTATTCATATCAAAAGCGCCAATTTCCCAACTTGTACTACTATTGTATAATGGTTGATTCAGTATGCTTGTAACAGAACTATTAATGTTATTCCACGCACTGGTATCTCCTAAGGGATATATATATAATTCAGCTCCTTTTCCATCGTTAATCCTTATCGAGGTTGAATAAATATCAGTACTAAATGCAATATCCCAATTATCATTCTCAATATTTAAAACCTCACCATTAAGCATGCTATAAAAACTTTGATTTGAATATCCAGGTAATAATGAGATATTGGTTTGTTGTGAAAAAGATAGAATTGGAATTAATATAAATAATTTTAGAAAATATTTCATTTTATTGTTTTTTAAATAGTTTGTAGTTGCAAAATTATAACAATCAATTTGATTTATATACTCTTTTTAAGTAATTTTTATTTTTTTTAAGTCAATTTACATCTTTATACTTTATTGATAATTTATGAACTTTTAACGATACTTTTATTTAGAATCATTTTAAATAAATAAGTATTTTTATTTGGATTAATTATAAATAAGCATAATTTTGCCAAAAATTAATATTAAAAAAAATGAAAACAATGAAAAAAAATAATTTATTATCTAAAATATCACTTCTAGTAATTGGAGTTGTATTTTTAAATTCATGTACTACGGATGATGATACTCTAGATTGCGTGGTAAATGCACCATCAACATATTCATTTGAAGTAGATGGCTCTTCAACAGTTTCGTATTCTGGTCAAACACAAAGACTACAAATGCATGACGAATTACATGCTGCACTATCTAATAGTGCCACTACAGAAGCTATGTTAAATGGAATGTATGCACATGAATCTGGAAATGCAGATTTTAGTGATGCTTTATTAAACGCATCTTCAAAACAATTAAGAAGCAAAACAGCGGGATATCAACCAGCAGCTAATCAAAGTCACATTCATACACAAATAGAAGCATGGTTTAATGATTACTCAACGAATGTTGCACCAGCTATTGCTAATCAAACTCTAGCTGCTCCTGGTGTTGCAGGATTTGTTGACAACAGAGAGCTAAATGCAAAAGGAATGGAATATGATCAAATAATTACAAAAAGTCTAATTGGAGCACTATGTTTAGATCAAGTAGTAAATGGATACTTAAGTCCTGCGAAAATTGGTGATCAAGTTGATAATACAACAAGAGACCCTAATGAGGATCAAAATGCTACTGCTATGGAGCACCACTGGGATGAAGGATTTGGATATATTTATGGTCTTGACGATAACATTGGTGATGCAACTATTAACAATGATATTATGTTAGGTAAATATCTTAATAAATTTGAGAACTGGAAAATCATCGTTTATGACGCGTTTATTATGGGAAGAGCGGCTATTGTAAACAACTGTTCTGATGAAAGAGATAGACAAGCTCAAATTATCAAAGAAACTTTATCAATGGTATGTGCTCAAAAAGCAATTGACTATTTAACATCTTCAGCTGATGCTGTAGATCAATCAGCTGACTTTTTTCATGGACTTTCTGAAGGTTACGGTTTTATTTTAAGTTTACAATTCACTGTTTCTTCTGATGGAACTCCATATTTTAGTCACTCTGAAGTAAATTCTATGCTATCTCAATTAGAAGATGGAAATGGATTTTGGGATGTAACAGATGCTGAATTAAACCAAATGGCAAATGATATCATTTCAAGAACTGGACTAACTCAATAATTTAAATTTTATAAACATAAATAGGGCATATTAATATGCCCTATTTATATAAGAATTCAACTAATATGAAAATTACGTTTAGATCAATCTTATTAATATCAGTTTTATATTTTTCTTGTGGTGATTCTGCAGATATACCATCTACAAATGATGGTTTTGACAGAAGCATTTTACTTTCAAACATCTCTAATAATATAATTATTCCTTCATATAATAATTTTGACATAAAAATTAACGAACTAAAATTAGCAAAGGATCAATTTATCTCTAATCCAAACCAGAGTAACATAAATGAAATGAGAAATAAATGGTTAAATTCATACAGATCTTTTCAATATGTTGAAATGTTCAATATAGGAAAATCTGAAGAAATTAATTTTCATAAAAGAATGAATACCTACCCTACTAATACTACTATAATTAATAATAATATAGATAATTTAATGTATGACTTTACAGCAGATAATTATTCAAATTATAGTTCTCAAGGTTTCCCAGCATTAGATTATTTGCTATATGGTTTAGATGTAGATTCTAATAATGTAATTAACTATTATTTAGGAAGTGAATCTAGCAAATACTTAAATTATCTTAATGCTATAATTACTGAAATGGTAGTAAATACAGAATTAGTAAAAAATTACTGGGCAAATAATAATTTATCATTTATCACATCATCTGGAAATACATCAACATCAAGTTTGAATAAAATAACTAATGATTTCATTTATTATTATGAAAAAGGTTTAAGAGCTAATAAAATAGGAATACCAGCAGGTGTTTACTCTAATTCAACAATTCCAAATAATGTTGAAGGACTATACAGAAGTGACATTTCTAAAAATCTATCTCTACATGCATTAGATGCTTGTGATAGATTTTATCATGGGAAATCATTATTAGATGATAGTCTAAGAACAAGTTTATATTCTTATTTAGAATATATTGATTTAGATAATGGCTTAAAAGATGATATTTCATTATCATTTCAAAATAGTAAAAATAAAATTGAAATATTAAACAATAATTTTTCAGAACAAATTACGACAGATAATATAAAAATGTTAGAAGCTTTTGACGCATTACAAAGCACAGTTGTTCTCTTAAAAACTGATATGCTTTCTAACCTTAATATAAATGTTGACTATGTTGATGCTGACGGTGACTGATGATCTTAAAAATTCAATCAAGAATAATCTCTTACCTTAATAAGAAATGTAGTTCTTTAAATCTATCTATTTTCAGAATTGGATTTGGAGCTCTAATGTTTTTTAGTCTTTTAAGATTCTGGTATAAAGGATGGATAGAATTATTATATATTAAACCAAAATTTCATTTTTCTTATTATGGTTTTGAATGGGTCAAACCATTAAATGAGTATACATACTTAATTTTTTTGATTTGTATTATTTCAACTGTATTATTAGCCATTGGTTATAAATATAGAATAAGTATAATAGTTTTCTTTCTAAGCTTTACCTATATTGAATTAATGGATAAGACTACATATCTTAATCATTATTACTTCATAAGTTGTCTAAGTTTTTTAATGATATTTTTGCCAGCTAATTTAAATCTTTCCATAGATTCTAAAATTCAGAAAAAAAAAGCTCTGTATATACCTCAATGGAGCGTAGATTGCATTAAACTTTTAGTTTCAATAGTTTTTATATATGCCGGACTTGCAAAATTAAACTCAGACTGGCTCTTTAATGCTATGCCTCTTAAAATCTGGTTAATATCTAAATATGACATACCAATAATTGGCGAATATATTTTACAACAAAATTGGACTCACTATATTATGAGTTGGGGAGGTATGTTTTATGATTTATCTATACCATTTTTACTTATTTTTTCAAGAACTAGAATAATTGGATTTGTTTTTGTAATAATTTTTCATTTATTTACAGCTATACTATTTCCAATTGGAATGTTTCCATATATTATGATTTTTTCTTGTATTTTATTCTTTCATGATAATTTTTTCAAAAAAATCAGTAATATAATTAAGAAGATACTTAAAAAGGTATACATAAAAACCAAACTAATTGAAGTAGAAAAAAACTATAAAATTCAAAATGAAAAAAAAATAATTTATATTCTTCTTGTTTTTTTTATTCTACAGTTAATTATTCCATTTAGACATATACTATATGATGGAGAGTTACTTTGGAAAGAAGAAGGTTATAGGTTTTCTTGGCGTGTTATGTTAACAGAAAAAAAAGGGACTGCAATATTTAAATTAGTAGACAGAACTACCAACACCTCTTTTTTAATAAACAATGATGAACACCTAACAGAGTTTCAAGAAAAACAAATGAGTTTCCAATCTGATTTCATTTTAGAATACGCTCATTATTTAGGAAATTATTATAAAAATAAAGGAATTAAAAAACCTGAAGTTTATGTAGACGCATTTGTCACTTTAAACGGAAGAAAAAGCAAGAGATATATTGATAGTAAAACTAACTTATATGAAATTAAAAGATCATTAAAAAGTAAAGAATGGATCTTAAATTTAGATGAGGAAATTTATGGATTTTAAATATATTTTAATATTTCTTATGACCTCCCATTTACTTGTGAGTCAAAATCAAATTTCTGGATTTATTTTCTCAGAAGAAAACAAAAATAAACTCTCTGAAGTTGAAGTATACGATGAAAATAATCTTTTAACAAAATCAGATAAAAATGGTTACTATAAAATAAATACAAATAAAAATAAAATTAAACTAACATTCTTTAATTACAAATACAAAATAATAGATACTTTAATCATTTTGAAAAAAGAAACAAATATTAATATTAGTTTAAAGCCGATTTCNACAATAATTTTAGATGACATAACATTATCGTTTAAAGATTCATTAAGATACAATCTAATTAGATTACCTGATTATAACGAAACATCCATTTATTCTGGAAAGAAAAATGAAGTGATTGTAATAAATAATACATCTGGTAGTAAAGCAATAAATGTAGCTAGACAATTGTATAGTAAAATTGCAGGATTGAACATATATCAAAACGATGATGCTGGAATTCAATTAAACATTGGAGGTAGAGGACTTGACCCAAAAAGAAGTGCTAATTTCAACACTCGACAAAATGGATATGATATTAGCGCTGATGTCTTAGGTTATCCTGAGAGCTATTACACACCACCAGCTGAATCCTTGGAAAAAGTACAAATTATTAGAGGTGCATCTTCCCTACAATATGGAACTCAATTTGGAGGATTAGTAAATTTTATTTTAAAAAAACCCGATACAACAAAAAATATAAAAATAAATACTAGAAATACACTTGGGAGCAACAATCTATTTACAAACTTTACTAGTATAAGTTATAGTTTAAAAGATTTTAGTAGCTATTCATTTTTGAATCTCAAAACAGGTGATGGATTTAGAGAAAATTCTGAATTTAACTCTTTAAATTTATATAATTATTTAAGATATAAAAAAAATGATTTTACAGCATCTGCAGAAATTACATATTTAAAATATTTAGCTCAACAAGGGGGTGGATTATCAGATGTAATGTTTGATACAGATCCATATCAAAGCAATAGAGAAAGAAACTGGTTTCAAGTTAAATGGTTATTATATAATTTGAAATTTTTAAAAGAATTTTCTAAAAATATCAATGTGACACTATCAATATTTGGACTAAATGCTGAAAGATCTGCATTAGGATTCCGAAGCAACAGAGTTAATCAAGTTGATCCAAATGAAGAGAGAGATTTAATCGTTGGTGAATTTAAAAACTATGGATTTGAATCTAAAATTTTACATAAATATAAAATCATAAATAAAAAAAATATTTTGTTACTTGGATCAAAAATATATATTTCAAACAATATTAGTAGGCAAGGACCAGGTTCAAATAGTAGTGAACCAGACTTTAATTTTGATATTAATAATTATCCTTACTATGTAAATCAATCAAATTATAAATACCCAAATATTAATAGATCGATATTTGTAGAAAATATTTTTTACGTAAACAAATATTTTTCTATAATACCAGGATTCAGATATGAATATATTAATACAAAAAGTAATGGATATTATAAACAAATTAATTTAGATGGTGCAAATAATGTGATTTTTGACACAACAATAAATAATAGTATGACAAACGAAAGAGAATTTATACTTACTGGAGTTGGATGTAGCTATAAATTGGATAATCATAATGAACTGTACACAAATGCAACACAAAATTACAGGTCAGTAACTTTCTCTGATATAAGTATAATAAATCCCTCATATATAATTAATCCAGACATATCAGATGAAAATGGATTTACTATTGATTTTGGATTTAGAGGTAATAATAAAATTGTTTCATATGATATTACATCATTTTTAATTAAATATAATAATAGAATAGGATTTATACAAAGAAAACTTGATGATGGAAATGTTAAAGCGGAAAGAAATAATATTGGTGATGCTATAATTTATGGATATGAATCTCTAATAGATTTAAATATTAATGAACTAATCAAAAATAATTTATTCAAATTTAATTTATTCATCAATTCATCTATTACTGAATCAGAGTACATCAGATCTGAAGAAAATGGTGTAGTTGGAAATAGTGTTGAATTTATACCAAAATTAAATTTAAAAACTGGAATCAAGTATTTTAATGAAAATTTCACAATACAAATCCAATACACACTAATGACTAAACAATTTACTGACGCTACTAACGCAATAGAATCAAACTTAAGTGGAGTTATCGGCGAAATTCCTCAATACGACATTCTTGATTTATCTTCAACATTTCAATATAAGAGATTTCGTATTGAAACAGGAGTCAACAACCTACTTAATAAAGCATACTATACTAGAAGAGCTACAGGATATCCTGGACCCGGAATTATTCCATCCCCTGGAATTAACTTATATTTGACAATCGAAATTGAAATTTAATATGTTAAAAGAAATCCTTAGAAATAATGATATAATATTGTTTGATGNGGTTTGTTTATTGTGTAATAAATATGTATTATTTATTAATAAAAGGAATAAAGACAAATCTTTATTTTTTATGTCAATTCAAAATAAAAAAATTAAGGAACTTACAGATATTCATAAATTTAATACTAATGATATTTCATCAATTTTAGTTATAACTAAAGAAAAAGTAATTTCAAAATCTGAAGCTATAATATATATTCTATCTAAATTAGGATTTCCATATAATATTTCAATAATTTTAAAAATTATTCCTAAAGATATTAGAGATATTGTATATAACTTAGTGGCAAAAAACAGATATAAGATATTTAAAAAACTGGATTCTTGTGAGTTATATAATAATGAATATAAAACTCTTCAAAAGAATTTAATCAAATAATTAAAAATTATTGCTTGAGTACTGCTTTGGTGTCATAGAATATTTTTTCTTAAAAGCTGTTATAAAATGACTTGCCGTACTATATCCTAAATGAAGACTAACTTCATTTACATTGTATTTTCCTTCATCTAACATCTTTTTTGATAAATCTAATTTATAATCTAATAAATACTGAAATACTGGTTTCCCATAAACTTCTTTAAAACCTTCTTTTAAATTTCTTAAACTCAAACCAACCTCTTCAGATAGCTGGGATAAATTTGGAGGATTGCTAAAATTTTCTACAATGATTTCTTTAGATCTTTTAATTTTTTTAATCTGGTCATCACTCATAATAAATGGACACTGTTCATCATTATTTTCATCCTTCATAAATTTTAAACTAAAAATTTCATAAACTTTAGATTTTAAGAATAGTTTGTTTGAAACATTTAAATGGCTCTGTTCAAATACTTGAGTCAATGATTTAGAAACTGACATCAGTGTTGATTTTTCATTGTAGTACTTCTGATCGGAATTTTCAGGACTAAGAAAAGATATATTTTCAGAATCATTAGAAAATAACTGATGGAATTTTTTTATTGTAATGAGAATCGAAATTAACACAGAGTTATCAAAAATATCAGCATCAAGCGGTAAATCTTTAGTAGGATTATATAACATCAAATTTCTATTTTCAGAAATAGATAATTTATAATTACCTCTGTTAAATAAAAAATCTACTTTTCCCTTGTGCACAAAATGAAATTGAATAAAACTTGAACTAATATCTTTTTTTAAAGTTTCATTTTTAACACTATTGTTATTAGAAATAATTATTAAAAAATCATTCTCAATACTAATTTCATTTATATTCATAATTTGATTTATACTATATTAATTGCAAAATTAATACATTTGTATTTATTATAGCACTTATATAGATATTAATTGTATCATATACTACAATCTACACATAAACTTTATTGATCATTATTGTTCTTACAACGTTATTTCCAGAGTTTTATCATACTTTATTTTTGCATAAAAATTAAACTAAAAATAAAATGAAAAATAAAATTCTTTTAATCTTATCATTAATATTCAGTTTCAACTCCTTCTCTCAAACTAGTCATATGATACTAGTTGGAGGAAGTGCTGATGTTTTTACTCCATCAAGTATAACAGTAAATGTTGGAGATACAGTGAATTTTCATAATATTGGAGGTTATCATAATGTTAATGGTAATCAAACTATTTACCCCAATAATCCTATTTCATTTGAAGGGCCAGCGTCGGGGATTCCTTGGCAAAGTAATTGGTGGTACTCTACTGTATTCTCAGTTCCTGGAACATATGACTATCAATGTGATCCTCATGTAGGAATGGGAATGATTGGACAAATTAACGTCCTCCCCCATATTAATTATGATTGTGCTGGGATAGCAAATGGATCAGCTATAATTGATGACTGCGGCGTTTGCCAACAAGCTTATTTATACAACTTTATTTTACATACAGTAACTTTTGTTGGAGACACATCTGGAATTATACCAAACTGGAATGAAATTCTTGTACTTCCAAACGATCCATCTAATCCATATTGGAACTCCTCTTGCTTAGATTGCAATGGATTTCCAAACGGAACCTCAATGACTGACAGTTGCGGAGTTTGTCAACAATCTTACATATATAATTTTATAAGTCACCAAGTAACATTACTAGATGATACTTCAAATCTAATTTTAGGATCTACNGAAATGTTGGTAATGGCTAATGATCCATCAAATCCATACTGGAATTCGAGTTGTACNGACTGTAATAATGTTTTATATGGAACATCAATGATGGATAGCTGTGGAGTATGTTTACAATCATATATATATAATGTTGTTACTCATGCAGTTACATTTATAGATGATACAATAAACATAAGCTTAGATCCAACTGAAATTGTAGTAATGGCTAATGACCCATCAAATCCATACTGGAATTCTAGTTGTATATTAACTGATTGTAATGGAGTAAATAACGGAACTTCTATGTTAGATAGCTGCGGAATATGTCACCAAGCATATATCTATAACTTCATTACCCATCAAGTAACTTATCTTGACGATACTATAAACATTAGTCTTGGCGCAACAGAAATCCTAGTAATGCCTAACGATCCTAATAATCCAAATTGGAATGCAAATTGCATAGACTGTAATGGAATTACTAATGGATCATCTATTACTGATAGCTGTGGAGTTTGTCAACAAGCTTATATTTACAATTATGTAACTCATCAAGTAACATTCATTGACGATACTTTAAATATTAATCTTGGTGCTACAGAAATTTTAATATTAGCTAATTCGCTTTCAAATGACTATTGGAACTCAAGTTGCTTAATTGATTGTAATGGTATTGCTAATGGAACATCTATATTAGATAGCTGTGGAGTTTGTCATCAAGCTTCTATATATAATTTTACAACCCATACTGTATCTTATATAAATGACACTAGTGGATTAAATCTTGCATGGAATGAAGTATTAATAATGCCAGGTCCATCAAGTCCAAATTGGAATTCTTGTACTGTAGATTGTAACGGTATTGCTAATGGTCTTGCAATGATAGATGATTGTGGTATATGTCAATCAGCTCTAATATATAATTATATTACGCATGTAGCTACTCCTATCACTGATACTACTGGATATGTATTTGGACCTACTGAAATGTTAGTTCTTCCTAACAGCTCAAGTAATCCTTACTGGA
>PAUF01000010.1 GCA_002712715.1 Flavobacteriales bacterium | reverse complement strand
GAATTATCTTTTCTCTTATTGAATATATTGATTTAGGTCTTCCTTTAATTTTTGTTTTTAAACCTTCCTTTTTTAAAACATTTTTTAACGGCAAAGAAAATTTATTAATGTATTTATTTCTACTAATTTTTGTTTCATTTAATTTTAATGAAATAGCCTTATAAATTTCAGGTTTGGTAAACTTTAAACCCAAATCTTCTAATTCAGTTTTTATTGGATAAAGTCCAAGTCTATGAGCTAATGGTGCATATAAATACAGGGTTTCAGATGCAATTTTTAGCTTTTGTTGTTTTGACATAGCATCAAGAGTTCTCATATTGTGAAGTCTATCTGCTAACTTTATTAAAATAACTCTAACATCATCTGAAAGAGTAAGCAACATTTTTCTAAAATTTTCAGCTTGAAGGGATACCTTTTGATCAAATACATCAGATATTTTTGTTAATCCTTCAATTATTTTACTTGTTTTTTCTCCGAATAGTCTTTTTATGTCTGAAATTTCATAATCAGTGTCTTCTACGGTGTCATGTAATAATGCACATATTATAGATGTGGATCCTAGACCTATTTCTTTTGCTACTATCTGAGCAACAGCAATCGGGTGATAAATATACGGCTCACCAGACTTTCTTCTCATTTCTTTATGTGCATTAACAGCAAAGTTGAAAGCTTTACGAATATCTTTTTTTTCTGATTTTGTTGTTTTTTCAGCACAAACTCTAAGAAGATTTCGGTACTTATTAAGTATTTCTTTATTTTCTAATTCTTCTTCTTCTTGTTTTCTCATTTACTAACATTAGTATGAATATATAGGAAACTCTTTCATTAAGTTATTCACATGATATTTTACATCCATAATTACGTCTTTGTTTTCGTGATTTGAGATCACTTTATCAATTAGATTAACCATTTTAGGAATTTCCTTTTCTGTAATTCCTCTAGTGGTAATAGCGGGTGTCCCAAGTCTCATTCCTGAAGTAATGAAAGGTGATGTCGTATCAAAAGGTACCATATTTTTATTAACTGTAATATCAGCATTGCCTAGCGATTTTTCTGCTTCTTTTCCAGTAATACCTTTGTTTCTTAAATCAATCAGCATACAATGATTTTCCGTGCCTCCAGATATAATTTTATATCCTTTTTCCATGAAGCAATTAGACATTATTTTTGCGTTTTTCATTATTTGTTTAGCATATTCTTTAAATTTTGGATTTAAAGCTTCTCGAAATGCTACAGCTTTAGCTGCTATTATATGCTCCAGTGGGCCGCCTTGAGATCCAGGAAAAACACCAGAATTAAGAATTGTAGACATTTTTTTAATATTCCCCTTTGGGGATTTAGAGTTCCAAGGATTCTCAAAATCTTTGCCCATCATTATCATCCCGCCTCTAGGACCTCTGAGTGTTTTGTGTGTTGTAGTAGTGATTATGTCACAATATGGTGCTGGGTCATTTAGTAATTTTGCAGCTATAAGACCTGAAGGATGTGATATGTCAGCTAGAAGAATTGCTCCCACCTTATCTGCAATTTTTCTGAAATATTCATAATTCCAATCCTGAGAATAAGCTGACGCCCCACATATTATCATTTGTGGCTTCTCTTTTATCGCTATGTCTTCAATTTTATTATAGTCGACTAATCCTGTATTTTCTTCAACATTGTAGAAGGCGTTTTCATATAGTTTTCCAGAAAAATTTACGGGTGATCCGTGAGTTAAGTGGCCTCCATGTGATAAATTGAATCCTAATATTTTATCACCAGCATTCAAACAAGCTAACATTACAGCTGCATTTGCTTGAGATCCAGAATGGGGTTGGACATTAACGTATTCTACACCAAATAATTTTTTTGCCCTATTAATTGCTATCTCTTCAATTTCATCTACTACTTCACATCCACCATAGTATCTCTTTCTTGGATATCCTTCCGCATATTTATTTGTCAAACAGCTTCCCATAGCTGACATGACATCCGAACTAACAAAATTTTCTGAAGCAATGAGTTCAATGCCATATCTTTGTCTTTTATCTTCTTTCTTTATGAGATTAAAAATTTCTTGATCTTTTTTCATGATTTAATTTTTATTATTGCAATAAATTATAACTAATAGCAAATATAAAATATTTAATGAATAGAATAACTGAACTTTTTGGAATAAAATATCCAATCATTCAAGGTGGAATGGTTTGGTGTAGTGGTTGGAAATTAGCTTCAGCCGTTAGTAGTGAAGGAGGTTTAGGATTAATTGGTGCTGGATCAATGTATCCGGAAATACTTGAGGAACATATTAAAAAATGTAAATTATTCACTAATAATCCATTTGGGGTTAATATACCGATAATGCATAAATATTCAGAAAATAATATAGATATTATTATTAAAAATGGTGTCAAGATTGTTTTTACTTCTGCAGGAAATCCATCGAAATTTACTAAGAGATTAATCGATAATGGAATTTTAGTTGTTCATGTAGTATCTAGTGTTAAATTTGCTTTAAAGGCAGAAAAGTGTGGTGTGCACGCTGTTGTTTGTGAGGGATTTGAAGCGGGTGGACATAACGGTGTTGAGGAGACAACTACGATGTGTCTTACTCAAGATATAGTCAATAGGGTATCAATACCAGTCATATCCGCAGGAGGTATTTTCACAGGAAGTTCTATGTTGTCAGCTTTAGTTTTAGGATCTGAGGGAGTGCAGATTGGTAGTAGGTTTGCTGCTTGTTTTGAGTCCTCTGCTAGTATCAAGTTCAAAAGAATGATATTGAATGCAAAAGAAGGAGATACAAAGTTATCTTTAAAAAAAGTGATGGCTGTTCGTCTCCTAAAAAATAATTTTTTTAATAAAGTAGAAGAAGCTGAAAACAAAGGTGCTTCTTACGACAAGTTAAAATCTTTACTTTCTAAAGGAAAGGCGAAGTTAGGCATGTTTGATGGTGATGTTGAAAATGGAGAATTAGAAATAGGTCAGGTTTCATCAATGATTTCAGAAATACAAACTGTAAAAGAAATTATGTCAGTAATAATAAAGGAGTTTAATGATGCTTTATCTGAAGTTAAGAATATTAGCTTTCTAGATGAAGTCAATTAATTATAAAATATAAGTTTATCATATATTATAGTTATGATACGAATTATTATATTTGTAAATTAAAGAACTTAAATTATGAAAAATTTTTTATTTATATTGCTAATAGCTTTTTCCTTAAATGTATATTCACAGTTACCTAACGGTTCTGTAGCTCCTGATTTTACTTTGACAGATATTAATGGAACTACTCATCATTTATATGATTATTTAGATAATGGTTATACCGTATTTTTAGATTTCTCTGCTGTTTGGTGTGGCCCATGTTGGGGTTATCATACTGGTGGAGCTTTAGAAGATTTGTATGTGAATCATGGACCTTCAGGAATGCCTAATGTAAGTTCTTCTACAACAAATGATGTAATGGTATTTTTTATTGAAGGTGATGGTAGTGATTTAGCATGTTTACAAGGGAATGGATGTGGCACTCAAGGAGATTGGGTTGCTGGAACTCCTTATCCAATTATATGTACGGATGGCTCTGTAAACAATACTGCAGTTACTTCTGCTTATTCTATTGGATATTGGCCAACAGTATATCAAATTTGTCCTGATAGGCTTCTTACAGAATGTGGACAAACAGCTACTCCTTACTCATTAGTAAGTTCTTGTTTGCCTCCACCATCATTTGATAATGATGCTCGTACATTCGTGAAAAATTCCGCTAATTCTGGTTGTTCTGACATAGTTCCAGAAATATTTTTGCAAAATTATGGTTTAACTAATTTAAATCAGGTTACTATTACTGTTTCTGTTAATGGAGTTAATCAATACACTACTGTATTTGATGAGGTTTGGAATTCTAACACAAATTCTTATGTCCCTTTGAATTTATCAACTTTAGAAATAGCTGATGTAACTTTAGATCCAGTGTATAATCTTTCTAATAATGATATTATTGGCATTGATGTTGTATTGCCAAATGGAGTTTCTGATTCTGACCCTACTAATAATCAGACAATTTCTATGACAGTAGATTTAGGTTTTGATAATGCATATTGGGACGCCCCTCTTTCAATAAATGTATCTGGTTCGAATGGTAATTCATGGTATTTAAAACAGGTGAGTAACAATTTAATTATTGCATCAGGTTTTGGTGGAAGCGTAGGATCATCCAATTTTTTTCCACTGACATTTAATGAGTGCTATACATTGCAGAGTGTTGCGAATGATGTAAATTATATAGGAGCTTCTTATACTATTACTGATGGTAATGGTCAAGTTATTTTACAAGGGACTACATCTCAGTTAGAAGAGTTTGATAATTTTTCTACTGGTGCCGAAGTTTGGACTAATTTAGATTATAGTATATTTCAAAATGCATTATATTTTGATCAAATTAATAGAAACTTAGTAATTAATGATTCGTATAAAAGTTTACATATTTACGACATTACTGGAAGATCTTTATTTTTTACAGACATTGTTCTTCAGACAGTTGATTTGTCATCATTTAGTAATGGTGTATATTTGGTAAAATTATCTAATGGTGATAATTTTATGACTAAAAAATTTAGAATAAGTAATTAATAGATTTTATGAAAAAAATATCATTATATATTTTATTATTTTTCATTTATTTTTCATCTAATATTTATTCATCCCATTTCATGGGCGGTGAAATAACATGGGAATGTTTGAAAGCTGGTCCTAATACTGGTCAGTATGTTTTTACAATGAAGGTTTATCGAGATTGTAATGGTATTACATTTTCTCAAACTTCTCAAACTTTAACTGCTCATAATTATCCTGCACTGGGAGCACAAACTCCCATATTGTTAAATTTCATATCAATTACTGATATTTCCCCAACCGGTACCGCTGCATCAGGTAATACATGTTTTGATTGCGCTTCTGGTACCTTAGGTGCCGTTGAAGAATATGTTTGGAGATCAGATCCTACGACGATGGCTGGAACTCCACCTTCTGAGGGTTGGCATTTTACATGGGGAAGCTGTTGTAGAAGCAGTAGTATTACTAATGGTATGTCAGATGACCCATGGACTTTGAGAGCTGTAATGTATCCATATACTGATCCTGTCACGGGTAATGCTATCCCTGCAGATCCATGCTTTGATTCTTCACCAGAATTTAAAGAACTAGCTAAAACTATTATTTGTACTGGATATGAATTTTCATATTCTCACAATGCTTCAGATGATGAACTGGATGCAATTACTTATTCTTGGGGAGAGCCATTAGGTGAAAATCTTAATTATACCGCTTCTAATCCTAGCTCTACAGCTTTAGTTTTTTCTGCTCCCTACTCAGTCATTGAGCCCATACCTGGTAGCCCAACATTAGACGCTACTACTGGTGAGATTACTTATACATCATTGACTTCAGGAATTTTTGTTACGTGTATAAAAGTTGAAGCTTATAAATGTGGTCAATTAGTAGCAGAAGTTTTTAGAGAGGTTCAGGTTGTTCTTGTAGATTGCGGCTTGTATGCTCAACCTCAAGATGGATTTAATGACCCTCCTGTTATCTCTGAGGCCTTTACAGATCCTGTGACTTTACTTCCTTCCTATGAAACTACTGTTTATGCAGGAGATTTGATTAGTTTTAATATTGATGCTGAAGATTTAGATACTTACAATGGGGGAGTTCTTCAAGATGTTACTTTAGATGTTTCCGGAGGTCAATTTGCAACTGATTTTATTAATGTTAATAGCTGTGTAAACCCACCATGTGCAACATTTAATAATGGGGCTGGGATTACACCTCCATTTTCATCACCTGGAATTGTTTCAGGTGTTTTTGAATGGCAGACTGATTGTGCTCACATGGAGGCTGATGTGGGTTGCAGTGTTACTTCCAATGTATTTACATTTTTAGTTAAGGCATATGACGATTTTTGTCCTGCAAATGGAATTAGTATTGCTACTATAAAAATCACAGTGGTACCACCTATACCAGATTTGAGATGTGTGTCTGTAGAAGATAATGGAGATATTACTTTAACATGGAAATTTGTTGATGGAGCTCCACCGACAGCTGAACCTTATATGGTTTATCATTCTAATGATATAAATGGGCCATTTACTCTAATTGATAGTGTTTATTTTCCTGAAACTACATATACACACATTGGTGCTAACGGGGACCAATCTACGCAGTTTTATTTTTTATCTACTGAAGAAGCATGTGGAGTTTTGTCTTCTACATTAGAATCTGATACTCTTCAAAGTATTTATATGGATATTACTCCAGTAAATCAAGGAGTTACTGCGAATTTGAATTGGAATCCAATTCATAATCCACTTTTAGCTACATCTTTTTTAGATTATAATCTTTATTTAATGAATTACAATGAAGGTTTTAATAATATACTTACAACTCCTTTGTTAAATTATATACATGATGCTGAATATTGTGATTATAATCCAGAATTTTATGTTGAAATAGGAGATGTTAGTGGATGTGTTTCTAAATCTTCTATAGCTGATATTAATCTATTAGATACAATAAAGCCTGATCAACCAATTATTTCTGATGTTTCTGTAAATAATTCTGGTAAATCAGTAATTAGTTGGGAACCAGCTGCTGGAAGTGATTTCTACGCTATCTATAAACAGGATAATTTTGGAGTATGGGTTACAATCGACTCTGTTTTTGGGTTAAATAATACTAACTATGTAGATTTATCTTCAAATGCCGTAAATAATTCAGAACTATTTCAGATTAGAGCTATTGATAGTTGTGGTAATGCATCAGCTACTAGTGCAGAACATAATTCAATTAATTTAATCGCAGCATTAGATGCTTGTGATCATTCTATATTTATGGATTGGAATGACTATATTAATTGGGATGGTGGTATAGATCATTATAACATTCAAATTTTAGAAACTACATGTGGTATTGATCCTAGGAATACAATTAGATTAAATAGTTCACAGACTGAATTCTTGTTAGAGGATATTATTGACTCATGCACTTATGAAATTACAATTTTAGCATATAATTTTGATTCTACTTATGTCGCAAATTCAGATTTAGTCACTTTTTTTGCTGATTTACCCAAGAAACCAGATTTTAATTATATAACTACTTCAAATGTAAATCATGATGATGGTGGTATTGATATCTCATGCTATATAGATAACTCTGCTATCATTTCCTCTTTTGAAATTGATAGAAGTATTTTAAATAATAACAATTTTATTAATATTGCTTCTATACCTTTTCCTAATAATGGTGATATGATTTATTTTTATGATAATAACGTTGAAACTCAATTAAATTCATATCAATATCATATATATCCAATTGATACATGTAATAAAAGAATTTCTACGCCTTCTGTGATCGGATTTAATGATACTTCAATTTCTACAAGTATTTTATTAGAAACTGAAATTAATACTGACTATGGAGCTATTATTTACCCTGATGGGTATACAAATACACTTTCATTTAATTCATATAATAAATGGTTAGGAGGGGTTTCTTATTATAATTTATATCGATCTGTAAATAGAGAACCATTTGTATTAATTCCTATACATACCTTTTATCCAGGTGATAGCTTAAATTTTGTAGACTTAGTTAGTGATTTTGTTGATGGTAATGGAAGGTTTTGTTACTATATTGAAGCGGTAGAGGGTAATGGAAATCAATACGGATTTTTTGAAAGATCTTTATCGAATATTTCTTGTGTATCCCAGACACCAAAATTGTTTGTCCCAAATACATTTACCCCTAATGATGATGAGCACAATGAGTTGTTTAAGCCTATTACATCTTTTGTTTCGGAATTGGGATATACATTTTCTATTTATACTAGAAATGGTCAACTAATATTTTTAACATCTGATCCTAATAAAGGCTGGGATGGTACATATGAACGATTACCTGTACAAAATGGGGATTATGTATATCATATTGAGTATATTGATGGAGTTGGACAAATAATACAGAAAACAGGAGTGGTTTCATTGATAAGATAATCGCATAAAATTTCGTTTCTTTTTTGTCTTTCATTTAAATTAGTATTTTTGCAGTCAATTTAATAATATGAAAGAAGATTTGAATAAAAAAATACTATCTAAAGGTTTGACGTTTGATGATGTTTTAGTTATCCCGAGATTTTCAGATATCTTACCAAATAATGTTTGTACTAAGACTCGTTTTTCAAAAAATATTAATCTAAATATTCCTTTTGTTTCTGCTGCAATGGATACTGTCACAGAGTCTAAAATGGCTATTGCTATTGCCCAAGAAGGAGGAATTGGAGTTTTACATAAGAATATGACTATTGATGAACAATCAATAGAAGTTAGGAAGGTTAAAAGGTCAGAGAGTGGTATGATTTTGGATCCTATTACTGTTACTCCTCAAGCTAATATAAGTGAAGTGCTTTCCACAATGAAAGAAAATAAAATTGGAGGCATTCCTGTAGTTAATGAAAAGAAGAGATTAGTTGGCATTGTTACCAATAGAGACTTACGTTTTGAAAAGGATATGGATTTACTTGTTTCAGACGTCATGACTTCAGGTTCAATTATAACAACTCAGTTTACTGATTTAGCTAATGCTGAGAAAATTCTTCAGGAAAATAAAATAGAAAAGTTGCCAGTGATTAATTCTAATAATGAATTAGTTGGGTTAATTACTTTCAAGGATATAATAAAGAACAGAATGCGTCCTAATGCATGTAAAGATGAATATGGTAGATTAAGAGTCGCAGCTGCAGTTGGTGTTACTGATGATGTTTTTGAGAGAGTTACAAGTTTAGTTAAGGCATCTGTAGATGCAATTATTATTGATACTGCACACGGTCATACTCAAGGAGTTGTTGATATATTAAAAGCTTTGAAAGCTAAATTTAATAAATTAGATATTATAGTAGGGAATATTGCAACATCTGAAGCAGCAAAAATGCTTATTGATGCAGGAGCAGATGCTGTTAAGGTTGGAATTGGTCCTGGATCTATTTGCACAACAAGAGTGGTAGCGGGAGTTGGAGTTCCTCAATTAACAGCAGTTATGGATGTATACAATGAGTGTAAGAAAAATAAAATCCCCTTAATAGCTGATGGTGGTATTAGATATTCCGGGGATGTTGTTAAAGCTTTAGTAGCTGGAGCAAGTTCAGTTATGCTAGGTTCAATGTTAGCTGGTGTTGAAGAAGCCCCTGGAGAAACAATAATATATGAGGGTAGAAAGTTTAAGACATACAGAGGTATGGGTTCAATAGAAGCTATGCAAAATGGTTCCAAGGATAGATATTTTCAAGCAGGCAACACTGATGCTAAAAAATTAGTTCCTGAAGGTATTGTTGGTAGAATAGCATATAAAGGACTGCTTTCTGAAGTTGTTTATCAAATGATAGGAGGTCTTAGATCAGGAATGGGGTACACAGGCTCTAAAGATATTAATCATATGCTTAGTGCAGAGTTTGTAGAAGTTACTGCTGCTGGTATAACAGAAAGTCATCCACATAATGTGACAATCACAAGAGAATCCCCCAATTATAGTAGATAATTTAAATTTATATCAATGAAAAAAAAGTTTTATTTTATTATCATATTTACATTTCAATTTTATTTAGTTCATTCACAAAATATTCTTAAAATTACTGATATTAATGGAGATGAAGAATTAGTTTCTAAAGAAGAGTTTATTCACACATTAATGAAAAATAATCAAGAAAAAATTAATAAAGAATATTTAGACTACTACATTGATCTTTACATTAATTATAAATTACAAGTGCTAGAAGCTAGTGCATTAGGTATTGATCAAGAAGCAGAATTCATTGCAGAATTGCAGATGTATAGTAAACAACTTGCTAATAGCTATCTACAGGATAAGAATTTTCAGGAAAAGTTAATTTATGAGGCATTTGAACGAATGCAATATGATATTAATGCTTCACATATTTTGTTTAAATTAGATAAAGATGATGATACTTTATCAAAATACAATAAGGCAGTTATGGTAAGATCAATGATTGAGTCTAAAAAGATTTCTTTCGATGATGCTGTTAGAATGTATTCTGAAAGTCAGTATAATAATGGAAATCTTGGATATTTTTCATGTTTTGATTTGCTATATGATTTTGAAACTGTTGCATATAATACAAAGATTGGTGATATTTCTGAAGTTGTAAGGACAAAGTTCGGATATCATATTATAAAAGTTAATGATAAAAGAAAAGCAGTCGGTGAAATTCAAGTAGCTCATATAATGTTAAAGTTACCACCATCTCCATCACCGACACAAACAAATAAGATAAAATTGAAAATTGATGAAATATACCAAAAACTCAACGAAGGATCTTCATTTACAGATTTAGCAGATAAATTTTCAGAAGACAGATCAACTGCTGTTAATGGAGGTGTAATACCTGGATGGATAGGTGTTTTTTCATCTGCAAAAGAATTTGAGGAAGCTTCTTTTTCTATTGAAACTATTGGGAATTACTCTGAACCATTTTTGACAGAAAAAGGTTGGCATATTGTAAAATTATTAGATAGAAAACATATTGGTTCTTTTGAAGAAGAAAGAACTTTTATTGAAAGAAATATAGAAAAAAGTCCTAGAAGTAATTTAAGTGAAATTTCTTTTTTAAAGAATTTAAAAAAAGAATATAATTTCAGAAAGCATATTTATCACGATTATCGTTTAAATACTATAAAAAAAGATTTGAATTTAGAAATGATGATTATTGGTAATTTATCGGAAAATGAAATGTTAAGAAGTTCAATTGATAAAAGGTATCTTTTTGCTCTAAATGAGACATGGTATTCTCAAAATGATTTTAAGGATTTTATTTTAGTTAACCAAGGCGAGGGACTTACATTTGAAGAAATGTACAATAGATTTATAGACTTTAAGTGTTTAGAATATAAGGAATCTAAATTATTACAAGAAAATGATGGATATCGCATGTTACTTGAAGAATTTAGAGATGGAATAATGAAATTTGAGATTATGAATAGAAACGTTTGGTCTAAGTCAATGTCTGATACTATTGGTCTTAATGAATTTTATTCAAATAATAAGGATAATTATTATACTGATTATATGGTTTCCGCTAGCATATATTATTTGGAAGATCCCAGTAAATTATATTTACTTAAACCCTTAGTCTGGCGAAAGAATAGAGGGCTAATTGATAATGATGATATTATTTCCACTATCAATAAAAATAGTCAATTGAATTTACGTATAGAAGAAGGTGACTTTGCTCGAGGTAAAAATTCGATATTGGATCAAGTAAATTGGGATATTGGTATCACCGAAACGAAATTAGATGATGGGTCTATTGTTCTAATAGATATTACTGATATTAATGAGAGTAGTTTACAGAAGTTAGAAGATATTAAAGGTAAAGTTATTTCCGATTACCAAAATTATCTTGAAAAAAAATGGGTTGATGCATTAAGATTAAAGTATGCTGTTGAGATAGATTCAGAAATTTTATATTCTATTATAAAATAAATTGAGGTACTTAAAAGCAATAATATTATTTTTTTTTCTTAGTAATTGCTCTGATAATAGAGATGATTATTTAGTAAAATATCAAGATGTTTCTTTAAAATTATCAGAGATTGAATCACTTTTATATAATACCTATAATCTGGATAGCGCTAAATTTGTTCAAAGTTATATTGAGGACTGGTTGCTTCATCAGATTATTTTTAATCACGCTAAAAGTAAAATTGATCTTGAAGAATATAATATTAAAGAAAAAGTAAAAATTTATGAACAGAGGTTAATTATTGAGGAGTATAAAAATATATTGTTAAATAATTTTGATACAAATATTAATAAGTTTCAAATTAAAAAATTTTATGAAGAACAATGTATTAGACAAGAAGATTTCATTTATTTAAAAAATGATATTTTTAAGTTTAAGTTAATAGTAATTGATCGTGATAGAAATACACTGAATTATATTAAGGATAAGTTACTTGACAGTACTTATTCAATTGATCAGTTAGATAAGTTCTGTGATATGAATTCTGTTTTTTATTACTTAAATGATTCTTTATGGAATGATGTAAGTATTATACAGTCTCAATTATCAGAATTATCTATTAAAAATCAAAAAAATCTACTATATTCAAAAAATAAAATTAATAGTATAACCGTTGATAATTTGATGTATATTATATTTGTAAATGATTTTCGAGAAAAAGGAAGCTTTGCTCCTTTATCATATTTGTATGAAGATATTAGAAATATTTTGAAACATAAAAATAAAATACAATTTATTGATTCTGTTTTTAATGAACTTTATAAACAGTCTTATAATTCTAATGAGATTAAAATTCAGTCCCAATGAAAAAATTTTTTATTTTTTTTATTTTTATAACTAATTTTATTCAATCTCAAATAGTTGATAATATTGTTGTCAAGATTGGTGATGAAATAATATTATATTCTGATATTGAAGGACAGTATATTCAGTATTTGAATCAAGGATATTCTGATAAGAGCAATCTCAAATGCGATATTATTCAAGAAATGATGTATCAGAAATTACTTTGTCATCACGCAAAAATAGATAGTTTAGTTGTTTCATCTGATGATGTTAATAAGGAATTAGATAATAGATTAAATCCATTAATTAGACAGTTAGGTTCCGAATCAGCTGTTGAAGAATATTTTGAGGGGAAATCATTAGCAGAGATCAAAAAGGATTTTTTTGATGTTTTTAAAGAGCAATTATTAAGTCAAAGAATGCAATCTAAAATCACTTCTACTGTTTCTGTAACTCCTGAAGAAGTTAAACTTTTCTTTAAAGATCTTGCTACTAATGATCAAATTCCTATTATGCCTACTCGTGTTGAATTATCCCAAATTGTTAAAATTCCTGAAATTAGTATAGAAGAGAAAAGTCGTGTAAGAAAAAAACTAATTAGTTTTAGAAATAGAGTTAACAATGGAGAAGATCTAGGAACACTCGCTTCATTGTATTCTGATGATACTGAATCAGCAAAAAATAATGGAGAAATCGGTTTTGTTTCCAGAGGAGATTTAGTGCCTGAGTTTGAATCGGTTGCTTTCTCTTTACAGATTGGGGAGGTTTCAGAGGTTGTAGAGACTCAATATGGTTTTCATATCTTAGAGGTTATAGAGAGAAGAGGAGAATCAATAAATATTCGTCATATTTTATTAAAACCTCAAGTACTTTCTTCTGAATTGAAGGAGAGTAGATTAGAATTATTAGAACACAGAAATAGTATTGTTAATTCTTCATTGGAATTCTCTCACTGTGCAAGAGAATTTTCTGATCACCCTAGTGCTAATAATTCGGGATTTATTATTAATCCAACAAATGGTTCTTCATATTTTATGATTGATGAATTACCTCCTGATCTTAGATTTGAGATTATTCAGATGAATGAGGGTGATATTTCTCAGGTATTAGAATTTACTAATGAGGATGGAAGAATATCGTATAGAATTGTTAAAGTTGTTAAAAAGATTGATGAACATCAAGCAAATTTAGAAAATGATTTTAATGCCATTTATGATTTATCTTTAAGTCATAAGAAGCAATTATTAATTGATGATTGGATAGAAGTTAAGAAAGATATTACATATATATTTATAGATAATGAATTTAGTACATGTAAGTCTCTAGAAAAATGGATTGAATAAAATGGAAAGAAAAGATGATGTTCAATTATTAGATAGTTTTGTTTCTAGTTATAATGGGTTTAAAAATGAAATTTCCAAGATTATAGTAGGTCAAGACAATGTTGTTCGAGATGTTTTGATCACCATTTTCTGTAATGGTCATTGTTTATTAATAGGTGTTCCTGGTTTAGCTAAAACATTATTGGTGCAAACTATTGCTAAAGCTTTGGGTTTAAGTTTTTCAAGAATACAATTTACCCCTGATCTTATGCCATCTGACATTGTTGGTTCTGAGATTCTGAATGCTCAAAGATCATTTGAATTTATAAAAGGACCTATATTCTCAAATATTATTTTAGCTGATGAAATAAATAGAACACCACCAAAAACTCAATCAGCATTATTAGAAGCGATGCAAGAAAAATCTATAACTAATTCTGGAAATACATATAAATTAGATGTGCCGTTTTTTGTTTTAGCTACTCAAAATCCAATTGAACAAGAAGGAACGTATCCACTCCCTGAAGCACAGTTAGATCGTTTTATGTTTAGTGTCGTTTTAAAATATCCTAGTTTTCAAGAAGAAATCGAAATAATAAAATCTTCAAATACTATTAGTAATGTAAATATTAATCCTGTACTTACTGTTGATGAAATTATTAAATATCAAGATTTAATTCAAAGAATGCCAGTTACTGACAATGTTTTAGAATATATAGTTAATTTAGTTACTAAGACAAGACCAATTAAACATAATTCTGAAAATAATAATAAATATATTGAATGGGGTGCTGGTCCCAGAGCTTCTCAATATCTATTAATTGCATCTAAATGTAATGCCGCAATAAAAGGGAAATATTCTCCTGACATTGAAGATGTTAGAGAGGTTGCTGTGTCTGTATTACGACATAGAGTCTTGAAAAATTATAAGGCTGAAGCTGAAAACTTAAGTGTTGAGCAGATAATCAATAACTTATTTTAAAATGATTTACCCAATTGTAGCTTATGGTTCTCAAGTGTTGAAAGAGAAATGCTCAGATCTTCGAAAAGATTATTATGGTTTAGATATTTTAATTAAGAATATGTGGGAAACAATGTATGCGGCTAATGGAGTTGGTATTGCAGCTCCTCAAATAAATAAATCATTAAGAATTTTTTTGGTTGATACATCTAATATATCAATTGATGATAATCAAAATCCAAATCCTATAAAAAAAGTTTTTATTAATGCTGAAGTTCTTAGTCAACGAGGTGATAAGTGGCCTTTCCCTGAAGGTTGTTTAAGTATACCTGATATTAGAGAGGATGTTTTTAGGTTTTCGGAAATTACTATTAAATATTTTGATGAAAAATTTGAAAGTCACATTGATTCATTTAATGATATAAATGCACGAGTTATATTGCATGAATATGATCATATAGAAGGTATTTTATTTACAGATCATATTTCTTTATTGAGAAAAAAAATGATTAATAGAAAACTCAATCATATAATGAGAGGTAAAGTAAAAGTTGATTATAGAATGAAATTCAAATGAATTTATTTTATAATTACTTGCATCATTGGTTCATCATTAATAAATGCTTCAAGAAAATCTCCCTGTACAACTTGCCCTACTCCTGATGGAGTGCCTGTATAAATAAGGTCACCTATTTTTAGCGTATAAAATTTTGATATATATGAGATGATTTCATAGAAGTCGAATATCATATTACTACTATTACCCTTTTGTACTAATTCATTATTCTTTTTTAAAGAAAAATTAAGGTTTTGTAAATCTATTTCAGATTTGTCTATAAATTTATTGCTGATTTGAGCTGATCCATCAAACCCTTTTGAGATTTCCCATGGGTGACCATTCTCTTTACATTCATCTTGTAGGTCTCTTGCTGTAAAATCTATACCAATGCTAATTTCATTAAAGTATTTATAGGCAAAGCTTTTATCGATATACTTTCCTGTTTTATTTATCTTGATTACTATTTCTACTTCATAATGGATATTATTTGAGAAATCAGGAATAAAAAATGGGTGACCTTTTGGTTGAATAGCTGTATCTGGTTTTAAAAAAAATAGAGGTTTTTTGGGAATATTATTATTTAATTCTGAAATATGATCCATATAATTTCTTCCAATACAAATTATTTTCACGATTTTTAATTTAATTTGCTATTTAACTTCGTTTCATTTACAAATTTTTCTAGTATTTGTTTTGTATACTTTGGAAAGTCTGCATTTTTTATCCATGAAAAATATCCTGGATTTTTATCCCAAATTTCTTTTAATGTTGTATTTTTATATTTACCAAAACTAATAATCATTTCATTTTTTTTATTATACTTAATGAATCCAGCTAAGTCTGCAGATTTCCCATTTTGAATTGAAAATTCACTAAGGTATTCTACATTGTTTTCTAGTTTTTGATATTTTTCTATTTGTGCTAATAATATTTCGAATGTTGCTTTTGTATCTGCCTCAGCAGAATGTGCGTTTTCTAATTTTTTATTACAATAAAATTGATATGCAGCTGCAAGTGTTCTTTTCTCCAGTTTGTGAAAAATATTTTGTACATCTATAGATTTTACATTATCAAAATTAAAATGAATATTGCATCTAATAAACTCTTCTCCTAGAAGAGGGATGTCGAACTTGTTTAAATTGTATCCGCCTAGATCACAATCTTTTATGAATGAATATACTTCTTCAGCTATTTCATGAAATGTTTTTTCGTTTGCAACATCTTTATCATAAATTCCATGAATTTCGCTCGCTTCCTTAGAAATTGGAATAGTCGGATTAACTCTCCAAGTCTTAGATTCTTGTTGATTGTCTTTTGCAATTTTTAGTGCAGAAATTTCTACTATTCTATCATGGGAAATTTTAAGACCTGTTGTTTCTAAGTCAAAAAAAACTATAGATTTTTTTAGTTTGATTGCCATTTAATAATAAAACTATATTTCCTGGTTCTTATTAAAGTTTTCTAAGTAATCAGCTACCTTTTTTATGTATTGTCCACCTAACGCTCCATCAACTACTCTGTGATCATATGAAAGTGATAAATACATCATATGTCTAATTGCAATTATATCACCATATTCTGTTTCTAATACAACTGGTTTTTTCTTAATTATCCCACATGCTAAAATTGCTACTTGTGGCTGATTTATAATAGGAGTCCCCATCAAATTACCAAAAGTCCCGATATTAGTCATAGTGATTGTTCCACCTTGAATGTCATCTGGGTTTAGATTTCCTGACCTGGCCCTTTTTGCTAAATCATTCACTGATTTAGTAATGCCTACAAGATTTTTGTTTTGACATTCATGTATAACAGGAACTATTAAATTACCATCAGGTAAAGCTGCAGCCATTCCAATGTTAGTGTTTTTATGAACATGTATATTTGTTCCATCAACAGAAACATTAATCATAGGAAAATCTTTAACCGCATTACACATAGCTTGAATAATAATAGGTGTGAAGGTAATATTCTGTCCTTCTCTTTCTTTAAATTTGGATTTAATAGAATTTCTCCATTCAACTATATTTGTCATATCCGCTTCAACAATTGATGTAATATGTGCTGAGGTTGATTTAGACATTGTCATATGTTCAGAAATCAATTTTCTCATACGATCCATTTCTACTATTTCAATATCTCCAGTATTAGTGTTTAAAGAATTTACTTGTTGAATTTTATTTTTTTCACTAGTCTTATTTGTAATTGTTTTTATTTGTTCTGTTTTATCAACTTGTTGCTTATCATTATCTTCTTTTGATTCTATATAATTTAAAATATCTGATTTAGTAACTCTTTCTTCTTTTCCAGTTCCAACTATTTTTTCTAAATCTTCTAGAGAAACACCTTCTTTTTTCGCAATACTTTTTACTAATGGTGAATAAAACTTTTTAGATTTTGAAGTGTCTAGTATAGTTTCTTCGGATTTCACTTCTTCATTTACCTGTTTTTCTGAAATATTTTCTTGATTTATTTTTTTAGATTCTTTGATAGGTTCTAAAATCTCTTCTATTTCTTCTTTATCAGATGAATTTGTTTGAATTATAGCAAATGCTTCACCAACTTGAACCACATCATCATTTTGAAATAATTGTTCAATCAGTATTCCTTCATGAGTAGAAGGAACTTCAGAATCTACCTTGTCAGTAGCTACTTCAATAATTGTATCATCAACTTCTACAGTGTCACCGATATTTTTATTCCAAGATATTACAGTAGCTTCTGTAACACTTTCTCCCATTTTGGGCATAATAAGTTCAATTTTAGCCATTGTTTAAATTTTATGCAAAAATAATAAAAGAAATTGTATGTAAACTATTTAATGAATGAGTTTTCATATGGTAAACGACTAGTAATAGCTGTTCCTAATGTCATTTCATCAGTATATTCAAGCTCATCCCCAATAGAAATTCCTCTAGCAATCGAAGATATTTTAATTTGCATATCTTTAATTTTATTATAAATATAGAAATTTGTTGTATCTCCATTCATCGTAGTGCTTAGTGCAAAAATCACTTCTGAAATATTTGTTTTTTTTATTCTTTCTACTAATTCATTAATTCTCAATTTTTCAGGAGAAATACCATCTATTGGTGAAATTAATCCTCCAATTACATGGTATTTTCCATTATATTGCATAGTTTTTTCGATTGACATTAATACTCTAATGTCTTCTACTACGCATATGGTATTTTGATCTCTTTTATGGTTACTGCATATTGAGCATATATCATGATCTGAAATTGAATAACATTCCTTACAATAGTTTATATTTTTAGATAAATCAACAAAGGATAATCCAAAATTATTAATATTACTTGTATCTTGTTTGATCATATGTAATACTAATCTTAATGCAGATTTTTTTCCTATTCCGGGCAGTGATGATAATTGATTCACAGCGTTCTCAACAATTTTAGATGGAAACTTCATTTAACAAAATTAATTATTAAATTTTTTTTATCATAAATTTGTACAAACAAATTTAAAATGTCAACTTCTTTAATTTTAACGGTAATTGTTTGCTATTTTGCGTTATTATTTATCATTTCTTATTTTACTGGTAAGAATGATAGTAATTCCAGTTTCTTTTTAGGCAATAGAAAATCTCCATGGTTTGTTATTGCGTATGGTATGATTGGTACTACTTTGTCAGGAATTACTTTTATTTCTGTACCTGGTTGGGTAGGTGAAAGTCAATTTTCTTATATGCAAATGGTTTTTGGTTTTTTTGTAGGATATGCTATTATCTCTAGAATTTTACTGCCATTGTATTATAAACTTGAGTTGACATCAATATATACTTACTTAAAGGAAAGATTTGGAGTATATAGTTATAAAACTGGATCATCCTTTTTTTTACTTTCTAGGACTATAGGAGCTTCTTTTAGACTATATTTAATAGCATCTGTCTTGCAATTTGCAGTTTTTGATGAATTAAATATTCCATTTTATTTAACTGTATTAATTACTATATCATTGATATGGGTTTATACATATAGAAGTGGGATAAAAACTATTATATGGACTGATGCATTACAAACAACAGTTATGTTATCTACGGTAATTATTATTTCATATTATTTAATGGAAAATATGGGATTAGGAGTGAGTGATGTATTCTCAGAAATTAAGAATTCAGATTATTCTAAAGTTTTCTTTTTTGATGAGTGGTCAGACAAAAAATACTTTTTCAAACAGTTTTTTTCTGGGGTATTTATGGCAATAGTTATGACTGGACTTGATCAGGATCAAATGCAGAAGAATCTTAGTTGTAGAAATCTTAAGGACGCTCAGAAAAATATGTTTACTTTTAGTGCAATATTAATTTTCGTAGATTTAGTTTTTCTTTCTCTAGGAGCATTACTTTTAATTTACTCTAACAAATTAGGATTATTAGTTCCGGAAAATGCTGATATGATTTTCCCTAACATAGCTCTGAATAAAGGAGAGTTTATTATACAAGATCCTAATTTCCATCAATATCTTCCAGAGTTTGTTGGTATATTATTTTTGATTGGTATTATAGCCGCAGCTTACTCAAGTGCAGATTCTGCGTTAACTTCCCTAACTACTTCTTTTTGCGTAGATATTATTGAATTTGAAAATGAGAAGCCTGACAAACAAATTGGTATTAGAAAGAGGGTTCATTTATTGATGTCTGTTGTACTTTTTTGTGTGATTATTTTATTTAATTTAATAAATAATGATAGTGTAATTAAATCTTTATTTACTGTTGCAGGATATACATATGGCCCTCTTTTAGGAATGTATTTTTTTGGAATGTTTACCAAATGGGAGATCATGGATAAGTATGTTCCAATTGTTGCAATCATTTCCCCTATATTATGTTTTGTTCTTAATCTTTATATAGATTTTGGTTTTGAACTTTTAATCCTAAATGGATTTATTACTTTTATTGGATTATATATTCTAAGAAAGAGTCATAATTGGGATTTAGAATAGTTTTTCCTTAGATAAAAAATACCTATTATGCCAGTAAATAATAAAATTATTGAGATAAATTGCGCTTGAGTTAATCCGATGATTAATTCTTCAGTAACTCTAATATTTTCAATGAAATATCTTTCAATACTACTAAACATTAAATATATACAAAAAAGTATACCAGGTATTTTAATTTTGGTTCGTAATTTCCATAATATAAAAAATATAATAAATGAGAGGCATGTTTCGTATACAGGTGTAGGAAATACTCCAGGATTTAATTCATAGATATATGGATCCCAAAATGGATCACAACCGATCATCTTATCTCCCGCTTGAGATATGTTATGAGGATAAGAATATGACCATAACCAATCAGGCATGAAACTAAGAAATTCAGGTTTACTAGATATGTCATTAGCAATTCCCCAGTCACCATCTCCGGATAATTGACAGCCAATTCTTCCAATACCATAACTTAAAATCATAACTGGAGCAAAGCAATCAATTATTGGAAGAATTTTTAGATTGTTTCTCTTTGCATAAAAAATAACCGCAATAGATCCAATTATTAACCCCCCTAAAAATGTTAGTCCATGTAGAGCTATTAATTGTTCAAAAATATAATCAGAGTAATTAAATATATAATCAGGATTAGATATTTCAATTTGTCTGTTGAGTTCCCATCTTGCAATCTTTTCTGGACTTAGAGCTGCTAAAGATTCAAAAATAGCAAATATTTTAGCGCCAATTATACCAGAAATTGCAGCGACCATTGTTATATTTCCAGTATTATCTTGTGGAAGAACTTCAACATTTTTCCAAACTGGATTTTCGAGCCGGTTTTTTTTGTTAGATCTCCATTTTAAATAAATTGAAATTCCGGCAGCGATAAATCCTCCTAATAAATTCCCTTCACCTGATAGTAAGAATTTTTGTGTATTATTGATAAAGTAATCGTATTCTAGTATTGCTCCCAGTAATTTGAATCCTAATATAAATCCAAAGAATAAAGATTTGAATATTTCAATTTTAGATAAGCTTCCGCCAATTTTTTGTTTTTTTAATTGAGATTTTAGCAATCCTTCATCAAACTTTCTTTTTAGTTCTTTCCTCAATATATAGGCGCCAAACAGAAAAGCTGTAGCTACCATTAATCCAAATGTTTGAATTGGTAGTTTTAATTCTAATCCAAATAACTCAAATAATAAGTGGTGTAATTGTGGGTACATTTTTATAAAATTTTTGATATAACTCTTTGTTGTTCATTAATAGATAATAATTTGACATCTACTTCTTGATTTTTTATACCTTTATTGAAAGGGACTTCAACTTTAATATAGTTTTTTGTGAATCCTACTAAGTTGCCTGATTTACTTTCTTCAAATAAAACTTTTTGAGTACTTCCTAAGTATTTAGAGTAGAAAATTCTATTAAGCTTATTCGATAGAATTCTCAGTTTTTTACTTCTTTCTTTCCTTTCTTGTATTTGAACTTGATTTTTCATGCTAAACGCAATTGTATTTTCTCTTTCAGAGTAAGGGAATACATGAAGGTAATTTATTGGTAGATTTTTAATAAAATTCAGAGTATCTTCAAAGTGTTTATTGCTTTCCCCAGGAAACCCAACTATAACGTCAGCTCCAATGCAAACATCTGGTATTTTTTTATTGATTTTTATGATTTTTTCTTGATAAAGTTTAGCATTATATCGTCTTTTCATGCTTTTAAGTATATCATTTGAACCCGACTGTAAAGGAATATGGAAGTGAGGTACAAAACGTTTAGAATTTTTAACAAATTCAATTATTTTGTCAGAAATCAGGTTGGGCTCTATTGAAGAGATTCTGAACCTAGATATCTGTTTTATTTTATCTAGTTTGCATATTAAGTCATAAAAATCTTCATTTGTTTCAGGGTCTTTAAAATCTCCAATATTAACTCCAGTAAGAACAATTTCTTTGATATCGTTTTTAGCTATTGAGTAAACTTTTTTAATAATGTTTTTTATTGTATCAGATCTGCTTTTTCCCCTAGCAAGAGGGATGGTGCAATAAGTGCATGGAAAGTCACATCCGTCTTGAACTTTTAAGAATGATCTTGTTCTGTCATTTAATGAAAATGATGAGTTATATTTTAAATTATTTATCTCACATCCATGAATTTTGGTTGTGTTTTTTTGAGAAATTATTTTCGAGATATTAAATTTTTCATTAGCACCAATTACTAAATCTACATCTGGTATTTCAGAGATTATTTTTGGTTTTAATTGTGCATAACAACCTGTGATAATTACAAATGAATTTGGACTGTTTTTTTTTGCTTTCTTAATTATTCTTGAACATTCTTTATTAGCATTTTCTGTCACCGAACAAGTGTTGATGATATATAAATCAGCTTTAGAATCAAAGCCTACTTTCTTGAGTCCCTCTTTTTCTAAATTTCTAGAAATTGTTGATGTTTCAGCAAAATTAAGTTTACAACCTAATGTGTAGAATGCTACTGTGTTAAGATTATTCATATTGCAAAAGTAGCAAAAGATTAAAATATCTAAAGCTTTGTAACCAATTTTATTTTATTAACGTTTTAAATAATAAGCCGTTTCATTTTAAATTTTATTTATGTTAATTAATTATTACAAGTTTCTAAGGAAAGAATTTCTTTTTATTTTACCTGGTAATTTTCTTATTAACCTAATTCTCTTTTCCATGTTATCTGTTTTCAGTGCAACCTCACAAGTTACGGCTAACTTTACTGCTTTGAATTCAAATGTAGGATGTGGATCTTTAATTGTTGAATTTGAAGATCTTTCTACAGGTAATCCAGATACATGGAATTGGGATTTTGGGAATGGAATGACTTCTAATCTTCCAAATCCAATAATAATGTATACCAATCCAGGTATATTTACTGTGAAGTTGACAGTAAGCGATAATAACCATAGTGACAGTTATATAATTACAGATTATATTATTATTCATGATTTGCCTAACTCTGATTTCTCGGAGAGTATAAATATAATTTGTCAATATGATAAAGTTGTATTTACAGACCAATCTAATAGTTTTGCTAATATTGTTGATTGGATTTGGGATTTTGGTGATGGTGGAAGTAGTAATTTGCAGAACCCAATATATTATTATCCAAATGATGGCATCTATAATGTTTCTTTATTAGTAAGGGATGATAATGGTTGTGAGAATATTTTGGTAGCGACCAATTTAATAGAAGTAAAACAAATACCTGCAGCTGATTTTTCTTCGGATATTAAAATTTCTTGTGATTCAGTACAGTCAATTAATTTTATTAATAATTCTTCAAACGCTAATGATTTTACTTGGATTTTTGGAGATGGGAACTTTTCTTTTGATAACGAACCTGTTCATTTGTATACTGCTGGTGTTTTTGATGTCGTTTTAATTGCCAATAATGGTATTTGTTTAGATTCTTTTGAAGTAAGTAACTATATTGAAGTCGGAGCGAATGTGCTTACAGAGTTTTCTGTAGACGCTGATTCAAATTGTAAGAATGTAGAGTTGAATTTTATTGATTTGACACATTCTGTCATTGATAGTTGGAACTGGGATTTTGGAGATGGGACTTTTTCAAATTTGAAAAACCCTTCTCATAATTATGTTAATTCTGGAACATATTCTGTTTCCTTAACAACATCTATTAATGGAGAATGTCTTTCCAGTATAGAATATATTGATTATATACATATTTTTCCGGATCCCTTTGTAGATTTTGACACTGACTCCTCCTCTAGTTGTATTGTGCCTTTCGAAGTAAATTTCTATAATTCTACTCCAAATGTTCAATCATTGATGTGGATATTTAGTAATGGTGATACTTCTGCATTATTTAACCCCGCAATTGAATTTGCAGAGTATGGTAAATATGACGTTTCTTTATTGTTAGTAGATTCTAATGGTTGTACAAATGATTCAACATATGTAGATTATGTTATAGTTGATGATTTAGTAGTAGATTTTCATTTTTCAGATTCAATTGTATGTATAAATCAATCTGTTCAATTTTCAGATAATAGTAATTCTTTATTTCCAATGGTATCTTATTCATGGTCTTTTGGAGATGGTAATTATTCATCTATACATAGTCCTAATCATCAGTATGTACTTCCTTCAATTTATAATATTTCTTTAAGAGTTGAAAATTCTATTGGATGTATTAGACAGATTGACTATCCTTCATTAATAAGAGTTATTGATATTTCAAATGTAGATTTTATTGCTAGCGATACATTAGTGTGTGCTGGTGAAGTAATTAGTTTTGATGATGCGACAGTTTCAATCGATAGTTTAACTTTTTGGGAATGGAATTTTGGTGATGGAAATAGTGACAATAATCAAGATACATATCATGAATATAATGAAGTAGGATTATATACAGTATCATTGATTAGTGGAATTGGTTCTTGTATTGATACTTTAGTTAAAAATCAACTTATACAAGTTATTGAACCTAGTGCTTATTTTGAAACTGAGACAAATTGTTTAGATCCTTATACTTTTGAATTTCAAAATTTTTCCTTAGGAGCTGACTCAGTTTTATGGAATTTTGGTGATGGTTCTACATCAAATGACATTAATCCCGTACATACTTATTTGAATCGCGGGACCTATGATGTTTTATTACGAGTTAAGAATAATCTTACCGCTTGTATTCATGAATATGAATATGAATTAATTGTTTCAGTGCCCGAGGCTAATTTTACATATCTTATTAATGCAAATAATTCTGAAAAAGATTCAGTAATTTGTGTTGGATCCAAAAGATCCTATATAGATAATTTATCACAAGATTGTCGAAACTATAAAGTAGATTGGGGAGATGGATATATTGGATTTAATCGTCAAGATCATTTGTACTCTTTGCCTGGAACATATGATGTCACATTAATGATGACTGATTTTAATGGATGCAAAGATACTCTTGTAATTAGTAATATGTTTAGGGTGTCAGATATTGAAGCTGATTTTGCAGTAGTTGATACAGAAGGTTGCGATTCACTAATAGTAAATTTTACTGATCTTTGTTCCGAGCCTGCTGATTTGTTTTGGGATTTGGGAAATAATAATTTTTCTTATCAAAATAATCCTCATAATATTTATCTTGATGAAGGACAATATAATATTATTCTTTATGCAGTTTCTGCTGATGGTTGTAAGGATACATTAGAGAAATCTGTAGATTTCAAATTCTCATATCCTGAAATTAATTTTGAAATAAGTGATGTTATTATTTGTCCAGATCAACTAGTAAGTTTTATTGATTCTTCTATTGGTTATAATTTAAGTTATGAATGGTCATTTGGTGATGGAAGTTATTCGTTATTAAAGAACCCAAGCCATATTTATTCGAATGAAGGCTCTTATACAGTAAAGTTAATTGTTAAAGATTCTATGAATTGTATTTCTGTTGATAGTAATTCAGTAATATTAGTAAAAAAACCTACAGCTAATTTTACTTCTTCTAATTTCACCTCTTCATGTCCTCCGTTGATTTCTTCATTTACGAATAATTCTAGCAGTAATTTGAGTATATTTTATTGGGATTTTGGAGATGGTATTTATTCAACACAGGAAAATCCATCTCATGTATATTCTACTTCAGGAATTTATGATGTTTCATTAATTGTTGAAGATCAGAATGGATGTAGAGATACCATGATTTATTACGATTTGATTCAAATTAATGGTCCAATTGGTGATTTCACTATTTCTGAGACTCAAATATGTGCTGATGATACTTTGTATTTTAATTCTAACGTGCTTAACACTAGTTTTTATTTTTGGGATTTTGGTGATGGTATTTTTTCTACTGATAGTAACCCTTTTCATATATATTCATATGATGATTATTTTGTCCCAAAATTAATCATTGAGAATGATTATGGTTGTCAATTTGTAATACATTATGATGATTCTATTAAAGTAAAGTTACTCGACTTAGACGCAGGTATTAATGATACAGTTTGTCTTGGAGATGAGATTATTTTATCTGCAAATGGTTATGGAAATAATTTTCTTTGGGACACAAGTATTTTCATTTCTAATCCATCGCTTCAGAATGTGTATGTTAGACCTACCTTTTCCAGCATGTTTTTTGTAAGTAATACAGACGGCGAATGTTTTTCTAGGGATTCGGTATACGTACATGTCCATCAAAATGTCCCAAATCCAAGTATGATATATGAAAATCATTGTTATAATGATACAATGGTTTTATATGCTGATGCTGGAATTAGTGGTTCTTTTTTGTATGAATGGAACATTTCAGGTAATAGTTTTAGTGATTCAATAGTACATTACATTTTTGATAGTGCGGGTTCTTTTATAGTTCAAATAGCAGTTGTTAATTTAGAGAATTTTTGTTCGGTTAATTTAGTTGATACATTAATTGTTGATGATTTGCCTCATGTAGATTTTTCTTATTCTGAAGCTTGTTTTGGCGATACGACATATTTTAATAATCTGTCATCTTCGAATGTAGTAGCAAATATTTGGAGCTTTGGAGATCATTTTAGTTCTTCTTTCGAATTTAACTCTAACAATGTGTTCTCAGAATCAGGGTTTTTTAATACAACCTTGGTATCTTATTCTGATGATGGATGTTCTAATAGTATTACTAAAGAAGTTTTGATTTATGATTTGCCTAAAGTGAAATTTTCTGCAAATGAAGTATGTGTTGGTGATTCTATGGTTTTTACTCCAATAATTGATTTAGAAAATGGTTATGTTACAAGTTGGAATTGGGACTTTGGGGACAATACAATTATCTCTGATATTGACAGTCCCTATCATATTTATCTATCAGAAGGTTTCTTCGAAGTAAACCTAAAGGTTGAATCAAATTTTGGTTGTAAAAGTAAATTTACAGATTCAGTTTTAATAAATCCAGTTCCTGATTTAGATTTTATTTATGAGTTTCAATGTATTGGAGATATTATTAGATTTCAGGATAGATCTTTAATTTCTAATTCGGAAGTCTTTTCTTATACTTGGGACTTTGGAGATGGCGTTGTAACTAATTTCCCAAATACATCACATTTATATAAGGAATCGGGAATTTACAATGTGTCTTTGTCTGTTATTACTTTAAATTCATGTTTTGCTTCTATAGAGAAACAAGTAGAGATTTTTCCTTTACCTATAATTGATTTCTTATGGGATGATAAAGTTTGTCTAAATGAAGAGGTAGATTTTTCTGCAATTTGTAAGAATTATGCAGAGATTGATTATAACTGGGACTTTAGTTCTGACTTAGAAAAGGAAGGAGATCAAGTTAGTAATATTTATGATAACCCAGGTATATATTCTGTGTCTTTAAGTGCAGAAACTTCTAATTCTTGTGTAAGTTCAATTTCTAAATTTGATATTATTCAAATTGAAGTAAATCCAGAAGCGGAATTTTTAATTTCGAATTCAAATGTCTCAATGTTTGATCCAAAAGTTTCTTTGGTCAATAATAGTAGTAATTCTATTGTATCTAAGTGGTTTTTAGATGATCAATTTATTTCAAGTGATGACTCCTTGCTGATTGAATTTAATTATCCTGATGTTTATAGTATTACATTATATGTTGAGGATATTAATGGGTGCAGTGATGAGTTCAATTATGATTTAGAAGTTTCACCAGAATTGATAGTTTATATTCCTAACTCATTCACTCCAAATGAAGATAATATTAATGATTATTTTACAGTGAGTATAAATGAATATTCTTCCTATGAAATGCATGTATATAATAGGTGGGGAGAAGTTGTTTTTTACTCTGACAATATAGATTTGCCATGGAATGGTTCCTCCAAAGGTAATGATGTTCTCAATGGCACATATTATTATACAGTTTCTATTACAGACTTAAGGAATAAATTGTTTGTGTATAAAGGTGAGGTTAATGTAATGAGATAATTTTTATATTGTTAAATTAGCTTGATTTTAATGGACATGAAATTTATTTATAAGCTTTCGTTGATATTTTTGTTTATTCAATGTAGTGTGCCTGATACTGACAATTATGATATTTTACATTATAATGAGTCGGATGGGATATCAACACTAGACCCAGCTTTTGCAAAAGATAAATCTACTATTTGGGCAACGTCTCAGATTTTCAGTTCTTTAGTTAGAATTGATGATAGTCTAAACATTTCTCCATTAATAGCTAGCGACTGGTTAATTAGCTCTGATGGAAAAGAATATACTTTTAATTTAAGAACTGATGTTTATTTTCATAATCATCCAGTTTTTTTTGAAGATCAAGGACGAAGGGTTGTTGCTTCAGATTTTGTTTACTCTTTTAACCGTTTATTGGATCCCCAACTCGCTTCTCCTGGTTCATGGGTATTAGATAATGTTGATACTTTTTATGCAGAAAATGATTCTGTGTTTAAAATTATACTGCATAAACCATTTTCACCATTTTTATCTATTTTAGGGATGCAGTATTGTAGTGTTGTGCCTAAAGAACTTGCTGACGTTTCTTCTTTTGGAGAATCTCCAATAGGAACAGGTCCTTTTATGTATCAATATTGGAAATATGGATCAAAACTTGTTTTGAGAAAAAATCCTCATTATTTCGAATTCGATAATGATAATAGGTTACCTTATTTAGATGCTGTTGCGATTACTTTTATTAAGGATAAACAATCCGAATTCCTTAGCTTTTTACAAGGAGATTTGGATTTCATTTCAGGACTTGATGCTTCATATAAGGATGAATTACTAGATTTGAATGGAGAACTTAAGTCTAAGTATCGGAATCAAATAAATTTTGAGTCAATAAATTTTTTAAATACTGAATATTTTGGATTCTTAATGGATGGGGATTCCCCATTTAAGAAAAATATTTATTTAAGAAAGGCTATTAATTATGCTATTAATAGAGAACAAATGATTAAGTATTTACGTAATAATATAGGTACACCTGCTAATAATGGAATTGTTCCTATTTCAATGTATTCTAATAATAGTAAGTTAAATGGATATAAATATGATATCGAAAAAGCAAAGTATTATTTATATAAATCTGATTCAATGGGTTATGAAATCCCTCCAATAACTATTAATACTACGGATAATTATTTGGATCTTTGTGAATATATTCAAAATCAATTAAATTCAATAGGTCTTAATGTAAATATTGAGGTTAATCCTTCATCAACACATAGAGATATGGTCGCTAAATCAAAGATTGATTTTTTTCGAGCAAGTTGGATAGCTGATTATCCAGATCCTGAGAATTATTTATCATTATTCTATAGTAGAAATAATTGGAATAATGGATTAAATAAAACCCATTTTAGCAATGATGAATTTGATGATTTATACGAGACTTCTATTATTGAGAAAGATCCAAAAAAAAGAGAGTTATTGTATTTGAAAATGGAAAGAATTATAATTGATAAATCTATAGTAGTTCCATTGTATTATGATCAAATTGTAAGGTTCTATAATCACCAATTAATTGATATTAGAACAAATTCTCAGAACCATTTGAATCTACTTAGAGTAAGGAAAATAAAATGAGAATCTTTTTTTGTAATTTTGCAATAATTTAGTAAGGATTTATGACAAGAATACTAATAATATTATTATTTTCATTAATTAGCTATCATGGTTATTCTACTCATGCTGCTGGAATGGACATTTCTTATCAATGTATTAGTTCTGGAACAGTAGGTACGCCAACTACTACGCTTATCGGATATGGTAGTGTTGTAGTTGACATTCAGACCGTTACCTGGGCAAATGAAATTTCATGGACCATTACTAATAGTGCAGGTGTTGTAGTTGCACAAGGTGGGCAGGGTTCTGCTTATTCTAATAATTCTTCCTATCAATCTATATACTGTCTCCCTCCAGGAAATTATACATTTAATTGGTTCGATTCATGGGGTGATGGTTGGAATGGAGGAAGTTACTCATTATCGGATGTTAATGGTAGTTTTATTACTAGTGGTGCTCCTACTACTGGTTCTAGTGGATCTTCTTCTTTTACTATTGCAGATCCTTGCGCAAATATATATCAGACTACTTATATCGGAGGTACTCCTGATACTTATAAAGTTACAGTCAAATTTTATAGAGATTGTGATGGTATTTCAGCTCCTGGATCTCTAAATCTTAATTATTATTCTGCTAGTTGTGGTGTTAATCAGAGTATTACTCTTACACAAACTGGATCAGGAACTGTTATTACGCCTATATGTCCAACTATGAATTCTACATGTACTGGTGGAAATGTTATTGGTATCGAGGAATATACTTACGAAGCTAATATTAATATTGCTAAGTGTCCTGATTGGATTTTTTCTGTTCAAGAATGTTGTAGAAATAATGCGATAAGTACTATTAATGCTCCTGGAACTGAGGAGTTGAGAATTGAAGCTACTTTAAATAATTTAACATTATGTAATAATTCGCCTAGTTTTACTCAAAATCCTGTACCATACATTTGTGCAAATACTCCATATTGTTATAATAATGGCGCTGTTGAACCTGATGGTGACTCCTTGGTTTATTCCTTAATTACTCCCTTAACAGGAGGAGGTTCTGTAGTGTATAATAATGGTTATTCAGTAAATAATCCAGTAGGAGGAACGACTACTTTTAATTATCTTACAGGGAATTTGTGTATGAACCCACCATCTCCGCTCACTTCTGTTGTAGCTATTAAAGTTGAAGAATATAGAAATGGAGTCCTCATAGGAAGCATTATTCGAGACATACAAGTTAATGTACTTAATTGTACAGAACCTCCTCCATATTTAACAGGTATTGATACCTTAGCTTCTGTAGATTCAGATCCTACTGGAACTATTTCTACTTATAATCTATGTACCGATGGAAACACTACTATCAATTTTAATATTGGAGCTTTGACAAATTCTACGGTTACAAATTTAAATATGAGTTGGAATAATGCGATTCCTTCTGCCTCATTCAGCGTTTCAAATAATTCAACTCCTAATCCAGTTGGTGTTTTTTCATGGAATCCTAGTTTATTAGATGTTGCAAATAGTCCATATTATTTTGTAGTTACCGTTATTGATGATGCTTGTCCCTTAATGAGTACTTTTAGTTATGCTTATCAGATTAATTTAAATTATTCTTCGGGTTCTTATATTAAAAGTGATGTTAGTTGTTTTGGATTGCAGGATGGTACTATTGATCTTTCTGTGATTGGGGGTTATCCACCCTATAGTTATTATTGGTTAGATTCAGTTAGTGGATTTACTTCCAGTCTTGAGGATTTGTCTAATTTAGATCAAGGACATTATTATTGTTTTATTACTGATAGTATTGGTGATACACTTGGATGTGGGTTGGAACCCATTGATGTAATAATAGATGAGCCACCTATTTTAAGTGTTACATCTAATTACACGGAGGTTAGTTGTTATTCATCAAATGATGGCCAAATTAATTTAGTTATTAATGGTGGGGTGCCCCCATACAACGTTGCTTGGTCTTCTTCAAATGGGTATATTAGTAATTTGCAGAATATTTCAAGTCTTCCTGCTGGTGTTTATACAGCTATAATATCTGATGCGAACAATTGTGGTCCTTTAATTGAAACAATTTCTATTACTGAACCATCTCCAATGTCACTCTTTGGTATTGAAAATCATGTTTCTTGTTTTGGTTATAATGATGGTTCTATTGATTTGACTTCTATTGGTACAGGAGTTAATTATAATTGGAGTGGCCCTAATGCTTTCTTTTCAAATTCAGAAGATATTAATAATTTATCTCCAGGTAATTATATAGTTAGTATTTTCGACACAAATGGTTGTATTGGTCCTTCATTATCTTTTATAATTATAGAACCTTCTGATATTACAGTTGTAGATAGTATTATTGATGTAAGCTGTTTTTCATTATCTGATGGTGAAATACATCTAACAATTTCTGGTGGAGTTGGAGGTTATTCCACAATTTGGAATGGAACTAATTCTTATTTTAGTGTTTCAGAGGATATTTTTTCCTTATCTGCTGGTAATTATAATTATACTATTTCTGATGATAATGGATGTATACCCTCAATTAACAATTCTCCTTTAATTATAAATCAACCTCAAGAGGTTGTTACTTCATCAATAGTTGTTAATGAAAGTTGTTTAAATTTACAAGATGGATCTATAGATGTTACAATTTCAACTCCTGGAACATACTCTTATTCATGGGTAGGTCCAAACTTTTATACTTCTAATTCTTTAGACATTTTTAATTTAGAACCCGGAACATATAATTTAACTATATTAGATCAAAACGGATGTTCTAATCAAATTTCAGAATTCGTCAGTAATGGTTCATATATTCAAGTTAATAATTTCATTCAAGATGTTACATGTAATGGATTTGCTGATGGTACTATATTGTTATTAACTCCAAATTCAAATAGTGCATTTTTTAATTGGAGCGGTCCGTTGGGTTTTTCTTCGGTTAGTAACTATATTGATAGTTTGACACCTGGTAATTACAGTGTTTTAGTAAATGATTCCTCTAATTGTCCTATTCAATTGTTGTATAGTATAAATGAACCATCTAATATTTCTGTTTCTTCTATAGTTGTTGATGAGAGTTGTGAAGGGTATTCCGATGGATCTATAGTAGTTACTGCTACAGGTGGAGTTCAAACTTACTCTTATGTATGGAGTAATGGATCCATAGATTCGATTAATGATAATTTATCTGCAGGTCAATATGTTTATAATGTTTTAGATGCGAATAATTGTATATTTTCAGACACTTTAGATGTGTTTCTTTATTTATTTGATACTATTGTTAATGTTATGGATGTAAGTTGCTTTAATGGAATTGATGGTTCTATTGATTTAGAGATAAATGGAGGAACCCCTCCATTTAATTATCTATGGTCTAATAATGTTACTACCCAAGATCTTTTATCTATTGGTTCTGCAGTATACACTATAAGTATAACTGACGCGACTAATTGCTCTATAAATAGAGATATTATAGTGAATCAACCTTCTGAATTAGTGGTTACTACTAATGTTACAAATATTTTATGTTACGGTGATAGTAATGGTACTGTATCATTTCAAATAAATGGAGGCGTCTATCCTTATGTGTTTGATTTTGGAATTAGTGACTCTTTAGCTTTGAATGCTGGTTATCATACATACTCTGTGATTGATGATAATTTATGTAAATTGACAGATTCAATTTTGATTGTCCAAAATGATTCAATGCAAATTATCGCTAATATTACCGATGTTAATTGTAATGGAGAGTTTACTGGTCAAATTGAATTACAGATAACTCAAGGAACAGGTGCTCCTCCGTACTCTTATTCATGGATAGGTCCTAATGGATTTACTTCTTCATTAGAAGATATTTATGGACTGGAGGCTGGAATTTATTTAGTTACAGTTTCAGATAATAATAACTGTGTTCAAAATTCTCAATTTTTGATTGATGAACCACTTTCTTTATCTCAAGTTATGTCCGTCAAAACTTCTAATTATTCGGGATATAATATTAGGTGTATTGGAGATAATTCTGGGTGGATTAAGATTAATGTTGATGGAGGTTATTCTCCACATCAGTTTTTATGGGATTTTGGCAGTATTAGTGACAGTGTATATAACCTTTCAGTTGGTAGTTATACTGTGACTGTTACTGATTCTTTAGGTTGTTTTGAGTTTCTAACAATTTATTTAAATGAGCCGTTGACTAAAGTAGAGACTGATATAGTTTCCGTTACTGATTTTAATGGATATAATGTGAGTTGTAATGGTTATAATGACGCTGGAGTACAAGCGGTTCCTTTTGGTGGTGTTTCTCCATACACCTTTTTGTGGAATAATATGGAGTTATCTCAAAGTTTATCAAATATTTATGCTGGATATTATGAAGTGATAGTTTATGATAATAATCAATGTATTGCTATAGATTCAATAACTTTATATCAACCTGAAGAACTTGATTTTGATCTTGAATATTTTCCAGACACATGTAATAGAGGAGTTGGTAAAGCTGAAGTGTTTATAAGTGGAGGTGTAAGTCCATATTTTCCAAATTGGAGTAATGGTTCAATATCCTTGGTTGAAAATTCATTAAATCAAGGTTCTTATCTAGTAGATGTTATTGATAATAATGGATGCTCTAAAAAATCATCATTTAATATTGATAATTTATTAAGTCCAATTGCTGATTTTGAAGCGTATCCATATCATCAAAGATTTATTGATCAAAAGAGTGATCCTTTCTTTTTTGTGGATATTTCAACAACATATTGGTCAAATATAAAATTCTGGAATTGGGATTTTGGAGACTTAAATACAGCTACTGATTCAATTGTCTCTCATTCTTACTCTGAACATGGTGAATATACTGTTACTTTGGAAATAATTACTGAGCATAATTGTATCGATACTATTACTAAGAATGTTGTAGTTGATGAATATAGTATTTATATACCTAATTCTTTTATACCATCTAGTAATAACAAAGAGAATAATATTTTCAAATCCTATGGAATTGGAATTAATTCTTTTGAAATGAAGATATTTTCTAGATGGGGTGAGTTATTATTCGAATCAAAAAATATCGCTCAAGGTTGGGATGGTACTCATAGACTAAATGGTACACTTTGTCCACATGGAATATATACTTATACAGTTTTTGTGGAGAATATTTATGGTGAAACTTTTGAATATCAAGGTCAGTTGAAATTGTTACGATAGAATATTTATATTTGTATTTTATTTTTTATTAAAATGAGATTAAAAATATTTCTATTCTTGTTACTATTTTCATTTAATAGTTTATTAATTTTTTCTCAGTCATATAATGATGGCCCTATTTCGGTTGATGTAAAACTTAGAGAGGTACAAGGAAATTTTGCAGCTACTGATGAATCTTTATTAGGAGTGGGTTTTGCTCCTGATGAATTAGTGGTCAAAATTTGGGCTATGGATAATTTATCTATATATCCATGGACAGGAGGATCTTGTTTGCAGGATAATAACTTTACGCCTACTAATACAGGTACAAATTCAATTGACTTCAATAATATTTTTGCTTCTTTTGTTTATAATTCAATAACTGTTCCTCAATATTTAGATTTTAGACTAGATACATGGGAGGATGATCTGCCTTCTGATGGATTAGCTGGTTTTTGTTCGAATGGATCTGTTTGTGATTGGAATGGAGTAGAATGTTGTGGAGTTTACTTGTGGGGCTTATGTGTCGGAATAGAAACAGGTGATGATTATAGATGTGAAGGTAATCCTTTTTATCAGGGTTTAAACTATAGAAATGGGCCTCCATGTCAATGGTATAGTCATGGATATTTAAATGGATCTTGTAGTGATGCCAGTGTTAATGGTTACTTTAAGCCACATATTGAAACTTATTGGAAGTATACAAATGGTCATTCTTTTACAAATGCTATAAATTTAGGTAATTTAAATTCCGGAAACCCACTTATACATTTTAATAGTAATGAGTGTTATAGTAATTACTATCCAAACAGTAGTGGTAATGATGTTATTTATAAGTTTAATATATCTAATCCAACTGGTGTTAATATTTCTCTTTGTGGGACAAATGGAGCACAGTTTGATAGTTATTTATATTTGTTAAAAGATACTAATGTAGTAGCTGTTGCAGAAAATGATAATTATTGTTCTAATCAATCTGAACTTGTTTCAGCGTTATGTGAATCAGGTACATATTATATAGTAGTTGATGCAGCAACAGCATCAGAATTAGGTACATTTACATTAGTTGTTACAGAGGATCCATCATCATCATTTTCTTCTAACTCTATAATAACTGATGTTAGTTGTTATAGTGGTAATGATGGAGAAATTAATTTAAGTATATATGGAGGTTATCCACCTTATACATATAATTGGTATTCATCTTCTATGATACCGATTTCTATAGTCAATAATACTAATTCAATAGTTGATTCCATAGATAATTTATCTTCAGGTAATTATATTATTCAAGTAATTGATAATACTAATTGTATTATTACTGATACTATTTTTGTAGATGAACCTTCTCAGTTAGTACTATCAACTTCTCAGATTTCTAATAGTTGTTATGGATATAGCGATGGACAATTAAATGTACAAGTTTCAGGAGGAAATCCACCATATAGTTATAATTGGAATACTATTCCACCTCAAAATTCTTCTAATGCAGTTTATGTTTCTGCTGGAAATTATTTAGTGACGGTTTCTGATATTAATAGTTGTATAGATACATCTTCACAATCTGTATATCAACCTTCTGCTGTTCCAGTAAATATTTCATCTTCAAATACAACTGTTTGTTTTGGAGGTTCTGTCAACTTAACAGCGAGTGGGGCTTTAAGTTATAATTGGAGTCCAAGTATTTGGCTTAGTTCTACTAATTCTTCTAATGTCATCTCTACTCCTAATACTTCTATAGATTATATTGTTACTGGTACAGATATAAATGGTTGTTCAAGTAATGATACTGTATCAGTTTCTGTAGTTCAATCTCTATCGATGTCTTCAACCCCTATAAATCCTACAATTTGTGAAGATGAAGAAGTAACAATAATTTTGACTGGAGCGACAACTTATAATTGGTTTCCTAACTATGCGATAAACTCGATAAATTCATCTTCCTTTATTGCATTTCCAGATAGCAGTACTAATTATATGATTATAGGTACAGATAATTATGGATGTTCTGATACGATTTATATTGATATTGATGTACTGAATAAACCAACATTAAATTTGACTAACAATCCTACTATTTGTGAGGGTCAATCTGTATCATTATCTGTCAATGGGGCCAATAATTATCAGTGGTACCCTTCAACAGGATTAAACAACACAATTGGTTCAACAGTGCTAGCTAACCCATCATTTTCTACATTTTATTCAGTAATTGGAACTGCTAATAATGGTTGTTCTGATACAATGTCTACAACTGTAAGTGTTAATCCTATTCCTGTCCTTTCAACTTTCCCCAATAATATAGATTTATGTTTAGGTGATACTGTTACTTTATATGTATCTGGAGCGGATACATATATATGGAGTCCTAATCAGATAATTGGACTTACTAACTTAGATACAATAAAAGTTTCACCAATTTCTAGTACTATTTATAGTGTTTTGGGAATAGATAATTTAGGATGTAGTTCTAGTTCTTCAATATCTGTAAATGTTAATACCACACCAAACATTGAAGTAAATGCTGATAAACAGTCGATTTGTATTGGAGAATCCGCTTTACTTTCAGCGAATGGAGGAGTTCAATATAGTTGGCAGCCTAATATTTCATTAAGTTCCAATATTGGAAATGTAGTTTCTGCTAGTCCTAATGTTAGTACAACTTATTTAGTTACTGGAACTGATATAAATTCATGTTCTTCTTGGGATACAATTACGATTTTGGTTAATCAATTACCAGTCCTTTCTGTTAATAAACCTGTATCTACTATTTGTGAAGGTGAAACAGATAATTTAATAGTATCAGGAGCAAATAATTATATATGGTCTCCTGCATTAGGATTAAATGTTACTAATGATAGTAGTGTAATTGCTAGTCCAAATTCATCTACTAATTATTATATAATAGGAACAGATCAAAATGGATGTTCTGCTGTAATTAGTTCTAATGTAATAGTTAATCCGTCTCCAAATTTGTCATTCAATTTACCTTCGAGTTCTGCAATTTGTTATGGTTCATCATTATCAATTGAAGTTTTTGGAGCTAATAGCTATACTTGGTCACCTGCAAATGGTCTAGATAACATCAATTCTAGTATAGTTCAAGCTTCTCCTTTAAGTTCAACCACATATACTGTTCTTGGAACTGATTTAAATAATTGTTCAGATTCCTTAGAATTTGAATTAATAGTCGGTGTTTCACCAATTGTATCTATTAATCCTAGTAATCCGGTTATATGTGAGGGTGAAAGTATAACTTTATTAGCGGATGGAGCTTCAAACTATCAATGGTTTCCCGATACAGATTTAAGTTCTTCTGTAGGTTCTTCGGTTGTTTCTAATACAACATCTACGCGGGTTTATTACGTCATAGGAACTGATATACTTAACTGTGTTGATACTAGTGAAGTAGTTGTTAGTGTTATACCTTTACCGACTGCGGATATAATATCAGGGGGAGGTGATCTTTGTTCTGGAGATTCAGCTGCTATTGTAGTAGACTTAAGTGGTAACCCTGAATGGAATTTAACATATTCAATAGATGGAGCTGTAACTCAAATTTCAACAATCACTAGTCCTCTGGTTATTTATACTGATCAGAGTGGACTATATACTATTCCTTATGTTTCAGATGATAATGGATGTGCTAATGTAGGATCTGGTTCGGCACAATTAGAAATAGTTAATTCTCCTAAAGCTAATATTTCTTTTTCCCCCTCATTTATTAATATGTTAGATCCTGAAGTGTTTTTTACCAATTCCTCTATTTTTGCATTATCATATTTATGGGATTTTGGTGATAATTCTAGTCTTTCATATGATTTTGAACCTACTCATCAATATCAAGAAGAGGGTTCATATATTGTAACTATGGTTGCACAAAATGCTTCATGTATTGATACAGCTGTTATTAATGTTATTGTAAACCCTTATTATACATTATTTGTTCCTAATACTTTTACTCCTAATAATGATGGTGTTAATGACATTTTTAAACCAATTGGAAAAGGAATAGATCAATATGAAATTGTTATTTATAATAGATGGGGAGATGAGGTTTTTAGAAGTAATGACATTAATATTGGATGGGATGGAGGCGAGGTTATTTCGGGTACGTATACTTATAAAATAACTATCGAAGATAAATTAGGAGAATTTCATAATAAAAGCGGTTTTATATTGTTAGAATAATGTTGTAATTATAAAGAAAAAAATATGAGATTTTATATTTTATTGTTTAGTTTATTGTTTCTTTTCTCATGCGAAAAATCGCAAGATTTACCTGCTCCTGTGACAGATAATACTTTTTTATCATGTGATATTAATAACGCTAATATGTATACTAATACTATCACTGCATCTGTAAATAATTCTGATATGCTAAGTTTAGTAGCAGATGATGGAGTACATAGTATTACTATTAGAGTGTATAATTTTTCAGATAAAAATATAGGTGATACTGTATATTTTTCTGTTCCTGGTATGGGAATTGTATTAAAAGATGGAGTAACTTTTTCAAATTTATATAGTCCACCATATGATGGCATCTTAATATTTTCGGATATTACAAGTTCTACTATATCAGGAGACTTTTATTTTAAAGCTCAAGATGTAGCTGTTGGTAGTTTTACTAATGTTAATGTCATAAATGGTTTATTTCAAAATATATTATATTATTAATTATGTCAGATAAATTACAAGTTTTAAATAAAAATGAGTTAAATAAGAAAGTCGTTAGACTTGCTTGGGAGGTATATGAAAAGAATGTCGAAGAAAAAGAACTGATGATTGTGGGAATAAAAGCTAGAGGAGTTGAATTGGCTAAAAGATTATCTTTAGCTATACAAAGTATTTCTAATATTAAGATAACAAATCTAGATTTTACAATTGATAAACGAGACCCATTAAATTCAGACATTATATCTAGCAAGGATATTGAAGATTGTAATGGAAAAGTTGTTATTTTAGTTGATGATGTTTTAAATTCTGGTCGTACACTAAGTTATGCTGCTAAAAAATTATTATCAGTTCCTCTAAAGAAACTATCTGTTTTAGTAATGGTAGATAGAAATCATAATTCATATCCAATTAAATCTGATCACGTTGGATTATTGTTATCAACTACTCTTCAGGAACATGTAAATGTTATATTTGGTCAAAATGAGGGAGTGTATCTGTCATAATATTTCAAGAATATTATCTTCTAGGTCATTCTTTATTTGTCTTTTAGATTGAAGATATTTTTGTTCTCTTATTTCAAGATTATGTTGTATAAATTGAATAAGTTCAGTATCTGATAGGTTTTTAATTAATGGTCTATTGTCTCTCTGATTTTTTAATCTCTTGAAAAGTGTATTGTGGTTGCATTGTAAATATATAGTTTCTCCTACATTGTTCATTAAATCCATTAAATTATGATGCATTGGAGTTCCTCCTCCAGTAGAAATAGCTAAATCTTTCTTTTTACTCATAATCATTTCAAGATATTTTTTTTCTAGTGTTCTAAAATAATTTTCGCCATATTGATTAAAAATTTCTAAAATTGTTTTTTTCTCTTTTATTTCAATATAATTATCGAGATCAATATGATTTAAGTTATATTTTTTACTAAATATTTTCGCGATATAACTTTTACCTGAACCCATAAAACCAATAAAGAAATATTTCATTTCCAGTTTTTTTTTGAAAGAAACAATGTTAATTATATTTATAAAATTAATTAAATATTTTGGTAAATATTTTGTAAACAGATAAATAATTATAGATATATTTGCAATCGAATTTATTGACCTGGTAGCTCAGTTGGTAGAGCATCTCCCTTTTAAGGAGAGGGTCCTGGGTTCGAGCCCCAGCCAGGTCACTGAATAAAAATAATCCCACTAATAAGTGGGATTGTTTTTTTAATTTGCCCAGGTGCTGAAATTGGTAGACAGGCATGGTTGAGGGCCATGTGTTTTTATGGACGTGCGGGTTCGACTCCCGCTCTGGGCACAATTTAATTTTGCCAGACTTGTTTTTTGAGTAGCAATTTTGTTAGAACCTCTTGCGGATTCAAATTTGTAAATAGAATCAGATTTAGTAATACGAAAATAAACATCTCCATTTTTATCTTTTTATTGAGAGATATTCCCATTAGTTTTTTGAGAATAAGATGGAATGATTAAACAAAATACAAATAGTAGTATTAAAGAATTTTCATAAGAAAGAATTTAAATTTTTGCTACTACAAAGATATAATTATCCTCCAATTCTTTTAGTGTTATACTGTAGTGATTGAAGAATTTCTATAACCTTATCTCTAACATCTCCTTGTATAAGTATTTCTCCGTTTTTAACAGAACCTCCAACTCCACATTTTATTTTAATATTCTTTGCAAGAGATTTTAAATCTTCTGTACTACCAATAAATCCTTTAATTATAACTACAATTTTACCAGCTCTATGTTTATCTATATGAATCCTGAGTTTTTGTTCGTTATTTGCCAGTGTTTCCATTTCTTCTCCTTCGTATTCATACTCAAAATTTGGATCAGTGGAGTATAGGACCCCTTTTTTTCTTTTTTTATTCATTTGGTAAGAATATTTTTAATGATTTTGGTATTATTTTCATCTTAATTTCACCCTCTAATTCTATAGGTTCTCCATCTAGGTGTAAATAATTTTTATTTGTATTTATTGTCATTTCTTCGCATCTAATTCTTGTCACAAATTTAGAACTTTCTATTTTGCCTATGGCCATAAGAAATAGAAAATATAAGATATTCCATTTGGGCATATCTTCAACTATAATATAATCTAGGTAGCCACTATCAGTTTTTGATTTTGGAGATATTTTTAAATGATTCCCATATTGAGATCCGTTAGCAGCTGCAATTAATAAAGCATCAATTTCTTGAGTGTCATCTTCATAATTAATTGTATATTTTTTAGCTTTATAGTTGATTTCTTGAAAGATTAATTTTATATAGTTAAATAGTCCTCTTTTTTTACTTTTTGAGAAAAGATTTGCGATATGAGCATCAAAACCAATTCCAGACACATTAACAAATGGATAGTTGTTGATTATTCCAGAGTCTATATTTTTTATATAAGAGTTGTTTAATTTCTTTATGCATTTTATTGGATCTTTATACTTATAATGCAATGCTAATCCATTTCCTGAACCAATTGGTATTATACCAAAAACAACATTTTTAAATATTATCTCTGAAATAACTTCATTTATAGTCCCATCACCACCACCTACTATAATTAAATCATATTTTTCTTCTATACATTTTTCAGCGATTTTTTTCGCATGTCCTTTCTCTTTAGTATACATTATATCATATAGAAATTTATCTTTATCAACATACTTTTTAATTGCTAATTCAATAAACTTATTTTCTCCCAAACCAGATATAGGATTTATAATGAATTTGGTTTTCATTGTAATTTGTTTTTTAGCATTGATTCATTATATTTCTGTTTTATTGCTTTAAGTAGTTTAATATTTTCTTCTGATATTTTTATTTCTTCACTGAAGGTTTTGTCCTTATACTCTGTATATTTTTCTCCTAAATTCATTATATAGCCATTTTCATGAATTAAAATATACTTATCTTGTTTTTGATTTATAGCCCAATTCTTTTCTGTAGATAATGGAGATTTTCCAAATGAGAAAAAAGATTTATTATAACCGATTAAATCCAGTATGGTTGGCATAATATCGATTTGTTGTGTAATTGCATTGCTGGAGGTTCCCTTAAGAGAACTATCTCCCATAAAATAAAAAATAGGGATGGAATATCTTCCTATTGTGTTTTGATATTCATTATTGCTAGTAAGTGGAGACGTGTGGTCAGCTGTAATAACAAAAAGAGTATTTTTAAACCATGGTTCCTTTTTCATGATTTTAAATAGTTCCTTTAAAGCATAGTCTGTATATTCAATTGTTTTGTGAATTTCTAATTCTCCCTCATTGAATTTGCTCTCATATCTTTCAGGTATATTATATGGATGATGAGAACTAACAGAAAATAAAATAGATAAGAATGGCTTCTCTTCTTTTGAAATCTCTTCATTAAAGTATTTAAAAAAAGCGTGGTCATATATTCCCCAACTTCCATCATATTCATTTATGTTATTGTATTCTTCTAATCCATAGTATTTGTCTAGACCAGATTTTTTGCTAAATTGATAAAATCCCATAGTGCCTCTTTTCCCTCCATGAAAAAATGATGTCGTGTATCCTTCATTTTTTAAGATTGAACCCAGTCCTTTGAATTGATTATTTGCATATGTTGATGTGATAAATGGATTATCCATTAGAGTGGGAATGGATGATGAAATAGCAGGTAATGCTTCAATTGATTTAATGCCATTTGCATATGCGTTTTCCATGACCAGAGATTCTTTTATTAAATCGTCAAGAAATGGAGTGAAACCTGTATGATTATGATATCCAATAAATTCTTTTGAGAAACTTTCTAAAACAATTACAACAACATTCTTTTTTTGAAATTCTTTATTGTATTTATGATTTGTATTAAAAATTTCATTTAATTCATTTGAGTTTAAATAATTATATTCTTTCAATTCATTATCGAAGAATGTATGGAGTATGCAAAATGGGGTGTTAAGTATTAGTATGCTATTGTTTGTGTCGCTAAGAATACCTGCGTCAATTGGTTTGATTGGTTTAAGTTGAGATCCTCCTCTAGCAGCGTAGACGGTTATTAGTATAGAAAACAAAAAATATAGAGTAGATTTTATATATGAATCTACTTTATTTAATGCTGTTTTTTTTATCCTAAAAAGAAATAAAATTTGTATTCCTGAAAGTAAAGTAATATGCCAATAGTTTATTAAATATTTTGGCATTAATGTAATTATATCAGCGCCACCTCCCAAAGACAAGTAGTTAAAAATGTCAAATGTACTTCTTTTTAAGGCGAAATTGTAGTATTCAATATCAGCATTGTTGATTAATATAAATGGGATGTTTATAGAATAAAATAATATATCAGTCACCTTTGCATACCATTTATTAGTCCTGAAATTGAATGGTATGAGTAGTAGTAGTAATATTGGTATGTTTATATAGAAGATAGCAGATAGGTCAAATCTTATTCCTTCTAATAAACTCGTCAATATATTATCTTTAAAATATTCTTGATTGAAAAAATAGAAGGATATTCTACTAATGCTATAAATAATTAGTAGAAATCCAATTCTCTTTATGAAAGATTTGAAAAATATCATAAATATTTTTTCAAAAAGAATCCTTCATATTTCAAGATTGTTTTTGATGAGTTAATAGTTGTTTCTTGGTTATTGTTCATGATCACAGTGTTATTTTGCAAAATAAGAAATATTTTTATCATAATGTATGATTTTATATTTCTATAAATATTTGTTACATATTGTCAAGTTTTCTCGTATAAATATATTTAAGTCTATATTTCTTAAAGTGAATAATAATAACGATATTTGTGTGATTTTTTAATGTTTATTATGGTAAAAAAAGTTCAATATTCTATATATATAATTACAGCACTTTGTTTGNTCAGTTCTTGTGTGACAAATAAAGATTTAGAGTATCTCTATACCCAAAATGATAAATTAGAAATAAATTTTTATGATTATATAATTCAAAAAGAGGATTTGCTTTCTGTTCAAATTAGTTCTACTACAAAACAAGATCATGATTTTTTTAATTTACAAGAGACATCAAACCCTCAGTTAATGGCGCAAAATCCGTATTTATATGGCTATTTAGTTAAACCAGATGGTATAGTAACACTTCCAATGATTGGTGATATTAAAGTTGATGGGTTTACTGTTAGTGAAGTTGAGAAAGTTATTGAACAAATAGCTTCAACACACTTTACAGATCCAATTGTTAAGGTGAATGTTTTAAATTTTAATGTAACCATATTAGGAGAGGTTAACAGTCCAGGCAGATATAATATTGTTCGTTCTAATCAAAATATATTTCATTTGATTGGAGAAGCTAATGATTTAACAGAGTTTGCTAATAGAAAGAGAATAAAGATTATCAGAAATAGTATTAATGAAGATGCTAAAATAATATTATTGGATTTAACAGATCCTAATGTACTTGTAGACAAAGACATGTATCTCCAACCTCAAGATATAGTGTATGTTGAACCTATGCAGAAAAAATTCTATTCTGTTAGAAACCTATCATCAGCTGTTTCTATAGGTGTTTCGGCATTCACTTTATACTTACTGATAACTAACAATAATTAGCATGTCCAAAAAGAAAAATATTTTAGACAATTTAAATGACTTTAGGGCCTTATTTTATCGCATCTCTATAAATTGGTATTATTTTGTATTGAGTATTATTTTTTGTTTAATAGTATCCTTTACATATACTAGATACTCTACAGAATTGTTTAGTAGTTCCATTAAAATACAGATAGATAAAAATAATTCTACTTTAGATTTATTAGATCTTAATTTAGATAATGATAAATATAATCGATCATTGTCTGATGAAATACAGCTTCTGAAAAGATATGAAGTTGTTAGAAAAACAGTTTCGGATTTAAGATTTGATGTGAGATATTCTGTAGTTGGTACTATTAAAACTACCGAGACATACCACGCACCTATATTAGTTGATGTAGATACATCTGTAACTCAAAATAATCCACCTATTAATTTTGAAATTACCATTGTAGATGATAGTATTTCATTATTTAGTAGTGAATATGCAGCAAAAAGCAAATATGCTTTTGGAGAATTGATTTCATTTGGTCCATATCAATTTAGGGTTTGGAAAAATTTAAAATATAAGTCAGATAATACTGTTCCTACTATTGTTAATTTTTCTAATTTTAAGAAGATTACATTGAAGTACCAATCATTGTTAGAATTATCTAGCATTTCATCTAAGAAGGAGACAAACACGTTATTAGTTTCGATCAATCAACAGGATCAAGTGAAAGGTTCTATATTTTTAAATAAATTGATAGAGAACTATATTTCACTGGATATAATATATAGGCAAGAAGGTCATTTTCGTGCTGTTTCATTTTTAGAATCAAAAATTAAATCTACTGAAGATTCATTAACAATAGATGAGAGAAGATTACAAGATTTTCAGAACTCCAATGTGATTGATTTAGATAAGAAAACTGAAAAAGTATATGATAGAATTTATAATTTAGAATCAGAATATGATAAGTATTCTGAGCAAAATAGATTTTACTCATCAATAGAAAGAGGTATTAATAATGGAGAACCATTGATTAGTTTAATAACTAATCCTACAATGGAAAGTGTAAATCCCAAAATTTCTAATTGGTTAGAACTAATGGTTAAAATAGATAGCGAAAGAAATCTATTAATAAGTTCAGGATTAGTTGATAATCCGTCTATCGCTAAATTTGAAATACAAATTAAGGAATTATCTGACCTAATCTTCGATGCAATTCAAAATCATAAGTATCATAACAATATGCTTTTAGATGAGATTAAGCGTAAGATTGATCAAGAAGAATTGTATTTGGGTGCATTACCTGTTGAACAACGAGAGTTGAAGAGTATTGAGAGAGTTTTGAGAACTAAGGAGTCACATTATGTATATCTTTTAAATAAGAGTGCAGAGGCAATGTATGCAGCTAAATCTGTAGTATCTAATATTCGAATCGTAGAAAAGTCTAATTATTTCACTAAAAAAAGAGTTTCACCTAATACTAGTTTATCCTATGGTTTAGCTTTGTTGATTGGTGGTTTAATTCCAATTATTGTATTCTTTATTTTAGACTTTTTTAATAATAAAATTAGATCCCGATTTGATATTGAAAAATATACAGACATTGATATTATTGGTACAATTTCTCGAAATCATAGCGGTAACAATATTATTACATCTTTAAACCCTAAATCTATAATTGCTGAAGGATTTAGATCATTACGTTCTAATTTAAACTACTATCAAGGAGATAATAATCATAAGATCTACTTGGTTACTTCTTCAGTAAGTGGTGAAGGTAAAACTTTTTTAGCTAGTAATTTATCTATAGTTTTTGCTAATAGTAATAAACAAACTTTATTGTTAAGTGCTGATTTAAGAAAGCCAAGAGTTTATCAAGATTTTCAAGCTGATAACTCATTAGGTTTGTCAACCTTTCTAAGAGGAGATTCAAAAATAGATGATATAATTGTAAAAACAGATGTTGAAAATTTAGATGCTATTTTTGCTGGCCCACTTCCGACTAATCCTTCTGATTTATTTGTTAGTAATAATTTTGATATCTTAATGAAGAAACTTAAAAACAAATATGATAAGATTATAATTGATACTGCTCCTATTGGTTTAGTTGCTGATGCTTCAATGGTTTTAAAATATTCTGATGTAAATCTATATGTTGTTAGGCAGAATTATACCGATAAGAATGTTTTGGATTTCATGAATGATTTAAAATATACTAATAACTTAAAAAATCTAAAAATAGTCTTAAATGATATGTCCGCGGGGGTTGGAGTTTATGGATATGGAAGATATAGTTATGGATATGGCTATGGCTATGGAGGATATGGCTATGGAACATATGTCACTGATTCTGATTACTTTGAAGAAGAAAAATAGAATAAAATATGAAATCATCTTATCAAATACCAATTGTTATAGCTGAGATAGGCTGTAATCATAAAGGTGATATTCAGATTGCAAAGGATCTTATTAAACATGCAGCAGTTTGTGGAGTTCAAGTAGTTAAATTTCAGAAAAGATCAAATGTTGATTTGTTAAGCGATGAACAATATAATGCTCCTCACCCTAATCCAGCAAATTCTTATGGCAATACTTATGGTTCTCACAGAGAGTTTTTAGAGTTTGATATTGCAACTCACAAATCCTTAAAAAAATTTGCGGAATCATTAAATCTTATATACTCTACATCAGTCTGGGATATTAAATCTGCAAGAGAAGTTATTGATTTAAACCCTAAGTTTATTAAGGTACCATCAGCTTGTAATACAAATTTTGTTTTATTAGAATTCATCCGCGATAATTATAATGGTGATATTCATATTTCTTTAGGAATGACAAACTTAGAAGAAGAAATAGAGATTTTAGAAACTTTTCAAAAAACAAATGCTTTAAATAGAGTGGTTCTATATTCATGTACATCTGGATATCCTGTAAGTTTTAAAGATGTATGTTTATTAGAAATACTTCGAATTAGAGATAAGTATATAAATAAAATTAAGGATATTGGATTCTCTGGTCATCATCTAGGGATAGCAATTGATAATGCTGCTTATACTTTAGGAGCGAATTATATAGAGAGACATTTTACGTTAGATCGTACATGGAAAGGTACTGATCACGCTGCGTCTTTAGAGCCTACAGGTATGAGAAAGTTAGTAAGAGATCTTAGAGCAACCCAAAAATCTTTAACTTTTAAATCTACTGAAATTCTTGAGATTGAGAATGATCAAAGAAATAAACTTAAATTTTTTGATAAATGAGCACAATAGCGTTTGTACCAGTAAGAGCAGGTAGTAAGTCGATTCACAAGAAAAATATAAAGAGATTTTGTGGTAAACCATTAGTTTATTGGACTCTAATGTCTTTACAATCCTCCAAGGTTGATAAAATAATCATTGCATCTGACTGTTCAGAAACAAAGAGTATTGTGAATTTATTTAATTTATCTAAAATAGAAATTTATGATAGAAAATCTGAAAATGCAACTGATAATGCTTCTACTGAATCAGTAATTTTAGAATATATTAATCAGTCTAAATTATTAGATACAGACACCCTTATGCTAGTCCAAGTTACATCACCTTTTACCCAAACAATACATTTCAATGAAGGATTAGACCTTTTTAAAAAATATGATTCTATTTTAAGTTGTGCAGTTGATAAGAAATTTTTTTGGAAAGAGGATGGTGTACCTATAAATTATAATATTTATAATCGACCAAGAAGACAAGATTGGTCTGGTAATTTAATAGAAAATGGTGCGTTTTATATAAATAGTATTAAAAATATTATTAAACATAAAAATAGAATTTCTGGTAATATAGGTATTTATAAAATGCCTGATTATACTATTGTAGAAATTGATAATAAATTAGATTGGTTAATCGCTGAAAGCATAATGAGAAGTTATGTATTAAATAAGGGCTTAGATAATTTCTCAAATATTAAAATTGTTTTTTCTGATGTAGATGGTGTTCTTACAGACGCTTCTATGTATTATGCTGAAAATGGTAATGAGTTCAAGAAATTTAATGCTTATGATGGTATGGCTTTTAAGTTATTGCAAGATAATGGATATAAAGTTGGAATTATAACATCTGAAGATATGCAACTTAATAGGAATCGAGCAAAAAAGTTGAGATTAGATTTTGACTTTCATGGCATTTTAGATAAACTAGCATTTATTAAGAAGTTTTGCGAGGAAAATTGTTATTCTTTAGATGAGATTGCGTACATTGGAGATGATATAAATTGTCATTCTTTACTATCTAGTGTTGGTGTTTCAGCATGTCCAATTAATGCTATAGAAAAGATTAAATTAATCCCTAATATAATACATTTAAATTCCAAAGGAGGTGATGGTGTATTTAGAGAATTTGTTGAACTTATTTTGAATCAAAACAATGAAACTGCTGAGAAATATTAAAGATTATATTTTATCTTATAAATATTCTCGAGACGATGTTTTTCTCGTTTCATTTCCGAAAACTGGAAGATCATGGTTGACTTATATGTTACATAATTTAGATGATTATTTTCTTAAAATGCGGTCAACACATGATTTAAGTGAAATCATAATTGAAAATGGATTTAGGCAAGATCCTAATTTAATGTTTTCTAATAAAAATCGATTTAAATTTAGAAGATCTAAAGTGATTTTTTTAGTTCGAGATCCAAGAGATGTAGTTGTTTCACATTTTCATCAAGTAACAAAAAGATCTAAAAATCCATTTATTTTTGAATCTATTTCCGAGTTTGTAAGAGACGATATTTTAGGATTTAAAAGGATAATATACTTTTATAATTTATGGTATAATAATAAGAAAATACCATCAAAATTCTTATTAATTAAATATGAAGATTTAGTTAATAATGGTGTAAGTGAAATTGTTAAAATATGTGAATTTGTTGGTCTTGATATAGATATTAAGAAAGTACAAGAAGTATTCAAGATGAGTACTGCTGACAAGATGAGGGAAATGGAAAAAAACAATTCCTTAGATGGATTTAGATACTTTGGAAATGATATAAATCATTTAAAAGTAAGAAAGGCAAAAGTAGGAAACTACACTAATGAATTAAATTCTAGTGATATTGAATTTTGTAATCATATTTTGAAAGATTTAGTAAATTATTATAATTATTCTTAATGAAGTTAAAATATATATTTAAATCTCTCTTATTTTTTTTAAAATTGATTATTAATCCATTGAAAATTGATGTGTTATTTTATTATCCTCAACATTTTAATAGAGGCAAGAAAGGAGAGAATTTTTATATTGATCATTTAGTAGATACTTGTAAAAATAGTAATAAAGAAATTTTAATTTTCGAGGAGCCCGATATTTATACTGAAAAAATCAGAAATGATAATTCTATACCTTTTGATTTTATTTATTTTTTAATTATATTTTTAAGAAAATTAGGTTTAAAAGAACATCAAATTGGTAAATTAATGAGTATTACTTTATTAAGAAATTTAAAGTTTGATAATGTTATCATTTTATCTCAAAGTTTATTGGTTTTTTTTCGTCACTTAAGTAGATTTTCAAAGGTATTTGATTTGCAACATGGAATTATTTACTCAAATAAAGAAAATTATTTATCTAAGGGGAGAGTAGTTTCTACGCTCTTAGAAAATAATGTTCAATTTTTAGTTTATGGTAATAAATTTAAAGAAACAATTATTGCAAATATGGATAACTATTTTAAACAAAAAGTTCATGTAATTGGTTATTATATTAATAATGAAGTTACCTTACATCAAGATTTTAATCATAATATACTGGTTACTTTACAATTTACAGATGATCATACTTTCGATCAAAATAATATTTTAATAGAATCTTTAATTCATTATTTTACTATAAATAATGAATATAATTTTTTTCTTAGAGATCATCCTAGGAATGTGTCCTTTGATTATAGTCGTTTATTGGAATTTCCAAATGTAAATCACTGTGAATCAATAAATATAATTGATTCCTTTAAAAAATCTTCGATTCATTTAACTGCTTATTCTACATCAACATTTGAAGCTTCTATGTATGGGATACCTACTATATTTGTTAATCCTTTATTTAATGATTTCAATATTTTTGACAAAGAGTATAAGTATCCAGTAGATAAAGATTTACGTAAAATCATATTGAACTATAAGAATTATAGTACTTTAGTAAAACAATGGAGTAAAGGTTTTTATGAGGGTTATAATGAAAAATGTTTTTTATCAGCAATAGAATGAAGAAAAAAGTTTTTCTAGGAGGCTTTGTTAACTATATTAATGCGCAAAATATTAACTGTCGCTCTATTGCTGTCCAATTAGATAAGAGTAAATATGATGTTAGGACTTTGATCCTTTCTAATATGTCCAAAACTCATTTAGAGGGTGTTTCTATACATAAAGTGTCTCAAAATAGATTATCATTGTTCTATAAATTTTTATTAGGAGTCTTATGGGCAGATATCTCTTATTTGCCAAAGCATCAGTCAACTCCACGAATGGTTCTTTTTATAGCAAAGATTTTTGGCAAGAAAGTATTTACTACTATAGAAGGAAATATGTGTGATACTAGAAGGAGAAGTATGATTAATAGTTTTGGTGGTAAGAAAAAAATGCAGAAGTATTTTAAAAATATCCCAAATATTTATGGAATTACTCAGCATATTGTACAAAATGCAGTTTGTGGAGTTAAACTAAACAAAATGCCTTTATATTTAGGAGTTGAAAGTGAGAATTTTACTAATATAAAGCGTAGTAAATTAAAGAATGTTGTTTTTATTGGTAGTTTTATTAGAAGAAAAAAGATTGATGATTATATTAATTTAGCAAAAATTTTCCCTAAGTTAAATTTTCATATAGTTGGAAATAGAAAATATATAAAATTTAAGAAACAAAGAGTACAAGTTAAGAATGCTTGGAAAAATAAGTATAATTCATTTGATCATACTGATGAAATGCCTGAAAATATTTTGTTACATGGAAAAGTAAATAGAATACAATTATCTAATTTGTTAAAGAATTTCGATTTACTTTTTTTACCATCTAGATCAGAAGGATTCCCCAAAGTAATTTTAGAGGCAGCTGCTTCTTCTATTCCTTCAATTGTTTATAGTGATTATGGAGCAAGTGAGTGGATAACTAATGGTGAGAATGGCTTTGTTTTAGATGATTTTAGTGAAGTAGTTGATAAAATTAAGTATTTAATAGATAACCCTGATATATATATGAAGATGTCTAAAGGTTCAGAACTTTTAGCTAATGATTTTGATTGGAAAAATATTATTAAACAGTGGGAACAAGTAATAGATAACTTATGATTATAGATTATTTTAAAAAAAAATATTATTGGACTAAAGTATTTAATGANCTTAGGATTTCTCTTGATAAATTTCAAAATGAAAAATATTTGTTATTTGGTTATCCAAAGAGTGGAAATACTTGGTTAAGATTTTTAATTTTTAATTATTTCAATTTAATTTTAAATAAAAATGTTACTTCCACCTTAACATACGATCATCTGAATAAAATTCAAAATAATATTATGGATAGGGGAACTATATATCCACCATTGAATGGTTTCCCTTTTTTTTATAGAACTCATCAAATTAATAATAAATGTTTTAATTTATTTGATTTTAAATTATTTATTCATCGTAATCCTTTGGATACATTAGTTTCCTCATATTATTTTTATAAAAATAGATTATTGCCATTTATAGATGATCCTGTCAATCTTAGAAATAAATTAGATGATATTGACTATTACGTTTTATATAAGATAGATAAATGGATTGATTTTTATTTAAATTCTTTAAATCATGCTGATATTATTGTTAATTATTCAGATTTAGTTAAAAATCCAGAATTGGTTTTGTTAAATATGATCACTAAATTTGGATGGGATTTAGATAAAGAATTAATTAATAAATCAGTAAAAATTTCGTCTTTTAGTAATGTCTCTAAAATGGCAGAAGAACAAAATCAGCTTTACGGAAATGGACCTAATGATGGTAGTTTTACAGGTAATTTTACTAGATCTGGAAAAGAAGGGCAGTTTCATAATGAATTAAAATTAGAGACAATTAATCGAGTATATGATCTTTTTCCTGAATTTTCTAAAATTTATCCATCATTAGATGATTAGTACTGAAAAATATGTGGTTGTTACTCCATTTTTTCCCAGCAGAAATTCTTTTGTTGGCAGCTATATTTATGATCAAATTCGAGAGTTAAATAATCAGTTGAATTTTGAGTTTGTAATAATTAAGTTAGTGTCAATGTTTTCAAAAGAAATTGATTATAAATTTAAAGAATACAAGGTATTTATATTTAAAGTTTATGATTTTCCCTCATTTATATTGCCTGGAATTTTCAATAAATTCAATAAAAAAAGATTTAATAATTTCCTTCATAGAAGGAAAATTAATAATATTAAATTTTTACATGGTCATGTTTCTTATCCTGCTGCTTATTTAATCTCTGAGTTTCAAACTCATAAATTTATACAACATCACGGACTAGATGTATTACAGTTAAAAAATGGAAGAATTGGATTTGTTAGAACTTTACAACGTTCTTTTTTAATTAATAATTCTATTAATCATTTAAATAAAATTGATTTAAATATAGGTGTTTCTAAAAAAGTTTTGAATGAGTTAAATCAATATTCAAATTATAAACCTATTAAAGAAACAGTTTTATATAATGGAGTAAATACAAGTAAGTTTTTTAATTTGGAAAAACATAAAAACGAAATATTTACTATTGGGTGTGTAGCTAATTTTTGGAAGATTAAGGACCATATTACTTTAATTAAGTCTGTTGAGTTTCTTTACCATCAAGGAATTGATGTTAAAGTTAGGATAATTGGTAGTGGAGGNACTCTTAAGAAATGTCAAAAATATGTCAATAGTAAGTTTTTAACACATATTTTTAAGTTTGAAAAAGAATTGCCTCATGAATTATTAAATGATTTTTATAATCAGATTGATATTTTTGTTTTGCCATCTTATTATGAAGCTTTTGGATGCGTATATTTGGAGTCATGGGCGACAAATACTCCTTTTATTGCAGTTAATGATCAGGGCATATCAGAGCTGCTGTCAGATGAATATAAGGAAAGGCTATTGATAGCAAAATCTGATTATTTGGATCTTGCTAAAAAGATAATACATCTGTATGAAAATCCATTAGATTTCAAATTTGATGATAATTTTGAAATATCGAAATTAATTGGTGATTTTAAACAAAAATTTTTATTATAAATGTTAATGATAATCAAGAAAATTAAATCTTACATTTTAATGTTTAGTGAAAGAAGAAAGATTAATCTTAAAGGAACACTAATTAATTCATTTTCTGTAAATGGAACAATTTTTGTACATATTCCAAAGACAGCTGGCGTATCTATTATCCACGCTCTTTATGGCAAAGTGTCAATGGAAAGTCATAGATCAATTTTTTTTTATAAACAGGTATTTAAAANTAGTTATAAAGATTTTTTCAAATTCTCTTTTGTGAGAAATCCTTATGATAGATTATTCTCTGCTTATAAATTTCTTNGTAGTGGAGGCATGAACATTCATGATAAGCAAGCCTATGAAATTCATTTGTCCAAATATAAAGATTTTGAGGATTTTGTGCTTAATGGNTTAACTCATGATATTGTTTATAAGATAATCCATTTTATTCCTCAATCTGACTTTATATGTTCAGATAAGGATGAAATTATGGTTGATTTTTTAGGAAGATTTGAAACTCTTGAATTAGATTTACGAAATCTTGAACAATTGATGAGTAAGAAAATTAAATTACCACATTTTAATAAAAGCAAAAATATTGACTATGTTAATATCTATAATGACTCTATGATTCGCAAGGTTAGAGATATCTATAAGAGAGATATTGATATATTTGGATATAATTTCAAATAATTATGTTAAGGTTAATTATAAGACAGACAAATTGGGCAATATTAGGAAACTTCCTAACTTTTTTATTAGGATTAATAGTTACTACATATGTAGTAAGAGAGATTGGAACAGAGTTATGGGGTCAGTACAAAGCTGCACATGATTTTGTTATTATATCAGATACTGTATTGTCTTTGGGCTTTCCATTTGTTATTTTAAAATTTTTCCCAAACTTAATTCAATATGATTTAGAAAAATCTAAATCTATAATTAATAGTATTTTTAAATATTTAATTGTTTCTAGCTTATTATTTATTTCTATTGTATTTTTTTTTCAAGATGTACTTTCTAATCTATTGTATTCAGATTATAATGATTTCAGCTTCCTGTTATTTTTGGTTTGCTTACATGTGCCAATTTCATTATTTCTTGGGATAATTAACTCGCTATATAGATCAATTTTGAAAATCAAAGAGCTTATTATATATGGAAGTGTTGTTTATTCATTAATTAGAGCGACTTTAACTTTTATCATATTTCACTACACTGAATTTTTAGATTTGAAAATAAGATTATTTTATTTTGTAAGTATTGAATTATTTGGACAGCTTGTCATTTTATTCATTCTATATTTTCTTTTAAATAAAAGAATCAAGATTTTTAGTAAAAAGTTCACTTTTGATAGTGCTCCAGTAGATGAAAAAATACGTGCATATGGATGGGTAATGTATAAAAATTCATTAATTAGTTTGTTGAGCACTCAAGCTATACCATTTTTATTAAGCATTTTACTACTGGCTGAACAAAGGGGGATATACGCGATTATGTTGACAGTTACAGGTGTTTCGATGTTTTTGAATAAAAACTTAAGAAAAGTTTTTTCGCCAATTATTTCCAAGTTATTTTTAGAAAAAAAAATTGATAAAATGAATGAGATTTATAAGGATACAACTTTTATTTTAAATATTTTCACTATACCTTTTTCTTTTTTGTTGATTTTTTTCATAGATGAATTGCTATTAGTATTTAAATTAGAATATCAGCAAATAATTTATTGTAAGCCACTAATTATTATTTTGATTATTTCAAAAATGCTCTCTTTAATAGTAGGAAATTCTGGATCTATTATGACAATGGCTGGTAATGAGAGGGAAGAAACTACCATCCAATTCATTCGAGGATCCAGTAATGTAATTTTTGCTTTATTATTTTTATATTTTATGAATTATGGTTTAGAAGCTGTTGTTTTGATTGTTTTTTGTTCAACTCTTTTTGAAGCATCTAGTCAGTTTTATTTTATAAAAAAGAAAATAGGTATAACACCATTTAATAAGGATTTTACTAATTTGATTTTATTTTCTCTTCCGATAATCTATTATGCGATTTTCCAAAATATAGATATTAATGTTTTCCATTATTTCTTTATCCCTATTTTAATATATTTACTTTACTATATTTTATTTTTTGAAAAAATAAAGTCGGTTTATAATAAGATTAAGAAATGAAATTATTTTTCAAATATTCGTTTGTTCTGCTTTTATTTAACACAGTTTTATTAAATATAGATCAATCTTTTTTTGATTTTTATTATTTATTCTTGATTATTATGTCTTTAGGATTATTCTTTTTAATTACGAATCCTACTCCTGTAAAGGAGGTTATTTATAATAGAGGCTTTTTGTATTTAGGATTTATAAATTTAGTTAATTTGATTTATTTTTTATTATTTGATATTAATATTGAATCTTTCTATTTTTTAATTTCTAGGGCAGTTCAATTTATTTTGATTGCTTTTTCTATATTTTATCATTATAATTATTTTAAAAATAAATTTTTAGATCATGTTGTTTATTTTATATCAATAATTACTCTTATTGGTTTCATGCTGCCTTCATCTTTGTCTGAAATTAGGTTTAGTGGTATTCTATGGAATGAAAATATGCTTGCTTCATTAACAGGAATTGCTTTTTCAATTTTGTTGATTAAGAACAAAATTTTTTCTAAATTTCAATTAATTTTATTATTTCTCTTATTATTATCTTCTTTATTAACAGGCACAAGAAGTGTACTTATATATATTATTTTGGCCTTTATTTATAAGTATGGTTTATCATTTAAAAATTTCATTTATACTTTACTTGGTTTTTTAATTTTAATATCTATAAATCATAGAGTTTTTTCTAGTGAAAATGATAGATTTTCGCAATGGGTTGAAGGTGTGATTAATATTAGCAACAATCCATATTTAGGTTATGGTCTTTCTGTTTATGACGGTTCCTTAGATACCAATATTGAATATGGTGGAGTTCATAATGGATATCTCTCATTTATTATGCAATATGGAATTATTTTTGGTTCCTTTATTATTTTTATTGTTTTGAGGAAGTCTATTTTAACTTGGATTTATTTTAAAGATCCTCCAGAATATATTAGAGCTTATTTATTTATTGTAATTATTACATTAATTACCGCGCTTGTTGAGACTTTGATGACTGGAATTAATGAGTTTCAAACTTTATTGTTCTGGTTTTCACTTTCTTTTTTATCATTTGTTAAATTTTCAAATATTGATTATGGGGAAAATAGAGATTATTAGAGAAGTTAATCATCTCAAGTCTATCAAAGAAGAGTGGGATTGTTTATTCCAAAGTAACTTATGTAATACAATTTTTCAGTCTTTTAATTTTTATTACTATTCATATGTCAACTTCCATTCAAATGATAAATTATTTATTATAATATTACGAGATGAAATTTCTAATAAAATTCTATCTATTTTACCATTATGTATTATTAAAAGAACATTGCAATTCATTAATAATATTCATGCTGATTATTCTGATATTCTTATAGATAAATCTTATAAGAATATCAACATATTTCTTTCATTAGAAATCAATCTATTTAAACATATATTTCTGTCAGATGAATTTGATTCTATTAGATTCCATAATTTAAAAGAATCTTCTAATTTGTTGAAAATTCTATATAAAATTCAATATCAAATAGATAATAATTCTAGATGGTTTTCTCTATATCTATTCAATAAGTTTCACACTCATTTGTCTTTAACAAAAACTAATAATTTTCCTGATAATTTTGATCATTTGGTAAATAGACAAAAAAGAAGACTAAGAAGAATTTTAAAAAAATATAATACTGATATCACAATTCATAGTAGTTCGCGTTTCAATAATGACATCGTATTAAGCTCTCATAATAATATTTGTTATTCACGAGATTTTCCAAGAAAAGAAATAGTAAATCTTAGGGATCATATGATAAGAGAATCGTTGCGTTCTAAATATTTCTTGTGTGATAAATTTGTTGTTTTAATGGAGAGTCTTTTTAATTCTGGAGATTTATTTATTAGTTCTTTGAAATTGGTTGATACTGATGAGACAGTTGCCTTATCTATTATGCATAAATCATTTATAGAATCTTTAGAAAGTCATAGCGTTAAAAGTTATGACGCTTCCAATGTGGAAATTAAAAATTTATCATATAGTTTTTGGATTGATCTCTATAAAAATCAACAGATGATAAATATATATCATAATACTTCAATTATTAAATTACTTACGAATAAAGAAAGTATTGATTTTAAAAAAAATGATTTATCTTCAAAATCTGATATTATTAATTTTGATTTTGGAAGAGGAACTTATGATTATAAAATGCAGAATTTTATTCCTAAAATAGTTCAAACACAAAATATATATTATTTTAGATCTAATTTTAGAAAGCTGCTATTTAATCATTTTAATCATTTTAATCATATTTTAAGACTCATATTAAAAAAAAATAATTGAAAAGAATTTTCACATATTTTGTTGAACCCGCTTCCTATACAGTTGATTTAGCATTGAATGTTCATGATAAAATAGGTGTTGATTATATTTATATAAAAAATAGTTCCTTAGCCAAGTCGGACAATAATCATCCATTGCGTATAAGTTCTCTAAAAGATATGATGTTCTTTCAAAGAATTAGATTTATTTACAAGGTTTGGAAAAAAAATGATTTAATCATTGTAAATGGTTATAATAATTATGTTTTTATCTTTAATCTATTATTAAATATATTTTTTTTTAAAAAAAAATATATTGCTATTGAATCAGATTCACAATTAAATTTTCCAAAAAATGGTCTTAAAAAAATTGTTAAGTATATTTATTTAAATTTTGTTTTTAGAAATAGTCATATTTTGGGATTCGCGGGTGGTTCAGTTACTCATATCTCTTTGTTTAAGCATTATGGGATGGATAAATCACGAATCTTTTTAATACCTATGATGATTAATAATTCAAAATTTTATGTGAGAGAAAAAAAACATCCAGATATATTTACATTTCTTTATGTGGGTAGATTGATTGATTCAAAAAATGTTGATAAGCTTTGCGAATGTTTTCTAAAGTATTTTGTTGATAAAGAAGCTAGATTATTTATTGTGGGTGATGGTGATAATTTAATTATGTATAGAAAAAAATATATGTCTAATAAAATAAAATTCTTTGCTAATAAATATGGAAGCGAATTAATAGAAATTTATCATTCATCTTCTGCATTTGTATTTCCTTCTACAGTTGAGGCATGGGGACTTGTAGTTAATGAGGCTATGAGTTCTTCTTTACCTGTTATATCTCATGTAAATGTTGGTGCTATTCATGATTTGATTATTAATAGGAAGACAGGTTTTGTTTTTGACAACTTTGATCAATTAGGAAATTTAATGATAAGTTTATATGAGAATCCCGATTTGTTAAATGAATATTCTCTAAACTCAGAATCTATAATGAAAAATTATTGGAATTATAGTTTGTATAAACAAAATATTTTAAATGTAATTAAGAATTATAGTAAATGATTTTTTTTAGTAAAACAAGAAATTTTATAGTTAACTTTAATGGATTTATTAGTAATTCTAAGGCTAGTAAGTGCATATATTATCATGACATACATAGTGACAATAAGTATACAGAAATGTCTACTCCTGTCAATATTTTTATTAAACATATTGAAACTATCCGTAAGCGTAATTTTGAAATAGTTAGTAATATAAATAATCAAAAAAATCAAATAAAGATTTGTTTTGATGATGGATTCAAAGGATTATATGAAAATTTAGACAAATTACATTTATATAAAATACCTGTTCAGATTTTTATAATAACCTCTTTAATTGATACTCCAGGCTATTTAACTAAGAGCGAGCTAGTCAAGTTAAGTAAAGATGAGTTTGTTGATGTTCAATCTCATACATGTAATCACCACTCATTACATGCTTTATCTGAATCAATTATAAAACAAGAACTTGAGGATTCAAAAAATATATTAGAAGATATCTGTGGAAAAGAAATTTCAGCTATTTGCTATCCAAAAGGATATTTTAATTCAACTATAATTAGAATTGCAAAAGAAGTAGGATATAAATTTCAGTATAGTTCTATTCCAGGTAAATATTTCGATAATCTTTATCATGTTGTCAAAAGAAGAAGTTTAGTGCAATTTGCTGATGAAAAATATTTAATTAATGTTTTACGTGGCGGTGATAATATATTATCACACTGGTATATTTTTAAACATTTTAAGTCATGAAAATATGTTTGGTTTCTTCTTCCTTTTATCCGGCTACATCTTATGGTGGGCCAGTATTTAGTACTTGGAATTTATCTGTAGAATTAGCGAAAAAAGGATATGAAATTTATGTGTCTACTAGTGACGCTAATGGAACAGATAGATTGAAAAATATTACTAAAAACAAATTTATTAGTTTAAATAAAAATCTATTTGTTAAATATTACAAAGAAAACATTATAAATTATTTTTCTCTGGATTTTTTTCTTAATATCTATTCAGATATTAAGAGATGTGACATTGTCTATATTCAATATTTGTATAACTATATGGTTCCTATTTCCTTGATGTTTTCTATATTCTTGAATAAGAAGATTGTTTTATGTCCCAGAGGAAGTTTTTCTGCTTTTACATTTTCAAAGAGGAATTCAATCATTAAGAAAATTTGGCTTTCTATTTTTATAAAACCTTTTTGTAAAAAAATATGCTTCCATGCTTCCTCAATCCTAGAAAGGGATGATATTTTTAATTATTTACCAAGAGCTAGGGTTGAAGTGATTTCTGATGGTGTAGATACTAAAAGTTTTTCTAATTCAAATAGAATATCTAAAGAAGATATTGTGAAAAAGTATACTAATTATGAATTCGAACATGTCTCAGATATTATATTTAGCATTGGTAGGTTACATTACATTAAAGGTTTCGATATTTTAATAAACGCTTTTTCTTCTTTTGTTAAGCAAAAGTCAAATGCTATATTAATTATTGCAGGGAATGATGATGGTGAAAAGGATAGTCTTAAAAAACAGATTATTGCTTTAGGTTTAGAAAAATCTATTTTTCTTATAGGTTCAGTTGATCATGATGCGAAATCAGAACTGTTTTCTAATGCTTCATTTTTATGCTTATGTTCTAGATTTGAAAGTTTTGGTTTAGTTGTTGTTGAAGCATTAGCTGCTGGTTGTCCGGTATTGGTTTCTAATAAAACTTCATGGAATGATATAGAGTCGAATAATTGTGGTATTTTCGCAGAAAATATTCAAAATGAAATGACTCTTGGAATGTTTAAAATGATAGATAATTCATTTTCTCCTGATAATTGTAAAAAATATGCTGAATGTTTTGATTGTGAATACACCGCTGCAAGTTTTATTAATTTGATCAATAAATTATAATGTATATTTTAGGGATTAATGCTTTTCATGGAGACTCTTCTGCTGCTCTTCTTAAAGATGGAGTGATAATATGTGCAATTGAAGAAGAAAGATTTACAAGAATCAAACATTGGGCTGGATTTCCTGCTAATTCCATTAAATATTGCCTTCAATATGAAAATATAAGTATTACTGATGTAGATTACATTACGGTTTCGCGTAATACAAAAGCTAATTTGTTAGCTAAAATTATATATACATTAAAAAACAGATTCACTTTCCATACAATTAAAGATAGAATACTCAATTTTAACAAAATTAATACCATTCAATTTTCTTTGGAAAAAATATTCAAGACTAAAATTAATGCGCAATTTTATAATATCGAACATCACCGAAGCCATATGTCATCTTCTTTCTATAGTTCTGGTTTTGAAAGTTCAGCAATTTTATCAATTGATGGTTTTGGTGATTTCACTTCTACAATGACAGCTATTGGCAATGATAAAAATATAGATGTAATTAAGACTTTAAAATATCCACATTCATTAGGTGTATTTTATACTGCTGCTACTCAATTTTTAGGATTTAATAATTATGGTGATGAGTATAAGGTAATGGGTTTAGCTCCTTATGGAAATCCTAGATTTAAGAAAAAATTGTTGGATATTATCGATGTGAATTCTGATGGATTATTTAGATTAAATAAAAAATATTTTGTGCATTTTAATAATGGAGTTGAAATGAATTGGGATAATGGGTCTCCAACGATTTCTAAAATTTTTAATTCAGAATGGATCAATTTATTAGGCTTTGATTCTAGAAAAAATCTTGAAATCCTTGATTTTCATAAGGATTTTGCATCGTCTGTACAATCTATTACTGAGGATATTGTTTTTCATATTTTAAATAATTTGTATAAAGAATCTAAAGATGAGAATTTATGTTTGTCAGGTGGTGTTGCTCAAAATTCTGTGCTGAATGGAAAAATTTTATCAAACACCCCTTTTAAAAATTTATATATTCCTTCAGCTGGACATGATGCTGGAACATCTATTGGTTCTGCTCATTTTTTATATCATTCGATTTTAAAGAAAGAGAGATTACCCAGAGTTGACACAGCTTCATTAGGTTCCGAATATTCTATAAATGAGATTAAATCATGTGTTGAAAGTAATGAATTAGAGTATATAGAAGTGGTAGATAAAAAACTTTTTGATTACGTATCTAGTAAGATAATTAAAGGTAAAGTAGTAGGTTGGTTTCAGGGCAGGTCAGAATTTGGACCTCGTTCTTTAGGTAATAGATCTATATTAGTAGATCCAAGAAGACATGACGCTAAACAGTTATTGAATAAGAAAATTAAAATGAGAGAAACTTTTAGACCTTTTGCTCCTTCAATATTGCAGGAATATGTAAGTGACTATTTTTATTGTAATGAAATTCAGATTCCATTTATGGAAAAAGTATATAAAATTAAAGAAGATAAAAGGGAGCTTATTCCAGCTGTTACTCATGTAGATGGATCTGGCAGATTACAAACTGTAAATAAGCATATATCTCCTAGATATCATTCTCTGATTTCTAGTTTTTTTAATAAGTCAGGTGTTCCAATTATTTTAAATACTTCATTTAATGAAAATGAACCTATTGTTAATACTCCTCAAGAAGCATTAAATTGTTTTTTAAGAACTGATATGGATTTATTAGTTTTGGGAAATATAATCATAGAGAAATAAAATGTCTAGAACTTTTTATGATACTGTTCCCTTCTTATATGGATACACTTCCCATCAAGATGTAATCAAAAATATGCATCCAGCTTTACAGAATCTTATTATTCAAAGTTCAAATAAAACAATTGTAGATATTGGATGTGGTGGTGGAAGAAATTTAGTTTATTCTGCACTAAATAGTGATAAGGTAATTGGTGTTGATTTAAGTACTAAGTCATTAGAATTTGCAAGAAATTTTATTTCTAATGATAAAGTTACATTGATTCAAGGAAATAATTTAAAAATCCCTCTTAAATCAGAAGTAGCTAATCTTGTAATTAGTGATGGTGTTATTCATCACACTGGTGATCCCTCAACTGCTTTTAAAGAATGTATTAGAATACTTTCCGCTAATGGTTTTATGTATTTGGCTGTATATAAAAAGAAAAGATATTACAGATTATTATATTTGTATATCGGTGGTTTATTTAGATTTATTAATAATTATTATATTGGGCATCTTTTGATTGAATATTTATATGTGTATATACACTTTTTTTTATATAAAATTTTTAAGAAAAACACTTTTTCTTTGAAGGAAACACGTAGTATTTTTTATGATTACTTTATCACACCAATAGCGTCTTTTCATACAAAGGATGAAATAAATAATTGGATTATAGATAGTCAATGTGATTTAATTAAGTACTATGCCACATCCGGTAACTGTCATGTTTTTGTAATAAAAAAGAAGTGAAGAGATCTTTGAAAATATCCATAATTACAGTTTCCTTTAATAGTGAAAAAACAATAAAGGATACCATAGAAAGTGTACTTTCTCAAACTTATAATAATATTGAATATTTAATTATTGATGCTAATTCTTCTGATGCAACTATAAAAATTATTAATTCATTTGGAAATAAAATTGATTATTTTATTTCTGAGTCAGACAATGGGATTTATGATGGTATGAATAAAGGAATTAAGCAGGCTTCAGGAGATGTTATTGGAATTTTGAATTCAGACGATATATATGAAAATAATTATATAATCGAAGAAGTAGTAACTAGTTTTTTAAACAATGAAAAAGATATTTTATATGGAGATTTAGTTTATATTGATAGTAAAAGTAATAATTTAATAAGGTATTGGAAATCTGGATTCTATAATAGAAAATTATTACGAATGGGTTGGATGTTACCACATCCTACGTTGTTTGTTAGGAGAGATATTTATATGAAATATGGATATTATTCAGATAAATTGAAAAGCGCCGCTGATTATGAGATGATGATAAGGTTGTTATATAAACATGAATGTTCTGCTTATTACCTTGCCAAGGTAATGGTTAAAATGAAAACCGGAGGATATAGCAACAAATCTATTTTTAATAGAATTAGAGGTAATAAAGAAGATGTTATGGCGTGGAAGTTAAATGGATATAGTCCAAGTTTTTTACTTAGGTTGTATAAGCCATTAACTAAGGTTAAACAATTTTTAAATAGGCCGTAAATATGAAAAAAAATAGTAAAATTTTTGTTGCAGGACATAATGGAATGGTTGGATCTGCTATTGTTCGATTATTAAAGAAAGAAGGATACGATAACTTACTTTTAAGAGGGAAGAAAGATCTTGATTTAACCAATCAATCTAAGGTATATAATTTCTTTAATACGGAAAAACCTGATTACGTATTTTTATCTGCGGCATTAGTAGGTGGTATTGGTGCAAATATGAATTCTAAGGCTGACTTCTTTTATATTAATTCGATGATTCAAAATAATGTAATTCATCAATCTTATATTAACAATGTGAAAAAATTAGTATTTTTAGGTAGCTCATGTATTTATCCTAAATCTGCAAAGAGTCCAATTAATGAAAGTCAATTGCTCTCTGGAAAATTAGAGGAAACCAATGAAGGCTATTCAATTGCCAAGATTTCTGGTATTAAGATGTGTCAGTTCTATAAAGATCAATATGGTTGTAATTTTATTTCGGTAATGCCTACAAATTTATATGGTCCAAATGATAATTATGATTTACATAACTCTCATTTAATAGCGGCTTTGTTAAGAAAGTTTTTTGAGGCAAAAAACAAGAATTTTAATCAAATAGAAATTTGGGGTGATGGCACACCAATTAGAGAAGTCATGCATGTAGATGACTGCGCTTCAGCATGTTTGTTTCTTATGCTTAATTATGATGGATTTTCTCATGTAAATATTGGAACTGGAGAAGAATATAGTGTTAAACAGTTAGTTGATATTTTCATTGATAAATTTAGATTTAATGGGGCAATTAGTTTTAACTCAAACTACCCGAATGGAATGAAAAGAAAAAAACTTGATATATCATTGCTTAGAGATATGGGATGGAAGCATTCAGTTTCGTTTACTTCAGGAATAGAAGATATGATAATTAGGTTGCCTGATGAATTAGAAAATTTTATTAATCAATGAAAGTAGTTATTATTGACAATCATGATTCTTTCACTTATAATCTACATCATTTAGTTAATATTTATTCATCTCAATGCGATGTTATTTCAATTGATAAATTTGAAATAGATTTAATAGAAGATTATCAAAAAATTATTTTTTCGCCTGGGCCTTGTCTTCCATCAAATTATCCTAAAATGAATGAAATTTTAAGTAAATATCATAGAAGTAAATCTATTTTAGGAGTTTGTTTGGGTCATCAAGCTATTGCTGAGTTCTATGGATGTAAGTTAGTTAACTTAGAAAAAGTTCTGCATGGAGTTGTTTCAAGTAATAAAATTATTTATGATGATATTATTTTCAACAATATTCCTGATAATTTTCGTATTGCTCATTATCATTCATGGGTTATTGATAAATCATCTTTTCATGATGATCTTTTGATTACTTCTTTAAATGATAGTAATTTAATTATGTCAATTAAACATAAGTTTAATGACATTAGAGGATTGCAGTTTCATCCAGAGTCAATTTTGTCGGAGTATGGGGAAGTTATTATAAAAAATTGGTTGTCATCTAATTGAAATTAGGAACGATCCAATCTTTTTTTCTTTCAATTTTTAAGTCTTTTAATAAAGTAGATTTTGCCTTAATAGTAATCATATAGCTTCTATGAAATCCAAGTGGTATCCATTTCATGCTCATTTCCCAACAATGTAAATCTCTGTATAGGTCAATAGATGTATATGAGAATTTATCCCACCATCTATTGTTTTGAGATTCTGAAAATTCATATCCAGATCTTACGGATATTTTCCATTTAGAATTTATGTTTGTGTTCCCAGAAAATCCTAAAATTTTGCTTGTTGAAGGAGTAGTTAAGCTTGTAGTTCCTTTATTAACTGAATGTGTATAGTTAAGATTTAAGTTCCATTTGATTGCAGAGCTTTCAACCTTTTCATTAAATAATTTTTGATTAATATTTATACTGAATGTAGTGTTTGCATCCTTAAATCTAACTAACCTTTTATTTTGCATGAATTCTAATTTATTAACTCGTCCATTTTGATTAATAATATAAGGGTCATAAGTGCTAGAATGAGTAATATTAAGCTTATTAAATAATTTGGTGCGAAAATTTATGTTAATGTAACTAAATTTAAGAGAATCGGCAAAAATGTTATAAGAAGAGTTAATATTTAATCCCTCAATAATTTTAACTTTTTTTTCTTTGTTTAAAGTGTCAGAATTGTTTTTTACTTTTACATCAAGTATGTTGCTAATGTTAATGCTAATATTCCCAGCGCTATTTTTTCTTGGTCCTCCATATATTCCATTTTGCATGATAGAGTATGTTTGTGTTGATCCTAAAGTGTCTGATTGTACAGTTCTATAGATTCCATATTTTTCATTTTCAAATCCCGGGTTTAGATTAAAAGATAGAGTAGGAGTAATTACATGTCTTATTGCTGAGACTTTTCCTTTTTTGAATTGTTTGATGCCGTATAGTTTAGTAGTAATAGAATTAGATATACTATAATCTGATGCTCTTGTAAATTTGTTTATTGTGTCCGTAACTATATTAATTCCATTCCATGACTTTTGAATCTGATGAATTTGCCATCTTTCTGTAAGATTTATGCTACTATTAATGATGAAATGATTGAAAGCTTTAAATGATGCATTTAATGGAATATTATGTTTTATTCCTGTTTTAAAAGATTCTGATGTTTGTTTATTAAATATTAATGAATCAATAAAGCTAATTTGATTCTTTGAGTTCATACTATATCTGATGCTAATATTATCATACCATTTTTTTTTGTTTATATTACCTATTGATTTTAGTGGATAAAGTCTATTCATGTTTAAAGATAGATCTGGCAATGTTAAATTGACTAAATTAGTTTGAGTATTTTGATTATGTAATAGGGCAGCTGTAAGATTAAAAGGACTCTCTTTCCATCTTTTACCAAAACTGACACTTGAACTAAAGGTGTTGCTTAAAAAGTCATTTTCACTTGTATTAGAGTTGTTTCTGTGAAATGAACTAGATCCTAAATTAATATTTGCAGAAAAAGTTACAGTGGGATTTGATTTTGGATCTTGTTGGTGATTCCATCGAACAAAGAAATCTTTTTTTGAACTATAATCAGGAAATCCTTTTTCGCTATTAAGGATTTGCGCCCAGCTGATATTCAAATTTCCAGAGAATTTATATCTTTTTTTATAACGAAAGTTGTTCCTTATTCCCCAGCTTCCTTTGGAGTAAATATCAGCTTTAATAGCAAGATCAGTATAGTCGTTTATATTGAAGTAGTATCCTAAATCTTTCAAGAAAAATCCTAAATACTCAGATTCTCCATAAGATGGAATCAAAATTCCTGAAGATTTTTTATTATGATTTGGAAAAAAACCAAATGGTAGAAATAATGGTGTAGGTATGTTAAAGAACGATAAGTATGCTGGACCTGTAATAATTTTATCTTCAGGCATGACAATAATTTTTTTAGATTTGATGGAATAATGAGGTGTGTGTGCATCACAAGTTGTGTACTCACCTTGATGAATATGTAGAGAGTTGTCTTGATGTTTTTTGACTTTTTTTCCTAAAACAAATCCTTCACCCTCAGCAAGTTTAACTTTTATAATTATTCCTTTTTTACTTTTTAAATTATATATAATTTCAAAAGCGGTGAATTCTTCTAATCCATCATTAAATACTGGTAATCCTTGATATATTCCGTTACTATCTGCAATCCCTTTAGCTAAAATTGTATTCTCTTCCCAATTTATTTTAATGTAATCAGCTCTGATTTTTATTGATTCATAACTAATGAAAGCTTTGCCATGTAATTCTATAGTTTTTTCTGATATATTTTGTACAATTGAATCTTTACATTCTCTATAAATTTCATATTCCAATTTATTTTTTGAAGTATCTCTTTCATCTATTATAATATTTGAAAAAGACTTATTAAAACTTAATGTTAATAAGAATATGGTAATATATGTTTCTACTGTGAAATTCAATCTAAGTATTATTATTTTTGAAATTAATTTAAGACCATAATTATATGACAAAACTAATTAAAATCTGTCATTTTATACATTTCAGTTTAAAACGTATTTTTTTCTTTTTTCTTTTATTTATGTTCTTAATAGGTGATTTGCATTCGCAATCAATAGAAAATAGTTTAAAAACCATAGTTATAGATCCTGGCCATGGAGGAAAAGATCCTGGAACTTTAGGGACAAAAAGATATAAAAACTATGAAAAGGATATAGCATTAGATGTTTCTTTGTTGTTAGGAAAATATATCAAGGAAAATTTTCCAGAAATAAATGTTGTATACACTAGAAATTCTGATGTTTTTTTACAATTATGGGAAAGAACAGAAATCGCAAATAAATTAGATGCAGATTTATTTATTTCAATTCATTGTGATGGATATGATAATTCATCTGCTTCCGGTGCAAGTGTTTTTGTTATGGGAATGAGTAAATTAAAAGCAAATATGGATGTTGCAATCAGAGAGAACTCTGTAATGTATCTAGAGGATAATTTCAAGGAAAAATATGATGGTTTTGATCCAAAATCACCTGAAAGCTATATTGTCTTTAGCTTGATGCAAAATACATATTTGGAGCAAAGTATTTCTTTCGCTCAACAAGTTGATAGGCAATTTGTAGAGAGAGTCAATAGAAAAAGTAGAGGAGTGAAACAGGCTCCCTTTTATGTAATAAGTAGAACTGATATGCCGAGTGTTTTGATAGAGTTAGGGTTTCTGACAAATCCATTAGAAGAAGATTTTCTAAATTCCGAGAAAGGTAAAATCTATTTGGCTTCTGCTATTTTTAGAGCTTTTAGAGATTATAAGTTAGAGATAGAAGGATCTTTAGATGATCTAGAGATCCAGGATTCTATATTTAACTCCTTAAGTTTTGATTCTGCTGTTGTAGTACAAGATTCAATTGTATATAAAATACAATTAGGTACATACAAGAATTCAATGAAAAATTCTCCTATATTTAATGATATTGATTTTGAAGAGGTTTTTGAAGATGGTATTTATAAATATATTACCTTTGGTACTAATGATAAATTTGTTGCTGATAAAATGAAATATAAATTAAGATCTAAAAGCTTTCCTGGAGCATTTATTATAGCTTTTTATAAAGGTAATCGAATAAGTGTAAAAGAAGCATTAGATTTGCAGAAGAAAATAAAATTATGAAGAATACATTTAATGCTATTAAAGTTGGGGTAGTAGCCATTATTTCTCTATTACTTTTATATTTTGGCGGAAGTTGGTTAAAGGGGAATTTATATAGTGGAATCAAATTGTATTCTGTGTATGATAATGTTTCCGGATTAACAGAGGGAAGTACAGTTAATCTTAATGGGTATAAAATTGGAAGTGTGACTAATATTGATTTTGACACATTGACCAACCTAATTGTTGAGTTCAGTATTTCTAGTGATGTTGAAATTCCTGCGAATTCTATTGCAAAGATAGTAAGTATTGATTTAATGGGAACAAAAGGAGTTTCTGTTCTTTTGGGGGATTCTGTAGTTAATGCTTCATCTGGTGAAATACTAGCATCCGAAATTGAGTTTAGTTTACAGGAAGAAGTGAATGCTCAGATTTTGCCCTTAAAAAATAAGGCTGAAGAGCTTATAGGTTCTATAGATTCTGTAGTTACTGTTATAACTGCTGTATTAAATAAAGACGCTAGATCAAGTTTGAATAAATCATTAGTTAGTTTGGATAATACTTTTACTACACTTTCTTCTACAATGGTGAAAGTTGATAAAATGGTAATTGATAACGAAGATAATATAAATAACATACTTAATAATTTTGCGGAAGTATCTAAAGGTCTTTCAGAATCCAATCAAGAAATAAAAAATATTCTTGCTAATTTTTCATCAATTAGTGACAGTTTAGAAAATTCAAATTTATCTTCAACGATTAATAAGATTGATAATGTAATTAATAAAATAAATAAGAGTGAAGGAAGTCTAGGTAAATTAATGAATGATGAAGATTTGTATAAAAATTTACTTTCTGCTTCTAAAGAAATTGATGAATTAATTGCTGATGTCAAGAAAAATCCTGAGAGATATGTCAATATTTCTTTGATTGGAGGATCTAAGAAAAAAACAAATAAATTTTCTAAAACTGATTAAATTTTGGGTTCAAGAATTGTATTTCTTATAATATTGATCTTGTCCGTAGGTTTCTTTACAATCAATCTACAAAAAATTATTGCAAACATTAGGATGGGAAAAAAGATCGATAGATCTGATCATTCTAAAAAGAGATGGTTGAATATGATTAGAGTTGCATTAGGTCAGTCCAAAATGGTTAGAAGGCCGGTAGCTGGATTTTTGCATATTCTTATATATGTTGGTTTTATAGTTATCAATATAGAGATGATTGAGATAATTATTGATGGTATTTTTGGCACACATCGTTATCTTTCTGAAATATTGTCAAATTTTTTATATGCTTTTCTTATTAGTTCTTTTGAGATACTAGCTTTCTTAGTCTTACTTTCTTGTGTTGTATTTCTTTTCAGAAGAAATTTACTTTATATTAAAAGGTTTAGAAGTAATGAACTTAAATCTTGGCCTACTACAGACGCGAATTTCATTTTAATTTTTGAAATTTTATTAATGCTAGCATTCCTATTGATGAACGCTTCTGATTCAATATTATATGAAAGAAAATTCTCTTATTATGATGTAAATATTGTTAATCCTATAAGTTCATATTTTGAATTTTTTCTCGTCAATATTTCTAATCAAAAACTGTATCTTTTTGAAAGATTTTGCTGGTGGTTTCATATTATTGGAGTATTAGGATTTCTTAATTATGTTCTAATATCTAAACACTTACATATTTTCTTTGCATTTCCTAGTACTTATTACGCCAAGCTTGATCCACTTGGAAAGTTAGATAACATTCCTTCAGTAACTAATGAGGTTAAAATTATGCTTGACCCTAATATTGATCCATTTCAAAAAACTAATTCTAGTGTGGATGTTTTTGGAGCAAAAGATGCTACGGATCTTAATTGGGTACAGTTATTAAATGCGTATAGTTGTACTGAATGTGGTAGATGTACTGATAATTGTCCAGCTCATATTACTGGTAAAATGTTGTCCCCTAGAAAAATATTGATGGACACTAGAGATAGAATAGAAGAAATTGGTTATAATACAAGAAATAAGATCAACGACACAAAATCATTGCTTGGTGATTATATAACAACTGAAGAAATTTGGGCTTGTACATCTTGTAATGCATGTACTGATGCGTGTCCAATTGAGTTAGATCCTTTATCCATCATTATGGATATGCGAAGATATTTAGTGATGGAAGAATCGAAAGCACCCCAAGAATTAAATATGATGTTTACAAATATTGAAAATAATGGAGCTCCATGGCAATTTTCTTCTGATGATAGATTAAACTGGAAAGATGAGTAGAATAGTGAATAAGATAAATAATAAATATGATTAAATTAGTAAATAAAATAGTGAATGGTGAATCAATATCTCCTGTTTTTCCTGAAGAAACAAAAAACTACATGATTGATATTGATGGTACGATTTGTGATGATATCCCTAATGAGGAGCCGGAAAGAATGATTGATGCAAAGTGCTTTCCTGACGCTTTGGAAATTTTAAATAAATGGTATGATCAAGGGCATGTAATAACTTTTTTTACTTCTAGAACTGAAGATCATCGTCAGGTGACAGAAAAATGGTTGACAATCCATGGTTTTAAGTACCATGGACTCTTAATGGGTAAACCTAGGGGTGGTAATTATCATTGGGTAGATAATCATATAGTCAGAGCTACTAGATTCGAAGGTAAATTTACTGACTTGATAGACAAGGAATTAAAGATTCAAGTATTCGAAAAATAAATGGAAGTAAAAATAATTTCAGAATGTAATGCGAATGGAGAAAATCCAGAATACTTATTTTGGGTTGGTTCTGCTGGTAGTTTTGATGTTAGATCGAAAAAAATTACTAGAGCCTTTGTAAGTATTCTAAATAAAGCTAATATAGATTTTGCCGTTTTAGGAAAGGAGGAGTCTTCTAGCGGAGATGTTGCAAAAAGAGCAGGTAATGAGTTTTTGTTTCAAATGCAGGCTCTTATGAATATTGAGATTTTGAATAATTATAATGTTAAGAAAATTATTACTACATGTCCACATTCATATAATGTTTTGAAGAACGAGTATAAAACTCTTGGAGGAGATTATCATGTATATCATCATACAGAATTTTTGTTAAAAATCATTAATTCTGGAAAATTAAAATTAAATAAAGATATTTCTAATAAAAAAGTTACATATCATGATCCTTGTTATTTAGGAAGAGGAAATAGTATATATGATGAACCTAGAAAACTAATTAGATTTTTAGGAATTAATTTAGTTGAAATGAAAAGGTCAAAAAGAAAATCCTTTTGTTGTGGCGCTGGGGGGGCTCAGATGTTTAAAGAGCCGGAAAAAGGAAGTAAAGATATTAACATTGAAAGGACAGAAGAAGCTATTAGTTGCAATATTGATGCTATTATTACAGCATGTCCATTTTGTAATACAATGATGTCGGACGGGGTTAAGTTGCTAAAAGATGGTGAAATTGATGTATTAGACATAGTAGAGTTAATTAATGAAAGCGTATAATGAAAATTAATTTTAGCGAAATAGATGATAATTCAAGAGTCTGGGTTTTTGGTTCTAAAAATATTCTTGATTCAACAGATAAGATTAAGATTTCTTCTAGCGTAGATGATTTTTTATTTTCATGGAATGCTCATGGTAATGATTTGATTTCTTCATATACTATAGAGTTAAGTAGATTTTTAATTATTGCGTTAGATGAAAGTAAATTTCCTGCTAGTGGATGTTCTATTGATGCGTTATTTAGATTAGTTCAGGGTTTTGAAAGGGAATTAAATACAGATTTTTTCAATAGAATGAATATTTTTATTTATAACGATAAAAGTATTCAATGTGTAAATGTTTTAGAAATAAAAAAATATTTTCAAAAAGAGTTACTTTTTTATGATTTAACAATTGATAAAAAATATCAGTTGGAAACTTATCTAAAGCCTATTAGTCAAGGTTGGTGTAATAAGTATTTATAATTCAATACTTAACTTAAAGTTTAATTGTCTTGAGGTTAGATAATTAGGCACTGCATATTGTCGTCCGTTCACATCAGATACCCATATGTAAGAAACGGTGTTATCTATATTCAGTAGGTTGAAAATTTCTGCTGAAATAATTATTGATTCAAATTTATTTAACCATTTAATACGATTTTTATGATTTTCTTTTTTAATGATACTAGAAAAACCAATATCAACTCTTCTGTAATTTGGAATTCTTAATATGTCTTGATATTTTTCTGCATTAGGAGGACCGAAAGGTAATCCTGTCCCATAGATCATATTAAGATGGATTTTATAGAATGGATTTTTAGGTATATAATCTTGAAAAAATAAAGAAAAATTTAATCTTTGGTCTGTAGGTCTAGGTATAAATCCTGGGTTAATAGCATTTCCTTCATTATTTATGTAGTAATCATTTTCTATGTCTTCCTGAGTTTTCATAATTGAAATAGAAGCCCAGCTTTCTACGCCAGGAACAAATTCACCATTAATTTTCAAATCAATACCAGCTGCATATCCATTAGAAACTTCATTGTTTAAGTATTGAATCCTAACATTATCTATTTTGTATGGTATTAGATTTTTGAGATCTTTATAATATATTTCAGATATAAATTTAAAAGGTCTTCCCCAACTATAAAAAAGGTAATCTTTTCCTAGAATATAATGAATAGATTTTTGTGATTTAACACTGTAGTTTATTTCTCCACTAAGATTTCTAAGTTCTTTATAAAATGGAGATTGATAATATATTCCAGTAGCAGCTCTAAAAATTATATCTTTTTCCCATAAAGGTATATATGAAATATTTAATCTGGGAGATAGTAAAATTTCTTTATTTAAATCCCAATAGGCCGCTCTCATTCCAGAATTTATAGTGAAATTCCCAATATCTTGGCTAAACTGAAAAAAAGATGTGTATCTATTTGATTCTAATGATAAGTTAGATTTGATAAAGCTACTCATTTCTAATTCAGGAGTAAATAAAAGACTGTCTCCAATATTATCAGGTGGGTGGGGTAGAAGGAATCCAGCGGAATCAATTAGTGTCCATTCTTTTATTTGATCAGTAATAAATTCTTTTTGATATGAAATTCCCCATTCTATTTTTCTATCATTATTTTTAAATATATTACCAGTATGTGATAAGTTTAAAACAGTTGCTTCTATTTTGTTCCTAGCATGGTCAATAAACTTACCAACACCTCTATCAAATTTAACTTCTCCAAATTCATCAGAACCTAGGTTGTTTTCAAGTTGATATAGCCAATATTCTCCAAGAATATCATAATTTTCTGATTCTATTGTTTTAAATATTGAGCTTGTGAATATCAAGTTAGCATTTTCATTGCTTCTAATTTTTGTTTGGAAGGCTCCAAAATAAGTGCTATATATGTTATTTTCTTGCCCTTCAAAGAATATTCTTAATTTGAGAGCATTGTTTAGTGTTCCAAATTCAGTATCTCTATTTTGAGGAATCATTTTGTATTGATTTTGACTGACATTACCTAGAAAATTAAAGCTTATTTTGTTATTAAATTGGTATTCAATAAATGTTTGTATATCAGAAAATGATGGTCTGTATTCACCTTTTGTATCCATTGCATTTAATAGATACTGATTACTCTTTCTTCTTAATCCAAGTATATATGATAATTTTTTATTTTTTGTTGTGCCTTCAAAGTGACTTGATCCACCTAAAAAACTTAGTCTCATTGAAGCTTTTATTTCTGAAGGTATTTTGTATTTTATACTGAGTACTGAAGACATCTTGTCACCATATTTAGCTTCGAAACCTCCAGCAGAGAATTGGATGTCGCTAACTAAGTCCGGATTGATAAAACTTAAACCCTCTTTTTCTCCAGCATTAATTAGAAAAGGTCTATATATTTCTATTCCGTTTACGTATACGAGATTTTCATCAAAATTCCCTCCTCTAACAGAATATTGTGAACTTAGTTCGTTTGCTGAACTAACACCAGGTAATGTTTTCAAAATAGATTCTACTCCATTATTACCTACAGGAACAAGAATTACTTGTTTCGCTTTTATTCTACTAAAAGCTTGTTTTCTACTATCTTTGTCCCTAACTATTACATCGTTAATAATATTGTTTTTTGGAAATAATATTACGTCTAGTTGATAGTTCTGATTTACTTTAAGCATCGGGATTCTAATTTCTTCTGTTTCAAAACCGATGAAGGTAATTTTTATTTTAATTGATCTATTTGGTTTTAGTCCAATCTCATAAAATCCTTGATTATTTGATGAAATGCCATTTTCTTTATTATCAATGATTATGCTTGCTCCTGGTAAAATCTCTTTATTTTCATCATATACATATCCTGAGATCGTTTGTCCTTTTATAATTAGGCTTAGGAATAATATAAGAATTGTATTTACTGTTTTGAGTCTCATTAATGCAAAAGTAATAATGTTAATCAATACTAAAACTGAAACTAGTAAACTTTATTATATTTGCATAAATTTAAAATATGAAGATGAACAAGGTTTTATATTTATTTTTTTTTCCTGTTGTTTTATTATCTCAGAGCATTTATAATCCTCAGCAAATGTATGATCATCCAGGTGGCTTATTTGATGAGGATTCAATTAGGCAAATTCATTTAGAATTTTATGATCCAAATTTCCATCCATATTTGGTTAACTCTTGGTACTATAGTCCTAGCGAAAGAATACCTGCGAAACTTACTTTAAACGGAATTGTTTATGACAGTGTTGGAGTCAGATATAAAGGTAATTCTACATTTTGTTTACCTAATGATAATTTTGTGCCTAAGGTTCCTTATAATATAGATATGAATTATTTTATTTCTGGTCAAAAATTACTTGGATATAAAAAAATGAAACTAGCAAATGCTTGGATGGATCCTACTTTTATGAAACAAATTGTTAGTAGTAATGCGTACAAGAACTATTTGCCTACTGGTGAATCTAATTTAGTTCAATTATTTGTTCAAGGTAATTATCTTGGACTCTATATAAATGATGAGTCAATTAACAAACAATTTTTGATGAAACATTTTGATGAGAAGTCAGGACCGTTATTTAAATGTGATAATATTGATAGATTTTGTGATACCGCTAATGCTCCATCGGCTATGCCTCCTAATTTGTTTTATATGGGAGAAGATAGTTCACTATATTATGATAGTTATGACATGAAATCTGATCATGGTTGGAAGGAGTTAGTTAATTTGATTAGAACAATAGATCAGAATTTTAATGAGATTGATAGCGTATTAAATGTTGATAGAACTTTATGGGCATTTGCTATTAATCAGGTAATGTTAAATCTTGATTGTTATAATACTTATTATATACATAATTATTATTTATATCAAACTGAAGATGGATTGTTTCAAATGATACCATGGGATCTAGATAATAGTTTTGTTGGAGCAATTATGGGATGGGATTATTGGAATCCAAATAATGTTTATCACTATGACCCATATTATATGGGCCCATCTTTATCTAATTCTCAACCTTGGGAAGTGAGACCATTATTATATAAATTATTAGATCATCCATTATATAAAGATATATACACTGCCCATATTCGTACAATTATGAGTGAAATGATGGATACATCAGTTATTAGGTTTCATATAAATAGTTTGCAAAATCAAGCATATTTCGCAGCTAATAATGATAATAATAAGGCGTTTTCTATGAATGATTATTTTAATAATGTAGAATCTGCTATTTGGACAGGTTGGGGTTTTGGTGGTATTATTTCTAGTATTGATGCTAGAAAACAATATCTAATGAATCATCCAGAAATTATGAAATCTCCACCAATAATTTCTTCCGTAATAGCAAATAATAACATTATAGAGGCTGATGTTTTTGATGCTTCTCTAGTAGAATTTATGGTAACATCAAGTGAATATAATTCTAAGTTTAAGTCGTATGTTATGAATGATAATGGATTAAATGGAGACTTGTTAGCAAATGATGGTGTATACACGTCAACTATTCCTAACCTTGGTAGTGGTGATGTTAAATTTTACATTAGAGCAAGAAATGAAGAAGCTTTAGTTTTATCTCCACAAAGAGCTGAGTATGAGTTTTATGAATACTCTATTTCAACAAATACTCTAACTTCTGTTTCTGAAGAAAAAAAATTGATAGGAACTTACGATGTTTTAGGTAGAAAGTCAAAAATCACTAGCAATCAACCTATGTTGTTTATTTATGATGATGGAAGCGTGGATAGGAGATTGTTTATTACTCGTTAATTGTGAGAGAAAAAACAAAAACAAAGAATATATTAATTTTATGTACAGGAAATTCGTGTAGATCACAAATGGCTGATGGATTGTTAAAACATTTGGCTAGTGACAAATTAAATGTATATAGTGCTGGTACTCATCCAGAACCTGTAAATAAACTTGCTGCACGAGCAATGAAGTTGATTGGTATTAATATTTCGCAAAACACTTCTAACAGAATTACTGATTATATAGAAAGAATCGAGTTTGATTTTATAATTACAGTGTGTGACAATGCCAGAGAAATATGTCCATATTTTCCAGGTCAAAATGCACTTAGATTACATCAAAGTTTTGATGATCCAGCCAAAGCAAAAGGTACTGAAGATAAACAGCTATCTGTATATGTAAGAGTTCGAGATGAGTTAAAGTGCTATTTGATTAAATTTATTAGCGATCATTTGACTTAGTAAATAAAGTCCTTTTCTTTTATACTCTCATTATTTAATTTATCTCTAACTATTATTTTTATGGTATTATTTCCTATAGGAATTTCACCTGGGATAAAATAATATCTTAAAAGATCTGTTTTATAATCATATTCCATCAGAATCCACTTGCCATTGATTTCTCCTCTATAAAATGATATTCCACTTTCGTTGTCTTTTATTTTCACATCAATTTTTCCTAATCCATTGTAAATATTGGTGTCTTTATCAATTTTAATATTAGAAATGGTAGGAGATATAGAATCTGAAAGCAAACAGAAGCTTCCAAGGTTTTTTGACAATGCAGAAATATAGTTTTCTCTAATTGTTTTTCCTTTATATTTGAAGGTGCTGTCTTTTTTAATTTGCGCTAAAAAAACATTATTTTTATCTGTTATCAATGAGTCTTTTTTAATTGATATAATACAGTTTTTGTGAATTGGTATAGATTCATCCATAATAGTGTGAATCTGAGACATTGTATTTTTTCTTTTTGAATTTATCTTGTAAATTAAACTATCATAATCTTTGTAAAAGCTGTATTTATCTAGGTGACATTCGAAATTTTTATTTCTAAAAATTTTTACTTTATCATATTTGATTTCTGGTTTTTTTTCTTTTGTTTGTATATTTAGTTTTTCACTACCATTAAATGAAAAATTTAATACAGATAAGTTTTTCTGAATATCTTGAACTTCAAATTTAATATTATATTTCTGACCTTCTTTTATATTAATAATTCCATTATATTTTTCAAATAAATAATTATTGAGATTATTATATGGTAATCTATAGCATCTATTAAATCTGGTATTTGAATCAAAATACTCTTCATGATCTATGTGAGCATTAATAAATCTTGTCTCTTCAAAACTAAGTTTTCCCATTTCAAAATGATGAATTAAATCATTATTTACATATAATTTAATAGAGTAGACACCATTTTTGTTATTTGGAGACATATCCTGTCTGTCAAACGTGTTAATTGAGAATGATATTTCACCATTTATTTTTAGATCAGTTTCTTCTAAACAATATTCAGTATATTTTTTTGTTTCTTTAGTGAGACATTTTTTTGCACTAAGATTTATATCTGATATTTTATTATTAATTGATGCGTTATTGTGTGAGTATATTTTTATTCCTGAAATAATAGGATTTAAATTATCTTCTACTTCAAAGCCAAAATTAAGAGGATTTAACGCTAATTCATTTTCAGTATCTCTGATTTCAAAATGTAAATGAGGACCTCCACTTCCACCAGTATTTCCTGAGAGTCCAATTTCTTCCCCTTGTTTGATTGTTAATTCATCTTTTTTTGGAAATATTTCTATTTCATACAGTTCATTTTCATATTGTTTTTTGCGAATTTCCTTTTCTATTTTGTCTGAAAATCTATTAAGGTGAGCATAAACAGATGTTTTACCATCTTTATGATTTATATAAATAACTTTTCCATATCCCCATGTAGATATTTTAATTCTACTAACGTAACCGTCCGCTATTGACAAGACTGGATACCCCTCCTTTTCAAATGTTTTAATGTCAATTCCTGCGTGAAAGTGATTGTCTCTTAATTCTCCAAATGTACCTGAAAGGTAAATTGGGAAATTAAATGGTGAGGTGTAATTTTGAGAGTAAATTTTTACAATTGATAAAATTAATATGATGATAATTATTCTTTTCATTCGTAATTATTAATTCATGCAAATATAACATCAAATTCATTTAAAAATTATAATAAAATTTATAAGTTTGTAATATTATAATGATATGAGAGATTTAGTAGTAAAAATTGAGGAAAAAGTGGTAAAAATTTTATCATTATATGAAGATCTAAAGAATGAAAGAGATAATCTAGCTAAAGAATGTGATCGATTAACGAATACAATTGATAGCAAGGATTGTCTAATAGAAGAGATGGAAGAAAAAATAAAATTATTGAAAATTACACAGTCTGTTAGTACTCAGGACATAGAAAAAGATAAAGAAAGTAGAGATAAGATTAATGAGTACGTGCGGGAAATAGATCGGTGTATAGCAATGTTGAATAAATAATTTATGTCATTATCGATTAAGATTAAAATAGCAAATAGAACATATCCTATGACTATTAATCGAGAATCTGAGGAAAGTGTTAGAAAGTCAGTTAAGAAAATTGCAGAGAGAATAAAGTTCTATGAAACAAATTATGCTATTAATGATAGACAAGATTTACTTGCCATGTGTTTGATTGAGGTAGCTTCAAGACTAGAGTCTTTAGACTTGGAAGTTAATAGTGACAATAAGGATATTGAGTTGAAATTAGAAAATATTCATAAATCTCTATCTTCTATAGTTTAGTTCTTTTATATACAATTGATTACCCGCATTAATTGAATTGTTAAACTCAACAGTTTAAAAATTAGAGTTTGACTCAGCTTTTTAAAAACAGGCCTCGCCTTTTTAAGGATGTTCTTTTTTAAAGAATACAGTGGAAGTTTGAGATTGGCTGGCATCTCTATTCCTATTATATTAGGAGTTTAACATAATTGATGTGGGTTTTTTAATTTAAATGAATAAAAACATGGAACAACAGATTATTTTCGCGATTATAGGGTTAACAATAGGGTCTATTGTAACCTTATTGATATTAAGGTCTTTTAATATAGCCAAGAGTAAACAGGTATTAGAAGAAGCTAAAAAAGAAGCTGAGAGATTGAAAAAAGAGAAGATACTGCAGGCTAAAGAAAAGTTTTTAGAGCTAAAGTCACAACATGAACAATCTATAAACCATAAAAAGTTAGAGATTAATAATGCTCAGAATAGAGTTAAAGACAAAGAAAATAAGTTAAATCAAAAATTAGCTGAGTTAAATAGAAAAGATAAGGATATTTTAAATACCCAAAATAATTTAGTTAAGCAGAAGGAAGCGATCTCTAAAAAACAAGAGGAGCTTGATGAAAATCAACGTAAACAAATTCAAAAATTAGAAAAGATATCTCAGTTGTCAGCTAGTGATGCTAAAAATGAACTTATTGAAACCTTAAAGGCTGAGGCTAAAACAGAAGCGATGTCAATTATTCAAGATACAATTGAAGAGGCAAAGCTAACTGCTAGTCAGGAAGCTCGTAAGATTGTTATTCAGACCATCCAAAGAACAGCTGCAGAAGAGGCTATAGAAAATGCTGTTTCAGTATTTAATATTGAATCTGATGATGTTAAAGGAAGAATTATTGGTAGAGAAGGAAGGAATATTAGAGCTTTAGAAGCAGCTACTGGTGTCGATATAATTGTTGATGATACGCCAGAAGCAATTATTATCTCTTGTTTTGACTCTGTAAGGAGAGAAATTGCAAGATTATCTTTGCATAAATTAGTTTCAGATGGAAGAATTCATCCAGCTAGAATTGAGGAGGTTGTAAAGAAAACAAAAAAAGATATTTTTGATGAGATTGTTGAAATTGGTAAGAAAACCACTATAGACTTAGGTATTCATGGTTTACATCCTGAGTTAATACGAATGGTTGGTAGAATGAGGTATAGATCTTCTTATGGTCAAAATCTTCTTCAGCATTCTAGAGAAACAGCTAATTTATGTGCAACGATGGCTTCTGAATTAGGTATGGATGCTAAGTTGGCTAAAAGAGCAGGTTTGTTGCATGATATAGGAAAAGTTCCTGATGATAATGCTGAAACTCCCCATGCTATTTTAGGAATGCAATTAGCTGAAAAATATGGGGAAAATACTGAAGTTTGTAACGCTATTGGAGCTCATCATGACGAAATAGAAATGACTTCTTTAATCTCTCCTCTTGTTCAAGTCTGCGATGCTGTTTCTGGAGCTCGTCCTGGAGCTCGTCGACAAATGTTGGAATCTTATATTACTAGAATTAAGGAATTAGAAAATATTGCTTTAACTTTTCCTGGTGTTGTTAAATCTTATGCTATACAAGCTGGTCGTGAACTTAGGGTAATTGTGGAAAGTGAAAAGGTGAGTGATTCTGAAGCAAATAAAATATCCTTTGAAATATCTGATAAAATTCAAAATGAAATGACTTACCCAGGTCAGGTTAAGGTAACTGTAATTAGAGAAACTAGATCAATTTCATTCGCTAAATAGTAATATTTAGTTCACTATAATTTATCTATTTACTAATATTTGGAGCACTGTAATTTAGCTATTTTTTGTATGTTTGTGCTTTAACCAAAACAACTTAGAAATGAGATTATTTTTGTCTTTTGTATTACTGTATTTTATATCATTAAATTTAAATTCCCAAATTCATACTATTAACGTTAATGGGATGAATTTTGATCCCGATACTTTAGTTATTAATTTAGGTGATACTGTTGAGTTTGGTCCATTAGCGTATCATAATGTTGTTGAAGTAAATCAATCAACATGGGTTAATAATGATACAACTCATAATGGTGGTTTTTATTTTTCATATGGAAGTGCTGGTGGTTATTTTGTAGCTGATTCTTCCAAAACTTATTACTATATATGTCAACCTCACGTAACTATGGGTATGAAAGGAATTATTTTAGTTAATAATATTGACTGTAATGGTATAGTTAATGGAACTTCTCTTTCGGATAGTTGTGGTGTATGTCAACAGGCTTATATTTATAACGTTGTAACTCATCAGGTAACTTTGTTAAATGATACCTTGAATTTAATATTAGGACCATCAGATATTGTTGTAATGCCAGATAATCCTAGTAATCCATATTGGAATTCTAGTTGTATTGGTTGCACTGATTCTACGGCTCTTAATTATGATCCTGCTGCTATAGTAGATGATTCTAGTTGTCAATATTTAGCTCCAGTAGTCAATTTATTCTTTTCAGAATACGCTGAGGGAAGTTCCAATAATAAATATTTTGAAATTTATAATCCAACATTGGATACTGTAGATTTAACATATTATGCATTTGCTATTGTAAATAATTCACCTACTACTGCTGGAGTCTATGAGTATTGGGTTGATTTTGATTCTGCTGCTATAATTTTACCAAATGATGTGTATGTAGTTGTTCATCCTTCTGCTGATTCAATTATTATAGCAGAAGCGGATATGGATTATGGCTCCTTAAGCAATGGTGATGATGGGATTGCTCTTGTGTATGGAGCAGAACCATCTGCACCTAATTCCCCTTTTTCTGGATCTTATGAGGTGCTTGATTGGATTGGAGATTGGAATGGTGATCCTGGTCAGGGGTGGAATGTTGCTGGGGTAAATGATGCTACTAGGAATCATACACTTGTAAGGAAATGTCCAATTTCCCATGGAGATACCTCTTGGTCTAACGCTGCTGGTACTAATGCTGTAAATTCTCAATGGATTGTCTTTTCACAAAATGATTGGACAAATATTGGATTTCATAATATATGTGTATGTGATAGTACAACAAATTCATATACATCAATTATAGATACCCTTTGTAATGGTTTGTCTATAATAGTTGGAAATAATACCTATGATTCATCTGGAGTTTATTATGATACTTTACTTGCTTTTAATGGATGTGATAGTATTATTACAACTAACTTAACTGTTTTAACTACAACTGTTTCTTCTATAGTTAATGATGTCACAATTTGTGATGGAGATAGTGTTATAGTTGGAAATTCAGTTTATAGTACATCAGGAACATTTGTTGATGTATTAATCAACTCGTCTGGATGTGACAGTACTATTACTACAAATTTAACAGTTCAAACTCCTGTTAGTCAGAATATTACAATTTGTAATGGAGATAGTCTTATAGTTGGAAATTCAGTTTATAATATTTCTGGAACTTACATAGATACTATAATAAGTTCCATAGGTTGCGATAGTATTGTTACTACTAACTTAACTATATATTCACAATTTAATCCTATTTATGGCGGAATTCCAAATAATACTGTGGGAGGTGGTAGTTTTTACTCTGGTTCACAATATTTAGATTTGAGTTGTTACGTTGCAAGTGAATTGATATCTGCTGTTGTTTACGCTGAGGATACAGTTACAGAGACCTTTGAAGTGAGAGATCTTAATGGTAATGTTTTATCTGACACATTAGTTACTGTGATACCTGGTGGACATAGAGTGTATTTTAATTATCTAATGAGTCCAGGGACTGATTATCAATTAGGAGTTAATGGTAATAGTAATGCATTGTATAGAAATAATTCAGGTGTTAGTTATCCTTATAATTTTGGATCACTTGCTTCATTAACATCTTCTAGTGCAGGAGGAAATTATTATTACTTTTATTATGATATTGAGATAAGACAATCTTCTCANCCCACAAATTATTCAATTTGTGATGGAGATAGTGTTGTTATTGCGGGTAATATGTATACAACCACAGGTCTGTATATTGATAGTTTAACTTCTTTTATTGGTTGTGATAGTTTAGTATTTACCAACTTAATGGTATATCCAAATACAAACTATACAAACAATCAGACTATTTGTAGTGGTGAAATATATGTAATTGGAGGGAATATTTATGACTCAACAGGTATTTATACAGATTCTTTATATACTCAATTTGGCTGTGATAGTATAATAACAACAATACTATTTGTCGATACTATATTAGGAGGTTCAGCGGTTAATAATCAAAGTATTTGTTTAGGAGATAGTATTACTGTAGGGTCAAGTGTTTATTATAATAATGGAACTTACCATGATACATTAATTTCATCTAATGGATGTGATAGTATTGTCACAACTAATTTAAACTTAGTAAATTCAAATTACGCAACATATATTGCTGGTCTTCCTGATACATCTACCGCTCCTGGTGCTTTTAGTAATTATAATGGATATTTAAATATTAATTCAAGTGTTCCAAATCTAATTAAATCAGCAACTATATATTCTCAGGATACTAACTCTGTGACTTTTGAATTACGAGATAATAATGGTGTTGTATTGGATGCAGTAACACATACTGTATATCCAGGTGCGCAATCATTAGTATTTAATTTTATGGTGCCTGTTGGAAATGATTACCAATTAGGCGTTAGTGCAAGTAATTCAGGTTTATATCGTTCAAATGCAGGAACAGGAAATTCTTTACCATATCCATTTGATATAGGAACACTTAGTATTACTGGCGCAAATAGTAATTTTAGTNCACAGTATTATTATTTCTATTATAATATTGAAATTATGCCTTATGCAACAAATAATAAGAAATTCATATGCGAAGGAGATAGTGTTATAGTAGGTTCTAGCATATATGATACGCCAGGAAATTATGTAGATACTGTAGGGTTTAGTAGTTTTGGATGTGATAGTGTTGTTTATACAATTTTAGATTTTTACCAGTCTCCTTCATTAGTGATTCAATCATATCCTAGTTCTGCAGAAATATGTCTTGGAGATACTGTTGTATTAGAAGGAACTGATGGATTTGATGCGTACTGGTGGTCTGATATAAATGGAAATATTATTTTGGTTAATAATAGGTTGGTTGATAATCCTACTATTGATACTTGGTATTTATTATCTGCTAAAGATTCAAATGGATGTACAGTAAGTGAAGATATTTGGGTATATGTTGACTCTTGTATATCTGGTTTGAATAATAATGTATTCTCCAAAATATCTGTATATCCTAATCCAAGTTATGGATTATTAAATATAGATATCATTCTAGAAAAAAATCAAGATTTATTTATAAGAGTTATTAATTCACTTGGAGAAACAGTTTATTCTCAAACATTATTAAATACCGTAGGACAGTTAAGAGAGCAGATTGATCTTGAGTATTTGCCTAAGGGAGTTTATTTCTTAGATTTAGAAACTAAAGAAGGGATATTGAGTAAGAAATTAATACTTAATTAAAAAAATAAAAAATATATAATTATGAAAAGAATATTTGTACTATTAATTAGTCTGTTTGTATTTAATTTTTCTAATGGACAAAATGGACTTTTAGCAGGAACTGGATACGCTCCTAATTTTACTGTTGTAGATATAAATGGGAATTCTCATACTTTGTATGATTATCTAGATAGTGGAAAGGTAGTTGTTTTAGAGCTTATGAGTGTTACCTGTGGTCATTGCTTGACTCATACATCTGGAACAGAAGCTTCTTATCAAACAAATGGTCCTAATGGTACAGATAATTCTAGATTTTTAGGTCTAGAGGTTAATGCTAACACTGACAGCGCGTCAATAGCTAACTACGCAGCAACTTACGGAGCAACTTTTCCAATTGCGAATAATGTGTCTCCAACTGCTATAAATTATCAACTTTATTATACTCCAGGATATTATGTTATTTATCCAGATAGTTCATATACTACTATTTGCGCTGCTTATTGCGTTACATCACAAAATTCATCCATAATTGAAGGTCTTTTAAATTCTGCAATATCCACTTGGTTTAATCCTGTATATGGATGTACAGATCCTTTAGCGATTAATTATGATTCTTTAGCTACTGTAGATAATGATAGTTGTGATTATACATCTTATACTATTACTACTTTAGGTATGGATTTTGTTCCTGATACTATCGTTTGTGATGTAGGTGATACAATTAATTTTGTTTTAGGGTCTAATCATAATGCTGTAGAGGTAGCTGATAGCGTTTGGATTTCTAACGGAACTACTAATAATGGAGGATTTAATTTTGGTTTTGGAGCGACAGGTTATTTTGTTCCAGATGACTGTCATACTTTTTATTATGTATGCCAGCCGCACGTAAATATGGGTATGAAAGGTGTTATTATTGCTCACCATCCTCCAGTATTTGGATGTACAGATTCTACAGCTACAAATTATGATTCTACGGCTACTATTGATGATGGATCTTGTATCTATTCTTCAGTTTATGCATTAGATTTGTTTATTTCTGAATATGCAGAAGGCAGTGGTACAAATAAATATATTGAAATATTTAATGGTACTGGTCAAGATGTTAATCTTTCTGATTATCAGTTGTGGAAGGTTACTAATGGAGGAACTTGGCCAGAGTATACATTTAACCTTTCTGGTATTTTATCTCATAATGATGTTTATATTGTATATAGTTCTAGTTCTAGTGTAGATCCTATTATTAGCGCTGCTGGTGATATTACATGGAGTCAAGTGACATGGACAGGAGATGATGCTATAGGTTTAGCAAAGACTGACGCAGGCTTGATTCCAAGTTTTTCATTGATTGATGTTATTGGTGAGGATGGACCTGATCCAGGAATTGGATGGGATGTTGCTGGTGTTTCTAATGCAACTAAAGATCATACTTTAGTGAGAAAATGTAATGTGGTTAACCAAGGAAATACAAACTGGATTTTGTCAGCTGGTACAAATCCTGCTGATTCAGAATGGGAGGTATTACCTCAAAATGATTGGTCGGACATTGGTCAACATACATCTCCATGTCAATCCGCTAGTGTATATGGTTGCATGGATTCTATGGCGTTAAATTATGATTCTTTAGCGACGGTTAATGATGGTTCTTGTTTATATCCAATTTATGGGTGTACAGATTTAATTGCTGTTAATTATAATTCAGCTGCAAATATAGATGATGGTTCTTGTTGTTATATTTCAGGATGTACAAATCCTATAGCATCAAATTATGACTCTCTAGCATGTTATGATAATGGTAGTTGTATAACTCCTAATTTTGGTTGTATGGATATTGTTGCTATGAATTTTGATTCTATTGCAACAGTTGATGATGGTAGCTGTGTTTATTTATCTGATAAAGTTGATTTGTTTTTCTCAGAATATGGAGAAGGAACATCTAATAATAAGTATCTAGAGATTTATAATCCTACATCTAATAATGTTGATTTGTCTGATTATGCTCTTGCAAGAGTAAGTAATGCTCCAACAACTATAGGTGTTTATGAATATTGGGTATCTTTTGATTCTTCTTCAGTTATTTTAGCGGGAGATGTTTATATTGTTGCTCATCCATCATCTGATTCTATTATATTAAATCAATCTGATATGACATATTCAGCATTGAGTAATGGGGATGATGGTTTCGCATTAGTATATGGTAGTAGACCTTCTTCTCCTACACTTCCTGGTAATGAATATGTTATACTTGACTTTATTGGAGATTTTAACGGTGATCCAGGATCAGGATGGGATGTTGCTGGAGTTAGTCAAGCGACTAAAGATCATGTATTAGTTAGAAAATGTGATATAAATTTTGGTAATACAAATTGGATTAATTCATCTGGAACAGATTCTTTAAATTCTGAGTGGATTATTTTATCTAATGAAGATTGGTCAGATGTTGGTCAGCATACTCATCCATGTATATCTACAAATGTATCTGGATGTACTGACTCAATAGCTCTTAATTTTGATTCATTAGCTACTATAGATGATGGATCATGTATTTACCCAATGACTTATGTTCCTGACAATCAGTTTGAACTTAAGTTAATTTCTCTAGGATTAGATAATGTTTTAGATAATTATGTTTTGACATCAAATATTAATACTATTACTCATCTAAATGTTTCATTTGAGAATATTTCTGATTTAACTGGTATTGAAGATTTTACAGCATTAACTAATTTGTGGTGCAATGATAATAATTTAGTGAACCTTGATGTTTCTGACTTAATTAATTTAGTTCGTTTAGAATGTCAATGGAATTTCATTAATTCTCTTGATGTAAGTCAAAATACAGCTTTAGTAACTTTAGACTGTGGAGCAAATTATCTCACTAGTCTTGATGTTAGTCAAAATATTAACTTAACACTTTTAGCATGTTATGGTAATAATCTTTCAAGTCTTGATGTAAGTCATCTTTCAAATCTTTTTTCATTAGTATGTGGTTGGAATAATATATCAAGCTTAGATTTAAGTCATAATACGAATTTAACTCAGCTACATTGTCAATGGAATGAGTTAATAACTTTAGATGTAAGGAATGGAAATAATACAAATTTAGTTGCTTTTTGGGCTAATGATAATGCGAATCTAAATTGTACTGATGTTGATGATCCATCATATATGTATTCTAACTGGGGTAATAATATTACTCCACCAAATTCATTTAGTGGTAATTGTTCAGGACTCGGATGTACAAATCCTGCAGCTTGTAATTATGATCCTTATGCTAGTATTAATGATGGGTCATGTCAATTGCCAGATGGATGTACAGATCCTTTAGCTTGCAATTATGATTCTGAAGCAATATGTGATGATGGATCTTGTGGATATGTTAATGGATGTACTGATCCTAATTCATGTAATTATGATCCGTTAGCAACATGTGATGATGGTTCGTGTATTGGACTTTTAGGTTGCACGGATATTTTAGCATGTAACTATGATTCTTTAGCAACATGTGATGATGGATCTTGTGGTTATATATTAGGTTGTACAGATCCTTTAGCTTGTAATTATGATTCTTTAGCAATTTGTGATGATGGCTCATGTATTGGATTATTAGGATGTACTGACTCATTAGCGGTTAATTACGATCCATTAGCTTCATGCGATGATGGAAGCTGTTTTCACTGTGATTTAACATATTCTGTTACTTCTTCCAATCCAAGTACATCAACTTCTTGTGATGGTTGGGTTTCTGTAACGATGATGCAGACATCTTATCTTCCAGTATCATATTTATGGAATACAGGGTCTACTCAATCTTATATTTATAACATTTGTTCTGGATCTTATACTGTTTCTGTAACTGATGCAGTTGGTTGCTCTAAAGATACAACAGTATTTATTGGAAATATTATTTACGGTTGTACAGATTCAACTGCTACAAACTATGATCCAACAGCTAACTTAAATGATGGTTCTTGTATATACGCGAATGTTTGTGGTGCAATCACAGGTGTCAACACAACTGAACTTATCCATGATAGGTTAAGATTCAATTGGGATGACATGAACTCAGCTACTTGTGTAGTAGATCAAATAAGAATACGTTACAGAGAAGTTGGAACGAATGCTTATTCTACTAAGACAATGGGATCTCCTGTAGGGAACAGTGCGCCTGCATTAAACACTTCTAAATTAATACTTAACTTAAGTG
>PAUF01000009.1 GCA_002712715.1 Flavobacteriales bacterium | reverse complement strand
TGATCTACCTGACATGTTGAAGAATTCATATTGTCCCAATTAAACACTACTCTATCATGTATAATATTATCTACATATACACCAGTAATAGAATCACAAGCAGCAAACAAAACGCTATCCTCAATAATTAATGTGTCAACAAAAAAACAATTATTATCATCCAGAACATATGAAACATAAGCTCCAGCAGTAAGATTAGATAAAAAATTTAGGGTATCTGTATAGCCGGCCCAGTAAAATTTATATGGTAAAGTTCCACCATATGCATTAACACTAATAGATCCATCACTCATTCCAGGACCGCTAGTATTACTAACCAAATATAATGCATTAAGCTGGCTTGGTTCAGAAACAGTAAATGTAGATGATGAGGTCTGCCCTAAATTATCAATAACTGTCACAGTATAGACCCCAGCATCTATATTAAATAAATCCTGAGTAAAAGATCCATTATCCCAAATAAAAATATATGGAGACAAACCTCCACTAACAGTTAAATCAATACTAGCATCCGAAGCTCCAAAACAACTTACATCAATAATATTTGCTGAAAGTACTGGTGCGTTATAAAGACATGTTCCATCATCTACAGTAGCATTAGGATCATAATTAATAGCATTAGGATCAGTACAACCATAAAATGAACAAACTGTCAAGCATCCAGCAGAATTTATACCAGGCAACAAAGCGTTATTAACTACAACTGAATGAAAATCAATTATACTTCCAGCATTCGTTGTATGACAATAACTCATAATTGTACCAATTTGAGGAGAAGGGGAGTTAAAACAAGATCCTTCAACATCTACGCAATTATCAATTGGTCCACCTGGCCAACCACACCAATGTGTATGATGAGATTCAATATTATGCCCAATTTCATGAGCAACAACCATCAAATTCCAAGTATACGCAGGATTCGGAAAACTGAAATTAGTATTATTATTTAAATTCGAACTAAAGCCGTAACCCCAATTATTATTACATAACACATCTCGATAAGCAATTCCTCCAGTGCCAGTGTTAGTTCTTTTTGTAAGCAAATGTACCAGGTCTCTATTAATAGAATTATTGTTAGTTATCCAATAATTTCTAAGAGCAGATAGCATTGCACTTGCGTCATTAACAAAGCTATTATATGGATCCATAGTTTCCCAAACTGTAGTAGACGTTATTGAAATGTTCATATTAATTTCATTATTATAAATCTGACTTGCACCAGCAATAATCGCATAAGCCCAATTTGCTGCGGATGTATTTGAAGAAAATGTATTCCTTGTAAAATTATCAATCTCTATTGCAAGATCTAAGCATTTAGGAGTTGATACTATAGATTCAGTCTCATAATCATGATTTTCAAAACTATCAGCAGTTTCTAGAATTTCACAAGTAAAACTATTATCAATCATGAGATCATTTACATCAAACAAAAAAAATCCTCCCTCAATTCTACTAATCTCTAATTGTTTATTCATAAATTTATAAGAAATAATTAGAAAATCTTTAGCATATATCAATACTCCAATTTGTTCTTGATTGTAATTAATATTAAACGACAAAAAAGATGATTCTAAAATCTCCTCTTTCGTTCCACTAATAGAGTTTACATATATTGTATGATCCTTACTAAAAATATCAAACTTATTAAGATATACTGAAATAAACTGATTATCTAATACTGGTAGATCAATTGTTAAATTCTCTCGATTCGAAAAAATATATTTATCTAACAAAATTTGATCATACAGCAAGGCTATTGAATTATTATCATCATTTGTAATACTAGATATACGAATTGTAGTATCAGGAGTGAAAATATGAGAGAAAGAGAAGCAACTGCTTAATATAACGCATGATAATACTAGCAATTTTCTCATATGATAGATATTTTTCATTTTATGTACAAAAGTCACAATAATGATCATCACTATTAGCAATAAAATCTTCTTCTTTAATTAATCTTACGATTCTTATAATTATTTGTTCTATTTCATCAAGGACTTTTCTATCAATATAAAGCTTATGTTTTTTCCTATTTATAGATCTCCTAATAAAAATCATGCCATTAGTCATATTTTTTAAAGAAAAGTTGCCGGCAACGACTTTCATATCTAAATATTGAGGATTATTCATCAAATAAATATATGCATATAATAGTAGTTGCAATACTTTGGAGTGATTATTACTTTTACATAAGTCACTCCAATCATAAAATGTCAAATCTTGATCCTTTACTACACCAGACTTATAGTCAATGATTCTTAATTCATCATTACAAATATCAACTCTATCAATTTTACCACATATTGTAAATTCCTCTCCATCAACTACTAAACTATGTTTTAACTCAATCTCTTTTTCTAAAATCTTAATNTAATTTGATTTTGATGGATGCAGAATATCTTTTTCATAATTCATGAAATTAGCCGATAGCCTTTTAGCAATACTCAATGACAAATAATTTTTACCTTCAATAGGAAGGCTTAATTCCGACATTTCAACAAAATGTCTTTCAAGTGAGTTTTGCAATTCAATTTCTTTTTGCTTAATTTTATTAACACTTAAAACTCCTAAAGGGTAAGAATCTGCGAAAGCTTCATGTATTGCAGATCCTATGATATCTGATTCAATATATTCTTTAATACCCTTCCTTGTTCTGACTTTAATCAAATAATTATAGTAGAATGAAAGTTTACAATTAAGATAAAGATTTATAGATGTAGGAGAAATATTTCTTGCCCATGCTCTAATTAGTGATTCTAAATTAACATTAGGAACCTTCATAGGAGAATAAGTATGACTATTGATCTTTTCTGAGTAAGTATACTGATTAATTGTATGAGGATATTCAGATTGTAATTGAACTAAAAATCGACTCTTCTCTCCACTTCCAAAATCATCAACTTCAGTATTATATAAAATATTAACTTTCTTGGCTCGTTGTAAAAGCCTGTAAAAATGATACGAATAAATAGAATCACGATCCTTTTGAAGAGTCATACCATAAAATCTTTTTAAATCATAAGGAATAAAAGAATTCAAAGATTTTGATTTTGGAAGCACTCCCTCATTAGCGCTAAGCACAATTAAATTATCAAAATCAAGAGTTCTAGTCTCTAGAATTCCCATTAATTGAACTCCTTTTAATGGCTCCCCCTCAAATTGAATCATTTCTCTTGAAATTAATTGTGAAATTATCTTATACAAAGTCTTTAACTCAAAACTAGAATTACTATCATTAATAATATTACATAATAGAAGAAACACTTTACTATACTCATTGATAATCTCCGAATTGACAGAAGCTTTTCTTCCAATTAAATTTACTCGCAATGCTTCGATAATTGTATTAAGTTTTGACAATGCATCATCCACATTATGCCAAAGACTAAAAATAACATCACATATAGTATTTTTTTTATCCAATTTCGAGATCAAATAGTTAGATGAAATTACAATTTGATTTTGTCTGATAATATCACTTCTCAATTCGCTAATAGTTATCTCATCTATAAATTGCGAAAAAATAGAATGATTTATTACCGCAAAAACATCTTTATAGTCATAATTACCAGACTTACTATTTAATTGTAACTCAAATAAACTATTAATAAATATATATATCGGAGTATATTTAATTGGACTACCCATAGTAATATTTATATTACATACTTTTTCAGGAAAAGAATTTAAAACCGGATATAACAACCTTTCATCAGGCAAAACAACAGCAGTATTGCTCTTTTCTAACTCATTCACATTTAAATTGTTTAATATATTAGAACAAACCTTTGCCTGAGCAACATTTTTTGGACATCCTATTACATTAAACTCTTCTTTTTCAAACTTAAGATAATCTCCAAGACCTTTAAATTTAACATCACTCCAAATCTCTTTCTGATTCCTCAAAAAATCTCCAGCCTCATGATGTTTATTTTTATAGTAATAATTGTCAGCATCCCAAAAAACTCTAGCCACATCTATAGATTTTAGATGTCCAATTATTTTTTCTTCACATTTATTCAAAGCGTTTAAACCAACAAACCAAACTTTTTCCCAAGGTAATTGAATCGAATTAATATTTTCTGAGGCTTTTCTATATGCCATACCTTGGTAAGCACAACTTTTTTGTTGTAATATTTTATTCATGTGTAGATAAATCACATGTAACTTATCATAAAATAAAGAATATTTCATTTGTAGCGGAGACAATTTCTTTTCATTAAAACTCCAATTTTCTATGTCTCTTACATCACGTAAATTAGTAAAAATTTGATTAGGTTTTACTAAATTTTTATCAACCTCATTAAAATCGTTTAGCAAAACATCACTCCAATTAATAAAAGCATCAAAAGTTTCTACATCTTCTTTCACTGATAGATTATAAGCCTCATATAAGTAAAAGTTTAAAGATATATTATCAAGTATATGATAACCTGAAATAAACTCTATAAACTGTTCAATTGTATACATATCTGGTAAAAAGATAGGCTTGTCTATTAATTGAGACAAATAATGCTTCAGAAAAGTCATAGACCTTTTACTAGGTAATACTATAACCATTTTTTCTAATGAATTTGGATCTTTCTGTAAAATATTATCTGCTATATCCTGTAAAAAATGTTTCATAATTTAACTAGCATATTTTCAGATTCTGTATATACTAAATACTTTTCTATGTTACTATAACCCATATCTGATAAAATCTTTTCATAATTTAAGATCTGTTGATGGTGAATAATATTTGGCATACCAGTCTTATAGTCCAGGATTACCGTAGTATCTTTGGATATTAAAATTCTATCAGGTATATAAGAAAGACCATTAGGCAATAATATCTCCTTCTCAGTAATTGTTTTCCATTTGGAAGTAAAAAAACAAGATATATCCGGATGCGAAATAATTTCATCAATTTTACTTACTAGAAGAACTTTATCAGTTTTATCGCACAAACCTTGTAAATATAATTTATTACAACAAATCTCAATATCTTCTGATTTTTCAATTAGAGATAAAGCATAATGAACTAATTTTCCCCACTTTTGCTTAGAGAGCATGCCTTCCTGATCCCAGGTTCTTACTAATGAACTCTTTAAAGATACATGATTTCTCCAATTTATATTATTTAATTTTTTAATGGTAAATAAATCTGATCCATCTTGATAATCATCTTGGTTTATCTCCACTTCTAATCCAAAAGTAAAATTGGACCTTATACCTGCACTGTAAAGCAAAGAATTTAATCTGCCAGATTTCAAAAATGTATTAGTGATTTTTTTAGGAATTTCTTTTGAATAAATATGAAGCCTTTGAATTGGCCTGGTCATAGCAACGTATAATTTATTAATCTTATCTAATAAAGATAAATCCTTTTCTTGTAAATACTCTTTATGGAAATCTGAGTGCAATAATTTACTAGAGGATTTAATTATTGATGATCTCAATTTAAAATTGGTAATCATATCTGTATCAACCCAAATTTCAGAAGAATTTCTTGTACCTTCCCAATTAAAAGGAATCATAACAATATTAAAAGCAAGTCCTTTTGACTTATGTATAGTCATAATATTTACAGCATTAATTTCCTCAGGCACAACGATAGAATTCTTATCTTTATTTTCATCCCACCAAATAATAAAAGAATGAATACCCTCCTCACTTTTATCCATAAAAGAAAGAACAGCATCTAAAAAAAATGAGGTATAAGCATCTTCTGGAATAGATAAAATTTTATAAATATCTACAATAAGTTGATATAAAGGCAGTTTTAATAAATAACTTTTATCAAAACTTACAGAATATAATTGCAACAATTCTTTCAATGTAATATCATTACTTATTTTTTTATTTATATCATGCACTGATAATTTATTTTTAAATTTATTTTCTAAATAAAATACTAGTCTTAATTTGGAAAACTTATCATCCTCATCTAAGATACACCTGAGAAAGGTTACTACAGCTTGAATATGTTCAGAAAAATTAATTAATAACGATTCATTAGAAATAACGGGAATTTTATTTCTATTTAATGATTCAGCTACCATTGAAATGCTTTTTTTACTATTACACAAGATTGCGATATCACTATATTTATATGACTTATTATCAATCAAGTCTACAACATCATGCAACATCGCATCTAAAATTTGCTGCTTATAAGTTTTCAGATTATCTGAAAAAAAATCAATTCTTATGTAACCACCATTTGTGCTGAAGTCAGATTTTTGCTTGGATTGATCATATATAGTAATATATTTTTTATTTAAAATTAATTTCAATTTCTCAAAAAAACTATTGTTAAAATCAATAATCTTCTTCCTACTTCTATAGTTCTGATTATCTACAAAATCATTACTATAATGAGATTTAATTTTATTTTCCCACTCACTAGAGTACATTAAATTATCTGACTTATAAATCGATGGGAGCTCAAGAAATTGTTGTACCTCACCGCCTCTCCATCTATATATAGACTGTTTTCCATCACCTACAATAAAACAACTACCATAATCTAAAGAATCAACAATTAATGGTAACAAATTTTGCCACTGTAATACGGATGTATCTTGAAACTCATCAATTAAGAAATGATTAAACCTAGCACCTATTCTTTCATAAATAAAAGCCGATGACTGTTCTACAATAAGATCATGAATTTTTTTGTTAAATACAGAAATCTGTTCTATATTCATCTGATTCTTATGCTCATTTATCTCAATTAATAACTCATTAAGTAAAGCAATAGAATGAATACTAGACAATATTGCATCATATGAGTTATAATTTTTAACTAACTTCATCAAATCATTATATAATGAGATGAATGTTTTCTTATGACTTTGTATTAATTTTTTTCTGGAACGATGTAAAGATTCTGAATACCAAATGTTATTACTAATATTTTTCTGAATATATTCGGATGGCATCCAGCTTTTAGTATCATTTAAGTTATTAGTAAAATGTATATAAAAAGAACCTCGAATAAAGTCCTCTTTAACAAAACCATTTGAAGAAAAAACTTTATTAATCGATAGTGAAATCAAATTAACTTTCTTTAAAATATTATTCTTTTTATTTAATAATATTTTTTTCAAATTCATACAGTCCTTTATTGATGAATTTGAATTAGAAACATGTTGATAAGACTCCTCACTGAATAAGTTAATTGAAAAATCCTCTAAAGATCTTTGGATATCTACTGATTTTCCATCTTCTAAATTTTGCATCGCAAAATCGAGCAAAGTATTAGAAAGGTCGTTTCCTGATTCATTTATCTTAGATAACAAATTAGATACTGCCGCTCTAATTATTTTATCATTATCTAATTCTAATTCAAAATTAGTTGTTAATCCTAAATCTCTTGAAAAAATTCTTACCAAATCATAATTAAATTTATCAATAGTAGAGATTTTTAAATCTGAATAATTGTGCAAGATACTTGTTCGGACTTTTTGAGCGTTACTTATTAATTGTTGATCTGTAAGAGATGTTCTTGTAAGAAGCCAATCTAAAGTTCCATCTTTATTCATTGCTAATGATAAACATTCCAAATATTCAAGGATTCTGCTTTTCATCTCTGAAGCAGCTTTATTAGTAAATGTAATCGCTAATATTTTTTTAAAATATTCAGGGGAGAATTTTTGAGAACCAACTAGCGCAATCAAGATAAAATTCATACATAGGTTATATGTTTTTCCAGAACCTGCAGATGATCTGTTAATTTTAAAATTATTTGATTGGAACATATGAGATTTAAATTAAAATAAAGATCAACTAGCTNATAAAATAGTTACCTAATAATAAATATTTGGCCAAATTTTTGATGTTTCCATCCATCAAAATCTTGAAAATTCATTTCATAAATATATACACCTGATGTTAAATTTATATTAGTATTTGGACTTTTACCATCCCAACCTTTATTATCAATACAAGATAAATCATCAATATTATTTGTAGAATATACTAATTCAGAAAATTTATTGTAAATATTAAAGGAAAATGTTTCATTTCTAATCCCATTATATGAAATACAAAAAACATCATTAATTTGATCATTATCTGGGGTAAAAGAATTTGGCACATATATCCAGAATTGATCCTTAACTAAAATATTTTTAAAAGTTGTATCTGAACAACCAACCTCATCAGTAACAATGAGTGAAACCTGATATTTGTCAGGATTATCGATAAAAGTATGAATTGGATTTTGATCGAATGATACAGAAGAATTATCTCCAAAATCCCAATTCCAACTTACTATATCTGCAGTACCATTTACAGAAAAATCAGTAAATTGTGTTGTAGGATATAGTAATGAAAGAGTATCTTCCAATACAGAAAAAACAGCTTGTGGACTAATACACTCGGTAACTAATGCTGATCCCGAATAATAACCTAAACCACTTGGGTCAGAAAATGAAACTAATTCATATATACCTGACATATCAGTATTTATAATATAAGGATTCACTACAGTATTCACCATAGGTTGGGTAATCCCATCAATAGAATACGTAATATTATAAGGAGGAGTTCCTCCACTAATTGAAACGCCGACAGAAGCCTTATTAGAAGAATTGGAACAAATAGTGTCATTACCATAAATAAAGGCTGTTAGATCTGGTTTAGGTATTGTTCTCAATATTATGGAATCAGAATATAAAGCACTAAAATTAGCAAGCATAGAGTTAGTGTTTGGACTAATATCATTAGAAATTGAATACCAGTATTCAAATAACCAGTTAGGATCTAACTGCGCTGCTTCAATCAATATATTCTCTCCATACCAATAATTTTTCACAAAGGGCAGCACCTCCTGATTACCGTCTATTAAAAAATTAGCTGAACCAATATTATTAATATCAAAAATGATTTGAACTCCTAGTCTTTGATGAATAACAGTATCAATAAATAAAGTATCACAACCATCTAGCTCAAAATTAGATCTATAAAACATACCAGTATCAGCACTATTAAAAACCATGGAATCTATATAAACTGTATCATATGTATTGTTAATATCAAAACTTCCTTCAACCATATTCATTTTCCAAATAAAAATATCTTTTCTTCTACCAGAAGCATCCAAAATATTACCATCAAAATTAGCTAAATCTTCAAAAAAACCAGTTGCATACACATTACCATATCCATCAGGACATATCGCTCCAGCTCTATCGTCATCATCTGTATCACATCCAGCCATTTTTGCCCAAACCCAGTCCCCTGTATTCGTAGATCCATCTAATTGAGCCACCCATGCAGATGCACTAGTATCTCCAGGTATTTGAGGACCAATAACTAAATCACTAGAAAAAGTCATTTCACCTTTCGCAGTACCGCATAAAAAAACTTGTTTATTATCATCCACAGACATTTGGTAAGGTTTATCAGTTCCTGAGCTCCTTGCTCTTTTAGCCCATTTCCATATACCCTGATTATTCATTTTCGCAACGAAAACATCTCTTTTTTGTTTATGACTTAATGTATCACTGCCATTTGAAGCATTAGCTCCAGGAAAAATCATGGGATTACGATATTCTCCAGTAATATATACATCGTTACATACATCTACAGCAACACTATTAGCTCTATCAGTTTTATTACTACCAAAACCTTCTGCCCAAAGCCAATTACCATCCTTGTCCATCTTAAAAATAAATGCATCCCATTCACCTTTAGAGGTCAAAGAATAAGGACCATAGCTAGCAACTTGACTAGCTCCTCGATTCTGAAATCCTCCAACAACATAAATATTTGAAAAATCATCGATAGCTAATCTGTTATCTCTTGAACCACGTTGATCTTTAATTCCATCATACTTATCTACCCATAACCAATTACCATTTGGATCTAACTTTCCAATATATCCCATAGGTTGACAATCATTACCCCATTCAGGATTGGTAATAGTAAAACTATCGAAATCAGCATCATACCCTGAAAAAAATCCAGTTACATAAATAAATCCATCATCATCTACCACAACATCATATGAATGATCATCAGCATCATAAATAGGATATGGACAGCCTCCAGAAGTATTATCACAACCAAAACCAATTACCCATTGAGGATTACCATCAGTATCTATCTTTGCTAATAACGAATTGTCGTGATCATTTAACTGTGCGCCTGGTACGGAAATAGTGCCCGGGTCACCCAAAACTCCTAAATTATATGAACTCCAAAAAGTACCTGTAATAAACACATCTCCTCCTGGTGTAACATGCATACCTAAGGCCCGATCATCACAACAACCACCTGTTTGATCACCTCCAGGAATCGCCCATAAAACATTTCCTAAAGAATCTAGTTTAGCAACAAAATTCTCTTTATTAGTACCCTGAGATGGACTATTTTGCAAACTAATTTGATCAAAATCAGCTTCAGAATTATAATATCCACTAATATAAACATTACCTAAAGAATCACATCCAATAGAAATACCCTTATCAGATTCATCACCACCAAAAGATTTTACCCATTCAGTAGTCTGAGAACATAAGTTATAACTAATGAAAATTAAAAAAATTTTACATAACCATCTATTCATTGTACAAAGCATGAAATTCAGTGTAAATTTAGTGATAAATTATTAATTGATTATAAATAATTTAAATTTTAATGTATAACCTGTACTGTTCCAACTTTTGTATAAGGAACATTGTCTTCACCTAATAAATCAATTGTATAATAATAAGTGCCTTGTGGAACAATTTGTCCTTTAAATGTACCATCCCAAAATTTATTCTCATTATCGGTTTGATAAATTAAATCTCCCCATCTATTTACAACTTTCATTGAAAAGACTTTAGTATTTTTTGTAGTTATTAATAATTTATCATTATGAAAATCTCCATTAGGAGTAAAAGAATTTGGGATAAATATTTCTGTCAAAGGAACGGTATTTACATCTACTAAATTAGAAGAACCTATACAGCCATTACTATCTATTACTGTCACAAAATAAGATCCAGAGTCTATTATGTTTAAAGTTGGTGAACTGGAAATTAAAGAATCATTATTATTATACCAACTATATGAAGAATACTGATTTAATAGCGTTAATGTAATATCTTGTCCTTCATAAATCACATAAACATTAGGATCTAAAATTGGATCTGGCAGATCATATACATTCACAAAAACTGAATCCGAAATCAAAGCTGTACAACCGTTATAATCCTGAACCAATACAGGATAGTAAACACCATTTTGTTGCGTATTTATAACATAATTCTGAACACCTATATCACTGATAGTCTCGGTGCCTAGACCATCATAATAAGTTAGTTCCCAAGGGACTAATCCAGAATAATTAAAAATAATATCGACAGAAAATAGATTTCCACACAAATCTCCTCCACCAGAAACACTAACAATTGGAGGAGGGTCTTCTAAAATAATTACTGAATCTACTGACAAACAGCCTGTTCCATCATCAATAGTTAAAGTATAAATACCCTCTCCCACTTCTATAGAATTATTTGTTGAGCCAGTACTCCAAATGTAAGAATATATGCCAGTTCCTCCACTGACTGATGGAATTAGATCATAAAGAGTATTGCACGGAATATTTTGATCAGAACCCAAATCAATCAATGGTGGTAAATCAGAGTCAATAATAATTGTATCCGAAGTGATGTCACAGCCAAATAAAGTAGCTATAACAACAAACTTTCCAGGCCCTACTATTACAGAAGAATCAGTACTTATTATTATTCCATTACTATCAATCCATTGATATGAAGATCCAGGAGCTCCATCAGCAAAAAGAGTAATTGAAGCATTGCAAGGGATCTCTACAAAATTTGAGTCTAATCCTAAATCATTAGAAACTTCTAAAACTGGACTTTTAAAACTTCCCGCCTCTAACCAAACATACGAACTCAATCCCTGATCAGTCCCATCCGCAATCGCTAGCCTTATGTGATATAATTCACCACACTGAACAACAGCTGTAGCAGTCAATACTGTTGTCATACCATCAGCATCCGCTATTGTATCTAAGCCCAGTGTATTATCTACAAAATATTGCTGATTTATCGGAGTTACGCTATTTACAGATGAAATAGTTATTGGTAGTGGAGGAACTGAGCCAGGAACAATAGCTAAATTTACAGAGTTATTTGCATATGGACCATTAATTCCAGGTCCTGAAAGAAAAAAACCAAAAACATCATTATATTGAGTGTTTTCAAAAGCAAAATATTCTTGAGAACCGAAAACATACCTAAATGTAATTGTATCAGATGTCGGAATAAAATCAAATTCTAGTTTTGCAACATCATTAATGCTGCTGACAGTAAAAGACTGACCAATTAATCCAGGAACAGAATTAGCTACATTTAAAAGGTCAGGATCTGTTACTACATTTGATGGATTAATGAAAGATAAATTTCCAGGAACTAAATTAGCAATATCGCCAGTAGATAACACTATACCACTATCAAGGCCTAAGTTAGTATTTATTGCATTAAAAAAACCAATTTGCATTGAATCTCCCTCAAAAGAGTAATTAGAAGCAACTATTCCTCCTCCTAACAAAATATTATCAATTAAATATACAGGACTATCATATGGAAACGTTCTATCTACCGATATCTGAGACTCAGAAGTTATGTTAAATAAAATAAAACTAAATAAGAAAAATATTTTTCTCATAAATAAATTACAAATATAAAAAAACTGATTTATTTTTCATTTGAAGATAATTGTGTTTTATACATTTGAGCATATTTACCATTAATAGACATTAAATCCGTATGACTTCCCTGCTCAATTAATTCACCTTTTTCCAAAACAATGATATTGTCAGAACTAACAATTGTAGATAACCTATGAGCGATAACTATTGTTGTTTTTCCAGCACTAATCTTATCTAAAGCATTTTGCAATAAGCCTTCGGTATGTGTATCAATAGATGATGTGGCTTCATCCAAAATTAGTACACTTGGATTTCTTAAATATATTCTAAGGAATGATATAAGTTGACGTTGACCGGTCGACAAAGTTACTCCTCTTTCTCCAACTATATAATCATATCCGCCAGGAAGTTTAGTAATAAAATCATCTATCCCAATATCTTTAGAAGCTTGAATTATTGAATTTCTAGAAATATCTGGATCAAATAACCTAACATTATCTATTATTGATGAAGAAAACAAATGAACATCCTGTTGTATTATAGATATATGAGATCTTAAATTATATAAAGAATAATTTCGAATATCTATTTCGTCAATGAAGATACTACCAAATTGATATTCATAAAATCTACATAATAAATTAATAATAGAAGTTTTTCCAGATCCAGTATCTCCAACAATTGCAGTTTGCTTTCCAGAAGGAATGTTTAGAGAAATATCTTTAAATACCCACTGATCACTTTTATAAGCAAACTTAACATTTTGAAAAGTAATATTTCCAGTTATTTTATTTCTATTTACTTCACCTTGATCTTCAATAAACTCATCTGTATCCAAAATTTTAAATACTCTCTCTGAACCTACAATGCCCATTTGTAATACATTAAACCTATCAGCAAGCTGTCTAATTGGTCTAAACATCATATATATATAGAGAATAAAAGCTATTAGCTCACCTAATGTAACATCTTTTTGTTCAAGAATAGCAACACCTCCATACCAAATTATTATACCAATAGATAATGCCGACAAAATTTCTACTACGGGGAAGAAAACAGAATAATAAAAAATAGATTTTAAATTTGCAGACAAATGTTGATCATTGATTTTTTTAAATTTATGATACTCAGCAACTTCTCTATTAAAAATCTGCACCACATTCATACCGGTAATATGTTCCTGAACAAAAGTGTTTATTTTTGAAACCTGACTTCTAACATCTTGAAATGATCTTTTAATATTTTTTTTAAACCACGCTGTAGCAACTAATAGAATTGGAATACTTATCATACTCATAATAGCTAGCTTCCAATCAGTATAAAACATCATACAAATTATTACAGATAATTTCAATAGTTCACCAATAATCACGAACAAACCCTGAGAAAATATATCTGCAATTGTTTCAATATCCGAAACTGTTCTAGTTACCAGAGCCCCAATTGGAGTTCGATCAAAAAAACTCATTTTTAACTTAAGTATATGATTATATACTTTTGAACGCATATCTTTGATTACATGTTGTCCAATCAATGTAGCTACATAAATATATATAAACTGCACTATAGCCTCAACAAAAAGCAATCCAACCAATAAAACACACATATTCCACAAGAAAGATATGTTAGGACTTTCAATGATATAATTATCAACTGCATAATTTATCAACAAAGGCCGAACAGGACTAACAAACGATAGAATCACTGACAAAAAAATTGCTGAATACAACAACTTTCTATATGGACGAGTAAAACTTAAGACTCTTGATAATAAATTGAAATCTATTGCCTTTCCAGTATTTGACATTATTTAAATATATTTTCAGGATAATTAATAGAAGTCAAAAATAAACCTTTAGCTGGAACAGAAAACCCCGATTCAGATCTATCCCTACTATCGAAGATATGATTTAAAGAGTCTATAGATAAATTTTGATTTCCAACCTGAACCAATGTTCCGACGATAGATCTAACCATATTTCTCAAAAATCTATTAGATTTAATAGTAAACACTAATTCTGATTTTTCATGATTCCAATAAGCCTCATAAACATTACATATATTATTATTAGTATCAGAATGTTTTTTAGCAAAAGAAGTGAAATCTTTCTTGCCTAATAAAAAATCGCATGCCTTATTCATTAAACTTATATTTAAATCAGAATTAATAATATATAAATTAGAATTAAAAACATTTTTTTTATTAGAAATGTAATACTGATAGGTTCTATCTATAGCGCTAAATCTTGCATGAACATCATCTTTAACCTTAAATATTGAAGAAATAAATATATCTTTAGGTAAGAAAGAGTTAAGTTTCATAACTAAATCAAGTTCTATAAATCTCTTACCAGTATCAAAATGCGCAAACATTTGAACAGCATGCACTCCTGTATCTGTTCTACTAGCTCCAAATAGTTTTATCTGTTCATTTAACTTAATAGAAATACTTCTAGATAGCACTGATTCTACAGTAATAGCATTTGATTGCATCTGCCAACCATGATAGTTTGTGCCATTAAAAGAAAACTCTATAAAATATCTCATGAAGCAAAAATAAGAAAGCAAAAAAATAAATACTAATAAAAAAAATAAATCGTTACATTTTGAAAATTATATGAACAAATATATTTTTGTGAAAAATTTAAAATCAAATGGAAGAAAAAATAAATATTGACATTAAAGAGATTAACGAAAAGATTAATAAAGAAAGCGCAATTATTGAAACACTAAAATTAGAAATCAATAAAGTGATTGTGGGACAAAAAGAAATGACTGAGAAACTTTTAGTAGCATTAATCTCAGATGGTCATGTTCTTTTAGAAGGAGTTCCTGGTTTAGCAAAAACTCTTACAATTAGCACTCTATCCTCAGCTACAAATGCTAATTTTAGCAGATTACAGTTCACCCCGGATTTATTGCCTGCTGACATTTTAGGAACTCAAATATATAGTCCTAAAGAAGAAAAATTCTTTGTTAAGAAAGGGCCTATATTTTCTAACTTTATTTTAGCTGATGAAATCAATAGAGCTCCTGCTAAAGTTCAGTCTGCACTATTAGAAGCTATGCAAGAAAGACAAATTACTATTGGAGACACTACATTTAAGTTAGACCAACCATTTCTAGTTATGGCTACACAAAATCCTATTGAACAAGAAGGAACATACCCTCTACCAGAAGCTCAAATGGATAGATTTATGATCAAGATTGTTCTTGATTATCCTAATATAACAGAAGAACGTGACATCATGAGATATAATCTTGAAAAGAAATTTCCGAGTGCAAAAAAAGTAGTTACCAAAAAAGATATAAAACAAATTCAAGAAATAGTAAAAGAAATTTACATGGATGAGAAAATAGAACAATATATATTAGATATTGTATTCGCCACAAGATATCCAGAAAAATATGGTTTAGAAAATTTGAAAAAATATATCTCATATGGAGCTTCACCTAGAGCAACTATAAATTTAGGAAAAACCTCAAAATCTTTTGCTTTTATTAAAAGAAGAGGATATGTAATTCCTGAAGATGTTAGATCGATGTGTTCAGATGTATTGAGACATCGAATAGGAATATCGTATGAAGCTGAAGCCGAAAGCATAACTTCTGAAGACATAATAAATGAAATAATTGATAAAATTGAGATTCCCTAGATGAATACTTCTGATATTCTAAATAAAGTACGAAAGATTGAGATAAAAACTAAAGGCCTATCTAATCACATATTTGCTGGTCAATACAACACAGCTTTTAAAGGAAAGGGAATGACATTCTCTGAAGTAAGAGAATATTGCCCGGGTGACGATGTTAGAACAATTGACTGGAATGTTACCGCAAGGTATAATAATCCTCATGTAAAAATTTTTGAAGAAGAAAGAGAATTAACAATGATCTTAATGATTGATATTAGTAAATCATCAAGTTTTGGGACCCAAATACAAACAAAAAAAGATTTATCAACTGAAATTGCTTCAATACTTGCATTTTCAGCCATAAATAACAATGATAAAGTTGGGATAGTTCTGTTTACTGATAAAATTGAAAAGTTTATTCCTCCAAAAAAAGGAAAGCAACATATTTTACGCATAATTCGAGAGCTTATTACATTTCAACCTGACAATAATTGTACAAATCTTGAAAACGCATTAAAATACCTGAATGATATTATAAAAAAACGAGCAATTTGTTTTATAATTTCTGACTTTATTGACAATTCTAATTATGAAAAGCCCATAAGAATTGCTAAGAAAAGACACGACTTAATAGCAATAAAAATTAATGACAAGTTAGAGAAAAAAATACCTAACATTGGTTTATTAGAAATCGAAGACTCTGAAAGTAACGAGAGGATGATCATTGACACATCTGACAAAACACAAAGAAATGATCTATTAAAAAATTTCATTAAACATGATACAGATATAAGAAAGAAATTAACTAAAAATGGAATTAATCATATATCCTTAAATACTGGTGAAGATTATGTGTTTAAAATGTTACAATTCTTTAAAAAAAGGAAATGAGAATAATTTATTATATATTTTTATTAATTAGCCTTCAATTCCAGGCTCAATCTCAATATGTTAAAATAGAAAAAGATACTATTAACATTGGTGATCAAATAGAAATTTCCATCTCTACTAAAATAAACAAACAAAAGAAAATTAATTTTCCAATATTTCCGATTGAAAAACTTGATCAGAAAATTGAGATCTTAGATATTAGCGACACAACTTATACTATCGGAGATATAAAAACTTATGATCAAAAAATTAAAATTACATCCTTTGATCAAGGTAAATACACTATTCCTCAAATAGATTCCGATAGTTTAAATACTAAAGAAATTAAATTATTCGTCTTAGCTCCGATAATATCTGACACTAGCAGACCATTTGGTAATACCAGTCCTAAAATAGGATTATACGAAGATTTTACTGATGAAGAAATTGCAGAAATGAGAAGGGAAAAATTTAAAAAAATTATAATAATTATAGCAATTTTACTAATCATTGCTACTTTAGCATTCTTTATATATAAATCAAAAAATAAAAAAGGTATATTAGGTCAATCTAAAAAAGTGATAATACCATTTGACATAGATGCAATAAATCAATTGAATCAACTGCAAAAAAAACAACCTAATAACAAAAAAGAAATCAAAGAATTTCACTCCAATATTTCTCTGATAATCAGAGAGTATCTTGAAAACAGATTTCAGATCAAAGCTTTAGAGAAACCCACCGGAGAAATTATAAAAGATTTATCTAATAAATTACATAAATCTGAAAAAAATGACATAAAATTTGTCTTAGAGAGAGCTGATAATATAAAATATGCAAAGGGTACATCTGTTCATATACAAAATATGGAGTCTATTAAATTAAGTATAAAGTTTATTGCAAAACATAAAACAAAAGATGATAGAATTAATTAATAAGATTTCTTGGGAAAATAAAAGTGCATTTTTACTTTTTCTCTTATTGCTCGCTATCATAGTATGGAAATTTTTCTTTAAACAAAAGAACTCATCACTCATATTCCCCAACAGCAATTTACTTTCTAAAAAAAAGAGTCTCAAACAAAGACTAATAATGCTGCCACTAATTTTAAAGATACTGTCTTTAATATTTGTAATTCTCGCTTTAGCAAGGCCTCAAATTATAAATACCGAAATAAAGAAAACAACAGAAGGCATTGATATTATACTAGCAATAGATATTTCTGGCAGCATGCAAGAGGAAGATCTTAAACCTAATCGTTTAGAAGCTTCAAAAAAAATCGCTATTGAGTTTGTAAAAAAAAGAAAAAATGATAGAATTGGAGTTGTTGTTTTCAGCGGGAGAGCAGGAAGTACATGTCCTCTAACCACAGACCATAATTCTGTAATTAATTTAATTAATAATTTATCTTATGAAATGCTTCCAGATGGAACTCATATTGGGGATGGAATTGGGGTATCAATAAATAGATTGATGAATAGTACAAATAAAAGTAAAATCATAATTTTATTAACCGATGGAAATGATGATGGAGAAGGAAAATTCTCTCCAATAAAAAGCGCTCAATTAGCAGCAACTGATACAGTTAATATTAAAATTTATACGATTGGAGTTGGTGAAGACAGACGTGTACAAGGTTGGATGCGAGGAGCAGATGGGTTTCCAGTATATGTAGATCAGATGATTGTGATGGATTCTGTAACATTGAAAGAAATAGCAAATATTACTAATGGAGAATATTTTAGAGCAACCAATAATAGAAAGCTTCAACAGATATATGAGAAGATTGATCAATTAGAAACCACAGAAATGGAAATAATAGAAGAGTTTTCTATAGAAGAAAAATTTCATACTTTTATTCAATTATCTTTAATAACACTAACACTTGCTATTATTTTGAATATTTTTTATTTTAAAAAATTGTTATCATGATTTATCTTGAAAATATAGAATATTTGTTTTTCTTATTATTAATACCATTTTTGATAATTTGTTTTACTTTTTATAGGTTATGGCAGAAAAAACAACTTAAAAAAATATCGTCTCAAAATCTTGTATATCTATTAGAATCGAATAAATCAATATTCAAAACCAATTTAAAATCTACTTTAAAATTGATATCAATCTTTTTTTTAATAATATCATTATGCAATCCAATAATAGAATCAGGATGGAAACAAGTTACAAGAAAAGGTATAGAAATAGTGGTAGCTTTGGATGTTTCTCACTCAATGATGTGCGAGGATTTTGCTCCTACAAGAATGCAAAGCGCGAAAAACGGTGTAACTACATTATTAAAAAAGCTTAATAACGATAAAATAGGATTAGTTGCATTTGCTGGCGAAGCTCATACTAAAATCCCTATTACAACAGATTATAAGTTAATTCTCCGAAAATTATCGAAAATAGATACAGGGTCTGTGATTACTCAAGGAACAGATATTGGAGAAGCTATATCTCAATCTATGAATTCTTTTGATTTTGATAATCAACTAAATAAATCAATAATTATAATCACAGATGGAGAAGATTGGGAAAATAAAGCAATTATTGAAGCTAGAAAAGCTAGTGAAAAAAATGTATCCATACATACTTTATCATATGGAACAGATTCAGGTGGATTAATATTTAAGAATAAAACAAGAAAACCAAGAGAAGATAAAGAAAATAATCCGATTATTACAAAGAAAAATGATATATTATTATCTGAAATTTCTACTATTACAGAAGGGACTCATTGCAAAGCCGATGCAGTTAATCCAAATATTGGAATTAACAAAATTCAAAAAGCGTTAAATAAAATTGAAAAAAATAACATTACTGATATTCAAGCTACAGAGTCAACATCTACTTTTACATATTTTTTAGCAATAGCATTTTGTTTAATAATCATTGAAATGATATTATCAGATAAAAAGAAAGTATAATATGAAAAATATTTTTGCCATTTTAATGTTTTTTTCCATAATAAGTCTATCGCAAGACAATAAAGTAGATTTATTAAATGAAGGGAATATATTTTACAACTCTAAAGATACAGATAAAATTAAAAATAAATATTTCGATGCTGCTCAGAGATATATTCAAGCCATTAATAAAGATAGTTCCTATTATAAAGGTTATATAAACGCGGGGCATTCTCTATTTAGGCAAGGTATTTCAGAAAAAGACTCCATAAGCTCTTTGAAATCTGAAGAACTCTACAAAAAATCGATACAATATGCAATGAATAAAGAGGATACAGCTGAAAGTTATTACAACCTAGGAAATGCTCAGCTTAACAACAATAAATTAAAAGAAAGTATAGAATCATATAAAAAATCCTTAAGGATAGATCCAGATAACATGAAAACAAAGCATAATCTAGCCTACGCACAAAGGATGCTACAACAAGATCAACAACAAGATCAACAACAAGACAAACAACAAGATCAACAACAAGATCAACAACAAGACAAACAACAAGAGAAACAACAAGAGAAACAACAAGATCAACAAGATCAAGAGAAACAAGATCAAGAACAAGAACAACAAAAGAAACAAAAAAAAGAAAGAAAAAAACAAGACTTAAGTGAAGAGGAAATTAAAGAAATGCTAAAGAATTTAGGAAAAGAAGAAGATAAAACACAAGAAATAATAGAACGTAACAAAATCAGAAAAAAATCTAATGAAAAAGATTGGTAACATTAAATTAAATTTTCTTGTATTATTAATATTAAGCGCTAATATTATACATGGGAATAAAATTGACTTATCTATTTCTCTTGCAAAAGAAGACAGATTTGGTAGAATTTCAAAAATTCAAACTAAACCTGACAACACTTTTTTGATAGGGGAACTTTTAATAATTGAGTATGTTTTCACTTATCAAGAAGATGCAAATAGTTTTCAAACACCAGTTTTAGATAATGATTTTGATATTATTTATGATTCTGGGTTGCAGCGTTCAGGCAGGTTTCAAGATAAGATGATTATAAATGGTAAAATTATTAAAGATGAATCTGGATTTAAAACTACTCGTCAAATAGTTGTAAAACCCAAAAAATCAGGAAATATATGGATTGAGCCAGCGTCTATGAACATTAATGGTAAGGATATAAAAAGTTCAAGAATTAAAACAAAGGTTATAGACTGTGACAAAAAATCTAAATACAATGAAGAGGCTTTTATATCCACTGAAGTGCCTAAAAATTTTTACGTAGGGCAAACAGCTGCACTTATTAGTAAAGTTAATATTCCTTTCAATAAACAAAATAGTTATAGATTTTCACAAATCAACACTAATGATATTAATAATTTTAGCTCTAAATTAGTGGAATCTGATAATCTTTGGAAAAGACGAATTTCTAATCAATGTGTTATTACGTCATCTAAAATAATTGACCATCGATTAATAAGACCTTACACAGTAGGGAAATCTACAATAAATCAAGGAATTTCAAGCGTTAGAATCAACAATATTAGAAATAGAAAAAACTACAATTTAGAATCTAAAAAAATTGATGTAAACGTAAAACAAATTCCTAGACCTTTTCCAGAAAATTTTCATAGCAAAATAGTAAGTAAAAGATTAAATGCTGATTCTAGGGTAAGTAGAAGCCAAATTCCTACTGGGGAAGCTTTGAAATACACTATAGTTTTCAAAGGAAATAATGTTCATCTTATAGATACCTTCCCAATTAATTTCCCTAATGAATTTGAGATAATCAACACAGAAATAGAAGACAACTATCAAGAATTCAACAATTCTGTCTCAGGTGAAAAAAAAATCAATTATATTCTTTTACCTACTAAAGAAGGAGTATATCACATTCCCTCAGTATCATTCAACTACTTTCATCCAACAAAAGATGAATTTCTTGAAATTCAAACTCAAAATCATGAATTGAAGATTACTAAAGGAAAAAATATTATTAATGACACAAATCAAATTTCAAATTCATTTATAATATTTCAAAAAACATCTTTAGAAAAAATTAAGGATAGATATCGACTATTTTTAATATATAAATTTATATTTTGGATTGTTACAATAATATCATTAATCTATATTTTGTATAGATATTTAGTTAAAAAGAAAATTATTAATACAAATATCGATCAAAAGAAAAGAGCTGATAAGATTGCAAACGCAAGGCTAAAAGAAGCAAAAAGTCATTTAGAAAACAAAAATTATGATCAATTTTTTGAAGAAATTGAAAAATCTTTATGGGGATATTTTTCTGACAAATTCAATGTTAAAACCTCAGAACTTTCTAAAGAAAAAATACAAAATTTATTTATAAAATATAACATTAACCGAAATTTAATGAATGACTTTATCCTGATTATGAATTCATGTGAATCTGCAAGATATTCAAAGTCAAAAGATATGAAAAATGCTATTAAACAAACTTTGGAAAAAACTAAATCAGTAATTATTAATTTAGAGTCTATAATGAAATGAAAACACTAAAAATTTTTTTGTTAATAATGATCACAATAAATTTATTTGGTGAAGAAAGCCGATTTAAAATCGCAAATGATCTATTATTAAAAAAAGATTATGATTCTGCAATTTTCTACTATTATGATATTATTGATAATGGATTAGAAAGCTCCGAACTCTATTTTAATTTAGGATTATGCTATTTACAAAAAAATGAATATTTAGTTAGCAAACAGTATTTTGAACAATCACATCGATTAAAGCCAACAAAGCAAGCATTAAATAAAATACAATTTTGTAACAAAAAAACATCAACTTTTCAAACTCCGAAAATGTTTTATAAAGAATGGTGGATAAATTTTAAAAATTTAATGTCAAATAATAGTTGGATATATCTTTCATTTATTTTTATATCTTCCATAATTATACTAATTATGCTTATTCATTTTTTAAAAATTAGAGTCACGTATATCTTATTTTTATTAATATTATTCAATTCATTACTTTATTTAGTAATATCATCTAAAGAAAATGAGAAGAAGCAAACTTTTATTAAAGAATCACAAAAAAATAATTTTCTATCTAATTAGGAAATAACTATTTATTAAATAAATTTGAATCATAATTATTTATAATTAACTAAAATTCAAATACTTACATCATAATCTAATTACTATTTTTTTAGTTATATTTGTAGAATCACTATATTTTCAAACAATATGAACAACTATTTTTTAAAGACACTATTTTCTATATTATTTATAGGATTATTCACAAATACATTTTCACAAACTAATGAATGGATAATCTATTATGAAAATGAAAAAATATCTATAGAGACTAAACACCAAATTTGTGAATTTTCCTCTACTGCTAATCAGGAGATAATTATTTTTAGATTTACTAACCTAACAAATGATATACTAACATTAGAATATGACACAGAATTGTCATACGGAGAACAAATCGTTAATACTGAACAAAATGGTGAAGAATCTCGTAAAAAAATAAAGATTAATAAGAACGAAATAATTGTAACAAATTGTGATAGCAAATGGAATGAATTCAATATATTTTCTGCTTTTATTGAAAATAAAAACAAACAAAAATATATTTACTTAAGCCAATTTGAACTAAAAAATATTAATACAGAAAATGAATAAAATTTATATTAGTTGCCTGTTTTTTCTTGTATTCACGCTTAACTACATCACTATTAAAGGGCAATGTGTTGTTTGCGTAGATGCACCTGCACTCATTACTTGTGGAGAGACGGCCACTTTAAATGGAGATGGTTTTTTAACTTCAATATATGAAGACAATTTTAATAATGGAATTGGTACTTTATGGAACAATGTTAGTCCAGGTGGTGTTACCAATTCAACATGTACTCCAGGACTTACTGGTATAACATCTAACTGTGCAGGAGCTGGAGTTGTTCCCGCAGGAGATTTCCTATGGTTTCCTCCTGGAGCACAAGTACCAAGAGTTGCAGCAACTGTTCCTATTCCTGTTCCTGCTGGAGGGACTATAGTTTTCGAATTCAAAATGGAAGCTCAATCGGGTGCATGTGATGGACCTGATTTAATTGGTGAAGGTATTATGTTACAGTTTAACACTGGAACTGGATGGACTGATGTCCCAGCTAATTTGTTTCCTTTTACACAAAATCCTATGCCTTATACAAACAAAGCATACTTCTGTCCTACAAACCCTAATTTACAAAGTTTTACTTCATGGAATCAATATCAGATTCCTATTCCGGCAATCGCATTTAGCGCAAACACACAATTTAGATGGATTCAAACAAATCCAACTAGTTCGAATTGGGACTTTTGGGGATTAGACAATGTCAATATAGTTACTACCTCCCCTGGTGGAGCAGTCTACTCATGGTCTCCTGGAGGTAATGGGCAATCCATATCAGTTAGCCCAACAACTTTAACAAACTATACTTTTACTTATACTAATGCTGGAATTTCATGTAGTACAACCGTTGCTGTTGACGTTGCTCCTCCAGTTGTTAACCCTACTATTGTTCCTAATCCTCTTAATCCTTGCCCAAACGCTGTAGATCTTACAGCCGATTGTGGATTTAACTCATGTAACTATAATATATATTTATATGATAATGGCGGAGATGGATGGATTACTGTACCACAAACACCTACTTCAATTGATAATAGATTGGAAGTATATATTGACGGAATTCTTGCTAGTACAATAACGATGAATGATCTTAGTGGTAGTCCAAATCCAAATGGACCAGTAATTTACTCATTTCCTGTAACAGCTGGAGGAACTTTTGAAACTGTTTTTCTGACTGGAGGTCCTAGCCCCAGTGAGTGCGCATACTTTATTGAAGACAATCAAGGGAATTTAATTTCAGCTCAAGGACTAATTACCTCTCCCAATTCTCCCTTTTGGCCTGTTCCTTCTACAATCAACTGGCCTTCTGGAGGATTTACTGTCGTACCAGGAAATGTAGGGCCAATTTCAACAAACTGTCCAACAATCAACCCATATAATTACTCATGGTCTATATCTCCAAGTGGTTCTACTGCTGGAATTACTAGTCCAAATTCTCAATCCACTCTTGTAACTACTGCTACTACGCAAAACTATCAAGTCACTGCTACTGATGTCAACAACCCTGGATGTGTTGCAACGGGAATTGTACAGGTTAATGGATCTGGTGGAAGTTGGGATTTTAGTAATATTTCCCCCAACCCCGCATGTCAAGGAGATTGTATTGATCTTAATTTTAGTTCTACAGTTGGTTCTGGAAACTATAATATCATTGTAGAAATGATAGATGCAAATGGAACTAATTCATATACATTTACCATCGATGCTGCGGGAAATAATATAGCAACAGGGGCCCCAATAAATTTATGTCCTATTACTTCACAAATAATTCCTAACGCTACATTTAATATAACATCATTAGTAGATGCAGCTGACCCAAATAATTGTGAGATACCAATTACAAATTCTAGTCAAATAGTTTCATTTTCTAGCCTTCCAAATGCTGGAAACGGTCCATTAACTGCTCAAACATTTTGCACAGTAGACCCAATAATTGACTTATCAACTTTATTAACAAACTCTCCTGACATAAATGGAACATGGACCTACAGCGGGAGCGGAGTTACTCCTGTAAACATGCCATTTTTTGGAATAAATTATATTTTTGACCCTAACTCTTCTCCTTCAGGAGATTATATTTATACAGTTAGCAATTCCCCTTGTGTTAATGATTTAGCAACAATTACAATTAATCTTGAAACTCCTCCATACGCCGGACAACTACCTCCTGTTCCTGTGAATATGTGTTTAGGACAGGTATTAGACTTGAATACTTTATTTACAAATACACCTAGTCCAAATACCCCTAGTTGGAGTGATATTTCTCTGGGATCTCCAGGAATAAGCATTACCGCTAACTTTAATCCAATTTCTTCAGGAAACTACACATTAAGAAACACTATGTCAGCTACAACAAACTGCCCATCTGACAATGAAGATGTTACAGTAATTGTTCATGATTTACCTACGGTATCATTTAATACCATATCACAAATTTGTTTAGGAGAAAACCTTGTTCTAAATTTTACCTTAAATGGAACTCCACCATTTAATATTACAATCACAGACAATGTCAATCCAGCTTTTAATGTTCAAGCTGATATTAATGGGAATGATTTCTCAACAGGAAATCCTATTACAGTCACGCCATCAAACACAGGATTAACTACATATAGCATAATATCTATTTCTGATAATTTTTGTAGCTCTTCAGTATCAGGTCAAAATTCACTTGTAAGTGTTTTAACACCTCCGAATTCTGGAACTCTTATATCTCCGCTATCTGTATGTTCGGATGATGCTTCAGTTTATGATCTTGCTAACCAATTAATAGGTCAGGATTTATCAGGGTATTGGATTGATCCTAATGGATTTCAACTACCCCCAAACTCTTCTTTCAATTACAATTCCTCTATGCTACAAGGAAACTATACTTATGTAGTGACTTCTTCCGCATGCCCAAACGCACAAACGATAGTACCTGTAAATATACAGACTGAAGCTCAAACTGGAACGGCTAACCCTCAAAGTATATGCATAAATAATTATGGACCAGGTAATAACTATAATTTAAATAATCTTCTTGCTGGAACGTATGATCCCGGCATGTGGCTATTATCCGGAGTACCTATTCCATCTACAATCGATCCTAATACATATGGTGTAGGAACAACAACATTTACATATGAAGTTAATGGAATTCCTCCATGTAGCAATAAAAGTATAGATATTGATTTGACAATAAATCCGGAACCGGTACTAAATACTTTTACATCATCTGCTCCTTCAACAACTCAAGGATACAGTATCGATTTAATAATAGATATGTTAGTAGGATCAAATCCTATTACTATTAATTTATTTGATGATGACATTCCTTCAAATAACTCTTCAATACTAATATCATCTGGAAGTACTGGACAAGTTTCCGTATTCCCTAATGTAATACCAACTACAAATTATTCTATTAGTTCAATTACTGATGGAAATGGATGCACAACATCATTTAATGGAAGTATTCCCGTAGATGTAATTCCATATCCGATTATTGATCCATTCTTTACATCTACTCCTGAAATATGTGAAGGAGATATTGCAAGAATTGAATTTGATATGCCGCAAGGAGTAGTTCCTGTTACAGTAGACTATACTCTAAATGGAAATCCATTCACCGAAATTTTAACATCTACAGGATTAACATCTGTCATTATTCCAAATAACAACTTAAATTTTGGAATTAACAGCTTTATAATTACTAGTATTATTGATGTAAATAATGAACCTGCTCCAAATATTCCTGCTGGAATTCAGTTAGTATATAACCAAAATCCTACAGCTACGTTCTCAACTAATACTCCAATCATATGTTATCTTGAAGATGCGGATTTAGAATTTGATTTCTCTAGTGGATCAGCCCCTTTTACAGTAAATTATACAATTAACAGTATTATAGCTTCACCATCACTAAGTTTTAATTCTTTAGGAACTCAATCAGTAATTTTAAATCCAGACCCACAAATAGGCAACAATCTTTTTGAAATTATTAACATAATCGATAATAATGGATGTATTGGATATATTAATACATCCGCAGATATTTTAGTAAGAGAACTGCCCGACTTAGATATAACTATAAGTGGAAATAATCCGATATGTAATAATGATATTTCCTCATTATCATTTCCTGTGTTAGCAGGAACCGCACCTTTCAATCTAAGTATTATGGAAGGATCAACACTTAGCACATTAAATATTGACGCAGCTGGAATGATCAATGGAAGCTCTTATGAAGTGTCTCCTTCAAATACAACTGATTATTCACTGATAAGCGTAACTGATGCCAATGGATGTTTCCAAAATTTATCTGATTCAAAAACTTTGATTGTAAATGAACTTCCTCTAGTCACAATTAATGGTACTAATGAAATATGTTTTGAAGATATAACACAAATTTACTTTGACTTTACTGCTGGATTATCACCATGGACAATATCTTATGATATTAACACAGTACCCGCAACACCATTTCCATTAAGTAATAATTTTGACTCTATATCTATTAGCCCTGCAACAACTTCAGTATATACTTTTAATACAGTTACAGACGCAAATAATTGCATAACAAACCTTTTAGAATCAGAAACTATTACTGTCAATCAACTACCTGAAGTTATTATCTCAGGAGGCGGAGAAATATGTGATNATGGATCAACTGTTGATGTTATAATAAATACTATAAATGGAACACCTACCTTCAATATAGAATATACTGTAGGAATTTCAGAATATATAGCATCAAATATTGGATACCAACATATTATAAACACAAACGAAGCAGGAACATACACTGTCAACTCTATCACTGACAGTAAGGGATGTATAGGTAAAAACATAAATGGCAATGCAAGTGTAATTGTAAATCCTGTACCAACTGCTAGCTTCTATGCATATCCTCAACCGGCAGATGTAACAAATCCTGTAATTAACTTTATAGATAACTCAACTGGCCATGTAAATGGAACTTGGGATTTTGATGACAACAGCAGTTTAGTTCCTACCAACTTTAATAAAATATCTCATAGATTTTCAGATTTAGACAGTGGAACTTATTATGTAGAGCTATATATTGAATCAAATAAGGGATGTTATAGTACAGAAATTCAGAAAATTGTCATTGATAAAGCATTTATTTTCTATATACCTAACGCCTTCACTCCAAATAGAGATCAAAAAAATGATGTTTTCAAACCATCTATTGATGGTGTTTTAGAATATAATTTCTACATTTATAGTAAAGGTGGCCAACAGATTTTTCATACAGAAGATATCAATGTTGGATGGGATGGATACATTAATTCAAGCAACAACTATGCGCTTTCAGGAAAATATGCCTATAGCATAAAAATAATTGACTTACATGGGAAGAAAAGAAATTATGATGGAAGCTTTCTTCTAATTAGATAATTCTTTTAGTATTATTAATATAAATGCAGTATTTATCCCAGATGAAACCATAATTTCATAATGAAAAGAGTTTTAATAGTTATATCAATATTTTACACCTCTTTTGTTTTCACTCAAGGAACATGTAATACAGCTTTGCCTTTTTGTACTGGAACAAACTATACATTCCCTGCATCAACTAATACCCCCGCTCCAAATGGAGCTTATTTTGATTGCTTATTTACACAACCAAATCCAGCATTTTATTACATGGAAATTGATAACCCTGGAAATATGACTATCAATATACAAGGTGGATCGTGGCCAAATACTAATGACATAGACTTTATTTGCTGGGGACCATTTGTAGATCCAACAACAATGTGTAGCCAACTAACAGCTGCAAATGTTGTTGACTGTAGTTACTCCCCTACCTGGAACGAAACATGCCAAATTAATGGAGCTCCAGCTGGCCAATATTATGTTCTCTTGATAACAAACTATTCCAATCAAACATGTAATATTACTTTTTCTCAAGCTGGCGGGAATGCTACAACTAATTGCTGCATTTTAGGAGGAGATGCTGGAGATGATAATACTGTTAACGTTTGTGACAATGACCTAACTTTCAATATGTTTAATCAACTATTAGGGAATCCCGACCTAGGGGGTTCATGGTATAACAATAATACTCTTGTATCATCAAATTTTGACCCAGTAAATAATAATCCAGGAATTTATTCATATATTGTTCCAGGATCATCATCGGCTTGCCCGGATGACACTGCATATCTAACTGTAAATGTAAATTCTTCTCCTATAGTTAGTTTGCCAAATTTTAATCCTTTGTGTGACAATGACAGTCCTATTAATCTATCCATGGGAATTCCTTCTGGAGGAAACTATTTTATAAATAATAATCCCAATACCATTTTCACTCCATCTAGTTCCAATATTGGATCTAATTTAATTACATATACTTATATGAATTCTTATGGATGCAGTGACTCTACAACTCAAAATATTATTGTAAATGAATCACCATATGCGTCCGCAAGCACGAGTAATGTAAGTTGTAATGGTTTCTCTGATGGAACTGCAATATTAAATATCTCCAACGGAAACCCACCATATAATATTGATTGGGGCAATATAAATCCTATGATGTTATCTGCTGGATCATACGGGTATACTATAAATGACAATAATAGCTGTTCCTATAGTGATTCTGTAATTATTTATGAACCTAGTCCTTTTAATATTGCAATCAACACAACCAATATAAATTGTAATGGACAGAATGATGGAACAGCTAATGTTATTATTAATTCATCCCCTACTCCTAATGGAACAATTTCAAATTTAACTTACTGCACATCAAATCCAGGGTCAAATATGTCATCAACTATTAACAATGTTGAATTATATGGGGATATAAATAATATAATAAATAATACTTCTGGTTCTTGTGACCAATATGAAGATTATACATTTTTATATGCTGACCTTACTGAAGGACAAAACTATACAATAACTGTTGAACTTGGTGATTGCAGTAACAACAACTATCCTTCAGGAGCCAAAATATTTATTGACTGGAATATTGATGGAGACTTTTTAGATCCAGGAGAAGAAATCGCTACAATTCCTAATGGACTAAATTCTACCGCTTCTATTCCATTAAATGTTCCTTATTCTAATGCATATGGACCTACTAGAATGAGAATTGTATCTCAGTTTTTAAATAATTTACCTGCAAACATTATAGGTCCTTGTGACGTTGGTGTTATGGCTAATCCTATTTATATCCAACCCTGGTTTGGAAGTACTGAAGACTATTCTCTTGTTATTAATCCATCACAAATTATAGCTACATACTCATGGTCCTCTGGACAAAGTACTGATAGCATCAGTGGACTATCTTCAGGAAATTATTCTGTTGATGTAACAGACCAAAATGGATGCGTATCTACCTCCTTTTTTAACATTTCTGAACCTACTGGGATTTCAACCATAGAAAATCAAACAAATATTAGTTGTTATGGAGGAAATAATGGAAGTTTTTCTCTTAATGTTTCTGGTGGAACACCAAATTATATTTTAAACACTAATGGGATTTCACAAAATTTAACTTCTATAAATAATGTCTTTAATTCAAATAACAATTTAATCGCAGGAATATATCCATATTCAATTATTGATTCGAATAATTGCGTATACTTAGACAGTATATATTTACAAGAATCGAGTCCTATATCTGCTATAGAAATAATCAACCATGTAAGTTGCTATAATGGAAATAATGGCAATGTGAATTTTGTTATTTCTGGAGGAAATCCACCATATAGTCAAGACTGGGGAATATTCAACCCAAATAACCTATCTGCTGGGAATTATAATTACGATATTTCTGATAATAATGGGTGTCTTTTAAATGATTCTGTAACTATTAATCAACCTTCTGAAATATTAGTTAGTTACACATTTAACAATATCAGTGCCTGTGGAATAAGTGATGGGAATATTAATGTATCAGTTACTGGAGGAACATCACCATACACTTACTCTTGGAGTAATGGAAGTACATCTGAGGATATTTACAACTTACCTTCTGGAACATATAATTTACTAGTAACTGATATAAATTCATGCAGCAAAAATATTACAGTTACTATAACTGAACCTAACTCCCCAATAATTACTCATAATCAATATAATGTTTCATGTAATGGTTTCTCTGATGCAAATATTGATCTGAATATCAATGGTGGTACCAGCCCTTACCAATATATTTGGTCTAACGGATCTACTTCTCAAGATATTTTCAATTTGACCGCTGGAAGTTACCATGTTGATGTTATTGATGACAATAATTGCATGAGTAGTTATACCATCAATATTACTGAACCAGCAACTATTAATCTTACATATATTTCTAATGATGTCACTACATGTAATGGCAATGATGGAAATATAGATATTTCTCCAAATGGAGGGGTGTTTCCATACTCATTTATGTGGAGTAATAATTCTACTAATGAAGATATAGTTAATCTTAACTCAGGTATATATTATTTAGATATAGTAGACAATAATAATTGTATATATAGTTTTTCATTTAATATAAATGAACCAAGTGGTATAACAGTCAATGAAATAATTAATGACGTAAGCTGTTTTGGAGATAATGACGGATCAATAGTACTAAACATTTCTGGTGGTCAACCACCATTTATTGAAATATGGAACACGCCAAATCCCCTTTCACTGTCAGCTGGAAATTACAACTATTCTATTACAGATAGTATTAATTGTACTTTTTCAAATAGTATCACGATATTAGAACCACAAGAAATATCAACTAATCCTAATATTAATAATGTACTTTGTTATGGAGAAAATTCTGGAAATATTATTTTAAATATTTCTGGAGGAACCTTGCCATACTATGAAAATTGGAACTCCAATAACCCCAACTTACTATATGCTGGATACCACAATTATTCTATAATTGATAATAATGGATGTCTATATTCAGATAGTATATATATATCTGAACCAACTCCAATTTATACGAATATTAATACTAACAATGCCAGCTGTTATAACTATAATGATGGAAATGCCAATGTTAATATTAATGGCGGGTCTCCTCCTTATAATATTAATTGGCAAGGATTTAACAATATGTCTCTTGCCGCAGGAAATTATGAAGCATTAGTGACGGATAACAATGGTTGCTCTGACACAATAAATTTTATAATAAATGAGCCTCCTCCAATTACATATACAGTCGATACGTTTAGAACATCTTGCTATGGATACAATGATGGAAGTGCAATCCTAACTATTAATGGAGGTAACTCACCATTTACAATTGATTGGTTTGGAGCAAACCCAATACTATTACCAGCAGGAAGTCATCAATTTAGTATAACTGACTCTAATAATTGCACACAATTAAGCACTGTAACAATTACCGAACCAAATCTAATAAATACAAATGAAATTACTTCAAATGTTAAATGTAATGGAGAAAACAATGGATCTGTTTTTCTAGAAATAATCGGTGGAACACCTCCATATAATCAGAATTGGAACAACATCAATCTTTCAGAGCTATCAGCTGGAATATATGATTATGTGATCATTGATAATAACGGATGTACTTTTCTAGATTCAATAACTATTTATGAACCTGATATAATTTCAGTAAATGAAATTATAACACATGCTAATTGCTATAATTCTAATAATGGTCAAGCAATTCTTGAAATTAATGGTGGTATTCCTCCTTATTATCAAGAATGGTTTAATAGCAACCCTCTTGCTTTAAATGCTGGGGAACACTACTATAAAGTTACAGACTTTAACTCTTGTTCATTTGATGATAGTATATTCATCAATCAAGCAAATCAATTAATTATATCTACTAACATTCAATCACCTATATGCAAGTTTGATAGTTCTAAAATATCTTTCAATATTACAAACCCCACATCCTCATTTTATACAATTGAGGTGACTGATGAAGATTCAACATACTTTTTTATAATAGATTCAATGGGCAATAACTACATCAATAGTAATAGCATTTTTATAACACCTCTATACTCAAAGATTATAAATTTTATATCTATAACTGATGAAAACAATTGCACAAGCCCAATTAATATTGAAGAACAAGTTATAGTAAATGAATTACCCACAGTTTCATTATCTATTTCTGATTTTTGTTTGCAAGATTCTTCCAGATATATAACATCAGGTTTTCCATATGGTGGTACATATTTAATTAATAATGACACTACTTCATTTTTAGATATTGAAAATTTAGATATTGATATATATAATATTGAATATNATTACATAGACCCGATTACTAACTGCTACTCATTTAATTCACAAAATATTAGAATTAATCCAAATCCTACAGCGAATTTTATTTATGGTCCCAATCTAGTAGATATAGACAATCCTGATGTAGAATTTGTGAATAAATCAAATGATTTTAATACTATTAGATGGATAATAAATGAAGATGAAATTTATGAAAATGAATTCGTATATACATTTACAGAAATAGGTAATTTCCCTGTAACTTTAATAGTAGAAAACTTAGAAGGTTGTATTGATTCGTTAACTCAAGACATTAAAATAAATCCAGTATATGAAATATTTATTCCTAATAGTTTTTCTCCAAATGGTGATAATTTGAATGAAAAATTTGCTCCTAAAATAAGAGAAAATGGATGTCTTTATTATAACATGAAAATATTCAATCAATGGGGAGAGAAAATTTATGATGTTGACAATGGCTCATGGGATGGATATTTTAAAGGTAAAATATGTCAAAAAGGCACTTATAGTTACAAAATAATTGCATATAATTTTGAAAATAAACCTCAATCATATTCTGGACATTTTTCTTTATTAAGATAATGAAGAAAATTGTTTTACTATCAGATACCCACAACAGTTTAGATACAAGAATTATAAAACATCTAAAAAAATCAGATGAAATCTGGCATGCTGGAGATATTGGATCTTTCGAGATAATAGATAAATTATCAGAATATGCTCCAACTACTGCAGTCTTTGGAAATATAGATAATGCAGAAATAAGAAAATCATTAAAAAAAACTATTACATTTAAATGTGAAGAAATTAAGATTCTCATGACTCATATTGGAGGGTACCCTGGAAATTATAATCACGAAATTCAGGATATATTGAAAAAAAATAAACCAAATATTTTCATTTCAGGACATTCTCACATACTTAAAGTGATTTTTGATAAAAAATATAATCTTCTTCATATGAACCCAGGAGCAATTGGAGATTATGGTATTCATAAATTCAAGACAATTATCTGTTTTAATATTACGCTAGATAAAATCCACGATTTAAGAGTAATTCAATATGAAAGATAATTATCTAATCCTATCAGATGAATTAATTAGATTTATATCTTTTTTAATAAAAAATGATGCAGCAAATAAGCTAGCTAGTGGTATTAACAAATAATAAAAATTTTCATGTATCTCATATCCAACTTGATTTCTATAAAATATAAATGATTGAACAAGGGCAGCTATAATTAGTAAGCGACAAATAGAAGAGAATAATAACTGATTTTTCAAATTGGAAAATTTAAAAACAACATAAATAGTAGATATTGATGCAAGCAATAAAGTAGAAGAGGCATAATAACAATCACTCAATCTAAAAAACTCATTATCATCAGTTATGTTGATAAAAACTTTAAAATCATAGTAGAAAATTAACAATGAAATTAAAGACGCTATTAAAAGAAATATAGTTTGAATTCTTTGCCACATNATCATTAAATTTATTGCAAATATACTTTTTTTCATGAATTATATAGAAGTTGAAAATAATTCGTATTATTGCAATATTATCTTCTAAAAAATATTCCAATATTTCACTAGTAACTACTTCACAGTAATAAAATATTAAAACAATAAGAATGTATAAACTTAATGAGTTAGAAAAGAAAAAAGTAGCTGAATTAAAAGTTATCGGAACAGAATTAAAAATTAAAAAAATTGAAAAATTAAATAAACTAGAATTAATATATAAGATTCTAGATGAACAAGCTTCTAGCAAAACAATAGAAGATAAACGAGATTCTGGTAAAATAACAAGAAATACAAACAACATACAAGCGAAAAAATCATCAAAAGATGAAAAAAATAAGATGAAAAAAACAAACGATTCTTCAGAAATAAAAAAACAAAAAGAACATTTTAACAAGAATAAAAAAAATGAAAAAATAAAAGACATAAATCATAAACCTAAAAATGAAAATAGTGAGTATGATTACGACTTTGATGGAATAATTCCTATTGAAGGAGTTATTGAGATTTTACCTGATGGCTATGGGTTTATTAGATCTTCAGACTATCACTATTTAACATCTCCTGATGATATTTATGTATCACAATCTCAAATTAAGTTACTAGGCCTTAAAACCGGGGATACTATTGAAGGTAATGTAAGACCACCAAAATCTGGTGAAAAATATTTCCCATTAATTAAGGTTCAAAAAATAAATGGGAAATCTCCAAGTATAGTCAGGGATAGAGTGCCATTTGAACACTTAACTCCATTGTTTCCATTTGAAAAATTTAATGTGATTGGAAATGGACATAATAAAACATCCACTCGAATGTTAGATCTTTTTACGCCAATCGGAAAAGGACAAAGAGGTTTAATTGTTTCTCAACCAAAAACTGGTAAAACTGTACTGCTAAAAAATATTGCAAATGCTATAGCTGATAATCATCCTGAAATTTATATGATTATTCTACTAATTGATGAACGGCCTGAAGAAGTAACTGATATGGAAAGATCAGTTAATGCGGAAGTAATTGCCTCAACATTTGATGAACCTGCAAGTAGGCATGTTAAAGTAGCTGATCTGGTTTTAGAAAAAGCAAAAAGGATGGTAGAATGTGGACATGATGTGGTAATTTTACTTGACTCAATTACTAGGCTTGCAAGAGCTTATAATACAGTCCAACCTGCTTCAGGAAAAGTACTGTCAGGAGGAGTTGACGCAAACGCTTTACATAAACCTAAAAGATTTTTTGGAGCAGCAAGAAAAATAGAAAATGGAGGATCTCTTACTATACTAGCTACTGCACTTACAGAAACAGGAAGTAAAATGGATGAAGTAATATTTGAAGAATTCAAAGGAACAGGAAATATGGAATTGCAACTAGACAGAAGGATAGCTAATAGAAGAATATATCCAGCTATTGATTTAGTATCCTCCTCAACCAGAAGAGAGGACTTGCTTATTGAAGAAGGAATGGAACCTAGAATTTGGGCTTTAAGAAATTATCTAGCAGATATGAATCCAGTAGAGGCAATGGAATTTATGAAAGATCGAATAGGAAAAACCAAAGATAATAATGAATTTCTATTAACAATGAATGGATAATTTTTTTTTAAAATATCCCAAAAAATACACTTCCAGAACCGCTCATAGAGACATATTTTGCTCCCATTAAATAAATTTTTTCTTTAAATTTTTCTAAATCAGGATATCTTTTAAATATTATCAATTCAAAGTCATTAACTAATAAATCTCTCCACTTATCAATTGGCTTTTTAATAATATCTACAATATTTGAATCTGGAAGACTTGGGCTAATTACGGCATAAGCTTCCTTTGTAGATACATGTATTCCGGGATCAAACAAACGTATCTTATAGTTTTCTAAATCTAAACTAACATCTTCCATCTTATCTCCAATTCCAGAAACATACTTTGGAATATTTTCTATGAAAAAAGGGCAATCTGCTCCTATAGATAGTGCGTAGCGCTTTAATTCATCATTAGAAATATCTAAACTAAATAAATCATTTAATGATTTTAAAATAAAAGCAGCATTTGATGACCCACCTCCAAGACCTCCCCCTATTGGTATTCTTTTATGTAAGTGAATATTAACATTAGGTATATTATATATTTTTTTCATTAAATCCCAAGCTTTGATGCATGTATTATTGTTTCCAGGGATCATAATTCCACTTGAAGTAAAATTGAATTTATTAGAGACATTTAATTCAATAATATCAGAGTAAAAATCTGTAGGATAAAACACCGATGAAATATTATGTAAACCATCTATTCTTTTGTTTAAAATATTGAGTCCCAAATTTATTTTAGCATTAGAATATAAAATCATTATTTTTTTTTAACAACAAAGATAAACACATAGTTTTTTATAGCGTTGTAGAAATCATTTTTTTAACTTTGTTGAATAAATTAATTTATATGGAATATTTAGAATTTGAAAAACCTATAGAGGAATTAAATAAAAAATTAACTCAAATAAAAACACTTGGATCTGAAGGCGATGTTGAAGTCAGAGAAACAATTAATGATTTAGAAAAAAAAATAAAAGACACAAGAAAAAATATCTATAGTAATTTATCTGCTTGGCAAAAGGTCCAATTATCAAGACACCCTAATAGGCCATATACCTTGGATTACATTTATAATTTAACAAAAAACGACTTTATAGAAATCTATGGCGATAGACAAATAAAAGATGATAAAGCAATGGTAGGTGGATGGGGATCAATTGATAACCAAACTTTTATGATGATAGGACAACAAAAGGGGAGAAATACAAAGGAAAGGCAGTACAGGAATTTTGGGATGGCAAACCCAGAAGGGTATAGGAAAGCTAAAAGATTGATGAAAATGGCTGAAAAATTCAATAAACCAATAATCACTTTTATTGATACGCCTGGAGCGTTTCCAGGTTTAGAAGCTGAAGAAAGAGGACAAGGAGAAGCTATTGCAAATAATCTTATCACAATGATTAACTTAAAGACACCTATTATATGCATAATTATAGGTGAAGGAGCTTCTGGCGGAGCTCTAGGGATTGGTATAGGAGATAAAGTTCTCATGATGGAGAATTCATGGTATTCAGTAATTTCACCAGAAAATTGTTCAACTATTTTATGGAGAAGTTGGGAGTATAAACAAACAGCAGCTGAATCCTTAAAACTTACCGCAGAAGATATGATAAAAAATAAATTAATTGATGGCATAATTTCTGAACCTTTTGGTGGAGCACATACATTTCCAGAAAAATGTTTTACCAATGTTAAAAAAGCTATTAAAGAAACTATTAAAGAATGCCAATCTATCCCCATTAAACAATTAGTTTCTAATCGTATGGAAAAATTTTCAAAAATGGGAGTCTACAAATAAAAATATGGAAAATACAAATATTGAAAAAAGAATCCAGCCACAGGCTGTTGAACTTGAAGTTTCTGTTCTAGGAGCAGTCCTAATTGATAATGAAGCTATTGATGACTGCTTAGGAATTTTGAAAAAAGAATATTTTTATAAAATAGAACATCAACTAATTTTCGAAGCTATAACTAACTTGATAAACGATTCAAACCCTGTAGATATACTAACAGTCACTGAAGAATTAAAAAGATTAGGAAATATAAAAAAAGCTGGAGGAGCAAGTTATGTTGCTCAATTATCTTCTAGGGTTTCATCGTCAGCGAATACTGAGTATCACGCAAGAATAATTTCAGAAAAATATATACAGAGAAAACTAATTAATATTTGCAGCGTAATAATACAAGAATCATTAGATGATACAATTGATGTTTTCTCTACTCTTAATAAAGCAGAGAGTGAATTATTTAATGTTACAGAAGGTACCTTGAAAAAAAGTTATGAAAGTATGAGTAATTTAATTAATATAGCTCTTACAAATATAGAAAATCTAAAAACTCAAGAACATGGAATGACGGGTGTACCATCAGGATTTTCAAAATTAGATGACATAACTTCAGGATGGCAAAGATCAGATCTAGTAATTATAGCTGCTAGACCAGGAATGGGGAAAACTGCTTTCGCATTATCTATTGCTAGAAACATTGCAGTGAATCATGAAATTGGGGTAGCTATATTCTCATTAGAAATGTCTTCTGAACAGTTGGTTAATAGATTAATATCATCAGAATCAGAAATAAATGCAGGAAAACTAAGAAAAGGTGATTTAGCCGATCACGAGTGGGTACAACTTCATTCAAAAATTAAAGGGCTGTCTAAAGCAAATATATACATAGACGATACCCCGGCAATTTCAGTTTTTGAATTAAGAGCAAAAGCAAGAAGACTAGTAAAAAGTGGAGTGAAAATTATAATTGTAGACTATCTACAACTAATGACGGCTGGTGGAAAAGGTGGCAATCGCGAACAAGAAATTAGCATGATTTCTCGTTCACTAAAAGGAATTGCAAAAGAATTAAGTATACCAATTCTTGCTTTATCTCAAGTTAATAGATCTTTAGAACAGAGGTCAGGAGTTGGAAGTAAACGCCCAATGCTATCTGATCTAAGAGAATCAGGAGCAATAGAACAAGACGCTGATATAGTTACATTTATTTATAGACCTGAATACTATAAAATCCAAGAATGGGAAAATGGTGATAGTTGTTTAGGACAAGCTGAAATAATTATTGCAAAACATAGGAATGGAAGATTAGGAGACTTTAGATTAAATTTTAAGCCTGATTTTGCAAAATTTGCTGAATTAAGCGACTTTCCAAACTTATCTCCAGTTGGAACAGAAGAATCCATGCTATCTATATCTTCTAGTATGAATGAAAGTACAGAAGAGTCTGAATAAAAATGAAAAAAAAAATTCTCATTTTTATATTTTTCATTTTTCAGCTTACATCTCAAAGTGCATATCTGTTGATAAAAATGGATGAGAGTCAAAGCAATCACCTAAAATCATATGGTATTGCATTTTACTCATTACAAAAGGAATTAGATGTTAAATGGCTCTTAAATTATTTGGGAGGAAGTTTTTTAATAGAATACGATAAAAAAACAGAACAAGAATGTATAATTCGTGGAGTCAATTATCAAATAATAGCTAATAACAGTGCTGAAAAAATACTTACTCAAATATCATCAAATGAAGTAAATCAAGAAGTTATAAAATTAGAAAAAACACCTAAAATAGCTATTTATTCTCCAAAAAACAATCAACCATGGGATGATGCAGTAACACTAGCTTTATCATACGCAGAAATTCCTTATGATGTAATTTATGATGAAGAAGTGATGTCAAATTTACTTCCAGTTTACGATTGGCTTCATCTTCATCATGAAGATTTTACAGGTCAATATGGTAAATTCTACTCAATTTACAAGAATGCAAAATGGTATAGAGATCAAAAAAAAGAGTTTGAAAAATTAGCAAAAAAACTAGGTTTCCAGAAAGTTTCTAAGCAAAAACTTGCTGTAGCCAAAAAAATTAGAGAATTTGTTGCAGGCGGCGGTTTCTTATTCGCAATGTGTTCAGCTACAGATTCATACGACATCGCCTTATCTGCTGAAAGCACAGATATTTGCGAACACATGTTCGACGGAGATCCTGTAAATAATGATGCTCAAGAAAATTTAGATTTTTCAAATACATTTGCATTCACAAACTTTAAAATAATAAAAAATCCAAACCAATATGAATTTTCAGATATTGACATGACCTCAATAAGAAAAATAAAACCTGAATTAGATTTCTTTACATTATTTGATTTTTCAGCCAAATGGGATCCTATTCCAACTATGCTTTGCCAAAATCACACAAAAGTAGTTAAAGGATTTATGGGACAAACAACTTCATTTAATAAAGAATTAATAAAATCAAATGTTGTGATAATGGGTGAAACTAAAGCAGCAAATGAAGCTAGATATATACATGGAAAATATGGAAATGGAACATGGACATTTTATGGAGGACATGATCCAGAAGATTATCAGCACAGAGTAGGAGACCCAAAAACAGACTTGTCATTACATCCTAATTCTCCAGGATATAGATTAATATTAAATAATATTCTTTTTCCCGCAGCAAAAAAGAAAAAACAAAAAACATAAAAAAAAGGTTCCCAAGGGAACCTTTTAAAAGGGCGGCGACGACCTACTCTCCCAGATGTTACTCTAGTACCATCGGCGCTACTGGGCTT
>PAUF01000008.1 GCA_002712715.1 Flavobacteriales bacterium | reverse complement strand
TTTTAATGATGGTTTTACTGCTATATCTGGTGAAACAGGGGCGGGTAAATCTATTATTCTTGATGCAATATCTTTACTTTGTGGTAATAGATCTATGAGAAATGTTATTTTACATTCAAATGAAAAGTGTGTATTAGAGTTAACGATGATTCTTTCTAAAAAAAATACAAACATTTTTACTGAATTAGAAATAGATTATAGATATGAAACTGTAATCCGAAGAGAGATAAATACAAAGGGTATTAGTAGATTGTTTATTAATGATTCTTTAGTTTCTTTAAATTGTCTTAATATATTTATGAGTAATTTTATTGAAATTTATTCTCAGAACCAATCAATATCTCTCAGAAAACCTGAAGTTCAACTGAATTTATTAGATCAATTTTCTAGTTCCAATGCTCTATTAGGAAAATATCGTTCGTTGTTAAGTATTTATAATGATTCTTGTAAAGATTTAATCAGGTTAAAAGAAAGTTCTAGTATTTCATTAAGTGAAATTGATTATATGAGATTTCAAATTGATGAAATTGATTCTGCAAATTTAGTAGTTGGAGAAAAAAAAATACTAAATGAAGAAATATTTGTTTTAAATAATGCAAGTGAATTTCTAGAAGTTTTAAGAAAGTCTAACGACATGTTGTCAGAAGAAAATGGTGTTGTCTCTAAGATTTATAGAATTGAAAATCAAATTGATAAACTTGCTCTTTCAAGTGATAAGATTACTTTATTAAAGGATAGATTAATGTCAGTTCGTATTGAATTAGATGATGTTTCGGATGATTTAATTAAGTTAGTAAATAACGTTGATACGGACTCAAATTTATTGGTAAAAAAAACTAATAGATTAGATCTCATTAATAATTTATTATCTAAACATCGAATGGATGATATTGATGAATTAATTAATTATTCAAATAAATTAAAAGACAAAATTTCTAATAACAAGATTTCAGAGAAGTTAATATTAGATAAAGAAAATGAATTAGATTCTTTAAAAAAGGATTTGTTATTTACTGCTAAAGCTTTGAGTGTACAAAGACATTCTGTTTGTGCTGAATTCAAAAAATTAATTGAAAGTCATTTAACTAAATTAGGAATTAAATACCCTCAATTTAATATTATTATATCTAAAGTAGATGAATTTACTGATACAGGTGTAGATCATGTTGAGTTTTATTTTTCAGCTAATAAAGGATCTGAAGCAAAATCACTTAGTAAAATAGCTTCAGGTGGAGAATTGTCTAGGATCATGTTGTGCATTTCATATATAATTTCTCAATACAATAATGTGAAATGTATTTTTTATGATGAAATAGACATTGGGGTCTCTGGTGAAATAGCTGATCTTGTTTCTAAAATGATGATGAGTATATCTAAAAGTAAACAGGTAATTTCTATTACTCATTTGCCACAAATTGCAGCTAAGGCAAATTCGCATTTAAAAGTCTATAAGAATTATAATAATTCTCGAACTTATACTAATATAGTTAGTTTAGATGTTAACGGAAGAATTGATGAGATTTCTAAAATGCTTAGTGGTGAAGTTGTTCTAGAAGGTGCAATTAAAAACGCTAAAGAACTTTTAAATTTATAATTATATATATTTGTATCAAATTTTATTTATGAAAAATCTATTACAAGGTAAAAAAGGTATTGTTTTTGGAGCTTTAGATGATAAGTCTATAGCGTGGAGGGTTGCTCAATGTGCATATAGTGAAGGTGCGGAAATTATTTTGACTAATGCTCCCATTGCACTTAGAATGGGTTCTATAGATAAGTTAGCGGAAGAAACTAAATCTATTGTTATTCCGGCTGATGCAACAAGTGTAGATGATTTGATTAATCTATATGAAAAATCAATGAATCATTTTGATGGGAAAATTGATTTTGTGTTACATTCAATTGGTATGTCTGTAAATGTAAGAAAAGGAAAGGAGTATTATGATATGAATTATGATTGGACTAAAAAGGGTATGGATGTTTCCTCAATGTCATTTCATAAAGTCATAAAGGCAGCTTTTGATTTAGATGCATTAAATGATAACGCTTCTGTAGTCGCATTATCATATGTAGCTGCTCAAAGAGTATTTCNTTCATATAATGATATGGCTGACAACAAGGCCTTATTAGAGTCAATAGCTAGGAGTTTTGGTTATCATTACGGTTTAAAGAAAGGAGTGAGAATTAATACAGTTTCTCAGTCCCCGACCATCACTACTGCTGGTAGTGGTGTAGATGGTTTTGATGGTTTTTTCAAATTTGCAGATGATCTTTCTCCATTAGGAAACGCATCAGCTCTTGATTGTGCAAACTATTGTATAACTCTTTTTTCTGATTATACTAAAATGGTCACAATGCAAAATCTTTTCCATGATGGTGGATTTTCATCAATGGGAATGAGTCAAAAGGTTATGGATAATTATATGTCAACTAATGACAAAAAAATCAAATAATATTATATTATTATTTATTTAGTTTTTTAGTATATTTTTTCTTTGGTTTCGTTTTATGTATTGAAAGTTCACTTTTGTCATTACTTAATTTAATTGTAATTTTCTCACCTTTTTTAATATTGTTTTTTATTATTTCTTCAGAAAGTGGGTCTTCAAAATATTTTTGTATTGCTCTTTTAAGAGGTCTTGCCCCAAATTGTTTATCAAATCCTCTTTCGGCTATAAATTCCATTGCTTCTTTAGTAATCTTAACTTGATATCCTATTTCTTCAACTCTTTTTACTACATCTATTAATTCAACATTAATAATTTTATTTATATCTTCTTTACTTAGGGAATTAAATATTATAACATCATCAATTCTATTTAAAAATTCTGGTGCAAAACTCTTACTTAGAGATTTTTCAATAATACTTTTAGAGTGAGAGTCTAAAGATTCTCTTCGTGCACTTGTGTTAAAACCAACACCCTGTCCGAAATCTTTTAATTGTCTCGATCCAATATTTGAGGTCATTATAATAACTGTATTTTTAAAACTTACTTTTCTGCCCATACTATCAGTTAATTGCCCATCATCTAGTGCCTGTAAAAGAATATTAAATACATCAGGGTGAGCTTTTTCAATTTCATCTAAAAGTATTATTGAGTAAGGTTTTCTTCTTACTTTCTCAGTTAGTTGTCCTCCTTCTTCGTAACCAATATATCCTGGAGGAGCTCCAACAAGTCTAGAGACTGCAAATTTCTCCATATACTCACTCATATCAATTCTAATTAATGAATCTGATGAATCAAACATTTCTTCTGTTAATGCTTTAGCTAATTGTGTCTTTCCTACTCCAGTAGGCCCAAGAAAAATAAATGATCCAATTGGTTTGTTAGGGTCCTTTAGTCCAACTCTATTTCTTTTAATCGCTTGAACTACCTTCTCAATTGCTTCATCCTGGCCTATAACTTTGCTCTTAAGTTCACTAGGCATTTTTATTAGTTTGTTGCTTTCTTGAGTTGCTATTCTTTGAACAGGTATGCCTGTCATCATAGCGATTACATTGGTAACATTTTCTTCAGTTACTTTTTCTTTTTTGTTTTTTAGTTCTTTTTCCCAGATATTTTTAGAGTGTGATAGTTTAGATTCTATATGTTTTTCTTTATCTCTAATATCAGCAGCTTCTTCAAATTTTTGTTTGTTAATAGCCGTTTTTTTATCTAATTTAACTTTTTCAAGTTCTTTTTCAAGTATTAGAATATTTTCAGGAACTTTAATATTAGTAATATGAACTCTTGATCCCGCTTCATCTAATGCGTCAATTGCCTTGTCAGGTAAGTGTCTATCATTCATGTATCTATCAGTTAGTAGAACACATGCGTTAAGTGCTTTTTCTGTATATTCAACATTGTGATGTTCTTCATATCTATCCTTAATATTGTTTAATATTTCAATTGTTTCTTCAATTGATGTTGGATCAACAATGACTTTTTGAAATCTTCTTTCTAAGGCACCATCTTTTTCAATGTTTTGTCTGTATTCATCTAAAGTTGTTGCGCCGATACATTGAAGTTCACCTTTGGCTAAAGCAGGTTTAAACATATTTGAAGCATCTAGAGATCCGGAAGCTCCACCAGCTCCTACAAGAGTATGAATTTCATCAATGAAAAGTATAATGTCAGGATTTTCATTTAATTCAGTTATAATTCCCTTCATTCTTTCTTCAAATTGACCTCTATATTTTGTTCCAGCTACTAGTCCCGGTAGGTCTAGCATAATTATTTTTTTATTGAAAAGAACTCTTGATACTTTTCTTTCATATATTCTTAAAGCTAGTCCTTCAGCAATTGCTGATTTTCCAACTCCAGGTTCTCCAATTAATATTGGATTATTTTTTTTTCTTCTACTAAGAATTTGAGATACTCTTTCAATTTCTTTATGTCTTCCAACAATTGGGTCTAATTTATCTTCTGAAGCCATTAGAGTTAAGTCTCTGCCAAAATTATCTAAAGTTGGAGTTTTGCTTCTTCCAGTTGAATGTGTTTTTTTTATTTTTTTGTCATTTTCCTCAAAAAGGTCATCATCATTATTTTCTTGATCAGAATCATCATTTATATCATCATATTTATCTTCAATTGAAATATATGTCTCCAATACTTTTTCGTAGTTAATACTAAGTCTTTCTAATGTAGAAAAAACTATATTATTCTTATCTTTAAGTATCGATAAAAGAATATGGATAGTTTTAATTTTTTTATCTCCTAATCTTTGTAATTCAAGTAATGATTTATCAATTATATTTTTTGCTTGTTTGCTGATATCTTTATTCATTGAATGATATGATAATGTTTTTCTATCATTTATAGAAACTACTTCTTCAATAATTTTCTTTAAATCTTGCATATCCAGACCTAAAATATTTAAGACTTTAGTTGCGCTTCCTTTACCTTCACGAATAATACCAAGAATTAGATGTTCTACTCCAATTGTCTCATCTCCTAATCTCAAAGCTTCCTCTTTGATATATTCTAAAACTGTAATCATTCTTTCAGAAAAATCTCCATTCATTGTATATAATTTTTAAGTTTAAATTTCTTTTGCAATAATTAGTTATTTTTTTCATCATTTCTAGTTTAATTACTTGTTCTTTTTTCAACAAAAATTGTTCATAACTTAACTAGATATTTTGTCATGGTATTTTTTAATAGGATACGGATTTTTTGTTAATTTGTTACTTAATCAAATTTAATTAAAATGTCAGAAGGAGAAAAGATTATTCCAATTAATATTGAGGAAGAAATGAAGTCTAAGTACATTGATTATTCAATGTCTGTCATAGTTTCTAGAGCTTTGCCCGATGTAAGGGATGGTTTGAAGCCAGTTCATAGAAGAATATTATTTGGAATGCATGAATTAGGAGTTAAATCTAATTCTTCATATAAAAAATCAGCAAGAATAGTTGGAGAGGTATTAGGTAAGTTTCATCCACATGGTGATACGGCTGTTTATGATGCGATGGTTAGAATGGCTCAAGAGTGGTCAATGCGTTATCAATTAGTTGATGGTCAAGGTAATTTTGGATCTATCGATGGTGATAATCCTGCTGCTATGCGTTATACTGAAGCCCGTATGCAAAAAACAGCTGAAGACTTATTAGCTGATATTGATAAAGACACAATTGATTGGCAAGATAATTTTGATGATTCATTAAGAGAGCCTACAGTTCTTCCTTCGAGACTTCCAAATTTGTTATTGAATGGTGGAACTGGAATAGCAGTTGGAATGGCAACTAATATGCCTCCTCATAATTTAACCGAAGTTGCTAATGGTATTATAGCTTATATTAAAAGCAAGGGTGAGATTGAAATATCTGAATTGATGAATTATATTAAAGCACCTGATTTCCCTACAGGAGGTACTATTTATGGATATGATGGTGTTAAATCTGCTTTTGAATCTGGTCGTGGTAGAATTGTTATGAGGGGAAAGTATAGATTTGAGGAATCTGCTAATAGAGAAAAAATAATTGTAGAAGAAATACCATTCATGGTAAATAAATCTGATATGATTAAAAAAACTGCGGATTTAGTTAATAGTAAAAGGATAGATGGAATTTCAGATATTAGAGATGAGTCTGATAGGAACGGAATGAGAATTGTTTATGAACTCAAAAGAGATGCAATACCTAATATAGTTTTAAATAAATTATTTAAATATACCCAATTACAGTCATCCTTTAGTGTTAATAATATTGCTTTAGTAAAGGGTAGACCTAAATTATTAAATTTAAAAGATTTAATACAGTTATTTGTTGCTCATAGGCATAATGTACTTTTAAGAAAAACAAATTTTGAATTAAAACAAGCTGAGAAAAGAGCTCATATTTTAGAAGGATTATTAGTGGCTCTCGAAAATCTTGATGCAATTATTAAGTTGATTAGATCTTCAAAAACCCCTGATGATGCGAAAAATGGATTAATTTCATCTTTTAATTTATCAGAAATACAATCTAAAGCAATCTTAGATTTAAGATTACAAAAGCTAACTGGATTGGAAAGAGATAAGATTAAAGGTGAACATGATGAAATAATGGAAAGAATAAAAAGTTTAAAAGAAATTCTTGATAATGAGGACCTTAGATTGTCACTATTAATTGAAGATATGGAGGATGTTAAAGAAAAATATGGTGATGATCGTAGATCTAATATTGAATTCTCATCATCTGAAGTTAGTATTGAAGACATGATCCCTAACGAAGAAGTATTAATAACTATATCTCATTTAGGTTATATTAAAAGAACATCTTTAAGTGAATACAGGGCTCAAGGTAGAGGAGGAGTAGGATCTAAGGGAGCTACTACTAGAGATGAGGATTTTGTTGAAGAGATGGTGATGGCGAAAAATCATGATTATATGTTGTTTTTTACTGAAAAAGGTAGATGTTTTTGGTTAAAAGTATATGAGATACCTGAAGGAAGCAAAACTTCAAAGGGTAGAGCGATACAGAATTTAATAAATATTCCATCTGATGATAAGGTAATGGCATATATAAATACTCAAGATCTTAAAGATGAAGAATATGTTAATAATCATTACATTGTAATGTGTACAAAGCAAGGGCAAATTAAGAAAACCTCTTTAGAATCATATTCTCGTCCAAGATCAAATGGGATTAATGCTATTACAATTAGAGAAGGTGATCAATTATTAGAAGCAAAAATGACTAATGGTCAATCACAAATAATGATGGCGGTCAGATCTGGTAAATGTATAAGATTCGAAGAGGAAAAAGTTCGTTCTATGGGAAGAACCGCTTCTGGAGTTCGTGGGATAAGATTAAAAGATGCTAAGGATGAAGTTATTGGAATGGTTTGCGTTAATGATTTAAATTCAAGTATTTTAGTTGTTGCTGAAAATGGATATGGAAAAAGATCATCAATAGAAGAATATAGAATAACTAACAGAGGTGGAAAAGGTGTGAAAACAATTAATGTTACTGAAAAGACAGGTGATTTAATAGCTCTTAAGAATGTTACTGATTTAGATGATTTAATGGTGATTAATAAATCAGGCATAACAATAAGGATTGGAGTTGATGCTTTAAGAGAAATGGGAAGGGCTACACAAGGAGTGAAAATTATTAGATTAAAGGATGATGACTCAATTGCTTCAGTTGCAAAAGTTACTAAATTTGAAAATGATGAAAATGATGAAGATGATGAAGATAATAATAATGATAATAATAAAAATAATAATGATAATGAAAGTTAATAGATTATATATCCTGATTCCAGTTGTTTTTTTATCACTTTCTGTTTTTTCACAAAAAAGTTCTATCTCTGCTAGAAAATTAGCTGCTGAAAAATCGCAGTCAAATAATAATATAGCTGATTTCAATGCTGAATATAAACTTGTTGAGAAGTGTGGATTAAATGATCTTGATATTTCATATGAAAAATGGAAATTAGATAATGGACTAACTGTTCTGATTCATCAAGACAATTCTGATCCTATAGTTCAAGTTCATGTAACTTATCATGTTGGTTCTAATAGAGAAACTGCTGGTAAATCTGGATTTGCTCATTTTTTCGAACACATGATGTTTCAGGGTTCAGAAAATGTTGAAGATGAGAAACATTTTAAAATTATTAGTGATGCTGGTGGAACTATGAATGGAAACACATCTTCTGATAGAACAGTATATTTTCAAACTGTTCCTTCTAATTATTTAGAAACTGCTCTATGGTTAGAGTCAGATAGAATGGGTTTTTTACTTGACGCTGTTTCTGTAGAAAAGTTTGAAAATCAAAGAGATGCGGTTAAAAATGAGAAACAACAGCAGCAGATTAATCAACCTTATGGGCTAAGTTATGAAATTTTAGGTCAAACTCTTTATCCTCCTTCTCATCCATATAACTGGCCAGTAATTGGTTATGTAGATGATTTAGATAGAGCCTCTGTTGATGATCTAAAAGATTTTTTTCTTAGATGGTATGGTCCAAATAATGCTATTTTAACTATTGCAGGAGATGTTAATCCATCGTCTGTTATGAAAATGGTTAATAAATATTTTGGATCTATTAATAAAGGTCCTGAAGTTAGGAGAATGAGGCCTAATGTTCCTAGATTAACTAACGATGTTTATAATGGTTATACTGACAATGTATATCTTCCAATGACTGACATGGTCTTTCCTACGGTTCCTAATTATCATAAAGATGAGGCTCCGTTAGATGTATTAGCTTCTTTAATGGGACAAGGTAATAGTTCTGTTTTTTACAAAAATTTTGTTAAGTCTGAAAAGGCTATTCAAACAATGGTTTATAATCCTTGTAGAGAATTGTCTGGTGAATTTCATTTTACTGTAGTTTCATATCCTGATTGGCAAGAAGATCAAGGAAAATATTTTAATAATATTGAATCAATGATAAGATCTTCAATTAACGAATGGGAAGAAATAGGATTTTCTGATGATGAGTTATTAATGGCTAAAATGGAAATTGAGTCACAAATAATTAATTACAAGTCGTCATTAGACACTAAAGTAAATACAATTTCTTCATGGGAATGGCTAGGAAGAGGTAAACCTAATATTAGTTCTGAAATTTCCAGATACAATGATGTTACTAGAGAAGATGTAATTAGAGTATATAAAAAGTATATAAAAGATAAGAATTCTGTAATTATAAATGTGAAACCTAAAAGTCCTTTTTCTTCTGAAGATCTAGTTTTAGAAAGTTTTAATCCTAATGCTAATTTGATTTTGAAAGATGATCCTCAGTATGATAATTTACAATACAACAAGGCTGAAACTGAATTTGACGTTTGTTGTAGAACTGATCAGCCAATTCCTGGTATATCTAAAGCTCCAAGAGTTCCTGATTATTATAAATATCAATTTAAAAACGGAATTAAACTTATTGGTACAGAATATTCTGAAGTTCCTAAAATATTTTTAAGAATTAAAATAGATGGTGGTAATTTATTTGATGATAAAAAACGACTTGGATTATCTGAAATTACTGCATCATTAATGAATGAAAGTACAAAAAATTATAGTAGCGAAGATATTGAAAAAGAACTAGCTAAAATTGGTAGTGAAATAACCTTTTCTTCTTCAGGTAGATCTACGACAATTTTCATGTCTTCATTAACTAAAAATATTGATAAAACTTTAGAGTTATTACAAGAAAAGTTATTTAATCCTAATTTTAATGAGGAGGATTTAAGAATTGTCAAGAAACAGTATGTTGAGTCAATAAACTCTCAGGAAAAGAATTCTCAGTTTGTAGCAAGAGATAGATTTGAAAAAATTCTTTTTGGAGATTCTCCTTTTGGTTTAAGCGCTAACAAAAAAACAATTAATAAAATAAAAATCAAGCATGTTGACAATTATTATAAAAGTTATTATGCTCCATCTCTTGCAGAGATTTCGATAGTTGGGGATATTAATAAAGATAAAATAATTCAAAAACTTGGTTTTTTAAATTCTTGGGAAATTAAAAATGTTTCAATTCCTAAAGTCTTTGAATTTCCTGAAGATAAAGAAACACAAATCTATCTAATTGATAAGCCTGGCTCATCTCAATCGGTAATTTATTTAGGTCATAAATCGAATAAATATGATGCTAATGGAGAATTTTACAAATCAAAAATTATGAACTATTCTTTAGGAGGAGGTGCTTCTGCTAGATTGTTTTTAAATCTTAGAGAGGATAAGGGATATACGTACGGTGTTTATTCTTTCTTTACTGGAGATAAAGACAAAGGTGCTTTTGTTGTTTTTTCATCAGTTAAGTCTGAAGCAACTGACAGTGCCTTAGTTGAAATATTAAATGAATTAGACATGTATACTTCTCAAGGAATAAATGATGATGAATTACGTTCTACTAAAAGTTCAATGTTAAATTCAGATGCCTTAAAATATGAATCTCCTATGCAAAAGTTAGGTTTTCTAAATAGGATATTATCATATGATTTGGATGAGTCATACATAAGTAAACAATCTGATATCTTAAACTCAATAACAAAAAACGAAGTTAATAGTTTGTCTGAAAAATATATTATGAAAGATAAATTATCGATTGTTATTGTAGGAAACTCATATTTGATTAAAGATAAATTAAAAAATTTAACATCTAAAAACGGTAATAAATATAATTTTAAAATAAATGAAATCAATTAGTCAAAATAAAATATTTGTATTATTCTTCTTATTATTATTTAACGAGATAATATTTTCTCAAAACACGAATATTCAAAATGCATACAATGAATATAGATATGAGGATAGAGATGGTAAAAGAACAAAAATATCTAAGGCAAAAGAATATATTGATTTAGCTTATGTTCATGAAACTACATCTAATGCTCCTAAGATGTGGAATTATCGATCTAAAATTTATTTAGAGATTATGATTAATCATGCTGAGCTTGATGCTGATGCTGTATTTAAAGCGACAGAAGCATATATTAGATGTCTAGATAAAGATAAGAAGGGTAGAAGTATAGTTCGGAAATGGACAAGAGAAGAAGACGTCTTAGATGGCTTGATACAGTGTGGCTATAAATTATTTAATAGCGGTGTTGCAGATTATAATGCGAAAAAATACAACGATGCATTAAATAAATATCAAGAGATATTTAAAATTATACCTTTAGATAAGGATAATTTATTAAAGAGAGGGAATATAGTTCCTGAATCAATTTATAAGAACATGTATTTAGCTGCTTTTCAATTAAAAGATTTAGATATGCAGATTGATTTTTTACAGAAGTCAATAGATATTAGCGCAAATGATCCCTCTATTTATGTTTATATTAGTAAAGCGTATGAAGAAAAAGGTGATCTTGACAAATCACTTTCATATCTACAAGATGGAAAATATTTATTTGAATCAGAATCAATGCTAATTAATTCAGAAATAGACTTACTTATTAAAATGGGAGAGTCTAATCAACAAATAATTAATAAGTTGTCAAAAGCAATTGAAGTTGATGATTTGAATGATGTTCTTTATGTAATTAGAGCTTCAAGATATATGGATGAAGAACTTTTTGCGGAAGCAGAGGAAGATTTAAATTTTGTTATTAATGAAATTGATCCAAATTCTATAATCGCTATGGAGCATTTTACTGAATTGTACAATCTTCAAATCATGAAATTAGAAAATAAAATCAAGTTTGATAAATTATCGAACTCTCAAACTAAGTTAATTAAGAATAACTTAAATGAATTATATTCCAAAACACTTCCATACCTTATAAAATATGTAGAAACTTATCCTGAAAGTAAACCTGGTTTAAATAATTTAGCTACAATATATTATAAATTAGGCATGGAAAAAGAATCTATGGCAACAAGAGATAAATTAAATTTATTAAAATAAAAATTAAAAAAATGTACATAAAAAGAAATGTAAAATTAGTATTAATGTCATTATTGTTTCTAGTGAATGGTTTGCTAGTATCACAAATTCACGCTCCACATTTTAATGATATTTTTAATAAAAAGAAAAAAGAAGCTCCTAAAATTGTTGTTAAAGATGAAATTAAGGAAAAAGTTAAAAATTGTGATAATTATGAAGGATTATTCAATATTTATCAAGATAAAAAAACTGGTAAAGCTTATATTGAAATTGATACTTCTCACTTAAATAAAGAATATATATATTTTAGTTATTTTGAAAATGGAGTAGGGGATGTATGGGCTAATAGAGGAAGATATAGAGGGTCTAAAATAATTAAGTTTGATAAATATTATAATAGTATTGATGTTAATGTTGAAAATACTAAGTATTATTTTGATGAAAAAAATGCTCTTTCTAAAGCATCACAGGCTAACATAAATTCTCCGATTATTATATCTGAAAATATTATTGCAAAAAGCCCTTGTAAAACTAAATTTTTGATTAGTGCAGATAATATTTTTCTGACTGAATCTCTACAACAGGTAAAATATATATATCCTGGATATAGAGGTTTTAAATTAGGAAATTTAAGTAAAAAAACAAGATATAAGCATTTTAAAAACTATCCAGAAAATACTGATGTTTTGGTTAACTATGTATATGAAAGTAGATATCCATCAAGTTATGGAAGTGATGCTGTGACAGATTCTAGGGTAGTTTCATTATTTGTTCAGCATAGTATAGTTGAAATGCCTGATGATCAATATATTCCTAGATATGATGACACTAGAATTGGGTATTTTACAACTCAATCTAACGATATGACGACATTAGATAGAGTGAATTATAGAGATTTCATTAATCGTTGGAGATTAGAGAAAAAAAATCCTGAGGAAGAAATTTCAGAGCCAGTTAAACCAATTATTTATTGGATTGAAAATACTACTCCTTTAGAATTTAGACAAATTATTAAAGATGGTGTAGAGACATGGAATATAGCATTTGAAAAAGCTGGATTTAAAAATGCGATTCAAGTTAATATTCAACCTGATACGGCTGAATGGGATGCTGGTGACATTAGATATAATGTTTTAAGATGGACTTCTTCACCTAGTCCACCTTGGGGTGGTTATGGACCTTCTTTTGTAAATCCCAGAACTGGAGAAATTTTAGGTGCTGATATTATGTTAGAGTGGACTTATATTACTGGTAGAGTTTATCAAGATGAATTATTTAATAGTTCAGATAGGGATAATCATTTATGTGACGCTGCTTTATATCAAAATATCGAAAATAATTTAGGAGTTAATTATATTAAAACTTCTGGTTTATCTGAAGCAATGGAAAAAGAATTAGTAAAACAGTCACTATATAGATTAGTATTGCATGAAGTTGGACATACTTTAGGCCTTAATCATAATTTCAAAGGAAGTTTGTTATTATCAAATGAGGAATTAAATAATAAGGATTTAGTTAATGAGAAAGGAGTTTGTTCATCAGTTATGGAATATCCAGCAATTAATATTACTAAAGATACCGCTGATCAGGGATTGTTTTTTGATATTAAGCCTGGAGTTTATGATATTTGGGCTATAGAATTTGGATATACTACTGATACTATTCTTGAAGATATCTTATCTAGATCAACAGAAAAAGAACTAGCGTTTGCTAATGATGCCTTTGATATGCGTTCACCAGGAAAAGGTACTGATCCTAACGCTATGATATATGATTTATCTAGTGATCAAATCAATCATTCTTTAGACAAGATAAATATGATTGAAAATATTATGATTAATCTTAAGGATCGATATACTAAAGATAATGATACATATGAAGAATTATATAGATCATATAGAAGTTTATTATATTCTTATTATCAGTGTTTAAATGTAGTTTCTAGACAAATAGGAGGTGTAATGGTTGATCTATCACATATTGATCAGAATTCTGAGCAAAAACCTTTTTTACCTGTTGAAATGGAGAAACAAAAAGAAGCATTGGAAATGATTTCTAAATATGGTTTTAGTAATAGAATTGTTTTAGGTTCTGAAATTTTTCCTTATTTACAAAAGCAAAGAAGAGGATTTAGTATTTCTAATGATCCAGAAGTAATGCAGCGTATATTAAGCTATCAAAGTAGACTTCTTGATCACTTAATGCACCCAAAAGTTCTATTTAGAATGACAAATTCTTCTTACTATGGAAATATTTACAGTGTACCAGATTATATGATTGATTTAAGAAAGTCTATGTTTTCTAGTGATATTAATACCAAAGTTTCTGCAGTTCGTCAGAATTTACAAATTGAATATGTTAATAGGTTACTTACTATTGTTAATGGTAGATATGATAATATTTCAAAATCTTCTGCATATTATAATTTAAATTGGCTTAAAAATAATTTGAATTATAGTAATGCTGATTTTGAAACAAACCAGCATAGAAAGTATATTAAGCACTTAGTTACTCAAGGATTAGATAAGTAGGAGGTTAAGATATTATTCTATTTAACATAATATTAATTATGGGTACCTACATGAGGTAAATAACAATATATTAAAAAAAAACCCAAATCAAATGATCTGGGTTTTTAAATTTTCAGTAAAAAAAACGATTATCCGTTTTTCAACATAGGTAATCCAGTTTTAGAATTCTCTATAACTTTCTTTCCTGATGGTAATTCACAACCAGTATTTCTAGAATCTTTTGAGAAAAAGTAAATAGTTTGTACTCTACCTGTTGATTTTAAAGTAACATCTTTAGAATTTAAGTAATAAGTGTTACCTTTTGAATTTGTGTGCTGATAAGCCATAATTTATTTTTTTTGGTTAATAATTAATTTTACGTTATAAATATAGTAAAATATCTATATAAAAAGATGTTTATACCTAGTAATATTATTTTAATTGTTGATAAGTAAATTAATTATTATCTTAATTTTATAACACGAAGAAATTTAAAATTATTCTCTTTTATTTCTGTAATTATGTATTTTCTAGATAAGAGAGATTGTAATCAATTGATTTTCAATTATTTATACTTTGTATAAGATTATTCATTTTGATAATTATTTTTATCAATTCTCCTAGATAAGAAATGTTTTTTGCTTTTGATTATTTAGTTAATAACTTTTTATTTTATTAAAAAATAAATAAAAATTATATTGATTTTGAATATCAATCTGAATAATTACTTTAATATTTCGTGTATTTATAAAACTTAATCCTGAATCTTATACTATATTTAACTATAATAGAGTTATAATTTTATAAATTAGCTTTAGAATAAATATATGTATAAATGAGAATTAATATTANTTGCTTAATAACCTTTTTCGTAATAATGTATAACTTTTCATCATTTTCACAGATGAATTTTAGTTTAAAATTAGATGATGCTAGTAAATCATCTACATTATGGTTAGATAATATTAANAATAATAAATTTTCTAAAGCTTTTGAATCACTTTCTTTAAATTTAAAATCTATATTTGATTCGTTAGAGTGGATTTCTGGAATGAATGATGTAATTAAGCCTTTTGGTGAATTGAAGAATCGAGTTGAGTACTCTAGAGAATTTATTAGTGATTGGTCAAAGACTGAATATGAAATGATGTATGAATATCCTAATGGATACTATGCGATCTTTAAATATCATGTTTATTATGAGTTTACTCATAATCATACTGAGAACTTAATACTTCATCAAGATGATAATAAAAGATGGAGAGTACTAGATTATGGTTATGAATATACAGAAGCTAAGGGTTATAAAGAATATACTTTACCTAATTAAATTAATTTTCCCAGATATCTCTTTATAATCAGAATCTGAATTTAAATATTTTATTTTATATACATAAATTCCTAATGGTGACTTACTTCCATTGATATTATTTCCATCCCAAATTCCCATTTGATAGAAGTTATTTATACGAGTATTGTCATTGCAATTATTCAATTCAGAAGAACTATTTATATATTTTATGTCATGTGACTCAAATATTAAGTTACTCCCCCATCTATCATATACTTCAATAGAAAATTCTGAAAAATATCCCTGTCCAACTATATAAAAATAATCATTACATCCATCATTATTTGGAGAGAAACTATTTGGAATATGCATGTTATTTTTAGAAATAACGCATACAGTACTAACGGCTGTATCTGCACAATTTCCTGGATTTTTTAGTATTAATGAAAGATCATATGTTCCAGTATCAGAAAAAATATGAGTTGGGTTAATATTAGGGTCAAATGAGATTTTATTTCCATCTCCAAAATTCCAATGACTTTCATTAGATAACTGAGATGGATTAAATATACTATTATTAAGAAGCTGTAAGTTGTTTTTTTCTAGTATGATGCATTCAGTAGTATTTTTAATAAAATCTGCAGTTAATCTATCATATCCAGGAATAGTAATTGTGTCAGTAACTTGACAATTAGTTGAATTATCTATAATAGTTAATGAATAAGTCTTGTTTACTTGAGCATAAATAGTATCATTGTTTATCTCATTATCAACACTCCAGTTATAGTAATAATTACCTTCGGGTTCAATATTTATTGTTGCAAAACCTATTTCTCCATAACATTTTTTATCAGAAGTAGAAAATTGTTTTTGAAAATTTGAGTGAACAAAAATATCTATAAAGTTATAGGCATCTTGAGAACATCCGTCAGAAACAGTAACTGTATATATTATACTTGAATTTGGTGATACTAAATGATTAAAGCTTGTACCTAAATTATTATTCCAAATGAACTCATAATTTTCAGTTCCACCGCTAACATTAACTCCAATATTTATGAGCTCACCAGTGCATATCGTATCTTTAGATTGATATGTTGAAGTTGTCATCTCACTCTCTACAAAAATTATTGTATCTATAGTAATTAAACAATTTCCATTACCATAAGAATAAGAAATATTATGATAACCACTCCCAGCCAATGATGGATTAAAATTATTATTGTTTATTCCATTTCCAATAAGAGTGCCGCCTAAAGGATCAACACCAATATTTATGTTAGTATCTTTAAAACAATAGTAGTTATCAATTTCAGTGAATTTAAGGATAGGATTATCATATATATTTAAAATAAAAGTATCTATACAACCTGAAGGAGAATTATATATTATATAATTATTTCCTAAATTTACTATTGATGGAGAAAATAATCCTGATGATGAATTAATTATTCCGCTCCCATACCATGTACCTCCTGATGGAGATGCATTAAGTATAAAGTCTGGTGATGATGAACATATCAAAGTATCAAAGAGTATAGATCTATCTATTACATGAATGAAAAAACTATCAATGCATGAATTTGCTTCATAATATATCTTGTGTATACCCACTCCAGCTGTTTGAGGATCAAATAAAGGTGGAAAATTATTTGAAATTATTCCACTTCCAATACATACTCCATTCCATGGGGTTCTGGGTAATTCATTCATATTCAGCGTCTTAACTCCATCATTAATACAATAATATAATGTGTCAATTTGAATGTTTGTATTAATTACAACAATTTCAACTGTATCAATACATCCATTCATTGAATAAGTAATGATGTTTGTTCCATTACCTAAACTTGGGTCAAATGAACCTAAAGAATTGTTTGTAATATTATTACCAGACCAAACTCCACCACTGGGATAACCAAGTAAATTAAATGGAGATTCACTAGGGCATCTTATATCATCATCTCCAGCATTTATTTCGTCAATAACTAAATTAATGCTGTCATTACATCCTTCTATTGAGTAATTAAAAGTCTGCAGTCCAGCATTTGCTACATTAGTTAAAACATTTCCATTTATTGTAATAGGTCCACTAAGTATTGCTACATTATCAATTGCAACATCTGATTGCCAACTCCCAGTCTTTACTCTAAAACGAATTCTTAATTCAGGAACATTAAAGTTACTTAAATTTACAGAAACTTCTTTCCATTGGTTACCCATATCTCCATAATTGTACCAATGATTATATACCCAACTGTTTCCATTATCAGTGGAAACATCAATTGCAAGACTGCCTTGCCCTGCGCCAAATTTGTGTAGCCAGAAATTCAATACTGGATTATTAAATTCAGATATATTAATACAAGGTGATATAATAGACGCAATTTTTTCTGGATGATTGGGATTTGACGCTTCAGTATATATATAATTAAAACCATGATAAGCATTTTGAGGACCTGTGTTTGCTGAAGGAGTTCCTAGACTATTTATACTCCAATTAAAATCATTATTTGGATCATCTATCCAATTATTTAATCCCAATTCCCAGCTTTCTATGTGAGGGAAATTTTGAATAGGATTACTACATAAACTTGGTAACTGTTGATTGTCTGGTGTTGTTGACCAAATTCCATTATTTGGANAAAATGATAAAGGAAAATTGCCTGACTGCTGACAAATAGATGTAACTTGTGGCATACTTATATTGTTGACTACTTCAATTGATACGGTATCTATACACCCATTTGGTAATGTATAAATTCCTGTTATGATAGTTGGTATCCCTCCGACATTAATATCACCATTAGATTGAATAAGATTACTTCCAGACCAATTGCCGCCAGTAGTTACTAAATTGTTATTTAAATTAAATGTTGGTGCGTTTATACATGTCGATATGTCATCTCCTGCGTTTATTTCTAAAATATCTATAGTGACATTATCTTGGCATCCATTAAGATTATAATTTATATTATATGATCCACTTGGTAAACCATTTGGTGAGAATAATCCTGAATTTTGATTTATTATTCCTAATCCACTCCATATGCCTCCATTTGGAACAGCTGTTAAAAATATTGGTGAATCAGTTTGACATATTGTTGTTGATGATTGTGCAATTGGTGGATTAGCTACATTTATTGTTATTGTATCAGTAGCTGGAATAGCAGAACTATTATCACTAACAGTTACTATATATTGAGTAGTGCTTGTAGGACATACAGTTTGAATGCCAGGACTATTATTCCATGCTGGTAACCAATCGTAAAAATATGATGTTGAATCGCCTCCAGAGACATTTACATATAAATCAGTACATTCACCAATACATATTGTTGTATTATTTGCTTCAATATTAACATTTAGTGGACAGTCATCAATAATAAATTGAGTATTATTTGATAATTCCCAAATATTATTACAGTCATCCATAAAATAACTTTGAAAAAACAAATTGTAATTTCCGCTATTATTTAATCCTGGATTTAAATTTATTTGAATATTATTTGTAGAATCATTAATACAATTAATTGGTAAAGAGCTAACTAACTGATTAATTGGTCCATTAATTGATAATTGAGCGCTGTTTACAGAATCACAATGAATAGCTTGGTCGAGTTCTATATTTACTACAGTTGTACTACATGTGGGAGCTAATGGTATAGATATATTTGGAGGCGATGGTATTGAAACATTAGTTTCCCACGAAAGTTCAAAACCTTCTTCATTTACATTTTGATCTGAAATAAATTGAATTGTAATGCAACCATTTGATGTTATTTGTGGAGGTAAATTAGTACCAGAGAATGGACCAGCTAAAATTGGATATGTATTATTTGGCCCATCATATATTATTACATAATCATTTACAGGCTCTGTTGAAAATAAAGAAAAGTCAATTGTTATTTGCAATGCATTTGGAGGACATATAGTAAAATTATAATTCTCATTTTGAGAGTACCAAGTTGGATTTAATCCGTTTGACTCACTATCAGTCAACGTTCCTTCACAATCAATAACAGTTAAGTCCTGCATTGTATACTGTCCAAGAATAGATATATGAAACACTATTAAAAATAATATAATTAAATATCTTTCATTCATTTATTTACATAAATTAATGGGGTATTAATGTTATTACTCCAATTACCTTCCCTATCTTGAATACGAATAGAATAATAAAGTGTTTCTTGATTTCCATTTCCAAGTAAAAATGGAGAGTCAATTTCAAGACTAATTATGCCTTGAATTGATAATTGATTATTCGGAGGATTTAATGGAATTAAATGATAAAAGTCAGGATTTGTTAGTCTACTATCTTTTACTTCCAGTGACAAGTAATCTGGGTCGTAAAATCCCATAAATCCTTCTGAATGTTCATATGAAATATTAACAGTGATATTTTCTTGAAATTCTTGCATTTCAGTAGGATTAGTTTCTATTAATACAATATTAAAAATACTTTCTTCTTCTTTACTACAAGACATAAGAACTAAAGTAAAAAATAATATGATATATTTATATTTTATCATTGAATTTCAAATGTAAAGTGTCTAATTACTTGGTATGAGCTCCCATTACTTGGGATTTCTGTTAATGGGTTTGTATCATCTTTTACATATATTTTAATAAATCTTTCATCACCAGAAGTTAAATTTGAAACATCACATGTAAAGTAATGATAATATTCTACTGTTTCACTTAGATAATATCCTGGAGCTAATAGAGGTTGACTTACTAAGGACAACTGTTGTTCAGGTTTATTCTGAAAACTTAAAAAGTTATCACTAATTTTAATTTTATTATAAGTTAATTCATTTGTAGGTAGAAGGTCATCACTTATTGCAAACCATATATCTATTGTGTTGATATTTTGTGGAACTATAATTGTTCCACGGCTACCTTCACGATTAAAAGAGTTTGAAGTATTACCACTAGCAAAAGCAATTACCCCCTTCATTTCGGGCTTATTATTAGGAATAGATGGTGAGTTTCCATACATGTCTAAAGCTCCATTTTCAATCCAATTTTTAATATTTTCAATGTATATACTCTTTTCAGTATGCCATATATTTTCTTGATTTGGATCATAAGCAATGTCTGCTGTTAACGGCATTACTTGTGAATTATCGTCAAATAATGCAGTACCATTTAGATCAGATAGCAATCTAGCATACAATACACTTTCTGTTACAAATCCAGGTTTTATTCTATATTGGAATGTATTTAAGTCATTGTTTTTTGTTACTGGATGGTAAACTAATGTATTATATGAGCTTTCAATACTTCTAAAGTCTGGTTCAAAACTCCCATCATGGCATCCGGAATTTGCGCAATATGGAAGAAAAATATTACTATAAATGGAAGCGAAATTAGTTGGATCGTTAAAATACGTGGATGTATCGCCAATTGGTGGTTTTAAATCATTGTCATTATATGGATTTATAGATTCTTTTTTACAACTAAATATCATTATTGTAATTATAGTTAAGAAAAATAATTTTTTTTTCATAATTACATTAAATCAAAAAATGAATTATTATTATATACTAAACCTTGGTTTATAACTTCATCTTTGAATCCTAAAATTTCTGCTATAGTAGGTGTTATATTCACTATGTCGCCTACTCCATTTCCTTCATTTCCAATCATAAGATTGCTATCAATACCAGGCCCTGCTATTAAGCTAAATATCCTCCTACTATTTGAGTCAGAATGATCATATCCATAGAATTCATTTGCATCTTTAATATTATTAGGATCTAAATTTCTTCCATGCTCTGGGGCTACAATAATTGTAGTATTATTAGCCATTTCTGGTATCTGATTTTGTACATAATCCCATAAATGTCCAACAGCGTGATCTGCAGCGTGTAATGATTTTAAATATCCTGTAAAATTTGAATGGCATCCATCAACATTAGATAAGTAAACTACAGTTAGGGTTGGCTTGAATCTAGCCATAACTTCACAAGCATATCCAATTGTTTGACCATCAGAACCATTAGCTGATGGTGGATGAGCAATAGTTCCGTTTTCCTTTTTAACAAACATATCCTTAACAAATTGTTTTATTGCCGCTTTTTCATCTATCGTATTTCCTATATTAGGCAATGATTTACCTTGAGAGTACCAAACATTGTCCAGAAAGTATTTCATTTTATACATCGGATCTAATTCGTCGTCTGGATGATATATTTTTGCATTTCTAAGATGTTTATCTCCATCATCTCCAAAAGTTATTGTAGGAGCTAAGAAATTGGCTCCATATTGGGATCCATAATTACTATGCTCACTGTAATCTAATAATGGAATTGAGTTTCCTATTCCATTTCCAATAAACCATGTTTTTGTTGCTTTTTCACCTAAGTGTCTTCTTAAATATTCAAAAATAGTTGGCATTAATGGTTTAACTCTTAATCCTTGTGAATACATATAGTTTCCAGTTAATAATGTGTTTACACCAGCGTAGTGACCAACCGTTGATGCATTTACTTCTTTAAATAATGTTCCTTGTTGTTGTAATGTTTGTGATAATATCTTTGGTATAGGTATATTTTCATTATTATTATTATTTTGTCCATATACTAATTTGTCTGTTGGTGCATTTCCTTCTAAAATATTATACATTATATTTCCCGATGAAGGATAATCTTGACTTCCATCAAGATACTGTTGTAATACAGATTCTTGTTGTCTCACTCCTCCCGCAAATGCTACAAAAACAACATGATTTGACATTCTGTTTCCAGTTGCGGCGAAAAGTTTTCCGCTAGGTAAAATAAAAGGCATAGTTATAGCAGCTCCACCAATAATACTAGATTTTTTTATAAATTCTCTTCTTTTCATACTAATAATATTGATATTCATTTGATAATGAAAATGCCATATATACCATTTCAGCACTTACATTTGGGTTAGATTCAAAGAAATTAATGAAAAATTCTCTTTCAGCTTCTGTAATATCTCTTATATAGAATCTTTTATATGTTTCTTCTATAAATAAATTTAGGTCTTCCCTCATTAATGAGTCCGAGGGTATCAGAACATACTCTTTATTTAGAAAATTTGAAAGAACAATTTCATGAGCAACTTCTTTATCNCCAATAGATTCAATACAACGACTTATTTCTACTAATTCATTAGCTGATAAAGCTTGTTGAAACAAATTAGCATATAATATTGAAATAAATTGATTGGTTGATTTGATCTTATTTTTATTTGCATTATATGAAGTTGATTGTATAGTATTTAATTCATAAACATCCTCCTTTACACATGATGTAAATAATATTATTAATACTAATGATATAATTCTATTCATTATTTTGATTTAAAAGTGAGCATATTCATCACTACTTAATATAATTCTTTGTATTTTTTGATAATCATTATCAGTTATGAAAATCTTCATAAGATGATCTCTTTCAATAATAGACGACTCTCTTCCTAAATATGTAATATAGCTCCAATTTATTAGTCCTTCTGTAAATTCGTTTGAATTGCATATAATCAATCCTAATTCATATTTATTATTACCAGACTCTCCCATTAATAACTCAGTTGAGTTATCATCAATCATAGATTGACAATTGTTAAATTCATAAGATGTTGGGTATCTAAATATAAGATTGTCAAAAATAGCATTTATATAATTAAAAGTATTCATATTAATATCATCATATATAACATTGTATGTCATTCTTCTATGTAATTCATTGATAGAAATATTACCTTTCATATACTCATTTTCAGAATTTATTACGTCATTTAATTTACTAAATTCTAATAGTTTTTTATTTGCATCAATCATATTCCCGGCTAATGAATCATTAAGATAATCTTGCCAAACATTATTATTTATATACTTTATATATCCGTTTGAAGCGCCTTCAATTAATCTAACTTTTATCAAATCATACATTCTATGATAATATGCTTTTTTATAAGAAGAGTCACCTTCTATGAAACTTGTGTCATTTTGAATCTTGTAAATTATTTCTTCTCGACTTTCAGTTGACACGTTATTATCTCTCAAATATTGAACTTCAAATATCATTTCTTCATCCAAAGGTTCTCTTCCTAATAAGTCTATATATAATCGGTTGACATAGTTTTCAATAAGTAGTGTTGGTATTTCACCATAGTATGGTACATTATTATTAGGAATGACATTTTCTTTTTTACATGAAAATAAAACTATTAGGAATGTTATGTAGTAAAATATTTTCATCTGATAAAATATCCCGCAACTCTCCATTGATCATCTATATTTACTAAGGATATTGTTTCTATTGCTTTATCTTTATACTTAAAACTAGTATTATACGTAATTATAGCATATTTTCCGTCAGGAACACCAGGTAATTCAGTATGAAATGATACTTTATTTACATTTCTACTTATTTTTTTACCTAATGGATCTAAAACGGCATTCATAGTTTTATTCCATTCTTTAATTGATATTCTTTCTTGAATAATTTTATCGGCATTATTATAACACCAGTCATAATCCATTTTATCAATTTTAATTAACCATTTTTCTGAAATAGAAATAACTGTATTTTCATTATCCGTTATTTTGCTATTGTTCTGATTACCAATAGTTAGTAATGGAAAAAGTAATATTGTTATGACAGTTTTTTTTATNAGACATGTATTCATTTTTTTAATTTTTATTGAAAAATTAGTTTATAATTTAATATTTCTTTTTTAGATGTTAATTGCAGTATATATACTCCATTTTTAATTTCATTTTTGTTAATTGTAAATTTAGTATTTTCATTTATCATTTTATGAATTAACCTTCCATTAATGTCGTATAAGTATATATCATAATTATCTTTTGATGTTAACCTGATATTTATGCTGTTATCGCTAGGGTTTTGGAAAATATTTATATCATTATCATTATTGTCATTCAGATTAGTTGAACATGTATCAACTATAACAAGTATTTCTTCTTTTTTCTCACATCCATTACTATCTACAGCTTCAACGATAAATAAAAAGTCTTGAAACGGGTAAATAACAACCTTGTTTTTATTTATATCAAGTGGATTTCCAGTATTCCAAAAATAACTTGTAAAATTTGAGCTAACTTCAATTATTACCGAATCACCTAAACAGATATTAGGGGGATTAGGTGAAGTAATTGGACTTAAATCATTATTAGGGTATTTAATCACAGTTATTGAGTCAGTACTAACGCAGTTAGCAGATGGAATCATTGCAACAACACTGTATACTCCAGAATTTGTTGCATGTATAATTCTTGTTGTTTCATTAGTGCTCCATAGATATGAATTAAAACCAAAATTAGCTTCTAAAATAGCGGTGTCTCCTTCACAAATTTCAATTTCAACGGTACTATTATTAATATTTACATTGCATGGATTTGTATTGCATGGACCCTGAGTCCATGATGTGACTCCTCCCCAAAATTCCGCTTCACAATTATTTGAATATGTAATGCCGTTACATCCACATACCGGATCATATACCATAGGGCAAATTATATTAATATTTATTTGTGAAGAGTCAATACATGGAATTGGTTGAGTACACGGTAAAAACCCACCTAGATTTCCAGAAGGAATTGCGGGTGACCAGCCTACTCCTGCACAATCTGCTAAACAGTAATTAGAATACATGTTTCCATCGCATCCACAAACTGGCATATAAATAAATGGACATGCACATACAGCTAGTGAATCTGGTAAGCAATTCTCACAGATAGTAGTATCGCACATAGTTGATAAATCAGTTACTGTGACGCACCATGCAGAATAATAAGAAGTTATATAAGAGGATATTCCATTATTCCAAGTTATATCGTATGATGAAGATCCATTTATATTAACTGATATAAGTGATGGATTGTTATTATGATCTATTGTGACACTAACACCACTTAATATACATGGATTAAATTGAGAATATAAAGAGTTGTGTGAAATTAGTGTACAAAAAAATATTATTACTATAAATATGTGCTTTTTTAACATAAGAATATATTTATGGTAAATTTATAAAAAAAAACATTAATCGTGGATCCTAGTAAAAATGATTTGATTATTTGAAAAATCTCTGAATTGATATTCAAGTTCATTAAACTTCATTAAATCATCAATATTTTTAATTTGATTTTTAATTATATAGTTGCACATTTTCCCTCTAGCTTTTTTTGCATAGAATGAAATAACTTTTTCTTTTCCTTTTTTAATATCTTTAAAAATAGGTGTAATTACTGGTAGATTAATTTTTTTTGATTCAAGTACTTTATAATATTCATTAGAAGAAAGGTTAATTATAAACTTATCATTTTTTATTGTATCTAAAAAACTATCTGTCAATTTGTTTCTCCAATATTGATAAAGGTTTTTGTTTCTTCCAATGATTAATTTAGTGCCCATTTCCAATCTATAAGGCAATATTAGGTCAGTTGATTTTAAAATCCCATATAATCCAGATAAAATTCTTAAATGTTTCGCAGTAAATTCAAAATCATTTCTTGAAAATTTTTCAATTCCCATAGATTCATATACGGCTCCTTTGAAGCAAAGAATAGCTTGTTTTCCATGCTTTAACACATTTTCTTTCTTCCATTCTTGATTTCTATTATAGTTTAAAGTAGCTAGATCACTACTAATTCCCATAATACTTGAAAGTTTTTCACTAGATAATTTCTTAACTGTTTGAATGATTTCATGAGATTCATTTAAGAAATCACAATTGGTTGATGAAATTTGACTTGAGTTATTATAAGTAAAATCCATTTTTTTAGCTGGTGAAATCAAAATTTTCATATTTCTATTATTACTTTTGTATAGCTAAAATAATAGTTATGAATCAATTCTTTATTAATTATAAATTTTTTCTTCTTCATTTAATGGTGGTTATTTTGGGATTTACAGGAGTCTTAGGAAGCGAGAGTTTTATTAAACTGGAGAATTTAAATGATAATGTTCAGTCAAGTGCCTTAGTATTTTATCGAATGTTAATTACATTTTTTTCACTTTTTCTCTTTATATTATTTACAAATGTGAAATGGAAAATTAATATTAGAGATTTGATCTATATATCTCTAATAGGATTTATTGTTGGATTACATTGGATTTTCTTTTTTGAATCTATNCGTGAACATACAATTATAGGTGTAGTATGTTTGTCTACATCATCATTATTTACCGCTATAATTGAACCTTTTATATTAAAAAGATCAATTAGTAAATATGAAATAGTGCTTGGATTTATAATAATATTGTCAGTATTTGTTATGTGGTGGAATACGATTTATTTAGATATTAATAAAGCATATTTATATGGAATTTTATCTTCTTTATTCGCTGCTTTATTTACTGTTTTAAATGCTAAATATGTAAATAAAGTATCTTCACTTAAATTATGTACCATTGAAATGTTTAGTGGTTCCTTGTTAGTAGCTACTTATATTTTATTATTGGGATCTTATGATGTATTTAGTTTTCAAATTTCATCAAATGACCTTATTTATTTATTAATATTATCTATCATCTGTACTGCTTTAGTATTTGTTCTAATGACTGAAATAATGAAATATATTACTCCATACACGCTAGTTATGGCAGTTAATTTAGAGCCAGTATATACCATTTTAATATGTTTTTTATTATCTCCATTATATCCTTTGCTTAATAACGAAATTCAAGATCTGAATATATATTTTTATATCACGGCATCTGTTATGATAATATCAACAATTTATTTAAATGGATATCTTCAAAAAGAAAAATCTATTTGAAATAAATTTTACACTTTTACGTTTTGTTTATTAAATTTGCAAAAAATCATTTTTATGAAAAATACTATAATTTTTTTATCCATCATACTGCTTCAGATGAATTCATTTTCTCAGATTGATTTTAACTTTAATAAAGTAGATAAGTCAAAATATAGAATTGCTGGTGAAGTTGTTAATTTGCCAGATACTTCTGTATTATTAGCTTATTATTTTGGTGGCAAACAATACGCTACTGATACTGCTTATTCTAAAAATGGGATTTTTGTTTTTGAAGGAGACAAAGAGCTAGATGGAGGAATGTACATGATTGTTTTACCAAATCAATTATTTTTTGATTTAGTAATATCAGAACAATTTTTTAGTTTTTCTACTATACTTGATCCTAATGATCAAAATTCATTAATTAATAATATGACTTTTTCTCAAAGTAAAGAAAATACTCCATTTTATGAATATCTTAAATTTATAATGATCAAGCAAAATCAAGCAAAAGTATTAAAGCAAAAAGGAAATAATGAGTTGCTTGCTAATCTTGATATAGAGGTAAAAAATTATAGAGAAAATTTTGAAAAAAAATACTCTGATTTATTCTTTACAAAGGTTTTACGGGCAACACAAGATCCAATCTTACCTGATCCTCCGAAAAATTTGAAGGATGAAAAAGAAATTCAATTATTTCAATTCGAATCTTATAGAGACAATTATTGGATAAATGTTGATTTTTCTGATAAAAGAATATTGAGAACTCCAATATTTTTTAATAAAATGGATACCTACTTAAATAAGTTAACTGTTCAGCATCCAGATTCTATTTCTAAAGCTGCAGACATACTTGTTAGATATTCTAGATTGAATAAAGATATTTTTCAATATGTTGTTTCATATATTACATCTACTTATGAAAGATCAAAAATTATGGGAATGGACGCAGTTTTTGTTCATATGGTTGAAAATTATTATATGACAGGCGAGGTTGATTGGGTTGATGATGATCAATTAGTTAAAATTGAAGAAAGAGCTGAAAAAATTGCTCCTAACTTAATAGGTAGGCCTGCTCCCCCATTTGTAAATCAGTTAGGAATGCCATTTATGAAAGATCCTGAGGGAAAAATTAAAAGATTATATGATTTAGAGTCCAAGTATACTTTACTGATATTTTATGCTCCTGATTGTGGTCATTGTAAGAAAGAATTACCTAGAGTTAAAAAAGTTTTGGATACATTAACTTCAACTAATATATTAGATAAAAAAAATGATGTTTCTGTTTTTGCTGTTCAAACAGAATTTGATAGAGAAAAATGGTTAGAGTTTATCGAAGATCAAGGTACTGGTGATTGGATAAATGTTTGTGATATGCAGACCGATCCTGATGGTAATCCCGCTGCAAGTAGTAATTGGAGAGATCAATACGATATTTATTCAACCCCTGTAATATATATTTTAGATAAGGATAAAAATATACTTGCTAAAAGAATAGCATATAATCAAATTTCTCAAATTATAAAGAGAGAAGAAGGAATTGAATAAAATTCAAAGCATTACTTTAGTACTTCCTCCATCAGTTTGTTCATAATACTTTAATTCGTATGAGTCTAATATTTCATGTATTTTTTCTCTTAGTTTTCCTTCTCCAATTCCATGAATTATATCTACATATGGTAAATTAGAATTAATTCTATTATTTAAACAATTAACGAAATAATCAACCTGAATTTGTAAAATATCAACATCTTTAGCGATTTTATAATCAGGATAAATTTTTTCAATATGTAAATCAATAATTTTTGAGATAGTTTTACTAGTATTCTTTTGATTTACTATCATTTGTGGTTTGCTATTTAGTATATCTTTAATAATTATTTTTTCGCCATATGAGGAGCGATTATCATTTTCAATGTTAATAGGAATAATTTCTGATAAATAAATTGTATATTCAAAATTGTCTTCATCAATAATTTTTACTTTATTAATTCCAACGATTTTTGTTACTACCCCCCTACTTCTATTATGTTTTAAAATAACATTATCCCCTATTTGGAATTTATTCATTTTGTAAAAGTACTTTTTTTGTTGAATTTAAAATTTCTATGCATTCATTTTTATTTTTTGCTTCGCAATAAACTCTTAAAACAGGTTCAGTTCCAGAAGGTCGTATCATTAACCATGTATTTTCATCAAAATAATATTTAAATCCATCCAGATTTTCTGTTTTTATTATTGAATGTTTTCCAAAAATATTATATTCGTTATTAGTACATTTTTTTAATATATTTTCTTTCAATTTACTACTAATATGCAAGTCCATTCTTTCGAATGCGAATTCACCAATAATATCATATACTTCATTAATTAGTTCATTTAGTGATTTTTTTGATTTAGCCATAAATTCTAATAAAATTAATCCCATCCATATTCCATCTCTTTCTGGTATATGTCCTTTTGTAGCAATTCCTCCAGATTCTTCACCACCTAGTAATACATCTTCTTTAATCATTTTATCAGCTATATGTTTAAATCCTATTTTTACTACTTCGTGATCTAAATTATAGTGTTTGCAAATTTGTGATACTTTCACTGAACAGGAAAAAGCAGTAACTACTTTTCCAGATAATTTTTTATACTTGGCTAAATAATGAATTAATAGAACGATTATGTGATGTGAATCAATAAACTCTCCTAAATGATTATATAGCCCTATTCTATCAGCATCTCCATCTGTAGCTAGACCACAGTCAATTTTTAAACTATTTTCTTTAATTAACTTTGAAAGTTTCTTTAGATTGCGTTCAATAGGTTCAGGTGATATTCCCTTGAAACCTGGGTTTAGGTCATCATTTATTTGAGTAATGTTTTTTAAAAGTTTCTTTACCGTATTTAAACCTGCACCAAACATCGGATCATAAGCAATTTGCATAGAAGAGTTGTTTATTGAATCTAAATCAAAGTTTTTGGAAACATGATCACAATATAGATTCTCAAAATTTTCGTAAGATATTTTATTTTCTTTTTTTAATTCATCAATTGATATTTCTTTTAAATTAATCTTATTAGTTTCAGGTATCATTGATTCTACTTCGGATATATCATTTTGTAGCAGTGGTCCACCAAAGTCTCCTTTTAACTTATATCCATTATATTCAGGAGGATTGTGACTAGCTGTAATTACAATACCTAAATTTGCTTTATACTGAATTACTGCTAGTGATACCATTGGAGTTGATACAAAAGAATTTGATAGAATTACCTTCACACCTTCATGAGTGAAAACTTTAGCTGCAGTTTCAGCAAACATTTTTCCTCCAAATCTACAGTCATATCCAATTACTATGGTTGGGTTTGGGTATTTTTTATTAGCGAAATCTGCAACTGCTTTACTAACTCGAGCTACATTATTTTCTGTATATTCTTTTGCTATAATTGCTCTCCAACCGTCTGTTCCAAACTTTATATTTTCCATTTTATTTATTTTAATTAAAGTCTTGATATTTTTTATATTTGACTTTGTTTTTATTATGTTCATTAATTGATGATGTGAATTCATGGTAACCAGAACCATCACTGCCTGCGCACATGAAATAATAATTATGAATTTCTGCATTTAAAACAGCATCAATTGAATTTATTGAAGATATTCTTATTGGTCCTGGAGGTAATCCTTTATTTTTATATGTGTTATATGGACTTTTTATTTCTAGATGAATGTTTAATACTTGTTTAATATTGAAATCATTATTTGCAAAAATAACAGTAGGGTCAGCCTGAAGATATGGGAATTTCTTAGTATTATTAAGTCTGTTAATATACAATCCTGCAATTTTTGGTCTTTCATCAATTTTATTATCTTGTTCTTCTTCAACTATTGAGGCGAGTATAGAAACCTGAATTTTAGTAAGACCTAAAGAGTCACATTTGTCTAACCTTTTTTTATTCCAGAAATTTTTATTTTCAGTAATCATTTTTTGTAAAAATAATTGTGGAGAGATATTGTTGTAAATTTCATATGTGTTTGGTATAAATATAGTTGAGAAATTAAAAATCGTAAGATTATTTCTAAGAAGAAAATCAGATGTATCTATATAATTTGATAATGTATTCTCTTCAAATTCAAGCAAAGAATCAAGAGTGTATAATAAAGTATTTATTTTCCTAATATTTTCTGGTATTTGGATTGTTTTGGTTGTTCGTTGAGTTTTCCTTAATTTATTTACTAAGTCGTAGTTATTATACTTATCTCCAGGATTTAAAATAATAGTACCAGAAATTATATTGTTATTATACTTTCTTATGCTTGTCATGTATAGGAAGCTTTGCTTCCCAAATAAATTAGTGAATTCTCCGTATTTATTTAAGATATTTATTACTGTGTCTATGTTTGCAGTTTTTGTAATTTCAATTTTTATAGGTTTTTTAATATTGGTTTTGTAATTTTTTGAAAGAAAAATTAAATAACAAAAACATAAGAATAACATGATTAATGTTATGGTTATAGATTTTACAGTAATATCAATAATTTTATTTTTAAAAATCTTCACTTATTTCATTCAATTTATTGATAGCTAATTCATAATCAGGATTTAATTTTATGGCTTTTTTAAATAAGACTCTAGATTTCAAATAATCTTTTTCTACATTTAAGTAAATCAGCCCTAAATTATATAGAGCTTTTTCATATTTTGGATTTAGTTCTAAAATCTTATTAAGCCTATTTTTAGCTAATTCAAATCTACTTAATTTAATTTCTATAATAGAAGTTTTTAGAAGAAAATGCAAATTATTTGGAGCTAATTTTATTGATTTAAGATATTCTTGGTATGACTGTTCATAAAATTCGTAATGACTGTAGGCTTCCGCTGTCCAAAAATAAATTTTAGATAGTTCATTGTATCTACTTGATTTATAGTCGATTAATCGATTGTTTTTTTCGAATTTCTTAATGATAGACTTATAATCTTTAATTAAATAATAGTAATTCATTAAAACAAAAAAATTATTTTCTTCTTCAATCTTATTAATGAAATAGTACGCTGAATCTAGATAAATCTTTTTATTTTGAAAACCTTCATATAATTTAAGATATGCTTTTGCTTTATTAGTGTAACTTGGATTATCATTATTTATACACATTAGCCCAATAAATTCTTTAATTTCTGACTCTATCTTTCTAGATTCTTTATTTGGAATAGATATTTTATGATCAGTAATAGTTATATGAGGTATATCCAAAGATGAAGATGGTTTCATGTGACACGAAATACAATTATTATGTTTTAAATCATCCTTACAAAATTCGTGACATTCTTTGCATTTATTATTAAATACATTATTTGATGTTTTTTGTACACTTTTATGAGGATTATGGCAACTTATACAGTTAACTCCACCAACAGTAAAACATTCTGATTGTTTAAGTCTATCTACATGTGATGCCATAATAAATGTATTATCGTCTTTAAATTTAGGTATAAAAACATCCATAGTCTCAGACAACTTTTGTCCAGGTAAAAAACTTGTCCAGTCTTTACCTTCTTGCAAAATTGTTATACCTTGAAGATGACACCTGCTACATATTTCGAACTGAAGTTCTTCCTCTAATTTACTTGGATTAACTATTGTGTAATCTATTTCTTTCTCTACATCAATAATTATTCCTTTTTTCTTTTCTATTACATGAATTTCTCCAGGACCGTGACATCTTTCACAATCAATACCAGTAAGAATATTACTATATCTATTTGATGAATTGTATTCATAATTTGGATATGCGTTATGACAACTTATGCATTCCATTCCTATTTCTCTACTAAATCTAGTATTATTGCCATTTTCATATCCAGGCGGAAGGTCTGCAATTTCTTTTTGAGAATAAAATGTATATGGGAGTTGATGTAGATATCCATTTATTTCATACAAATGAGAATTAGTATGATGACCAGATCCAATGATATACTTAACCTTTTCTAATCTTCGGTGTATAGTATCTTTTTTATATAATTTGAATTCTAGTATATACAATGAGTCTTCCTTCCATAATGGTTGGTAATAAATTTCTTTAATGCTATCATATATTATTGGATTATTATTATCATCAATTATAGATTTAGATTTAGTAGCATGTTGAAATGAACTTCCCATTCCAGTTTTTATGTATGATTCATAGATTTCATAGTGACATTCTTTACATGTTTCTTTTCCAACATACTTTACAGTGTCATTATGATTTAAATATGTTTTTGTTTTTTCATAATATGATACTTCTTCTTTATCAAATCTCAGAAAAAATATTAATAGAGCAATTGCTATAATTAATAGTATAAATATTAATTTATTTTTTATCATATTGAATAGACATAATAATTAGTATTACCTAATACACTTTTTTGTATAAATCCCATTGATTCAAATAAACTAATACTAGCTATATTGTTATCTTTAACTGAACAATATATATAAGCTAATTTTAAATTATCACAACAATATGAAATTAACATTTTCAATGATTCACTAGCAAAACCATTTTTTCTATATGATTTTTCTATATATATTCCTAATGATACACTTATAGAATTATAGTTAAATAAATCAATAATGCCAATACTTTTATTGTTTTTACAAATAATGAATCTTTGTTGTTTAGTTATATTAATTGGAAGTTTAGAATTTAATATAAAATCTAATATATCGTTTTTAGAAAATTCAATATTTTCACTACCATATTTCCAAAGATTCTGATTGTTTTCTGTATTAAATAAAAATTCTAAATCAGATTCAATGGGTTTTCTAATATAGATATTCTCGCCTTCTAGCATTTAATTGAACCTTGGTATGATAGTAGTGATTCGCCAATAAGCCATATGTTGCTAAATTCTTGGCCATCATAATCAAAATTTATTTTTAAAATACCAGCTTTTGTATTTATTTGAATATTTGTATCCATTTTAGGTAATGAGTATGATTTTTCATTTATAAAATAATTGTATTTTTTTCTGTACATTTCATAAATTCCTAATGCCGCTGCAACGCTCCCCGTACCACATGATAGTGATTCCATATTATCTCCTCTTTCATATGTCCTAATATAAATTTTATTATTTTTAATTTCAATAAAGTTGACATTGATTCCATGTTGCCCAAATTCAGCCAATTGACTAATTTTTTTTCCTTCAGATAATACATTTATATTATTAATATTATTACAGAATTTTACTAAATGAGGAGATCCAGTGTCAATGGTAAAGTAATTAACTTTATTTGTTTCATTATAGATAACCTTACTAGGTTTTATCATATTTAATGAAATTTCATTTTTATTGACTATTCCTTTATGAGGACCATCATATGCAATGAATTCACAATTATTTTTAATTATCCCAATATCTCTAGCAAAAGCAATAATACATCGACCTCCATTTCCGCAAAATGTTGACCTTTCACCAGTAGAATTAAAGAAAATCATTTCAAAATCATATTCTTCATGATTTCGTAAAACTATAAATCCATCTGCTCCTACATTGAATCTTCTCGTGCAAATATTTTTAATAAAATGATTATTAAAATATTTAGTGTTCAATATTTCTTTTCTGTCATCAATTAAAATGAAGTCATTGCCTGTCGCTTGATATTTATAAAATTTAAGATTCAATTTTCTAATTTAAATTCCAAATTTACAATTTATAATCAAATCTAATAAATCTATATTATTGATATATAATATTTAATATATAATATTACTTTTGTAAAATCATAATTTTACTTAAACTATAATATAATGACAAATTATCAAGCCCAATTTCAACATTGGGTAAATGAAGAAAAAATAGCAGTTAATATTTTAAAATCTGTAGGTAAGTTAATGTATGATAAAGGTGTTGAGCTTGTTTTTTTTAGAAAACATCTAATTGATATTAACGTTTTGCAATTAATGAGTTTATTTCATTATGCTCGCAATGTTATAGAAAAAGAAGTTTCCATTAATGACGTAGAAAAAGTAGTTAATGAAATTTCTCAAATGGATTTAGCTCCAGCTAAATTAGATATAGCATTACTAACCAATGAGTATAATAATTCTTCATCAAATACTCTTTCGGAATTTCTTAATAAAAAATTAGCTAATTTTATTGGTGAAGATAATCATGATTTAGTAGCAAAAGATATTGTTTTGTATGGTTTTGGAAGAATTGGAAGGTTAGTAGCCAGAGAACTAATTAGACAAGCTGGTAAAGGTCAGCAATTAAGACTAAAAGCCATTGTTACTAGATTTGTAAATAAAGAGCAGATAGAAAAAAGAGCTTCTTTATTTAAGAATGATTCGGTTCACGGTAAGTTTAATGGCATAGTTGATATTGATCATATAAATAACTATTTAATCATTAATGGTCAGTCAGTTAAAATGATTGCTTCTGATAATCCTGAAGAAATTAATTATACTGATTATGGTATTAATAATGCTTTATTGATTGATAATACTGGTATTTTTAATGACGCTAAATCATTAAGTAAGCATTTATTGTCTAAAGGCGTTTCTAAAGTATTATTGACTGCCCCTGCAAAAGAAATACCTAATATTGTATATGGAATAAATAATTTTGATTTAGATATAATTAATGATAATATTTTTTCTGCAGCTAGTTGTACTACTAACGCTATATCTCCAATATTAAAAGTAATTAATGATAATTATACTATTATGGGTGGTCATATTGAAACTATACACGCGTACACGAATGATCAAAATTTATTAGATAATATGCATAAAAAACCTAGAAGAGGAAGATCAGCTGCAATTAACATGGTCATAACCACTACTGGTGCTGGAAATGCGGTTACCAAGGTTATTCCATCATTAAAAGATAAGTTAACCGCAAATGCAGTAAGAGTACCTACTCCGAATGGCTCATTAGCAATTCTGAAATTAAAAATTAAATCTAAAACTAGTTTGGAACAATTAAACAGTCTAGTGAAATACCATTCATTAAATGGTAAATTGACAAATCAGATCGATTATCAAATTGAAGATGATTTAGTTTCTAATGATATTATAGGAAATACATGCTGTTCTGTATTTGATAGTAAAGCAACAATTGTGTCAAACGACGGTACTGATATAGTTTTGTATACATGGTATGATAATGAATTTGGTTACACCAAGCAAGTTATTAGACTTGCCAAACAAATCGCTCAAGTAAGAAGATATACATATTATTAAATATCGTGCTCCCTAACTTATCAATTAATTACAGAAAATATCTTAAGTATAAATTCTTTAACTCATTATTTACTGGAGTCGGAACCGGTTCATATGTGACCCAGTATAATCCAATTGGAATTATGGAAATAGCTATTATTAGTATTATTTTCACTTGTTTTTCAATTTTAATTGCTCTCTATTATCAAAAATTGATGTACAAAAGATATTTTTTCATTGTTGCGCTTTTTGTAGAAATAGTAATGGCATTATGGATTTGTTGTTATTTATTTTTTGGAATCTCTCATGAAATTGCATTATTAATTTATATGTGTAGAAGCATTACTTTTGTATTTGGAGACTTTTTGTCTAGATGTGAAACATATCTTTTTAAAAAACCAAAAATATTCACTCTTATAGATTATAATAGACAAATGGGTTTAATAATTGGAATGATTTTCGCTGTAGTTTTTTATAATATACTTAATAATCAATATGCAATATTTGATAATAATACCTTGGTTTATTATATACATTTTGTTCTTATCCTTATTCAGGTTATAATAATAATGAATCTTATAGATTCTTTCAAAAAAGTTCGGAGATAACTTTAGGTATTTTTATAGGCCTTTTGCTTTTTAAATCTATAGCTACTAGGGTTGTGATTGCGGTATTTATTTTTTCTTTTTTTGAATTAGTAGTCACATATTTAAAGACTAATGAAGATGGTGGTGATAATTCTAAGGATGTGTAAATGCTTAACTCTTCATCATATAATGCAGGTTTTAAATAATCAATATTGAATTTTTTTACAGGTAAACCGATATTTAAATCTTCTAAATTGCTATAAATTATTCCTAATTTCCTTAACAGTTCAACTCTAGCAACTTCAAAATATTCAGCGTAGTTTCCATAGTAAACAAAGCCCATTTTATCAGTTTCTGAATATCTTACTCTAATTTTAATTTCCCCATTTATTTTCACATAACAAAATTATAAAAAATAGATTCGGAAAAATAGATTATTTTTGTATTAATTTTTTCAATGAAATTATTTATCAAAATAATATTAATAACTACATTAAATTCCTCATGTTTAGTGAAGAATAATATTGTAAAAGTTGAGTATGATTATTTAGAGGTTAAATCACATCCTGACCCTTCAATTGATTCATTAATTAATAAGTATAAATTAGGATTGGATTCGGTGATGAGTGAAGTGATAACTTATGCAGGTGTTGATATGCTAAAGGCTAAACCAGAAAGTGTTATAGGAAATTTTATGACGGACCTTTGTTTGAATTATTATGATTCTATTGCTGACTTTTGTGTTCTAAATAATGGAGGTATTCGTTCAGATTTGTATGCTGGAAATATTACTAAAGGTATGATTTATCAATTAATGCCATTTGACAATCAAATGGTTATACTTTACTTGAATTATCAAGAATTGAATAAATTATTTGCGTATATTTCATCAAGGAATGGTGAGCCTTTTTCAGGATTTTATCTAAGTATAGACAGTTTAAATCAATATACCTATAAATTTGAAAAACAAATTTCAAATAAAGATTCACTCTACGCATTGTTAACTACTGACTATCTTGCTAATGGTGGTGACAACATGTGGTTTCTTGATGGTGAGAGTAAAACTTTTCAAAATGGTTTAAGACAAGATTTAAATATGAAACTTAGAGACCTTATTCTATATCACTGTCAAAAAAGTGATACTATTTATTCACAAATTGATAATAGAATTTTATATGAGTAATAGAAGAAGATTTATAAAAAATATAGGACTTGCTTCAACGGCATTATTTATTAATCCTAATATATTGTACTCTCATCTAGTCAATAAAAATGCAAGGTTAACAATAATATATACTAATGATATGCATTCTCGTATAGAGCCTTTTGATTCTGGTAAATTTAAAGGTTTTGGTGGTATGTCTCAAAGGTCAAGTATCATAAAAGAAATTAAAAAGAATGTAGAAAATCTTCTTATTCTTGATGCTGGTGATATTTTTCAAGGTACTCCATATTATAATATATATAAAGGTGAGGCGGAAATATCTATGATGAATAAAATAGGTTATGATGCAGCTACAATTGGAAATCATGAATTTGATTTTGGACTAAAGGAACTTTCGAATCAAATTAAAAAATCCAATTTCCCTTTTATAATTTCCAACTATAACTTTGTAAATACTGTTTTAAATAACTTGACAGTTAAGTATAAGATTTTTAATAAATCAGGCATAAAGATTGGGGTTTTTGGACTTGGAGTTGAATTAAAAGGTTTAGTTCCAAAGAAATTATATGAAGATACCATATACCTAGATCCACTTGTAACGGCGGCTGAATATTCTTTCTTATTAAAAAACAAATATAAATGTGATTTTATTATATGCTTGTCTCATTTAGGATATACTTATAATTCTGATAAAGTATCCGATATAATTTTGGCTAAAAATTCAACTAATATAGATTTAATTATTGGTGGCCATACTCACACCTTCTTAAATGAACCTAAAATAGTTAAAAATTTAATAGGCGATAATGTAAATATTGTTCAAGCTGGTTGGGGAGGTATTCAAATTGGAAGAATCGATTACTTTTTTAATAAAAACATATGTTCTAAAAAGTTTAAAAATTCTCAAATTTTAGTTAAAAAAAGTTAATATTTATTGTAATCTATTATAATAATTTAAATAATTAAATCATCACCTATCTAGCATTTTTTTGCTGTAAAAAAAAGTTAAAAGTCAAGTGTAAATTTTTATACTTTTTTAACTTTAGTATGTTAACATTTTATTAATATTGTAACAAAATTGTATGATCCAATTCACAATTCGAATAAGAAATTTAATAACAGAATTATAAAAGAAGTAAATGAATTCACTGACATGTCAAGAAGTTTGGGATAAATGTTTGGATGTAATTAAAGACAATGTTAGTCCACAGAATTTTAAAACGTGGTTCTTACCAATTGTACCTATTAGTATCAAAAATAAAACTTTAACAATTCAAGTTCCGACAGCTTTCTTTTTTGAATATTTGGAAGAGCATTATATTACACTTATTCGTAAGACAATTAAAAGATTTTTAGGAAAGGATGGTAGATTAGATTACAACATAATTATTGAAGGGTCTAAAACTTCTAGTCCATATATCACTAATGTTCCTAGTACCTTACAGGGTACTGCGAAAAACAGTCCTATTAATGTCCCAATTACAAGTAACTCTCCTTCAATACGTAATCCATTTATAATACCAGGCTTACAAAAGATAAATATCAATCCTCAATTAAACTCTTCATATACTTTTGATGCTTTTGTNGAAGGTGAATGTAATAGGTTGGCAAGATCAGCAGGTTATGCTGTAGCGCAGAAACCGGGAGGTACATCTTTTAACCCATTATTAATTTATGGTTCTGGAGGATTAGGAAAAACACATTTATCTAATGCTATTGGACTAGAAACTAAAAAACTTTTTCCGGAAAAGACTGTTCTTTATGTATCAGCAGATAAATTTCAAACACAATTTGTTGACTCTATCATGGATGGTAAGAAAAATGATTTCATGCATTTTTATCAATCTATTGATGTTTTAATTATTGATGATGTTCAATTTTTGTGTGGAAAAGAAAAAACACAAGATGTTTTCTTCCATATATTTAATCATTTACATCAGAATGGAAAACAAATAATATTAACATCTGACAAGCCGCCAGTTGACATAATTGGAATGGAACAACGTCTGCTTTCTAGATTTAAATGGGGTCTTTCTGCTGATTTACAATCACCTGAATTAGAAACTAGATTAGCGATTCTTAAGAAAAAGATCAAAAATGATGGTATTGATATTCCTTATGAAGTGATTGAATATATAGCTTACTCTATTACTACTAATGTTAGAGAGTTAGAAGGTTCTTTAATATCATTATTAGCTCAAGCATCTTTAAATAGAAAAGAAATTACTATTGATTTAGCTAAAAATATGTTAGATAATTTCGTGAAAAATACTGCTAGAGAAGTTTCTATTGACTATATACAAAAAGTAGTTTGTGATTATTTTGATATTCCTGTTGATATAATGAAATCAAAAACTAGAAAAAGGGAAATTGTACAGGCTAGACAATTAGCTATGTACTTTTCAAAACAATTAACTAAATCATCTTTGGCTCATATCGGTAAACATTGCGGGAATAAAGATCATGCTACCGTATTGCATGCATGTAAAACAGTTAATAATCTTGCTGATACAGATAAAAGATTTAAGGGTTATATCTCGGATATCGAAAAAAGGTTAATACATTCATAAATAATGAAGATTCTAATGGTTTGCTTAGGTAATATATGTAGATCACCTCTAGCACATGGAATTCTTGAAAACAAATCTAAAGATAAGAATATTAAGGTTGATTCAGCTGGAACGGCTTCTTATCATATAGGATCCCCACCCGACCCACGATCTATTGAAGTAGCTAAAATTAATGGAATTGATATTAGTAGTCAAATTGCAAGGAAATTTTCTTATAGTGATTTTGATAATTTTGACATTATATATGTTATGGATAAGTCTAATTATTTAAATATTATTAAATTAACAGATAATGAAAGTCATAAAAGTAAAGTTAAATTAATTCTGGAAGAATTAAATCTTCATATAAAAGAAGTTCCTGATCCATATTATGGTGTAGAAAATANATTTAGTTATGTATATGAATTATTAGATGAAGCATGTAAAGTTATAGTAGATAAATATGCAAAAAAATAAAGGTGTATTATACCTTATACCTAATGTAATTTCAGATAATACTGAATTAAGCGTTTTAAATAATCAAATTAAATATTATATATCAAAAATTAATATATATTTCGTTGAAAATATTCGTAATGCTAGAAGATATATAAGAAAAGTGAATAGAGATATAGATATTGATAAAATTATCTTTATATCAATAGGAAAACATTCGAAATTAGATATTAATAATGATTTTATTTTACCAATTGTTAGTGGTGACAATGTTGGGATCATATCAGAATCAGGTCTTCCATGTATTGCTGATCCTGGATTTGATATTGTTAGAGTTGCTCATGATTTAGAAATAAAAGTCGTTCCCATGGTTGGTCCTTCATCGATTTTTATGACATTGATGGCTTCTGGACTAAATGGACAAAACTTTACATTTCATGGTTACTTACCTATTGATAAAAAAGAATTAAAAAATAAAATCAAACAATTAGAATATATATCTAAGAAAAATATACAATCACAAATATTCATAGAAACACCATATAGAAACATGAAATTATTTCAGGATTTAATTAAAATGTGTGATAATGAAACTTATCTTTGTATTGGTGCAGAGGTTACTGGAAAAGAAGAAAGAATAATTACAAAAAAAATAAAGGAGTGGAAACTCCTTCCCACTCCTAAAATTCATAAAATACCATCAGTATTTATTTTGCTATCATAATTAATGATTATGTCCTTTATGAGGATCTTCACCATCTGTTTCTACGATCTTAATTAATTCAACATCAAATATCAATGTTGCATTAGGGCCAATTCCAGCTTGAGGTATACCACGTTCACCATAAGCAAGTTTGCTTGGTATTATAAAGGTAAAACTATCACCCTCTACCATTAATTGCAGTCCTTCTGTCCATCCTGGTATAACTCTATTTAACGGGAATGTTGCTGGCTGACCTCTCTCTATAGAGCTGTCAAAAACTGTTCCATCTAAAAGTTTACCAGTGTAGTGGACTGTTACGGTACTATTAGGCTTAGGCTTCACATCACCATTTCCTTTTTTGATTACTTTATAAGCAAGTCCGCTTGAAGTAACTTCAGATCCTTTTTGCAATAACATTAGTTCTTTTTCTGCTTTTTTTCTATTTTCTTCTTGTATAATAGTAATTTTTTCCATTTCTTCATTAAAGATATTACTAGCGTTAAAGTCTTTTGCATCACCAGAACGAACTATTGTTACAGTTTCTATTTTATCATCTTGTTCAATTNCGTTAACTACATCCTGACCTTTGATTACATTTCCAAATACTGTGTGTTTGCCGTCAAGCCATGGAGTTTCTTTATGAGTGATAAAGAATTGTGATCCGTTTGTTCCAGGTCCAGAATTAGCCATTGATAATATACCCGCTTTATCATGTTTTAATGTTGGGTTTATTTCATCTGGAAATTTATAACCAGGATCACCCATTCCATTTCCATCAGGACATCCACCTTGTATCATAAAATCATTGATTACACGATGAAACTTTAATTCATCATAATATGGCTCATTAATTGATTTAGCTGAATTTTTTATTGTTCCTTCAGCTAGACCAACAAAGTTAGCTACTGTCATTGGTGTTTTTTTATACTCTAAATTTATAGTTATTTCTCCTTTATTTGTTTTTATAATTGCTTCCATTTTGTTTTCTGATTTTGTTTGATTATTAGTTTTATCTATTAACTTTCCAGTTTTTAAATCAATCTGACATGAAGATGTTACACTTGCTAAGAAAATACTTGATATTAAAAATATTGTTTTCATTTTATTATATATTAGTTATTAATTCATTTTTATATTTTTTGAATATTTCTTCTAACTTTTNAATAGTTTCTTCAATGGTTAAATTAGATAATCCGCCTGCGGCATTATTATGGCCTCCTCCATTGAAATATTTTTTTGATAAATCATTAACTCGAATATTACCTTTAGATCTAAAAGACATTTTAATAGTTTTTTTATCTTTTTCTACAATGAAAACTGATAAATTAATATCTCTAATTGACAGTGGATAATTAACTATTCCTTCTGTATTTCCGGGCTTAAATTTAAATTTATCTAGCTCTTCTTGAGTTACTGAAATAATAGAAGATTTATATTCACTGTATATATTCATCTTTTCGTTGATACAATAACCTAAAAGTCTTAATTGATCTTCAGAATTGTTTTCTAGTAAATAACTATGAATCAATGATTTGTCTAATCCATACTGAAGTAATTTTGATGCTACATCATGAGTGTTGTATGTAGTAGAAGGATGTTTGAATGTAGCTGTATCAGTTATTATACCAGTGTATAAACATTCAGCTGTTTGGGAATCAATATTCTTTTTCAAATTACTATTATTTATCACTTCAAACAAAAGTTCACACGTAGAGGAACGAGTTGTATCAGTAATTATTATATCAGAATCACTATAATTTGGATCTTGATGATGATCANTCATGATTTTTTTTGCATTTGAATTAGAAATATAATTATTTAAATTCCCTAATCTCTCTACATTATTAAAGTCAAGCATAAAAATAAGATCGGCTTNGCTTATCAATTTCGAAGATGAATCAATATTATCTTGAAAAATGATAATTTCTTCAATATTTGGCATCCAATCAAAGTATTTTGGAAACCTATTAGGTATAATTACATTTACTTTATTTTTAAATTTACAAAGTATTGAATACAGTCCTAGACTTGAACCTAGAGCATCACCATCTGGGTTCTCATGAGTAGTAATGATGATTGAATTATAATTCTCAATCATTTCTTCTATTATGGATATTTTTTTTTTCATAAACTTCACAAAAATAAGAATAAATAAGTACTATCTCTATTCTTTATTTTATAGTTTTGTAAAAAAAATAAAAAATGGGAAATATTACTTTTACAATGATTAAGCCTGAAGCTGTAGAAGCGGGTAGTAGTGGAGCGATATTTAAAATTATTGAAGAAAATAATTTTAGAATTGTCTCTCTTAAAAAAGTTTTACTTAGTGCTGAAAAAGCATCAAAATTTTATGAAGTACATAAAGATCGCCCTTTTTATTCTGAGTTAGTTGAATACATGACTAGTGGTCCAATTTTTGCTGCAATCCTTGAAAAGGATAATGCAGTTCTGGATTTTAGAGAACTAATAGGATCCACTAACCCATCTGAAGCAAAAGATGGTACTATTAGAAAATTATTTGCAGAGAGCATGGCGAAAAATGCAATACATGGATCTGACTCTGATGAAAATGCTATTATTGAGTCAGACTTTCATTTTGATTCAAATGAAAGGTTTTAATTTTATCTTAATAAGATATCTTTCACTATTTCTTTTTTAAGATCTTTATTAATTCTATCAATTATATTATTTTTATTAAATAAAAGCTCGTTCCTTAATACAGAAGAGGTTAATTTTACTGTTAAAATACCCTCCATAAATCTTTTTTCTTTTATATAGATTGTAAGACTTTTACCTATAATCTCCTCAAATTTTTCAAAAATATCTAATTCTATAAATTTCTTTTTGAATTTATCCTGATTAACAACTTTATTTATAAAATTTTGTATGTTACTAAAGTTATTATCCATTATATATAAAATATTTCATAATTTTTTTTAGCAAATAATGATTTTACTCTTTTTTCATCAGTATCGGTAATAAAAACTTGTGATATGTTTTCCTTCGAAATAATATCAATAAGTTGAGATACTCTTGAAATATCTAATCGATCAAATAAATCATCTAATATAAGAATTNGACTAAATCCCTTCAACTCCTTAATAATCAATAGTTGAGCTAATTTTATTGAAATAAGAAATGATTTTTGTTGTCCTTGTGATCCATACGTTTTCACCAAATTATTGTCTAATGTTAGTAAAAATTCATCTTTATGAATACCTACAGAAGTATAAGTAGATATTAAATCTTTTTCTAATGCATTTTGCAGCAATGTTTTAAATTCCATATTTACTAATTGGCTATCATATTTTAAATCAGCCTGTTCCTTATTACTACTAATAAGAGAATACAACTTTTGTATTAATGGAACTATTTTATTTTTATACTCATTTCTTATTTTATAAATATAAGTTCCATAATTATCTAATAGATTATTATAAATTTCTAGAGTTTCTATATCCTTAATTCCTGTTTTAATAAATTGTTTTAACAAACTATTTCTTTGCTTAAGTGCTTTATTGTAAGAGATTAAGTAATTTAAGTATTTTGGATTATATTGAGATATGCCATAGTCAATAAACCTTCTCCTAATATCACTAGTGCCTTCAATAAGTTTTAAGTCTGTTGGTGTAATAAAAACAGAAGGAAAACTACCAATATGATCAGAAAACTTTTTGTATTTTTTTTGATTTTTCTTTACTACTTTTCTGTTCACATTATCATAATAACAAATAATTTCATTTAGATTCTCTAATTCATCAATGAATGATCCTTTTACATTGAAGAAATTCTCATTAAACTTTATGGTATTCTGATCATTACTATTAAAATAACTTTTAGTTGAGGATATGTAATGAATGGCGTCTAAAATATTTGTTTTTCCAACACCATTATTTCCTATAAAACAATTTATTTCTTGATTAAAACTAAATTTTAAATCACTATGATTTTTAAAATTCACTAATTGTAATTCTTGTAATTTCAATTTTTAATGAGTTTGTTAATTTTTATTCTACAAAGACTAGTAAACAATAATGTATAAAAAAGTTTATATTTGCCGAATCAAAAATATAATATATATTTAAAATCATCTACAAAACATCGTCTTAATATGAAAAAAAATATTATACAAAATTATCCAATAATATTAGCGGCAATTGCTGTTTATATAAATTATAATTATGAATTATTTCCAGAAATTTTACAGGAAAATAAATTACCGTTTGCTTTAATAATTTTTGGTTTAGCTGTTTATGCTACTTTTCTTTTGAGGAAGAAAGTCAATAATACCTTGAAAGATTCAGAAAAGAAGCAGACTATTGAAAAAAAAGAAAATAGTTCAGAAACAATGGAGAATGTTCAGGATAATGTAAATAAAACGGCTGTTTATATAGAAAATAATTGGAAGAGATTGGTAGTTTATTTGGGTATCATTGTAGTATTCACTTTATATTATAAAACTATTTTATCGTTTGTTGGATTTAATTTTTCTGATGAAAACCAAGAAAATGTTATTTCTGCTGAAATGTTTATGGCTGAAAAAAACTTTGCTTTAAAAAACTATGATAAAGCTCTAAATGGTGACTCTACTATTATAGATTCCATTGTTTACTATCATGATGGATTTAAAGATATTTCGATTAAAAATGCAGAAACTCAAACTGGTAATTTAGCACTTTTATATTCTGCTATTTGTGAGTTAAACCTAAATAAATATGATGATGCACTTATTTCATTAAATAAATTTAAAACAGATGATAAATTATTTAATTCTTTATCGATTGGTTTAAAAGGTGATGTAAATCATGAACTTGATAATTTAGATATCGCATTAAACTTATATCAAGAAGCTGTAAATACTTCTGATAATCCAACAGTTAAATCAAGATATTTAATGAAACAAGCATTTATTCATGAATCTCAGAATGATTTTTCTAAAGCACTTGAAATTTATCAAAACATTAAGGAGAAATATCCCAATACATTAGAAAGCTCAACTATTGACAAGTATATTTCTAATGTTAATAATAGATAAGTTAATTTAATGGCTAGCCAAAATTATACGATATCAGAAAATGATATAACTAATCTTCCTAGTTCAAAAGGAATGAAATTTTTAATAATTCAATCCAAATGGAATAATCACATTACTGATAATTTATTTCAAGGTACGTTTGATACTCTTATTGAAAATGGCGTAAATTCAGATGATATATCATCTCTGCATGTTCCTGGAAGTTTTGAATTAATATATGCTGCTAATGCTGCAGCAAATAAAGATGTCAATGCAATTATATGTATTGGATCTGTAATTAAAGGGGAGACAGATCACTTTAATTTCATTTGCAATTCTGTTTCTAATGGAATTAAGGACCTTAATATTAAATTAGATATACCAGTAATATTTGGTGTCCTTACTGATAATACTGAAGAGCAAGCAATAGCTAGATCTGGAGGGAAATTAGGAAATAAAGGAATTGAATTTGCTATTAGTGCAATTCAAATGGCACACCTAAGAAATAGTTTGAAATAAATTATAATATTTTATTTAATATATTAAATTTGCAACCAAATTAAGGTCGCGTAGCTCAGCTGGATAGAGCATCTGCCTTCTAAGCAGACGGTCACAGGTTCGAATCCTGTCGCGATCACATCTAAAGCCTACTTAATTGTAGGCTTTTTTATTATAAATTATTATTTTATAACTGATTTTCTAATGGCACGAACACAAAAATCATAGTACCTTCCTCTAACTCCTTGTACACCTCCACCATCAAGAAAAGAGTTAGCAGATGGATCAAGAAAGCTCTGCATCCAGACTCCATTTTTACCATTAGTACTAGAAGAACAATAGTAATTTTCATCAAATAGGTCAAAGCCTTTTGATTCTAATGTAGTTTCAATCATTTTTTTATTTAAATATATTTGATTAAGCTCGTTTTTACTTGGTAAAAACCAGTCATTATATCCTTGAGCATTACTATTTACACACATTATAGCAGCTTTTGCCCTTTTAGGAGTCACTTTTTTTCCTTTATAA
>PAUF01000007.1 GCA_002712715.1 Flavobacteriales bacterium | reverse complement strand
TCGATACTACAAATACAAATAGTTTATCATTAACATCTTTATCTACAGGAACGAATTATCAGTGGCAAGTAAAAGGTATATGTGATGTTGCGGGAACGAATACATCAGGATGGACATCACATCAGTTCTTTACAACTTTAACTCCAGCACCTGTATGTAACACTCCATCTGGATTAAGTTCATCTGTTGTAGGTACAGGTGTAACATTAAGTTGGGGATCTGTTAATAATGCTTTAAAATATGATTTAAGAAGAAGAGCTCAAGGAACAACTAATTGGTTATATATATATAATATTTATTCAAATAGTAGGTCTATTAACAATTTAACTCAAGGAACTATTTATGAATGGGAGGTTAGAACACAATGTAATTCAGGAGGAACTTCATCATGGAGTTCTACAGAATCATTTACTATAGCTGGTCCATGTACAGTTCCGCAAAATCCAGATGAACAGAACTTATCTAGCAATTCAGTAGATTTAGTTTGGGATCAAGTCGTTGGAGCTGTTCAGTATAAAATTAAGTGGCGAAAATTAGGTTCTTCAGTTAATGTTCAGTTTACTCCGACTAACTTATTGTCTTTAAGTGGTCTTTCACAAGCTTCTACATATAAATGGAGAGTAAGATCCGAATGTGATAATGTTTCTTCCAATGTTTCAGCGTTCACATCTTGGCAATTTTTCACAACTTTATCTTCAATTAGAATTTCAGCTGGAGATGATAGTTTGATGGATAATTTTAATGTTTATCCTAATCCAAATAAAGGCGCATTTAACATATCTTTTGTATCTGAGAAGTTAAATAATATTGAATTAATTATTTCTGATGATTTTGGTAAAATAATTCATTTAGAGAAAAAACAATCTTTCATTGGAGAATATACTAAAAAGATTAATCTAAGCGCATATCCAAAAGGAATATATATAGTTCAAATTAAAACCAACGATTCATTTGTAAGTAAACGGGTTGTTGTTCAATAAAAGTTTGAATATTCATTAAAATAGTTTATCTTTGCAGAGAAATTAACAGACAGAATTAATGGAGGGGCTTATAAGCCCCTTCTTTTATTATGATATCAAAAGAAAAATTAAGAGAAGTTATTGATGTTAAATTATTAGGTTCACAAGTATATGTTGTCGATATTAAAGTAAGTAACAGGAATGATGTTACGGTAAGTATTGATAAAAAAGGTGGAGTTTCTCTACAGGAATGTGCGTCTATGAGTAAATATATCGAAACTTTTTTTGATAGAGATGAAGAAGATTATAAGTTGACAGTTTGTTCTCCAGGTATTGATAGCCCTTTTCATGTAGCAAAACAGTATATTAATAGTGTTGGCAAACAGATCAAGGTATTAACTAATGAGGGTCATGAATATTATGGAAAATTAGATCATTATGGTGATGAAATTATTATTAATGGATATAAAAATAAAGTTAATAAACTAAATGAGAACCCTTCTAGAATCTTCATTGCGCTTGATGATGTGAAAGAATGTAAAAGAGTAATAAAATTTAAATAGAAAAAAATGAATGTTGAGAATTTAATTGACTCGTTTTCTGAGTTTAAGGATGTGAAAAACATTGACAGAGAAACAATGATGAGTATTTTAGAAGATGTTTTTAAAACTGTTCTTGAAAAGAAATACGAGGGGGCGGAAGTCTTTGATGTTATTATAAATGTAGACAAAGGAGATTTAGAAATATGGAAAAACAGAGAGGTGGTAGATGATAAAGATTTAGTGGATGTAAATACTCAAATTTCTTTATCAGAAGCGTTGAAGATTGAGGACGATTATGAAATTGGGGAAGAGGTTTCAGAACAGGTAAGTTTTGATCAAGAATTTGGAAGAAGACAGGTTCTTTCTATCAGACAGAATTTAGTTGGAAGAATTAATGATTTACATAGAGATGAAATTTTAAAGAATTATCAAAATAGAATTGGAGAGATAGTTAATGCTGAAGTATATCAAATATGGAAAAATGAAATTCTTCTGCAAGATGATGAGGGAACTGATTTGATTTTACCTAAATCCGAGCAAATTCCTAGAGACTTCTTTAAAAAAGGAGATACGGTTAAAGCAGTTGTTAAAACAGCAGAATTAAGAAATAATAAATCATATATTTCTATATCTAGAATTGCTCCTGAGTTTATTGAAAGATTATTTGAAATGGAAGTGCCAGAAGTTTTTGATGGCATTATTACAATAAAGAAAGTTGTTAGAATGCCTGGAGAGCGAGCTAAGGTAATGGTAGAATCTTATGATGATAGAATTGATCCTGTTGGAGCTTGTGTAGGAGTAAAGGGTTCTCGTATTCATGGCATCGTTAGAGAATTGCGTAATGAAAATATAGATGTTATTAATTATACTGAGAATATTAGTCTTTTGTTAACTAGGTCTCTTTCTCCAGCAAAAATCACTTCTATAGATATAAATAATGAAGCTAAAACAGCAAATGTATTTATGTCTCCAGATCAAGTTTCTTTAGCTATTGGAAAGAGAGGTTTTAACATCAAGTTAGCTGGAGAGCTGACTGGGTATGAGATAGATGTTTATAGAGATTCAGATGAATTTGAAGATGATGTAGCGTTGTCCGAATTTTCAGATGAAATAGATAATTGGGTTATTGAGACTTTACAGTCAATTGGATGTGATTCTGCGCGTAGCGTATTGGATTTAGATAAGAATGATTTGGTAAAGAGAACTGATTTGGAGGAGGAAACAGTTGTATCTGTCTTGCAAATACTACGAGCTGAATTAGATGAATAAATTATTGTAATATGTCAGAAACAAATAAGAGTATTAGGTTAAATAAATTAGCAAAAGAATTTAATGTTAGTATAGACAGAGTATTATCTTTTTTGCAAAATAAAGGAGTTAAAGATATAAAGCCATCTTCAAAAATAAATCAGGATTTATATATGGAACTATTAGGAGAGTTTCAGCCAGATTTAAAAGCTAAACTAGCTGCTGACTTAGCTTCAAAGGAGCGCGAGGAAAAAAGAGAGGCTCAGAGAAAAATAGAAGAACAGAGATTAAAAGACAAAGAAGAGGCTTATCAGGCAAAGATTGCTAAAGAAAAGCTTATACAAAAAGAAAAAGAAGGACAGGAAAAGAAAGAGAAACCTAAAGATCGGTTGGATAGCAATAAAGAAAATTCTAGTAATATAATTAAGGCAGAAGCGAAAAAGCTGGTTGGACCTAAAATTACAGGAAAAACTATTGATTTAGATAAAATTGAATCTAAACGCAGTCCTGTTGCTAGCTCGAATTCTAAAGATGAGTCATTAAAGAAGAAGCGTAAGAGAATTACCAATAAGATTAATACAAATAAGTTTTCTAAAAATAAAAAATCTAATAAGAAAAACAATGTTGTAGAGATTGACCCAGAAGAGGCTCAAAAGAGAGTAAGGGAGACTTTAGCTAAGTTGCAGGGAGGGGGTAAGAAATCTTCTGTCAAGAATAGAAGAGAAAAAAGATTAGCGCATCGTGAGATTGCTGATCAAGAACTTGAAGAAAAAACATTAGAAAAGAAGGTTGTTAAGATTGCTGAGTTTGCAACAGCTAATGAAATAGCTACAATGATGGATGTTTCGGTTAATGAAGTGATATCTTCTTTAATGTCACTAGGATATATGGTAACATTGAATCAAAGATTAGATGCTGAAACATTGCAGATTATTGTAGAGGATTTTGGATTTGAGGTAGAATTTGTTGGGGCTGATGTACAAGAGTCTATAAGTATTGAAGAATCTCAAGATAGTAGTGAAGATTTATTAGAGAGATCACCAATAGTTACAATAATGGGGCATGTTGATCATGGGAAAACTTCCTTGCTTGATTTTATCAGAGAGGAGAATGTTATTGCTGGTGAGGCGGGCGGAATAACACAGCATATAGGAGCTTATGAGGTTACGTTGCCAAATGAAAAAAAGATTTCTTTTTTAGATACACCAGGGCATGAGGCTTTTACTGCTATGCGTGCTCGGGGAGCTCAAGTTACCGATATAGTCGTTGTAGTAGTTGCTGCTGATGACCAGGTAATGCCACAAACAAAAGAAGCTATTAGTCACGCTCAAGCAGCTGAAGTTCCAATAATTTTTGCTATTAATAAAGTAGACAAAGAAACATCTGATCCGGATAAGATTAAGGCTCAATTAGCTGAGTTAAATATACTGGTAGAAGATTGGGGTGGAAAGATTCAGTCTCAGGATATTTCTGCTAAGATTGGTACTGGTGTTTCAGAATTGTTAGAAAAGATTTTATTAGAGGCTGAGCTGTTAGAGTTAAAAGCTAACCCAAAAAGAAATGCTGTTGGATCAGTAATTGAGGCGTCATTGGATAAGGGTAAAGGTTATGTTACAACAATTCTTGTGCAGAAAGGAACCTTAAGAGTCGGAGACTATATGTTAGCGGGTAGTTACTCGGGAAAAGTTAAAGCATTATTGAATGAAAGAGGAGTGAGTATTAATGAGGCAGGCCCATCTACCCCAGCTACTTTACTTGGTTTAAATGGAGCTCCTACAGCTGGAGATCAGTTTCATGTAATTGATAGCGAACAAGAAGCAAAGAAAATTGCTAACAGAAGGATGCAATTGCAAAGAGAACAAGGAGTAAGAACACAGAAACATATAACTTTAGATGAAATTGGTAGAAGAATAGCTTTAGGGGAATTTCAAGAGTTAAATGTTATTGTTAAAGGTGATGTTGACGGTTCTATAGAGGCTCTTTCTGATTCTTTGGAAGAATTGTCCACTGATGCAATAAAAATCAAAATTATTCAAAAGGCTGTTGGTCAGATTTCAGAATCTGATATTATGTTAGCATCTGCTTCTGATGCTATTGTTATAGGATTTCAGGTAAGGCCGTCTTTACAAGCTAGGAAATTGGCAGATGTTGAGCAAATTGATGTGAGACTTTATTCAGTAATCTATAAGGCAATTGAAGAGATGAAATTAGCTATGGAAGGTATGTTGTCTCCAGATTTTGAGGAAAAAATTATTGCTAACATTGAAGTTCGTGAGGTTTTTAAAATTTCTAAAGTTGGCACTATTGCTGGTTGTATGGTTTTAGATGGTAAGATAAATAGAAATTCTGGTGTTAGAATAATTAGGGATGGAGTAGTTGTTTATACTGGTAAATTATCATCACTAAAAAGGTTTAAAGATGATGTTAAAGAAGTGCAGAAAGGATTCGAGTGTGGGTTGTCTGTTGAAAATTATAACGATGTTAAAGTAGGTGACGTAGTTGAAGGATATGAAGAGGTTGAGGTTAAAAAGACTCTTTAATCAAATTCTCCTACTGGTACCATAAGTTTTGATACAAAACTAAAAGGATACTTTGTTTTTATTGAATTTTCTAGTTTTTCAGCTTCTATTTTAGTCCTGAATTGCCCTACTCTTACTTTCCAGTTTGGATTCACTCGCTCATATGTCACTGATGTAATTTTAGGAAATTTCTTCATAAATTGGTATTTTATTTTTTGAGCATCTTCTCTACTTTGACCATTGTAAATTTGAACACAATACCCTTCAAGTCCATTAGATTTCTTCCTGATTTTAAATTCTTTGTTGATTAATTTACTGACTCCTTTTTCAAGATAAATGTAGTTTGTTTTATTGTTTTGTAACAATGCTTCATTTGTTGATTGCCCTATAAGCAAACATGGAGAACATATTAGTAAGATTAATGCATATTTCATCAGGTCAAAAGTAAGCTTTTTGATAAAATACAAAAACAACTATTTAGAATCATTATAAATTGTGATATTGATAATTATTCCTCCTATAAAATTGTAAATTAAAATGGTCTTTCTTAAATTTGCGAAACAAAAATAAACCCTTTTGGCGGTAATAAATAAAAATATTTTAACTGAAATAATATCAAGGTCGTTTTTTATTGTATTTCTTTTAATATCAGTTGTTACTCACTCTCAGTCAGTTACAGAGACTTCTTCTATAGAAGAAGGAAAGAATCTTTTTGAATCTCAAGGTTGTAAAGGATGTCATAGTTTGGGAACTATTCGGAAAACTGGACCAGGATTATATGGCGTTTTTGAGAGATGGGATAATGATGAAGCAAAGCTGATTCGATATATTCAAAACCCTGCAGATCCTGAATTTGGCATTGTTGCGATGCCAGCTCATCCTTTGCCTGATAATCAAATTCGGTCTATATTAATGTATATTAATAGTTACGAACCTCCAGTTGTTAGTGCGGAAGATAATGTGGTAATGGAGAAAACCGAAGATGAAAGTTTAAGTTATGAATTGATTTTATTAATTGCTACAGTTGTTTTAATCTTATTAATTTTACTTTTAACTTCCGTAAAGAACTCTTTAAAGGAAAGCGTTTCTGAAAATACTGAAACTATATTTCAAACAATTAGAAGATTAGTTACTGTTAATCCTAATAAATTAATACTAGGATTTATATTACTAATATTTGTATTGCGTATTGTTTATGATACTTTAATGGGAGTAGGAGTTGTAGAAAAATATGAGCCTGCGCAGCCTATACAATTTTCTCACAAAGTGCACGCTGGAGATAATCAGATTGATTGTAACTATTGTCATACTTCAGCTAGACATAGTAAAACAGCAAGTATTCCATCTGCAAATTTATGTATGAATTGTCATACCTATATTAATGAAGGACCTATTTCTGGGACAAAGGAAATTCAAAAAATTTATGACGCTGTAGGTTTTGACCCAGAAACTAGAACATACATTGATGGATATGAGCAAAAGCCAATTGAGTGGATTAGAGTTCATCAATTGCCAGATTTAGCTTATTTTAATCATTCTCAACATGTAAGCGTAGCTAATTTGGAATGTCAACAATGTCACGGAAACGTACAAGAGAAAGGTTTAGGAGCGGTCGCTACTTCTGAAGAATTAAACCAAATTGAGTTTAATATAAAAGATGGAGTTAAGTTTGATCATCCTACTCTAACTATGGGTTGGTGCATTGACTGTCATAGACAAAAGACAGTAGATATGGAAAATAATGATTATTACATGGAAATGCATTCTAAGTTAATAGAGAAACATGGAAAAGAAGCATTTTCTGTAGAAACAATAGGGGGTTTAGAATGTGGAAAATGCCATTATTAGTATAAGTAATTATTTAAGTAAATGATTGAAAATAAAAAATATTGGAAAGGTATAGCTCAATTAAATGATGATCCTGTTGTAAAAAAACTGGAAGAAAATGAGTTTGTTGATAAATTACCAATAGATAAACTATTTGAAGAAAATGATTTGTCCACTGGAAATACATCTAGAAGAGATTTCTTAAAGTTTTTAGGTTTCACTACAGCAGCTGCTTCGCTAGCCGCCTGTGAAGCTCCAATTAATAAAGTAATTCCTTATGTAAATAAACCTGAGGAGATTGTTCCTGGAGTAGCTAATTATTATGCTAGTACAATTTACGATGGACATGATTTCGCTTCTGTTTTAGTAAAAACTAGGGAAGGAAGGCCAATAAAAATAGAATCCAATAATACATGCGCAAATGCTAGGGTTCAGTCTTCAGTATTATCATTATATGACTCCTCAAGATTAAGAAGCCCAATGATTAGTAAAGTAGAATCTAATTGGGATTCTGTTGATAAAGACATTATTAAAAAGTTAGATGAAATTAAAGAGAATGGAGGTAAGATAGCTATTTTAACTTCTACTATAATTAGTCCTACTATCTATAATTTGATAGATAATTTTAAAAATAAATATGGTAATGTGGTTCATGTGCAGAAAGATTCTGTCTCCAGCGATGGTATTTTGGATGCGAATTTAGACTACTTTGGCATTAGAAAAATTCCTACATATAATTTTGAAAAAGCTGAAATTATTGTTTCATTTGGAGCGGATTTCCTAGGTAATTTTCCAGGAAATACTGATTATGCAAAACAATACGTTGAAGGAAGAAACCCGAAGAATAAGAAAATGTCCAAACATTATCAAGTTGAGTCAAATTTGACATTAACAGGTTCTAATGCAGATCACCGTATTCAGATAAAACCATCCGAACAAGCGGGATTACTTTCACAGTTATATAGATATATAACAAAAAAGTCGACCACAATAGATTCAAGGATATCCACAATTGGAAAATCTTTGTTAGAAAGTAATAGCTCAATTGTACTATGTAATAGTAACAATAAAGAAGTTCAATTAATAGTTAATGCAATTAATGACTATCTGAAGAATTATGATAGAACTATTAGCATCAGAAATCATACCAATTTACAACAAGGAAATGACCAGGATTTGCAAAATTTAATTTATGAAATGCAGGCAGGTCAAATAGATGCGTTAATAACATATAATATTAATCCATCATACATATTGCCTGATAGCGATAACTTTAACAAGGCTATGTCTAATGTTGGATTAACAATTTCTACTTCGAAATACATGGATGAAACATCAATAAATATGGATTATATTTGTCCTGATAGTCATAATTTAGAAAGTTGGGGAGATTTTGTTCCATATAATGGAGTTTGTACATTAATGCAGCCCACTATAAACCCTTTATTTAATACCAGACAGTTTCAGGATAGTTTGTTAAAGTGGAGTCAAAATAGCATTTCGTACAATGACTATTTGAAAGATACTTATAAAAATGATTGGGAGAACAAATTGCATGATGGGTACTTTGACGTTGAATTAGAGAAGGTGCCTCTAAAACAAGTAAAGAACAAAGATTTACTTATTAAAAATTTTCCAATAAAAAAGAATTCAAATAATATCGAGTTTTGTGTTTCAGAAAAGATTTCTCTTGGCGATGGATCTCAGGCTAATAATCCATGGCTACAAGAACTTCCAGATCCATTATCAAGAGCAACTTGGGATAATTATTTAACGATTTCCGAGATTACGGCCAAGGAACTTGGGCTTAGAAATTGGAATGTTTCTAATGGGGCTTTAAATGGAGATATAGTTGATCTTACGTTAGGAGATGTTACTATTAATAATGTTCCAGTAATGATTCAACCTGGCCAAGCAATTGGCACTGTTTCTATGGCTATAGGTTATGGTAGAACCAATGCAGGTAAATGTGGTAATGGTGTAGGTTTAAATGTTTATCCTTTAATTAATGGAGGTGAAGTTGTAATTGAGAAGGTTGAAGGGGTTCATGAATTTGCGGCTACGCAGTTACATCATACGATGATGGGTAGGAATATTGTAAAAGAAACAACTTTAGATGAATATATTAAAAATCCTGCTTCAGGTAACGATCATGATAAATTTTTAACTCATGAGGGCAAGAAAAGAGCAAATGAAGTATCTTTATGGAACAAACATGATCATGAGACAGGTCATCATTGGAACTTGTCTATAGATTTGACGGCATGTATTGGATGTGCGTCTTGCGTAATTTCATGTCATGCTGAAAATAATGTTCCAGTGGTTGGGAAAGAGGAGATTAGGAAGAGTAGAGATATGCATTGGTTAAGAATAGATAGATATTTTTCTTCAGATATGACCAAAGAAGTTGCAAAGGATCAGAACGCTTCTGCAATTGATATGTATAGTAAGATGGAGGACCCTTCAGTAAATCCTGAGGTAGTTTTCCAACCTGTTATGTGTATGCATTGCAATAACGCTCCGTGTGAGACTGTTTGCCCGGTAGCTGCTACAACACATTCAGCAGAAGGATTAAATCATATGACTTATAATAGATGTGTCGGCACACGATACTGCTTGAATAATTGTCCATATAAAGTCCGTCGTTTTAATTGGTTCCAATATTCTGATAATGATGCATTTGATTTCAACATGAATGATGATTATGGAAAGATGGTATTAAATCCAGACGTAGTTGTAAGATCTAGAGGTGTTATGGAAAAGTGTACAATGTGTTTACATAAAATACAGGAATTAAAATTAACAGCCAAGAGGGAAGGTAGAAAGATAAAAGATGAAGAAGCTCAGACTGTGTGTGCATCAGCTTGTGAAACCAACGCTTTAGTGTTTGGTGATGTAAATGATAAAAATCATACAGTACATAAATTAAGAAAAGATGAAAGATCTTATGATCTATTAGATCATTTGAATGTCGCTCCATCTGTATTTTATCAAACAAAAATTAGAAATAAATCTTGAGTTAGATTATGCAAAAAGAAGCAGAAATAAGAGATCCGTTAATCATAGGAAATAAAACCTATCATGATATAACGGTTGATGTTGCAAGACCAGTAGAAGGTAAAGCTAATAAACAGTGGTGGATTTTGTTTGCTTTGTCTTTTAGTATGTTTCTCTGGTTAGTTTTAGCCATTGCATATACAATTGGAGTTGGTATTGGTTCATGGGGACTAAACAAAACAGTTGGATGGGCATGGGATATCACTAATTTTGTATGGTGGATTGGAATAGGTCATGCGGGTACCTTAATATCAGCTGTATTGTTGTTATTTAGACAAAAATGGAGGATGTCGATTAACAGATCTGCTGAGGCAATGACTATCTTTGGTGTTGCGCAAGCAGCATTATTTCCGTTGATTCATATGGGTAGACCATGGTTGATGTATTATGTTTTCCCTATACCTAATCAATTTGGATCATTGTGGGTTAATTTTAATTCTCCTTTACTATGGGATGTTTTTGCAATTTCCACATATTTTTCTGTTTCAGTTGTTTTTTGGTATATAGGTCTTATTCCAGATTTTGCTATGATCAGAGACAGAATGAGTAGTAAGATTGCTCCAATGAAGAAAAAGTTATATACTTTAATGTCATTTGGATGGAGCGGGAGAGCTAAACATTGGCAGCGTTTTGAAGAGGTTTCATTAGTATTAGCTGGTTTAGCTACACCGCTAGTTTTTTCTGTTCACTCTATTGTATCTATGGATTTTGCCACCTCAGTTATTCCGGGTTGGCATACAACTATTTTCCCTCCATATTTTGTTTTAGGAGCATTGTTTTCAGGTTTTGCAATGGTAGAAACTCTTTTAATAATAATGAGAAAGGTACTTCATTTAGAAGCATATATTACAATAAAACATATTGAGTATATGAATGTAATCATACTTTTGACTGGATCATTAGTTGGTTGTGCTTATATAACAGAATTATTTATGGCATGGTATTCTGGTGTAGAGTTTGAACAATATGCATTTTTAAATAGAGCAACAGGACCATATTGGTGGGCTTATGCTAGTATGATGTCATGTAATGTTCTTATTCCTCAATTATATTGGATTAATAGCATTAGAACATCTTTTATTGCGACATTTATTTTATCAATCTTTGTTAATATTGGAATGTGGTTTGAGCGTTTTGTAATTATTGTAACATCATTACATCGGGACTACTTACCATCATCATGGACTATGTTTTCTCCATCATTTATAGATATAGCAATTTTCTTAGGAACAATAGGTTTTTTCTTTACATTATTTTTATTGTATTCGAGAACTTTTCCGGTAATTGCACAGGCAGAATTAAAAACAATTTTAAAAACTTCTGGTTCAGAATACAAAAAAAAGTTAAATAAGAATAATGAGTAAAAGTACAGTATACGGCATATATGATGATGAGGAAGTTTTATTAACTTCTGTTAAGGAAATCAGAAAAAATGATATAGACATTAAAGAAGTTTATACCCCTTTCCCAGTACATGGACTGGATAAAGTTTTAGGATTAAAAGACACTCGAATGGGAATTACAGCATTCATATATGGATGTATAGGGGTAACTTTGGGGGCTTCAATGATATATTATATTATGCACATTGATTGGCCTATGAATATTGGAGGTAAACCAAATGTAACTTCAGGTTCATATTTTTATCATAACTTACCTGCATATATCCCAATTTTATTTGAATGTACAGTAATGTGTGCCGCTCATTTAATGTCTATCACCTATTTTATTCGTTGTGGTTTGTATCCCGGCTCTCAGTCAAAGAGTCCAGATCCTAGAACAACTGATGATAAGTTTTTAATAGAGATTGATGTAGAAAGTGATAAGAAGAAAATTATTGATTTATTGAATAAAACGGGGGCAAGCGAGATTAATGAAAAGAATAATAGTGATGAATAAAAAACTGATTTTCACATTTTTTGTATTTTCTATCCTTTTTATTATGGGATGCAAGGATAATTCTCACCCTGGCTATGAATATATGCCTAATATGTATAATTCTCCAAGTATAGAAACATATGAAGAGCATGTAGTGGATCAGTATGATGGTACTCCAGTAAAAGGAACAGTTGCTAGGGGTTATAAAAATCTTTATACAAATAAATATACTGATACAATTACTGATTATTTGTTGTCTGGTGAGAATGTTACATATCCTAGTGATTTTGAAAAAAATACAAAAAATTTAGATGACGGAAAGGAACTATATAGTATATTTTGCGCACATTGTCATGGAGATAAAGGTGAGGGAGGTTCATCTGGAAAGATTAAGGATGCTGCTGGTATTTATTCTGAGATCCCATCATATAAAGATAATATTGCTCCTAGAAGAAGTGGTGGCCCTATGAGTGATTTGAGAGAGGGACATATGTTTCATGCAATAACTTATGGATATAACGCTATGGGTCCTCATGCTTCATTAATATCAGAGGAAGAACGGTGGAAAATAATTTATTATATTAAAGAGGAACTACAGAAATAATTTACAAAATAAATAGAGGGAATGTTTAAAATAACTAATAGGTTAAAGAATATAGCGAAGATACTAATGATTATAGGTTTCGTTTCTATATGTTTTTCTATATTCAACTCAACCCAAAATCAATATACTGATTTAGAGATACACGAAAATCTTATAGAAATTGTCAATAAAGATTTTTCTTCTATATATAATAATCTTAATGTGGATAGTATATACCCAGCTAAGGATACAGCGGATATTTTTTCAAAGCAAGCTGGTCGTACAGATTTAAGATATATGGCGGCTTCAAAGTTAAAGTTAGATACATCTATTTTAAATGCCATTATTGATACAGCAGAGTCGAGTATGCATTTTCATTTAAAAAACAAAGAAATAAAATCAATTAGCTCTTTATATGAACTTGAGAAAAAGTTAAGAAAATTTTATCATACAAAATTATCAAAGCCTTGGACATCTTTGTTGTTTAATAATTATTTCTTTTTAGGAATATCAATTTTTGCTGTTTTCTTCATTGCATTACAATATGTCTCTGAGGCGGCATGGTCAATTGTTATTAAGAGAATTCCCGAGGCTGTTCTTTCATTCCTTCCATATACGGGAATAATGATGCTTGTAATCGCTGTAGCTGGAGCTTTGCATTGGCATCACATTTATCATTGGATGGCGGAAGGAGTAATAGATCAAACATATAGTATAGGAGTATATAAGCCTTATGATAAAATTATTGATGGAAAATCCGCATTTTTAGACGTTACTTTCTTTTTAATAAGATCCCTGATATATGTTGTAGGTTGGATTTATTTTGCTCGCAAACTTAAATCTTTATCTTTAACTGAAGATTTAAATGGAGGAATCAATTATTATAATAAAAGTATTAAAACATCAGCGTGGTTTATTGTTTTCTTTGCTGTAACATCTTCCGTTGCTTCTTGGGATTGGATTATGTCTATTGACTCACATTGGTTCAGTACAATTTTTGGATGGTTTATATTTGCGGAATGGGCTGCGATCGGGTTTACTACTATTTTATTGATTACATTATATTTAAAAAGCCAAGGCTATTTAAAATATGTCAACAATAGTCATATTCATGATTTAGGAAAATGGGTTTTTGCATTTTCTTTAGTTTGGACTTATACTTGGTTTTGTCAATATATGTTAATTTGGTATTCAAATATACCTGAGGAAGTCGCGTATTATACAGCTAGATTAGAGGTTGACAATTATAGATTTTTATTTTGGTTTAGCATGTTAATTAGCTTCATATTGCCATTAATTTTATTAATGAGCGCTCCTTCTAAGACAAATCATAAAAGATTAATTTTTGTTAGTATTGTTATTTTAATTGGCCATTGGCTTAATTCATATTTATTAGTAGCCCCTGGTTCTCTTAATACACATGGTAATATTGGTTGGACTGAAATAGCTACTGGTTTAGGTTTTGTTGGAGCTTTTATTTATATTGTTTTCCAATCATTAAGTAAAGTACCATTAGAAACAAAAAATCATCCATATTTAGATGAGAGTAAAAATCTGCATTCTTACCCTCATGAGGATTCTCATTAATAGATTTTCATTCTAACTTAGTAGTTTATTGTCTCATTTGTTTTTAAATTTCTTCCTACATTTGTTATATGAATGATGATGATTTAAAGAATGATTTAGATAGTAGTTTTGAATCAGAAGATTTTGATCAAGTATTAAGACCAAAAGGCTTTATTGACTTCAAAGGACAGGATCAGATAGTAGAAAATTTAAAGGTTTTTATTCAAGCCGCAAAAGAAAGAGGAGATGCTTTAGACCATGTCTTACTTCATGGACCACCAGGTTTAGGCAAAACTACTTTAGCAAATATTGTTGCAAATGAGTTAGAGGTAAATATAATTACTACCTCAGGTCCAGTTTTAGATAAACCAGCAGACTTAGCCGGTTTATTGACAAATTTAGATGATAATGATGTCTTGTTTATTGATGAGATTCATAGACTTAATCCAATAATAGAAGAGTATTTGTATTCAGCTATGGAAGATTATCAGATTGACATTATGATTGATTCAGGACCTAATGCGCGCTCTGTTCAAATAAAAATTAATCCTTTTACTTTAGTAGGAGCTACTACAAGATCAGGTTTATTAACAGCGCCTTTAAGAGCTCGTTTTGGAATTAATTCACGTTTAGAATACTATAATAAATCATTATTATCTGAAATAGTAAATAGATCTTCTGCAATCCTAGAAGTTAATATTAGTCAAGAGGCTTCTTTAGAAATAGCTGGCAGAAGTAGGGGCACTCCTAGAATTTCTAATTCGTTGCTAAGAAGGGTACGAGACTTTGCTCAAGTAAAAGGAGATGGTAATATTGATAAAGAAATTACGAAATACTCATTAAACTCTTTAAATGTTGATGAAAATGGACTTGATGATATGGATAATAGAATTTTATCAGCTATTATAGAAAAATATAAAGGTGGGCCTGTAGGTATAAATACAATAGCTACAGTTGTAGGAGAGCAAGCAGGTACCATTGAAGAAGTTTATGAGCCTTATTTAATACAGGAAGGATATCTTATGCGTACGCCGCGAGGCAGACAAGCTACTGATAAGGCTTTTAGTCATTTGGGAATTACAAAATCTAATGATCAGAGCACTTTATTTTAGTTTATCCCATCAAATACTTCAATAATTAGGCTTTTATATTGAGAAAAAGATGTTAAGGCCCATACTTTTAGATGATTTATCTCTCTCTTTTTTACCCATCTCACACTTTTTTCTAATTCTTTTTGAAAAAGTATTTTATCGAAACTAACTTTTGAGAGTACTTTTTTACTGAATTCTAACATATAATTGTAAATTTATATTAGAAGAACTATCAATTTTTTATTTTATTGTGTTTCTCCCCAACTATATGAATTATTTGTTAAGCCAGAAAGATTAATTACCCTATCTATTACCGTAGCAGCTAATTGATTAAATGTATTAGGATTACTATAAAAAGAGGGAGAAGCTGGACAAATAATTCCTCCTGATTCGGTTATTTTTTTCATATTGTTAATATGAATTAGGCTTAGTGGAGTTTCTCTTGTTACTAAAATAAGCTGTCGTCTTTCTTTTAAAATAACATCAGCTGATCTAGTAATTAGATCATTAGAAATCCCAGTGGAAATTCTTCCAAGAGTTCCCATAGAACAAGGACAGATAATCATTGTATTATAATTCGCAGAGCCACTTGCAAATGGAGCCTTGAAGTCATCTTTATTGTAGAATTTGAATGGTACTTTTTCAAATTCTGAATTATTAAGCTCTGTCCTCCAAACAAATTTTGCGTTTTCAGACATAATAATTCCAACTTCTTCTATTTGATCATTTAAATTAATTAGTTTATCTAGTAGAACTTTTGCATAGATTGATCCACTAGCTCCCGTTATCCCTAGTACTATTTTATGTTTATTTTTCATATAATTATAAATTTTAGTGAAAAACTTAGAACAGTATTGTACTGTCCTTTGTTAAAGAGGTATGTATTTCCTTCAGCGTGCTTTCTCATTGGTAAAATAGAATTGCTAATCCGCGTGTTTAATGCAATTTTTTGATTAAGAAGATAACTCATCCCTAAGAGAAGACCAGTGTCATATTTTTTGAATTCAATTGAATTAATTGGGTTAATAGGGCCAATAATGTCATTGTCGCTTGAGGATATTAATAGAGCAGATTGAATCCCAAATTCAAAATTCATTTTTTCATTTTGATTGTAATTGAAAATTAATGGAATTTCAATGTATGATAAGCTAATGTCAGGGATATTGTTTTCAATCATTTTGGGATTGTTACTTCCCTTTTCAATATAATTAATTTCTAATTGTAAATTGCTAATTTCAGATAAAGGATATTGTGTGTATATGCCAAATAAAAATCCAGCTTTATTGTATCCACCTAAATTATCGCCAGACACCTGCGATGTTGCAATTCCTGAAATTAAACCTCCATTAAAGCTTTGGGAAAAAGATGAAATGCAAAATAGTACAAGAAATATAGAGCAGTATTGTTTCATCTTATCTAAAACTAAAACCTATTCCTAAAGTTGATATCGGGTAGTTAGCAAAGGTTCTTTCAAAATGAAGAGTGAAAAAAGCTAGTTTTGCACGTATTCCTAAATTTCCTTTTAGGTAATTATTTTTCGCGAAATCAATATCCAACGGCACATTAAAGTCTAATGTATTTGATCCTGTTCCAACTTGAAACGATGTAGTACTATTGAAAATTGTAGATGAAGTATTGTATCCCAGTGATCCATAAGCAGTAATCATTAGAAATTTCTTTGATGCAATTAAGCTAAGTGATGTAGATCGAATATTCAAATCAACCACTTGTTTGACATCAGAAATATTAACATCAAAGTTAGTCTTTAATGATGTATGTCCTATATGAAAAGACAAATCAGCTGGGACGCTGTTTCCGAAAGGAATCCATTGCAATAGATCGTGTTTTATGCTAGCTCCCCATAAAGAAATTGACCCTTTAAATGAATTACCAAACTTATTTGTATATTCTGGTATATATCTGAATCCAAAATCAGTTTTTTTAGCTAACCCAATACTTGCATTCATCATTGGAATATACATTTTATTAATCGAGGATGTTTGAGAAGGCATAGAAAAAGTATTGCCTTGATATTGAATATCAGTACTATTACCAGATCCAATAATTGTTGAGGTCGCACTACTATTTGAATTAAAATTTGGTATACTATTTGGATCAAAAGTTAATTGTTCATTAGGAACTGAAATTGTATTAATAGTTGCAGTAATGTCGAAGCCACCTAATTTATGAGGTTTTCCCGTATTGTACCAACCACTAGTTAGTCCGGATTCTAAACTTTTGGTTAAAGGAGAAAAGTACGCTTCAAGAAAATTACTTGCATCTATTTCATTTACTGAAGCGCTATTGGTTTGTGCAATACTGTAATTACAAAAAATCAATAATGGAATTAAAATTATTTTTTTCATTATATAATTATTTATTAGGGAGAATAGTTTCTGTTATTAGAGGAATAGATTCTACTTGTTCAATCGCGTAGTTAGAAGTATTATACACATATACGATGATTTCCATATTTTCAGCTATCCATCCACCGCAATTTCCATTTCCTGCAAGTAAATTATTTATTGAATAATTATTATTGTATAATTCTAAATCATTAATGTTTATTATATAGTCTTTATTCCACTTTTGACCAATTTGAAAGCTACTGCCAATACTTTCTCCTAATGTTGAATTAATAATTGATCTAAGCACATGGTTATGTTGATAATCTTCTAAATCAGTATTAGTATTTTTTTGCCAGTTGACAATGTTATTCTCAGCAAGGCAAACTACAACATTATACTCATCAGAAAGATTTGATAGTGATTCAATTTCTATAGAGATATTTGCGATATTGTTTGAATAGTTTGAATTTAGTGTTATACCAAAGTATGGATCCTTAGATAATTCCTGTAGAACAATATTAGACCATTCATCCTTCCCTAATCGGTGTTCAGTATTAAATCCACTCCTACTTACCATTCCCGCAGGTAATCCATCCATAGAAATGTTGAAAATATTATCTATTTCATTTCCCCATTCTGTTCTAAAATCATATGTATATGAAGATGAACCAATTGGGCTTGGAATCGAGAATGTAGTATTAGGATGTATTGCTAAAGCAATAATTTGTCCTTCATAAAATGATTGGAGAGATTTTATCTCTTCAGCTGCCTCAGGGCAGTTTTGACATCGATGACCTGTAAAATCTTCAATAAGGACTTTCTTTATGAAAGAATTAGTATCGTTAATTGTATTGTTATTACTTGTCATATATGGAGATTCAACAATATCACATTTAGGGAATATTATAAGTATTGTTATACTAAATACAGCAATTAAAGAAAATGTATTTTTCATCATTTAAAAACTTGAAGAGATATTAATATTTAAACCATTAGAAGCGGGAACTTCTTTACAAACTCCTCCAACACAGAAAATGCCTGCTCTTTTTTTACCATAACCAATTTCAAATCTATTAGATCCTATTATGTATCCAAATGTAGCGTTTATGTAGTGTAATCTTTGAGTTTGATCATAATTTCCAAAATTGTACATATCTTGAATAGAGAAAAACCAATTAGGAGAGATCGTGTATTCTGATAATAACATTACCCAGTGACCGTCGCCTTTTTTTGTCGCATTGGGATCAGGTTTAGAACGTAGTGCTTGACTTTCAATTCTAATAGTATGACCTTTCTTAATTTTATAGCTTATATCTACAACTCCAATTGTTGATTGTATTGTTCCATATTCTCCCGGTGTCTTTCCTTCTAATATATCTTTATTGTATTTTTGATTGGAAACTATAAAATTAATTTTTGTCTTTTTATCTAACTTCTTATTAATCTCTATGTTAAAATCAGTAAAATATAATTTATCATTATCATAGCTTAGAAAAGGCGATCTTATATTTAGGCTATCATTTAGGAATGAAGTTCCATTTTTAATTGCATTAATTTTAGAAAAATTAATATTGATTTTAGTTCCGTATTTTCCTCCAAGTAAAGACCCTTTTTTTAATTTATAGAAAATATCAGCTTGTACACCAAATTCTCCTTCCATTTGTGTTGAAGCTGGATATAAAGCTAAAAGTGTATAGGTATGTTGTTTAGATATTGTCGGAATGTAATTTATAATAAATTCCTTTTCTTTAGCTCTTTCTGATCGGAATTCCATGTGATCTATCCAATGGCTTTCAATATTTATACCAATTCCTTTTTTGGAATAACTAAGATTACTTAATAAAGCCTTGCCAGGAGCATAATTGTTACTTTCTAGAGAGAATGAACCAACTGGATCATTAAATTTATAGGCGTATTCAATATAGTAATTAAATCCACTATGCATGATATTTAATCTATTTGAAAACGCAGCAACATTTTGTGGGAGATTAAACTTAGGATTATTATCTTCTTGAAATCTACTTACTATACTAGATCCAAATATATATGATCCGTTATTTTCAATCCTTAACATTTCGTTGATGTCCATTTCCATGTCTACTCCCCTAATAATGCCTTCAGAATAATTAAAATAGGTTCTACTTCTGCCAATAAAAGATTTCAAATAAACACCAGATATTGGATTTAATCGAAGTTTAATGCCATCCATTGCGTTATCAATTCCTAGTCCTTTATCTTCGTAAGTTCTGAGTATAAGTCCACTCCCAAACTGTTCATAGTAATTTCCAGCTGTAACCTCTAATCCATCAGCGGTATATGTAATATATCGATATGGGATGCCATTACCTTGAAACTCTGAATCAAAGTCCATCAGAGCATTAAGATAGCTCTCGTATCTTAGGCCAATGGAGAAATTGTTTTTTGTATAGATTACATTTAAGTATGCATTATTGAGTACTTTTTCTTCCGGTGCAATGGCACCAATTAATGGATCATCATTATAGCTTTGAAAGTTATTAATGAAGTCACCATTAATGCTACTATTATTTTCTTGAGAAAAACTGTAGTATGTTGTCAAAAAAATAATGTATAAAAAGTTTTTGAACTTCATTTTTTATTTGACTAAAGATTCTATTTTTTCTAATAATTTATGTTCATCTCCAGGGATATATCCTCTATGTTCCCAAACAATTTCTTTTTTTTCATTCAGTAGGAATGTATGTGGTACTGTTGAAACACCTAAAGATCTGGCTAAATCTCTATTTGGATCAAGATAGATTTCATAATCCCATCCAACAGAGTTTATATAGGGAGCAACTTTTGACATAGATCTACTGTCATCAATTGAAACAGCAATTATTTTTACTCCGGTTTCATCTTGCCAATCTTCATAGTCTTCAGCAATTGTATTGAGCTCTAATTTGCATGGCTTACACCAAGTAGCCCAGAAATTTAAAACAATAGGGCTTCCTTCATTATTGATATCTTGTATATTAACTTTCTTACCGTTTAAGTTTTTAACGGAAATATTTGGTAATTTTTCTTGGGAAAAAATATATTGAGACAAGAAAAAAAAGAGAATTGTAAATAATAGATACCTTTTCATAGTTATATTTTTTAGTTATACAAAGATATTGCTTTAACGTAATACAAGTATATTTATTCTAAAAAACCTCATCTGAAAAGATGAGGTTTTAGAATATAAACGAAGTGCTATTTAGAAATAGTTACTTTCTCAACAATCAATTCATCAGTTGTTACTATATGTAGCAGGTATATTCCTTCCGATAAATTTTGAATGTTTATAGTCTTGTAATTAGTATTTACTAATAATTTTCCAGAAATGTCATACAACTGTATAGTTTCAAACGTTCCTTCTATATTAATTATATTTTTAGCAGGATTTGGGAAAATAGAGATTCCTTTAAATGAATCATCATTGATAGATGTAGAATTACAAGCAGACATACATTGAGTATATGAACCATATATTCCGCTTCCATCGCCTGGATCAATACAATTACCATTATCACAATTCCATGAAGCCGCAGGGGTAGATGATCCTGTTTTAAAGAAATCAGCTCTTTCATTGAAATTTGAAAAACTTGTATTACTTCCTCCACCCGCAATAACAGTTCCTGAAGCGTCTGTAACAGTGTAAGATCCTTGACCATATGAGCAGCATATACCATCACCATATGAATCATAGAATTTAAATGAGTAACATGTGTTAGCTTGGATATTAGCATTTACAGGAGCTTGAGGAGCGCTTGAGGACATACTTCCTTGAGCTACAGAAGCTATAATATTTCCATTATCATCCATTAATTCCCATGAATTTTCAGAACTACCATATTGATCTGTTGTAACATTAATAGTAATATTTCCAACAGTAACCCCTGACTGTACTTGACCGGCAGCGTCATATTGTGAGAATGAAGTGGATGTATTGTCATTAGAACTATTTTGATCTGTATTTCCATTAGGGTTAGAGGTTGAAACGCTAATATTGTTATTTGCTTGAGGAGTAAATGTTACACCAGGTATAATGATCGTTTCAGTTCCTGCAGGAGCTAAATTCCCTGTCCATGGATATGTACTATTTGATCCTCCATTAATTGAATAGTTAATGTCTAGAGAGGTCAAGTTTTGATTTCCATAGTTTCTAAAAGTAACATTAATATCTGTACTTGATCCACAAATTGCGTCATTAGCATTTGCGCTCATACAGTATGCGTCAAATGAATTAGCGAATATAACATTTGGAGTAGCTTCAGTTCCACTTAATATTTCCTGTTGACCTTCTGCGACAAAAGCAATTATTGAAATATTTGTTGGGTCAAGAATAACTCCATTAACACTAGGAGGTATTGTCCATGTAAAAGTATTAGAATATAAAGACCCAGGACTAATGTTAGAAATTTGTTCTCCCCACTGCCCTGTCATCATATGTCTTAACATGTGATTGTGATTATAAGTCCCATTGGAATTCATAGATCCAGGATTATTACTAGCTCCACCAGTTTGAGGTCCTTCAACGTTATTTTGTAGAACCGCTACATTTAGCATGTTACTATTAACTGTTTGGCTTCCAGTATAATAAACTTCTACATCTACGGTTAAAACATTGGTAGCCATATCAATACTTGCTTGAGCCCCAACATTGACTGGAGATGATTGAGCTAATATTTGATTGCTAGCAGCAGACCAATCCGATCTACTCATAGCAGTGCCACCATTTTGTGTCATTGAAAATAGATGACGATTTACTGTACCGGCAGGATATCCTGATAAATTTGATTGACTAGCTATGTTTGCACCTATTGGATCAACTCTGAAGTCTGGGTCGCCAGCCCCTGGAGTTGCGAATCCACCAGTATGTATGTTAATGAGAAAGACATCATTAGGATTAGCGTCATGTAGCTGTTGACCAATTAAGTGTCCAGCTGGACACCATACGCAATAGATTCCAGTGAATTCTTCTAAAATAACATTTTTATTTTCTGGAGATGTACTGACAAATGTTTGTGCATTAGCAATTAAAGAAAATATAGCTAATATCATTAAGGGTATAAGTTTTTTCATATCTAGATTAATTTAAATTTATAAAACAAGTGTATAGCAAATATACTAAAAGATAACTTTATATTTGATATTTCGTATCTAATAAATAATAATAATAATTTATTATTATATCTTTGTAATTAATAAATAATAAAATATGAAATCAAAATTATTTCTTCTAGTTAGTAGTCTTTTTTTAGTCAATACTGTTTTCTCTCAGTCTTTAATGGTTACGGGTGATACTTTAGTATACGGATCTATTGATGATTTTGGTATTGAAGCTCATGCTATTGTAAAAAATGTGAGTTCTAATACAGTTACCGTTTTATGCGAAAAAACAGTAATTTCAGAACCTTCTACAGCGAGTAATGATTTTTGTTGGGGAGGTACTTGTTATGGATCTGGAACAATGATTTCTACAAAAATGGATACCTTGTCTCCAGGTGAACAAACAAATGGATTTACTGGATATTTCCATCCATTTATTCCAGGACCCGCAGCTCCCGGAACAGGAGTTGTAGAGTATTGTTTTTATCCATCAGAAAATCCTACTGATAGGTCTTGTGTTACTGTAACTTATCACGCTAATGAGAATACTACTAGTATGTTAGAAGAAAAACAGGATATAATTACTTTTTATCCAAATCCAGCAACCGATTTTACTAAGGTTTTTTCTTATCATGGGTCTAATATAAAGATACAAATATCAGACATTTTAGGAAACTGTTTAAAAACTATTGTTATTCAGAAAGATATAGAAACAATTGTAAATTTAGATAACTTTACAAATGGAGTTTATTTTGTAAATATATTTGAAGGAGAAGAGTTATTTGATATTAAGAAGTTAATTATTAACAAGTGACTTGTAAATTATTAATATAATTACCCCTTTTTTATAAGGGGTTTTTTTTTGCTGTCATTATATTTGTATTAAATGAAAATTAACTTTTTATAAAATACATGATAGCTCATATACAAGGAAAATTAGTAGAGAAAACCCCAACCTATGTAGTAATAGACTGTAATGGAGTGGGATATAAGATAAACATATCACTTCAGACATACTCTTCTATAAATTCAGAAAATTGTTTTCTATTTACTCATTTAGCTGTTAAGGAAGATTCTCATACACTTTATGGATTTTGTTCTGAAGATGAAAGAGGATTATTTAGACATTTAATCTCAGTTTCTGGAGTAGGTCCCAGTACTGCTAGAGTAATACTCTCTACATATAGTGCTGATGAAATTGTTCATCATATCATAAGCGCTGATGTTGGTGCGATACAAAACATTAAGGGAATTGGAGGTAAAACTGCCCAAAGAATTATTATTGATTTAAAAGATAAAGTAGGTAAGGGTATTGAAAAATCAGATTTATTGTTTAGTCAAGACAATACAATTAAAGATGAAGCGTTATCAGCATTACTTGCTCTAGGATTTACTAAAAAGATGGCTGAAAATAAAATTGATAAAGTTCTGAAGACTTCAGATCAATCTCTTTCAGTTGAGGATTTAGTAAAAAAATCTTTAGGGTAGAAAATAAATAAGTTGAAAAGCAATATTTTTTATATACCTGTTTTTTTAAGCATCTTTTTCTTAAGTAGCTCATTGCATGCAATGACTGTTGATGATACTACAAAAAACCATCTTGCGTTTCCATTTAGTTCAACTCAATATGGAGGCTTATACATGGAACTACCAAATAATTTTCAGAAAGAGGTTGTATATAATCCTAAAACTGGAAAATATATTATCTATTCCCGAATAGGTAATACAGATATTTTTAATAAAACGGTTATGTCGTTTAGTGAATATCTAAATTATCAAACTTCAAATTCACAGTCTAATTATTGGAAATCACAATCAGAACAAAGGAGAGGCTTAGTTGATCGCAATTATGGAAGACCTAAATTGTTTATTGGTAGTGATGCATTTGATAAGGTTTTTGGTGGTAATACTGTAGATATTAGACCCCAAGGTTCTGCTGAATTAATTTTTTCAGTTCGAGTTAATCGTTTAGACAATCCAAACTATACTGTTGAACAAAGAAGGACAGCGTCTTTTGATTTTCAAGAAAAAATTCAGATGAATGTAATTGGTAAAATTGGAGAAAAGCTAAAATTAACTACTAATTTCAATACCGAAGCTACCTTTAATTTTGAAAATGACATGAAATTAGAGTATACAGGATTTGAAGATGAGATTATAAAGAAAATAGAAATCGGAAATGTTAGTTTGCCTCTTAATGGAACCTTAATTACTGGAAGTCAAAGTTTATTTGGATTAAAAACGAAACTTCAGTTTGGAAAAACAACTATTACAGGTATTCTTTCTCAGCAAAAGTCTACAACATCTGAAGTTGAAGTTACAGGAGGAGCGCAAACTACTGATTTTGATATTTATGCAGATCAGTACGAAGCAAATAAGCATTTTTTCTTATCTCACTATTTTAAAGATAACTATAATTCAGCTTTAGAAAATTTACCATTTATAAATTCTTCAATAAATATAACTAGAGTAGAGGTGTGGATCACTAATAAAACAGGTGTTACAGAAAATAGTAGAAATATTTTGTCGTTTATGGATCTTGGAGAAACTCAGGGCAATATTCAAAACAATAACTTTACCACTTCATTTACTTCTCCATTTCCAGATAATGATCAGGCTAATGATATGTATCAAAAATTATTATCGCAATATCCAGGAATTAGAGATATAAGCCAAGTAAATTCTGAGTTAGGACCTTTGTCTTCTATTAATTTCATTGCTGGACAAGACTATGAAAAGTTAGAAAGAGCCAGGAAGTTAAATGAATCTGAGTATACTTTACACCCTCAGCTTGGATATATATCATTGAATCAAGCTTTAAACAATGATGAAGTGCTTGCGGTAGCATTTCAATATACTATAGGTAATGAAACCTTCCAAGTAGGTGAGCTAACTAATAATGGTCCTACCGCTCCACAATCATTAATACTCAAATTAATTAAAGGCACCACATTTTCTCCGAAACTAATTAATTGGGATTTAATGATGAAGAATATTTATGCGTTAGGAGCGTATCAGATGAGTGCGAATGAGTTTATATTAGACGTTATTTATGAAAACACTGAGGTATCTGGTGGATTGACTAATTATATTCCTGAGGGAAATATTGATGGAGTTCCATTAATCAAATTATTAAATCTTGATAATTTAAATCAGCAGCAGAATGATGTTTCTGATGGAATATTTGATTTTATTGAAGGAGTTACCGCTAAATCTTCAAATGGTCGAGTGATATTTCCAACATTAGAGCCATTTGGATCAGATCTTAGAGAAAAATTCAATGATAATAATATCGCGAATAAATATGTTTATGATTATCTTTATGATTCAACCCTTACAATAGCTAGGCAATATCCTCAGTTAAATAAGTTTAGACTTAAAGGATCTTATAAATCTTCAGCTGGGTCAGAGATTTCTTTAAATGCTATGAATGTCCCGGAAGGGTCTGTTACGGTTTCAGCAGGGTCTCAAAAGCTAATTGAAAATCAGCATTATACGGTTGATTATATGTTGGGAAGAGTTACAATTATTGATGAAGGCATTCTTAATTCGGGTATTCCAATTAAAATTTCACTAGAGAATAATGCAATGTTTGGTATACAGGATAAAAGTTTGCTGGGTTTTCACGCTGATTATAAAATAAATAAAGACTTTATTCTTGGAGGTACATTGTTAAGATTGTCTGAGGCTCCATATGTAAATAAAATAAATGCCGGTGATGAACCTATATCAAATACAATTCTCGGTATTGATGGGACTTATCAATCAGAATCTCCTTTAATTACTAAGTTAATAGACAAATTGCCTTTAATTGAAACTAAAACAAAATCTAGAGTAATAGCTAACGCTGAGATAGCTAGATTAATACCAGGACACCATAGGAGAATTGATAATGGTGATGGAGGTGTCTCCTATATCGATGATTTTGAAGCTAGTAGGAGTTCTATTGATATTAAAAATGTTAGATCATGGAATATTGCGTCAATTCCTCAGGGACAAAATTCAATATTTGAAAATTCGAATCTGAATAATGATTTATCTACTGGCTTCCGTAGAGGTTTAATTTCTTGGTACACAATAGATCCATCAGTTTTTTTTAGAACTTCCTCTGTGACTCCTCCTGGAGTTGATAATTTAATTGATTTACCAAATGGCAATCAAATTGCTCAACAGTCTTATCATTATAGTCGAGAAATATTAGAAAAGGAAGTATTTCCAAATAAGGACCCTCAGTATGGGAGTCAAATTACTAATCTTTCAATATTAGACTTAGCATATTATCCAAATGAAAGAGGTCCATATAATTATAATGTTGATCAATTGACGTTTACTGGAGAATTGATGAACCCTGCTAAAAATTGGGGTGGTATTATGAGAAAGATAGAAACCAATGATTTTGAAACAGCTAATATAGAATTTATAGAGTTTTGGATGATGGATCCGTTTAATCCTGATGATGGTAATATTAATCATGAGGGAGGAGAAATGTATATTCACTTAGGAAATGTTTCAGAAGACATATTAAAAGATGGATATAAAAGTTTTGAAAACGGATTACCAATCGATGATAATATAATAGATGTTGATACTACAGCATGGGGGCGAGTCCCAACAAACTATTCAATAGTAGAAGCTTTTGATAATGACCCACTCTCAAGACAATATCAAGATGTTGGGATTGATGGATTGAGTGATGAAGATGAAAAATTATTTTTTGATAGTATTTATATACAAAAAATAGTTAATAATCCTGCTTTAGGAGTTTCCTCATTAGCATATCAAAACGCGATTGAGGATCCATCTGGTGATAATTACCTATATTTTAGAAGTACTGATTTTGACAATCAGGAAACATCAATTTTAACAAGATATAAAAGATATAATGGACTTGATGGAAATTCTGCAACAACTGAACAATCTAATGAATCATATTCTACATCTGCAACTACCATTCCAAACTCTGAGGACATTAATCGTGACAATACTCTTGGTGAGTCAGAAAGTTATTTTCAATATAAAATATCAATATCTCCATCAGAATTAAATATAAGTAACCCTAACATTTCTGATGTATTAGAAACTAATGTTACTACAAAAAACGGTGATGATCGAATAATTAAATGGTATCAATTTAGAGTTCCTGTATATAATCCAGAAAAGGTGGTTGGAAGTATTCAAGATTTTAAATCTATAAGATTTATGAGAATGATATTGACAGATTTTAATGAGCCTATAGTATGTCGATTCGCTACTATGGAGTTAGTGAGAGGTGAATGGAGAAGGTATAATTTTAGTCTGCAAGAGCCAGGAGAATATATACCAAATGATGAAACAGATGAAACTTTATTTGATGTGACGTCTGTTAACATTGAGGAAAATGGACAGAGAATACCAATTAATTATGTACTGCCTCCAGGTATAGAACAAAATATTGACAATACTACTACTACATTACGTAGAGATAATGAACAATCTTTAGTATTAAAAGTATGTAATTTAAATGATGGGGACGCGCGAGCAGCATACAAAACTTCAGATCTTGATGTAAGAACATATAAAAGACTTAAGATGTTTGTACATGCTGAGGGAGCTGAGGATGATTTGTTAGATGGTGATTTATCATGCTTTATTAGATTAGGTACTGACTTTACGTCGAATTATTATGAATATGAGTTGCCTTTAAAAGTTACTAATCATGGTGAGAGTTCTAGAAACGAAGTGTGGCCAGTTGAAAATAATATAGATATTGAATTTGAGCAATTTCAATTTGCTAAACAGCAAAGAAATTTTAACACTAATGATGCAACGACTCCCTTTATTACTTATCTATCTAATGGAGATAAAATTACTGTAGTTGGCAACCCTAATCTTAGTAGAATAAAAACAATAATGATAGGAGTCAAGAATCCTAAAAAACTATCTACGTCATCAGATGATGATGGGAACGCAAAGTGCGGAGAGATTTGGGTAAACGAATTGCGTTTAGCTGATTTTGATGAATATGGTGGATGGGCAGCCAATGCTAGAGTAACTACTAAGATGGCAGATTTTGGAACTGTCACTTTAGCAGGAAATATGAGTACTGTTGGATTTGGTTCAATTGAGAAAAAGGTAAATGAGAGACAAAAATCTAATGATTTTCAATATGACATGTCTTCTAATTTGGAGTTAGGGAAGTTTTTTGCTGATGATTATGGAGTTAGAATTCCTTTGTATATTGGGGTTTCCGAACAGATTAGTAACCCACAGTATAATCCATTAGATCCTGATATTTTATTTAAGACAACTCTCTCTTCTCTTGAAAATAAAGCAGAAAGAGATTCATTTAGATTTGTTTCCCAAGATTACGTTAGTAGAAAAAGTATTAATCTAACCAATATTAGAAAAACTAAAGTGCAAAAGAAAGGTGAAGAGATAAAGAAGCCAAAAATTTACGATTTAGAGAATTTTACAATTTCTTATTCTAATAATGAAACATTTTTTCGAAATATTAATACTGAATATAATAGGACAAAAAATTATAGGGGAGCGATTACATATAATTATAGTTCGAGGCCTAAAAATATTAAACCATTTTCAAAATTAAAAATAGGAAAAGGTCCTTACGCTAGATTAATCAAGGATATTAATTTTTATGCAATTCCAAAATCTTTTTCATATCGTACTGATATTGAAAGGATGTATAATGAGACGTTACTTAGAAATATTAATAATTCCTATATGATAATTTCTCCTACTTACAATAAGTATTTTAATTGGAACAGATCATATGATCTTAAATATGATATTACAAGAACTTTAAAGTTAGATTTTTCTGTCAGAAACCAATCAAGTATTGATGAACCAGTTGGTAGAATAGATAGGCAAGACCCTTTATTTAAAGAGAAAAGAGATACTATATGGAAAAATTTCTGGAATTTAGGAAGGCCAACATTATATCATCATGATTTGGCTTTAAATTATCAATGGCCTTTTAGCAAAATCCCACTAGTGAATTTTTTAAGTTTAACAACTCGATATAATGCAAATTATGATTGGAATAGTGCAGCTTTATCAATGCAAGATTTTGGGAATACAATTCAAAATTCAAATAATATTCAGCATAATGGACAGATTAATATGAATACTTTATACAATAAAGTGCCTTATTTTAAGAAAGTTTTAAATTCTTCTAATAAGAGAAATAATAACAGAAGAACCTCAAGAATTAGATCCGAAGAGAATCCCAAGGAAAATAAGAAAAAAGATCAGTATAAATTAGCTAGATCATTATTGAATGTTTTTTTGTCTGTAAAAAATATTTCAGTAAATTTAACAAGAAATGAAGGTACTTTTATTCCTGGATTTATGCCGGAGTCGAATTTTTTTGGTCAAAATTGGGCAGAGATGGCTCCTGGTATACCCTTTGTGCTTGGAAGTCAAAAAGATATTCGATATCAAGCATCTACCAATGGATGGCTATCACAAAATCAGAATATTAACACATTATTTAGCAAAACTTCATCGTCTAATTTAATTATTAGAAGTACTGTAGAGCCAATTAAGAAATTTAGAATCGAACTTACGGCTAATAAGACAAATTCATTTAATCAGCAGGAATATTTTAGATGGTCTGAAAGTGATAATATGTTTAATTCAGTAAGTCCGATTCAGAATGGAAGTTATAGTATATCATTTATTTCATGGAAGACTGCTTTTATGAGAGATAATGAAAATTTCAGTTCACAATCATTCCAGGATTTTAGAAATTATAGGAATGAGATAGCGAAGCGACTTGCATCCGCGAATCCAAATTTTTCTGGATTATATGATTCTACTGGTTTTCCTCAAGGATATGGATTAGCTTCACCTGATGTTTTAATACCTGCCTTTTTAGCCGCATATGGTGGAAAGAATCCAATTTCATCATCCTTAAGCAGCATGCCTAAATTACCATTACCAAACTGGCGAGTTAATTATGATGGATTAATGAGGTTGAAATTCATTAAGAAATATTTTAAAACATTTACTTTAGCTCACGCTTACAGAAGCACTTATTCTGTTGGATCATTTACTTCTAGTTTAGATTATATTGAGAATGATGGTTGGTCATCCAATATTAATGAAAATACTGGGAACTTCTTTTCAAAATACGAGATTGGGCAGGTAACGATTAATGAACAATTTAGTCCTTTGATTAAGTTAGATTTAACTTGGAAAAATAGTTTAATGACAAAATTAGAGATTAAGAAAAATAGAACTTTAAATTTATCTATGTCCAATAATCAGATTACAGAAATTAACGGAAGTGAATATGTGATTGGGACTGGGTATAGGATTAAAGATTTGAAGTTTAAATATAAAGCAGCGGGTTCCTCGAAAACAATTTCAAGTGACCTTGATATAAAATTAGATTTAAATATTAGAAATAATAAAACAGTTATTAGAAAAGTGATAGAGGACGTAGAGCAAATTACGATGGGCCAACAATCTATTAGTATAAAATTTTCGACAGATTATGTTGTTAGTTCTAGGTTAAATTTCAAGTTGTTTTATGATAAAGTTATAACGAATCCATTTATTTCTACAAGTTATCCAGGAGCGATAACTAACGCTGGTTTCAGTCTGCGATTTACTTTAGCGGGTTAGTTTTGCAGTGAACTCATAAAGTTGTATTTTAGCAAAAAAATTTTAAAATGAACTTGCCAGATAAATTAAAGTATACAAAAGATCACGAGTGGATTAAAATAGAAGGAAATATAGCTACGGTTGGAATAACTGATTTTGCTCAAAAAGAGTTAGGAGAAATAGTTTTTGTGGAAGTAGATTCATTAGATGAAGAATTAGATCAAGAAGAAGTATTTGGCACAATTGAAGCTGTTAAGACTGTTTCTGACCTGTTCATGCCTATTTCTGGTTTAGTTTTGGAAGTGAATACTATGTTGGAAGATAATCCTGAGCTAATTAATACTGACCCATATAGGGAAGGGTGGATTGTTAAATTGTCAAATATTGATTCTAATGAGATAGATACATTGTTATCTGCAGAAGACTATAAAAATTTAGTATCTTAGCGAGATGGATTCAAAGAAAAATCCCAAAGTAGATATTAATATTTGGAAACCTATATTCTTTCCAGTTTCGTTACTAGCAGCAGCGTCTTTAATTTTGATTTTACTTAATATAACTTCAGTAGATATTAAAACTAATAGATTCGCATCTAATTTTGAAGAAATAGACGAGGAGGATATAGAAATTACTAGACCTGAAGAGCAGAAGCCACCACCTCCTCCCCCAAAGGAGCAGCCTCCTCCAGAGTTGCCAGAAGAAATTGAGGTTAAGGAAGATGATGAAGAGTTAGAAAATGAATTAGATCTCACTTCCTCGGAGACAGATGAAGATGATGAATTTGAAATGTATGAAGAGGAATTTGCCGAGCCTTTTATTTCTGTAGAGCAGATGCCGTTGTTAGGTAATTGCGAAGATGAGCAGTGCACTCAAACAGAGATTATGAAATTTATTGCCAGGAACTTTAGGTATCCTGAAATAGCTAAAGCTAATGGAGTAGAAGGAAAAGTTATTCTTGAGTTTGTTGTTGAGAAGAATGGAGAAGTAGGAAGGGTTAAAATACTTAAGGGTTTGGATAAATATGTAGATGAGGCGGCTATCGAGGTGATTAATAAATTACCAGAATTTACTCCAGGTAGACAAATTGGTAAAGCTGTCCCAGTAAAATATACGGTGCCAATTAGGTGTACTCTTGGGTAGTATTTTCATAAAAACATCTTGATTTCATGTAAATCTCAAATAAAATTGTAGATTTGCAATCCTAAAATTAAATTTATGAGTGCAGATAATTTATATTTTCATAAACATCGTGTTCCAAGAGATTTAAAAGAGAAAAAAAACCTACATCAATCTCGTGTAATTTGGTTTACAGGTTTATCAGGATCTGGTAAATCTACTATCGCTAATGCGACAGAAAAATTATTACATGATATGGGAATTCATACTTATATATTAGATGGAGATAATGTTAGAATGGGATTGAATAAAGATTTAGGTTTTTCTCCAGAAGATAGAACTGAAAATATACGAAGAATTACTGAAGTATCCAATTTGTTTGCTGACGCTGGTATTTTAGTTCTTACAGCATTTATTTCTCCTTATCTTGAAGATCGAGAATCTGCCCGAAAAGTTATAGGAGAAGACTTTGTTGAAGTGTTTGTTGATACTCCTCTTGATGTATGTGAAAGCAGAGACCCTAAAGGATTATATAAAAAAGCAAGATCCGGAGAAATTAAAGGTTTTACAGGTATTGATGCTCCATATGAAGTACCCACTAATCCAGAATTATCTATTAGAACTGATCAACAAGGTATTGACGAATGTGCTCAAATAGTTGTCGATTATTTAAAAGAAAATAATATTATAAAATAAGAAATTATGGAAAAAAAGTGGGACGTAATTAATCATGGTGGAGAACCTACTAGTAATGAAAGTAAAAAATATTCGATATTTGTAGGTAGATTTCAACCTTATCATCAAGGGCATATTTCATTAATTATGCAAAAAATCAATGATGGAATCCCTGCGCTTATAATGGTTAGAGATATTGATCCAGATGCTAAGAATCCTTTCACAACTGAACAAACAGTTGCGATGATACAGAAATATCATGAAGCACATGGTCATGACGTTAAAGTTATTATAATACCTGATATCGAGAGTGTTAATTTTGGTAGAGGTGTAGGGTATGAGATTAATGAGTTTACACCCCCACCAAATATTGGTTGGATTTCTGCAACTAAAATAAGGGACTCTATTAAAGAAGGAAATCATGAATGGAGAGAACTAGTAGATGAATCTATTCAGTCTGATGTTGAGAAGTATCTTTCTGATAGTAGCATCGTTTTATAATAGACTCTTTTAATAAATTCCTTTAAAATTACTAGATTTGCTCAAAATCATGTATATTGTAAATGAGAATTGACAGATATTTAGAATCTACTTATCTTAAACTTCCTAAAGAAGCTTGTTTGACGCCTGAGGAAAATAGACTAAAGGTAATTGATTTAGTTACTGAAGCTATTAACAATAACTTCTTGGCTGTTATGATCCGTTCTAATCACCTCACTTTAGCTAAAAAGATTATTGATCATTCAAAGAAAAATGTTATTCTAGGTACTGTGATTAATTTCCCAAAAGGTAATGATCCAATAAAAAATGTTGTTAAAGACGCTTTAGAAGCGATTTCTATGGGAGCAGATGAATTGGATTATGTCGCAGATTACAGATCATACAAGGATAAAAATTTTGACAAGTTTGACATTGTTATTATTGAAGGAACCAGGATTGGATATGAGAAAAATATTCCGGTTAAGTGGATTATAGAAACTCCAGCTCTTAGTGATAATCAAATTGCAGGAATTTCTTCTAGAATAAGTTATTTAGTTAATAAATATTTCCAACCTTTTGTGAGGAATGTATATATTAAAACATGCACTGGCTATTATGGTGGATTCGGTGCAAAAGAATATCATGTTAAACTAATAAAATCTTCAATTAGTGGGCTTGAAATTAAAGCCTCAGGAGGTATCGAAAATATAGAGCAATGTAAATGTTTAATTGATGCTGGAGCTTCCAGAATAGGAACTTCCAAAGCTTTCCAAATTTTAAATGAAAACCAATGAAAAACAAGAATAGTATTCACGATTTAGAATTTCAGTCTGTATCACAATCTTTATTAATTACATCGGTAAATGCTGCTCTTAGTGGAGGCAAGGAAATAATGGATGTATACGCTTCTGATTTTATTGTTGAGACCAAAAAAGATAATTCTCCCTTGACAATGGCTGATAGAAATTGTAATGATATAATTGAGAAAATGTTAAGAGATACTAACCTTCCAATTTTAAGTGAGGAAGGATCTAAGATCTCTTATGAAAAAAGAAAAGATTGGACCTTCTTTTGGCTTGTGGATCCTCTTGATGGGACAAAAGAATTTGTTAAAAGAAATGGCGAATTTACTGTAAATATTGCTTTAATACATAATGACACTCCTGTACTTGGGGTTATATATGTTCCTGTAAAGCAAGAATTATATTTTGGTATGTCAGATTTGGGTTCATATAAGAAAACTAAAATTATGCATACAATTAAAAATTTTAACCAGCTTATGTCTAATGCTAAAAAATTACCGGCAAAAAATACTAGAGAAACTTATACAATAGTTGGTTCTCGTTCTCATATGTCTAATGAAACTGAACATTTTTTTCAGCAAAAGAAAAAAACGCATAATAAAATTGATATTCTAAGTGTAGGATCTTCTTTAAAGTTATGTATGGTTGCTGAAGGCAATGCTGATGCTTATCCTAGATATGCTCCAACTATGGAGTGGGACACTGCTTCAGGGCATGCTATTGTTAAATTTGCTGGATTCAAAGTTTGTAAGTATAATTCTGAACAAGAGTTAAATTATAACAAGAAAAATCTTTTAAACCCATGGTTTTTGGTAGAATAGCATATAGATGATTTCAAATATTAAGAATAAAATAAATGGTTTGCTAAGAGACTCTGACTTCAATGAAATATTTAGGGGAAGCTCAATATCATTTATTTTAAGAATAACAGGTTTAGCTATAGGCTATTTATTGACTTTTTTTATAGCTCGTAAATATGGTGCTGATAGTCTTGGAGAATATGTTCTTGCTATAACAGTTTTAAAAATTTTTGTTGTTTTTGGAAAATTAGGCATAGATACTACAGCAATTCGTTTTTTCTCTTCATTTGCTACAAAGAAAAGATGGTATAGTATACTTAAGCTAAATAGCCAAATGATTCAAATAATTACCATTTCTTCTATATTGAGTTCATTCCTGATGTATTTTTTATCTCATCAAATTTCTGAAATTGTGAATATTGATTCTTCAATTTTACAATTACTAGCTTTTTTTGTTACCCCGATGTCTTTGTTTGTACTCCATTATCAGAGTTTAAGAGGACTGAAGAAAATTGCTATGTTTTCCTTTTTTTTTCGAGTTTCTATTACTTTGTTTACATTAATTATTCTCTATATAATTCATGAATTTTTTTTAATAGAAGATGCTCATCAGTATAACGTTCCATTATATGCGTTTTTAATAAGTATACTTATTGTCTCTATTCTTTCGTTTTTCTCTATGAGATATGCTATTTATAAAAATATTTCTTATGATTCATTAGTAGAAAAAATTAACGATTCAACAATTATTAAAATATCCATTCCATTAATGTTTGCTCAGTCTGCTCAATTCATAATGTCATGGACAGATAAGTTGATGTTAGGCGCTATAAAATCTCCAAACGTTGTTGATGGTCTTGTCGCTGATACGAAAACAGAAGTGGGTATATACCATGCTGCTTTTCGACTGTCTATGTTTGCCGCTATTTCTTTAATGGCAATAAATAGTATTGCAGCACCAAAATTTGCAGAAATGTATAGTAGAAATGATTTACAGGGATTAAAAAAGGTGTCATTTCAATCAACCAAATTGATTTTCTGGACTACATTACCATTATTAATTATTTTTTTTATGTTCCCTGAGTTTATTTTAGGATTATTTGGTCCACAATTCGCTCAATACGGAGTTAGCGCTTTTATACTGTTATCAATAGGAAGGTTTGTTAGTTCAATTTCAGGATCTGTAGGAAATATACTTCAAATGACTGGTAATCAAAATATTTATTTTATCATCTTGTCTCTTGGGGCAATATTAAATATAGGTTTAAATTTTATATTAATTCCAAAGTATGGGATATTAGGAGCCGCTATCGCAACAATGTCTAGTTTGATCTTTTGGAATCTAACTATGGTTCTTTTTATTAAGAAGAAATTCGGATTTTTTACATTTTATTTACCTTTTATAAGATTATGAATTTAAAATTACCAAATTTTTTAATTGTAGGAGCTGCAAAAAGTGGGACTTCATCTTTACATAATTATCTTAATCAGCATAATGATATTTTCTTACCTTCATATACTGAAAATGGTTTAAAAGTGAAAGAGCCAAGGTTTTTTATTAAAGATCTTGTGAAAAAAAGAATACATAGTGGAGTTTGGGATTGGAATGAGTATAAGAACTTATTTAAATCTTCAAGTGATTTCAAAGCTGTAGGAGAATCCACCGTATTATACTTATATTATTATGAGCATGCTATTAATAACATCAAGAAATACTTAGGATCAGATGTGAAGATTATAATTATGCTGAGAAATCCAGTGGATCGTGCATATTCGGCATATGTTCATGTATCTAGGGGGTTAAAGGAATCATTTTCTTTTGAAGAAGCTTTAATGTTAGAAAAAGATAGATTGGAGCGTGATCAGCAGCTTACTCCAATGGTAATGTATCAAGATATGGGCCTTTATTATAAAATGGTTAACTATTATAAAAATGAATTTGAAAATATTCATATAATTTTTCATGATGACTTTAAAGATAATACAGAGTTTGAGTTAAAGAAAACATTTGATTTTTTAGAAGTATACCCTAACCAAAAAATTGATTTTTCCGTAAAACATAATGTAGGGGGTTTGCAATGGAAGAATGATTTTGTTAAAAAAATATTTATGAGAGATAATTTAATTAGAAGAACTTCTAAGAGTCTATTTAACTCTAATTCAAGAAAAAATATCAGAAAAAATTTAGAAAATTTTTCTAAGAAAAAGGTAGATGATATGAATTTAGAAACAAGAGCCAAACTAAAGCAATTTTATAAGGATGATGTAATGAAATTGGGTAATTTGTTAAAAAAAGATTTGTCAAAATGGATAGAGAATTAGTTAGTCCCAATTTATTTATAGTAGGCGCTGCAAAAAGTGGAACTACTTCTATTCATAATTATTTAAATCAACACCCTGAAATTCATATGTGCACCCCAAAGGAACCACATTTTTTAATTAATAAAGAGATAGGAGTAAATCGAATACCTTCAGGAGTTATTAATTCAGAAGAATATTATGATTTGTTTTATAAAGGAAAGTCATTAACTTATAGAGGAGAATCATCAGTAATGTATTTAATGTATCCTGAAATAGTGATTCCCAAAATAAAATATCATTTTGGAGATGATGTCAAAATAATTATAGCATTGAGAAACCCAATTGATAGAGCTTATTCTGGATATCATCATGTAAGAAGGTATAATGTTAAAGAAACCAATGAAAATTTTTTGAGCGCTTGGAATGTATGCGAGGAAAGGTATTTACAAGATAATTTAATGACTCCTGCAAGTAGGTATAAAACTTTGGGGATGTATTATGAACAGGTAAAGAAATATAGAGAAGAATTTGATAATGTTAAGATAGTTTTTTTTGAAGATTTTAAACATAATTCTCAGAATGAGATGGATTCCATTTTTTGTTTTTTAGGAATTTCTTCTATATTAGTAGATCAAGAAAATAAATATATGGTTGGTGGGTGGAATTGGACAAATAATTATGTTAAAAATTTATTAGTTAGTAAAAATAAGTTAAAACAATTCTTCAAATTTGTTATTCCCTTTAAAAAATTAAGAAAATTGATACGTAATAGATTAGTTGATTCATACAGTTTTAAAACATCTGAAATGTCATATATAGAAAGAAAAGTTTTGAAAGATTATTATGAAAAAGATATTTTAAAACTTTCAAAATTTTTGAAAAAAGATTTACAACATTGGTTAAGTTAAATTGTCCAAATATAATGTGTGTTGGAGCCGCTAAAAGTGGTACTACTAGTCTGTTTAATATTTTAAGGCAGCATCCAAATATTTATTCTCCCTCTTTTAAAGAACCACATTTTTTTGATATTGATGAAAATTATGAAAAGGGTTTATCCTGGTATGAGTCTACATATTATAAAGATGTTAATCAAAAAATAAGTGTTGATTATACTCCGTCGTATTTTTTTTGTAGTAAAGCGCCAAGAAGAATTTTCAATGCTTTTGGCGGAGATATGAAGTTTGTTTTAATATTGAGAGATCCTATAGATCGCGCTTATTCACATTATTTGCATTCCAAAAGAGATGAAGAAGAACCATTAACCTTCTTACAGGCTATTGCTGAGGAGGATACAAGATTATATCAATATAGTATTAACAATAATAATATATCATCGCTTCGTCATTCATATTATAACCAGAGTCTATATGGATTGATGATGGAGAGATATTTAGAGTACTTTTCTTTGGAAAATTTTTTCATTATAGATTTTGAAGCTGATTTTATTAATAACAGAAAGGAAACAATAGATAATTTAATATTATTTATGGGTTTAGAATCTTTTGATTTTAATTTAGATCACTTAAGTAATCCTTCTAGTAAATCTAGAATGAAGTTTCTTAAAAAAGTATTAAATAAAAAAGGATGGTGGAATAACGTTGTTAAAACGCTAATCCCATCATTAAAATATCGACAGATTATTAGAAATAGAATTCAATCACTTAATACGAAACCATTTATTTATGATGAATTGCCTGAAAAAATAAAAAAATCAATGTATATGAAATATTTTAAAAACGATATATTTAAATTTGAAAAGTTGGTAAAAAAACAATTTGATTGGCATCAAAAAATATGAGACTGAGTTCGATATATAACAAATTAAATATATTTTTATTCTTGCTATTAACTTTGAGTGGAGGAGGTATATTTTTCGTTTATTTTAAGAAACCAGCTTATTTATTATTATGTGCTGTATCATTATTAACATTGTTATTATATAAAAAACCTTTGAAGAGAGTTGTATTTAGCGCTTCGATAGTTACTTTAATTTTTACCTATATAATTATTTTATATAATTATTTACTTGCAGGTCCTTTACCGCAGGAAGCGATAAAATATGGTTTCTACTTGTTAAATATTATGACGTGTGTTTTAATTTGCATCCATATATTTAATAATATAGGTATAGATAAGTTCCTTGTATATTTGAGAACTGTTTTGAGAATAATTTTAATTATTTCTTTAATAACTTTCATTTTGGGAATCGTTGTTGGAAATTCATATTTATCTAATTTACCTAAATGGATTATTCCTTCTCATACTGTCCAGCATTTTAATTATTTGTTTTTTTATGATCTTAAACATGAGTATACATTTTTTGGTATAGATTTGGTGAGGAACCAAGGATGGTTTTGGGAACCAGGTATAAATCAAATATATTTGAATATTTTACTTTTTCTTGAAGGTTTTGTGTTTAAACAGAAAAAAAAATGGATAATACTTTTGATTATTTTCTCAATATTTACCACTTTTTCAACATCTGGTTTCATTATAATGGTAGTATTAATTCTATCGCTCTACATGGATTCTATTTATCAAAATATTGTTCGTAGAAACCCTTTAATTGTAATTTTAATATCAGCATCTCTAATTGTTTCGGCTTATTATATAGGAAAAAATATTATTATTCCTAATGTCCTTAATAAAGCGGTAGGTAATGAAGAAAGTTCATTTCAGAAAAGAATGTTTGATTTAATACAATGTCCATGTATTGCATCTGACTACCCACTTTCCGGAGTTGGTTTAGATTTAGTTGCATTTAGAGAATTTCGAAAGGGTTATACAATGAAAGGAAGCTGCAGAAATGCTCTTGAATTTGTAGAGAATATAACAAGTTTTAAACTTAAGCCAGAATTTTCAGATAAAGGAAGTACTAATTCTCTTACTGGAATGATGGCTACTATGGGTTTCCCTGTATTTTTTATTTTCTTTTATTTTTTATTAAATCAAACTTTATTTACAGAAAGAAAAAAATTATTTCTCTTCATTATAATAATTTCAGTTTTTTTTGAGCCAGTATTATTTAGACCATTTTTTCTAATATTCATTATTTCAGGAATGATTTCCTTTTTTAGTAGATTTACAAAATAATCATATGAAAAATATTTTAATTACAGGAGGAGCTGGATTTATAGGGAAAGCATTAACGAAGTTCTTATATTGTAATGGATATAATATTACTATATTAGATAATCTTTCAACCCAAATTCATGGTGAAAATCCAAAGCAGACAATTCGTGAATTGCAAGAGATAAGTAAATTAATTATTGGTGACGTGAGAGATGCAGAAAAATGCTCTCAATCCATAAAAAATCAAGATATTATTATTCATTTAGCAGCTGAAACAGGTACTGGACAATCAATGTATAAAATTAATCATTATAATGATGTCAATATAATGGGGACTTCTACTCTATTAGAGTCTATATTAAATACAAGTCATAATATACAGAAATTAATTATAGCTTCATCTCGAGCTGTATATGGTGAAGGCAAGTATTATTCTCAAAAATTAGGGTTTCAATATCCACTTAGTAGATCAGAAATTAATTTGAAAAACCATGACTTTGAAGTTAAATGTCCAAGTTCAAATTTGAATATGGAAGCTATTAATACTGATGAATTATCTAAAATAAATCCTAATTCAATTTACGGGATGAATAAATATCAACAAGAACAGATGGTGCTTCTTTTAGGTAAATCATTAGATATTTCTGCAATTTCTCTAAGGTTTCAAAATGTATATGGTCCTGGACAATCTTTATCTAACCCTTATACTGGAATTTTGTCAGTATTTTCCACAAATATTTTAAATTCTAATAATATAGAAATTTATGAAGACGGAAATCAAACTAGAGATTTTATTTATATAGATGATGTGATAGAATCTATTTTTTCATCTATTAAATCATCTGATATTCAACAAGATATTTTTAATGTTGGTAGTGGTAAAGGAATTAAGGTTATTGATGTAGCAAGAAAATTGAGGGATTTATATAATTCAAGCATTGAAATTAATATTTCGGGTAGATATAGAGTCGGTGATATTAGACATAATTTTGCGGATGTAAAAAAATCAAAGGCGTATTTAGGTTTTGAATCTAAAACGGACTTTGATTCTGGGATTAAAAATTTTGTAAAATGGGTTGAATGTCAGGATGTTATGATGGATAGATATAAGGAATCAGTAATTGAATTAAAAAATAAAGGTATGATAAAATGATGAAAAGAATTTTTTGTTGTATTCTCATATTTTTTTGTACTTTATTTGTTTTTCCTCAATCAGCATCTATTAATAAAAACTTATTTGGTTTTAATACATCTAATACATTTACTTATTTTGATGTAAATGATAAGGAATTTTTAGATAAAATTAATTTTATATCTCCAAATATTTTGAGATTCCCTGGAGGTAATATATCTAACTTTTATCATGTAAGCGGCCCTGCTTATGGATTTAAAATCAGTGAAGTAGATAAATGGCATTCTCAGAAAATGCCTAAACGTGTTAGGGGATTGATAAAAGATCAGAATAGAAAAGGACACAATCATAACTATATTAATGATTATATAAGATTGATTAAAGAAGTTAATGCTAAAGCTTTAGTTGTTGCTAATATTATTACTGCAGATACTGATGAGATATTGACTATGATAGATCGATTAAAATCAGAAAAAATTGAGATAGTTGGAGTAGAGTTAGGTTGTGAATTGTCAAATAGAGCTTTTTCAAAAAAAATTAAAGACATAGATGACTATCTTATTTTATCTAAAAAATTTGCTTCAAAAATAAGATTAAATCATCCGGAACTTAAAATTGCTGTTGTGGCGGCACCAATTAAAAAAAATATGCCAAGCAGAATTAAGAATTGGAATTCGGAATTGGCGAAATATGATTTTTTTGACGCTATTATTCATCACTCTTATACAAAGGTTATTAGCGGAGTAGCGGAAGCAGGTCAAATGATTTTTGAAGAAAGCGTTGAAATCCCTATTGAAAAAAAATTCTCTTTATACAAGGAGATCATTCTGCATGAATTAGATATAGGATTTAAGTCAAAAATCAATGAATATATTGAGATTTTTGGTGATGTTGAAATTTGGTTAACTGAATGGAATTTGCAAATGTCAAAAACAACAGGAAACACAATGCTGCAATCTCTTTTTGTTTCTCACTTTATGATGGAACTATTTTCATCTTCTGAATTGAAAAATATTACTATCGCTAGCTATCATAATTTAGCTGGAAGAGATATTTCAGGCTCAATATTTAAGAACAATATGGATACATTTAATATCCACTCTACATTTATCCCATTCACTTTATTAAATGAAATTTTTCTTAACAAAATATATGAAATTGAAAAAGTTAAAATAAATTCTGATGTTTTTGCATACTATTGTTTTGATAGTGAAAATAGTTTAAGATTAGTATTTATTATTAACTGGTCAAATATGGAAATTGATATCTCAGATTCTTTGGACTCTCTAGATCCAAAGTTTAATATACCCGAAAATAATAATCGAGAAACTCTTGTTTGCGCTTATTTTTCTAATAATCTTTTTGATACCAATAGTGATTCTTACTATATTAATCCAAGAGAGACATTGGTATATCAACAATTGTTTGAATTTAATCAGTTCGATCAAAATCATTCTTTTTTATTGAAACCTCATAGTATTTCTTTATTTTTATATTGATTATAATACATATTGTATGCGGAAAATAGTTGATTTTTTTATTGTTGGAGCTCCTAAGGCAGGTACAACTTCTCTATATGAATATTTAAAACAACATTCAGTAATTTGCATGAGCGCTATAAAAGAACCTGATTTTTTCACAAAAGATGAATTGTTAAAAAACCCTCTATATTATGGAAAAAATCCCATAGAAAACATCGAGGATTATCATGATTTGTTTGATGATTCAAATTGTCAAATTAGAGGAGAGGCTTCTGTTTCTTATTTGTTTTACCCTTTAGTAGCAAAAAAAATCAAGCAATATAATACAAATGCTAAGATTATAATTATGCTAAGAAACCCAGTAGATAGAGCTTTTTCTCATTATTTAATGGATTATAAATTAGGTTTGGTAGATCAAGATTTTGAATCTATATTTAATAAAAGTGATAGCTTGTTTTTTCAACAGTATTTTGAAATAGGTAATTATTATGAGCAAGTTATGAGATACTTAAGTAATTTTGATAAAGATAGAATTCAGATTATTTGGTATGAAGATTTTGTAGAATTTGGAACAAAAGAATTACAAAAAACGTATAAATTTTTGTCTGTTAATATTAAAAAAAATACAATTCTTCAAACAAAACACAATGCTTTTAGTCTGCCCAAAAATAAAATTATCAGAAAAGTATATTCAATGATTTTCTTGAGAAGGTTGTTGAAAAATATTCTTCCAGTAAAATTTACAAGCATTGTGAAAAAAAATCTTTTTTCAGATTCTAAAAAGCCTATATTGTGTAATAAGTTAAGAAAAAAGATAATTAAGTATTATATTAATGATATAGAAAAGCTTGAGAAAGCTATGAATAAGAATCTAATACTGTGGAAAAAATAGGTATTGTAACTGTTACATATAATTCTGAGAAATTTTTAGAAGATTTTTTTGACTCAATCTTGAATCAGTCATATGATAATTTTAATATATACATTATTGATAATAACTCTCAAGATAACACTATTGGCCTAATAAAAAAAAAGAAAGATAATCGTGTAAAATTAATATGTAATAATATTAATTATGGAGTAGCTAAAGCAAATAATATAGGAATAAAAGCAGCGCTTGAGGATTACTGTAGTAATGTTTTATTACTTAACAATGATATTAAATGTGAGCATGATTTAATAAAAAAAATGGTTGAGATTCAATATAATAATAATTGTTCAATGGTAGCCCCAAAAATATTATATCATGATGATAATTCGATTATTTGGTATGCAGGAAGTAATTTTGTGAAATCTAAAGGATTATTGCCTATCCATTTTGGAAATCGCAAGCCTGATAGTCAATTGTATGATGGTATTTTTCAAACTCAGTATGCGCCTACATGCTGTTTGTTAATTAAGGATACTGTTTTTCATGATATTGGTTATATGGATGAAAAGTATTTTGTTTATTTTGACGATACTGATTTTTTATATAGAGTTTATAAGCATAAAAAACATAAGCTTTTTTATTTCTCAGACGTGTTGTTTTTTCATAAAGTAGGAGGACTTACTAAATCATTTAAATCCATAAATAATAAAAATTTTAGGGGAGATTTTTTTATTAAACAGAATACTCGAAATCATGTATATTTTTTAAAAAAAGTAGGTACTTTTTACTCTTACCTATATATTAGTTATTTATTTTTTAAGAATAATTTAAAGTTTTTTATCAGAATTGATATTCAGAAAAACTTCAGTACTTGGAAATTAATTAATAAATCCTTTTTTGAAGGATTAAAATTATAATATGAGACAAAAAGTATCAATAATAGACCCTTTAGGTGCTCATGGAAGTTCGCATCATTATTACTTGTTCGGTCAATCAAGCGGTTTGATTAATGCTGGTGTAGAAGTAAATTTATATACTAATGAAATAACTTCTAATCCAGAAATTAAGGGTTTGAATTTTCATCAATTTTATAATAAAATTTACTCTAATGATAATCGTATATTGAGAGCTTTTAGATATATAATAGGTTCAGTTAGATCTATTTTTCATGCTAAGATTTCAGGATCTAAAATTTGTCATTTTCATATTTTTCATCCAAATTTATTAAATATAGTTGATTTTCTCTTAGTGAAAATTTTGTCAATGAAATTAGTTTATACAATACATGATGTAATTAGTTTTGATGATAAAATGTCAAATAAAAAATTAAATAAATGGTTGTTTAAAAGAGCTGATAAGTTGTTGACTCATAATAGTTTTTCTAGAAAAATATTATTAGAAAATTATTATTTAACCGATGTTGAAATAGTTCCTCACGGCAATTATATTCCCTTTGTAAAATTAAATGTAGATAAGTCCGATTCGAGAAAAAAAATAGGAATTGATGAAAGTAAAAAAGTGTTGTTGTTTTTTGGAATGATCAAAAAAAATAAAGGTTTGGATGTTTTGTTGAAATCATTGAAAGAAGTAGTTAAGAATAATCAAGATCTTGTGTTAGTCATTGCTGGCAGAGCTTGGAAAGATGATTTTTCTTATTATCAAAAAATAATTAATGATAATAAATTATCAGATTATTGTATTATTCATAATTATTTCATTTCCCATGAGGATGTTAAGTTTTATTATTCGGCAGCTGATTTGGTAGTTTTACCATATACTCGTATTTATCAAAGTGGAGTTTTGTTGATGAGCATGAGTTATAATAAGCCAGTATTGGTTTCAGATTTAGAACCCTTAATTGAGGTTATTATTGACAATGACACAGGTTATGTATTTAAAAATGGATCTCCTTCTTCTTTATCTTCTAAAATAGATCATATTTTCCAGAATTTTGAGGATTTAATTAGGATTAATGATAAAGGAAGAGAATTTATTATCAATCATTATGATTGGAAAATTATAGGGCACAAAACATCTGAAGTATACAAAAACTTATTGTGATAATATGTATATATTAGCAATGTAACTTGAATATCATTTAATATGAATGAGCAAATTGTAAAATTAATTAATGATTCAATTAGTGTAAAATCACTAATATTAGAAGATAAAAACATATTAGATAATCTTCAATTATCTGTAGAAAGTGTTATAGATGCATATAAAAGGGGAAATAAGCTGCTCTTATGCGGAAATGGAGGCAGCGCTGCTGATGCTCAGCATATCGCTGCGGAGTTAAGTGGCAGGTTTAATATGGATAGAGAACCACTATTTGCAGAAGCATTACATGTAAACTCCTCATATGTTACAGCAGTTGCTAATGACTATGGATACGAAAATGTTTACTCTCGCATGTTGAAGGCTATGGGCATGAAAGGTGATGTTTTGATTGCGATATCAACTTCAGGAAATTCAGAGAATATTGTAAATGCTGTTATTGAGGCAAATAAGTTAGGGATTGTGAGTGTTTGTTTTACAGGAAAAGACAAGAGCAAGTTAAGTGATTTGTGTAATATATCAGTAAAATCCCCATCAAATAATACCGCTAGAGTTCAGGAGTCACATATTTTATTTGGTCACATTTTATGTGAAATTATTGAAAAAAAATTATTTTAATATGAGTCATGAAGTTGAGTTTTCCACTCTATTTCTGGATAGAGACGGAGTAATTAACAAGAAGATTTCAGGTTATATTAGTAGTTATGAAGAGTTTAATTTTATAGATGGAGTTTTTGACTCTCTGAGAATTTTAAGTAAAAAATTTCAAAGAATTATAATCATTACTAATCAGCAAGGTATAGGAAAAGGATTAATGACAGAAAACGATTTGTTAAATTTACATTCTCAAATGTTAGATGAGTTGAGTAAATATAATGTTAAAATTGATAAAATATATTTTTGTCCTCATCTAGAAAATTTCGAATGTAATTGTAGAAAGCCAAAACCTGGAATGATAATTCAAGCTGCTCAAGAATTTCCCGACATTGATTTTAAAAAATCTTATTTATTAGGAGATTCAGATTCGGATATTGAAGCGGGACTCTCTATGGGTATTAAATCTATTAAATTATCTGAAAATTTCACATTAAAAAACTGGAGTAATTTATTTACTTATATAAAATAAGTATCTTTACCATTCTTAACCATAATTGATAATGAAAAAAGCAATAATTACAGGAATTACCGGACAGGATGGAGCTTATTTAGCTAAGCTATTGTTAGATAAGGGATATATGGTATATGGAGCGTATAGAAGAACAAGTTCTCAGAATTTTTGGAGAATTGAATATTTGAAAATAAATAATCATGACCGATTGCAATTAGTTGAGCATGATTTGATAGATCCTTTAAGTACAGTTCGCATGGTACAAAGTATTAATCCTGATGAGATTTATAATTTAGCCGCCCAAAGCTTTGTACATGTATCATTTGATCAGCCAATTGCTACTAGTATGATTACGGGTCTTGGAGTTACACATATGTTAGAAGCAATAAGATTAGTTGATACGAAAATTAAATTCTATCAAGCATCTACATCAGAGTTATATGGAAAAGCGTTAGAGTTTCCTCAAAAAGAATCTACACCTTTTTATCCCAGAAGTCCTTATGGTATTTCTAAACTGTATGCTCATTGGATGGTAACAAATTATCGAGAGTCTTATGGTATTTTTGCATGTAGTGGAATTCTTTTTAATCACGAATCCCCTCTAAGAGGAATGGAATTTGTTACTAGGAAAATTTCTGTAGGTGTTGCAAAAATATTAAAAGGTGAAATAGAATATTTAGAATTAGGTAACTTGGACGCTAGTAGAGATTGGGGGTACGCTCCCGAGTATGTAGAAGGAATGTTTCGAATGATGCAAAATGATAAACCAGATACATTTGTTTTAGCCACAGGGGAGGCGTTTACTGTAAGACAATTTGCAGAGATGGCTTTTAAAATAGTTGACATTGATGTTGTTTGGGAAGGAAAGGGAGTAGAGGAAGTTGGGGTAGATGTTAATACAGGTAAAATAATTGTGAGAGTAAATAAAAAATTATTTAGGCATGCAGAAGTTGATGCTTTGATTGGCGATTATTCCAAAGCAAAATCACTACTTGGTTGGAGTCCTAATGTTTCAATATCTAATATTTGTGAAGAAATGGTTGCATCTGATATTAATAATATTAAACATTTTAAGAAATAGATAAAAAATGGAGATTTTGAAAATATTTATTGCTCCAATGTTAACATCCTTTGTTATAACATATTTTGCTATTCCTAAAATTATTCAATTCGCTAAGAATTCAAGGTTGTACGCAGCGAAGGCTGGAAGACATTCTCATAAAGGAAAAGTCCCTATTTTTGGAGGGGCCGGTATTTTTGTTGGTATACTTATGTCGTTATTAATTTGGAGGACATTGTTGTGGATAGAGAATGAAGATGTAAGTATTATTGTTCAAGATCTTAAGATAGGATTGGCAATTATTTTTAGTATTATAATTATCTTTTTTACGGGATTAATTGATGACTTACTTTCCTTAACTCCTATAAAAAAATTAATATCTCAGATTGTAGCTGTTTTAATACTTATTTTTTTGGGTGGATTGGAAATAAAAAGTATGATGGGGGTTTTAGGAATTCAAGCTTTACCGATGTCGTTATCAATATTTTTTACAATTTTTGTAGTAATTGTTATTACAAATGCATATAATTTAATAGATGGAATTGATGGTCTTGCTGGAGGTCTAGGGGTAATATCTTCAGCTTTTTTTGGTTTTTTGTTTTTTTTAAATCAAGACTATGGCTTTACTATTTTATCTTTTGCAGTTATTGGATCCTTATTAGCTTTTTTGAGATTTAATTTTAATCCAGCTTCTATTTTTATGGGAGATACAGGCTCACTTGTTGTAGGAATGATATTGTCTATTTTTGCAATAAGATTAATTAACGAAGGAGTTGCTTTGCCCTTTGGAGATGATTTGATAAATGAAAGTCGTTTCGGTAAAAGGGGTCCTTTTATGGCTATTGCAATTTTAGCTGTACCATTATACGACACTTTTAGGATATTTATAATTAGGTCCCTTTCTGGATACAATCCTTTACATGCTGATAGAAATCATATTCATCATGCTCTTTTAGATTTAGGATTTGGCCATAGAACATCAAGTATTATTTTATGGATATTTAGCATAGTAATTATTTGTATTTCTTATCAATTGATTCAATATGAGCATTCATTAGCTATTTTTGCTTTATCTGCTTTTGTCTTAAGCTGTATGTCATTTCCATTTATTTTATTAAGAATTAGAGAAACAAGAAAGTGAGGTTTTTGTTTGCACTTATATTTTTTTTCTATTCATTTAATTCTTTTAATCAAAAATTATATCAAAGTTTAGATAGAGATTATGTCATCCACAATGAAAAAGAAAGAAATCAGATAGGAAGTGACTTACATACTGCTGTAAAACCTTTATACTCTTTTCAAATTGATAGCATATCAAATTTTGATATGAATAAAAATTGGTTACAAAGAAAATTAATGGATGAAAATTTTTTAATATCTAAAAATCATGAATATTATTTTGCTTTTAATCCAATTGTTCATTTGGAAATAGATCGTGAGTTTGGTTCTGAACAATATAAATGGAATAATACCAGAGGTTTTCTTTTAGAAGGTAAAATTGGTAATAAATTAATCTTTACTTCTAGTTTTTTTGAAAATCAATCAAGATTCCCAACCTATATTAATAATTTTATTTTTAATAGAAATGCATGGATAATACCTGGCCAAGGAGAATCTCGTTGGACTAATGATTCAATTTTTGATTATAGCATGTCTTCTGCTAATTTTACGTTACAGCTGTCTAATTATCTTGATGTACAATTTGGTACAGGAAAAAATTTCATTGGCGATGGGTATCGATCCATGATATTGTCTGACAATGCTTTTAATTATCCATATTTAAAGTTAGTTACCTCTATTGGTAAATTTAAGTATACTAATTTATATATGGAACATATTGACATGATGTCTAACCCTTCTCAAGATATTACTTATAATCGAAAATATATGACACTGCATCATCTAAGTATAAATATTGGTGATAGATGGAATTTAGGCCTTTATGAAACTATAATCTGGGATAATATTAGAACTCCAGAATTTTCTGGATTTGATATCGCTTATTTAAATCCTATAATTTTCTTAAGACCTGTAGAGTTTTCATTAAATTCTTCAGATAATTATTTAATGGGAATAAATTTCAAATATTTAATTAATAAAAATTCAAATACGTATGGTCAGTTTGTTCTGGATGAGTTTTCACAACCATCTATAAAAAATGGTGATGGATGGTGGGGCAATAAATACTCTTTTCAGTTAGGATATAAATATTATGACCTTTTTAATATATCTAATTTAATCTTACAAATAGAAAACAACTATGCTAGACCTTATATGTATTCTCATGTCAGTGTAAGTCAAAATTATGGACATTATTACGAGTCTTTATCTCATCCATTAGGATCTAATTTCAATGAGCTATTAGTTTTTATAGATTATAAATATAACAAATGGTATTTTAATACACAATATATGCGAGCTCGATATGGATCTAAAATTCCTGGCAACCCTACAAATTATGGTGATGATATTTTCGTGACAAATTCTAATCGACCTTCAGATTATGGAATACACATGTTTCAGGGAAATGATACCAAACTTGTATCTTGTAAATTCTCTATTTCTTATTTAATTAATCCTACAACTAACTTGAAATTAGAGATAGGTCATTTGTTGAGATATTTAAATCCACAAATTCATCATGAAAGTTATAGTCCTAGAGTTACAAATTTTACTTTCTTTGCTATTAAGTCAGATATGTTTAATAAATATTACGATTTTTAAATGGCTTTAATATTAAATTTAGAAACTTCTTCAAAAAATTGTTCTGTTGCGTTATTTAATAGAAATGATTGTATTTCTTTTAAAGAAATTTGTTCTGAAAATTATTCTCATTCGGAAAATCTAGCTACTTTCATTAAAGATGTTGTTGATGATTATGGAGTTAGTTTTTCTGATATTTCAGCAATCTCTATTTCTAAAGGACCCGGATCTTATACTGGATTGAGAATAGGGATGGCTTCAGCAAAGGGACTTTGCTATGCATTATCTATTCCTTTAATTGGTTTAAATTCCTTAGAAATAATGACATGCCAAGTTTTATCTAATAATAGCGGTTTTGATTTATTCAGACCAATGATTAACTCTAGAAAAAATGAAGTGTATACCGCATTGTATGATATTAATTTAAATTTAGTTGAACCAATTGCGTCTGTTAGTGTCCATCAAGATTCTTTTAATACAAACCATTATAAGAAAGTAATTTGTTTTGGAACAGGATCTGAAAAAGTTAAAAACATAATCCCCAACGGTAATTTTTTATTAGATATTATGCCATCAGCAAGATCAATGGGATCTATGTCCTTCCAAAAGTTTAGTGAAAATGATTTTGAAGATGTAGCTTATTGTGATCCTTTCTATTTGAAAGAGGCTATAGTATAATTTGGAGTTCTATCTTCTTTTTCTACCCCCTCTTGTTTTAAATTTATTTTTGAAAGAATCTCCTTTTTTTGTTGAATTGTTCTTAGTAAATACTTTTCTTTTATTTTCCCTCAATCCCCCTTTTTTGCTCTTAGTATTGGATTTTTTATTTCTTCTTTTATTAGAATCATTTTTTGGTTTAGAAATTTCCACAGTCAATTGAAAACCATTCCATTGACTTTTAGAAAATCCAGATAAAATCTCTTTCTCTGCAGTTTTCTCTACTTCAAAGAAAGAAAAGTTTTTCATGATATCAATTTTGCCAATAATATGATTTCTATTTCTTGTATATTCATTAATTAACCCTATTAGGTTTTGAGGCTCAAGATCATGACTCCTTCCTAAATTAATAAAGAAACGTGTAAATCCTTTTTCTGACAATCTTTCATTTTTTTTACTATTTGAGGCGATACAATTTAGATCAGGAGCATTTTTGTAAAAAGATAGAAATCTATTGAATTCAGCAGAAACAAAATGTTTTAATAGTTCTTCTTTGTTTAGATGAGATAGCTTTTCCTCAATTACGTCTAAATACTGTTCTATTTGCGGGCTTACTTTAGTTTCCACAATTTTATCAATTAATGTCATAAGTTGCACTTCACAGATTTCTTCTCCTCTAGGAACTTTTTTTAGGATTAGTTCCTTTTTTATCATTTTTTCAATTGATATTAGTTTTCTTTTCTCTCTGCTATGTGCTATTATAATAGAAATTCCTTTATTTCCCGCCCTACCTGTTCTGCCAGATCGATGAACATATACTTCATTATCATCCGGAAGATTATAGTTTATTACATGGGTTAATTCATTTATGTCAATTCCTCTAGCCGCAACATCAGTAGCTACTAGAATTTGCAGATTTTTTTTTCTAAACCTATTCATTACATGGTCTCTTTGGGCTTGTGATAAATCTCCATGAATAGCATCAGCATTATATCCATCTTGCATTAACTTATCCGACACATCTTTTGTTTCTCTCCTTGTTCTACAGAAAACAATACCGTAAATATCAGGATTTATATCACTGATTCTTCTAAGGGCTTTATATCTATCTCTTGCGTTAATTATATAGTAATGATGCTCTACGTTATCAGCGCCCTCATTTCTGCTAGCTATTTCAATCCTATGGGGTGAGTGCATATAGTTTTTTGTTATCTTAAGCACTTCTTTTGGCATTGTAGCGGAAAATAAAAGAGTTTGTTTTTCTTCTGGCGTTTCAGCTAATATTATATCTAAATCTTCTTTAAATCCCATGTTAAGCATTTCATCTGCTTCATCTAAAACAAGAAATTCTACATCTTTCAGTTTTAGTTTTTTTCTATTAATCAAATCAATAACTCTGCCGGGTGTTCCTACAACAATTTGACTGCCTGAATTTAGAGCTCTTATTTGAGGCTGTATATTAGCTCCTCCATAAATAGCGGTAATTTTTAATTTTTTATAGTATGAAGAGTAAGTATTTAGATCTTTAGTTATTTGAAGACATAGTTCTCTTGTAGGACATAAAATAATTGATTGAGTTTGGTTTCTATTTTCATCAATTCTTTCAATAATTGGCAATCCAAATGCGGCAGTTTTACCTGTTCCTGTTTGAGCAAGAGAAATTAAGTCCCTTTCTTCTTGAAGAACAAAAGGTATAGTTTGTACTTGTACAGGCGTTGGATTTTCAAAGCCTAAATCCTTTATTGCTTTCAGGATTTTTTCATTTAATCCAATTTCTGAAAATTTCATCTTTAGAGAATTTACTGCAAAACTAACCTTTTATTATTACTATATGTATTTTAATCTTAAAAAGGTAATATAGTTTTATTGTATTATTACTTTATTTAATGAGAAAGTGTTATTTTTTAAAAATGATTTTAGAAAATAAATTCCTCCTTTATCAATTATAAAAGTATTGGTGTTTTCTTTTCGGATCAATTTTCCTTCATAATTATAAATATTAGTATAAAGTATTTCAAAGTCTGATTCTAAATTCACATTTCCTCTAGATGGATTAGGGTAACTTGAAATATTTACATGCACATTGGTTAAATTTGTGGAACTTAATTCAGACCATCTTTTTTCAAATTCTTGTAAATATATATTTGCAATTATATTATCATAAATTATAAGTGTATTTTCATCAGAATTTACTTCAGCATTTGTGCTCCAATTATGAGATCCCGTTAATACTGCTGAATTAGCAGCTGACACATTAGCATCAGCTATTGCGTATTTGTGGTGAAATGAATGTTGGACTCCCGTATGAGATCTAACATTGACACCTGCGCTATTTAAATTTGAAAACTCACTTCCAGTAACATTTTCCTGTTCAATAATTCCTCTAACAATTACGCCAAATTGATTATCTTTTTCAATCACTTTATCTCCAATATCATCTCTAGTGAAACTTAGTAGACCTATTTCCAAACTGTAATCAACCTTATCAATAAAATCGATTATTTTAGATGTTGTTTGATCTGATGGAGAGAAGTATAATTCAACATCTTTTCCTCCAATAGAGAATTTATGAGGGGTATTGTCTTCTTTTTGATTTCCAAAAATTCCAGACCACATTTCTTCAAATTCTATAGTATAAGCTTTAGCTAAAGCTTGGTCTTGAATAAATATTAAATTATTATAATCGTTAAAAAGATTTGAAGGGTTTGTCCAATTTGTAGATCCACTTAATATCCATGAATTATTGACACTGTTAGCATCTATAATTACAAATTTGTTATGCATGATTCCAGATAAAGATGAATTTCTATATACTATAGGGATATTAGTGTTGAGCGATCCAATCATTGAATTAGTTACATCATCATCTGCTATATATCTTACAGATACACCCCTATTGTAAGCGTCATTAATAGCGCTAGCGATAGTTGCGTCAGAAGCGTTGTAAACGCAAATATCTAGAGTTGATTGAGCTAAATCCATATATGCTTTTATTGTATCATTGAAATAAGTAGTAATGTTTTGCGCATTTGTGCCTGAAATAATAGCAAATGATGTATCCACAGAATGATTGAAGTAAGGCCTAATTTTTCCAGTAGAATTTGACGCAGTACTATAGATCCCCACATTTGAAAATGCAGTGTCAATGCCTTTTATTGAATAGCATTGAACAAAATAAAAGGTAGCGGGTTGTAGTCCTGACAAGGTCATTGAATGCGAAAGTGAGTTTCCAGCATTATTGATGACGTTGCCCATTGTTATACTAGTGCCGAAATTGCAATTAGTATTAGATGAATCTGAAACAGACCAAGATAAGTCAAAAGAATTTGAAGTAATATTGGTTTGCATTACTGGTGTTGTGAAAATTAGAGATCCAGGAATGATATCTGAGGAGTCTCTTGGAATAATTTGGTAGCTAGTTAATATGTTGGGACTTGCTGGATTTATGTATTGAGAAGAGATCCCAATAATTGTAACAGGTCCCATTGGTATTAGTGAGTTTGCTAGAGGACTGCCTGATTTAATATAGACTCTGCCAGATTCTCCATTTGAAGTAAAATCATGAGTGCTGTTGCCAGCAAAGATAGATCCTCCATTACTAAAAATAGCGTTATCAATTTGTACAAGTTCAGCTTCAGTGTTTTCTCCTATTTGGATGGGTGTAACTAATTGAGGTATCGGTAAAGCATTATTTGTAGAATGTAATGTTGGAGGGACTGAAACATAAATTTCTAATAATCCGTTATAATCAGCCAGTTCACCAGTAATTGTAATACTGTCTCCTCTGGAAATATTAGTAAGATAATTATTTGGTGATGCCGTAGATTGAGATAAATCATATAGAGCTATGCCTGCTGTTCCGTCTTCTATATATCTAATTACTCCAAGTTCAGAACCATTTGTAGCAATGCCCGTTACTGTAACTGTTGTTCCTAATGGTTGTAAACGTATAGTGGACAAGTCTTGAGAAATTATTGAGAGGTTAAATAAAGTTGAAATTACTAGTATTAAAGTTTTTTTCATCATGTTGTTAAAAGTTTATTTTTGCTGTTATATTAAATCTTCTACCAAGCCCAAAGAAAACACCAGCGGACTTAGCATCAAAATCTTGAAATGAAGCATTGTATGGGTCATTATTTTGAGCATCAGAAATATATACTGTGTTCAGTAAATTAAGAACACTTATTTTGATTGATAATTTAGTTTCTTTATATAAATTTATTGTGTATCCTGCGTGTAAATCCAAAAGACTATACTCAGGTATTTTCCAACTTTCTCTTCCTGCGTTATTGCCATTCAAACTTAATGGATCAAAATCAGAATAGTAATCATCAAAATAAGTTGCCCTTAATTTTAAGTATGATTTTCTATTTGGTTCATATCTTAAACTAATCCCATATTGAGTTTGCGCTGCATCACCTACATGTACACCTTCAGCATCGAACGCTGCTATAACTTCATTTCCAAAATCATCAGTTACAATCTCATTGTTGTCATCATAAAATCTAACAGTATCAGCTGATGTCCATCTCCAATCTCCAAGAGATAGTAGTCCTTCGATTTGAAGGTTTTTCAATGGTTTATATGCGATATCAATTTCCAATCCTTTGTGTAAGGCATTCATCCCATTAACATTAGATCTGAATGCTTCGTCATCAATTAATACAGTTACACCACCGTTTGAAGGTTTATTTTCCCACAATGTATAATAGGCGTTGACGTTGGATGAAAATATCTTGGATCGAAATGAATATCCTGTTTCAATTGCTTTTACTTTTTCATTTTTTATATCTCGAAAGAGCTCGTTGTTGTAGTCAAAGACATTATTGAACCTAGGAGCTTTTGAAATATATCCAAGATTAAAAAACACATTATTTAATTCATCTATATTGTAATTCATTCCAGATTTTATAGTATAACCTGGTATCCATTTCCAATCAGTAATATCTTGTCTAGCTTCAGGTGAGTTCATTGTATATTTTTGACCATTATATTCGACAGTATCTACAATCATTGATTTATTTGCTCCAATAATAGCTCCGTTTTCATCTATAACATATTCAGTTGTTACAGATGTGCCTAATATTTCTGATATAGTTGTGTCCAAAAGTATTAAATCTAATTTATTAAAATAATCATGTCTTTTATATCCTGAGTTAGATCCGGATAAATTTATAAATGTTGAAAGATTATCATTTTTATATTCTATTTGGCTAAATCCTCCCATCCATTTTACGTGTCCATCATTATGATAGCCTACAATGTCTCCTACTTTCTTGATTTGTGATAATTGAGTTGAATTTGATTCATCAATTATATAATCACCTCCTAGTAGATCGTAAACTTCTCCATAGTGTTCTCCAGTATATTTTCTCAGATCAATTCCTCCTGATATTTTCATTGATTCATTAATATTATAATTAATAGTAGATAATGATCCATACCAAAAGTGATTGTTTATAGAACTTCTTAAGTAACTACTTGATTTATTTTCATTTTCAGAATATAATAAATCAATATTTTGCATGTTTCCGTTATAAGCTTCTTGTAAATTATATTGCCCTTCATTATCATAATTATTAGTATTTCCTCCACTAATTCTAGTTCCTCCTCCGTTACCAACTGATAGGTATGCTATATTAGAAACAAACAGTCTTTCATTTACATTCCAGAGATGTCTTAATGAATACTGGGGTTTATGGTAATAATTTTGTCTTGTATTTAATATCGATTCATTATGAATTGTATCACCTTGTTCATCTATTTTCCATCTGTCAATATAACCCCAATGTTTATTATAGTTAATTCCTTTATCAATTATGTTAAAATCTCGATAGTCTAAAGAATCACCTATGCCCAAATTGTTCGCATAAGTTGTATCATATGAATATATGGTACTTTTGTATCCTCTTTGACCATGTTTTTGTGGAGCTCCCATTGCGGAAAATGTAAGAGTATGATTTCCTATTTCTTTTTGTAATTTACCATAATAAAAATATCCTTCCGTCCATGTTTCTTGAACAAAGCCATTGCCTTTTTTATATGAACCCGCTATTGTAAATCCCCAGCCATTATTGAACTTTCCCGAGTTGTAACCAATGGATGTTTTAATCCGTCCAAATGATCCAATTTCTTGTTTAAAAGAACCACTTTCTTTATTACTTATTCCTTGTGTTAATAGATTCATAGTTCCGCCAACTGATGGTATTGCTATTTTAGAAGCTCCAAGCCCTCTTTGTACTTGTATTCTAGAAGTTACCGCGTCTAAACCAGACCAATTTGACCAATATACCCAACCATTTTCCATATCATTCACGGGAATTCCATCAATCATAACAGCAACATTTCTTTGGTTAAACCCTCTAATAGTTATTCTAGCATCCCCATCACCACCTCCACTTTGTGTCGCGTATACACCTGGAGTGCTATTTAAAATCATAGGAATGTCTTGAGAGGCTAATTCTTCACTAACTTTCTTTAGAGAAATATTAGAAAAAGCCACAGGTGTTTCTCTATCTATTGCAATGTCAGCAATTATTTTGACTTCAGATAGTTCTATAGGATATAATTTAATGTTTATTTTGCCATTATTTTCAAAATTAATTGATTTAGACCATTGTTTATATCCAACATATGAAACTATTATTGATCTAAACCCTTTTTGGATATCAAAAGAAAATTTTCCATTTAAATCTGTTGATGTGCCTTTACCTTTGCCGTAGATTACAGTTGCTCCAATTAATGCTTCACCAGTTTGACCGTCTGTTACACTTCCACTTATAGAAAAATTTTGTGATGTTGCGATTATTGAAACCAAGGAAATTATTATAAAACTTACAATCTTTAGTTTCATTTTTTGAAATGAATTTTAGGATTTATTTAATAGTTAGTTTGTTAGAGGCGAATCGTCCATCAACAAATTGAATTTTATATAAATAGATTCCTTTCGACAGATTAATAGTGGGAATTTTATTAGATGAATAATTGCCAATTCTATTTCCTAAAATGTCAAATATTTCAACGTTTTTGATTCTTATTTTAGAATTAATCCTAATACTATTGGATTGATCGTTTGTATTTTGATATATCCAATAGGAAACTTCATTGTTAATATTAGTAGATGATGTAATACAGTCGCAACTGTGCTGTCCCATTTGGTTATATGTAGCATCGGGAAGAGAGTCCCATTCAATAGTTGGATTAAAAACAATAGGATTTTGATTAACTCCTTTTCTAATATTGTATTTCCTTACTAAGGTTTGACGCTTTGTCCACCATGTTCCTCCATTTGCATCTGTATATCCTGCAGTAGCGTCATCAGTCCATGCTGATCCAGGATCTTCTCCTACTTTTCCGAAAACATCAATAATGTTGCTGTTTTTTTCAAGTGTCATTGCGTCATCTCCGTTGAAATAAAATGTAGAGTTTGCATCATAATCTCCATTACAAGAAAAATCTAAATATGAAAAAAATATAGGATCTACGGGAAGTGACCAATAAGTTCCAAGATCAACAGAATCTAATTGCCCATTACCAAATACGATTGCATCTCCAGCAGAAATAGATCCAGAGAGTGAAAATATTTCTGGACTTGAGCTTGATCCGTTACTATATCTATTAATAGTGTATGATGATAAGTCTATTGAATTATTTGTTGGATTATATATTTCTATACCATTATTGTTTGCAGGCCCTTCAACATATTCTGAGATGAATAAATCGGAGCAATCTTGAGCATTCAAGAAAAAAGTTATTAGAATAAATATAGAGAGTAGATTTGTTTTCATAATAATTGTTTTTGTATATAGCTAAACTACAAAAAGCATTACATTAATATTATTAGAAAGAGAAAAATTTATCAATATAAATGTTGAATTAACAAATTCATAGCATATTTATTATCTTTATAAAACAAATGTTATTTTAGCCTAGAATAATATAAATTACATGTCAGACAGTTTAATTATAATACCTACCTATAACGAGAAAGAAAATATTGATAAAATAATCAGAAAAATTTTTTCGTTAGAAAAGAAGTTTGATATTTTGATTGTTGATGATGGTTCCCCAGATGGAACAGCTGATATAGTTAAGGGTTTACAATCAGAATTTGCATCACAATTATTTTTAGAGCAACGAACAGGTAAATTAGGTCTGGGAACTGCTTATATACATGGATTTAAATGGGCTTTAATTAAAGATTATCAGTATATTTTTGAGATGGACGCTGACTTTTCTCATGACCCTAAAGATTTAACACGTTTATATGACGCGTGTAGTAATCAGGGAGGGGATGTAGCGATTGGTTCAAGATATGTTAAAGGAGTTAATATAGTAAATTGGCCCATGATGAGATTGTTAATGTCGTTTTTTGCTTCAAAATATGTTAAGTTAATTACTAGAATGCCTATAAATGATGCAACTGCTGGTTTCAAATGTTATCGAAGAGAAGTTTTGACAACGATCGATCTTGATAAAATTCAGTTTGTAGGTTACGCTTTTCAAATAGAGATGAAGTTCACTGCTTGGAAATATCAATTTAACATAATAGAAGTTCCAGTCATTTTTACTGATAGAACAGAGGGAGAGTCTAAAATGAGTGGTGGTATTTTCTTTGAAGCAGTTTTTGGTGTTTTGCAGATGAAAATCAAAAGTTTTTTTAGAAAATTTAATAGGAGATGATAACTCTTATCAAGCAAGCTACTATTGTTAATGAGGGAAAAGTTTTTGTTTCTGACCTTTTAATTGAAGGTGAAAGGATAAAAGAAATTTCTTCATTAATAGATATTAAGGCAGATAAAATTATAAATGCACAAGGGAAGATCCTGATTCCAGGAGTAATTGACGATCAAGTGCATTTTAGGGAACCTGGATTGACTCATAAAGCAGAAATTTATACTGAAAGCAAGGCGGCTGTTGCTGGAGGAATCACTTCTTATATGGAAATGCCCAATACTAATCCTCAAACACTTACTCAAAAGTTGTTAGAAGACAAGTTTGAGATTGCTAGCAAGATGTCTTTAGCGAATTTCTCTTTCTTTATGGGTGTGTCAAATGATAATATTGAAGAGGTGCTCGCGACAGATCCTAAAAAAGTAGGAGCTTTAAAAATATTCATGGGATCTTCAACTGGTAATATGCTAGTAGATAATAAGGACGTTTTAGAGGAAATATTTAAAAAATCTGAAATGTTGATAGCGGTACATTGTGAAGATGAGTCAATCATTAGAGAAAATATCAAAGAAGCGAAATTGAAATATGGAGAGAATGTCCCAATTGTTGAGCATCCTAATATTCGTAGTGAGAATGCATGCTATCAATCTAGTTATTATGCTGTTTCATTAGCGAAAAAACATAATGCTAGGTTACATGTTTTCCATATATCAACTGCTAAAGAATTGGAGCTTTTTGATAATACAATTTCGTTGAAGGATAAGCGAATTACATCTGAGGTATGTGTCCATCATTTATGGTTTGATGAGTCTGACTATGTTGATAAAGGTACTTTTATAAAGTGGAATCCAGCTGTTAAGTCGAAGCAAGACAAAGCGGCTTTATTTGAAGGCCTTTTAACTGATAAATTAGATATTATTGCCACGGATCATGCTCCGCATACATTAGAAGAAAAAAACAACCCTTATTTTTCAGCTCCATCAGGAGGTCCTTTGGTTCAACATGCGTTACATGCCATGTTAGAATTTCATTTTAATGATCAAATTTCTTTAGAAAAAATAGTTGAAAAAATGTGTCACAACCCTGCTATCTGTTTTCAGATAGAAGATAGAGGATATGTTAGAGAGGGATATTATGCAGATCTTGTGTTAATTGATCTAGATAAAAAATGGACTGTTAATAAAAATAATATTTTATATAAGTGTGGCTGGTCACCTTTTGAGGGTCATGAGTTTAATTCTAAAGTTAGTCATACCATTATAAATGGAAATTTAGTATATGAAGATGGCTCTTTTTATGAAAATAAAAAGGGAAAAAGACTCCTATTTAATCGATAATTTCTAAAAAATTTATTCCGCAGCTTCGACCTCTCCATCAGCATTCGAAGGGTGATCATGGTCGCTGTCTCCTTCATTATGACTGTGCGATTCTCCTCCAGAACAACATCCTTTTTCATTTCCGCAGCATTTACCATCAGTAGCTACTGAAGTAGTTTCTGTAGCACTGTCACACTGTTTTGCAGAATCAGAGTCTCCACATGAGCTGATTGTAACAGCAAAAGTAAATAAAAGTATTGTTAGTATTGATAGTGTTTTTTTCATAATTCTTGTATTTAACTTTTACAAAGATACAAAGATATTCTTAAATAGGATATTGATATGAGTTATAAAAAATATTTATTGCATAAAAAAAGACGTCTAAAAGACGTCTTCTTTATTTTTTCAAATTGTAATTTTACTTAGTGTCTCCACCATCAGTATCTCCACCATCAGTGTCTCCACCATCAGTGTCTCCACCATCAGTGTCTCCACCATCAGTGTCTCCACCATCAGTATCTCCACCATCAGTAGAAGCAGGTACATTAGTTGGAGGGTTTTGATCCCCATCACCAGCTGGTGTAGCTTCTGCAGGTTCTTTCATGAACCACCAGATTGCAACTGCAGCGATAAGTATTACAATAATTCCTTTTTTCTTATCCATTTTTTTGATGTTAATTGGTTAATAATTGGTGCAAATATATAAAATAAAATATATTTGTCATGTGAAACGATTTTTTTTTATATTTCTATCTTTATTCCTGTCTTGTAATGCGGTAGATAATTATTTTTCAAACTCTACTCCATTATCAAAAGAAGACTTTAGAAATTGTTTGAAAGAATTCTATCTTTCAGAATCATATAATCTTCAAAATGTAGTTGATTCTTCTAGTAGTCCATATCAACAGATACTTTTAAAATATAACGTTAATTATGAAGAATTTATCCATTCTTTTGATTATTACTCAACTAATCCGAAATTAATGCTCGAAATTTATGATTCAATTTTAGAAGATTTAGAAAATGAAAAGAATATTTTATTATCTCTCTGATAAAAACCAATTAGCGTAATTTTCTAAACTTTCTGAGATTGGAATAAATTTGTAATCTAAATATTTTTGGAGTTTGTTATTCGAGTATTCACTTCGTGACATTGCCATATTTGCTGTTTCTCTAGTAATTCTAGGATTTATGTCTAAAAATAAAGATTTAACATATTCAATTCTCCAAGCGATTTCTTTCATTAGTGTAGTGACTTTTATTTTAGGTTTTGGTTTGTTAAATTTTTCTGATAAAGTGTCAAAAATATCTCGATATTTAATGTTCTCAGAATTAATAATAAACCTCTCATTTTTTATATCAGAATGTAATAACATAACTGCGCATTTTGCTACATCAATTACATCTACATACCCTGTGCCTCCTTCGCTATAATATTTGATTCCTTTGAAAGATTTTTCAAAGATTTGAGAACTGCCTTTTGACCAATCACCCGCACCTAAAATTACAGATGGATTTAAAATGACTGTCTCTAAACCTTCTGCAGCTCCTCTCCATAATTCTAGCTCTGCGTGGTATTTTGATATGGAATAATTTGTTTCTAATTTATTCATTTGAAAAATGCAATTCTCATTCACAATCCCTTTTGATGTATTTCTTCCTAAAGCTGCGATAGAGCTTATGTATGCTATTTTTTTAATATTAGAATCTAGGCAGGCATTAACAACATTAGCTGTTCCTTTTATATTGACATTAAGCATTTCTTTAACATCATCTGGATTAAAAGATATAATAGCAGCTGCGTGAATGACATAATTACATCCATTTATAGCTTCTTCTATAGATATAATATCATTGATATCGCCATCAATCCACTCTATTTCTTTAAGAAGATGTGATTGTTTATAGTAATTAAAAACCTTTTCACAAACTATTTTAGAGCTACTAATTCTTTTAAGAGCTCTCACAGGTATTTTCTGCTTGGTAATTTCTAATAAAATGTGTGATCCAACAAGACCTGTTCCGCCAGTAACAAATATCATACAGCAAAGATATGATAATGAGTTATTTAATCAGAATATTTTTTTAATTTTGAGAAAAAAATATTTTAATGGATTTAGTGAAAGAATTGAAGTGGAGAGGAATGGTGCATGACCTGGTTCCTGGTACAGATGATCATTTTCAAAACAATATGATTACAGCTTATATTGGTTTTGATCCTACTGCTGATTCATTACATATTGGCAGCCTTGTTCAAATAATGACTTTAGTTCATTTACAAAAAATGGGGCACAAGCCTATTGTTTTAATTGGAGGAGCTACTGGAATGGTTGGGGATCCTTCAGGGAAAAGTAAAGAGAGAAACCTCTTAGATGAAGATACATTAAATAATAATATTAATGCAGTTAAGAAACAATTAGAAAAATTCTTAGATTTCAACTGCGGAGATAACTCAGCGGAGATTGTAAATAATTTTGATTGGTTTAAATCATATAATTTTTTAAGTTTTATTAGAGATGTAGGTAAATATATACCTATTGGTTATATGATGACTAAGGATTCAGTTAAAAATAGAATTGAAACAGGCATGAGTTTTACTGAGTTTTCATACCAATTAGTGCAGGGATATGATTTTTATTGGTTATGGAAAAATAAATCATGTACAGTGCAATTAGGTGGGTCAGATCAGTGGGGTAATATAGTTACTGGAATAGAGTTAATACGGAAAAAAGATGGAGGACAGGTATTTGCTTTAACCACTCCTCTAATTCAGAAATCAGATGGTGGTAAATTTGGAAAAACTGAGGATGGTAATGTATGGCTGGATAAAATTAAAACATCAGCATATAAGTTTTATCAATTTTGGATTAACGCTTCGGATGAAGATTCGAAAAATTACATTAAAATATTTACACTTAAAACCCAAAAAGAAATAGATTTAATAATTAAAGAACATGAAATGTCACCTCATCTTCGCTTATTGCAAAAGGCAATTGCCGAAGATGTAACTAAAAGAGTTCATTCCCCAGAAGATTTAGAAATGGCTATTCAATCTTCTTCTATATTGTTTGGAAAGTCGACGTCAGAAGACTTAAGGAAATTGGATGAAGATACCTTTCTTTCTGTGTTTGAAGGGGTGCCTTTATATGAAATTAATAGAAAAGACTTAAGTAGTAATTTATTAGAATTACTTACTGAAAAAACGAAGGTTTTTTCAAGCAAAGGAGAGGCTCGAAGAATGTTTAATAGTAATGCTGTTAGTATTAATAAGGAGAGAGTGATAGATGTTGATTATCTGAATTCTAATCATATATTAAATGACAAATATATTCTTGGACAGAAAGGCAAGAAAAATTATTTTATAATTGTGGTTATTTAGTAGTAGATTTAAATTTATAAATTATATTTTTTTGTTAAATAGTTTGCTGTAATTACTAAAGAAATATGGTATTGTTTCTATTCCTTTAAGGTAATTGAATATTCCGTAATGTTCATTAGGTGAATGAATAGCGTCTGAATCTAGTCCAAAACCTAGTAAAATTGATTTTACCCTCAATTCTTTTTCGAATAGAGCAACTATAGGAATACTTCCTCCGCTTCTTACGGGTATCGGTTTTTTATTATAAGTTATTTCCATTGCTTTACTTGCGGCCAAATACGATGGGATATCTGTAGGGCACACATAAGGCTCTCCTCCATGGTGAGGGGAGACCTTCACTGAAACACTTTTGGGAGCTATAGACTTGAAGAAGTCTGTAAATTTTTCAGTAATTTCATTATCCCTTTGATTAGGCACTAAACGCATGGATATTTTGGCAAATGCTTTTGAAGGAATAACTGTTTTTGCTCCTTCGCCTATATATCCTCCCCATATTCCATTAACATCTAATGTAGGTCTTATTCCTGTTCGTTCAATAGTTGTATATCCTTTTTCCCCATGTATATCACTTAATTCTAAAGCTTCTTTATATTTATCAATGTTAAATGGAGCTCTTCCCATATCTTTTCTTTCACATTCAGATAGCTCTTGAACATTATCATAAAATCCAGGAATAGTAATCTTATTATTTTTATCTTTTAGCTTGGAAATCATTTCACATAATATATTAATAGGGTTTCCAACAGCTCCTCCATATAGTCCTGAGTGTAAGTCTCTGTTAGGCCCAGTAACTTCTACTTCTAAATAACTAAGCCCTTTCAATCCAGTTGTTATGGATGGGTTGTTGTTAGAAATTATTCCTGTATCGGAAATTAAAATAGTGTCACATGAAAGTTTTTGCTTATTTTCTTTGACAAATTTTGAAAGGTTTATAGATCCGACCTCTTCTTCTCCTTCAATCATGAATTTTACATTGCATGTAAGATTATTTGTATTGATCATTGTTTCAAATGCTTTTACATGAGAAAAAAATTGACCCTTATCGTCGCATGCACCTCTTGCAAAAATAGCTCCATCGGGGTGAATTTTTGTTTTTTTTATTATAGGGTCAAAAGGTCCGCTTTCCCATAATTCTAAGGGGTCAGCTGGTTGTACATCATAATGTCCATATACTAGTACAGTTGGTAAGTTCTCATCAAAAATTTTTTCTCCATATACTACAGGAAATCCATCGGTAGGAATGATTTCGACATTTTCTGCGCCCGCTTTAATTAATGATTTAGAAACATGTTCTGCACAAGAAAGAACATCTTTAGAGTAATTCGAGTCAGCAGATATTGAAGGTATTTTTAATAGATTAATAAGTTCATTTATAAATCTATCCTTGTTTTTATTTATATATTTATTTATTTCTTTCATTTTAGTATAATTTTTCCAGTCATTTCTTTTGGTATTGTAATTCCCATAATATTTAAAATTGTCGGAGCTATGTCTGCAAGTATTCCATTTTCTATGTTGTTATATTTTGTATTAATTGCAAAAATAGGTACGGGGTTTTTCGTATGAGCTGTATTTGGTGTCCCATCTTTATTTCTAGCAAACTCTGCATTACCGTGGTCAGCAATAATTAAAATACAATAATTATTTTGTATAGAATTTCTTACAATTTCTTTGGTGCATTTGTCAACGGTTTCTACTGCTTTTTCTATAGATTGAAAATTACCAGTATGTCCTACCATATCAGGATTTGCTAAGTTGACACAGATAAAGTCAGTTGAGTTTTCATTGATTTCGTTCACACATTTTTTAGTCACTTCAATCGCGCTCATCTCAGGTTTTTTATCATATGTTGTGACATTAGGAGAAGCGGTTAAAATTCTTTTTTCATTTGTAAATTCTATTTCATTCCCTCCAGAAAAAAAGTACGTTACGTGTGGATATTTTTCTGTTTCAGCTATTCTTATTTGTTTTAAATTGTTTTTTGATATAATCTCTCCAATTGAATTTTTGATTTTATCTTTCTCGTAAATAGCGTTTATGTTTATAAAATTCTCATCGTAAACGGTCATAGTTGCATATATGAGATTGAGTTTTTTCATACCTAATTTAGGGAAATCATTTTGAGTTAAAACATTAGTTAGTTGTCGGCATCTATCCGTTCTAAAATTAAAACAAATTATACTGTCTCCATTGCATATTTTTGCAATAGGTTGATTTGATCTGTCTACGTGTATTATTGGTTTGATAAATTCATCGCTAATTCCATTATTGTATGAATTAGTTATGCTTGAGTAGATATTTTTTGATTTTTCACCGGTCCCATTTACTAATGCTTCATAACATATTTTTGTTCTTTCCCATCTGTTGTCTCTGTCCATTGCGTAAAACCTCCCACATATAGTAGCAATTTTAGCTCCATGACTATTTTCTTCTAAATTTTTTATCGATTCGATGGCGCTGTGAGGATCACAGTCTCTGCCATCAGTAAATACATGAATGAAAACTTGTTCAATTCCTTTGTTTTTTGCTATTTCACATAATTTATAAAGATGGTTTTCATGAGAGTGTATTCCTCCTGCAGAAACTAATCCAATTAAATGTAGATTATTTTTGGTATTGTTTAGTATTTTATTAAGGTTGTTATTTTGTAAAATTTTATTGTTTTCACAATCTTTATTAATTCTAGCTAGGCTTTGATCAACTATTCTTCCTGCTCCAATATTTATGTGTCCTACTTCTGAGTTACCCATTTGTCCTTTTGGAAGACCTACACTTTCTCCATGAGTTATTAGTTCAGCATTTGGGTATTTTTGATACAGAGAGTCTATAAATGGAGTGTTGGCTGTATATATAGCGTTATTAGCATTCTTCTGTCCATGGCCCCATCCATCTAAAATTAATAGTACAACTTTGTTTTCAATCATTGTGTTGTTTTATAGCTCTGTAAAAACTTTTTTTTATTGTCTTGCTTATTATGTTTTGATTACCAAGTCTTTCGGGATGAAACTGAACTGCTATCATATATGGATGTATCTTTTTTTTCATAATTACCGCTTCAGGGAGGCCGTCATAAGATCTTGCTAATACTCTAATGTTATCTGCAATCAAATTTAATCCTTGATGATGCCATGAATTTACGTTAAAGGTATTCGTTTTAATAGGGAAAATTAAGGAGCTTGTGTCTACTAAATAAATGTCGTGCATTACTTCTCCTTTGTTTCTATGTGTAACTTTGTTTCCAATTTGTGTAGGTATGTCACCATAAAGGGTTCCTCCGCATGCAACATTCATCATTTGCATACCCCTACATATACCTACGAATGGAATTTTTGATTTAAGTGCATAGTTAAAAATTGTTCTTTCAAGTGTATCTCTCCTATAATTAATGGTGCCACAAAGAGGAATGTTTAAAGTGTCATTATATTCTTTTGGGTTAATATCTTCTCCTCCAGTTAAAACTATTCCGTCGGCGATCAATAAAATGCTATCAATATTTTCAGAATTGTAGGCGTCAATAAATATTGTATTTTCATCATATAGCCATTTAGTATAATTTTCAGAAGATTTGGATAGAAGAATTATTGTCTTATCAAATTCTATATTGTCGTTTTTATGTGAAGATTGAATTTTACACGAAATGACAGAAATTAGTAATAGAAATATAATTTTTCTTAAATTCATTTCTTATTCTTGAAAATTCTTAGAACTACAAAATTAGTTATTAAAAAAGAAGAAGCTATACTGGTAATTAATGTCCATTGATAGTCGCCCATATGAATAAATGGATCCACGTTATAAATAAAAAATATTAAAAGATAATTTATTAAAAAGAATAGTACTACGAATGAAATTATTTTTACAATTTGTTCCATTTTGTCTTGAAATTATTATTCAAATATAATTACAAAAAATCATTTAACTATAAATATTTATAAAAATGGTTTCTTTAATACTTATTAAATGTTAATAATTTTTATTAATGTGTCTTTTTTTTTCATTTTAATGTTTTTTTTAATGTTTTTTTGTGCTTTTTGTGCTTTTTTTAGTCATTTTTTATTTTTTTAAGGCTACAGTTATTGTAAATATTAATAGTTTTTTGATTTTTATTTGATAGAGAGATGTTTAAAATCACTATATAGTGTTGAAAAACAGACTAAAGTGTCAAAAAATTAACTAAAAGTGTAAAAAAATGAACGAAAAGTTTAAAAAAATGTAATAAATTCATTTTTTTCTACTTCTTCTTTTTTAATATTTATTTAGTTAGAAATGATTTAATTATATTAAAAATATGTTTCGATTTTTTTAAAATGAGTGTAAATAACATAATTTGATTTTATTAAATCCTCAAAAAGCTTTTGAAAATGTGTAAAAACGTGTAAAAACGTGTAAAAACGTGTAAAAATGTGTAAAAAAACTTTAAAAATGTGTAAAAATGTGTAAAAAACCTTTAAAAATGTGTAAAAAATATGTAATAAATCATATTATTTATGAAATATTATTTTTTAAAAAACTGTTTTTTTCACATTAAATGTCTTAAAAACGAATTATTTTGCTCAAAAATCGATATAATGCGAGAATTATTAAGTAATTAGTGATTTAATTTTTTTCATTGTCTCTTCTGAGTCCCAGTTTAAATGAATATCCTTTTCTTGCATAATAGTTTTCATAATATTTTCTTGTTTTTCGCCTATTTTTATTGCTTTCGAGTACTCAATATTTGTAAACGAAACCATACTATATAGTGGTTGCCATAATTCTGGGTATTTTTTTGAAAATTTATTTTCTATTTTCTTTTGAAGTAAGAAATTAGGATCTGCTGTTTTATCTCTCATTACAATAAAGTTGTGCATCGATAATTCTTGTACACCATCACCATTAGGTTTTCTGATTTGAGAATATTCATTAAAGCATTCTTCTATATTTTCATGTTTTTCTAATAGTTCATCAAGTATTCTGCAGTCTTCAAATCCACAGTTCATACCCTGTCCGTAGAATGGTACTGTTGCATGAGCTGAGTCTCCTAATAGAATTGTATTATTTTTGTTATGCCATGGATACGTTTTTATTATCCCTAATTTTGATGTTGGGTTATTTGTCCATTGTTCGTATAAATCAGGTACTATTTGGCTAAAGTCTAAAAAGTTCTTTGTAAAGTATTTTTCTACTGATTTTTGATCTTTTAGTTTTTCGAATGAATTATTTCCTGTTTTAGGAGCAAATAGTGTGCATGTGAAACTCCCATCCAAATTTGCTAAGGCCATCAGCATAAAATTACCTCTTGGCCATATATGTAGCGCGTTTTTATCCATTAGGTACTTATTGTTTTCCCCCGCGGGTATTAACAATTCTTTATAGTCATGTTCTATTTCATCATACCTATATTCATGTTTTAATTTCTCTACCATTTTTTTTCTCACTTCTGAAAAAGCTCCGTCCGCACCAATTATAAAATCAGATACAGATATTGTTGTTTTTTTTGTATTTGTGTTTTCAAATATAGCTTGAGTTTTTTCGAAGTTTATGTCTACGCATTTTTCGTTAAAGAAGATTTTAGCACCGTTTTTTTCTGCTAAATCCATCATCAATAGGTTTATTAAAGATCTTGATACTGAATATATTGCCTCATCTTTCTTTCCATATTGTTGATGTGTTAAATTTCCATCTTTATCATGCATGATTCTTTTGTATACAGGAATCGCGATTTTCATTACGTCTTTATCTACACCTACCCTTTCTAGCGCAGTCCATCCTCTTTTAGAAAGAGCTAAATTAATTGACTTTCCTGCAGAAATGTTATCGTTTCTTAGATCTCTTCTTCTTTCAAATACATTTACATCATAACCTCTTTTGCTCATATATAATGAGCACAATGAACCTACCAGTCCCGCTCCAATAATTGTTATTTGTTTTTTCATTTAATTAATTTATGTAAAATCTTATAAAATTTATATATATCTAAATAAGAATTATAAAGAGGTACAGGAGCTATTCGAATAACATCAGGTTCTCTCCAGTCAGCAATAATGCCTTCCTCCGAGATTTTCTCGTATAATAGTTTATTCCCATATTTTACTCGAATCGATGTTTGACATCCGCTATCCTCAGGTGTTATAATTTCTATTCTTTCGGTATTTATTGTTTTCAGTAAATCTCTAAGATATTTAGATTGGTTTTTTGATTTAACTATTAGTTTTTCCATGCTAACTTCATCGAATATACTAAGTGATGATCTTATAGCTGCTAATGATAAAATCGGAGGGTTGCTTAATTGCCATCCTTCTGCTGTTTGTATTGGATTAAACTTTTTAGGCATTTTAAATCTATCATCTTTATTATGACCCCACCACCCACAAAGTCTAGGAAGATGAGCGGAGTGATGTTTTTCATGTATATACGCTCCTCCAATAGATCCAGGACCAGAGTTGAGATATTTATATGAGCACCAAACTGCAAAATCTACTCCCCATTTGTGTAGATTTAATCTAATGTTTCCAATAGCATGAGCCAAGTCAAAACCTACTTTTATATTCTTCTTTTGAGCTTGTTCTGTGATTTTTTTCATCTCGAAAACTTGTCCAGTGTAATAGTTGACTCCTCCTAATAAAATAAGCGTCGTTTTATCACCTTCTTTTTCAATAAGGTTTTCTATATCTTGAATTCTTATTACCGTTTCTCCTTCTCTAGGTTTAATTTTAATTAAGGATTTATTTATATCTAAATTATGAAGTCTGATTTGAGATTCTACAGCATAAATATCTGAGGGAAAGGCGTCTGATTCAATTATGATTTTGAATTTTTCTTTGGTAGGATTATAGAAGGAAATCATCATTAAATGAAGATTAACTGTCAAGGTATTCATTGCAATTACTTCAGATGCTTTAGCTCCAAGTAAATTTGCGTAGCCTGAGCTTAAAAATTCATGATATGGAAGCCAAGGGTTTTTAGCGTTTAGATGCCCTTCAACTCCAAGATTTGCCCAGTCAATAATTTCTTGATCCACATATTCTTTGGTTTTTTTTGGCTGCAATCCCAATGAGTTACCGCAAAAGTATATATATTCCTCTCCATTTTTTTGTAGTGGGATATGAAATTGATTTCGGTATTTTGCTAACGTATCTTTTCTATCTAGATTTTTCGCGTACTCTTTGGTTGTTTTATATTCCATGGATTTTGTATAAAATAGGTCTACTTGGAGAAGCGTCTGAATCAAATGGAGCGCACTGAAGGTTTGTAATGTATGTTCCATCAGAAATTTTATTAGGAACAAAAATCATTTCAGTAATAGTTTTGTTAATAGTTTCTTCATTAAATTTCTTCTCTTTAGTTTTCCAAAATATGTTGTGGGAAGATAGTATTCCATCATCAAAAAGTCTATCAACAGATGGAATATCTACTAGTAAATGTTGAACTCCTAACTGAACAATATATTCCATAGCGTCTATTGAAAGAAAACAGGGTGGATTTTCAATATAATTTCTATTCTTTTTTTTCACCTTGTTAGGCAATGTTCTAATAATCAATCCTTCTAAAAATTCAGGTTTTATTTCAGTTAATTTTTCTTCTAATATTTTCTTTGAAATAATCTTATCATTTTCATTTAGAATTGGATAATAATTTTCTTTTGAATTTTCTGGAATAATACTAATTAATGTTGATGCAAACAGTTCTTTTTTTAATGAATTTAAAATTGAAATTCTTTCTTTTGTTATATGGCCTATACATTCTGTATGAGTTCCATTACAATGTGGAGTTAATGTGTATGTTTCAAAATTGCAAGGACCACCTTTACGAGTATCTCCAATGAAATTGCCATCCTTATATGGCTTAGACACTGCTTTGTTGACATTATAAGTATTAGGTTGTTCTCCGTTAAAGATCATGGGAATAGAAATATCATTTCCTTTAGAGAAGTCTACTTCATAATTATTTTTTTTTATTTTAATTATGGCTTTCATCTCTTAATAATATCCTTGCCTAACCAATTTAAAATGTTTTTATGCCAAATATCTTTTCCTTCTTGTTTAGAAAATATTCCTACTTGAATTGCGTAGTCTAATACTCTTCCCGGATATGAGGTTCCAACTCCATCAATTTCACCTAATGGAAAAGGGTCATCTAAACCCATTATTAGTTGATTTGAACCCACTCGTTTTTTTATTAAATCTAATGTGTGTGAGTCATGTACTAATGTGTCAAAATATAAATTTTTATGACCTAAGGTTTTTCGAGGGTCTTCTAAATTTTCAAATATATCTGGACGTCCATCAAAACCCTGAATTCTTCTACCATAGTTTGCTATCCCTAGCATTCCACCATGAGCAAAACAAGTTCGAATATTTGGATATTTGTTAGGTAAATCTCTTAATGTAAATAAATGTAATGTGTCTGCACATTGAGCCATCATCCATATTAAATGAAATCTCCAATATGCGTTTTTTAGAGCAATCATTTTTTCTCCATCATATGGGTGAATTTGCACCGCTAATTTATATTCATTAGCTAATTGAAAAATTGGATCAACTTCTTTTTCTGCAGTGGACATCCAATCTCCGTTTTTGTTAATGTAGTGAGTTGGCAGACATAATAGTTTAAGATTAAGATCATTTACACATCGCTCAATTTCTTTTAGGGCTTGTTCCGTATACAATGGTTGTACCACAAATCCGCATGTGAATTTTTCTGTATGATTTTCTTGAATAGATGCATTGAAATTATTTTGAAAACTAATAACATCTTGGCAATCGTTTTTTTTCCATCCATTGCAGTATAGTTGAGACAATGATAACATAACTCCATGATCTATATTGTGTTGTTTCATCCAATCTAATTTTTCATCAATGAAAAATCCTGTTCCATTAATTGGCCTTGACCAATTTCCTTGTCTCATAAATTTTTTGTCTTCATCTATCCAAAAAAGTTTCTTTTTCCTCATAAACTTAGGAATCTGAGAAGGTTCTGGTAGAATATGTCCGTGTCCATTTATACGCATAATTATAAATATATATTAAGAACAGATTTATTTTAAATATATCTTTTGTCTACTTCCATAACTTCCCCAGTTTTTGGGCAGGTTCTTAATTTTTCATCAGAGTAAAACTTTTTAAAAACAGGAAGAAAGTCTTTTTCTATGTTAGTGAGATTAAAATATTCTTCATATAGTAGTTCATTAGCTGTATCTGAAAACCACATAAGCCCATCTTTATGATTAGAATTTCTTTTCTTTTCAATCACTAATCCTATTGATCCGGCTGACCTCACTGGAGAGTGGGGTATTTTTGCAGGTAAAAGAAACATGTCTCCTTCTTTTATTTCATACTCAACTAATTTGCCATTTTGTTGGGTTTTAACAATAATATCACCCTCTATTTGATAAAACAATTCTTCTGTTTCGTTATAGTGATAGTCTTTCCTTGCGTTCGGTCCGGCAACTATCATAACTATATAATCTCCCGATTCAATATATAGATTTTTATTTCCAACAGGAGGTTTAAGATGATGTCTATTTTCATCAATCCATTTTTGTAAGTTAAAAGGTTTTTGTATATCCATGATTTTAATTTTTAAATAGTCGCTATTACTTTTAATTCTATTGCTATTGGCGTAGGTAAACTATTGATTTCAATTGTTGTTCTACATGGTTGATTTTCTTTAAAATATTCAGCGTATATTTCATTATAAATTTTAAAGTCATTTTTCATGTTTGTCAAAAATACTTGAACGTCAATAATGTTTTCCCATGCAGATCCGGCATCTTCTAAGATATATTTAATGTTTTCAAAAACAGAATGACATTGTTGTTTAATGTCATAACTAATTATATTACCTTGGTCATTAAGTGTAACTCCAGGAATTTTATTTTGACCAAATTTCCTTGGGCCAACACCAGAAAGGAAAAGCAAGTTTCCAACCTTCCTTGCATGAGGATAAAGTCCAACAGCTTGTGGAGCTCTTGATGAGTTAAATTTTTGTCCATTCATAATTTAATACATATATTTTTTGGTTCTGTAAAAAATCTTAGAGAATTAAAGCCACCCTCTCTGCCAATACCAGAGTGCTTCATTCCTCCAAAAGGAATTCTTAAATCTCTAAGAAGCCATGTATTAATCCATATTACTCCAGAGTCAATTTTTGCAGCTACCCTATGAGCTTTACTAATATTTTCAGTGAAAATTGAAGCGGAGAGGCCGTATTTAGTCGAATTAGCCATTGTTATTACTTGTTCTTCGTCTTTAAATGGAATAATTGAAACAACAGGTCCAAAAATTTCTTCTTGATTTATTGAACATTTGTAATCTAATCCTTCAATAATAGTTGGATTAATGTAGTAACCCTCTTTTAGATCGCCTTGAAGAATCTTTCTAGTTCCTCCTAAGAGTATTTTTCCTCCCAATTTTTCAGCTTCTTTTATTTTAGATAAAATTTTGTTCATATGATCTTTTGAAACAACAGCTCCAAGATTAGAATCAGCTGACCTAGGGTTTCCAATATTTAGCTTAGAGGCTTTTTGAATTAAAGCTTTTTTGAATTTTTCATATATTTTTTCATGAATAAATAATCTTGATCCACATAAGCATATTTGACCTTGATTAGTAAATGCGGCTCTAGAAGCGAAACTAACTGATTTTTCGAAGTCAGCGTCATCAAATATAATATTTGGATTTTTTCCTCCTAATTCTAAAGATAGTTTTTTGAACATGGGTGATGTAATGCTTGATATATGTTGTCCTGTTGCAGTACCTCCAGTGAATGATACGACTGGCACATCAGGGTGAGAAGTTAATGGGTCCCCTACTTTCTTTCCGGCACCATGAACAATATTTAAAACTCCTTTTGGAAGTCCAGCTTCAATACATACTTTACTAAAAAGATATGCTGTCATGGGTGTAATTTCAGAAGGTTTTGCAACAACAGTATTCCCAGTAGCAAGAGCTGGAGCTATTTTCCAAGTAAGTAAATATATTGGAAGGTTCCAAGCTGAAATACATGCCGCTACACCTATTGGTTGTCTTAATGTATAATTAATCGCTTCTCCATCCATATCATGCATTTCCGAGCTGTCATGTAGAATTGCAGAAGCGAAAAATCTAAGGTTAGTTAACGCTCTAGGTAAGTCAACTTTTGCAGCTAAAGTTTCAGGTTTGCCGTTGTCTTTACTTTCAGCCTCAATAAATTCTTGAGTATGCAGTTCTAATATATTTGCTAATTTCAAGAGCATTTCAGATCGATATTCTTTTGATGTTTGACTCCATTCATTATATGCTATTTGCGCTGCCTTTACCGCTTTATTTATATCATCATGATCACTATCTGGTACTACAGAATATACTTTACCTGTAGAAGGATTGAAATTGTCTAAATATTCCCCGTTAATCGGTTCAATTAATTCACCATCAATATAATTTAAAATTTTTTTCATCCTATAAGCTTTTTGTTCTTCCACCATCTACTGGTAAATTGATTCCATTTATATATGCGGCTTCTTTTGTGCTAAGGAAAGCAACTGCATTAGCTACTTCAGTCGCTTCTCCAAACCTTCCTGCAGGAACTTCAGATTGCATGATTTGAGTGATATTTTCAATTGATTTACCTTGTACTTGTGACTTTTTCTCAATCAGACTTTTAAGTCTATTAGTATTTGTAAATCCTGGAAGTACATTGTTAACAGTTATCCCATATGGACCTAATTCAATAGATAATGTTTTTGCCCAATTTGCTACAGCAGCTCTAATTGTGTTGGAAACTCCTAGTCCAGGAATTGGAGCTTTAACAGAAGTTGAAATAATATTAATAATTCTTCCAAATTTTTCTTGTTTCATTCCTTTAACGACTTTTTGTACAAGAATTTGATTGTTAATGAGATGCATTTGGAATGCATTTTCAAAGGACTCTAAAGAAGCTTCAGTAACTGCTCCTCCAGCTGGTCCTCCAGTGTTATTAATTAATATGTGATATCGATCTTTTAAAAGATCAACTTCCTTTTTTAATGTTATAGAGTCTCTAAAGTCTATTGCAATAAAGCTATGGGTTTGACCTTTACTGGTATCCAGATGACTTAATACATCTAAGAGTTTATTTTCATTTCGCGCTATTAATGTAATATTCGCTCCAAGTTTTGCTAGGTTTAAAGCAGAAGCTTCTCCAATTCCTTGAGTGCTTCCACATACAATGGCATTTTTGTTTAATAGATTTAATTTCATATAATTTATTTTGTATAATGAAAACCTAATGATTGTTTTAAACTTTCAGATAATTCTGGTAAATGTGTTTTGGAAATAAGTAAGGTTGAAATATTACATAAATCTGTAAATATTTTATGTTTTTCAACCGTATTTTTTAAATATCCTTGACCAGAACTTCCACCAGTTCCAACTTTTTTGCCAAGCATTTTTTCTACCATTTGCATATGACGAAAACGCCATGTTGCAATTTTATGATCAAACTCAATTAATTTCTGAATTAATTTATATGGCATATGTAAAATAGGTTCTTCATGATAAAGATTAATTAGCAAAGCAGACATGGTCGCTTTGTAAGAAAGTGAAGTTTCCCCATTTTTGATAGCTATTTTATGATTTTCTTCATTTAGTATTTGAGAAAAATATTTACGATTTTCATTAATCATCTTAATTCTAATTTCTCTTTCTTTATCTTCTATATGTTTTGAGGATTCTAATGATTGAATTTCTTTTCCAATCATCTTATTTACCGCTTCATCATATTTTTGAATAAAATCAAATTCATTTATTTTTAAGAACGGAATTCTTTCCAACCATTTTTCTAATAAATCAAATAGTGATTCATTTTTCTCTAAATTTAGTATCTCTGATTTTTTATTGTTTTCAAATTGATCATGATAAGGACATCCTCCAAATTCATGTCTGTTTTTAATTTTTAAACCAGTCATAACTTCAATTTTCCTAAATTGATGAGATTGAAATCCTGAGGCTGGAGATAGATGATTTCTAAAATCTAAAAATTCTATTGCAGTCATAGTTTCTAATATTTCGATTTGATTAATCAGCGTATCCATAATGGTGTTTATTCTAGAAACTCTTTTCACAACAGTACTTAATGAAGATTCATCAATTGTATCAGTTTTAAACATGCTTATAATGGATTCTAATTCATGGATTATTTGCTTAAACCATAGTTCATAGGTTTGATGAATAATTATGAATAACATTTCTTCATGGGCAGCCGCATTTCCTTTACCACTAACGGTGTTCTGCGCGTTTAGAATTTTATCTAGATCTAAGTAATTTATATAATGAATTGATGAAGACTTCTCTGACATTATTGACTGTTTTTAGTAGCAGTAAAAATAACAATATGATTTATGGAATCCAAGAGGATATGAATAAAATTATATAAACCACTAGGCTCGAAGATTCTAACCAAAAGGAATAAAAAATATCATTTTTCTTATTAGAAACTTTCATTAATATAGCTAAAGTGAAGAATGACCCAAAAATTAAAGAGCAGAGATGAATGATTTCTATATTATTTAGATAATATAATAATAGATATAAAAACACTGAAGCTATCAACAAGTTTTTTGAAAAAAGAATTGATTTATCTTCACCAAAAATCATAGGTATAGTTCTAATTGTTTTCTTGTCCACTTTTAAATCTCTAATATCAAATGGAATTGTGATAGATATAATAAAACAGAATCTAGCTAATATTTGTAATAAATAAGCTAAATCTATTTCAATATTGTTCTCCAAACCTTCAATTAGACAGGAGACTATTGTCCATACAAAAGCAATAACAAAGACCTTTATATATGGAATTCTTCGTATTACATATGGGTAGGACAGGCTTATTATTCCAATAAATAATATAACTAATTTAGTTGTATTATTTAATTCGAAAAACAGCTTAATAGCAAAAATCATTGAAATTGTTGTTATGCATTCTAATATCCACTTATTAGACTGTATCCATTTTTTTTTTTACTGGATTTAATTTTTTTAATCTTACAAATCGATGAAAGTTATATGTAAAAAGAGTTGAAAAAAAGATGAATTTAGTTACGGTACTTATTTCAGTGATTTCAATATTAGGATTTGTCATTATGGCTGTAGCCGCGGATAGTGATGATATACATATAGATACATAAATATTGCTATAAATAATTAGTTGAAAAATTTTGTAAAAAAATATCATTTTTCAAAATTATGTTTTTTTTCTAATTATTCTGAAAATTTGCATTTCAATGCTTAATTTTGAAGCAGTTTACAAAGTTTATAATTTAAATAATATGGCGATTAAAAAATTTATTGATAGACACCAAGGTTTGAGTGAAGAAGATGTCAAAGAGATGCTTATTGTTATTGATGAGAATAATTTAGAAGATTTAATTGATAAGACTATTCCGGAAAGTATAAGACTCAGAAATGAACTTGATTTATCCCCGGAGATGAGTGAGATAAGATTTTTAGAACATATGAGAGTTTTGTCTAATAAGAATAAAAATTATAGATCTTATATAGGAATGGGATATTATAATACCGTTTTACCATCAGTAATTCAAAGAAATGTTTTAGAGAATCCTAATTGGTATACCGCATATACTCCATACCAAGCTGAGATTTCACAAGGTAGATTAGAAGCGTTGTTAAATTATCAGACTATGGTTTGCGACCTTACCGCAATGCCAATTGCAAATGCTTCGTTGTTGGATGAGGCTACTGCTGCAGCTGAAGGAATGACAATGTTATTTAATAATTTGTCTAGAGAAAAAAGAAAGAATGGAGCTAATAAATTTTTTGTTTCTGAACTTTGTTTTTCTCAGACCATAGATGTTTTAAAAACAAGATCAGAGCCATTGGGAATAGAGTTAGTTATTGGGGATCATAGAACTTTAGATGTTTCAGAATCTTTTTTTGGTGCTATTCTTCAATATCCTTCAAAATATGGAGAGTTGCATGATTATGAAAATTTAGTTGATAATTTTAAAAAATATAATGTTGGATTAGTGGTAGCTGCTGATTTATTAAGCTTATCAATGCTTCGTCCACCTGGAGAGTGGGGAGCGGATGTTGTAATTGGAACAACACAGAGGTTTGGTATTCCAATGGGATACGGAGGTCCACATGCTGCATATTTTGCTACTACTAAAAAATATAAAAGAAATATACCTGGAAGAATTATTGGTGTCACTAAAGATAAAGATGGTAATAGAGCGTTAAGAATGGCATTACAGACTAGAGAACAGCATATAAAAAGAGAGAGAGCTACTTCTAATATATGTACAGCACAAGTACTGCTAGCTGTTATGGCTTCTATGTATGGAGTGTATCATGGTTCAAAAGGAATTTTAAGTATTGCAAAGCAAATACATGCTCTTTCTTCCAAATTGGCAGAAGGATTAATTCAATTAGGATATCATCAATTAAATACAGATTTTTTCGATACGATTCTTATAAAAATTGGAAATGTTTCAATGGATAATATAAAGACCTATGCAGAAGATGCGAAAATTAACTTTAACTACATAGATGAAAAAATGTTATCAATTAGTATTGATGAAAAAGATGATATTAATAATATTGTAGACATTTTAGAGGTTTTTGCTAAAAGTTGTAATCACACTGATTATAAGAATCTAATTGCAGAAGTGCTCAAAGGAGATTATGATAAAGCCTATCATAGAATTCCTGATAAATTATTTAGAAAATCTGAATTTATGAATGATGATGTCTTTAACTCTTACCATTCAGAAACTGAAATGATGAGATATATAAAGATGTTAGAGAAAAAAGATTTATCTTTAACCCATTCTATGATCTCACTTGGATCATGTACTATGAAACTTAATCCAGCTGCTTCATTGCTGCCTTTGTCATGGACAGAGCTGAGTAATATACATCCATTTGTTCCAGCTCACCAAGCAAGAGGTTATCATATTATGTTTCATGAGCTAGAAGAAATGTTATGTGAGATAACAGGTTTTGATGCTGTTAGTTTACAACCTAATTCTGGAGCTCAAGGTGAATATGCTGGATTGATGGTTATTAGAGCTTTTCATCATAGTAGAGGTGATCACCACAGAAACGTATGTATTATTCCATCTTCTGCTCACGGTACAAATCCTGCGTCTGCTGTAATGGCTGGTATGAAAGTTGTTGTTACTCCGTGCGATGATAAAGGAAATATTAATTATGATGAGTTAAAGATTAAGGTAAAAGAGCATTCTGAAAATTTATCGTGTTTGATGATTACTTACCCTTCAACTCATGGAGTATTTGAAGAAGAAATTATTAATATTACTGAATTAATTCATAATAATGGTGGACAAGTATACATGGATGGTGCGAACATGAATGCTCAAGTAGGGTTGACTAATCCTGCTATAATTGGCGCTGATGTATGTCATTTGAATTTACATAAAACATTTGCTATTCCTCATGGAGGAGGAGGTCCTGGAATGGGACCTATTGGTGTTGTATCTCATTTAAAAGAATTTTTACCATCAAACCCTGTTATTCCTGTAGGTGGGAGCAAATCAATAAGCGCTATTTCAGCTGCTCCTTGGGGATCTGCTTTAGCATTAACTATTTCATATGCATATATTAAAATGCTTGGTTCCTATGGTTTAAAGAAATCTACTGAAATTGCGATATTAAGTGCGAATTATTTAAAAAGTAAAGTTTCTGAAGATTTTGATATTTTATATACTTCTAAAAATGGAATGGTAGCTCATGAGATGATAGTCGATTTTAGAAGTTATAAAGACTTTGGAATAAGCGTAGCGGATATAGCAAAAAGATTAATGGACTATGGATATCATGCCCCCACAGTTTCATTCCCAGTTCCTGGAACCATGATGATAGAACCAACTGAGAGTGAATCAAAAAAGGAATTAGATAGATTCTGCCAGTGTCTTAAATCAATTAAACAAGAAATTAATCAAATTATTAATAATGAAGTTGATTTAAAAGATAATGTGATCAAAAATGCTCCTCATACTATGAAATCTGTTGTTTCTTCAAATTGGAATAGACCATATGATCGAGAAAAAGCAGTATTTCCGTTATCTTTTGTTGAAGAAAACAAGTTTTGGCCATCTGTTGGACGAGTAGATGAAGCATATGGAGATAGAAATCTTATTTGTACTTGTAGTCCAATTGAATTATATAGCGAATAGATTTTTGTTTTTATTTAGACTATTATTCTATTATATTATTACATTTGTAAACCGTAATTAAAATTAAAAAAAATGAAAAAAATTTATTTATCTACTTTATCAATACTATTTGTTTCTATAGCTTTCTCTCAAGTATTGCATGTAAAAAACAATGACTTTAATCATAAAATTAAAAAAGAGATAATACATACTGGATCTGATCACACATTCCAGGCCAAAGCTACACCATTTTGGACTGATGATCTTTCAGACCCATCTATGTGGACAATGACAGATTATGCACATAGTGGAACTCAAAATTGGGTGATTACAACTAGTGGTCCAACGGGATCTTTTTCTTCAACTATGAATGCAATTGCATCTACTACTGCAAGTAACGGTTTTGGATTATATGATTCAGATGCTTTATCAGTATCATACACTAATGTTCAAGACGCTACACTGGCGTACAATAACTCTATAGATTGTTCAATGTATCAAAATGTTAATATTCAGTTTGAATCTAACTATAGAAAGTTTAACGATTCAATTTTTGTTGAGGTAAGTAATGATAATATTAATTGGGATAGATATGAAGTACATGCTGATTACGCAACGAATACAAGCTCTGCAAATCCTGAAAATGTTTCTCTTAATATCACACCAACAGCAGGAAACCAATCTGCAGTTTGGTTCAGATTTCGTTTTGAGGGAGTTTGGGATTATGCGTGGATGGTAGATGATGTGGCTTTTGTTGAAACTCCAAAAAATTTAGTTACAATTGATGCGGAAACTTTTGGTGGATGGTGGATTGGCTATGAAATTGTTGGAGGTTTAGGAGTAGATTATACTTTAAATCCAATGGAACAGGTTACAGCAAACCCATATAGATTTGAGGCCGCAGTAGCTAATGAAGGAGTGAATACTCAAAATAATGTTGTTATGTATATTGATGTTACTGATCAAAATTCAGGATCTTCTGTTTTTACTGGTTCTTCAAATCCAATTTCTTTATATTCAATGGACAGGGACACCTTAGAAACAACAACTCAGTTTATCCCGACTAATATGGGATATCATCAAATTAGTTTTTGGGCTTCATCAGACTCTTTTCCAACGACTGATACGATTGGAAGAGGTACATTAGTTACTGATACTGTATATGGAGTAGATTTTGACTGGAACTCAGATGGTCAAAACGCTGAAGGAGGTTATTATTTAGGTAGAGAATGTGGAGGTCAAACATTAGGAAATGTTTTCGACATATATAATGATACTAAAGCGACTTCAATTTCATTTCATGTAAATGATCAATCTGTACCCGGAGCAGACTTGAAGGTAATGTTATTTGAAGTAGATCCAATGGTAACACCATATTCTCCAATATATTTGGCAGAGTCTGATGACTATACATTAACCACTAATGATCTTGATTCATGGGTTACATTAAAATTAGACCCTCCTGTAACACTGTATTCTGGAACATCGTATGTCGCTGCTGTTCAGGGGCAAGCTAATCCTATTGATACGTCTTTAATTAGCTCATCGAGTAATTATAATTCTTTAAGTTTTATACAAGATAATGGTTGTGATATTGGAAGTGGAGGATTTGGATATTGGTATTCAGCTTCAAAAGCACTAATGATTAGAATGAATATTAATTCAACCGTTTCTTCTACTGAATTTGATAAATCAATAGATTTAGATATAGTAAATATATATCCAAACCCAAGTAATGGAGTGTTTAATTTAGAGTTATCACATAATGATAGATTTTTAACTGATAACTATATATTGAAAATTTCAAATATCTTAGGTCAAGAGGTTTATAGTGTTGAGATTGATGATGATGAATCTTCATCCATAGAAATTGATTTATCTCAGTTTAACAAAGGGGTGTACTTTATTAAAGTTTCTGATCAAATGGATAGCTATGTAGAAAAGTTAATCATTGAATAATTTCTTTTCTTCCTTAATTAATAAAGCCCGGCGTAAGTCGGGTTTTTTTTTTAAAATTTTGCGTAAATTAGCTACAAACAAAAAATAAAATATGAAAAAAATTTTACTAACTATTCTTTCATGTGTGATTGTTTTGTGTGTTTTTGCAAAACAGAAACATGCAATAAATGCTAATTTTTCAAATAATAAAGATTTGGTTACGCATAGTTCATCTAATAATTCAATTGCATCTACAGTTATATGGCAAGATGATTTTTCTAATTCATCTAATTGGATTATGAGTAATTCATCTATACCACCACTAGATTGGAGTATCGAAACAGATCCTAATTTAAATTCTGCTGTTGGAGTTGGTACAGGTTTAACTCCAGTCAATTTTTCATCTTTTAATAATGGGTATTTATATATTAATTCTGATGCTACTGGTGGGGGTGATAATGATGGTACTCCAGTTGAAGCTACAGCTACTTGTGCTTCTTCAATTGATTTAAGTGCATGGCCATATGTTCAATTGTCTTTTGAACATAATTACAGATGGTGGCAGGATACTAGATCAGTAAGAGTTTCTGGAGATAGTGGATTAACCTGGACCGAGTTTACTATTACAGACGCTAATGGCTATCCAAATCTCCAGAATTCAGGAAATCCTGAGGTTTCAACATATGATATTTCTTCTATTGCGGGAGGTCAGTCAAATGTAATGATTCAGTTTTATTATAATGATAATGATATTTGGGCTTGGTATTGGACTGTGGATGATGTAACCATTTCCGAGATACCTGATAACGCACTTGAAATTTCTGAAGAAGTTCAAGGAGGTTGGTGGGTTGGATATCTTAACTCGGGTGGTGATGGATATGATTATACCCTTAAACCATTAAGTCAGTTGTCAAGCAATCCATATTCTTTTGAAGCTGTCTTAAGAAATGCTGGTCTAGCTCCTCAGAACACTTATTTAAATATAGAGGTTTATGATTATTCAGGGTCTCTAGTGCATTCTAATGTCTCAAATTCAACTTTACTAGACTTATCATTTCCTCAAGATACTTTTGTTGCTCAGAGCACTTATGCCCCTTCTATAATTGGGACATATGATATATCAATGTGGGGAATAGGAGACTCTGCTATGACTAGTGTTGTTAATTTACAAACAACAGTTACGGATTATATTTATGGAAGAGATGAAAATAATCCTTCTGGATATTGGAGAGTTGGAAGATCGTGTGGTGGAATGGTTTTAGGTGTTAAATATGATTTGTATGCTAATGAAACACTTTATGGAATTGATGTGCATATAAATGATCAGTCTGTAGTAGGAACTAATATGTATGCTATTTTATATGAGGACGATCCTAATGGAGATCCTATATATTTAACTCAAACTGATGATTATACAATAACTGCGGCTGATTTGGGTGCTTGGGTAACAATACCATTTGATGGAGGAGAGCCATTAATTAATGGAACACCTTATGTAGCTGCTGTAGCTGGATATGCTAATCCTATTGATACATTTCAGATTAGTGTTTCGGGTCTCTCACAAGCTGGGACTTATATTCAAGATAATGGATGTGATATAGGTTCTAATGGATTCGGATATTGGTATAATATTTCTGATATTCCAATGATTAGAATGAATTTTGATCCATCCGCCTTGTCTATTGAACATATGATTGATTATAAATTTAGCGTTTCTCCAAATCCAAGTAATGGAAATGTTATTTTAGACTTTAATAAAGTCATAAAAGATCAGTGTCAAGTAACTGTTGTTAACATGTTGGGTGAAGTTGTTTATTCTAATTTTTTCAATATTCCTAACGAAAAAGTTAATTTAGATCTTACTTTTTTACAATCGGGAATATATATATTGGAGTTAGAAGGATTACATAATAAAATGTTAGAAAAAATAGTTGTTGAATAAATTTCAAAAAATTATAAAGATTAGCCTGACTAACTAGGGCTTTTTTAATCGGCGTGAAATATATTAGTCAAATATTAATACTTTTATTTCTTCCAATAACTCTGATCTCTCAAATTCAAACAGTGGGATTGTTTCATAAGGATTCTATGGTCAGTGATGGATATATTCTGTTTTCCCCAAATAATAATACATATTTAATTGATAATTGTGGAAGAAAAATCCATGAATGGAATAGTAACTACAAACCAGGAAGTTCAGTGTATTTGTTAGAAGATGGTTCTTTGTTAAGAACATGTAGGATGCAGTCTACTATTTTTACTGGTGGAGGAAGTGGTGGTAGAGTAGAAAAATATTCTTGGGATAATTCTTTATTATGGTCTTATAATTTTTCTGATAGTATTTATCATCAACATCATGATATTGCTCCAATGAATAATGGTAATATACTTATACTTTGCTGGGAATATATGTCAGAATATGAAGCGATTAACTCTGGAAGAGATCCAAATGCATTAGTTGATGATCAATTATGGACAACCTATATTTTAGAAGTGGAACCAATTGGTGTTGATGAAATTAATATTGTATGGGAATGGCATTTGAAAGATCATTTGATTCAAGATTTTGATTCTACAAAAAACAATTATGGAATTGTTGAAAATCATCCCGAACTAGTAGACATAAATTATTATAACGGTTTAGGGAAACAAGATTGGATGCATTGTAATTCAATTAATTACAATGAAATTTCAGATGAAATAATTATTAGCTCTAGAGCTATGTCCGAAATATATATTATAGATCATAGTACTAGTACTATGCAGGCTTCTGGTCATGCTGGAGGTTTTCATAATCAAGGAGGTGATATTGTTTTTAGATGGGGAAATCCACAGGTATATAGAGGTGGAACAGCGTCTGATAGAAAATTTTTTGGTCAGCATGATGCTCATTGGATAACTTCAAATAATGACGATATTGGTAAAATTATGGTATTTAATAACGGACAAGGACGAGGTTATAGTTCAATTGATATTATTTTGCCAGAAAAAGATTCTTCATCTAGGTATGTGTTGTCTTCAAATGGAATTTTTCTTCCAAATAACTTAACTTGGACTTATGTAGATTCAATCCCACCTAACTTTTTTTCATCATATATCTCTGGATCTCAAAGGATATCTAATGGAAATACACTGATATGTAGTGGAGCAAAAGGAAGATTTTTTGAAATTGACACTAATGAACAAATTGTCTGGGAATACATAAATCCTGTACTTCCAAATACCATCTTGTCTCAAGGAGATTTAATTCCATCTAATCAGAATGGATTGTTAAACTCCACATTTAGATGTAATAAATATCAACTAGACCACCCAGCTTTTACTGATCGAACTATGATTCCTGGTGAACCTTTGGAGATTAATCCAGTTTCTAATATTTGTGATTATACGATTCATATATATAACATGAAATCTGAGAGAAAGTTATTGAAAAGTATCGATATACTCGGCAGGAATATTGGTGATTATTCCAAACAATTTTTTATAAATATATATTCCGATGGTACAGTAGAAAAGATCTTAATTCTAGAATAATTTTTTTTGTATATTTGTTTTTCAAACATTTTAAAAAAAACTATTATGAAAAAAAATTATATCTTCTTTTTATCATTATTTATTTGTATTTCTTTTTCTTATTCTCAGGTTAATTTCCCTAGTCCTTCTGAGACAAGTTCTAGAATTCACAAATCACCGGATTTCATTAATTATGAAATAGGAAAAGCAACACCATTTTGGTCAGAAGATTTTTCTGGTGGCATTCCATCAACATGGACAAATGGATCAAATCCTACACCTCCAGTAATTTCTGCTCCATGGGTTTACAGGGGACCTGGAACAAATCCTGGAGTAAATACAGGATCACAAGGTGCTTATGCGGGAACTAATGGTGCAATAGCTTCCAATACCGCTTCTAATGGTTTTGTTATTTTTGATTCTGATTATTATGATAATGGAGGTACTGCAGGTAATTTCGGTGCAGGTCCATATCCATGTAATGACATATTAGGAGGAAATCCTACTGGGCATGTTGGTACATTAACCACAGATGTAATAGATTGTTCTATGTATCCAGATGTTTCCATAGTTTTTAATAGTTTTTATAGAGAATATACAGGAATTGCAAAAGTTGCTTTTAGTTTGGATGGAGGTATTACATTTACTGATACTATTGAAGTTCACCCAGACATTGAAGTTAATGAAGTTACAACGAATGATTTTGAAGTGATGTTAAGAATGCCTTCAAATATAGCGGGAAACTCTAATGTTCAAATTCAGTTTATTTATGATGGAACTGTTTTATATAGTACATATAATGGTTATTACTTTTGGCAAATTGACGATATTCGTTTAATTGAGACTCCAGCCCATTTTCTTACTATTGGTGATGAAACATATGGAGGATGGTGGATTGGTTACCAAGCAACAGGCGATGTTGGAATTGATTATACCTTTAATCCTAAGAATCAGGCAAATGCGAATCCTTATAGATTTGAGGCTGTTGTAAGAAATGACGGAGCGGCTGATCAACCAAACAGTACTATGAATGTAAATATTGAAAACGCTGGTTCTTCAATTTGGTCTGGTAATTCAAACCCTATGACTTTATATACTAATACAAATGATACATTTGTTGTTTCTTCTACATTCAGTCCAACTACAATGGGATATCATCAAATTAGTTATTGGGCATCATCCGATTCTTTTCCTACTACAGATACAATTGGAAGAGGCGCTGTAGTTACAGATACTGTATATGGTGTTGATTTTGATTGGAATTCTGATGGTGAAAATGCGGGTAATGGATATTTCCTTGGTAGGTCATGTGGTGGTCAGGTATTGGGTAATGCATTTGATGTATATGTGGATGACACCGCTACATCAATTTCATTCCATGTTAATGATCAATCTGTACCTGGAGCACAACTTTTAGTGGAACTATATGAAATTGATCCCATGGTTACACCATATTCTCCAGTGTATTTAGAGACTTCTGATGATTATACCATAACTGTTAATGATATTGATTCTTGGGTAACTGTAAAACTAGATGAGCCAGTTAATTTGTACGCGGGAACAACATATATCGCTGCAGTTAAAGGATACGCAAATCCAATTGACACCTCATTAATTAGTTCTTCTAATAATGATAATACGTTAAGTTTTATTCAGGACAACGGATGTGATATCGGTAGTGGAGGATTTGGATATTGGTATTCTGCTTCAAAACCACTAATGATTAGATTAAATTTAGGATATGAAATAGTTTCTTCTGTAAATGATACATATGCAAAACAACAAATTAATATTATTCCTAATCCTAATAATGGTATTTTTAATATAGAGTTTAATAGTCCTTTATTTAGTGGTTTTGAAATATCAGTGCTAAATATTTTGGGACAGAAAGTGTTTTCTGGATATACTGAGTCTTTTTCTGAAAGAATAGATCTTTCAAACTTAGATAAAGGAGTATATACGCTAAAATTGATGAGTGATTTAGAGGCAATAGAAAGAAAATTTGTAATCGAATAATAATTGATAATTTCTAGTAACATATTATTAGAAATTAATTAAATTGAATGTAATATGAAAAATAAATTACTATTTACTTGTTTAATGATTTTAAGTGTATTTGCTTTTTCGCAGCATGAGGTTATTGACAGTCATAATGAATCAAAAATAGTTAAGAACAATAATTTTAATGATAAATCTGCTGTTGTTATTTGGTCTGAAGATTTTGATGGGGGTTTTCCTGCAGGATGGTCCACTTATTCTTTAAATACTGGAGCTGGTAATAATGGTGCTACTTCTGCAGGTAATACAGCGGAGTGTCCATGGAAACATTCTTTTCAAGGTAGCTGGGGGTATTGGAATTCTGTAGGAACTAACAGTGCTGGTAACCCTACTGGTCCAGCTGCTCCAATTAGTTCTACAACCGCCTCAAATGGTTTTCTTATTTCTGATATCGATTCTGCTAATCATTGGAATGGTAATCCCGGCAGCAGTTCTGGGTCATCTTATCATTATTTAGAATCATACTTTACTACATCTGCTATTGATTTAACTGGATGGAACAATGTGAGTTTGGAATTTGAACATAGTTTTAGATTAAATAATAGTATAAACTTAGAAGTTGCAATTAGTTCTGATAGTGTTACTTGGAATTCATATAATGTTCAAGGTAATGCAACTAATAATCAAGCTTCTGCTGATCCTGAATACTTAAGTCTAAATATCTCTTCTATAGCAGGAAATCAATCTACAGTTTATGTAAGAATAGGTTGGACAGCCAGAGTTTATTTTTGGATGATTGATGATATGAAAATTGTTGAGACCCCAGATAATAGGTTGTCATTAGTAGATGCAGAATCTGGAGGATGGTGGATTGGATATCAAGCTGCTGGTGGATTAGGCATGGAATACACTTATAATCCGTTAAAACAAGTATCAGCAAATCCTTATACATTTGAAGCTATGGTTACAAATACTGGTGCAAATAATCAAAATACTCATATAAATGTTGAGGTGTATGATGGAGTTGGTTCATTAGTGTTTAATACATTAAGTGCAGATAGTATTTTATTACCTCAGGATACCATGACATTTATTGGAAATACTACCTTTTTACCTAACAATATAGGTCAATATTATTTTCAAACTTGGGCTAATTCTAATGATACAATTTCAGATACTATTTTGAGTAGTTCTATTGTTACAGAGAATATTTACGCTAGAGATGATGGTACTGATTATTCTGAGTATGGATTAGGAAGGTCATGTGGAGGTATGGTTGTAGGTTCATATTTTGATATATATGATACTGATGAAATATCTTCTTTGTCTGTTTTTATGAAAGATAATTCTGTAGCTGGAGCGGATATATATGCGGTTATTTATGAGATAGATCCTACTAACAATGATAGAATTTACTTGTTTCAATCTGATGATTATTCTTTAACTTCTGATGATATTGGAGATTGGGTGACAATTTCTTTTAGTGATAATGAAACTCTAATTCCTGGAACATATATGGCAGCTATTGGTGGTTATGCAAATCCAGTGGATACTTCTGTAATCGCCATGTCTCAATATACTTATCCAACAACTAGTTGGATTCAAAAAAATGGATGTTTAAATAGTGGACAAACATTTGGAAATTGGTATTGGCTTTCGAGAGTACCTATGATTAGGATGAATTTTGCAACAGTATCATCATTAACGCAAGAAGAAAATGAAAGTAATATTTATGTTTTTCCAAATCCCACACGCTCTGTTTTCAATATTGATTTTATTAATGCTTCTCCAGGAGAATATAGATTAAATATTTTTAATATGCTAGGAGAGAGTGTGTATAATGATCATATTGATGTTACAGGTACAACGTCAGAAAAAATCAATATGAGTGAAATGCCAACTGGTCATTATCTGTTAGAAATTTCTAATAGTAAGAATATTTTCCATAAGAAATTATTGATAGATTAAAAATTATTTTATTGGCATTTTTTCGAAATCGAAAAAACATATTGATTAAAGATGTCCATTTCTTTTGCGTGTTCAGATCCTAAGAATTTTGTTAAATGATTATAATTAATATACTTTTTATAGTCTTTTAGATATTTTGAAGCAATAGGCATATAGGACCAATGCCATTTCTCTTCGTTATAACCAAATCTTCTATTAATCCCATCTTTTTCAGAATATACTTGACAAAATCCAAACTTATCAGCGTTTTTATTCAGCCAATTATAGTCTTTAATTGCTTGTTGATTTTCCCCATTGAAGTATTCATCAAATCCATTTATATCTATATCCGTTCCCCAATGATGCCTTGATGTTCCTGGCATTGAGCTCCAAATCATTATTTTATTAATTATATCCTTTGGTTGACTAATTGACTTACTAAACCTTTTATATTTTTTGTCCCAAATTTTTTGTTGATCTGTAAAATTTCGAGTACCTGAAACTATACGTAGGTTTATTCCTTCTTTCTGGGCTGCATTACGCATATTTATAAATGCATCAAGGGTTTCTTTTTGAAGAAACATCTTACTTTTTGTATGATATTTTGGATCTACTAAAGTAAAGTTTTTATGATCTGATGGTTCAAATTTCCCAGTTAATAAATTAATCAGATTGATCATTTCAGTTTTTGATGTATTTATGTTATGTTGATGCAAATTTGTTTTGATATTTTTATGAGTATTTGCTTCATTGCAAGATAAGAATAATATTATATAGAGGAATATCTTAATATAAGAGTGTTTTTTCATTATATTGATAAGTCAATTTTAACTAAATATTGTCTTGGTGATGAAGCATCAGTTGGCCTAGTATATATTTCTGCATTTGTTATATTTTTAATTATAAAGTTAATTTTTGTAAATTTGTTAAGGTTTCTTCCAAGTGCGAAATCAATAATCAGATCACCATTTTCATTTCTTTTTCTTGAGTCATTAATTCCTGGAATAATTGGGTCTATATATGGTGGTAAACCGTAATTAATGAGATCAGTAGTAAACAATCTATCTATATTTTTCATATAATCATTATAATTTATGTTTAATTGGATTGAGAAAGGTCCTTGCTCTAATTTTATATCGGCTTTAATTATATTTTGATATCTATATTTTAATATTCTAGAATCAGAACTACTATTGTTAAATGTAATAGATCTAATTGAGTCAGATATGTTAATTTGTTCATATTCTTCGTCCCCATCAATAGCTAAGGGATTAATATATGTATATCCAAGATTTAGACTCAAGTAGGTATTTTCAGGTAGTGAATATAAAGCTTTTAACTCTGCTTCTATACCAGTGATTTTAGTGCTTCCAACATTTATGGTTTTAAATCCTAATCCAAAAGCATTTGCTTCATCAAATTCAGAACCCCATTGCTCAAAACTAAATTCCATCATATTTTCATATCTCATTAAAAAATAGGCTATATCTAGATCCAATTGAATAAGTTCATTTTTTTTAGAAATATTATATCCAAGCTCAAAACTCCATCCTGACTCTGGCTTTAATGAAGGGTTAGGGTATAGATATGTGCCATCATATCCATTAGTAGATACAAACATTTCTGCAATTGAAGGTAGTCTGACTCCTTGACCTAAATAGCTACGAATATTTTCATTTTCATTAATAGTGTATAAAAGGCCTCCATAAAACATTGGTATGTTAGTTTTAAAATGGTTGATGCTATCATCTATTATATTAAATTTTTCAGAACTTTTTACACTGACGTTTTCTAATCTAGATCCAATAGAAACTGTTAATTTTTTATATTTTTTTTCAATTAACGTATAGATTGAAATAATATTTGCTAGATTGTTTCCACTAAAAAAATCTGCATTAGCATCTGTTTTTTTTTGATTAATTCCACAGGTTAAATCAAGATTTTTGAATTGTTTTGAGTATTTATAATCTAAAAAATAAATTCTTGAAGACATTTTGCTCTGACTTTCAAGTACTTGTGGATTAAATAAATATTGTAATTCCAGAATCTGAGACTTGAACGAGTGTATTCCTCTCATAGAACTGGTGAAAGTTATTTCAGGGTTAATCTGGTAGATATTTGATTTCTTTCTGTAAATGTTTGAATCTAATGGAATATATGCGTTTTCGAAGCTTTCCCATAGTAGAAATAATCCATCTTTTTTTTCCATGTAAGTCGCATGTAATTTATAGCTAAGCCCTTTAATCTTATTAGAAAAATGACTTACGTTACCAGAAATTCTTTTTCTGTCAATTTGCTGTCCCATTCTATAACTATCATCTTTTAGATAGTTTGCTGAAAAAATATAAGAAGTATTGTGAATAATTTCCGAATGAAATATATCTACATTCATAATTTTTGGAGATTCATTCCACCAAACAAGTTCTTTTCGTTTAGGATTATCATAAATTCCAAATAGGGTATTAATCCTAGTATAACCTCTAGAGGGATGATTCTCTGTCAGATCTTTATTAGCTAACTTTGTTTTAATATTTATAACCCCATTTAAAGCTGAAGACCCATATATTGCAGAAGACGCTCCTTTAATAACTTGTATTTCTTCAATATTGTTCATTGGGATTAAATCCCATGGGATTTGCCCCATATTTCCAGTAAGTATAGGACTGTCATCCATTAGGAATAAAACTCGTGAGCCCGCAATAGGGTTCCATCCACTTCCCCCTCTAATATGTACTTGCTTGTCATTTAAACTAATGCCAGAAAGCTGATTTACTATTGTTGAAATATCAACATTACTTTTATTTTCAAAAAAATTTTCAGAAATTATATCCATAGATATAATGGGAGATATAACTTGTTTAATTTTTTGAGAGATAATTTCTATATCTGAAATTAGATTTGTTCTTTCAATTAGAGTAATATTAATATGTTGACTTTGATTGTTAATAATACTAACATTAATATATTTTTTTTCATAATTAATGTGTTCAATTATGATAAGATTTTCTCCATTCGAAATTGAAATTTCATATTCTCCTAGATTATTTGAAATACAAGATCTTCCTTTTTCATTATATATATTTGCTCCTTCAATAGGGTTTTTATCATTGTCTAATATTACTCCACTAATTGATTGAGCAATAATGTTTAAATAAATAAAAGAAAAGAAAATTGATAAAACTACATTAGATTTCATAATCATGAGATCATTGAATATATATTTTTTTGATATATCTGCTTGATTCTCCTTCAATGATTATTATATATATTCCTGAGATAAAGTTATTTTCTATAAGCAGTGGTGTTTCATCAAATGTTCTGATTTTTTCTGAATATATTGATTTTCCAGAATAATCATGGATGGTTATTTTTAGATCTTTCTCTGCATATTTAGGTTGTATTAAAATTTTATTTTTTACACTTATAATGTCATATGGATTTTCTCGAATATTTTCATAAATACTAGTTGGTTCCAAGATTTCAATAGAGTAATTATCTACAGAAATATATTCTCCAAAATACGAAAAGTAATCCATTTGAACTGGTATAGTTAAAGGAACTCCACCTGCATTAATAATGATTACACCACTGAAGTATATATTATATTGTGGTTTTATATTATATGTGCCAGTATTCGTAGGATTTCCAATTAGATTAGCGCATCCAATTTCTCCGCCAGAGAATACACATCCAATATTATTGCATTCAAGGGTAATTCCTGGTGGCATATCTTGGATTTCAACTAAAATCATACTATCTACAATGAAATTTCCGATATATATAGTTTGACCTAGAGTATCTACTAGCAGTTGTGATGAATCACCATGCGTACTTTCAATTAGAGTAGAGGGTATATGAATATTAAGTGTTTGATAATATTGTTCGTCAATCACTCCTGATGGAAACCCTGTAGTTGGGTAAATTCCTGATAATGAATCTCCATATGTTGAATCAGGCACACATTGAGAAATACATTCTAAGGATATAAGCAAAATACAGTAAGTAAAAAACGATTTCATCTAAAACGAATTGCGTTAACGCAATTTAGTAAAACTATGTTATAATATTAGTAGATATTAATTTTATTTATAAAATTTTATATATTGAGATTCATGTATTCCTAATTTTTGGATATTAGCTATATATATACCCTTATAATTTATATTATCTAATTTTATAGTATTATTTCCATAAGATAATAAAACCTTCTTTTTAACTATTATCTGACCAACAGAGTTGATTAAATTAATATTGCATTTCTGTATTGTATTAGAGGGAATAATCATTGTAATATTTTGATTATCATTAATTATCTGAGTTTCATTATGATCTATATGATTGTAAATTGATGTAGCTTCATTGATTTGAATTGAATATCTACTAACAGTATCATAAGTGCCTGTAACTGAGAAGTAGTCTAGTTCAACTGGTATTGTTAGAGGTACGCCTCCAACAGTAATTGAAACAACTCCATGAGTATATAGATTAGTAACAATAGCTAAGTTGTAATAGCCTGGACTAGTGGGGTATCCTTGAATATTAGCACATCCGATATCACCACCCTCATATGTACAGTTTGGAAATGTGCAGTCTACAGATATGCCTGGTGGAAGGTTATGTATATCTATAGTGACAACACTATCAACTGGCCAGTCACCAATATAGATTATGCTTCCAAAAGTGTCTACAGTTACAAAAGCAGTATCTCCTTGCGCAGCTTCTATTAGAGTTGTAGGTGCTTTCATGTCCCAAAAGTTATAGTAATACTGTCCTATGTTACCATCAGAAAACCCTGTTTTTGGCCATATGTTTCCTGTAGAATCCTGATATATTGTATTTGGCACGCATTGGGAAAATCCTTTGAAACATATAAAAAGAAAAATAATTAAGAACAGGTGTTTTAACATCAATTATGTTTTCTGGCAAATTTATAAAATAATTCTAATCAATTTTTTGATAAAATTAAATGAATGAATAACATTTTTATAAATTTATCTAAGTATTTTATAGAGTTTGTTTTAATAATATATCTCATTATAGTATAGATAAATATTGATTTTTTGTAAAAAGTGTCCCTAAGATATTAGGGACACTTTGTTGTGGTACCACCAGGATTCGAACCAGGGACACATGGATTTTCAGTCCATTGCTCTACCAACTGAGCTATGGTACCATCATTTCTTGATTTGTGCAAATTTACTTGTTTTTTTTATTTAGAGAAATATTTTCAAATTTATTAAACTATAGTAAAACATTATTAACTTTGAAAACAGGAACTTTCTGAATGAATTTAATTATAGATATAGGAAATACGTTCGTTAAGTACGCTGTATTTAGCAATAACGATATTATTTATTTTTTAAAAGATAAAGATTTTGATAATGATATTGCTAATCAAGTAATAAAAGATTATAAAGTATCATCATGTATAATCTCTTCAGTTAGAGAAAAAATATCTTATAATTTAAAAACATCTAGTGTATTTGAACTTTCTCATAAAACTAAAATTCCATTTAATATTATTTATTCAAACAAGGAAACTCTTGGAGCTGACAGGATTGCCGCCATTGTAGGGGCAACTGAATTACATAGGAATAATAATATATTGATAATAGATGCAGGTACATGTATAACATTTGATTATATTGACAATAATTCTAATTATAGAGGAGGAAGAATTTCCCCAGGCATTATGTTAAGATATCGTTCTCTTTTTGATTATACTTCGAAACTTCCTTTTCTAGAAAAGAATAAGGATTATGACTTTTTAGGAATGAATACCAAAAACTGTATTATTTCTGGGGTGCAAAATGGTATAGTTTCTGAAATACAAGAGATTATTAATGTGATAAAAAAAGAAAATGATGATTTACTCGTTATTATTACAGGTGGAGATGCATTTTTCTTTGAAAAAGAGTTTAAAAACACCATATTTGCAGATGAACATTTATTAATCAAAGGTTTAAACAGAATTTTAGAATACAATGCATAAATTAAGAATATTTTCTCTGTTACTATCAAGTATGATTTCTATTGATTTATTTGCTCAATCAACCACAAGCTCCCCATACTCTAGGTTTGGAATGGGTAGTTTATCTGAGTCTATATCACCAGACCAATCAGCAATTGGTGGGACATCGGTGGTATATAGTGATGAACATACTATTAATTTTAATAATCCAGCTACTTATTCTTCTGTGAAAACAAAATCATTTTTATTATCTACGTCTTTAGTTTCTCACTCTAGTGTTTTTTCAACAAATAGCTTAAATCAATCTACAAATAATACACAGTTAGGTCACATATCTGTTTTAATGCCGCTTATTAGTAATTTTTCCTTGAGTACTGGAATTTTACCATTTAGCGAGGTTGGCTATCTAATTGAAAATCGCGAAAATGATCCATTATTAGGTGACGTTGATTATTTATATTCTGGAAATGGTGGAGTCAATAATTACTACATTGGTAGTTCATATAAAATAACAAAGGATTTACATATTGGAGTTAATATTTCGTATCTTTTCGGGGGCATTAATAGAGATAGAATGCTAAATTTTAATGACCCTAATATTTTCAATACTCAGTCATTAGATAGGACAAATATTAGTGGCTATTTATTGAAATCAGGAATGATTTATAGAAAAAGACTTAGTAATGATCAGGAAATCAATTTTGGTTTAACTTATTCTCCTAGCTCTAGTGTGCAATCTAAAAGAACTTTATTAGGTAATACTTATGAAATCGTTAATGATGTACTATCTGTAAAGGATACATTTTTAAATGTGGTAGATACAGGATCTATAACGCTGCCTAGAGATTTATCTTTTGGTTTTTCATATTTGAATAGTAGATGGCACGTTTATGCGAATTATTCATATTCTGATTGGAAAAATTTTAACATTATATATAACGACGATATCTTTACAGACTCCTTGAATAATAGTATCAGACTATCTATTGGTACGCAATTCACCCCTAACGTGGAATCAATTAATAAGTTTTGGCAAACAGTTAATTATAGATTTGGCACAAAATTTCAGAAATCTTATGTTAATCTTACAGGTGATCCTTTTTTAGAAAGATCGATTTCTTTTGGTTTAGGAATGCCAGTAAAACGCAGTAACACATTCTATAATTTAAGTTTTGAGGTTGGTGAAAGAGGAATATCAGCAGCTGATAATTATTTCTTCTCCACAAAGACTAATTATAAATTAATTAAAGAAAGGTATTTAAGAGTAATGTTAGGAATTACTTTTAAGGGAATTTGGTTTGTTAAACGTAAATACAATTAAAAAATGAAGAATTTTATAATAATATCCTTGATGTTTTTTTGTGGTTCTGAAATAATCGCTCAAAGTCAGTGTGAACAGGATTACGCGATTTATAGAAATAATTATAAACAAAAAGATTATGATGAAGCTATAAAAAAATGGAGAAATGTTTATAACAATTGTCCTGAGTATAATCAGAATACTTTTGTAGACGGGCCAAAGTTATATTATCATATGATAAAAAAAGATAAGCCTAATAAAATGATTTATTTGGATACAATAATGATGATACATGATTCAAGAATAGAAAATTTTGGAAGAAGAGAGTATGTATTAGGAAATAAGGGCGCTGATTTATATAAATATGATCCTTCTAGACATAAAGAAGCGTATGATATGTTAAAAGTTTCAATAGATATGATTGGCAATGCTTCTTTGCCAAATGTTATTGTCGCATACTTTAAGTCTTTAATACAATGTGAAAAGTCTAAGGAATATGTTACCAAACAAGAAGTCTTAGAAGCTTATGTATTAACTAATAGTATTATATCGTATAATTTAGAAAACAATAAAAAGTATGAAAAATTTTACCAAAAGGCGTTGGGTAATATTGAAAGTTTATTTGCTCCATATGCTTCATGCGAGGATTTACTGCCAGTGTTTTCAAAAAGATTAGAATTGGGTATTACAGATATTAATTTGTTAAGTAAGATTATTAATTTATTAGAAAAGAAAGATTGTACAGAGAATGAGGTTTTTCAGCAAGCTACATTGACTCTTCATAAACTTTCTCCATCTTCTTCAAGTTCATATAATATGGGGAATATTAGTATAAATAATAAAGATTATGTTAAAGCACAAACATATTTTGAGGAAGCGATAGAATTAGAAAATGATATTAGTATTAGAGCTAGCTATTTTTTAAGACTTTCTTATGTATATCAAATGCAGGGAAAATATTCTATTGCTAGATCTACGGTTTTGAAAGCATCTGAATTAAAACCAGAATGGGGAGAACCATATTTAATGCTTGGTGATATTTATGCTAGTTCTTCGAATAAATGTGGGGAAACAGCTTTGGAAAGAGGCTCATTATATTGGGTTGCTGTTGATATGTATAGAAAAGCAAAGCGTGTTGACAATGCTTTGAGTGAGAAAGCTAATCGAAAGATTGCTACTTATTCTAAGTATTTCCCTTCAAAGGAAGATTGTTTTTTTAATGATTTGGAAGATGGGTCTAGTTACAAAGTAGGATGCTGGGTCAATCGAACGACTATCGTGAGAACTAGAGATTAATATTTTGGTGTTAAAAAGTAATTTAATATTTATTTTTTTGATTTTAATTTCTTGTGAAAATTCTCAGGAAAATATAGCAAATTTTGTTAACGAAGGAGATATGCCTTTTAAGGAAGTATTAGAACCAGAGATAATGATTACTCAAAATGGGGATCTTAAATTATCAATATCATCTAATGTTATGCATAAATTTGACAATGGAAATACTTATTTTTATGGGGATGTTGTAATACATTTTTATAAAGGAGCTCAAGTTAGTACTAGCTTAAACTGTAATGAAATAATGTTAGATGAATTGAAAAACATGATGACAGCTAAAGGATCTGTATTGTTGTTTAATGATAGTCAGTCATTATCAACGGAAGAATTATTCTTGGATAGGACAGAAAGTTTAATTTATTCTGATGCATATGTTTCAGTAATTACTGAGAATAAAGATACAATTAATGCAGATCAGTTTAGATCTAATCTTGACTTTACAAATCCAAGATTTATAGGAGTTAATAGGTCTACAATTAATAATTTTCCAGAATTTTAAATATGTCCTACACATTATCCATTATCATAGTTACATTATTGTTTTCAGCTTTTTTCTCTGGAATAGAAATTGCTTTTGTTTCATTAAATAAGTTAAAATTACAATTAGATAGAGCTTCAGGATCATTTATTTCTAAAATCATTTCCATCTTAACAAAAGATGAATCAAATTTCATTGCAACAATGCTTATTGGAAATAATATTGCTTTAGTATTGTTTAGTATGTATATGGCTGATACGCTGGATCCAATTTTACATCCATTGTTTTATGGATATGGGGAATTGATTAGTCTTTTAATACAAACATTAATTTCTACAGTAATAGTATTAGTGATTGCTGAATTTATCCCTAAAGTGATTTTTCGTATTAATCCTAATTATATGATTAGAATATTTTCTATACCACTAACATTTTTTTATTTTTTACTTTTTCCAATAGTAGCAATCACACTATTAATTTCTGAGTTTGTATTAAAGTTCATATTTAGAATTAAAATAGAACAAGTAAAACAAATATTTAGCAGATTGGACTTAGATGAATACTTAGATGGTTTGTTACATAATAATGATTCTAAAAATAATAATAATGAAGTTGAAATGCTTCAAAATGCTTTGGAACTTTCTAATATAAGAATTAGAGAATGTATGGTTCCAAGAGCGGATTTAGCAGTAATTAATATTAAGGATAATATTAATAATTTAAAAAAAATTTTTATTGAGACTAAGTTTACAAAAATTCCAGTATACAAAGGCAATATTGATAATATTATTGGTTATGTTCATTCCTCAGATTTATTTAAAAAACCTATAACAATTAGATCAATTTTGCTTCCTATTCCTATTGTAACAGAAAGTCTTCCTGCAAACGAAATGTTAAATAAGTTTATTACTTCAAATAAAAGTATTGCATTAGTGGTTGATGAATTTGGGGGTACATCAGGATTAGTAACAGTTGAAGATGTTACGGAGGAAATTGTAGGAGAAATTGAAGATGAACATGATGTTGGTATTGTAATTGATGAAAAAATATCTGAAACTGAATTTCTTTTTTCTTCAAGAATGGAAGTGGACCAAATTAATGACAAATATAATTTAGATTTACCAGAATCTGAAGAATATGAAACTATTGCTGGTATGTTTCTTTCAATTTATGAAGACCTTCCTGAAAATGGAGTTAGCATACAATTTGAAAATAAATTAATTACAATTGATCAGGTTGATGAAAAAAGTATTAAGGTAATTAGAATCGAATTAAATAGTTAATTTATCTATTTTTATAACTCGAATAACAATTGTATATTCGCAAATTAATATAAAAAGTTTATTATGGCAATTTTACAAAAAATTAGAGATAAGGGTTTAATGACAGCTATTATAGTTGGAGGAGCGATTGCGTTATTTGTACTAGACCCTGAGGGAGATGGTTTTAATTTGCCATGGGGTAATAATGAAGAAAATACTGTAGCTTTGTCTATCTTCGAAGAAGAATCTGATTTTTTTCGACAGTATAATGAAAATATTGAAATAATTAAGAATCAGTATCCTCAAGAAAGTGAAGGTCAAAGGCATGAAAAAGCATTTATTAAAACTACTGAAGAAGCTATAGTGACTAAATCTAATCAATTACTAGGATTAAGAGTGACAGAAGCTGAGTTAGATGAGTTACAGACAGGGTCAATTAGAATAAACAACATTCACCAGGCTTATCCGGCTTTTTTTAGTTCTGTAATGGAAAGATCTCAATATTTGGAAAGTGCTCAGCAAATTTTAGAGGATATTAACGGTGATCAGAGAATGTTTCAGCCAAAAGATTATGAACAGTTAGAGAAGATTCGTAAGATTATTCGTCAAGAGAGTCAGAATAATAAGTTTAAATCTTTAATTGAAAACTCTTTCTATATTACTTCAAATGAAGCTAAATCTATACACTTAGGCAGAATGCAGAATTCTAAATTAGACTATGTAAAGATACCTTATACAATCCTTGAAGATCAGGAAGTTAATGATAAAGAAATACAAGAATATTATCAAAAAAATATTGAAAAATTCAAAAAACATAGAGAAACAAGAGATTTGGAATTTATTACTTTCCCAATTACTCCATCATTAGAAGACGATCTGAATTTACAACAAGAATTATCTAAAAATGTTTCTAGTAGATTTAAAAAGTCTAATAATGATGAGAATTTTGTAAAAAGATATTCTGAAAATAATAATAACCAATTTAGGTATTTTAAAAGTTCTGATATTTTAAATACATTATCTGATAATCAGTTTGACCCTATTTTACAAACATTAAGACAAGACTCAAATATTGCTAATATTATTGTAAAAAATAATCCTGGAGATGTTGTAGGTCCTTTTGTTACGAATGAATTCGGAAAGAAAACATATCGATTGTATAAATATTCTGATAAATCCCTGCGATCAGATTCTATTAGATTAAAGCATGTTATGCTTTTAGTTGATAGAAGTTCACAAGAGAAATTAGATTCATGTAGATTGCTTTTGAGCAGTCTAGATTCTTCTTTAAATTCAGGAGCTGATTTTAATGATTTAGTTATGCAATATAGTGCTGATGATGCTTCAAAAATTAGAGGTGGCGATATTGGATGGATTCAGGAAAACAGTGAAAAGTTTGAGTTTCTGCCGTTTGTTAATAGGAGCCTGTTATTTAACGATGGAATGAATACTGATACAATTTTTAAGTTAAGCTCTCAAAATAGTCAAGGAGAAGTGTTTTTCCATTTATTTAAAATTAAGGAGTATAGTCAATTAGTAGACAAGCATAAGATAGTTTTTTTAGATAGGATTTTAATTCCAAGTGAAAATACTATTGAAAATAGTTATGATGACGCTAGTAAATTTTTAGAGGATTATTCGGAATCTAATCTTGATTTCAGAAAGTATGCTGAATCAAATAATATGTTAGTTAGAGAGGATTTTAATCTTCATAATATGAGTTTTTCTATTTCAGGTTTAATTCAAGCCAGAGATGTGGTAAAATGGCTTTATGGCTGGAGTGGTGATGTTAAAGTAAATCGAAAAGTTGGGGATGTTGTTTCAGTACCTTTGATATGTACAGATAACCATGTGATAGCTAGTTTGTCTTCAATTAATAATAAGGGAAATATTCCTTTAGAAGATGTAAGAGAACAAATAATTTTAGAGATACAGAAACAAAAAAAACATGAGATATTATTTAATAAGAAATTCGCTTCATTGGTTGATGTGGCTGAAGAGTATAAAATTTCAATAGATTCATTATCTAATGTTAATTTTGATAAGTTAAAAACATTGTCTGCTGAGAATGAGCCTTCATTAGAAGGGTTTGTTAATTCAGGTGAAATAGGATTTTCTAGCATTCCGGTAATGGGAAATAATGCTATTTATTTTGTTAATATAAAGCAAAAATTGAATACGCAAAATCCTACTGATTTGCAAATAAATAACATTAAGACTTCAAGTGTTCAACAATCCAATATACAAGGTAAGTCTATTTATGAATCACTAATAGAAACTATTAGGAGAAATTCTTTGATTGTTGACAACAGAGATACAGAGTTTTAATTATATCTTTTATCTCAGTATATCCATTCTATAGGAATTAAGATTTAGAAAGATAAATAATAAGATAGTAAATCCTACTAGAGACGACCCTCCATAGCTAATAAAAGGAAGAGGAATTCCAATGACAGGAGCTAGTCCAATTGTCATTCCTAAGTTAATGAGTAAATGAATAAATAGTATCCCTGCTAAACTATAACCATATACTCTACAAAATCTTGATTTTTGTTTTTCACATAATAGTATGATCCTAATTAAAAGAATCGCGAATATAGTTAGGAAGATTATGCTTCCAAGGAACCCCCATTCTTCACCAATTGTACAGAATATAAAATCTGTTGATTGTTCTGGAACAAAGTCGAATCTTGTTTGAGTACCATTCAAATATCCTTTTCCCAAAAAACCACCTGATCCAATAGCTATTTTAGACTGTAGTAAATTATATCCAGCACCTAATGGCTCAAATTCTTTGCCAAGAAATATATTAATTCTTTTTACTTGATGTGGGAGTAGAATTTGTGACATTAAAAAGTTAACAATATGGATAATGGAATTAACACTAAAGATGCTTAGTAATACAATTTTTAAGTTTTTATTTCTTTTACTACTATATAAGTAAAATAAGATTATACAAGAAGTCAGAATAATAGATAATAATATAGGATTGAAGATTAAACTTGCAAAAGCAATTAATATTGTTGCGATAATTGCAATTAATATATTTCCAGATAATCCTTCTCTATAAAAAACGATTAAAAAAGCAGAAAAAACTAGTGAGGTCCCTAAATCATTTTGGAGAAGAGTTAAGATGGCCGGGATTACTACTATCAAATAATTTTTTATTTGAATATTGAATGAGTAGGAATTACTTTTATCTTGACTAAACATTTTAGCAAGAGCTAGTGCTGTAGCAAATTTAGTAAATTCAGAGGGTTGGATTTTATAATTTCCAATTGGAATCCATGAGCTAGCACCTCCAGCTTCATCTGCGATAAATAAAACAATAATGAGTAGAAATATTATAGACCAGTATAAAGGCATGGATATATTTTCAAAGAAATGCCAGTCAATAATTAAAATCAAGAATCCACTAATAAATGATATGGCAATAAAAAGCAATTGTTTTCCGTGTTGAGTGCTTAAGTCAAAAATTGATGATAGAGATTCAGGATTGTAGTTAGAAGAATATATATTTATCCATCCAAAAAGTACAAGTAATACATACAATCCTATGGTAACAAGATCAATTTCGCCAAAAATATTTTTAGTTTTTCTCATTATTTAGATACTAAAACACCTTTCATTATTTTATTTTCTATATTTTTATTAGAGACAGATTTCTTCATATATTTTTCTATAATTAATGCCCCAATTGGGGCAGCCCATTCTGATCCAGCCCCTCCATTTTCTACATATACAGCGATTGCAATTTTAGGATTTTCTTTAGGAGCAAAAGCTATAAAGGTTGAATGATCCTCACCATGAGGGTTTTGTGCTGTACCAGTTTTTCCGCAGATATTTAGATTTTCAACTTTTGATTTTTGAGCAGTACCTTCTGATTTCTCCATGACATCAGTCATTCCATTAATTATTTTATTAAAATGTTTAGAAGATATAGTGGTATAATTCTTTTTGATATCAATATAAATTCCATTTTCATTTATATTTTTAACTAAATGAGGTGTAAAGTAATATCCTTTATTTGCTATAATTGCTGCAATATTAGCCATTTGTATGGGGGTAACCAATAGATCACCTTGTCCTATTGACATATTTAGTAATGTACTGGAATTCCATCTATAAAATTTTTTATTTAGATATGATATTGTTGGAAGAAGTCCTGCAGAATTTACATTAAAGTCACTATTGAACCTTTTGCCTAATCCAAAGCTTTCTACGTGCTTTATCCAATTATTATATGCATTTTCTTTGTTTGGGTATTTGTCAAAGTATTTTTCCCACAAATTACAGAAGTAAGTGTTACATGAAACTGTAATTGCATATTTCATATTAGTTGGAGCATTGTGTTTATGACATTTTAGAGTTTTGCTGTTCCCGTATTCATATCCTCCTGTACAATAGTATATATCAGTATGATTAATTGTGTTTTCTTCAAGCGCTATTAACGAGTTGATCAGCTTGAATGGAGAAGCTGGTGGATACATTCCGGCTAATGATCTATTAAATAAGGGATTGTCTTTGTGATTTAATAAAGAATCATATTTTCTGGATCTCTCTTTACTAGTCATTATATTTGGATTATAATTAGGAGAAGATATCATAGTTAAAATTTCTCCACTTGTTGGTTCAATTGCCACCACAGAACCAATTTTATTTCTCATTAATTGTTCTCCATATTTTTGTAATTCAATATCTAGTGTCGTGATTAGATCATTTCCTTTTATTGCTAAAGTATCGTGTTTACCTTCGCTAAAACTGCCGTGGGATCGATTTAGCGCATCAAATAGTTTTAATTTTATACCATTTGATCCTCTAAGAAACTCATCATATGAATATTCTATTCCTGTTTTACCTTCTAAATCTCCTTTTCTGAAATGATCATCTATTTTCTTATTTGTTTTGTAATTAATATAATTGGGGAAACGGATATTTTTATTCGGTATATTTTTAATATATTTTTTTTTAGATATTTGGAATTTTATATTATCTACTGTTTCATATTCTCCCATTTCTAAAGAATCCAATTTGTTATTTGATAGAATAAAAATTACATCATTTTCTTTAACTGTTTTTTTATTAGATACAATTGTCATACCATTTTTCAGTTTATGCTGATATCTTACTTTAATTTCCCCTAAAAAACCAATGAGATGTGCAGCCACGTTGACTGCATATTTTCTTTTAGTTGTAGTTCTTATATAAAATCCAGGAAACTCATCTAGTTTCTCTTTTAGTATTCTAGAATCAATAGGGTCAATTTGTCCAATCAGCACTTCTTTATATGCGGAAAATTCTATACCTTTTTCAATCTTTTTGATGAGATCATATTTGTTGATTTTTGTAAGTTGACATAATTGATTTGTGTCTAATTTTTTTATTTCTCTAGGAATAACCATGAGGTCATCTGAAGGAATATTTATAGCTATTTCTTTTCCGTTTCTGTCAAATATTATACCTCTAGCGGATTGTTGGGATTCAAATCTAATTGCATTATTTTCTCCAGCTATTTTATATTTGGATTGAATTATTTGAATGTTGAATAGGTTGATAGATATTATTATAAATGTTACAATAATTATATAGTAAATTATTTTAGATCTCTTATCTATATAATCCATTTACTTGTTTTTAAGAGTAATCAGTTGTGTTATTAGTATAACGATATATGTAATTAAAGAACTTATAATAACCTTTAAGATTAGAATATAGAAATTGAAAAAGGAAAAATATTCCATCAGAAAAATTAGAGAATTATGAATCAAGATAATAGATAGAGCCATCAGGCTGAAATTTTTAAATCCTATTTTTTTTAAATTTAGGGGATGTCTTTCTTCAATAGTTTTTTTGTTGAAAATTAATTTTTGTAATGTTGGTTTGATGAATGCAATAAATATGAGAATTGATGAATGCATTCCCAGTCTAAAATTTATCGGGTCTAGATCTAGTAATAGTCCCATATATATAGCGAACATCATTAATATCCATTTAGGAGTGTCATAAGGAAAAGTTATTATTGGGATCAAGTATAGATAGGGATTTGCATAACCTAAAAAATTGATATTATTTAATATGAATATTTGAAAAATAACAAGCAAAGGGATGGTCCAAATATTTTTATATATATGTTTCATCTTATTAATGAATCAGTTGCTAAATAATCCAATGAGTCTAATTCATTTTTGTGTAGGGATACTGGAATATATACATTTCTAGAAGATAGCATATTATTAATGAATATAGCATTTATCATTAATAATCCATCTTCTTGGTTTTGATAAGTAGATTCTATTCTTGCTAAAGGAATATTTTCAGGGAAAACTAAACTGTTTCCACTAGTCTTTATAACATCTCCTATATTTATAGTATATCCTTCACTTAATTTGAATTTTTCAACTACTCCATTCATATGATTTGTTCCTTTCCATGTCAAATCTCCTTTGAACATAATAATATTATTGTTCTTATTTCTGCAAGGAATATTAATTGAAATAGAATTCCGAGTATTTAATATAGAAAGAGCTTTAGAATAGTTTTCGGATGATAATATTACTTTCCCAATTACTCCGCTATCAGTGACTATACCCATTCCAGGAGTTATTCCATGTTTCTTTCCTTTATTAATAATGAGATAGTTATCCGTATTAAATACTGTATTTTTAATAATTTTAGCTTCAATATATTTGTATGGTACACTTATATTATCTATTAATGTATCTATATTTGAATTCAACGATCTTAAATTCGCATTTTCTTTATGAAGTATTTTTATCTCTTCATCTAGCTGCATATATCTTTCAAAGTCATCAATTTTTTTGTAGACTTTAGAAGAATATTCTAAAGATTTTTCAGAAATCGCATTTTTTTGAAATTTATTATTAGAAAAAAATAAAAATAAACATATTGTTTCAGCAACTAAGAACATAAGAAGAAAATGATAGACTTTAAGAAATCTTATTAACTTCTTCATATTAATTTATTGTATAAGAAATGAAAATCCTGAAGTGTTCTTTAATGCAATTCCTGTACCTCTTGCTACCGCTCTTAGTGGGTCTTCTGCTACGTATACAGGAAGTTTTGTTTTTAAAGAAATCCTCTTGTCCAGTCCTCTAAGCATTGATCCTCCTCCAGTTAAATATAGTCCTGTATTATATATATCAGCCGATAGTGCAGGTGGGGTAGAGAATAGAGTGTTCATTATTGCTGCTTCTATTTGTTCTATAGAATTATTTAGAGCATTGGCGATTTCTTTATATGTTACAATAACTTCTTTCGGGATACCATTCATTAAATCTCTTCCATGTACCGCAAAGTTAGGTGGAGGATCATCAAGCTCAGTCATGGCTGATCCTACATTGATCTTTATTTTTTCAGCCATATTATCTCCAACAGCGACATTGTATCTTGTTTTCATATAGTTTTTAATATTTTCAGTGAACTCGTCTCCTGCTACTTTTACTGATTTATCAGTGACAATTCCACCGAGAGAAATTACAGCAATTTCAGTTGTTCCCCCTCCAATATCGATTACCATATTTCCTTCAGGTTCCATGACATCAATTCCTATTCCTATTGCTGCGGCCATTGGTTCGTGAATTAGCCATACCTCCTTTGCTCCCGCATGTTCTGCGGAGTCCATTACAGCTCTCCTCTCAACTTCAGTAATTCCAGATGGAATGCATATTACCATTTTTATAGCTTGAGGGAAAATGCTTTTTCTTCTATTAATTAATTTAATAAAACCCCTAATCATTTGTTCTGCAGATTGGAAATCAGCTATTACTCCATCTTTCAGGGGTCTAATAGTTGTGATTCCTCTATGTGATTTCCCATGCATTTGTCTTGCTCTCTTCCCAATAGCAATAACTTTATCTGTCTTAACTTCTTTCGCAACTATTGATGGTTCATCAACAACTACTTTGTCATTATGAATAATTAATGTGTTTGCTGTTCCTAGATCAATAGCTATTGATTCTGTCATAAAATCGAAAAATCCCATAATTATTTAATTTTAATGTTTAAAGTGTCGGTTTCCTGTGAAAACCATTTTCATATTATTTTTATTGCAAAATTCAATAGATAAATTATCTTTTATAGATCCTCCTGGTTGAATTACGCATTTAATACCCTCATTATTTGCTAGTTCGACGCAATCTGGAAAAGGGAAGAAAGCGTCAGAAGCCATAACCGCATTATTTAAATCAAAGTTGAAGTTTTTCGCTTTTTTAACAGCTTGTTTTAAGGCGTCTACTCTTGAAGTTTGTCCCACTCCACTAGATATTAGTTGTTTGTTTTTTGCAAATACAATAGTATTCGATTTCGTATGTTTACATACTTTAGAAGCAAATTCTAAATCAGAAATTTCTCTTTTATTGGGAGATAGTTCTGTAACAATTTTCATGTCATCAAAATCATCTGTTTTATTGTCTTTCTCTTGAAATAGTACGCCATTTAAAATAGTCCTAAATTGTGTTTTAGAAAGTTTTGTTTCCTTCTGAATCAAGATTACTCTATTTTTTTTACTTTTTAAGACTTCAAGTGCATTTTCATTGTATGAAGGAGCAATAATTACTTCAAAGAAAATCTTATTAATTTCTTCGGCTGTTACTAAGTCAATTTCAGTATTTGTAATTAGAACTCCTCCGAATGCAGAAACTGGGTCTGCTGCAAGAGCTTCTTTCCAACTTTCTACTAAGGAATCTTTACTTGATATACCACAAGAGTTGTTATGTTTTAATACTGCGAATGTAGTCTCTTCAAACTCGGCTATTAGACTGACAGCTGCGTCAACATCTAATAAGTTGTTATAGGACAATTCTTTGCCGTGTAATTGATGAAAAAATTCTTCTAAATCACCAAAGAAAACACCTTTTTGATGAGGATTTTCTCCATACCTTAGAGATTTACTATTTCTTATACTTTGTTTGAAATTAATTTCATCTTCATTAAAATAATTAAATATTTTTGTATCGTAATGAGAAGAAATGTCAAAGCCTTCCATGGCAAATTTTTTTCTTGTTTGTAAGTTCGTTGAACCATCTTCATTTTCTAAAATTGAAAGTACTTCATTATATTGATTCATTTCAGAAACAATCAGTACATCTTTATAATTTTTCGAAGCGGCTCTAATTAATGATATTCCTCCAATATCTATTTTCTCAATAATTTCTTGTTCTGAAGCTCCATCAGATACAGTTTTTTCAAAAGGGTATAAATCTACAATAACCAAATCAAACTCTGGGATATTGTATTTTGCAAGTTGTTTTGTATCTGAATCTAATTCTCTTCTTGAAAGAATTCCACCAAAAACATTAGGGTGTAGAGTTTTAACTCTTCCTCCTAATATGGATGGGTAGGTAGTTAAGTCTTCTACTCTACTCACGTTTATTCCTTCACCTTCAATAAATTTTTGAGTACCTCCGGTAGAATAAATTGTAACTCCAAGATCATTTAGTTTGTGAACTATAGGGGCTAGTCCATCTTTATGAAATACTGAAATCAGTGCATTTTTAATTTGTCTTTTGAGATCCATCACCCTTTTAAATTAGTAGTACAATTTTACATAAATACTAGTTGTTTTTCAAGTGAATAAAAGACTAATATAAATTCTGTTGATAACTTTTCAGATTGTTAATTTCTTATCTTAATTCCCCAGATATTATTACAGACTTCAATTGCTTTATTTGCGGAATAAATATTTTCAATAATTAATATTAACTTATCAGAATTTTCTTTCATTTTAGATGTTTTAAAATTTTGTTTGAGATATTCTAAAATCTTTCCGAATGAATCCGATGAAAAATATAGAGAATCTTTTTTTGTAGTAAAATAAGCTCTCATTTCTTTATTTTTTAATAGTAATCTTTCGAATCCTAATTTTCTTGAAATCCACTTTAATTTCATTGATGAAATCAGGTCTTCTACAGGCTTTGGAATTTCTCCAAATCGATCCTCTAAATTTTTTTTAAATTGTTGTAATTTTTCTTCTTCCGTAATAGAAATAAGATCTTTGTATATATTTAATCTTTCTTCAACATTAGCAATATATGTATCTGGAATTAAGATTTCTAGGTCAGTGTCTATTTGACAATCTTTTATGAAATATTCTTGATTAGAATCTGAGAACAGTTCATTAAATTTCTCTTGTTTTAATTCTTCTACTGCTTCATTTAATATTTTTTGATACATCTCAAAACCAATTTCATTGATAAATCCGCTTTGGTCAGCTCCAAGCAAATCTCCTGCTCCTCGAATGTCTAAATCTCTCATTGCGATACTAAATCCGCTACCTAAATTAGAAAATTGTTCTAATGCATTCAGTCTTTTTCTAGAATCATTAGATAGTTGATAAGAAGGGGGACTTATTAAATAACAGAATGCCTGTCTATTGGACCTTCCAACTCTTCCCCTCATTTGGTGAAGATCAGATAATCCAAAATTATGAGCATTATTAATTATAATTGTATTTGCATTTGGGACATCAACTCCATTTTCGACAATTGTTGTAGAAATTAGAACATCATAATCTCCTTCTATAAATCCAATCATTAGCTCTTCTAAAATTTTTCCATCTAGTTGACCATGTCCAATCTTTACCTTCGCATTTGGAACAAGGCGCTGTATAGTACTAGCTACTTCTTTTATGTTTTCTATTCTGTTATGAATAAAAAATACCTGACCATTTCTTGAAATTTCATATTGAATGGCATCACGAATTATTTCTTCATCAAAATATACGATTTCAGTCTTTATTGCAATTCTATTTGGAGGGGGGGTGTTAATTACGGATAAGTCTCTTGCTCCTAATAAAGAAAATTGTAATGTTCTTGGTATTGGAGTAGCTGATAAAGTAAGAATATCCACATTAGATTTAAGTTTCTTTAGTTTATCTTTAATATTAACACCAAATTTTTGCTCTTCATCAATAATTAATAATCCTAAATCCTTAAACTTTATATCTTTTCCAACTATTCTATGAGTTCCAATTAAAATATCAATTTTTCCTTCGGATAATTCTTTAATTGTTTCATTTTGTTGTTTGGTAGTTTTAAATCGGTTAATATAATCTACATTACATGCAAATTCTTTTAATCTGGTTTTAAATGTTTTGTAATGTTGTAGTGCTAATATGGTGGTTGGAACTAAAACAGCTACTTGTTTATTATCAGTTATCGCTTTAAATGCTGCTCGAATTGCAATTTCAGTTTTGCCAAATCCAACATCTCCACATACCAATCTATCCATAGGGGTATTCTTTTCCATGTCTTCTTTTATTGCAATGTTAGCTGAGGTTTGGTCTGGTGTATCTTCCCACATGAAAGAAGCTTCTAATTCATGCTGAAGATATGTATCAGGAGAATAAGAGAATCCATCAATAGTTTTTCTTTTTGCGTAAAGTTGAATAAGGTTATATGCAATCTTCTTAATTCTATTTTTAGTTTTGTTTTTTGTTGTTTGCCATTTAGAACTTCCAAGCTGATTAACGGAAGGATGGTGTCCTTCTTTCCCAGAATATTTAGAGATTTTGTGTAAGGAATGAACACTAATATATAAGATATCACCCCCTTTGTAGATTAACTTGATACTTTCTTGTTTCTTTCCATTATTTTCAATTTTATGAAGACCAGAAAATTCCCCAATTCCATGATCTATATGTGTTACAAAATCACCAATTTTTAGATTAGTAAGTTGTTTGAGGGTAATAGCTTGTTTATCAGCAAACTTTGTTTTACTTTTAAATCGATGATGTCTGTTAAAAATCTGATGATCTGTATAAATTGCTATTTTATTATTGTGATCTATAAATCCTTCATGTAAATTACCAACAATTGTTGTAACATGAATTTCTCTATCTTCATTTTCTAAAATTTGTTCAAATCTTTCTTTTTGTTCTTCTGAGGAACACATGATAATATTTTTATATTCTTTGTTTTGCAAGTTTACAAGTTCATTGAAAAGAATATCAAATTTTTTATTAATAGAAGTAAGTGGGATTATATTTGAGTTAATCTCAAAGTCTGATTCAAAAAAAATATTAGAACTAAAATTGACAAACCTAAAATTGATTATTTGATTAGTAAATTCATTAGCATTAGTGAAAATCTCATTTGCGCTAATATGAAGTATCTTGGATTCGGAAGATAATTTTTTAAATTCTTCTTCAGCTTTGTCAAAATTTTTTTGAAGGATTCCTGCAGTGTGTAATATGTCGTCTATCCAAATTGTAGCATTTTGAGGTAAATATTCTAAGAAACTCACTTTTTTTTCTGAAACCTTTTTTGCGTCTGTATTAGGAATGATAGATATTTGCTCTCTTCTTTCTATAGATAGCTGAGTATTAATGTTGAATAACCTAATGCTTTCAATTTCATTATCATAGAATTCTATACGGAATGGATTTTCATCTGCATAGGAAAAGACATCTAAAATTCCACCTCTGATAGAAAATTGACCTGGATCAGTAACAAAGTCAGTTTGAGTAAAATTATTTTCAATTAAGATTTTCTCTAATGAATCTAGATGGTATGTGTCGAATATAGAAAGTGTAATGGTTTTTTTATTTAATATTTTTCTACTAACTACTTTTTCAGATATAGCTTCTGGATAACTAACAATTATTGAATTACGTTTGTTGTTCAGTTTGTTTAAGACTTCTGCTCTTAATAAAATATTAGAATTATCTGTTTCTTCAATTTGGTAAGTTCTTCTGTATGAGGCAGGATAAAAGAACACTTCATGTTTGATCAGGTTTTCTAAATCATTAATGAAATAATTGGCAGACTCCTTATCATTTAATATAAATAGTTGAGGAGATTTAGAATCTTTAATTATAGATGATGATAGAATTGATTTTGAAGAACCAACAAAACCATTTAATTGTATTTTGATTTTTTCCTGACTTAGTCTTTCAGAAACAGGATCTCTAAAAATAGAGATTGGTACAAGTTGTAATAATGACTTATTTTTCAATTTTTTGTATTTCCTTCATCATTTTAATATACCAATTCTGATTGGTGTCAAATGGCTTTCCTCCTTTTATTCTCTTGAAATCAATACAACTTAACTTGTTGTCATTATCTTCGTCCCAACCAACAACACCACTAATTCCGTTAACTGCACTTTTTAAAGCGTGATCAGCTATCTCAAAAATTAAGTTTAAATCTCTTTGATTCGCCTTTGCTGATCTTCCAAAATATCCACTTTTTTGCACAAGAACTTTATTGGCTTTTAGTCTTTTTGAAAATTGCTTTGCAAACCATTGTCCTGGATTTAGATTGTCTAATCTTACATGTCCATAAGCGTCCCTTAATATTTCTCCTCCCTCTTTCTCTGTTTCTTTTACAATAGTTTCAAGTCCAGCCCCTTCACTTAAAAATATATTCACACAGTCATGTGAATCCATAATTCTATTAAGTCTTGCACATTCTTTATCAAAATCTATCTTTTCTTCAGGCAATAGTATTGCATGAACATCCCATCTTTCTTTAGTTATGCCAATTTCAGGAATAAATTTAAGATTTTGTAATCGATTTCTGTATTCATATGCAGTTGCAGCTGTTAGCCATCCACAATGCCTTCCCATAATTTCATGTATAATTAGTTGTCTATTGAAAGTTGTATTCTCATTAACAATATTTTCAAAAAATATAGCGCCATGTTCTGCAGCTGTCCATGCTCCCAGAGTTTGAGTAATAGGAAATACATCATTATCAATTGTTTTTGGTAGACCAACAACTGTTAGTTTATAATTATTTTTTTTAAGATAATTTGATAAGTCTGCAGCAGTTGTATTAGTATCATCTCCTCCAATAGTATGTAAAATGTCTACTTTATCTTTGACTAGTTGTTTTGCAGCAACTTCTAATGGAATTTCTCCAATATTTATATATCCTTTAGAAATACAATCATCTATGTTAGTTAATTTTACTCTGCTATTTCCTAATGGGCTACCTCCAAAATGATACATGTTTTGAATTTTATTCTTTAACTCTTTTGGAAATGAAATAGAATTTCCAAGTAATAATCCTTTATATCCATTTAAATACCCTATTATTTCAACATGTGGATAGTTATTTAAATAATTTTCGGTTAGTCTTCCAATGGAAGCGGATAAACAAGGAGCAATTCCTCCTGACGTTAAGAAAGCGATTTTCATAAAATTATTTTTTTGTACAAATATCGTATTTTTTTACTTTTTGAATTTAGAAAGTATCTTTTTAGCAAGAAATTCAGATATCTTTAAATGACTTTCATATGTCCATCCAGCAATATGTGGAGATAAAATTACATTGTCGCTGTCTAAAAGAAATCTTAGATCCTGATTGTCTTTGCTTTCCGATAGTTTTTCAAATGATGATTGTTCATATTCTAAAACATCTAAACAGGCTCCTAAAACCTTGTTTTCTCTAATTTTCATAACAAGATCTTTAGTATTCACACATTTTCCTCTTGATGTATTTATTAGATAAATATTTTTCTCAAATTTTTCAATAAAACTTCTATTTACTAAATATGTTGTTTCTTCAGTTAGGGGAATATGAAGACTTACAATGTCTGCATCAGTGTATATTTTCTCCATAGTGCTTTGGTTTGGATAGGATTCTAAATATTTGTCGTAACAAAGAATATTTACGCCAAATCCTTTTAAGTTTTCGGCAAATGCTGATCCATTATTTCCATATCCAATAATTGCGACTGTTTTGCCAGACAATTCAATGCCTCTATTTTTTTCTCTATTCCATTGGCCATTTCTAACTTCTGCGTGAGAAATATTGATGCTATTTAATAATGAAAGAATCATTCCAATCGCATGCTCTGCAACGGCCTGTTTATTTCCTTCGCCTGCATTTATACATAGAATATTTTTGTAATTTGCATGAATAATATCAATATTTTCTAATCCACTACCAGCTCTCGCTATGAATTTTAGATTTTTAGCATGAGATAGAAATTTTTTATCTATTTCTATTCTGCTTCTAATTATTACCCCTTCATATTGTGAAATAATTTTCATTATTTCCTTTTTATTTTTATTGTATTCTTGATGGCAGATAAAATTATTTTTTTCTAATTCTTCTTGTAAATATGGATGTATTTTATCTATAAATAATACTTTCATTTAAATAATTATTTTAGCTAATAGAAAATAAATGACTAGTCCTAAGATATCGTTAATAGTTGTTACGAAAGGTCCAGTAGCAAGAGCGGGATCTATTTTAAATTTATTTAAAATTAATGGAACTAGCGTTCCAAATAGTGAAGCAAATATTATTACAGCTATTAATGATGTAGAAACAGTTATTGATAATTCCAAATTATAGTTTAGTAATAGCATAGATGAAAATATTAATAAAGAACAAATTAAGCTATTTGCTAGAGATACAATAAATTCTTTTCCTAACTTATGTATTATATTGTTATTTTGTATAGAATAATTAGCTAATCCTTGAACAACTATAGCTGATGATTGAATGCCTGCATTTCCAGCCATCGCAGCAATTAATGGAATAAAAAAAACTAACTCTAATATTTCTTTTTTTGTGGAATTTAGTGTGATTTCAATTAAATAAGCTGCTAGTAATCCTCCGCAAAGACCAATTAACAACCATGGTGATCTTGCCCTTATAAGTTGCCATATGTTATCTGACAATTCAACGTCCTTGGAAATCCCTGATGCCATTTGATAATCTTTTTCTGATTCTTCTTTAAAAAGATCCATGGCGTCATCTATTGTAATTCTGCCAATCAATTTACCTTCGTTATCTATTACAGGTATTGCAACAAGGTTGTATTTGTTCATTAGTTGCGCTACTTTTTCTTTATTCTCATTTACATTGACAGATATGATTTCTTTATCAGAAATATCTTTAACAATAGAGTTGTTCTCAGTAATTAATAATTTTTTTAATGATAGTGAGCCAACTAAAATATCATTATTATTTACTACATATATAGCATGAACTTTTTTAATATTTTTAGATTGGGTTTTCATTTCTTTGAGACAAGTATTGCTGTCCCAATTTTCATTAACTTTAATCAGTTCTGTAGCCATTGCACTACCTGCTGATTCTTTACTATATGACAGAAGTTTTTTTATTTTTTTAACATATCTATTATCCTCAATAAAAGATAGTATTTCATTTTTTTTGGATTCTGAAAAGCTAGAAATTATATCTGTTGCATCATCAGACTCAAGGTTTTCAATTATTTCTTCAGCTATCTCTTGTGATGAAAGTGAAGATAAAAGAAATTCTCTGAGATCTTCTTCTAATTCGATAAGTACTAGTGAGGATGTTTTAGGTTTCAGTAATTGAAATAGATAATTTGCGTCATTGATTTCCATGTCCGCAATTATGTCAGCTAAATCAGCATGGTGTAATTTTTTTACTAAGAGTAAAATTTCATATTGATTATTTACTAATATTAATTCAGATATCTTGGATAAGATTTTACTATTAGGTTGTCGCATGTAATGCCAGTGTTATAAAATCTTCAACATTTAATTCTTCAGCTCTTAGTTTTAATAGATTATTTATCTTTTTATTCTTTTTCAAAGAAACACTTTTTAATGCGTTTTTCAAAGTTTTTCTTCTTTGATTATATCCTGTTTTTACAATCATTTTGTAGATTGATTCATTGCATTCCAGTAGGGTTCTGTTATTTCTTTTCATTTTGACAACTCCTGATTTGACTTTAGGTTGAGGCCTAAACATATCCTCATGAATTGTATAGCAATATTCTATATCATAGAATGTTTGTAGAAGTATTGAAAGAATTCCTTTCTTTCTTCCTTTTGTGGCACATATTCTATCAGCCACTTCTTTTTGAAACATACCTACTAATTGTATTACCTTTTCTTTGTTATCGTACGCTTTAAATAATATCTGACTAGAAATGTTGTAAGGAAAATTCCCTATTATTGAAAATTTCTTCACACCATAATTTTGTAGATCTAAATTTAGAAAGTTTTCATGAATAATAGATTTTTCTATATTTGGATATCTTTTTAAAAGATAGGTAACAGCTTCATTATCAATCTCTACTACTTTTAAATTAATATTTTTTTCTAATAGATGGTAGGTTAGAGCTCCCATGCCTGGGCCAACTTCAATAATATTTTTTGTTAAATTAAGATCTAATAGGTCTGTAATTTTTTTTGATAAATTCGCGTCAGTTAAGAAATGTTGGCCATAGCGTTTTTTTGCTTTTATATTTTTCATTCATTGATGTCTAATTCTCTTAAAAAGATTTGAAGCAAATACAAATTCGTTTAATTCTTTGTTATTAGTTTTAGTAAGTTCCTCTTGATTTCCGTGCCACCAAATTACACCATTATGAATAAAAGCTATATTCTGACCGATTTCCATGACTGAATTCATGTCATGAGTATTTATGATTGTTGTAATATTATATTCTTGAGTAATTTCTTGAATTAGATTGTCAATGACTATTGAAGTTTTAGGATCTAATCCAGAGTTAGGCTCATCACAGAAAAGATATTTAGGCTTCATGGATATTGCTCTGGCAATGGCTACTCTTTTGGTCATTCCTCCGCTTAGTTCTGAGGGTAATAAGTTATTAGTATTTTCTAAATTTACTCTTTTTAGGCAGAAGTTAACTCTTTCTAAGTTTTCTTCATGTGAATTTTGTTTAAACATGTTAAGTGGAAACATGATGTTTTCTTCAACCGTCATGTAGTCAAATAGAGCTCCACCTTGAAATAGCATGCCTATCTCTTGACGAACTAGTCGTTTTTCTCTAATATTCATGTTAGAAAATTCTCTATTGTCATAATTAATTCGTCCACTGTCTAATCCATACAATCCAATCATAACTTTTAAAAGGGTTGTTTTTCCTGATCCACTTTCTCCCATAATAAGATTAGTTTCCCCTCTTAAAAATTTGTGTGAAACATTTTTTAGGACATAATTATTTCCAAAGCTTTTATTTATGTTTTTAACTTCGATCATGTTAAAAGTAAGTCAGTAAGGATATAGTTAAAAATCAGAATAATGATACTGCTATATACAACAGCTTTTGTGCTTGAAATACCAACATTAATCGCTCCTCCTTTTGTAGTGAATCCAAAGAAAGCAGATACTGATGTAATTATTAAAGCGAAAACAGCGGTTTTTATAATTGAGTATGTCATGTAATACTGAGAGTATTCATATTGTAAGCCAGCAATAAAATCAGAAGCTAAAACTCCTACAGAGTTTCCCCCAATCCAACCTCCTATAATGCCAATATAAATACTTAGTATGATTAAAATTGGAAAAAAGAACATTGCGGCAATAATTTTAGGGAGTATTAAAAAAGATGCGGAATTGATGCCCATAATTTCTAAAGCGTCAATTTGTTCAGTTACCCTCATGGTTCCTAATTCGGAGGCGATGTTTGATCCAACTTTGCCTGCTAGGATTAATCCAATAAGAGTAGGCGAGAATTCAAGTATTAGAGCGTCTCTAGTAACAAAGCCAATGAGATATCCTGGAATTAAAGGATCATCTATATTTAAATATTGCTGAATAGTTACTACAGCTCCAATAAATATTGATACTATGATAACTATACTTATAGAGTTTAATCCTATTTTAGTGAGTTCTAGAACAAGTTGTTTAAAGAAGATGGAAAATTTTGCAGGCTTGTTGAAGATCTTCTTCATTAAAATAAAGTACTCACCAATTCTTCTTATACCTTTTAACATGCCGATAAAAATAATTAATTTTACTCATAAAACATATTATCCTATTTTGTTTTTTATTTTTGTTTAAATTAAAATAATTTGTAATGAGATATTTTTGGTTTTTTATATTTATATTTTCGTTGTTTTCATGCGGGATTTTTAAAAGTGATAATTGTAATGATTGCCCTAAATTTAGTTCAATTTCTTCTGTAGAATTTCCTCCTTATTTAATTTCAGATTAATCTTAAATAACTATATTTGTCTGATGGTACACTATTCAAAATTGCTCCTAACAACATGCAGTAAATGGTTATATGAATATGGATGATTTCTGGTTATTTATTTTAGAAAATCTTGACGCTGCTGGCGCAATAGGTGGCTATGTATCTTTATCAATTCTTGGATTCGCTTTAATGAGTTTTATAGTTAAGAAAAGATATGGAAAGTTAGCTAAACATTTAGGTCCTAAGTGGACACATCCTATTATTGGATCTTTCTTGGGAGCAATTCCTGGATGTGGAGCGACAATTGTAGTCTCTTCATTATATAAAAATAAACAAATATCATTTGGTGGGTTGTTCGCTTCTTTTATTAGTACGTTAGGTGAGGGATCATTTGTATTATTAGGAGCTTCTAATGAAGCTGACGTTCCTGGTAATTTACAAGCATATGTATTAATTACCATATTTGGATTGGTAACTGGAATTATTTTTGGATATTTTGCTGATATTTTAGGATTTAGATTTGTTCCTAAGAATATTATGGACGATCAAATGGAAAATCAAATTGAACAATCAAGTCAAAACACTCTATCATCTAAATTTATTGAAAAAATTGGATATTATACCATCCTGTTAATGGCTATATTTTTAGCCCCTGGTTCAATTATGGCTTTATGGGGAGGAGGAATTGATGAGATTGCAGATTTAACTTTTATGGTTACTGTATGTTTTACACTAGTATGTTTATTTTTTTATTTTATGAACAAATTCATTTATCGTATACATGAATCTTGTTGTGATCAGAATGATATTCGATCATCTATGAAACATGCAATTGTAGATGTTTCAATGGTAGTTACTTACGTGTTTATTGGATTATTAGTTTCTAACTTTATTATTGATGATCTTATAGGTGAAGACAAATTCAACCTATGGATGGAGTCTTCTGCAGTATACGTTGTTATTTTGTTATCAGCTATAATAGGAGTTATGCCTGGCTGTGGTGGTATGATTGTTGTAGCTTCAGCTTTTCTAGCTACGGATTCTTTTCCTATGGCCGCTTTAATTGCAGCATCAATTGCCACAAGTGGAGATGGAATTTTTCCTCTATTTGCTGAAAATAGTAAGGACGGATTTTTTGTTTCATTTATTGGATTAATGATAGCTATTGTTGTAGGTTTTATATCTCTCTTTTTGGGATTCTAATTAACTATGTTAATGTCATATTTAAAATATTTAAATCCAAAAGCTCGTCAGAAAATTGTTTTGATGCAAGATGAATTAAATATTGATATTATTGTATGCAATCCATCTATTACTAGATTGGGAGTTTTTATTGTTAGAATTGGGGATAAAAATTTAATTAAGATTAATAATGATTTAAATCAAGAAAGTTTTCTTATAACTTTATTACATGAGTTAGCCCATGCTTTTGTATATAAGAAATACCGTAATACAATACGTCCTCACGGGAAAGAATGGAAGTCGATGTATAAACTTATAATGTTAGATTTTTTGCATCCAGATTATTTTGATAGAGAAACTATTAAGGTGTTGTCTAGACACTTGTTAAATCCTAAGGCTTCTTCAAATGCTGATTTAGATCTTTACAGATTATTGAATGTTCATGAATCAGATAAAACTGTTAGTGATTTGAATGATGGAGACGAATTTATTTTTAGAAATAATAGATATAGAAGAGTTTGTAAACTCCGTAAGAATTATCAATGTATACAAATTGCTACAAATAAGATCTATAGATTTTCTCCAATTGCTAAAATTCAGTTATTATAACTAAATTTTATAAATTTGTGACTATGGATAATAATCAGATAGATAGATTTTTTCGCCCAACTTTTTATTCGGCATATTATTTTTTTATTAGATTACATAGGAAATTAAAAAATTGGAGAGTCCAAAAAGATAATATATATCTTTTTATATTGAGTCCTCCTTATTGTGGTTCTACTATGCTAAGTCAATTATTGTCATCTTCTTCTGATGTTAGTTGTAATAATTATCTTGCTACAAGAGAGGGTCAGTTATTGCCTGGAGTGCGTGATTTCATGTTTCTTAAAAATAGATGGGATGAGTCAGTAAAGTATCCTTGGGCAAAAGTTTTAAAAGTATGGATGAAGTATTGGGATGTCTCCAAAAAAGTGTTATTAGATAAAAGTATTCCTAACATCATGAGGGTGGAAGGGATTATTGAGGTTTTTGACCCGATAAGATTTATTTGTTTTGTCAGAAATCCATATGCTCAAGTAGAGGGTATAATGCGTAGAAATAATCAAGACCCTAGATCCGCAGCGGAGTTTGCGGTTAGATGTCTTCAATATCAATCAATCAACAAGGTTCGTAAAGATACCCTATTTTTCACATATGAAGATTTATGCGATAATCCTAATAAGGTTGTTGGTATGATATTAGATTTTTTACCAGAAGTTAAGTTTTTAAATACTAGCATGAATTTCACATCTCATAATTTTAAATCTAAAAAACCAATGAAGATGGTGAATCTAAATAAGGAGAAGATTTCTCGAATTAATAATGCTGATTTAGCAATAATAAATTCTGTTTTCGTTAAGTATATAGATTTGTTTGATGTTTTTAATTATAAAATTATAAATAATGAATAGTAATTATGCAGTTATAATGGCGGGTGGAGTAGGGAGTAGATTCTGGCCAATGAGCACTAGGAATATGCCTAAACAATTTTTAGACGTTATGGGTTGTGGTGAAACGTTAATTCAACAGACCTTTAGAAGGATTAAATCTGTGTGTCCAGTAGATAATATATATATTGTAACTAATTTGGATTATAAGGCTACTTGTCTGTCTCAAATTCCAGAAATTAATGAGTCAAATGTTTTGTGTGAGCCTGTTAGGAGAAATACTGCTCCATGTATTGCTTATGCTAGTTATAAAATTTTCGCTAAGGATAATAACGCTAGAATGATTGTATTGCCATCAGATCATTTGATTTTAAATGAAAATGAATTTGTAAATACTATTATGCTATGTTTAGAAAAATCTGAAAAGAAAAATTCTTTAATTACGTTAGGTATTAATCCAACTGGCCCTGAAACAGGATATGGATATATTCAATATTTACCAGAAGAAAACGTGGGTATGTCTTTAATTAGAAAAGTTAAAACTTTTACAGAAAAGCCAGATAGAAAAACTGCTATTCAGTTTATTTCAAGTGGAGATTTTCTTTGGAATTCTGGTATTTTTATTTGGAAGGCAAAATCTATAATAAGTGCAATAAAATATTATTTATCGGATATGCATGAGATTTTTCATGAAGGTATTGATCTTTATAATACTAATAATGAGTCTAAATTTATTGATAGAGTATTTCCGATGTGTAAAAATATTAGTATTGATTATGGTGTTTTAGAAAAAAGTATGGACGTATATGTGTGTCCATCTAAATTTGGTTGGAGTGATATAGGTACATGGGGATCTCTATCTAATCATATAGAAAAAGATGTAAATAATAATTCTCAAACTTCAAAATCTATTCACTTTTATGATTCAGTTAATAATATTGTACGTGTCTCTAGAGATAAATTATGTGTTATTCAAGGTTTAGATGGTTATATTGTAGTGGAAACAGATAAAGTGTTGTTAATTTGTAAGAAACAAGACGAACAAAATGTTAAGGATATAGTTAAAGACCTGAGTTTACAATATGGTGAAGAATATGTTTAGAACTTGTTAATTATTTTATTGAAAATACAAACCTTTATTTAATTCTTTTTATTTACATTTGAAATTATTAATCAAAACAAGAAATATTATGAATTTGCCGTTACAAGACCATGTCCAGAGTTTGTTGAATAAAATAGATGATGGAAAAATTTTTGAAACTATTATTGTTTCTCTTCTGAAGCTACTGTCTTTTTTATTTTTATTAGGAGGCGTATTGTTTACTGTATTAGGTATGTTTGGAGATAGTGGATTTTTTATGAGCTTATTTACTCCTGATTTTAATGTTATCTGGAAAATTACAGGCGTATTAGGTTTCTTAATTGGATTTGCTGCAACATTAGCAGTAACTTATTTTTCTTTTATGGTTATTTGGAAAAGAGCGGTGCAACTCGGAGAAAAAGAGTACACCGGTTTACTTGAATACCTTTATATGAAAGTAGCTCCTACATTAATAGTTACTGTCGGAGAAGTTGCTAGTATTATGTTATTAGCTTACGGACTATTAAGTTTGATAGGTGAGCTAATAGGTTCGGTTGTATATTTTCCTTTAATGCAGATAGTTGAAGGTCCAGTAATGGTTGGTTCTATTGGTTATGACTATTTTGTAGAGATGCTTGTTGCAGGTCCTGTTATGGGTATAGTAGGAGCGGTCTTAGTTTTAGTTGGAACATATATAGCGTTAGAAGTATATGCGTTTGCATGTAGATTAGTAAGAGTTTGGATTAAATGGTTGCCAAAATTCGCTATTCCAATTGCAATTAGAAGAAGAGAGATACCTGGAGATCAGAAATTTATGGAGGACCAAAAGTAAATTTTTTATAAGGGTCATGTAAAACATGACCCTTATTTATTTTATTAACTTTATTTAAATATTTTAATTATGAAAAAAATAAATTTTGTAGTAGCTGTATTAATGAGTAGTGTGTTTTTATTTAGTTGTGGTGGTGGAATGTCTGCTTGTGACTGCGCAAAAGCTTCTCAAGAATTGAATTATGATAAAATTAAAGAATGTGCTGAATATGCAGAAGGATTATCAGACTCTGAGGCTCAACAATGGGCTATGGATCTACTTAACTGTATGAAATAGATTAGCACATCTTTGAAGGGTCTACCCATTTATTAAATTCATCTTCTGTTACGTACTTGGATTTTAAAGCTTCTTCTTTAATTGTCGTTCCGTTATAATGTGCTGATTTTGCAATTTCTGCAGATTTTTCGTATCCTATTTTTGTATTCAGGGCAGTAATAAGCATTAAAGAATTATTGAGGTTCTTTTCAATATTTTTCATGTTTGGTTCAATGCCAATTGCACAGTTAGAATCAAATGAACTACATGCATCTGATAGTAAAAGTGACGATTCAATTATATTTTTAGCCATTATTGGTTTAAATACGTTTAACTGATAGTGACCTTGACTACCCGCTATTGAAATAGCGGTATCATTACCTATTATTTGAGCACATACCATAGTTAATGCTTCAGCTTGAGTTGGGTTAACCTTTCCTGGCATTATTGATGATCCTGGCTCATTTTCTGGTATTAAAATTTCTCCAATACCACTTCTAGGCCCAGAAGCTAACAGGCGTATATCATTAGCTATTTTATTTAGAGAAACTGCTAATTGTTTTATTGCTCCATGAGTTTCAACAATTGCATCATGAGAAGAGATAGCTTCAAATTTATTTATTGCACTTTTAAATTCATATTTAGTGAATTCCGAAATTAACTCTGCTACTAACGAACTATAACCTTTCGGTGTATTTATTCCAGTACCAACAGCAGTTCCTCCTAAAGCGATTTCAGATAAATGCGCTAATGTGTTCTTAAGAGCCTTCAGTCCAAATTCTAATTGTGAAACATAAGCTGATATTTCTTGACCAAGTCTAATAGGGGTAGCATCCATTAAGTGAGTTCTTCCAATTTTTATTATATCAGAAAATTCTATTGATTTTTTCTTTAATGTTTCTTTTAATTTTTTGATACTAGGGATAGTTTTTTTAACAATAGTTAAATATGTGGCAATATGCATTGCTGTTGGAAAGGTGTCATTTGAACTTTGAGATTTGTTTACATCGTCATTTGGATGAATACATTTATATTTATCCGAAAGTTTACCCCCATTTAATACATGAGCTCTATTAGCAATTACTTCATTAACATTCATATTTGTTTGTGTGCCGCTACCAGTTTGCCAAACAACTAATGGGAATTCTTCATCATGTTTCTTACTTATAATCTCATCACATACCTTTGATATTAATTGTTTTTTTTCTTCTGATAATACACCAAGTTTTGCATTTGCATGTGCAGCCGCTTTTTTTAGATAAGCATATCCATAGATGATTTCAATAGGCATTGAAGATTTTGGACCAATTTTAAAATTATTCCTACTTCTTTCTGTTTGAGCTCCCCAGTATTTTTCTTTAGGTATTTTAACTTCACCCATTGTATCTTTTTCGATTCTATATTTCATAGTTGAATATTTTGATATTGTAAATTCTTATTGTTTCTTTGCATATAAGTTAAAGCTAAATTACTAATTATGAAATTTATAGGCTTCTTAATCTTTGTATTTGTTTTTCTAATGGCATTTTGGTGTATTCTATTTCTTGCTTCTGTAATTCCATATTTTATTTACGTGTGGTTTAGAGAAGGCAAGCTTAATAATGATCAGATTCCTGATTAAAAAATTGTAAAACTTTTTCTGGAGGCCTACATATAATCGCTTTATTTTTGCTAAAGACAATAGGTCTTTCAATTAGTTTAGGTTGTTTTGATAATATATCTAATATTTCATCTCTGTTAAATTTTTTTCCTTTCATTATTTCTTTATAATACACCTCATTCTTTCTAATTAATTTTTCAGGTTCTATTTTTAGTAAATTAACAATATCTTCAATTTCTTTAGCAGTTAATGGATTCTTTAAATATTCAATTATTTCCACTTTATTAGTATTAGATATAATCAAATCTAAGGTTTCCCTGCTTTTCCTACATCTCGGATTATGTATGATTTTCATTATTGATAATTTTTTCCAAATTGCATGAGAAATTCTCTTATAAATGGATTTATATCTCCATTTAAGACAGATTCTGGATTGCTGGATTCGTAATTTGTTCTTAAGTCTTTAACCATTTTATATGGGTGAAGTACATAGTTTCTAATTTGTGATCCCCATTCAATTTTCTTCTTATTTCCTTCTATTTTATTTTTTTCTTCTTGTAATTTCCTAAGTTCTAATTCATAAAGTTGAGATTTTAAAAGTCTCATTGCTTTTTCTTTATTTTCAAGCTGGGATCTGGTTTCAGAATTTTCAATAATAATTCCTGAAGGTTCATGTTTTAATCTTACAGCTGATTCTATTTTATTTACTCCTTGGCCACCGGCTCCGCTTGACCTAAATGTATCCCAGCTTATTTCGGAAGGATCAATTACAATATTTATTGTTTCATCAGCTAAAGGATATACAAAAACTGAAGCGAATGAAGTATGCCGTTTTGCATTAGAGTCAAATGGAGAAATTCTGACTAACCGATGAACACCATTTTCGCTTTTTAAATTACCATAGGCAAATTCACCTTCAAATTCTAAAGTTGCAGATTTTATACCTGCGGGTTCGGCTTTTTGCAAATCAATTTGTTTTACTTTGTATTTATTTTTCTCTCCCCACATTAAATACATTCTCATTATCATTTCCGCCCAATCCTGGCTTTCTGTACCTCCAGCACCTGGATTAATAGTTAAAATTGCTGACATGTTATCTTCTTTTGCACTAAGCATGTTTTTAAATTCGAAGTCTTCTATTGATTTAAGACATTCTTCATAAATACTGTTCAACTCTAATTCTTCACATTCATTTTGTTTATAAAATTCGTGCATCACAGTCAGGTCTTCAATTAGACGTTGGTTTTTTTCATAAAGTTGAGTCCATATTTTTATTTGATTTATCTCTTTTAGTTTTTTTTCTGCAGATTTAGGGGTATCCCAAAAATTATCCTTTTGAGTGTCTATTTCTAATAGTTTTATTTCTCCTTTTTTGTTAGAGATTTCAAGGTAATTATATAGTGAATTTAATCTATTTTTTAGATCTAAAATATTTTCTTCATTTATCATGAATCAAATATAGTTAATAATGTTTATTAATTATCTTCCAAATCAAGTCATATTCAAATCCTTTTTGCTGCAGGTATTGAATAATCTTCATTTTATTTTCATATTCTTTATCAGTTGTGATCTTTCTCTTACTAATAATTTCATTAATGCAGTTTTCATAATCAGTAGAGTCAATTTTATCAACACCAAATTTAATATCATTTTCTGAAACGTTCTTCATTTTTAAGTGATGCGAAATTTTTATTTTCCCCCATTTATTTATCCTAAACTTCCCTCTGCTAAATATCTCAGAATATCTCTTTTCATTTATAAAATCATTGTCAATAAGTTGATTTATGATTTTTTGCATTTGATCTTTATTGACCCCTTTTTTAGTAAGTTTTTTTATGACATCACTTTTACATCTTTCTTGAGTAGCACAAAAATTAAATATGTATTTCAATATGTCATCCATTTGTCAAAACTAATGATTTATTATATATAATAGTATTTTTGCTAAATGAAGAATAGTAGTGCTATTTACTTGTTATTTGCTTCAAATATTATTTCTGGTTTTGCTCAGGGGATAAGTATGATTGCGATACCTTGGTATTTTGAATTTGAATTGGGTAATTCTCAAAAATTTAAAGATTTTTATCTTATTTTAACCTTTTTAGTATTGTTTTGGGGATTGTATTGTGGGACGATAATTGATAGATTTTCTAGAAAAAAAATTTTCATTTATAATAATTTAGTTTGCGGATTAATCATCATGGCAGTTGCAGTATTTGGAGATCTATATTTCATGCCAGATTATCTCGTATTATTAGTATTTGGATTAACCATTTTTAATTATAATATACATTATCCTAATCTTTACGCTTTTGCTCAAGAAATTTCTGATCAAAAAGATTATGGTAGAATTAATTCCTATATTGAGGTTCAAGGTCAAGTAACATCTATGTTTGCTGGAGCTTTTGCTGCAATTTTGTTGGGAGGTAAATGTGATTTTAATTTACCATTCGAAATTAATCCTTGGTCAATCCAGGAGATATTTTTAATGGATGCTATTTCTTATTTCATCGGATTAATTTTATTTCTTTTTATTAAGTATGTGCCAGTAAGTAAGAATGATATCCACCATGGTTCAATTGTTAAAAGATTAAAAATCGGGATTAATTATTTAAAGAAAAACAATGATATTTTTTACTTTGGTTTTTTAAGTTATATGTTATTTGCATTTACATTAGTTAATATTCATATATTATTACCTGCTTATGTTGCTAGGTTTTTAGAGGGCGGTGCGTGTGTTTACGCGTCATCAGAATTTTTTTATTCTATAGGAGCAATAATCGCTGGTTTAGTTGTATATAGATTCTTTAGAAAATATAATTATTATATAAGTATTATCATTCTTATGTTAGTTATTTCCATATCATTTATATCCATAACTTTATTTAAAAGTTTATTTCTATTCTGTCTTGTAAACTTATTATTAGGTTTGACTAATGCTGGCGTTAGAATTTTGCGTACTACTTACTTATTTAAAAAGATACCGAATAATATAATTGGAAGAGCAACTAGCGTGTTTAGTTCCATAAATATCGTTATTAGAATGATATTGATATATATATTGTCAACAACATTTTTTGAAAGTGGTGATAATGTTAGATTTGGTTATGCTTTAGGAGCGATACTTTTAATAATATCATCAATTTTGTTGTTTAGGGCGTACTTGTCGAAAAAAAAATCTACTTAACAATACTATACTGTAATAGATGTAATCGTTCATCACCTTTAATAATGATTTTTCTGCCATATTGTCTAGCCCACTTATGCCTTATTGAGGAGAAAAACCAACCTTTATTTATATGGGAAGCTATAAATGGATGAGTTGCAATTTTTATAATACCTTTTTTCTTTTTTGAAATTTCCAGAATTTTATTTTCAATAGTTTCTATTAAAATAAGACTGGAATCAATTTTACCTTTCCCTGCACACATTGGACAACTCTCCATTGTATCTATATTCATTTCCGGCCTAACTCTTTGTCTTGTGATTTGCATTAATCCAAACTTTGTTAAAGGAAGGATGTGATGTTTAGCTTTGTCCGACTTCATATATTCCACCATTTTTTCATAAATGATTTTTCGGTTTTTAGCATTTTTTTGATCAATGAAGTCAACAATAATTATTCCACCCATATCTCTAAGTCTTAGTTGTCTAGATACTTCTTCAACCGCAATAAGATTAACTAGTAATGCGTTTTCTTCTTGATCTTTGTTTGAGTCTACTTTTTTGCCACTATTAACATCTATCACATGCAAAGCTTCAGTATGTTCAATTACTAGATATGTACCATTCTTCATATTAGCAGTCTTTCCAAATGAACTTTTTATTTGTTGCGTAACTTCCATTTTTTGGAATATTGGAATTTCGCTTTTATATAGTTTTACAATGTTTTCTTGATTAGGAGAGATTCTAGCAAGATATTCTTTAATTTCATTGTACATATCTGCATCATTCACATGTATTTTATTAAATTCCGAAGTCAACAGGTCTCTAATTATTGCAGATGTTCTTCTTAGCTCACTATGTACTCTAGTTTTGGGTTTTGAGATTTTAGTATTCTTATAAATAGATTGCCATTTCCTATATAGATTTTTTAGATCTTTATCTAAATCTGCAACTTTTTTCTTTTCTGCTACGGTTCTTATTATTACTCCAAATCCCTCAGGCTTAATACTTTGTATAAGGTTTTTTAATCGAGATCTTTCTGTTCTACTTTTTATTTTTTGAGAAATTGATACTCTTTCAGAAAAGGGAAGTAATACCATATACCTTCCAGCTATTGATAATTCAGTAGATAATCTAGGCCCTTTGGAAGATATAGGTTCTTTAGTAACCTGCACTAATATTTGGTCCCCTCCTTTTAATACATTTTTTATATCACCTTCTTTATTAGTGTCCTTTTCTTTTTTGAAGTTTTTTAGAGAAGCAGTATTTAGTTTTTTTGCTAGTGTTTTTTCAGTAAACTTTTTAAATGAATTAATTTGTGACCCAAGGTCTAAATAGTGCAGAAATCCGTCTTTTTCATATCCTACATTAACAAACGAAGCATTAAGTCCAGGAACAATTTTTCTAACTTTTCCTAGATATATGTCTCCAACGCAGTAATCATTATTTCTCTGTTCTTTATGAAGTTCAATTAACCTGCCCTCCTTTAATAACGCAATAATTACTTCTGATTTTTTCGAATCAATTACAAGTTCAAATTTCATAATAGAAATTGTTGAAATAATCTTAAATAAGATTATTTATTCTTGTGACGATTTTTTCTTAAGCGTTTTTTACGCTTATGAGTTGATATTTTTTTCGCTTTCTTCTTCTTTGCTCCCATTTTATATATTCTTAATCTCTTAAATTATTTTTTACTTCATCTTTAAAGATTTTAGCGGGTTTGAAAGAAGGTACATGATGAGCAGGAATTAGTAGTGTAGTATTTTTAGAGATGTTTCTTCCTGTCTTTTCTTTTCTTTTCTTTGCTAAGAATGTTCCAAATCCTCTAAGAAACACAGCTTCTTGATTTTTAATTGAATCTTTTATTTCAAGCATTAATGATTCTACAACAGTTAATGCTACAGTTTTTTCTACTCCTGTTTTCTGAGATATCTTACTTATGATTTCCGCCTTTGTCATTTTAAAAATATTATTTTTTTTTAATTTTTATCATTATTTTTGAGAATGCAAATATAGTAAACGATAATAAATTTATAGCTATGCAGCATAACTTAATATAAATTACAAAATTATATAATGGGTTTTTCGAGAAAAATAATTGATTGGTATAAAATTCATGCTAGAACTTTACCTTGGAGAGAAACTAGAGATCCATATATTATTTGGGTTTCAGAAATAATTTTACAACAGACTCGTGTAGATCAAGGATTGCCTTATTTTAAAAGATTTATTGAATCATTTCCCGATGTTTTTAGCTTAGCTTTAGCAGATGAGCAAGAGGTGTTGAAATTATGGCAAGGCTTGGGTTATTATTCAAGGGCTCGTAATTTGCATGCAAGTTCTAAAATAATTGTAGATCAGTATAATGGTACTTTTCCTTCAACATATGATAGTATAAGATCTTTAATTGGTATCGGAGATTATACCGCATCTGCTATATCATCTTTTTGTTTTGATTTGCCTTATGCTGTTTTAGATGGGAATGTGATTAGAGTAATTAGTAGATATGCTGGTGTTTTGGAACCTGTTGATACTGCAAAAGGTATGAATATATTAAAGGAATTATCTTCTTCATTGTTAGATAAGAATAAATCAGCAATATATAATCAAGCTATGATCGAATTTGGAGCTCTTCAATGTGTAAAGTCTAACCCTGAGTGTAATGTATGTCCAATCAAATACCAATGTAAATCATATGGATCCGAACTTGTAAAAGTATTGCCGTATAAGCAGAAGAAGGTTAATGTGAATAAAAGAGTATTTAATTTCCTTGTGTTTAACTTCAATCAAACTACTTATATTCACAAGCGAAAGAAAGGTATTTGGAAATCTTTGTTTCAATTTCCCTTGATTGAGGGGGATCTTAATATTAAAGACCTTAATAAATCAATTTTTTTGAAAAAAGTACCTAAAGACAATTATTCTATTTCTGAAATTTCAGAAACTATAATTCATAAGTTATCTCATCAAAAAATTTATGCAAAATTTATTGAAATTGATCTAAAATCTTCTATAAATATTGATTTTTTAATAAATATAAATTGGAATGATATTGATCAATATCCAATTCCAAGATTAATTGATAAATACCTAAAAAGAAATGCTATGAACAGATAAAATTATTATATTTGTTGAGAAAAATTTAATTATATGAGTGGAGTAAATAAGGTTATTTTGATTGGAAATTTAGGAAAAGATCCTGAAGTCAAACATCTGGACACTGGAGTTTCTGTAGCGAATTTTTCTTTAGCTACTACTGAAACTTATAACAATAAGCAAGGAGAGAGAGTGAGTCAAACTGAATGGCATAATATTGTTTTGTGGAGAGGTTTGGCTGATATTGCTGAGAAATATTTAAAGAAAGGTAATTCAGTTTATGTTGAAGGAAAAATCAATACAAGAAAGTGGGAAGATAAGGAAGGGAATACCCGATATTCTACTGATATAATCGCTGAAAAAATGACTATGTTAGGTTCTAGAAACGATAGTAATAGTAGTGCTTCTACTATTACCGCCCCTAATAACACTAATAATAATGAAGATCAATCTAATAATTCTCAAAATATAAATGAATCATCAAATTCTGATGATTTACCATTTTAATATTTAGATTTTGAAAGAAGATCCTTTTCCCATATTCCTTCAATTAAATGCTTTAGTAGATAATAGTGAAGTTAGTTTCTTATTTATAATTGCTGGTTTTGTTTTTATATTATTTCTAATGTTTTTATCAGCATTAGTTTCCGGTTCTGAAGTTTCTTTCTTTTCTTTGGATTCTAAAAATTTAATCAATCTTGCGCAAATAGATGCCCGAAAAGAGCATCGAATTCGAAGATTATTAATGCATCCAAATAGATTATTAGCTACTATATTAATAGCTAATAATTTCATTAATGTAGCTATTATAGTTTTCTTTTATTATTTCAGTAATGAGCTGATGATTCATTATGGTATTATTTCATCTCCTGGGATTGCATTTTTGATTCAGGTAGTGTTAATTACATTTTTGTTAGTCCTTTTAGGGGAAATTACTCCTAAAGTATATGCAAAGCAAAATGCTGTAAAATTTAGTTCAAAAACATCTGGATTTATCTGGGTATTACAGAGTATATTTCATCCTTTATCATCTATATTGCTATTTGCTACTTCTTTTATTGATGATCGTGTAAAACGTAAATCATCTTCTGTAAGTATGGAGGAAATTTCTCAAGCAATTGAGCTTACCGAAGATCTTGAAGAAAGTGATGAAGATAGAAGAATTTTAAAAAGTATAGTTGAATTTGGGAATATTGATGTTAAAGAAATCATGAAACCTAGAACAGATGTAGTTGCTATTGAAAAAGACGCTCCTTATAAAGAAGTCCTAAATACTGTAATTTCTTCTTCTTTTTCTAGAATACCTATATATGAAAAGACCTTTGATAGTATTAAGGGAGTACTGTATATTAAGGATTTACTTCCATTTATAGAGGATGAAGATTTAGATTGGCTTTCGTTATGTCACCAGCCTATGTTTGTGCCTGAAACTAAAAAAATTAATGAATTATTAAAGGAGTTTCAAGAGCGAAAAATTCATTTAGCAATTGTTGTTGATGAGTATGGAGGCACTTCAGGTATTATAACACTAGAAGATATACTTGAAGAGATCGTTGGTGATATAGTTGATGAATTCGATGATGATGGCAAACTTTATTCACAATTAGATAGAAGTACTTTTGTTTTTGAAGCAAAGACTTCTTTAAATGATTTTCTAAAAATTGTAAATGGCAAGCATGATTATTTTGATAATTTGAAAGGAGATACTGATACAATAGCTGGTTTGATTTTGGAAAGTACAGGTTACTTGCCAAAAATTTCAGATGAAATAGACTTTCCACCATATAAATTCATCATTGAATCTGTAGATGAAAGAAAGATTAATCGAGTAAAAGTAGTTATTTCATAATAATAAGATATGAGATATTTTTTGATTTTAGTTATAATATTTAGTTGTAATACAGGAGATCAATATTATATACAAAAGCCTAGAGCTTTAGTTAAAATCCCACTTCCATTAACTTCTACAAATTGTTTTGAAAATGATGTTTTCAAGTGTTATTATTCTCAATCATCTAAAATAAATACTATTGATTCATTGACATATTCTATTAGTTATGATATGTATAATGCAAATATATATTTTCGATTGCAAAAAGTAGTTAATCTTGATAGGCATATGATTGATTTTGAAAAATTGATTTCAATTCATGAACAAAAAGGAGCGAATGTAGAAGTTAAGATTTGTGAAAATAAAATGCAATCTATTTATGGTTTCCTGTGTTTTCTTTACGGTGAAAACATTGCTACTTCAGCTCAATTTATCTTAACAGATAGTATTGAGTATTACGTTTCAGGTGGCTTAGAGTTTAATACTTCTATTGGTTCAGACATATTATTAGAGAACAAAATTATGCAATCCGAAATATTTAATTTTGTAGAATCATTTAGGTGGGCCTCGATTGATGAATGATATAAACTGTTACTAATGTAATTAGTGACGCTAAAAATTGGTGCATTATAGCAATCCAATTTCTTAATTCTATTATTTGACCTCCTTTATTTACAATTAATAAATATATTGATCCAAATATAATTTGGAAGATCACCATTACCATCAAGATATTGACCTCTTTTTTAAATAATGTATTTCTTGTTTTGCGCCAAAAATATATTGAAAAAATTAGTAATATAAACCCTAAGTATCTATGTATATTAATTATATTCCTGGGATCATCAATAAAGTTTAGACTTGTTTCAGGGTGGCTATAAGCGAAAATTCTTGATAGATAGCTAGAGAAATTCGTGTATTTACCAGCCTCTAGTCCAGCCGCAAAAGCTCCATAGATTAGTTGTATTATCAGCAGCAATAAGAAAATTGTAGATATTTTATAGACTGCTTTATTATGTTGAATTTTATTCCTAAATTCTAGAATCATCCACCAGATATATGATGCGAGTGATAATGCAGAAATAAAGTGAATGGATAGCCAGTAATGACTTACTTTAGGATTGTCTTTTAATCCGCTTTTTACCATAAAATATCCATAAACTGCTTGTAATGCTCCTAAACAAAGTAAGATGAGATATTTTTTTATTTGTTTACTGCTAATCCACTTTTTGATTAAAAAAAATAAAAATGGAAGAATGAATAAAATACCTATAAATCTACCAGTTTGTCTATGAAAGTTTTCCCAGAAGTAAATACTCTTATAGTCCTCATAATTTAGTTGAGTCCTGTATTCAATACTACGATTATTTTGCTCATTTTCTTTCCATTCTATAAATGATTTTTGAATATCATTTTCTGAAAAAAATCTCCCAAAAAAATCCCACTCAATCATAGATAATCCGGAACCTGTGACTCTAGTTATTCCTCCAATTATAACCATAGATAAAACCATAATCAATCCGCTATATAGCCAAATGGAGATTATTTTATCTTTTGTTAATTTATTCATTTAATAAATACTTTAATGCAAAAATAACTAACATATATTTGTAATCATGAAAATTTGGCATAAACATTACTTGATTTTAGTTATTCTTTCTATTATTTGGGGAAGCTCATTTATTCTAATGAAACGATCTTTGGAGTCTTTTACTGCTCTAGAAGTAGCAAGTCTAAGAATATTTATTGCTTTTGTTTCCTTGTTACCATTTGTATTTAATGATTTTTCTAAATTGCGTAAATCACAAATAGTACCATTAATTATTGTAGGGTTTTTAGGAAATGCAGTACCCGCTTTCTTATTTGCTTTGTCTCAAGAAGTTTTGAATAGTTCATTCGTTGGAACATTGAATTCTTTAACGCCAATTTTTACATTATTATTTGGTTGGTTCTTTTTTGGAAACGATTTTTCATTGTCAAAGTTTTATGGGGTTTTAATAGGTTTATTCGGATCTATATTATTGTTTTTATCTGGATCATCGATGCAATCGGATATTTCTTTTCCTGTTTTCTATGTTATTATAGCTACAATGTGTTATGCCATTTCTATTAATGTGATTCGAGAAAAATTAGATAAATTACCTTCTATTGCTATTACTTCAATTTCATTTTTATTTATTGGCCCTATTGCAGGGATTTTTGTAGGAAATATAGATCTTATTTCAATATTAAATACCGAATCTGGATTTGTTAGTTTTAATTACATAGTTGTTTTGTCATTAGTGTGTACTTCCTTTCCAGTTATCTTGTTTAACATTTTGGTTAAGAAGACTTCATCGGTTTTTGCTTCATCAGTGACCTATTTAATTCCAGTAGTTGCCATATTTTGGGGAATGTTGGATAATGAGTTAATAAAGTTTTCTCATTTTTTATCTATGGCGATTATCTTGTTAGGTATATATATAGTAAATGATAAAAAATAATTATTTTTTATAGAACTTATAGTTATTGTTTTTATAATTTAATATATATACACCATTAGGTAATGTCATTACATCTATAATTTTTTCTTTCGTGCTTAATACGTTTTGGCCTAGTAAATTAAATATTTTCTTTTCATCTTCTAATTCAAAATAGAAATAGTTTCTTTCAGAATTATAGATAAATGCTTTATTCGTTTCATTGTCTAACGAAGAAGGTGTTGTAGATATATTGACGTTGTCAATAAATAAGTTATTTTCATATTGATTAATATTTCTAAATTTAATAACGATATCATCTTGATTAAGATAATTGGATAAATTAATGGATTCATTTATCCAATCATTATTATTAGGAATCCAATTAAATGGGTTGAAAACAGGATTCGTAGTTACTAGGTTTGTCCCTGCTTTTTCCCAGATTACATTCCAAGTATCTCCACAGTCATCAGAGATCATTATTTTCAAGGTATCAGACCAAATCTGTGATGAGTTTGGATTAGTCCATAGTGAATACGCGTAATCAAAAGAAAGTGATGCGCTTGAAGTATTAGATAAATTAAGATTTGGCATTTCAAGATCATCGATTTCACCATTAGCTGCATATTCAGCATTATTGATATAAATAGATTTAGAACTATTATACCCTACCTGTTCATTTATTTCCCATGTTTTATCGTTATCATTATTAATTATATTCCAATTATTTGGAATTGAGTTTGATTGAAATTCTTCAATGATAGGAGGTGTTATGCCATCACAATCACAATTAGTAAAACAGTTATTCAAATCAGAAAAGGATCCATTTCCATTCCCTGGATCAACACAACTTCCGTTAACGCAATTCCATGATTGAACAGGAGGATTGTTACTACATAAATTATGGTTTAATAGGTTTGATCTATATTGATTAATAGCAGCGATCATACGGTTTTTCTGTCCGTTTGTGAAAAGGTTCATGCACGCATCATTTGTATAGTCCATATAATTCATGAACATATCACCATTATTATTATTTGTTCCACAGCTATTTGTATTGTGAGGGAATCCAGGACATCCATAGTTTGAGGATTGTTGCGTTGGAGTATCATTAACATTATCATTTCCGCAGTTTCCAAATCCCCAGACATGTTCAAGATTGAGCCAGTGGCCAACTTCATGAGTTGTAGTTCTTCCTTTGTGATATGGATTTTGCACGTTTCCTGTTGTTCCAAAGTATCTATATCCAATAACTACTCCATCTTCATTACTCAAAAAATTTGATGGAGGTGTAGCGTATCCAAGCAATCCTCCCCCCAAATCACATACCCATATGTTTAGATAGTCTTCATTGGGCCATGCGTTAATTCCCCCACTATTAGTATATTTTACATTATCATTTGAAATAGAGAAAGATGTTTGTGATGTCTGCGTTCTTGTTATTCCTGTTGAGCTGACTCCATTTGGGTCAATTGTTGCAAGGCAGAATTCTATTTCACAATCTGCAGCTATGTTGTTCCATATGTTTGGTGTATTAATTGCATCAATATTAGTTCTTCTAAAGTCAGCATTTAGAACATCAATTTGTGAAAATATCTGAGCGTCAGAGATATTTTCTTGATTAGTATTCCAAACTACATGGACAACTACTGGTATTGTAATTATATTAGGCACTTCTAAAGTGTTAATATAAAGCCAATTTTTTGTTTGTTCATTTACTAATTTTCTCGAGTTTTTATATTCACCATACTTGTTCTCTAAGAGAATGGTATATTCATCTGTTCCGCATCGATTTTGAGAAAAAATCAGGTTAGGTATAGTTGCTATACAGAATATTAAAGGTAAAAGAATCCGCATTTTTAATCGCAAATATAATGCATTAGTCATGAAACACAATGAATCAATAGAAATCTATAATTTGTTGTTTATTAAAAAAAACAAAGAGATATTTCTAATAATTAGTCAGTTTTTATTATTTTCGCAGTCCTAATTAAAAAAAGACATAGTTATATGTATGCTATAGTAGAGATTTCTGGACAGCAGTTTAAAGTTGAAAAAGATCAGAAGATATTTGTCAATAGACTTGCTGGAAATGAAGGTGATAAGGTGTCATTAAAGGATATTTTGTTAATTGATGATGGAAAAAAAATAGATGTAGGATCTCCAAAGATAGCTGGCGCTGAGGTTAAAGCTAAATTAGTTAAACATATTAAGGGTGATAAAGTAGTCGTTTTCAAAAAGAAAAGAAGAAAAGGCTATAGAGTCAAGAATGGTCATAGAAGTGCACTGACTGAAATAGAGATTTTAGATATTTCTAGAAAATCATCAATTTCATCTAAAAAAGTAGACTCTGAAAAAACAACTAAACCAAAAGGTAAATCTGGATTAAAGAAGAAATCCACAGTAAATAAAAAATCAGCATCTGCGGTTTCAGAAAAAAAGGTTGTAATTAAAAAGGAGTCAAAAAAGAAGGATTAGTTTTTTACTTTGAATATATAAATTAAAAAATAGGTAAATGGCACATAAAAAAGGAGCAGGTAGTAGTAAAAATGGAAGAGAATCTGAAAGTAAACGGCTTGGAGTTAAGATTTTCGGTGGTCAAAATATCATAGCTGGAAATATTATCGTAAGACAAAGAGGGACTGTTCATTATCCTGGCCCTAATGTAGGGATGGGACGTGATCATACATTATTCGCTTTAAAGGACGGTGTAGTAAAATATACAAAGAAAAAGAAAAATAGATCATACGTTTCAATTCAAACTGTTTAGTTTCTTCAAGTTATTTTTATAAATTAAGAACTCTTGAGAAATCAAGAGTTTTTTTATTTTTGTTAAAAAATATATTTGTTATGTTAGAAGTAAATTATTTAAGAAAAAATAAAGAGATTGCTATTCAATCTTTAACTAAACGAAATTTTGATGCTGTTAGTATTATTAATGAAATTATTTCATTAGATGATGAAAGAAAAAAAAATCAAAAGAAAATTGATGATTTGCTTTCTAATTCTAATCAAATAAATAAAGAGATTGGTCAATTTTACAAGAAAGGAGAGGTAGAAAATGCTGAGGATTTGAAAATTAAATCTATTAATATTAAGTCAGAAGTGAATAAATTGCTGGATAGTCAGAAATCTATCGAACATACACTTACAGACCTTCTATTACAAGTGCCAAATATCCCAAATAAGATTGTAAATAAAGGTCAATCAGAAAAAGACAATGTCATTATAATAGAAAAGGGTAGTGTCCCAGATCTTCCAGAAGATAAAAAGCCTCATTGGGAGTTAGCCAAAGAGTATAATTTAATTGATTTTGAGCTCGGAAATAAAATCACGGGTTCAGGATTTCCAGTATATATCGATTTGGGAGCGAAATTACAACGATCATTAATTTCATATTTTTTAGATAAAAATATCATGTCTGGATACAAAGAATATTTGCCCCCCCATTTAGTTAATTCGGATTCAGGCTATGGAACTGGTCAGTTACCTAAATTTGAAGAAGATCTATATAAAGTAGAAATGGAGAATAATCCACTATATTTAATTCCAACTGCGGAAGTTCCCATAACGAATTTATTTAGGAATACTATTATTAAGGATAATTTATTGCCAATAAAATGTACAGCATATACTCCATGTTTCAGAAGAGAAGCCGGTTCATATGGAAAAGAGGTAAGAGGGTTAAATAGATTACATCAATTTGATAAAGTTGAAATTGTCGAAATTCATAGGCAAGAAGATTCTGCAAAAGCTTTAGATAATATGGTTAGTCATGTGGCTTCTATTATAGAAGAATTATCTCTACCATATAGAATTATGAAATTATGTGGTGGTGACTTAGGATTTTCTTCCTCCTTGACTTATGATTTTGAAGTTTTTTCTGCTGGTCAGGAAAGATGGTTAGAGGTTAGTTCAGTTTCTAATTTTCAAGATTTCCAAGCAAATCGTATGAAGTTAAGATATAAAAATATAGAAGGTATTAATAAATTATGTCATACATTAAATGGATCTTCCTTAGCTCTTCCACGTATATTCGCGGCGCTTCTTGAGAATAATCAGAAGAAAGATCGTATCGAAATACCTAAGATATTACGCCCATATATGGGATTAGATTATATTACTAAATGAGAATAATATTTTTTGTATTTCTTTTTACATCTTCACTTTTTTCTCAAATTAATGATTCTAGGAATATTAATAATCTTTTCAAACAAGGTGAGTATAAAAAGGTTGTAAATATTTGTGAGAAACTTGTTAATTATTCTAATATTCAATCATATTATAATCCATATTTTAATAGCTTATTGAATATATCTGCATATGATAGAGCTACAAAAATTAATAAACAAGTAACTAGTAAATTCCGAAATAATTTAACATATAAAGTAGATGAGTACTACTTGAATATTATAAAAGAAAGTTCACATGCTAATTCCATCCTACAAGATTTACAATCGAAATTATTAATAAATACCTCTCAAATTATTTCAGTTGCAAATAGATTTGTCTTATATCAGCTTTATGAAGAAGCGTTATCTTGTTATATTTTTTTAGAGGAAAATTATCCCAATTTACCAGATTATAGTATGCAAATAGCTCATTTATATGAGAGTTTGGGAAATGATCAGGAAATGATAAATAGATACTTATTGTCTATAAAAAAAGAACCTAATAAGAGATCTATGGTTATTTATTATTTGCAGCGATATTTGGATAATAATGGAATTAAAAACGAAGATAATTTTAATTATGTAAGACATGGATTATTAGAATATGCGAATGTTGAAAAAGAGGGATATTTTTTTTCGGATATACTTGTCTGGTTTTTTATATTGGATCAAGAGTATGAATTAGCTTTTGCTCAATCAAAAGCTATAGATTTAAGAAATGGTTTAGATGGTGAGAAAATTTATGAATTGGGAGAAACACTTTTAGATAAGAAAGAATATTCAGTTGCTTTAAAATGTTTTAATTATTTAATATCAAAAGGAATTGATAATTATTATTATTTAGAAGCAAATATCAATAGATTATATTCAATTGAGAATTTAGAATATTTTAATATTCAAAACTTGAAAATTCAATACGAGGAAGCGATAAGTTTATTAGGCAAGGACAAGTTCACTGCAACTTTGTTAATTAATTACGCTAGATTTTTAACTTTTAAATATCAAAATATAGAATTATCAAAGAGTTTTCTTGAAGAAGTAATGGATATTCCACAGCTTTACTCAAGGGATTTGGCCGAATTACAATTATTATATGGCGATGTAATGTTGTTATCGGGAAATATATGGACATCATTGTTATATTATTCAAAAGTAGAAAATATATTTACTGATCACCCTTTAGGACATGAAGCTAAATTAAAAAAAGCTAAAGTTTCTTATTATCAAGGTGATTTTATTTGGGCTCAAAATCAATTAGATATATTAAAATCTTCAACTTCTAAACTGATATCTAATGATGCGATGTCACTTTCATTGCTAATTACTGATAATTTAAATTTGGATACCACAGAAAATACTATGAAAATGTTTGCAAGAGCAGATCTTGCATCATTTCAAAAGAAATATAAAAAATCCAATCTAATTTTAGATTCAATATTAATAATATACCCTGAACATGATTTAGTTGATGAGATATTATTTAAGAAACATGAGATTTATAAGGAGCTTGGAGAAATAGCATCTGCTATATCAATGTTAAATAGAATTATAGAAAATTATAGTTTTGATATACTTTATGATGACGCTTTATATAGTTTGGCTAAAATTTATGATTTTAATTTGAATGATAAAGAGATGTCTTTGAAATATTATCAGATGATTTTATTTAATTGTAGTGGCAGTATATTTATTGTTGATTCAAGGAAGCGATATAGAATATTACAAGATCAATTTTGATAATTTTTAATATTACATACTATGTAGATAAGTCATCACAAGAAAAATGGTATGATTGGATGATTTCTGATTTTTTACCAACTTGGATTTCAGAAGATAAATTTGTTTCTGTACAGATTTGTTCTGTGGAAATAATTTCAGATGATTGTATATATGCTATTCATCATTATTGTGATTCATTAGTAAAGTTGCATTCTTTTATTCAGGATTTCGAAAATAACATGAAATCAACTCATTTTAATAAATTTGGAGATAAAATTCATTATTTTGCTACAATCTTAAAACAGATTAATCAACTAAATTAGAAAAGGATTGTTTTTTCTTTCAAATCCGATTGTAGTTTCATCCCCATGACCAGGCAGTACTTTGACTTCGTCATCTAGTATTAAAAGGTTTTTTTGGATACTTTCAATTAGTGTATTATAATCACCACCAGGTAAATCAGTCCGTCCAATGCTCCCTTTAAATAGCACATCTCCACCAAATAATATTTTGTTCTCTTCATCATAGAGACAAACATGCCCTGGAGAATGCCCTGGAGTAAATAAAATTTTAAAATTTAATCCACAAATGTCAATTATTTCATTGGGTTTTAAAAAACATGTGGGGTGAGGACTTGATGAAAATTTATCGATACCATATTCATGAGCAATGGTTTTAGAATTTTGTAAAAGATCTAATTCTTTTTCATGTATATATAAATCTGTATTCCATTTATTACTAATAAAATAATTTCCAAATACATGGTCTAGATGACAGTGTGTGTTGATAATTTTTAATGGTTTAAGATTTTCATTATTTATAAAATTCTCAAGTAAATTTTCCTCTTCGTTATTTGAACATCCCGGATCAATTATGACACATTCATTATTGTTCCATATGATATATGTATTTTCCTGAAAATAGTTGAATGTAAATCGTTTAAAATTCATGATTAATTTCCAATAGTAGTAATAAAATGAATACGCGCTATTCTTATTTCAGTGTCAGAAAATTCTTCTTCTGCGTATTCTATTCTGGCTTCTTCTAATGAGAAGTTTTGAGAGTCTTTAAAGAAATCAGAAAGTTCTTCTTGTTCATGTTCTTCCATCATATTATCTAGCAAATATTTTATATTTAATTTAGTTCCTGAATCAACAATAGTTTCCATTTCTGTAATTAGATCTGCATTAGATAATCCTTTTGCTTTTGCTATATCTTCTATCATAATTTTTTTATCCAAGCTTTGAATTATATATACTTTATTTGAGGATTTGTTAGGAACAGTTTTTATTATCATTTCTGAAGGACGGTCAATATTATTTTCCTCTACATATTTACTAATAAGTTCTATAAAATCTTTTCCATATTTTTCTGCTTTTCCAATACCTACTCCTTGAATCTGAGACATTTCTTTCATACCAGTTGGGTAGTTGTTTGCCATATCAATTATAGAAGATTCTTGAAAAATTATTGCAGGAGGAAGCTGTGTTTTTTTTGAAATCTCTTTTCTTAAAACTGTTAACATTTTGAAAAGTTTTTCATCCATCGCTGTTCCTTTTACAGTATTTTCGTTACTATTATTTATTTCATAGTGATGATCTTCAGTAATTGTAAATCTTGAGGGGTTTTGGATGAAATTTTCCCCTAATTCTGTTAATTTAATAACTCCATAGCTTTCAATTTCTTTAGTAATTAACCCTTTAACATATATTTGTCGGATAATTGAATGCCAAAATTCAATTTTTTTATCTTTTCCAGAACCAAATACATCTTGTATTTCAGCAAGCTGTTGATTAATAAGGCTATTTGTCTCACCTATCATTATTTTTGCTATCTCTTTTGATTTAAATGTTTCATTGGATATTCTAATGGCATTTAATAATTTTATAATGTACTCTTTCCCTTCAAAAGTAGGCTTAGGATTCTTACAATTGTCACACATTTTATTACAATCTTCACTATCGAAATTTTCACCAAAATAATGAAGTAAATATTTTCTTCTACACATAGAAGTTTCAGCGAATGAAATGGTTTCCATTATAAGTTGTCTTCCAATTTCTCTTTCATTGACAGGTTTACCACTAAGAAATTTTTCTAATTTTTCAATATCTTTATAACTATAGAATGTCAGTAGATGACCTGTTCCATCATCTCTTCCAGCTCTACCAGTTTCTTGATAGTATCCCTCAAGACTTTTGGGAATATCATGATGAATGACATATCTAATATCAGGTTTGTCTATTCCCATTCCAAAGGCTATTGTTGCTACTATGACATTGCATTCATCCATTATAAAAGCATCCTGATGCATACCCCTAGTCTTGCTATCTAGTCCCGCGTGGTATGGTAAAGCGTTAATTCCATTAACTTGTAAAGTAGCGGCTATTTCTTCTACTTTTTTTCTACTTAAACAATATATAATCCCAGAGTTGTTACCTTGATTACTTATGAATTTTATAATTTCTTTTTCAACATTGTTTTTAGGTCTTATATCGTAAAATAAATTCTTTCTGTTAAATGAGTCTAAGAATAATGTGGCCTCTTTAATGTTAAGATTTTTTAATATGTCATTTTTCACCTTTGGTGTTGCTGTTGCTGTTAATGCTATTATAGGTTTTCTATTTATATTTTCTATTATCTCTCGAATTCTTCTATATTCAGGTCTAAAGTCATGACCCCATTCAGAAATGCAATGCGCTTCGTCTATAGCGTAGAAACTAATATTAATTGATTTTAAAAAAGTAATATATTCTTCTTTGATTAGAGATTCAGGGGCAACATAAAGTAATTTGGTTGCCCCTTTTTTAATGTCATCAAATACTGTTTGTGTTTGAGATTTTGACAAAGTAGAATTAAGTACATGGGCAATGCTATCTTGATTATTAAATGTTCTGATCGCATCAACTTGATTTTTCATTAAAGCTATTAATGGAGAAATTATAATTGATAAACCTTCTGAAAGTAAAGCTGGCAGCTGGTAACACATGGATTTTCCTCCACCAGTAGGCATTATTACCATAGTATCTTTTCCTAATAATAAATTATGAATTATTTTTTCCTGTCTGCCTTTAAATCTATCAAATCCAAAAATATTTTTGAGTTCTTTATGAAGAACTTCAGAAGAAAATCTCATATTTTTTAATTATAATCTTAAAAGTGATACTTTTGTAATGTTTTCATTAACGAATATAAGCATAAAATTAATGTTAGATAGTAAAAACATTTTAAAAATAGCAAAGAAAGTTATTAAAGAAGAGCAATCTTCTATCTTTCAACTGCAAAGTTTTTTAGATCATAATTTTGTTTCCGCTGTTCAAGAAATGTATTTATGCAATGGTAGAGTTATTGTTTCAGGTGTTGGGAAAAGTGCTCATGTTGCAAATAAATTTGTATCTACTTTAAATTCTATAGGGCAGCCTTCTATTTTTTTGCATGCTTCTGATGCTCTTCATGGAGATATAGGTGTTATTCAAAAAAGTGATTTGATAATAGTAATTTCTAATAGTGGAAATACCGAAGAAGTTAAGAATTTGATCAATATAGTTCATCTAATAGGTGTTAAGTTAATATCTATTTGTGGAAATCCAACGTCATATCTTGCTAATAAATCTGAAATTTTTATAAATAGTTTTGTTGAGAAGGAAGCTGGTCCAAATAATCTCGCCCCTACTTCTTCTACAACTGCTCAATTGGTTTTGTCCGATGCGTTAGCCATTTGTCTTATTGAATCAAAAGGTTTTACAAAACAAGATTTTGCTAAACTTCATCCGGCTGGCATTTTAGGAAGAAGGTTGCATATGAAAGTTGTTGATTTAATTTCTAATTTTTGTAGACCGGTAGTAGATTTAGATGATGAGCTAAGTCAAGTTATTTTAGAGATCTCAAAACACAGAGTTGGTGCAGCTACAGTCTTAAAAAGAGAAACGATAGTTGGTATTATAACTGATGGTGATTTGAGAAGAATGCTTGAAAAACATGGAGATATTCATAATTTTTTTGCGAAAGATATCATGAATAGCAATCCTAAGATTGTCAATTCTTCATGTTTGCTGGTGGATGCGTTAAAGATAATGAAGAAAAACAATATTAGTCAATTACTTGTAATTGATAATGATAATCAATATTTAGGAGTAGTACATATGCATGATATATTAAAAGAAGGAATTTAGTTATGACTGATAAAGTTAAGGAAATGTCCTTTTTAGATCACTTAGAGGTGTTAAGATGGCATCTTATTAGGTCCAGTTTAGTTATTTTTATTTGTTCCTTTTTCACTTTTATAAATAGGGAGTTTATCTTTGACTTTATTCTTTTGGCACCAAAGAGTCAACACTTTGTTACATATGAGTTGTTTTGTAAATTATCACATTTGTTAAATATGGGAGACCTTCTATGTATTGGAAATCATAATTGGCAATTAAATAATTTTTCAATGGCTGGTCAATTTTCAGCTCATATTATAATATCATTAATTAGCGGAATTTGTATTTCTTTCCCTTATGTATTTTGGGAATTCTGGAGCTTTATTAAACCAGCTCTGAAAAAAACAGAAAAAAAATTGACAAATGGAGTTATTTTCTTCACTTCGATTCTATTTTCTATGGGTATTTTATTTGGTTATTTTTTAGTAGCCCCGTTATCGATAAACTTTTTATATACATATGAATTAAGCTCTCAAGTAACTAATACAATTGGATTAAGCTCATATGTGTCTATCATCAGCACTATTTGTTTGGCTAATGGAATTTTATTTGAATTACCAATTCTTGTTTATTTTTTAACAAGAATTGGTCTTGTGACACCATCTTTTATGAAAAAATATAGGAGGCATGCGATGGTTGTTACATTAATTTTAGCTGCTCTTATTACACCACCAGATGTAATAAGTCAAGTTTTAGTGGCAATACCTATCATATTTCTATATGAAGTAAGTATTTTTGTTTCAAAAAAAGTAATAGAAGGAGCGAATATAATGAGATCATTTATAAATATTTTTCTTAGTATATTTTTTAGCATTATCGTTATTTTTCTTCTATACTGGATAGTATTTGTATTGTTTAGTTATATTCAATATTTAATTGATCCTCTATATCAATATAGATATTATTTTGTAGAAATTATTGAATCAATTGATCTTAATGATAAATTTGAATATGCGAGACAATTTGCTATTTTAGTAATAGTCTATTTTCTTTATAAAAAAGTAATTGGATTTCTAAGATAAAAAGATGAATTTAAATATAAATAAATTAGTTAAAACATATAGTGGTAGAACTGTAGTTGAAGAGGTTACTTTGACTTTAAATGAAGGAGAAATTGTTGGTTTGTTGGGACCGAATGGAGCTGGAAAAACTACTACATTTTATATGATTGTAGGCCTTATTCAATCAGACTCTGGCTCTATTTTTTTGGATGACATAGATATTTCTAAATATCCAATGTATAAACGAGCAAAGTTAGGAATCGGCTATCTGGCTCAAGAATCTTCTATTTTTAGATCAATGACAGTGGAGGACAATATTTTTTCAGTATTACAAATGACAAATTTGTCAAAAACAGATCGCAGAAGAAAATGTAATCATTTGTTAGAAGAATTTGGATTAACTAAAATTAAATATAATATTGGGTCTAAATTGTCAGGTGGTGAACGAAGAAGAACAGAGATAGCAAGAAGTTTGGCTACAGATCCTTCATTTATTTTGTTAGACGAACCATTTGCTGGAATTGATCCCATTGCTGTTGAGGATATTCAAATCATTATATCTAAATTAAAGGAAAGAAATATTGGTGTTTTAATAACCGATCATAATGTGCATGAGACTTTGTCAATTACCGATAGATCATATTTGTTATATGAAGGTAAAATTTTAAAGTCAGGTACTACTGATGACTTAGTCTCAGATGATAAGGTAAGAAAACTATATTTAGGAGATAATTTTGAATTAAGATAAATTAATTACAATTTACTGATTGTAAAGGAAAATGTTTCCATTATCTGATTTGCAAGTAGTTTAGAACATGCTGTTTCAACTAGTTTAGTTGCTTCTTCTTTGTTTGTTGCTTCTATTTCAATCGTTATATGTTTCCCTATTCGTACGTTGGTTATTTCTGATAGACCAATGTTTGACATACTAGCACTAACAGCTTTTCCTTGAGGATCTAAAAGTGTTTTTAATGGCATTATATTTATTTCTGCTGTAAATTTCATTTGATTAAATTATTTATGATTGATAAAAAAATATGTAAAATTATAATAATGGGGATTGCTGTAATACTTAAGGTGTACAATAATATTATACTAATTATAAGAAATGTAATTCGAAAAATATTTAGTTTTTTGGTTTTTGGATCTATTTTTATTGAGAAGATCTTAATATTTGACACCATTAAAGCAGACAGTGTCAAACATGTTAAAATTAGGTTCTCAGTTTCTTTAAGGAACATCAAGTTATTTTGATCAAAAATTATTGGTAAAGAAGCTATAAAGATTCCCGATGCAGGTGTGGGAATTCCAAAGAAATAATTATAGTTAGGATTTGTTGTGTTAAACTTACTTAGTCTAATAGCAGAAAATATAGGTATTATAAACGCAATATATGCTAACATATTTAGTTGAAAAAAATAATTATCTAAATTAATGGTGTTCTCACAAATCAGAAGATAAATTATCATGCTTGGAGCTAATCCAAATGTAATTAAGTCAGAAAAACTATCCAATTGTTTTCCAACAATAGATTCTGCTTTAAGGGTTCTTGCAACGAATCCATCTATAAAATCTAAAAATGCTCCAATAAATATTGCTATACCCGCGTTACTAAGTTGATTGTCAAATGCTAGTATTATAGCTGTTATTCCACATAGCATATTAGATAGTGTGATAATGTTAGGAATATTAGCTACAATTACTTTCATTATGTTACAATATTATAGAGAATTTTGTGTTATTTTATGGACAAATATACAATAATGAAATTCAAAGTTGCTATACTATATTTTTTTTAATATTATGTTCAGAGTCTTTATATACTCAGTTAAAATACAGTAATGATTTTCTGCAAATTGGTGCCGGAGCAAGATCTTTTTCTTTATCAAAATCTGTGGTAGCTTCTGTGGATGGTCCTTCATCTATTTATTGGAACCCTTCATCTCTTGTTGAAATGCAAGAATCTTCAATTGAGATAATGCATGCTGCTTATTTTGGAGGGATTGCTAATTATGATCAAATTTCTTATGTTTCAAAATATGAGGATGGAGCGGCTTATGGGTTTATGATAATAAGACTTGGTATAGATGATATTATGAATACTATTAATTTGGTTGATAATAATGGAAATACAGATTATGATCGCATTACTTTGTTTTCTGTAGCTGATTACGCTTGTTTGTTTTCATATGCTAAATCAGATGTTTTTTTGGGTTTTGATGTTGGAGGGAATGCTAAGATAATATATAGGAAGATAGGAAGTTTCGCAAATTCTTATGGAATTGGATTTGATATTTCTGCTCAGAAAAAAATTAATACTTGGAAGTTTGCAGCAATTATTAGAGATGCTACTTCAACTTATAATACCTGGATTTTTGATCCAGATGAGTATAGTGATGTATACCTTAGCACAGGAAATGAGGTGCCTGTTAATACATCTGAAGTTACAATTCCTTCTATGCAGATAGGAGTTTCTAAACTGTTGTTTAGTAATGATATTTATAAAATACATTCTGAACTAGATTTTGATTATTATTTTGATGGTTTACGAAATACTCTATATTCTAATAAATTCTTTAGTGTAAATCCTCATTTTGGTTCAGAATTTGTATATAAAGATGTGTTTGCATTTAGATTTGGTTTAGGTGACTTGATTAAGAATACAGATTTTATAGGAGAAAAGTATTTCACTATTAAACCCAGTTTTGGCATTGGATTTGATACTAAAAATATTGTTATAGATTATGCTTTAGCGAACTTTGATACCTTCCAACAAGGAACATTTTCTCATATTGTGTCTCTAACATACAACTTTAAATAAATGAGAAATTTATTATTGAGTATTGTTTCAGGACTTTTATTATCTTTTTCTTGGCCTGAAATTGGTTTTTCATATCTTATATTTTTCGCCTTTGTTCCACTTTTTTTTGTAGAAAATAAATTAAAAGGTAAACGAAAAACCTTAAAGTTGATAGGTCTATCCTATATTACTTTCTTGATTTTTAATGTTTGCACTACTTATTGGATTATGTATGCAACAGTATTCGGTGTTGTGTCAGCTGTTTTGATTACATCTTCATTTATGGTTTTGGTTTTTATTATTTTTCATAAGCTTAAGTCAATTTATGGATATAGATTAGGGTATGTATCATTTGTTGCTTTATGGATTTCAATGGAGTATGTCCAAATGCATTGGCAGCTAGCCTGGCCTTGGTTAAATCTTGGAAATGTTTTTGCAAAGGATGTGTATTTAATACAGTGGTATGAGTATACTGGTATTATTGGAGGGTCTCTTTGGGTATTAATTATAAACATCATTATTCTTAATGTCATCTTGTTTAATAATTACACAAAATATATATTACTTGGATTAGCTACTTTATTGTTTCCAATATTTTTTTCATTATCTGTAAAGTTCAATTTAGAAAATAGATCAGATAACATATTAAATGTTGTTATAATTCAGCCAAATATTGATGCTTGGAGTCAATATAAATTCAGATTGTCTAATATGTGTAGTTATTTAGTTCAAAAGAATCATATAAATGATTCAGTGAATATTTTACTAGCTCCAGAAACTTTGTTGCAGAATTATTTATGGAAACGAGACCCTAATTATATGTATGTAAAATCTCATAGAGACTCTTTAGTTACAATATATAAAGGGGATATAGATAGATTATATGATTTAAATAATTATGGTTCAAATTTAAGTATATTAGTTGGCGCAACTTTATCAGATTTTATTAGAGGTGATTTGGAAAAATATAATTCGGCAGTTTTTATTGATAGAAATAAAGATATTCAAATACATAACAAAACAAGATTAGTCCCTGGAGCAGAATCTATTCCATTTACATTTTTATCTAATTTAATTAGAAATTATCTTCCTAAAGAAATTGTTGCTCCAATCGGAAATTTCAAATCATCTAATGAAATTGAAATTTTTAAAATGGATACTGTTGATATTTTGCCAATGATTTGCTATGAAAGTATATTTGGTAATTTAGCAAATTATAAAGATTTTGATTTAATTTCTATAATTACTAATGATGGTTGGTGGGGGAATACAGCTGGTCATAAACATCATTTTCATTATGCTAGATTGCGCGCAATTGAGCAGAGAAAATCTGTAATTAGATCAGCAAGTACAGGAATTTCAGGTTATATTAATTTAAATGGAGAGGTTGTCTCTTCTATACCATGGGGAACGCGTGATGCAATATCCATTAAAGTTTCTGTAAATAACATTAAAACTTTTTACAATAAACATGGTGATTATATTGGAAGGATAAGTTCTTTTTTATCTTCTTTATTGATTGTAGTAGGATTTGTGAGGAGAAAAGTGAATAAAAATTAAAACTCTATGTTCTGATCGATCTCTTCATCAGTATCAAATGTATCTCTATCACTAATCACAGCTATAACTTCTTGGTTTGCTGCAGAAGATGTTTCATTAATTTCTGCTTCGCAAGTTGTTTGATTGCAGCATTGCTGCCATACCATTGCTCCTAGAAAAGCGATGATTCCTATTGTAGTAATGATTTTTTCAAGTGAATTCATAATCTTATATGTTTATTTATATAGCTAATATATATAAAATATTCTATTTAAATTGAGATGGAATTTTACATATAGGAACAGGATTCATTTTATGTTTGTTTTTTTGATTGTAATTAGAGTATATCTTTAATATTTGCAGTTGTCGTAAATTCAGATTTTCTTCATTGTCATTAAATGTCATTGCCCATTCAATTTCATCATAACTTGCTCCAATTTGTTCTTCATCTGTTCTATCATCTTCCCATAGTCCATCGGTAGGATCAGCGTTTAATATGCTTTTGTCAATATCTAAATATTTAGATAGTATAAAAACTTCGGATTTCATTAAGTCAGCTATTGGGCTTAAGTCAACGCCTCCATCACCATATTTAGTAAAAAAACCAATACCAAAGTCTTCTACTTTGTTGCCAGTTCCCACTACTAGATAGTTGTTTATTTGTGCAAAATAATAAAGAGACATCATTCTTAATCTTGATCTAGTGTTTGCAAGTGCAAGATTGTCTTTTTGTTCTATAATTTTGTTGAACTCATCAAATGTACTGGTTAAGTCTAATTCTATACTTTGAACATTTTTATATCTTTTTTTTAACCAGTCAATATGTTTTTTTCCTCTATTTATTTGTTTGGAATTTTGATGTAAGGGCAATTCTATACATAAAGTAGGTTTGTTAGTTAATGCACACAGGGTGGAAGTTAATGCAGAGTCTATACCTCCAGAAATTCCTATCACCAGTCCATCCATTTTATTTGAGGATAAATAATTATTTATCCAATTTACTATATGATTTATTATTTTCTTTTCTTTCATAAATATTTTGACAAATTTATACATTTGCATTTATGAAATCTATCAAAAAGGTATTTATATTTATTGTGATTTTTGCTCTTGCTTATTTTGCGTGGAATACCTATACTGCTAAAGATCTGGTTGATATATATCCCTGTAAAATAAAAGTATTCCGTATAGATTCTCAATTATCAAAAATTGATAGTTCTAATGTGTTAAGTGTATTGAATGAAATTAAGTTATTGCATGCAGATGCTTTTGTATATTATTTAAAAAATCATTTAAGTATGAATTTTAATGAATTTGATTCAAAAATGGTTGATGAAATGTTGAAATATGTTAGCTACTCAGAAGTATTTGACTTTCAAAAGAGAATTAATACAAAATTTGGTAATATTAAAGAATTGATTAGTGAGTTTGAAATTGCTTTTGGAAGATATAGTTACTTTTTTAAGGACTCTGCAGTCCCTCAAAAAATTCTTATAGTTAATTCATTTAATTCATACGGTATCGATAGATATAGTGATAACTTAATTATTGGAATTGATCAATATTTAGGAAAAGATTTTCCTGGAGATAGATATAATTACATTTCTAAAAGATCAGACCTTGTGTATATATTGCCTGACGCTTTAGAATATTGGATGTCTTCTACATTTTATAAAGATGATTATAATAATTTTTTAGATGAGATGATATATAAAGGTAAAATTATGTACACTATTTCTTTATTATTGCCAGAATATGAAGATTATAAATTATTGAGATTTTCTCAAGATGATTTGCTGTGGTGTGAAGAATATGAGTATGAGATTTGGAATGAAATTTTAGAGATGGATGTTTTATATGATAATAATTTAAAAAAGGTAAGGTCATTTTTCTTTGATGCTCCATTTACTAAAGGAATGCCAAAAGAATCTCCTGCAAGGCTAGCATATTGGGTTGGTTACAGGATTATCCAGAGCTATGTAAAAAACAATGATATTAGTATGAATGATATGTTGTTAGATGAAGATTCTCAGAGTATATTACTTAATTCAAAATATTTACCAAATGCGAAAAAATAGATTAGAGTTTGATGTGATTTTAGATCAAGATAAAAATCCGGTGAAAATTGTAATGAATTCTTCAGATCAACAGGCTGTTGATGTTTCATTGAAGTCGTTATTTATTTCAGCTTTTGACCAGAAAAAGAATAGTACCCTAACTTTGGACTTATGGACAAAGGATATGATGGTTAATGAGATGTATGTGATGTTTCACCAAACTCTGCTAAGTATGTCTGATACTTTAGAAAGATCTACTGGTCATGATAAATTGTCTGGAGCTCTAAAGGATTATTGTGCTTTTTTTGCTGAGCAGACTGAAATACTTAAAAAGAAGTAGGTTTGAAATTTTTGTTGCAGCTGTCAATAAATTTATAGATTTCATTTAATCCTTGTTTCTTCTCGGCTGATGTTATGAAAATTTTGGGGAGTTTAGACCAAGTTTTGTATAATTCATTTTTGTATTCTGAAATATTAATTAAAGCTTTCTCTTTTGAAATTTTATCTGATTTTGTAAATACAATAACAAATGGGATTTTGTTTATTCCCAAATATTTCATAAAATCTTGATCATTTTTTTGTAGTGAGTGTCGTATATCAATTAATAAAAAAATGCAAATTAATTGAATTCGGTTTTCAAGATACTCTTTGATCATTATTTCAAATTGAGTGCGATTTTTTTTTGATGTTTTAGCGTATCCATATCCAGGAAGATCAACTAGATACCATTGATTGTTAATTATGAAATGATTAATTAATTGTGTTTTTCCAGGTTTCCCAGAAACTTTAGCTAACTTCTGTTTTTTCACTAACGCATTGATTAAAGAAGATTTTCCTACGTTTGATCTTCCAATAAAAGAATATTCAGGTATTGTGTTTTCAGGGCAGTTTTTGTAGTTAGTATTACTTACAACAAATTCTGCGTTGTGTATTTTCATTGATTAAGATTTCTAGCAGCCCAATCAATGACTATTTGACTGGTTTTTTGTGGGTGTTCCCACATTGGAGAATGTCCGCATTTATCTATCCAGTGTAATTCTGAATTGGGAAGGAGTTTGTTAAATTCTTCTCCAACATGTGGAGGGGTCACTTTGTCATTCTTTCCCCAGATCATACAAAATGGCATGATGAATTTTGGAAGATCCTTTGACATATTGTGTCTAATTGCAGACTTTGCAAATGCTAAAAGTCTAATTACTGAATCTCTTTTATTAGCGATATCAAATACTTTGTCTACTAGCTCCTTAGTAGCAGTTTTTGGGTCATAGAAAACTTCCTCAGTTTTTTCTTTAATATAATTATAGTCACCTCTCCTAGGGAAGGAGTCTCCCATGGAATTTTCATATAGGCCAGAACTACCCATTAGAACTACTCCATCTACCATGTTAGGAAATAATTTGCAAAAAACTAAAGCTACATGACCTCCAAGTGAGTTACCTATGAGTATCGCGCTGTCTAGTTTTTTCATTTTCATGAATTTATGTATATATTTTGCTCTATTTTTTATAGTGCAATTTAGTAGAGGTGTCTCAAATAATTGTAAATCAGGAGCGTAGACTTTATGTTTTTTTGCTACTATATCTACCATGTCTCCAAAATTATCTATTCCTCCCATAAGGCCATGTAGCATAATTACATTAGTTCCTTCTCCCTTCTCAAGATACTTAAATTTACCCTCTTCTTTTAACATTTTTTTAATAACAATATTCCTGCAAAGTAAACAATTTTATTTTAAAATCTCTTTCTAAAGTCTGTTACATAGTTTTTATCGAGTAAAAAAATAATATTAAAAGTTTTTAACAATGTGGTAAAATGTGGTAAAATGTGGGACAAATTTGTATCTTTACAAAAAATATACTGGGGAGAAATGTTAAATTTAATAGGTACATTTGATTGTAAGGTGGATTCTAAGGGGAGAGTTTTAATCCCTTCTTCTTTAAAAAAACAACTTACGGACCATTCTAAAGACGGGTTTGTTATTAAAAGATCTGTATTTAATAGATGCTTAGACTTTTATCCTTATTCCGAGTGGAATAATATGGTTTCCCAAGTAGATAAGTTAAATCGATTTGTTAAGAAGAATAATGATTTCATAAGGTCATATATGTCAGGCATAAGAGAAATCAATATGGATTCAGCGGGTAGAATACTAATACCGAAAGATCTGGTAGTTTACGCTAAAATTGAAAAAGAGATAGTTATAGCTTCATCAGTAAATATGATTGAGATTTGGAGAAAATCAGAATACGAGAAAGTAGTTGATGAAACATTAAAGAATTTTGGTGAGTTGGCGGAAAATGTAATGGGTAATCAAACTCATGATAATGATCTATCATAATCCTGTATTACTAAAAGAATGTGTGGACGGATTAAATATTAATTCTAAGAAAATTTATGTTGATGTAACATTTGGTTCTGGCGGTCATTCTCGGGAGATTTTTAAAAAAATAAATTCTGGAAGATTAATATCATTTGATATGGACAGTGATGTGAAAAGTAATTTGATTGAGTCAGATAATTTTCTGTTTATTCACGCTAATTACAAGCATATAAAAAGATTTTTAAGACTGCATGACATAGTGAAAGTTGATGGAATTCTTGCAGATTTAGGGGTTTCTTCTCATCAAATAGATTTAATAGGGAGAGGTTTTTCGTTTATGGCAGACGCGGAATTGGATATGAGAATGAATACTAATTCTATATTAACAGCTAAGTCTGTAATAAATGAATATAGTCGGAAAAAATTAGAAGACATCTTTTTTTATAATGGAGACATTAAAAATTCTAGGATTTTAGTTAGGAAAATCGATGAGTATCGAAAAATAAAATCAATTGAATCTACTTTAGAACTAGTAGGGATAATTAAAGATTTGTGTCCCAGTAAGTATTTAAATAAATTTTTAGCTAAAGTTTTTCAATCTCTCCGCATTGAAGTTAATGATGAAATTGGGTCTTTACAAAAACTGTTAAATGATGGAATTTCATTATTAAATCCAAAAGGAAGGTTTGTCGTACTCACTTACCATTCAATAGAAGATAAATTAGTTAAAAATTTTTTTAAAACTGGAAATAAAGATGGGTTGCTATGTAAAGATATATATGGGAATGTTACAAAACCAATGATTGAAATCAATAAAAGAGTAGTCACTCCTTCTGTATCAGAAATAAGGGTTAATTCAAGATCAAGAAGTGCTAAATTACGAGTTGCGGAAAAAATATGATATTAAAAGGAAAGAATAATTTATTAAATCAAAGTTTTTTTGAGCAGGGAGGTATTTCTACCAACGCTTTTTTTATTTTTTATATTGCCTTTTTGCTATCTATGGTAATTCTCATTCCTAGGTGGAATCATATATTGAATTCTAAGATTAAAGTTTCTGAAGATCATATTTATAATTTACAAATGGAAGCTAAGGAAAGTGAGATAATATTAATGAGGTATTATAAAAGGTCAAATTTCCTAAAACATGTTGACCATTTAGATTTAAAATTTTCAGATGACGTGCCAGAATTTATTAAGAATTAAACGAGAGAAAAAGAAATGAAAAAAAATTGGGTATTAATTATATTATTTTTTGTTTCTGTATCATTCATGTTTATTATTGTTTATGAGTTATTTCATATTAATCTTGATGAAAATATACATGAAGAAAGTTCTCATTATACTCGTATAATAGAAGCAAAGCGTGGTGATGTATTAGCTGATGATGGAAAAAAGTTATCTACTACAATGCCAGTGTATGATATATATTTAGACCTAGCAACTATTAATGAAAAGCTGTTTGAAAATAATGTTATTCAGCTTTCTAAAAAACTTTCCATTTTATTTGGAGATAAATCTATGGATGAATATTTAGATGAATTGACTGATTCTAAAGCTTTAGGTAAAAGATATTATAAATTCAAACGAGGAGTAAGTTATACTCAATTAATTCAACTCAAGAAATTCCCAATTTTTAAAGAAGGAAAGAATCGAGGAGGGCTAATTGTAGTCAAAAAAACAGATAGAAATTATCCATTTGGATCATTATGTAAAGTTACAATTGGAAGAGTGGCAGTTAATAGAGATAATCAAGGTGCTGACTCTTTGGTAGCTAAAAATGGAATTGAACTCGCGTATAATGATTATTTAAACGGGATTCCAGGTATTCAGATTTATAGAAAAATGTCTGATTCAATGTTTTCAGTAAATTCTATTGAAAATGTTAATCCAAAGAACGGGATGGATGTAAAAACCACTATCAATGTCGCATTTCAAGACATTGCGGAAAATGCATTAAGAAGACAGTTGAATCTTGTTAATGCGAAGTGGGGATCGGTAGTCTTAATGGATGTGTCTACTGGTGATATAAAGGCAATAGCTAATTTACATATTGACACTAGTTCTGGTAGATATTTTGATTCTAAAAATCATGCAATACTTTCTTCAATTGCACCTGGTTCTACTTTTAAATTAGCTTCTTTGATGGCTATTTTAGAAGATGATTATATAGGAATTAATGATACTATTGATACTGGAAATGGTAAGTATACATTTTTTAAAAATAATAGTAAAAAGAATCAATATCTAATTCGCGATACTAAAAAGGGAGGATATGGAAGAATATCTCTCTCGGATGTGTTTGTAAAATCTTCTAATATAGGTATTTCTCGATTAATCTTTGACAGATATTATAGTAACCCAGATCAGTTTATTTCACACTTAAGAAATTTTGGACTTACAGATCCTATAGAAACACAATTATGGTATAAAAGTAATATGATTGTCCGGGATCCTAGAGATGAAAAGTGGTCTGGAACCACGCTGCCTGCAATGTCTATAGGTTATGAAATGAGGATCTCTCCATTACAAATTTTGACTTTTTATAATGCTGTAGCTAATAATGGTAAAATGGTCGCTCCTAGATTTGTTTCATCTATTCTTGATAAAGATTCTATTATAGAGTTTTTTCCAGTTAAGGTAATTAATGATAAAATATGCTCAGATAATACATTGCAAATTGTTAGAGATGTGTTAATTAAAGTTGTAGAGGAAGGTACTGCTTCAAGCATTTTGACTAGTAGATATAAAATAGCTGGGAAAACTGGCACATGTAAGGAGAAATATTGGATGTGGGATAAGTTAACTAAGTATAATAGATCTTATACATCTTCTTTTGCAGGATTTTTTCCTGCTGATAATCCAAAATACTCTTGTATGGTAGTGGTTCATGATTTTATTGATACTACTGATGAAAATCATTATGGTGGCCAAATTGCAGCTCCTATTTTTAAATCAATTTCTGATAATGTGATATCTCTTGATGAATTGAGTTCTAAGATCAATATTGTAGATCAACATCCATCACATCATTTAGAAAATATCAATGTTTTATTAGATAGTTTGGAACATCATGAAAACTATTTAATTAGAGCCGAATCTAGTTTTTTGAAGTTAGATCGGCAACAATTAATCGATTGTTTATCAGGAATGGAATTAATGGATGCTATTTATTTACTCGAGAATTCTGGTTTTGAAGTTAATTTTAATGGGATTGGAAAGATAGAAGATGTTGTTATTAATATGGAAAGTATGCATGTTGATTTAAGATTGAGATTATGAAATTAAATACATTAATTAATCAAATTGATACAATATCTATTAAAGGGAATGATGCTATTGTTGAAATTATAGATGTCACTTTTGATTCTAGAAAAGTTAAAAGAGGAGTTGCTTTTGTAGCTATTACAGGGGAAAAAGATGATGGATTTAATTATATTGACTCAGCTATTCGAAAAGGATCAAATCTTATAATATCTGAAAAATATCCATCAGAAATAATTAAAGGAATAACATATGTTCTAGTAAAGAATGCGTCTAAATCTCTTGCTCATATATCTTCTATATTATTTCAGCATCCATCAAGAAAAATATGTTTAATTGGAGTTACAGGCACGAATGGTAAAACAACAGTAGTAACTCTTTTACATCAGTTGTTTATTAATTTAGGGATTTCAGCAGGTTTACTTTCTACGATAGAGGACAAGATAAATCAAGAGACATTTCCAAGCACGCATACAACTGGTGATTCTATTCATATTAATAAAATGTTGTCCAAGATGGTTCTAGCTGGTTGTGAATTTTGTTTTATGGAAGTTAGTTCACATGCAATTCATCAAAATAGAATTAAATACTTAGATTTTGATGGAGCGGTATTTACTAATATTTCCCATGAACATCTGGATTATCATAAGAATTTCTTAAATTATATTAATACCAAAAAACTATTCTTTCAAGAATTAAAATCCACAGCTTTTTCATTGATTAATGAGGATGATAAGAATGCAGGGGTAATGATTTCTAATAGTAAATCTAGAAAGGTTACATATAGTTTGAAATCTATGTCAGAATATAGATGTAAGATAAAAGAAAACACTATTGATGGAATGTTGTTAGATATAAATAATGATGATGTATGGGTGCGTCAAACAGGTATGTTTAATGCCTATAATTTATTGGCTGTTTTCTCAGTGTGTAGAGAGTTGGGTTTTGATAAGGATGATTTGCTTTTACAACTGTCTAACTTAGAATCTGCCGCTGGAAGGTTCCAAACTTTAAAAGCTCATAATAATGTCACTATCATATTTGATTATGCACATACCCCTGATGCATTTAGTAATATTTTATTAGCTGTTAATGGGATTAAAGAAAAATCCGCTAGGCTAATTATGCTGTTTGGGTGTGGAGGAGATAGAGATAAGACAAAGAGATCTAAGATGACTTCAATTGCAGTAAATTTTTCTGATAAGGTTGTTCTAACCTCAGACAATCCAAGAACTGAAGATCCTAAAAAAATTGTTAATGATATGATGAGTGAATTGAGTCAGGAAATGATGAACAAGGTGATTGTTAATTTGGATAGAGAGCAGGCTCTTTATACCGCTATGCAACTTGCAAGTAACAATGATATTATTCTTGTGGCAGGAAAAGGTCATGAAAAATATCAAGAAATAGATGGAGTTAAGTATCCTTTTGATGATGTTGAAATAATAAAGAAAAAAATAAAATAAGATGTTATATAGTTTATTCGAAATTTTAGAATCTCAGTATAATTTTCCAGGAGCTGGTGTTTTTCAATACATTTCATTTAGAGCAGCTATGGCTTTAATCTGCTCACTCTTAGTTTCAATGGTTTTTGGTGGAAGAATAATTAAAATTATTAAAAAGAAACAAATAGGAGAAAATATTAGGTCATTAGGTTTAGATGGTGAAGATAAAAAGGAGGGTACTCCTACAATGGGAGGCATAATTATCCTATCTGCCATTGTAATACCAACTTTGTTATTTACAGAATTATCGAATATATATATAATAATCCTTCTTATTTCAACAATATGGTTAGGATTGATAGGATTTATCGATGATTATATTAAGGTCTACCTTAAAGATAAACAAGGTTTGGCTGGAAAATTTAAAATATTGGGACAGATAGGTATTGGAGTTATAGTTGCATTAATAATGATTTTTCATCCAGACATCACAATTAAAGAAAAGCTGAATTATAATAATCAAAATTTAGAAATAATAGAGGGTGATAAATCGGTATTTGAAGAGTCTGCAAAAAAATCATCTAAAACTACTATTCCATTTTTGAAGAACAACGAATTTGATTATAAATCTATTGTTGAAAAATTACCAGGTTATTTTGATCAATATTGGTGGGTTGTATTTGTTCTGATTGTAGTCTTTATTGTCACTTCTGTGTCGAATGGAGCAAATTTAACTGATGGATTGGATGGTCTAGCTACTGGTTCTTCAGCAATAATTGGAGCCACACTTGCTGTTTTTGCTTATGTTTCTGGAAACATATTAGCCGCTGATTATTTAAATATAATGTATATTCCTAATGTTGGTGAGATTGTTGTATTTATGTCAGCTTTTGTTGGCTCTTGTGTAGGGTTCTTATGGTATAATTCGTATCCTGCGCAAGTTTTCATGGGAGACACTGGAAGTCTTTCTTTAGGAGGTATAATAGCAGTAGTTGCTATTTTAATTAGAAAAGAATTATTGATCCCCATATTGTGTGGTGTTTTTCTCATTGAGAACTTATCTGTAATTATTCAAGTTGCATATTTTAAATATACCAAGAAAAAATTTGGAGTTGGTAAAAGGATATTCAAAATGTCACCTCTTCATCATCATTTTCAAATGTCAGGTTTTCACGAAAGTAAAATTGTTACACGATTCTGGATTGTTGGAATAATATTAGCTGTATTAACTATAGTAACTCTTAAATTAAGATGAAAAAGGTTGCAATACTTGGATCAGGAATAAGTGGTATAGGATCAGCTATGCTAGCAAAGAAGAATGGATATGATGTATTTATATCTGAAAATCGCATAATATCAGATAAAAAATTTTTATTAGATAATGAAATTTATTTTGAAGAGTTGGGTCATGATTTAGACAAAATTTTACAATATGATTTTGTAGTTAAAAGCCCTGGGATAAACAATAACACAGAAATTATTAGTGAACTCAAAAAGAATAAAATGCCAATCATTTCTGAGATTGAGTTTGCTTACCAATTCACTAAAGCAAAGATAATTGCAGTTACTGGTACAAATGGTAAAACTACTACTACATTATTAATTTCGAATATGTTGCAGAAAGCAGGTTTTGATGTTTTAACTGCTGGAAATATCGGCATTAGTTTTGCAATGGAGTTATCATTAAAAGACTATCAATATGTAGTTCTGGAAATTAGCAGCTTCCAATTAGATGATATAAAAGAATTTAATCCATATATCTCTATAATATTAAATATTACTCCAGATCATTTAGAAAGATATGAACATAAAATGCATAAATATATTGATTCTAAAATGAGAATTTGTAAGAATCAACATTATAATGATGTACTTATATATAATGCTGATGATGATAATATATTCAGAAACCTAGATACTCAAGCTAATAAGTTCCCTATTTCAATTTATAAAGCTCTTGACAAGGGAGCTTACTACAAAGAAAATAAAATTAATATTAATATAAATAACAATAATATGACAATTCATGAATTAGCATTACAAGGAAAACATAATGTATATAACTCAATGGCAGCGTCAGTTGCTGGAAAAGTTTTAGAAGTCAAAGACTTTATTATTAGACAATCTTTAATGGATTTCCAAAATATTGAGCATAGATTAGAACATGTGCTTAATGTACATGGAATAGAATTTATTAATGATTCCAAAGCTACTAATATTAATTCTGTTTGGTATGCTTTGGAAAGCATGCATAAAAAAACAGTATGGATTGCTGGTGGGGTAGATAAAGGAAATAGTTACGATGAATTATTAGATTTAGTAAAAGAGAAGGTCCACTCAATTGTTTTATTAGGAGAAGCTTCAAATAAAATTTCAAAGTTTTTTAAAAATTCAGTTGATAATATTTCTTTTGCTAGAAGTATGCAAGAAGCAGTTCTTATTTCATATGATTTAGCAAATAAAGGAGAGGCTGTCTTGCTATCTCCAGCTTGTTCAAGTTTTGATATGTTTAAAAATTTCGAAGAGAGAGGTTTTGAGTTCAAGAAATCAGTAAGAAGTTTATAATAATGTTTTTGAAAAAAATTAAATTAGAAGGGGATTTAACAGTATGGACAGTGGTGCTGTTATTTATGATATTTTCTTTTTTACAAGTATTGGCTATTGATGGTAATGCCATTACTCATTCTCGCAACTTATTGATTGGCTTATTGTCAATGTATTTTGTTCATAGACTGAAATTCAAATATTTTTCTAAGTTAAGTTTGGTAGGTATTGTGTTATGTATATTTCTTTTAATAATAGTGTTTTTTATTGGCCCTGAGATTAATGACGCGAAAAGGTGGTTGAAAATTAGTTCAGGATTGTCTTTTCAACCCTCAGATTTGGCAGAGTTAATTTTGTTAATTTTTCTTTCTAGGCAAATAAGTAAGTATAGAGATTTTTTACATAATTGGTCAGGTTTTGTCAAGTATTTGTTATTGCCAATTTTATTAGTATGTTCATTAATTTTCCCATCAAATCTTTCAACAGCAGTTCTACTATTTGTTAATTGTTTATTTTTAATGATAATCTCTAAATTACATTATAAGTATCTTTTAACAATAGTTGGGGTGCCATTTGTTTTATCCTTATTAATTTATTCGATGTTCTCTGGACATTTCAGTTCTCCAAACATAATTGATAGAAAGTTAGAAAATCATAAAAAGTGTTTCAATAAAGAATGTGTAGAATCAAAAGATATTTGTTGGAGATATATGACAATACGGACTTTACCAAGAATGGAAACTTGGGTAAGCAGATTAGATGCATATTTTTATCCACAAGATGATAATAATATTAATGAAGGATATCAGTTGTATAATGCTAAAATTGCAATAAAAAGAGGTGGTTTATTTGGTGCGGGCCCAGGTAAGGGCATTCAAAAACATAATATATACGCACCCTCTTCTGATTTTATTTTCGCTAATTTAATCGAACAATATGGAATTATTTTAGGAGCATTGCCGCTGGTGTTATTATATTTAATATTTTTTTATAGATCCATAATAATTTCTCAAAAAACTAAGAGTCTTTTTGGATCTTTAATGGTTGCGTCTATTGCATTTTCAATAATCTTACAAGCAATAGGTCATATGGGAGTGAATATAGGTTTGTTTCCAGTAACTGGTCAAACACTTCCGTTAATTAGTCAAGGTGGTACATCTATTATATTTACTTGTATATCTGTTGGAGTTATTTTAAGTGTTAGCAGAAACTCAAATGATCGTAATTATGAAACAATATAGAATTATTATTAGTGGAGGTGGCACAGGAGGCCATATTTTTCCTGCAGTTGCTATTGCTAGAGAACTAGAATCTCGATTTGAAAATTTAGAAATTTTATTTATTGGTGCTAGAAATAGAATGGAAATGGAGAAAGTACCTAATGCTGGCTATAATATAAAGGGTTTGTGGATTAGTGGTGTTGATAGAAAAATCAGTCTTAAAAATTTCATATTTCCTATTAAACTACTTCACAGTATTATAAGATCTTTTATGATCACATTTAAATTTAAACCTGATTTAGTAATTGGTACTGGCGGATTTGCAAGTTTTCCTATTGTGTTTGCAGCTAGTATTTTAGGTAGATCAACTTTAATACAGGAGCAGAATTCATATGCTGGTGTTTCCAATAAAGTTTTATCAAAATATGTGAATAGGATATGTGTTTCATATGAAAATATGGAGCGTTTTTTTCCTAAAAAAAAGATTCAATTTGCTGGAAATCCAATTAGGAAGTCAATATTGAATTTTGATTTAGATATAGAAGATTCAAAAAATTTTTTCAATTTAAATAACGAGAATACTACTATTTTAGTAATTGGAGGAAGTTTAGGAGCTAAAAGTATTAATGAATCTATATCTGAAAATATTAGTTTTTTTGTAGAAAACAAATTAAATCTTCTGTGGCAAACAGGTGTTTTATATGAAGAAACATCTAAGAATACTCTTACAAAAATAGGGTTAAATACTTTAAATTGTTATAAATTCATTAATCAGATGCACCATGCTTATGCGGCTGCAGATATAATAATTTCAAGAGCTGGAGCAATAGCTATTTCTGAGCTATCCTATGTAGGTAAGCCTGTAATTCTAATCCCCTCTCCTAATGTTGCTGAAAATCATCAGATGAAAAATGCACAATCGTTAGTTAATAAGAATTCTGCTTTAATGGTAAAAGATGTTGATGCAAGGCTTAAACTTGTAGAAACATTAGAAATTTTGGTGAAAAATAAAAACTTGCAGAAGAAGCTGGGTCAAAACATTAAAAACCTAAGTATGCCGTTAGCGACTTCCTTGATAGTAGATGAATGTCTTAAAATTATTAAGGAATGAATTTGAAAGAATTTAAGTACATATATTTTTTAGGAATTGGGGGAATCGGGATGAGTTCATTGGCCAGGTATTGTAGTTTGCAAAATAAAAATGTGTTAGGATATGATCGGCAAAGGTCAGAAATGTGTGTTGAATTAGAGAATGAAGAAATTTCTATAAATTATGGTAAATTAGTTCCAAAGATACTGAAGAATAAAAAAGTTAAAGAAAAAGTTTTAGTGATCTATACTCCTGCAATTCCTCATGATAATAATCAGTTAGTTTTTTTTCAAAAAAATTGTTATCAGATAATGAAAAGGGCTGAGCTTTTAGGTATGATTTCTAAAGATTATTTTACAATTGCAATTGCTGGAACTCATGGAAAAACTAGTACTTGTACTATGTTGTCTCATGTATTAAAAAATTCAGGAGTTAATTGTACCGCTTTTTTGGGAGGTATCAGTAGAAATTACAATACTAATTTGATTTATAGCGAAAAAAGTGATGTATTTATAATTGAGGCTGATGAGTATGATAGATCATTTCATTGTTTAGAGCCAGATATTGCGTTAATTACTTCTATAGATATAGATCATACAGATATATATTCAGATTATGAAAATTTAGTATCTTCTTTTCAAATATTTACCTCAAATATAAATACAGGAGGAGTAATATTTTTAGAGGAAAATATAGATACTTCAATTGTTGATCGCGATGATATTAAATTAATAAGGTATGGGTTGGATCATAGTTCAGATTCATTTGTTGATTCTATTAAATATAAGAATACGGGCATGTCCTTTAATGTTAATTTTAATTCAGAAAAATTAGGTTCTTTTGATTTGCAAATGGGAGGTATTTATAATGTTGTTAATGCTTTGGCTACTCTAAGTATTTCAAAATTGATGAATGTTTCTAATGAGAACTTAATACAGTCGATTGAAAATTTTATTGGAATTAAGCGCAGATATGATATACATATAAATAATCGAAATATTGTATATATAGATGATTATGCTCATCATCCTGTAGAAATAGAGAATTGTATTGTTTCTACAAGAAACTTGTTCCCAAATAGACATATTACCTGTGTTTTTCAACCTCACTTATTTACTAGAACAGAGTACTTTATGGAAGAGTTTGCTGAAGCTTTATCTTTATCAGACAAGTTAATTTTATTAGATATATATCCTGCCCGTGAGGAAGAGATTCCTGGGATTAACTCGGAAGTCTTATATGATAAGTGTAAAGTTGAATCAAAAGAATTAGTAAAAATTGATGAGTTTTTTAATTCTTTTGAAAAGGATAAAGTCAATATTTTACTAACAATGGGTGCTGGAGACATTTCAAAATTAGTAGATCCAATTAAAAAAATACTGCAATGAATTTTATGTATAATTTTATAAGGTTCTCATGTGGAGTGATATTAATTATTTTAATGATTATTATAAGTTTATATTGGAATCCTTACTCATCTAATTATATTATTTCAGAAGTTAATATAGAAAATTTAGAGGTGCAGAAATTTGTTACAGAAAAGAAAGTATTTCATTATTTGGATAGTACAGTTTTTCAAAGATCCTTACATATGGATAGTATATGCTTAAATGATATAGAATTTTCTTTAGATCAAAATGATTATATTCATAAATCACAAGTGTCGTCAGATTTTTTCGGTAATGTGGAGATTGATATTACAGTTAGAAAGCCTGTTGCTAGGTTTATTGATAGTATGAGTATCGGATTTTATATTGATAGTTGTGGTGATATAATGTCTTTATCAAATGATTATACTTCAAGGGTTATTTTAATTTCAGGAGATTTCAATTCAGTTAATTGGGATGATTTGGTTAATGTAATTAATTATATAAATAATGAAAATATCTTTTTTAAAAATATTTCTCATATACAAATTGAAAGCAGTAAGTTGTCTTTAATTGGTAGAGTTGGTCCTGTAATTGAATTCGGTATGATAGATGGTTATAAACAAAAATTTGAAAAGTTGTTTAAGTTTTATAAATCTAAACATACAAGAAATGGCTTATATAGTATTATAAATTTAGAGTTTAACAATCAGATAATATGTAAAAAATAATAATATGGAAAATCTTGAAAGAATTAATAAAATAAGTAAATCTGAAATTGTAGTTGGTTTGGACATTGGAACCACCAAGATTACAACTTTAGTTGGTCGTAAAGATCAACATGGTAAACTAGAAATTTTAGGAACTGGAAAATCTATTTCAAATGGGGTAATGCGCGGTGTAGTAGCTAATATTGATAAGACTGTTTCTTCTATAAAATTAGCTGTTGAAATGGCAGAGAGAGAGTCAGGAGTATCTATAAGTGAAGTATATGTTGGTATTGCAGGTCAGCATATTAAAAGTCTTCAACATCGAGGAGATATGGTGAGAGAAGATATTGATGATGAGATATCTAGAATGGACTTGGATAAATTAATCAGTCAGATGTATAAATTAGTTACAATGCCAGGTGAAGAAGTTATACACGTAATTCCTCAGGAATATACTATTGATGGAGAAGATGAAATTTTGGACCCCAAAGGTATGGCGGGAGTTAGAATTGAAGCTAATTTTCATGTAATTACAGCAAAAATTGCAGCGGTAAAGAATATTTATAGGTGTGTAAGAAAAGCGGGTCTTGTTCCTAAGAACCTAATTCTAGAGCCATTTGCTTCAGCGGTTGCTACTTTAGATCAGGATGAGTTAAATGAAGGAGTATGTTTAGTTGATATTGGAGGAGGTACTACAGATGTTGCAATTTTTCTTGATGGAATAATCCGTCATACTGCTGTTATTCCTTTTGGTGGAAATGTGATAACAAAGGATATAAAGACAGGTATTCAGATTCTTGAAAAACAAGCTGAAATGTTGAAAATTAAATTTGGATCAGCAATGGCTGAATCTGCGAAAGAGAATGTTATTGTATCTATACCGGGCTTAAGAGGAAAAGAATCTAAGGAAGTGTCTGTAAAGAATTTGTCTGCAATAATTGAAGCTAGGATGAAGGAAATAATAGAGTTAGTTAATCATCAGATTAATAATTCAGGATATAAAGATAGTTTGATGACAGGGATAGTATTAACTGGAGGAGGTTCACAACTAAGAAATCTTCCACAGTTATTTTCTTATATTACAGGAAAAGAGGTTAGAATAGGATTGCCAAATGAACATTTGGGATCTGACTCTAGATCAGTTATTAAAAGTCCTATATATTCAACTGGAGTAGGACTAGTTCAGAAGGGTTTTGAAGAGGTGAATTGGGATGAGGTTGTTTCTACAGAGATAGAAGAAGAGGGAGTTGATTCTGAAAGTGTTCATGAGCCTTCTATTGGAGGTAAGTTAAAGAAAATGTTAGAAAATTGGTTTGCAGATGACAATATAAATTGAATTATTAATTAAATAGTGATTAATTATGAATAAAAATGATAATATAATAGATTTTAATTTACCAAAAAACAAATCATCAGTTATAAAAGTAATTGGTGTTGGTGGCGGTGGTGGAAATGCAATTAACTATATGTATGAAAATGGAATAGATGGAGTTGATTTCGCTATATGCAACACTGATACACAAGCCTTAGAGGCGAGTCCAATCCCTGTAAAGATTCAATTAGGAGAAAATTTAACAAATGGATTAGGTGCTGGATCAAATCCAGAAGTTGGTAAAAAGGCTGCCATGGAGAGTATAGATCGAATTAATGAGCTATTAGATTCTAATACTAATATGTTGTTTATTACAGCAGGAATGGGGGGAGGTACAGGTACTGGTGCAGCTCCTGTCATTGCAAAAGCTGCCAAGGAAAAAGGCATTTTGACTGTTGGTGTTGTTACGATGCCTTTTAACACTGAAGGTGGTAGAAGAAAGGAGCATGCTAGAAATGGACTAGAAGAGTTAAGGGATTCAGTTGATACTTTATTGGTTATTAATAATGAGCGGTTGATTGAGGTTTATGGAGACCTTAAACTTACTCAAGCTTTTAGTAAGGCTAATGAAGTGTTAAATACTGCTACTAAGGGAATTGCAGAGGTAATAACACAATATTTAAGTATAAATATTGATTTAAGTGACGCTAGGTTGGTATTACAGAATAGCGGCACAGCAATTATGGGTCAAGCTGAAGCTGAGGGAGATAATAGAGCAGTTGAGGCTGTGACTAAAGCTTTAGATTCACCATTATTAAATGATAACGATATTAAAGGATCAGAGCATGTATTATTGAAAATAGTTACAGGTGATGGAGAAGAAGATGAGATTTCAATGAATGAGTTAAAAATCATTAATGATACAATTCAGGAAAAGGCTGGATCAGATGTTAATATAATAGTAGGAGCTGGGACAGACCCAGAACTTGGTTCTAAAATTTCTATTACAGTGATTGCTACAGGATTTGAAGTTGCGGAGGAGAAAAAAGAAGTCAAAATACCTATAGGCGGTGATGAAACTATTGAAACAATTGAATCTAAAGAAAACAATATAAGTGTTTCGGAAAATATAGATAAAGACTTTGTACAACAATCCATGTTAGACTTTGATGATGATATTGATTTCGATTTAAGAGAGATTCCTATCGATTCTGAAATACAAAAAAATTCTAATAGTACATCAATTAGTGTTTCTGATAATGTTGTGACTGAAAATGATTCAATTGAAACTTCGGATAACATTGTTCATCTAGAAAAGAAAGTTGTTATTTCACTTGATGAAGATATTGAAATTCCTGAAGATGAAAACACCTTTGAAGTTCAAGATAATTCACTTAATTCAGAACCCCCTTTATCTATAGAAAAGATCGAAAATAATTCAGATGAAATCACTGATAATTCTATTAGAAATGATGATATTTTATCAAAATTTGAAGATCCTATTGATAAAGAGTCACTTCATAATATTGCTTCAAGAAATAGGGAAGAAAGATTAAAGGATATATCTAATATTTTAAGAACTCCTTCGGGTTTGACAAATTTAATAGATGAACCAGCTTTTAAAAGAGATGGGTTAGATCTAGATGCTACACCCCATTCTTCAGAATCTGAAATATCAGAAGATACTTTATCTATAGGCGAAGATAATGTAGTTCAGTTAAAACAAAATAATTCTTTCTTACATGATAATGTAGATTAAAAAAAAACCCTTGATATTCAAGGGTTTTTTGATTTACATCATTCCAGGCATTCCTCCACCTGCTGGCATTGGAGGCATGGGCGGATTTTCTTCAGGTATATCAGAAATGACACACTCTGTGGTTAACAGCATTCCAGCTACAGATGCAGCGTGTTGTAAAGCTACTCTTACCACTTTTGCAGGATCTATAATTCCTGAATTCATCATATTTTCAAATTGCTCATTTTTAGCATTGAAACCATAATTTCCCTTTCCTTCTTTTACTTTTGAAACAATAACTGAACCTTCTATTCCAGCATTTTCCACTATTTGTCTCAAAGGTTCTTCAATCGCTCTTTCAATTATGTTGACGCCAGTGTTTTCATCATCATTTTCTCCTTCTAGCTTTTGTAGTTTTTTAGCTGCTCTTACTATCGCAACCCCTCCTCCAGCTACTATCCCTTCTTCTACAGCTGCTCTAGTTGCTGCTAATGCATCGTCTACTCGATCCTTCTTTTCTTTCATTTCTATTTCGGAAGCTGCTCCTACATATAGAACTGCGACTCCACCAGCTAATTTTGCTAGTCTTTCCTGAAGTTTTTCTTTATCGTATTCTGATGTAGAAGCTTCAATTTGAGATTTTATCTGATTAACTCTAGCGTTAATATTTTTTGATTTACCTTCTCCATTAATTATAGTGGTATTGTCTTTATCTATAACAATCTTTTCACAACTTCCTAACATTTCAATAGTTGTTCCTTCCAGTGTGTATCCCCTTTCTTCAGATACTACAGTTCCATTAGTTAGTATAGCAATATCTTCCAGCATGGATTTTCTTCTATCTCCAAATCCAGGTGCTTTTACAGCAGATACTTTTAGAGCCCCTCTAATTTTATTTACTACAAGGGTTGATAAAGCTTCTCCGTCTACATCTTCTGCGATAATCATTAAAGGTCTACCTGCTTTTGCAGTTTGTTCTAATATTGGTAAAAGATCCTTCATCGTAGATATTTTCTTATCATGTATTAATATATAAGGATTTTCAAGTTCTGATTCCATTTTATCAGCATCAGTGATGAAATATGGCGAAAGATATCCTCTATCAAATTGCATTCCTTCAACAACTTCTACATGTGTCTCGGTTCCTTTTGCTTCTTCAACAGTAATTACACCTTCGGTTTTTACTTTTTTCATAGCCTCTGCAATGAGTGATCCAATGACATTGTCATTGTTTGCGGAGATTGATGCTACTTGTTCAATCATGTCATAGCTGTTTCCTACTTTTTTAGATTGTTTTTCAATATCAGAAACTATTATCTCTACCGCTTTATCAATTCCTCTTTTTATGTCCATTGGATTTGCTCCAGCAGCTACATTACGAAGTCCAGCATTTATAATAGCTTGAGCTAAAACAGTGGCTGTAGTAGTTCCGTCTCCAGCTAGATCAGCAGTTTTTGAAGCTACTTCTTTAACCATTTGAGCTCCCATATTTTCTAAAGCATCTTCTAATTCAATTTCTTTAGCTACAGTAACTCCATCTTTAGTAATTGATGGTCCTCCAAATTTTTTGTCAATTACTACGTTTCTTCCTTTAGGGCCAAGCGTTACCTTAACCGCGTTAGCTAAAGCATCTACACCTTTTTTTAGTGAATCTCTAGCATCTGTATCAAATGTTATATTTTTTGCCATTTTTTTTAAATTTTTATATTAATTTTTTATGATATAATTGCAAAGATATCTGATTCCTTCATTATGATGAAATCTTCTCCCTCATGATTTAGTTCTGTCATTGAGTATTTTCCGTATAAGACTGTATCACCAACTTTAACAGTCATTGTATGATCTTTAGATCCAGATCCAACTGCAACTACTTTTCCTTTTTGAGGTTTTTCTTGTGCATTTTCTGGAATTATTATTCCAGAAGCTGTTTTTGTTTCAGCTTCAGATACTTTTATTAGTACTCTGTCAGCTAGTGGTTTGATTTTTACTTTCATTTTATTTTATTTTATTAATTACTTACTATTAATTATATTATCTAATACTATGCCAAATATGGATTTTAACAAGTTTGGTGAAATAATGTCAGTAATAGGTCTATTTAAATATGACTTTGTTTTTCGGTAATGAAGAAAGTGATCTGACTTGTTGTACAGTCTTCACAACTAACATTATACAAGATTATCATGGATATTAGGGCTACTATTAGAATCCAAGTTGCTTTTTCTAGGAAGTCAGTTGTTTTCTGAACTCCCATCATTTGGTTTCCTCCTCCTCCAAATGTCGAAGATAGTCCTCCACCTTTTGGATTTTGAGCTAATATTATCATTACTAGTAGTAAACAACAAATGATAATTAATATATTTAATACTTCCATAGTTATTTTTTAATAATATCTTTGATTAGTTTAATTTTCTTTGCAAATAAAGAGCTTTTTTTTGGAAATTTCAAAATTAATTTTTCATATGATTCTATAGATTTTTCTAGATGACCTTGTTTGAAATAAATTTCCGCTAAGGTTTCTGTAACAATCTCTTGATTTTCTATTAATGAGTTTTTCGCATTAGATGTAGATGAAAAAAACGTATTTTTTCTAAAATTAGAAGTATCCTGATCTTCAATAAACTTGTCAATTAAATTAATTTTATCATCTATTAATTCTGTAGAATCCGAGAAATTTATCCACTCATTAAAAGAAAGTTTGTGTTCTTTATGTTTTTTTTCTTTAGCGGTACTTTTTTTCTTAATATTTTTTTCTTCAGATTTATAAGAAAGCATTTCGAATAATCTTTGTCTGTTATTACAGTAAATTGCTCCAAGTTGTATTTGTTGTTTTGAACGAATACTCTCAATATTCACTAACCCCCTTGCTTTGAGTATGTGTCCAATTGAAAAAAAAGGATATTTGAAAATTATGGTATTTAATTTTTCTATATGATCTTTGTTAATATTTGCAGGATCGCTAATTAATTTACTAATATTTATTTCCTTCATATTTACCAATTTACCATTGCTTTGTTGAATATATCTTCAATTAATTCATCACATATATCGCTAATTAATTCTTCTTCAATTTGACTTAGATTAGCTGTAGATTGAAAATCTCTGAATCTTTTAAATGTAGTGTGAAAGTTAGCTCCTTCTTCCATTATATTCGTGAATTTAACTTTTATACTTATTGTCATTCTGTTTTTATTTGCTAACTGATTTGATTGTATATCTACGGGAAGAATTGTATATGACATAATATCTGCAGAAAATTCTAAATCTCCATTGTTTTTTTCAATCGATAAGTTTGTTTGCGAACTAAATATATCCTTCAGTTTTTCTGTAAGGGTTGTGCTTAATGACGGGTTGATATTTTCAGCTTTATTTTCAAAGTAATTAACAGTTACAGTTTTAATATTTGGATTAACTGAAGCCCCAGTGAATGAATAAAAGCACCCAATATTTAATGAGGATATTGCGCAAAATATGTATATGATAAAATTTTTTTTCATTTTACAAATCGAATTCTTTAATTTTCCTATATAATGTTCTTTCTGATATCCCTAGTTCTTTGGCTGCTAATTTTCTTTTTCCGCTATGTTTTTCTAGAGATTTTTTAATAAGGTTTTTTTCTTGATTAGCTAATGAAAATGTTTCTTCTATTTCAACAATTTCTTTCTTTTCAGATTCGTTTAATTTTGTTAGAAGAGTAAATTTATCATCATTAAAAAAATCTTCTTTTATGTTGGGATTATTATTTTTGTTTATTAAATCAAATGTAATCTTTTTTAGTTCGTTAAGATCATTTTTCATGTCAAAAAGTACTTTATATAGTATTTCTCTTTCAGATAATTGTGATTTACTAGTTGTATCAAATAGAATAGGTTGGTTTTTTTTTGTTTCTTGAGGAAGGTATTCGTTGATAGTTTCTTGCTTAATTAATCTATTTTTGGCAATCACAGAAAGTTGAGCTACAAAATTCTTAAGTTGTCTTATGTTACCAGGCCATCTGTATTTTTTTAATGTTTCTAAGGCTGATTCTTCCAATATTATTGATTCAGTATTATACTTTTCCGCAAAATCAGCTGCGAATTTTTTAAATAGCAAGCTGATGTCTTTAGTTCTTTCTCTAAGTGGTGGTATGTAGATATTAATAGTATTTAATCTATAGTATAGATCCTCTCTAAATTTCCCGTCTTTTATAGCTTTATTCATGTCTACATTAGTAGCGGCAATTACACGAACATCAGTGTTAATGGCAGACGAAGATCCAACTTTCATGAATTCTCCATTTTCTAGCACTCTAAGAAGCCTTACTTGAGTAGAAAGTGGTAATTCTGCCACTTCGTCTAAGAAAATTGTTCCTTTGTTGGCTACCTCAAAATAACCTTTTCTATTATCATGAGCTCCTGTAAATGATCCTTTCTCATGACCAAATAATTCACTGTCTATTGTGCCTTCTGGAATAGCTCCACAATTCACAGCGATATAAGAGTTGTGTTTTCTATTGCTATTGTTATGAATTATTTTTGGAATATTCTCTTTTCCTGTTCCACTTTCTCCAGCTACAAATACTGAAATATCTGTTTTCGCTACTTCTAAAGCAATATTGATGGATCTTTCTAATATTTTACTGTTCCCAATTATTCCAAATCTATTCTTTGTTGATTCTATATTCATGATATTTTATTTCCTAGCAATGTTGCTGATGTACAATCATTAATTTTAACTTGTATGTATTCCCCAATTTCATGATTGCCTTTTGGGAATACTACAACAGTGTTTTGCGTAGTTCTACCAAAAAAATGTTTAGATGACTTTTTAGATATTCCTTCAATTAATACATTATATGTTTTTCCTATTTTTTCTTTATTTCTAAAAAGAGAATGTTTCATTTGTTTATTTATTATTTCAGAAAGTCTTCTTTTTTTTATGTCATTTGGTACATCGTCTTCCATCCTAGATGCGGGTGTGTTGGATCTTTCGGAATAGTTGAACATATATCCATAATCAAATTTTACATAATCCATAAGAGTTAATGTTTCCAAATGATCTTTTTCTGTTTCAGTGCAAAATCCAGAAATCATGTCCATTGAGATGCCACATTCTGGAATATGTTTTTTTATCATATCTATTAATTTCAGATAGTGAGGTCTATCATAGCCTCTATTCATTAATTTTAATATTTTTGAGCTACCAGATTGCACAGGTAAATGAATATATTTACATATATTTTTATGATTTTTCATAGTTATGATTACCTCCTCAGTCATATCTTGAGGATTTGAGGTGGAAAATCGAATTCTTAATTCAGGAAAATTAATCGCTACTATCTCTAAAAGTTTAGCAAAGTTTGTTGACTCATTCTGCTGATTTTTTGATAATTTTTTAAAATGTTTTTTTGGTCCACCACCATACCATAGGTAAGAGTCTACGTTTTGACCTAGTAATGTTACCTCCTTGTATCCATCTTGGATTAATTTTCTGCATTCATTGATAATACTTTGTGGGTCCCTACTTCGTTCTCTACCTCTTGTATAAGGCACTACGCAAAAACTACACATATTGTCACATCCTCTAGTAATTGTTACAAACGCAGTGATGCCATTAGTGCCGGTTCTAACTGGACTAATATCTGCATATGTTTCTTCTAAAGAAAGTATAACATTAATTGCTTTTCTGCCATCGTTTACATCTTTTATTAGGTTTGGTAGATCTCTGTAAGCATCCGGTCCAATGACCAAATCAACAATTTTCTCGTCATCTAAAAATTTGGTTTTTAAGCGTTCCGCCATACATCCAAGTACTCCAATAATTAAATTTGGATTTTCCTTTTTTTTCACTGAATTATAAAAAGATATTCTTTTTCTTGCAGTGTCTTCCGCTTTCTCTCTTATAGAGCATGTATTTATAAAGGCGATGTCAGCATCTGCAATATTTTTAGTTGTTGAATATCCTGAATCATGCATTATTGAAGCGACAATTTCAGAGTCCGAAAAGTTCATCTGACATCCATAGCTTTCTATGTACATTTTTTTATTACTAGTTTTTTTCTGAAAATCTAACAGTTCACCTTGTCTTTTTTCATCAATAATTTTGTTTGTAAGCAGTCTCTCCATGAATATGAATTTCAAACAACAAAGATATAAAATATATGACACAATATGACAATGTGTCATAAATATTTAATTTATATTATTATATAATAATATATTTTATTGAGTTAGAAAATGTCTTTAACTTTTGAATTTTGTTTCATTATCTTTGCAACTAATTTTTTAATTCAAACATTAATTATATGGCTGAAAATCTAGTTATTGTTGAATCACCTGCGAAAGCTAAAACTATTGAATCATATTTAGGAAAAGGTTTTGTTGTTAAATCTAGTATTGGACATATTAGAGATCTACCAAAGAAAGGGAATATAGGTATAGATATTGATGATGATTTTAAACCAAAATATGTTATTTCTGAGGATAAAAAACATATAGTTGCAGATCTGAAAAAGAGTGTTAGTAAGTCAAAAATAGTTTGGATAGCTACTGATGAGGATAGAGAAGGTGAAGCCATTGCATGGCATTTGAAGGAGGTGTTGGATCTTGACGATAGTAAATTGAAAAGAATTGTGTTTCATGAAATTACTAAAAAAGCAATTACTAAAGCTGTTCAAAACCCTAGAAAAATTAATGCTAATTTAGTTGATGCTCAACAAGCAAGAAGAGTATTGGATAGATTGGTAGGCTTTGAATTGTCCCCAGTATTATGGAGAAAAGTAAAGCAAGGACTTTCAGCGGGAAGAGTTCAGTCTGTTGCGGTAAGACTTATTGTTGAAAGAGAAAATGAGATTAAAAATTTTGAATCAAATTCGTACTTTAAGATTATAGCTAATTTTAAAAATAAAGAATCTAAAAATTTTACTTCTGAAATTAATAGAAGATTTACTAACGACCAAGAGGCGGTCCAGTTTTTGGAACAATGTAAGGATGCGGAATTTGTAGTGTCTGATTTACAAAAAAAACCTGCAAAAAAAACACCTTCTGCTCCTTTTACAACTTCTACACTTCAACAAGAAGCTTCTAGGAAACTTGGTTATTCAGTATCTCAAACAATGACTGTTGCTCAGAAATTATATGAATCAGGTAAAATTACATATATGAGAACTGATAGTGTGAATCTATCGGATGACGCTATGATGTCTGCTAAAAAAGAGATAAGTAGATCATATGGAAAAGAATATTCTCATACAAGAAGTTATTCTACTAAATCTAAGGGAGCTCAAGAAGCACATGAGGCTATACGTCCTACTAATATGGAAGAAAAGTTGATTCATGGTGACGCTTCACATGAAAAATTATATCAATTGATATGGAAACGGACAATAGCTTCTCAAATGTCAGAAGCTATATTAGAACGAACAGTAGCGAAAATTAGTATTTCTAATATGGATGATCAGTTTGTATCTAGGGGAGAAATGATTAAGTTTGATGGATTTATGAAAGTTTATATGGAAGGTAAAGATGAGGATACTGAAGAAAAAAAAGGGATGTTACCTTTTTTGAATGTTGGGGATGTTACTATCTGTAAGGATATTGTTGCTTCACAGAAATTTACAAAACACCCTCCAAGGTACGCTGAAGCTAGTTTAGTTAAGAAATTAGAAGATTTGGGTATTGGTAGGCCATCTACATATGCATCTATTATAACAACTATTCAGAAAAGAAACTATGTAGTTAAGGAAAGTAGAGAGGGTATTCCAAGGAATTACCAAACAATTTCATTATCAAATGGATCTATTAATTCAGAAATTAAAACTGAAAAAACAGGAGTCGAGAAAAACAAAATGTTTCCTACAGACATTGGTTTTGTAGTTACTGATTTTTTAGTAGATCATTTTGACAATGTTTTAGACTATGGTTTTACCGCAGGGGTTGAGAAAGAATTTGACAAAATAGCTGCTGGTAATAAAAGTTGGAATGAAATGATTCGTAATTTTTACGGAGATTTTCATTTGAAGGTTGAAGATGTTATAGGTAATGTTCAAAAATCTACTGGAGAGCGATTGCTTGGTAAAGATCCAAAATCAAATCTAAATGTTTACGTACGCATTGGTCCTTTTGGTCCTATGGCTCAATTGGGTGAAAAACAAGAGGATGATTCATCCCCAAAACCAAAATTTGCTTCTTTGTTAAAAGGTCAGTCTATTAAGACTATTACTATTAATGAAGCGATGGATTTATTTAAATTGCCCAGAAAGGTGGGGGAATATAAAGGCAAGGAAATTATTGCTTCAGTTGGTAGATTTGGTCCTTATTTAAGACATGATGGAAAATTCACTTCTATTAAAAAAGATGAAGGAGACGATCCTTTAACCATTGATTTAGATAGGTCTATTGAATTAATTGATCAAAAAATCAAGGCTGATCAGGATCGAATTATTGCATTTTATGAGGGGGACCCTAATGTCTATGTGTTAAATGGTAGATATGGCCCATTTATTCAGATAGTGAATAAAAATAGTAAGAAAATTAACATTAAAATTCCAAAAGAATCTGATCCAAAGAGTTTAAATAGAGAAGTTTGCTTAGAATTAATGGAAAAGCAAATCAAAAATAAAACTAAAAAAAATAAATGAAAGATTTGTCTCATTTTTGTCCTATAAGTAATTCCTTGTATTCAGTAAAAGACAAATGGCATGCTTCCCAAATAGGATATCAGATAGATTCGCATATAAAGGATTACTTCCCTAATTTAGATTTTGCTGAAATAGCTATTTTTAATATCAACGAATATGAAGGCACCGGCAATAGTTCCTCTACTAAGGATTGTAAAATTAGAGATTCTCTTTATAGATTATATTTTGATGAATTACCAAAAGTAGTTGATCTAGGTAGTTTACAAGTCATGTCAAGTAGAAAAGATACATTTAAAATAGTTGAGGATGTTTGTGCAGATTTAATACATAGCGGTATTATACCTATAATTATTGGAGGAGGCCATGATTTAACATATGCTATTTACAAATCATACGCGAAACTTGAGAGGCCAATTACTGTATCGATAATTGATTCAATTTTTAACATAGGAATGTCAGAAGATAAATTAAAGTCATCATCTTTTTTAAGTAAAATGATAGCCCATAAACCTAATTACTTGTTTAATACAATGAACGTTGGGTATCAGACATTTTTTGTTAAGCCTGAAGAAATTTCTCTATTAGAAGATTTGAATTATGAGACTTATAGATTAGGTTTTATTAGAAATAATATACATGAATTAGAGCCAATATTAAGAAATACTGATTTTGTTAGTTTAGATATGTCTTGTGTTAAGAGTTCCGATTGCATTTCTAATATTTATTCAACACCTAATGGTTTTGATAGTGAGGAAATTTGTAGATTGTCTAGATATGCTGGGATCAGTGATAAGTCTTCATCATTTGGTATTTTTGAGTATAATCAAGATTTGGATTTAAACAATCAAGGGTCTCAATTGATTTCGCAAATTATTTGGTATTTCTTATCTGGATATAAATCAAGAAAGCAAGAGTTGAACCCTAATTTGGATAACTGTATTAAATATACTGTTGCTTTTGATGATGAGGAAACTGAGATTGAGTTTTATAAAAGTAATTTAAGTGGAAGGTGGTGGATGGCTGTTCCATTTAAGAATGATGATGGAGATATTGCTAATTATTATATAGCTTGTACCTATAATGACTATGTTAAATCTAATCAGGGAGAAATACCTTATAGGTGGAAAAAAACTTATAAACGATTTCTCTAATTTTTGTCAAATTCTTTCATTTTGCTTAAATCTTTAAAAAAATACTTATATTAGCGAATTAAAATTTAAATACTATTAATCCTCATATGAAAAATAGATTATTAATATTAACTTTCTTACTCCTTGTAATATCATCTGGATTTGTTTTTTCTCAACAGGTACCCCAGTTTAGTCAAAATATGTTTAACAAATTAGCGAATAATCCAGGTTCTGCGGGAAGTTCAGAATCTATCAATACAACTGTTTTGCATAGGTCTCAATGGATGGGTTTTGATGGAGCTCCTACTACTTTAAATTTAGCGGTTGATGCTCCGATTAATATTTTGAATGGTGGTCTTGGATTAAATATAGTTAGTGATAATATTGCTGAGTACAGTAATTTGGGTATTCAGCTCTCATATGCATATCGAGCAGAGTTAGGAAGTGGTCAATTAGGTATTGGAGCTTCTGCTGGTATGTTTCAAAGTAGTCTTAATGGAGGAAATCTAATTCCTTCAACTATTGGTGATAATGCTATTCCCTCAGGAGACGTAACTGGTTCTTCAATGGATTTTGGAGGAGGTTTATTTTATAATACAAGGGATGTTTATATTGGTTTATCAACTTTACACATTACTGAACCAGAAATAGAAATGACAGATGGTGTTGTTAAGAATTTAGCGAGGCATTATTTCTTACTAGCTGGTTACGCTCATGAATTTAACCCTATATTATCTCTTAACCCTTCAATCTATCTTAAATCTGATGGTTCAACTTCTCAGTTAGATGTAAATTCTACACTTCATTATAATTTAGAAAACAATAAAATGATTTGGGGAGGCGTTAGTTATAGGTTAGATGAAGGAATTGTATTTCTTAGTGGTATGAAACTTAATGAAAACTTGAAGTTTGGTATAGCTTATGATGTAGTTACTAATCAAATTAAAAATAACAGTCTTGAGTTTATGCTTGGTTATAATTTTGATTTGAGCCCTGCTGACAAAATTATTAGAAGTTATAAAAACCCGAGATATTTATAATTAAAAGAATTATTAAAATGAATATTATGAAACGAATATTATTTTTTATCTTAATATCAGTGATACTATTTAGTTGTGGTGGATCTGGAAATGGAGAATTAGTGGGAGCATACGATCGTGTTACATGGAATCCAACTGATCCTTATGGAATGGTTTTTGTTCCACAAGGAAGCTTTATGATGGGTCCATCAGAGCAAGATGTGCCTTTTGCTAATGTTTCTACAAACCAAAGAGCTTCTGTTGGAGCATTCTATATGGATGAAACAGAAATTACTAATAATGAGTATAGACAGTTTGAAAACTGGGTGGTTGATTCAATTATTAGAACTGAGTTAGAAGTTTTTCAAAAAGATAGAAGAACTGATGTTATAAAAATGAGTGGTTATACAACTACTATTTTAGCTTATCCTAGGATAGAGGTATTTAGTGATGAAGATTGGGATACCTATGATATAGAAAAGAATGAATCTACTGATCCATTTGATTGGGATACAACTTTCTTTAAAATAGATAAAAGTAAAGGAATGAAGGAAGAAAAGCGAAATCTTCCTAAAATAGATTGGGCCGAACGGATAAGTCCAGAAAAAAAACAAGAATTATATAATAATATTTTTGTAAAGACCGTTGTTGATGGAAATATTGTGAAAAAGGAAGATGCTTTTGTATACAGGTATGAAGAATTAGATGTTAGATCTTTTTCGGAAAAAAATCAGAAATCAGAGGAGGCTATAGATAGAATGTCTGCTGGTGAATTTAGGAATCAGTTTGTAGTTGAACGTACTGTAGGGATGTATCCTTCAACATTAGATTATCAATCAGACTATGTTTATTCAAATAATGAAACAGATGCCACCTTTAGATATGAGCATGTAGCATATGATGATTATCCTATAGTTGGTATTACGTGGGATCAAGCTAATGCCTTTTGTCATTGGAGAACTCATATTATGAATGAATTTTTAAGAGCAAGAAATGAACCTCTTTTACCAGATTTTAGACTACCAACTGAAACAGAGTGGGAGTATGCAGCTAGAGGAGGTTTGGCACTTTCCCCTTATCCATGGGGAGGTCCTTATACAAGAAATGATAGAGGATGTTTCTTGGCTAATTTTAAACCTTTAAGAGGTAATTATACAGCTGATGGTGGACTTAAAGCTATAAAGGTTGGTTCTTATAACCCAAATAATTATGGTTTATACGATATGGCTGGTAATGTTTCTGAGTGGACATCTACGGTTTATGATGAAACATCATCTTCTTATTCTCATGATATGAATTCTGATAATTCTAGAAGTGTAAAGCAAATGCAAATAAATGGGGAGGATGAATTTAAACGTAAAGTGATTAGAGGAGGTTCGTGGAAAGATATTTCTTATTTTATAAGGAACTCTACTAGATCATATGAGTACGCTGATGTATCTACTTCTTATATTGGATTTAGGTGTGTTATGGATTTCTTAGGTCGTGATAAGAAAGACTTTCAATAAAAATAATTTATTAATTAAATAAAAAAAGAAAATGAGTATTACAGATCAGAAGTGGTATAAGGTAATGATGCCAAAGTTATATGGATGGGGTGCTTCACTAGTAATTATAGGAGCTTTATTTAAAATTGAACACTGGCCATTTTCTAGTACTTTTTTAATACTTGGGTTAGGAACAGAGGCAATTATTTTCTTCTTTTCAGCTTTTGAAAAACCTCATGAAGAACCAGATTGGTCATTAGTATATCCAGAATTAGGTTATATGAAAGATCCCAAAGGCTCAAAGAAATTGACTCCAGCTCAACAATTAGATGCAGCTCTTGATAAAGCAAAGATTGATAATGAGTTAATAGAGAGTTTAAATGATGGTTTGAGATCTTTTAGTGAAGCTTCATCTCAGCTAAATGAAACCATTACCGCTGCATCTGGTATTTCAGAATATAATGATCAAATTCAAGAGGGTATTAAGAATATGAATGCTTTAAATTCTTTATATGAGTTACAGCTTCAAGCATCTCATCAACAAATGGAAGCTACTACTACATTCTTACAGAATCTTCAATCATCAGTAGAGGATTCTCAAAGATTTCAAGAGCAGGTTGCTCAACTTGCAGTTAATTTAGAACAGATGAATACAGTGTATTCTAATATGTTAAATGCAATGAATCCTAAAAAATAAGTCATCTAAAAAAAGAATAAGTTATGGCAGGAGCTAATTTATCACCAAGACAGAGGATGATTAATATGATGTATTTAGTACTAACAGCATTGTTAGCGCTGAATGTATCTAAAGAGGTTCTTAATTCATTTTTTGAGGTAAATAAATCTATTGATAAGACTACGATTAGTATTGCGGAGAAGAACAGACAAACTTATAAGGCTATAAATGACTTAAAAGGTAAGGAGGCTAAACCTTATAAAGATTTAGCAAATACTGTAGCTCCATTATCTGAAGATTTAGTTGATTTGATTCTAGAGATGAAATATAATTTAGTTTTAGAAGTTGATGGTCAAGTTTACCTAGGAGATAATTCTATTGATTCAAATGGTGAGTTAATTGACTCAATGNAATTAGTTTATCCTTATGATACCTTAAGAGTGAAATTCCCTGATAGATTAAATGAAAATATAGTATATCTTAACGCTAAGGATAATAGGAATTCATCTGGTGATCTTTTTAATCCTCTTAATACTAAAAATCTTGAAACTAATGCTGTTATTGATAGCCTTGGAGATGGATTATATGCTGGAGAAACTGTTGGACTAGCTTCTCAGTTAAGAGTTAAAATTGTAAACTTTCGTGACCACCTATTAACTATATTAGAACAAGCTCAGTCACAAGGATTAAATGTTAATGGTTTAGAATCAGTAATTTCAAATATTAATAGTACTCTTGAAATTAAAGATGATTCTATTGGTTATGGAGAAAATTCTGTAACATGGGAAAATTATAATTTTTATGATATGCNAGCCGTAGGAGCATTAACTCTTTTATCTAAATGGCAAGCTGATATTCAGAATATAGAGTATGAAGTAATCAATTTCTTTGCTGAAAATATTAATGATTCAAGTGAAATAATTGTTAATCCATAAGAAAAAATATATATGAAAAACTATGAAAATTACGCACTAGGGAAATGGATTAAAGGGGATGGTGATGGGACTACACTTCATAATGCTATTACTGGAGAAGAGATTGGAACAGCTTCATCCAAAGGATTAGATTTTTCTGAAATGATGCATTACGCAAGAGAGATTGGAGGACCTAATCTTAGAAAAATGACCTTTCAAGAAAGAGGTTTAATGTTAAAGAAACTTGCTTTACATCTACACTCTATAAAAGAGAAATTCTATCCAATAAGCTTTCAAACTGGAGCAACTAAAATTGATAGTTGGATTGATATAGAGGGAGGTATTGGAAACCTATTCACTAATGCATCACTAAGAAGACAATTTCCTGATCTTCCATATCATGTTGAAGGAGACGTGGCTCCATTATCTAAAAATGGCACATTTATAGGTCATCATTTAATGGTACCTAAACAAGGTGTTGCTATTCACATTAATGCATTTAATTTTCCGATCTGGGGTATGTTAGAAAAAATCGCGGTCAATTTAATGGCAGGAGTACCAGCAATTGTTAAACCAGCTACACTTACATCATATTTAACAGAATTTATGGTTCGTGAAATTATCGAATCTAAAATTTTGCCAGCAGGTTCTTTACAATTAATATGTGGAAGTGCAAGGGGAATATTAGATAGTGTTACTTCTGAAGATATAGTTACTTTTACCGGAAGTGCTGATACAGGAAAAATGCTAAAATCCCATCCAAGAATTACAGAAAAAGCTGTGTCTTTTAATATGGAAGCGGACTCACTTAATTGTTCTGTACTTGGGGAAGATGCCATTCCAGGCACTGCTGAATTTGATCTTTTCATCAAAGAAGTTCAGAAAGAAATGACCGTAAAAGCGGGTCAGAAATGCACAGCAGTTCGAAGAATCATAGTTCCAGAAAAATTAGTAGAAGACGTACAAATCGCTTTAGGTAAAAGACTATCTAANACTTCAATTGGTGACCCTAGTCATGAGNNAGTGAGAATGGGCAGTCTAGCTGGAGAGGAACAAAAAATAGAAGTAACAGAAAAAGTTAAAGAACTATCCAAATCACAAGACATTGTATTTGGTAATTTAAAAGAATTTGAGGTTATAGGTGCGGATAGAAATAAAGGAGCTTTTATTTCTCCTATCTTATTTATCAATGATGACCCATTTAATAAAACTGACTGTCACAATATCGAAGCTTTTGGACCTGTATCAACAATTATGCCTTATAATCATATTGATGAAGCTATAGAACTAGCTCGAATGGGAAAAGGATCCTTGGTATGTTCAATTATAACAAATGACATGAAAATTGCTGAATCATTTGTTTTAGGAGCAGCTTCTATGCATGGAAGAATTCTTGTATTAAATGAAGCTTGCGCTAAAGAAAGTACTGGACATGGATCACCAATGCCACTATTAACACATGGCGGGCCAGGTAGAGCTGGTGGCGGTGAAGAAATGGGTGGAATNAGAGGCATCAAACATTATTTACAGAGAACTGCTATTCAGGGTCATCCAACTACAATAACAAAATTAACTAAACAATATCAAGTTGGAGCTGCGCAAAAAACAGAAGGTCCACATGTATTTAGAAAACATTTTGAAGAAATTGAAATTGGTGATACTGTAATTACAGAAAAACATACTGTAACTCTAGATGACATAGAAAATTTCGCGGAATTAAGTGGAGACAAATTCTATGCTCACATGGATGAAAAATCTTTAGAAGGAACTATATTTACTGAAAGAGTAGCTCATGGATATTTTATCATGTCAAAAGCTGCTGGATTATTTGTAGACCCTCCAAAAGGCCCCGTACTTTTAAATTATGGGATTGATGAGTGTAGATTCACTAAACCTGTATACCCAGGAATGACTNTCGGAGTTAAGTTTACTGCAAAAGAAAAAATAAGTCAGGAAAAAAGAGATGATGATGATATTGCTAAAGGAATTGTTAAATTTCTTGTTGATGTATACGATGATGAAAACGAAACCGTTATGCTTGCTACAATACTAACCATGGTCCGTAAGTTAGACCAATCTTAAAATAAAAATTATGAAAAAAATAACTATCGCATTAATGATAATCCCTATGTTTTGTATTTCGCAAATCAAAATGCCTGAAATTTTAAAAACCACAACTGAAAATAAAATATCATATGAGCAAACACTAGATATTGAGTATTCAAGTAAATACAAAGACAATACAAAATTTAATCAATACTTGACTAAAGATAATGTTTTAATTTCTGTAGGCGATACATTAACTATTGGACAAGCTTCGATAGACAAATCGATATTTAATAATCTCTATTCAGGTGATATTAAAAGTAGAGATTTAAAAGAATGTAAACAGTTAAATAAATCTTATGAAAACAAACAAATGATTATTCATTCAATATATGTCACTCATCAAGAATACGAAGGATATAACACTNGTTTGTGGAACAACAAGAAAAAAACACCTCTCAATATCCATATATTATTAAAACCAATAAAAGATGGATCTTTAGTTTCTAATGTAATGATGAATCCTAAAATCTCTATTTTTCATTTAGAAAAATCTTTTGAAAATATGGAAATAGTTAATCCTAATCCACCCATATCTAGATCTGAAGCAATCGCTAAACTTAAGGAAGCAAAAGACTTAATGGAACTAGATTTACTTAGTAAAGAAGAATATAACGACTTACGAAAAAAACTATTACCAATTATAAATAACAACTAAATTTTCATCTATCTAATGAAGAATGCTGATAAAATAGAACTCTTTAAAAAAGCATATTCACTCATGTGCACAGCAAGAGCTATGACGCATCTTTATGAAGAAAATAAAGAGATTACATCAAAATATGTTCATGCCACATCTGCTGGACACGAAGCTATTCAATTAGCAGTTGGAATGCAATTAACAGATATTGACTGGGTGGCTCCTTATTATAGAGACGACTCTTTACTTCTTGGAATCGGAATTACTCCATATGAGTTAATGTTACAACTTTTATGTAAAAAAGATGATCCATTTTCTGGAGGAAGAACCTATTATTCACATCCCTCATTAAAAAAGGATGGATTTCCAAAAATACCTCACCAATCTTCTGCAACAGGAATGCAAGCTATACCTACTACGGGTGTTGCTATGGGACTAAAATACCAAGAACTTGAAGGTTTAGTGTCATATGAAAATAACAATAAGCCTGTTGTAGTATGCTCTCTTGGTGATGCCTCAATTACTGAAGGAGAAGTCTCTGAAGCTTTTCAAATGGCCGTATTAAAGAAGTTACCTATTATGTATCTAGTCCAAGATAATGAATGGGATATATCCGCCCATGCAACTGAAACCAGAGCTGTGGATGCTACACATTACGCAAAAGGATTTGGATTAAGAACCTACACTATTGATGGAACTAATTTTGAAACTTGTTACCAAACCATAAAAGAAGCTTTCAAAATTATTAGAACAAAAAGAACTCCAATACTAGTTCATGCAAAAGTTCCTCTTTTAAACCACCATACATCTGGAGTAAGAATGGAATGGTATCGAGATGACCTAGAAGAATCTAAAAAAAGAGATCCTCTACCGAAATTGAAAAACGAATTAAGATCATTAAAAATCTCAAACTANCAAGTTAATAAATTAAAGAAGCAAGCTGAATCTTTAGTTAGTGAAGATTATGACCAAGCTATTAAAGCAGAGGATCCAAAAGCCGAAGATTTATTTTCTCATCAATTTGCTAATACTAATATCATTTCAGAAGTGGGAGAAAGAAGCCCAAAANAAAAAAAAGAAACTGTAATGGTTGACTCTGCATTATTTGCAATTAAAGAATTAATGAGTAAACATCCGGAATGTTTATTTTATGGACAAGATGTAGGAAGAAGACTTGGTGGTGTATTTCGAGAAGCCGCTACATTAGCTGAACAATTCGGAGATAACCGAGTATTTAATACTCCAATCCAAGAAGCTTTTATAATAGGCAGCACTGTGGGGATGTCAGCAGTAGGATTAAAACCAATAGTTGAAATACAGTTTGCAGATTATATTTGGCCTGGTCTAAATCAATTATTTACTGAGGTTAGTAGATCAAATTATTTATCTAATGGAAAATGGCCGGTTAGTTGTGTGATCCGTGTTCCAATTGGTGCTTACGGAAGTGGAGGTCCATACCATTCTTCCTCAGTAGAAACTGTGCTTACTCAAATTAAAGGTATCAAAATAGCCTACCCTTCAAATGGAGCTGATTTAAAAGGTCTTTTAAAAAGCGCTTATTATGATCCAAATCCAGTAGTAATTCTAGAACATAAAGGTCTATATTGGAGTAAAATACCTGGAACAGAAAAGGCTAAATCTATAGAGCCATCTGAGGATTATATATTACCGTTAGGAAAAGCTAGAATTGCTTTAAAAAGCGATAGTTCAATAAGTAATACTATTTGCGTTATTACATATGGTATGGGTGTTTATTGGGCGACTAATGCTGCTAGGAATTTTAAAGGAAAAGTTGAAATAATAGATTTACGAACAATCTATCCATTAGATGAAGAATTAATTTTCAAGACTGTTAAACAACATGGAAAATGTTTAATTTTAACTGAAGAACCTTACAAAAATTCTTTTGCACAAAGTTTATCAGGTTTAATTCAGGAAAATTGCTTCACTGATTTAGATGCACCAGTATATGTCATGGGATCTGAAAATTTACCAGCTATTCCATTAAACGCAACTCTAGAAAAAACTATGCTTCCTAACTCAGAAAAAGTAATAGAAAAAATTAAAGAGATTTTAGAATATTAATCTTCTATATATATAATAAATTTCGCGATAAAAATTGAAAAAGTATCTTATTGATACGAGAAAATATTTATTAACTTAAATTCTTTTATATTTTAGCTATAATTAAAATTTATTAAATGATTGAATATGAAATAATAAATAATGTTGGAAAAATAACATTTAACCGACCAGAAAAATTTCACTCGATAAACACTGAATTTGCCAATATATTAATTGAGCATATTAAAGATTGCGCAACTAATAATGAGATAAAATCGATACTCATAACAGCTAAAGGAAAAGCCTTCTGTGCAGGACAGGACTTAGGAGAATTTAATGATCCTACTAAAATTGATTTTGAAAAAGTTCTAGATTCAAATTATCATCCAATAATTCAATCTATTAGAAATATTGAAAAGCCTGTAATAGCTGCAGTAAATGGAGTTGCTGCAGGAGCCGGAGCAAGTATTGCATTATGCTGCGATATAATTATAGCCTCAGAAAATGCCACTTTTACTCAAGCTTTTAGCAAAATAGGCCTTATTCCTGATAGTGCATCAACTTTTTTTCTTCCAAGAACCATAGGTCTACATAAAGCAGCTGGATTAATGATGACTGGTGACATCATCTCTGCTAAAGAAGCGTTAAATATTGGTATGGTATATAAAGTTTATAATCCGAAAGATTTTGAGACCAAATCCCTCGAATTCGCATCAAAATTATCTCAAATGCCAAGTCAATCAATTAAAAGAATTAAAAAGCTTTTAAATAAATCATTTGAAAATAATTTAGAAAGCCAACTAAACCTTGAAAAAAAATATCAAATAGAATGTGGCAAAACTCAAGATTTTAAAGAAGGAATTAAAGCTTTTATTGAAAAAAGACAACCTAAATTTACAGGAAATTAATAGCCATGAAACTAAAATTTATTTTATTTTTTATAAGTCCTATCATTATTTATTGTCAAATTAATATAGGAAATAACCAAACAATATGTTCTGGTGATTCAATTCAAATTTCTGCAATCATTACAGGCAGCGCTAGTGGATGCAGCGGAGTTTCTGACAGTCTGATAACGCCTGTACTCGGAGGAAATGGAAGTGCAGGCACAATATTCAATATAATTAACACATCTGGATCCCCACTTGAAATTACAGGGATTTCTCAGGGAGGAACATATTCAATGACGAATAATCCAATGGAAGTATGGTTATATCCCGGTGATGTTTATGCGAATCCGCTACCAGTTGGATCACCTCCATATCCTGGATGGAGTTTGGTGGGAACAGCAAATATAAATACTACTGGTGGAAATTCTCTTGGATATATTCCTGTAAATGGAGTTACTATTCCTGCAGGAGGAATATATTCTTTTAGAGTTCAAAGATTAGTTTCAGGAAGTGTGTCATATACTAATGGAACGGGGAATGCGGGAGTAACAACTTGGGCCTCTGACGCAAATATAACGATTACAGAAGGTCATGGTGGAGGACTAACAGATTGGTTCGCTTTTTCTCCAAGAGGATTCAATGGTGCAGTGCACTATGGTGGTGGAGCAAATTGGTATAATTTAAATACAGGGCAAACCATTGGAACTGGAGATTCTATTATTTTTTCACCATCTCAATCAACAAATATATGTGCTACAATAAACTGCAATGGGATAACATATTCTGATACTATAACAGTTGATGTATTAAATACTGATATTTCAACATCAGGATTTTCATTATGCAATGGACCAGTTATTTTAACTGCTCCTATGGGGTTTATAAATTATAATTGGAATTCGGGCAGCTCTTCTTCTATATACACTGTTAATACACCAGGAAGTTATTATGTAACTTGCATATCTCAAAATGGATTGTCATGTCAATCTGAACCCGTGAATATATTCCAAGGGAATATTCCAATAAATCTGTCAACCCCTGATTCTATATATATTTGTCAAGGAGATACCGTAATAATTGAAGGACCCCCAGGCTTTTCTCAATATAACTGGAATACTGGAGCTAATTCATCAAATATTATAACTGATAGTACAGGAAATTATAGTTTATCAGTTGTTGATGCTAATGGTTGTACAGGCACATCAAATACAACAACAATTAGTATTTCACCACAATCCATAACAGCTAATACAACAGGATTTTCATTATGTAACGGTTCGGTAACCTTAGATGCAGGATCTGGATTCTCTAGCTACCAATGGTATAATAATGGAACAATGCTTCCTAACGGAACAAATCAAACTTATATTGTAAATACTGCTGGAAACTATTCTGTAGAGGTAATATATCCAACAGGATGCACCGCTACTTCTAATACTCTTACAATATACTCAGCAACAAGTCAATTCTACTTATTTATTAACGCTATTGGTGAGGACTCATTATGTATGCCAAACGGACAATTAATACTAGATGCTGGAAACTTTGCTTCATATAGCTGGAATACTGGAGAAATTACGCAACAAATTACAGTGAACAGTATAGGTTCATTCTATGTAAACGTAGTAGATGCAAATGGGTGCTCGGGAGTTTCCAACCCACCATTTAATGTTGCCAATATTGTAAATACATCTACAATTTCTGGACCTAATAACCCAACACAATATCAGACTGTTAACTATTCAGTTTTGCCTAATAACGGATCAACATACCAATGGAATATCATTGGAGGAACAATACAATCTGGACAAGGGACTAATTCAGTTGACGTAATTTGGAATAATTCTGGAGCATTTATTTTCTCAGTTACTGAAACAGATATAAATGGATGTATTGGTGAAGAAGTTTCATTATTGGTAAATGTAATTTTTTCTGCAGAAGAAAACATATTGCCAAAGAAAGAATTAATTAAAATTACAGATATACTTGGAAGAGAAAGTAATTATATAACAAATAAAATTATTTTGTATATCTATGATGATGGAACAATAGAACGTAAATTAATAACAAAATAAAATTATCAATGAAAAAATTATTCGAACATAAAGCAGATTTCAACCATAAATTAGCTATAAAAATTTATATGTGTTCTTTCACTTTGGTTTTACTACAAATTCCCCAAATAAAAGAATTTATTTTCAGTGTTAACTGGCAATGGTACTTGGGAATCCTAGTAATTTCTTATATTTATTGTTTAAATCGAGTTATTAAATCATAAAACATGGAGACCTATATTATAGATGCTATTAGAACGCCAATTGGTAATTTTTGTGGGACATTAAAAAACATTAGAACAGATGATTTAGCTGCAATCCCAATCAAAGAAATCATTAAAAGAAATAAATTAGATCCAGCTTGTATAGATGATGTAATTCTTGGCTGTGCTAATCAAGCTGGTGAAGACAACAGAAATATAGCTAGAATGGCTTTATTATTAGCTGGATTACCATTTAATGTTCCTGGAGAAACAGTAAATAGATTATGTGCCTCTGGAATGTCAGCGATTATTCATGCAAATAGAGCGATTAAATCAAACGATGGCGACATGTTTATTGCAGGAGGTATCGAACATATGACAAGAGGTCCATGGGTCATATCAAAAGTTTCTAAAGAATTTGGAAGAGATGCTAAAATGCATGACTCGTCTTTTGGATGGAGGTTTATTAATCCAAAAATGGATGAACTTTATGGTACTGAGGGTATGGGACAAACTGCAGAAAACTTAGCGGAAAAATATAATATTAGCAGAGATGATCAAGATATTTTTGCATTCAACTCTCAAATGAAAGCAGCAAAAGCGCAGAAAAATGGGAGATTTATAAAAGAAATTGTATCAGTAGAAATCCCTCAAAGAAAAAAAGACTCAATCATCTTCTGTAATGATGAATTCATTAAACCACATACAAGCATTGAAGTATTAAACAAATTAAGACCCTCATTCAAAAAAAATGGATCAGTAACAGCGGGTAATTCTTCTGGGCTTAATGATGGAGCTGCTGCAATGCTATTAGCATCGGAAAAAGCTATGAAAAAATATGATTTTCAACCAATAGCTAGAATAATCTCATCCTCTGTAGTTGGGGTTGAACCTAGAATAATGGGAATTGGTCCTGTAGAAGCGTCGAAAAGAGCTCTCTCAAAAGCTAACTTAACTTTAGATGATATTGACATAATTGAGTTAAATGAAGCCTTTGCGGTTCAATCAATTGCTTGTATTAGAGAGTTAGGGTTACAAGATAATGATCTAAGAATAAATCCTAATGGAGGAGCTATTGCTTTAGGGCATCCTCTTGGGGCTAGTGGAACACGAATTATTCAAACCGCTGCTATGGAACTAATAAAAAAGAATAAAAAATACGCCCTAATTACTATGTGTATAGGTGTTGGACAAGGATATGCAACTATTATAGAAAATGTTAAAAAATGAAAAGAATAATTCAAATAATTATTTTAATAATTTATCCAATATCTATAATTTCTCAAGCAAATTACAGTATAACAATTAATGACAATCCATCAAATGGAAATTTATTTTTTCAATTAGGGGGATCTCCTAGTAAACCAATATTAATTCTAGATAAAAACGGCAATGAAATATATAGTCAAGACCTTGGAAAAAAAGGATGGGATTTCAAAGTAAATAAAAATAACAAACTATCATTCTTTGATAGATTAAGTAAAAGTTGGATGATAATGGATTCTATACAAAATATTACAGATACTATTTATTGTAAAAATGGATATATTGCTGACAACCATGATTTTATTGCTTTATCAAACGGGAACTATGTATTATTCTCATATGATGAACAACCTTACGCTATGGATACCGTTGTAACAGGAGGTGATCCTAATGCAACTATTGTAGGATTAATCATTCAAGAACTTGACAGTAATCATAATGTGTTATTTGAATGGAAAAGTTGGGATCACTTCCATATTACAGATAATACTTACTTAAACCTATCTTCTAGTAATTATCCATTTGATTTTATTCATGCAAATGCTATCGATATTGATTTTGACGGCCATTTTTTAATTTCATGTAGGGGGCTTGATGAGATAACAAAAATTCACAGGACTACTGGGGAAATAATTTGGAGATGGGGAGGTTCACAAAATAATTTTACCTTGATAAATGACTACCCGTTCACTCATCAGCATTCTATAAGAAGTTTAGGAAATAATAGATACATACTGTTTGATAATGGTAATTTCAGTGCTCAATATACATCTACAGGAAATAACATTTCAAGAGCAGTTGAATATATACTAGATACAAACCAAATGACTGCGGAAAAAGTATGGGAATTTATTCATCCTGATTCTTTATACTGCCCTTCAATTAGTGGTGTCCAAAGATTGGACAATGGCAATACATTAATTACATTTGGAAATTTACAATGGATGGGAAAAGGGTCTATTATTACCGAGGTAGACCAAAATAATCAAATCGTTTTCCAATTAGAATGTGAAAATGGAGGGAATATTTATAGAGCTCAAAAGTATGACTGGTTTTTTTATACTCCAAGCAATTATAGTGATAAGATTATAAGAAAAGGAGACTTAATTAAAGTAATTGATTTTTTAGGAAGAGAAGTCAACGAGAATACAAATCATCCATTGTTTTACATTTATGAAAACGGGATAATCGAAAAAAGAATAAATATAAAATGAAAGAATATGTAAGCTTAAAAATTAAGGAAAAAATTGGTATAATTGAATTTTTCCACCCTCACTCAAATTCACTTCCTGGAAAAATATTATCTAAAATTACAGAAAAAATCATAGAAGCAGGCAGAAATGACACTATATCTGTAATAATCTTACAAAGTGGAGGAGACAGAACCTTCTGCGCAGGAGCTTCATTTGATGAACTTTTAAATATTGATAATGAGAAAAAAGGCGAGAGATTTTTTTCAGGATTTGCAAACGTAATAAATGCAGCGAGAAAATGTCCTAAATTTATAATTGGAAGAGTTCAAGGAAAAGCCGTTGGCGGTGGAGTTGGAATGGCTTCTGCATGTGACTATTGCTTTGCTACTAAATATGCTTCTGCAAAATTAAGCGAATTAGCACTTGGCATTGGACCCTTTGTTGTTGGCCCTGCTGTAGAACACAAAATAGGAAACTCAGCTTTTGCTTCAATGTCAATAAATCCGAAAAAATGGTTTAACGCGAATTGGCTGAGAGAAAAAGGATTATATTCAGAAATTTTTGAGAGCTCTGAATTAATGGATAAAGAAATCACTAGATTTACTAAAGAACTAACTTATTACAATCCTGATGCAATGTTAAACTTGAAATCCATAATATGGGAAAACACTAACCACTGGGATAAACTTTTAAAAGATAGGGCTCTTATCAGTGGCAGATTAATACTTTCTGAATTTTCACAAAAAACTATAAAGAAATTTCGAGAGCAATAATAATTTATAAAAAAATATCCATACTTTCTTTCTTAAGTAATGTAAAGAGTTTATTAATAGCATCTTTCCCATTATCTTTTAAATCAACAGAGTAGTGATTGACATATAAATTTATATGTGATTTAATTACTTGTTCATCTAATTCTTGTGAATATTTTTTTATGAAATTCAAAGATTCATTTGGATGATCTAGTGCATAAATGATTGATCTTTTCAAAACTCTTTGAATTCTTTTTTTAATAGCAGATTTCACACTTCTCTTTACAGCAATACCACCTAATGGTATTGGCAAAGAGGTTTTTCTTTCCCAAAATTCTCCTATATCTAATAATTTAACAAGTCCTTTTTTTTGATATGTAAAACGACTTTCATGGATAATTAATCCCGCATCCATATTATCATTTAAAACTGCATTTTCTATGTCAGAAAAAATAAATTCTTTACGATTAGTATGCGAGGGAAAAGCGATATCTAACATCATATTTGCTGTTGTATATTTTCCAGGTATAGCAATACTTAATTTATTATTAATAGTTCTCTCTCTCTTACAAATTAAAATGGGTCCACAATTTTTTCCTAAAGCTGATCCACAATCAAATAATTGATACATATGATTTAAATGTACATAAGCTCCAAAACTTAATTTAGTTATATCAAACATAGAATCAAGTGCATATTGATTTAGCTGTTCGATATCATAATATGAAGTATTGAATTCTAAGCCTTCTAAATCTATTTTTTGATTTACAATTGCATCAAACATAAAAGTATCGTTAGGACATGGTGAGATAGCTAAATTGAATTTCATAAATTAGATAAAAAAAGATCTAGCTGGTGATTTGAGTTTGATATTGCTAAAGGAATATTCCAATTTTTCTTGTTTCTTTCTTCTACAAAATTAGAAACACCTCTAATTTGTAATGATGGCGTATTAAATTTCTCACATACCATCATAATAGACGCTCCTTCCATTGATTCAATATCTACAGATAAAAGTCCCAAATAATTTGAAGTATTTCGATTATTAACAGTATTTACTGTAATAGCATCTGCACATTCTAAATCTGTTTTCTGATTTGAGTTAAATGAAGTTTTAATATCAAAATCATTCGTAAATTGACTAAAGCCATTGTCATCTTCATATCCAATCTCAGAGAAAGAATCATTAATCACTTCTACTACAGTACCAATATTATATTTAGATGTGAAACTACCACATATTCCAATATTTACAACTAAATCATATGTGTGATCTGACATATGTTTCGTTAATGAATATATAGAATTAGGGATACCAACACCTGTTACTATATGGGAAACATCATTTCTGGTAAGTAAATATTCTGCTTTAATGGCCGTTACAACAAGAATCTTCATATATGCAAATTTATAAGGTTTTATGTAAAAGATATTATATTTGCTTTTAAATTAATTTTAATAATAAATAAAATTATATTCAAGGAACGGGGATATAAATTTAATTTAATATAATAATAATAAATGAAAGCATATATTTTCCCTGGTCAGGGGTCACAATTTCCAGGAATGGGACATGAATTATACGAAACATCTAATCAAGCGAAAGACTTATTTAATAAAGCTAATTATATCTTAGGATTTAATATCTGTGATATCATGTTTGGTGATGATGATGAGGCGTTAAAACAAACTAATGTTACTCAACCTTCTATTTTTATACATTCTGTAATATTATCAGAAATTTTAGATGATAAATTTAAACCAGACGTCGTAGCAGGTCACTCATTAGGAGAATTTTCAGCATTAGTTGCAGCAAAATATATATCATTCGAAGATGGATTGAGATTAGTTTCTCGAAGAGCTAAAGCCATGCAAATAGCATGCGAAAAACAACCTTCTTCTATGGCTGCAATAATTGGACTTGAAGATGCGATAGTAGAAAAGGTATGTGAAAAAATAGATGAGATTGTAGTTCCAGCTAACTATAATTGTAATGGACAAATAGTGATTTCAGGGACAAATAAAGGCATTGATATAGCATGTGCAGAACTATCAAAAATTGGAGCAAGAAGAGCTCTTAAACTTCCGGTTGGCGGAGCGTTTCATTCTCCAATAATGGAATCTGCAAAAATAGAACTAGAAGATGCTATAGATGAAACTAATTTCTCTCAAGGAATATGTCCTATATATCAAAATGTATATGGAGATTCAATTAAAAAACCGGAAGAAATAAAACAAAATCTAAAGCTCCAATTAACTAGCTCTGTAAAGTGGACTCAAACAATGAATAATATGATTAAAGCTGGCGTCAACGAAGTCATCGAAGTTGGACCAGGAAAAGTTTTACAAGGATTGTTTAGAAAAACCGATAGAGAAATCATCACCTCTAGTGCAAAATTATAATTGACAATTTAATAATTTACCCGAGTTTACTAATTTATGCCAATAAGGATCCGTAAAACATTTATGTAATAAATTTGCTTGATGAATGTTATGACAGTCTGTTCCCACAAAAGAAACTAAATTGTGATCAATAATTCTTTTTAATTTATTTTTTACTGATTCTGAATAATATCCTATTATAGAAAGTAAATTAATCTGCATTAGCACACCTCTTTCTTTTAGCAAAAGTAAATCACGTACACTTAAATATGAGTACCTTTCAGGATGAGCTAAAACAACTGTGTAACCATTAACTTGTAAATCAAATATAATCTCTTTTAATTTAATAGGCTTAGATATAAAAGAAAATTCTACCAAAATAAAGTTCTCTCCAAAAGTTAAGAATTTTTTCTTCTTAATATCTTGTTTAAACTCATAATCAACATAATACTCTGCAGCTGCTGAAACCTTAATATTTATTTCAGAAATCTCTGATTTCAATTTATCTAATGCCTTATTTATAGTATCCGGTGTATTTTTATAATAGTCAGACATTATATGAGGAGTTGTAATTAAATTATCAAATCCCAATTTATTTAATTGATTAACCAAAATAATAGAATCTTCTATTGAACTTGATCCATCATCTAAATTTGGAAGTAAATGAGAATGCATGTCAGTTTTTAATATAGAAAAATCAATTGAATCAAATTCTTTTTTACTAGTACTAAAAAACCAACCCATATTTATTTATATTGTTGTTCATAATAATTCTGATATTCACCAGATGTGACGTCAGATAGCCACTCGTAATTATTCAGATACCATACGATCGTTTTTTCCAAACCTTGTTCAAATTGCAATGAAGGTTTCCAACTAAGTTCAGATTGTAATTTACTAGCATCAATCGCGTAACGTTTATCATGACCTGGACGATCTTTTACATAAGTAATAAGTTTTTCCGAAGTACCTGCGGGATTATTTAAATGAACGTCCATTTTTTTGCATAGCAAATTAATCAGATCTATATTTTTCCATTCATTACATCCACCGATATTATATGTCTCATTGATTTTACCGGAATGAAAAATCAAGTCTATAGCCTTTACATGATCTTCAACATATAACCAATCTCTAGTAAAATTACCATCTCCATATACAGGTAATGGCTTAGATTCTTGAATATTATTAATAAATAATGGCAATAACTTTTCCGGAAATTGATTCGGACCATAATTATTTGAACAGTTTGAGATCAAATATGGAATGTTATATGTATTTCCATATGATCTAACAAAATGATCTGAGCTTGCTTTTGATGATGAGTATGGAGACTGAGGATCATAAGAAGTTAACTCTGTAAAAAGCCCAGTTTGACCCAAACTTCCATAGACTTCATCAGTTGAAACATGAAAAAACAACTTTCCTTCAAGGTTATCTTTCCACAAGTTTTTAGCAGCATGCAACAAATTAACAGTCCCTATAATATTTGTCATTATAAATTCCATTGGACTGTGAATAGAACGATCTACATGAGATTCTGCGGCCAAATGTATAATACTATCAAAGTTATATTTACTAAAAATTTTAGATATAAAATCCGTATTTACAATATCTCCCTTTTCAAAGATATAATTTGAACAGCCTTCAACATCTAATAAGTTTTTGAGATTTCCCGCATATGTTAACTTATCTAAGTTGACTATCAGATAATTTGGATATTTGTTCACCATTAATCTAACCATATGTGAACCTATAAAGCCCGCACCTCCTGTAATTAAAATTGTTCTCTTCATACTAGCAATGAATACATAATAAGCAAATATAATTAATTATCTTTTAACTATAGTTTTAAGAAAAAATGTAAGAAAGTATAAATTTGCTTAGTTTTGAACATATGAAATATCTATATATTCTCTTATACCTTATTTATTCATTTAATTTATATAGTCAACAAAATATCAATGCTAGAATGTTTATATTTGACTACACCTATCAGATTCCTTTAGGCGAGATATCCGAAAAATATGGACAAAACTCTTCATTAAGCGCATCATTCATTACAAATAAGAAAAAATATCTTTATAGTATAGAAGCCAGCTTTATGTTTGGAGAGAACATCAAAAATGATAGCCTACTAAGAAATATTTCTACCGAAAATGGTTCTCTTATAAATTCTAGTGGAGAACTTGATCAAATACTATTGTCTCAGAGAGGTTTTAATACTCATCTCATGTGCGGGAAAGCTTTAAAGTTTAATAAGACAACTAATCATAGCATATTTATTTATGGTGGGCCTGGTTTTATGAGTCATAAAATAAATTTGCAAAGTAACAGAACTAATTTACCTCAAGTGCAAGAAGATTATGCAAAAGGTTATGATCAACTAGAATCAGGATTGAGCACCAAGATTTGCATAGATTATATTTATTTCCATCCCAATAATTTTATAAAAATCAACATGGGAATAAATATAATAAACGCCTTTACAAAATATCAAAGATTATATAATTTTTCTGAAATGATGAGTTATGAAGACAAATTTAAACATAATCTTTTTTTAGGAATTAAATTTGGAATAATTATTCCAATCAATAGTGCTAATACTGAAAAATTCTATTACAGATAAAATGAGATTATTTTATAACCTCCTGATTAATTTATTAATTACCTCAATAAAAATTGGATCATTTTTCAATAAGAAAATGAAAATTCATAATGCATCACAATTAGGACTTATAAAAAGAATTAGTGAGATCACAAAAAACTATAAAAATATAGTTTGGTTTCATGTTGCATCCATGGGAGAATTTGAGCAAGCAAAACCTCTACTAATTAATTACAAGAAAAAATATCTCCATCACAAAATACTTCTAACAGTATTTTCTCCATCAGCATTTGAAATTATAAAAACAACTAATCTTGCTAAATGGACTTTTATTTTGCCTTTTGACACTAAAAATAATGCCCAAAAATTCATTGATAATGTTAGACCTATAAAAGCAATTTTTATTAAGTATGAATTTTGGTATAATTATCTAAATAAATTAGTTGATAATCAAATTCCAATATACTACATATCAGCAATCTTTAGGAAAAATCAATATTTCTTTAAGTTTTATGGCAAATGGTTTGCAAAACAACTTCAAAAAATAAATTTCATATATGTTCAAAATGAAGAATCCAAGTCACTTCTAAAGTCAATTGGAATTAATAAAGTTGAGGTAGTTGGAGATACTAGAGTAGATTCAGTTCAACTAAATTTGAAAACTTCTTATTCTAATAGAATTATTGAATCATTTGCCGCAAATAAGCAAGTATTAATTGCGGGATCTATATATAAAAATGATTTGAAAATATTAATTGAGATTATAAAATCTAACTTGGATTTTCTACTAATCATAGTACCACATACATTAGTCAACATAGATTATTACGAAAAAAAAATAAATGACTCTGTTACACTTTCTAGGGTAAATGAGAAAACAGTAAAAAATTATAGAGTTCTGATTATAGATCAAATTGGCATCTTATCAAAAATATACAGATTTGGTAACATAGCATATATTGGAGGCGGATTTAATAATGGAATACATAACATCTTAGAACCCATAGTATATAAAATACCTGTAATATTTGGACCTAATTACCATAAATTCCAAGAAGCTATTGACTTAATTCGATTAGGAATTGCGGCATCTATTTCGCATCATGAGGACTCTATATTGTCAATGAAAAAATTGAATAATAAACATGAAGAAGTGAAAATTGCTATAAATAAATATATTCAAAATTATCAAGGAGCTACAAATAAAATCATTAAAAAAATATAAATTGTATTCTGTATATTTGCTAAAATAATCCAAAATGAAAAAAGAATTTCTAATTATCACACTTTGTATTTACTTGTTCTCATGCCAAGAAGATAGCGTAAAAGAGTCCACTACGATTGGAACTCAAGATTTTTTGTTAGCAGAAAATTTATTTAACGATGTAGATAGAATAATAGAGGAAGCATTTATCTATAATGGATATTATAAAAATTGCCCTTCTTATGTTAATCTTAATCAAGATACTTCTAATCTTGACACATTAATTATAAATTTTGGTAACGGAGATCCTGATGATTGTCTTCTATATGGTAAAGAAAGAAAAGGTAGAATTATTGTAACATATAATAAAAATTTCAGAGATTCACTTAGTAAACTTTCTATAACATTTGATAATTACTACATAAATGGATATAGAATACAAGGTCAGCGTATAATAGAAAATAAAGGACGAGTAAATCCCAACAAATACATGTATGAAATTGAACTAATAGGTGCTAGCATCATAGGTAATGGGTCTATTAATATAGAAAGCAATATGACTAAAGAATGGATCCAAGGCTATAGTAATCCAGAAAACTTATTTGACAATATATATTCGATAACTGGTACTGCTACAGGAAATAGTTCGAATGGAATTAATTTTCAATGTAATATTATCGAAGAAATTATAATGGATACTAAATGTAGAAATCAAAATTTTTGTGATTTAATCTCAGGGAAAGCCGAATTTACTCCTGAAGGTTTTAGTACTAGATCAATAAATTATGGAGATAGTATCTGTAATTGCAATGTAGAGATTTTATTAAATGAAAATGTGTATCATATTATAATTCCTAACTAAGCAGCTCTAACTGTTTTTAATGAATCCGAATTCATTAATTTAAGCATCGCATATTCATATGTTACAAGATAATCTCTCTTAGATTTTTTAGAAGGAATCTCAAACATAGCGTCTAACATAATTGCTTCGCAAATAGATCTTAACCCTCTTGCTCCTAATTTATATTCAAGAGCTTTTTCTACTATCAAATCAAATACTTTATCTTCAAAAGTTAATTTAACATTATCAATTAAAAATAATTTTTCATACTGCTTGATTATAGAGTTTTTTGGTTCAGTTAATATCCTTTTTAAAGCTTTAGCATCTAAAGGCAATAAGTAAGAAATTACTGGCATCCTTCCAACTAACTCAGGAATAATACCATAATTTTTCAAATCCTGTGGTAAAACATATCTCAATAAATTATCCTTATCTACACTATTATCATTACTTGAGCCAAAACCAATAGATTGTGAATTTAATCTTTGAGAAATGTGATATTCAACACCATCAAAAGCTCCTCCACTAATAAATAAAATATTTTCAGTATTAATAGGAATCATCTTTTGATCAGGATGTTTTCTACCTCCCTGAGGTGGCACGTTTACTATAGTACCCTCTAATAATTTCAACATGGCCTGTTGAACTCCCTCACCACTAACATCTCTTGTTATAGAGGGATTATCACTTTTTCTAGCAATTTTATCAATTTCATCAATAAATACTATTCCTTTTTCTGCTCTTTCTACATCATAATCAGCAGCTTGTAATAGACGAGTAAGGACACTTTCGACATCTTCTCCTACATATCCGGCTTCAGTCAAAACTGTAGCATCGGCAATACAAAAAGGAAGATTTAGTAGTTTTGAAATAGACTTTGCCAATAATGTTTTACCTGTACCTGTCCTACCAACTAAAATCACATTTGATTTCTGAATTTCCACATCCTCAAGAATCATATCCTGACGTAAAATTCTCTTATAATGATTATATACGGCTACGGATAAGACTTTTTTTGCGTTTTCTTGGCCAACAATGTAATGGTCTAAGTAATCTTTAATCTTTTTTGGGTCATGAAGCGTCTCTGACTGTTTTATATTTATAGAAGAATTATTTTCTTTGTTTATTAATTTATATGCTGTTTCAATACATATATTACAAATATGAGCTGATTTTCCGGCAATCAATAAATCTGTATGATGCTTGTTTTTTTCACAGAAAGAACATTCTATAGATTCTCCTAAATCCATCAACTATTTCTTACTAAAACTTCATCTATCATTCCGTAATCTTTAGCTTCTTCGGCTGTCATCCAAAAGTCTCTATCACCATCTTTCCATACTTTCTTATAATCAGTATCTGAATGTTTAGCAATAATGTCATAAAGTTCTTTTTTTAATTTCTGTATTTCTTTTGCGGTTATTTCTATATCAGAAGCTTGACCACTAGCTCCTCCAAGCGGTTGATGTATCATTACTCTGGAATGTTTTAATGCAGTTCGTTTACCCTTCTCTCCAGCAGTAAGCAATACAGCACCCATTGAAGCGGCCATACCTGTACATATAGTAGATACATCCGGTTTTATATATTGCATAGTATCATAAATTCCCAACCCCGCATAAACACTTCCACCAGGAGTATTTAAATATATTCTAATATCTCTTTCAGCATCTGCTGATTCTAAAAATAATAATTGTGCTTGAATAATATTAGCTACATAATCGTTAATAGGGACTCCCAAAAATATTATCCTATCCATCATTAAACGAGAAAATACATCCATAGTAGCAATATTCATTTGTCTCTCTTCAATTATAGTAGGTGATATATAATTTCCATGCATTGAAATAAATTCATCTAAATACATACTGTTAATACCTCGACCCTTTGTAGCAAACTTCTTAAATTCATTAATATAGTCCATACTTATTTTTTTTCTGTTGCTAATTTAATAAAATCATCATAAGTGATAGTTTTTTCACTTAATTTGAAATTATCTTTATAAAAACTAATTGTCTTTTTATCATATATTTGATCATATATTTTTTTCTTCTCATCATCATTAGATAAAATATTTGAAACAATCTCTTCCATCTTTTCATTTAATGGTACAGGCTGATTGTATTGTTTCATTTGAAACTCAATAAGTTTTTGGGTATGACTTTTAAGTTCCTCTTCTGTAACCTTAATATTATTCGAAGATATAATCTCATTCTCAATTAACTGCCACTTCATACTCTTAGAGTACATTTCATATTCTTTTTCAATCTGTTCTAAAGTTATTTCCTCTTTTGAAGTATGCATCAACCATTTTTTTAAGAAATCATCGGGAAGTGAAATTTGTATCTTTTTAATTAGATAATCTACAACATCATTCTTTAGCATTCTATCACTTTCTAAATCAAAATTTTTAGACGTTTCTTTATTTATTTTATCTCTAAACTGCTTATTATTTTTTACTGTATCGTCACCATATATTTTTTGAAATAAGTCCTTATCTATCTTGGCGGGTTCTAAACGACTAATATTAATAACCTTAAAGGAAAATTTGTCTGATTCAAGATTAGTTAAATCTTCTTTACTAACATTTAACATTGAAGCTAAATCACTATTTTTATCAAAAACATCAAAAAGATTAATAATGATATTATCTTCAATCTTTACTCCAATAAATTTAGATTTACTCTTCTTGTTTTTTAAGAAATCCATAGAAACTGTAGCTTTATTTTTTATACCACCTTCTAAAATTTCTTTATTCTTATCTAATTGAATAATATCGCAATAAATTAAATCTCCTTCAATGCTAACATCCACATTTGACATCTTTCCATGCCGTTTAGTTATATCCAGAACATAACTATCTATCATTTCTTGATCTACTATAATTTTGTAATAATTTAATTTATCCTTTGAGCTAATCTTAAAGTCTAATTTAGGAGAAAAACCAATTTCAAATTCAAAATTAAAAGAATCCTGACGCTCCCAATTAATGTCATTATTAGGTTTTGGTATTGGAGAACCTAAAATTTGTAAATTTTCATTACTAATATAAGTATATATTTCTTTTTGAATCAATTTATTCACCTCATCTACTAGTAACGGTACTCTATATTTCTTATTAATAATTCCAATAGGCACTTTTCCTTTTCTAAAACCAGGGATTACTGCATTCTTTTTATATTCTAAAAGTTTATTTTCAAGCGTATCTAGATAATCAGAAGATTCTACTTTTATTATAATAACTCCTAAATTATTATCAGATTTTTCGTGTGATATTTTCATATTTTATTATAAATAATTTTGATTAAAATTATTTAGTGCGGGTGAAGGGACTCGAACCCCCACGCCTTGCGGCACTAGATCCTAAGTCTAGCACGTCTACCAATTCCGCCACACCCGCAAAAAATTTGGAATGCAAAGATATTATTTTTTCTTTCTTCTGAATAAATTTTCAAGTATATTTGCTTATTATTTGAATAAAAAACTATGAGTTTATCTATCAAAGGAACACTGAAAAAAAAATTAGATATTGAACAAGGCACGAGTAAATCAGGAAATGAGTGGAAGTCACAATCCTTTATTTTAAATACTGGGGAACAATATAATCCAGATATTTGCTTCAAACTTTTTGGAGACGAAAAAATTAAACTGATTGAAAATCTTAATGAAGGAGAAGAAATCAGTGTGATGTTCAATCTGTACTCTAGAGAATGGAACGATAAATGGTATACATCCGCAGACGCTTGGAAAATTGAGAAAACTGACTCAAACTCTCAAGATTTTGAAATCATTGATGAATCAGAAATTCCGGTATTTGAGAATAATCAAACCGAAGAAGATGATCTGCCATTTTAAAAATGTCTCTTTCCAACAACAAAGAAACATCATTTACTAGATTTCTACCATCTCCTTTAACGATTGCGATATTGCTAACATTCTTAACATTTGTTCTCGCATTAACATTTACTGAGAATAAAAATGACAATGCACACATATTAAATTTACTTTCATATTGGGAGAAAGGACTTTGGGATAACAATATGCTAGTCTTCGCATTTCAAATGATGATGATTATGATTCTAGGACACACTTTAGCGCTAACATTTTTTTTCAGAAATCTAATTAAAAAAATTACACGATTTTGTAATGATACAGCAACATCTGCTGCAATTGTAACTTTTTTCACTATTATAGTTGGATTAATAAATTGGGGATTAGGCTTGATTTTTGGAGCAATCTTAGCAAGAAAGGTTGCTGAAAGAGCTTCACTAAAAAAGATTCGAATTAACTATCCTCTAATTGGAGCTTGTGGATATACCGGGATGATGGTTTGGCATGGAGGACTTTCTGGAAGCGCTCCTATAAAAGCAGCAACAAAAAATCATCTTATCACAGATTTACAAATTCCATCAGAAATTGTACCTGATATCATTTTACTTTCTGAAACAATTTTTTCTCCAATGAATATTACAATTACGATTTCTCTTATGTTAATACTCCCAATTGGGATGTACATTATTGGAAAAAAATATAATGGAGATTTTATATCCATTCTTCCTACAAAAATAGAAAATGAAAATCAGGTGAAAGTTAACAAAATAGATAACTCTCCATTTATTGCCTATATTTCATCATTCACTATATTATTTTACTGCATATACTCTGTTATTTTCAATGAAGATATTGACCCAATTAATTTTATAAATCTATGCCTTTTAGGTTTTAGTATACTTTTACATAAAAGTATCAATCAATTTGGTAAAGCTGTAAATTCTGCAATTGGAGGGGCGGCAGGGATTTTGATTCAGTTTCCATTATATTTTGGAATTCTTGGCATTATTAGAGACTCTGGATTCGCAGGAATGATATCAGATGTTTTTGTAAGCATTTCTAATGAAAACAGCTTTCCAATATTTACCTATATTTCAGGAGCAATAGTAAATATTTTTGTTCCTAGTGGGGGTGGTCAATGGGCAATTCAAGGTCCAATTATTATAGAAGCAGCTTCAGAATTAGGTGTTTCATATAGTAAAAGCATAATGGCTTTATCTTATGGTGATCAAATAACCAATATGTTACAACCTTTTTGGGCTTTACCTCTCTTATGGATCACGGGTTTAAAAGCAAAAGAAATATTACCTTATTCTTTTTTAATGTTTATAATAGGATCAGGAATTTTTATACTAGGATTACTTCTTTTCTAGTACAATGTAAGAATAATCATAAGCATGTTTATTGTCTTTATAATGATCATCTCTCTTTATCTCTTTCCATTTATTAGATAAAATAGGGAAAAATGTATCTCCATTAAAATAATGATGTACTCTAGTAAGGTATATTTTATCAATTAAATCCATTTCTAAAGCAAGTTTATATATTTCACCGCCGCCAATAACAAATGCTTCTGTCTCTTTATTTTTTTTTGAAATATTAATAGCTTCTTCGATACTATTGGTTACCAAAACTTCATTAGATGAATATTTAACATTTCTAGTCACTATAATATTAGTGCGATTAGGTAAGGGTCTAAACTTATGGGGAATAGATTCAAAATTCTTTCTCCCCATAATTACATGATGGCCTCTAGTTGTTTCCTTAAAAAATCTCATGTCATTTGGTAAATGCCATATTAGATCATTATTATTACCTATAACGTTATTAGTTGATGCTGCAACTATTAAAGATACTAACATAATTAACTTTTTTTTATAGTATAAATCACACCTCTATTCTCTAAGTACTCTCTAATATATTCAAAGTGTTTACCAAGAAACTCTGGAGGAGAAATACCAAACTGTTTATAATTACCATTTAAAACTAAATTTGCAACAGCAGTGCAGGTAAATCCTGTGGTACGAGCCATTGATAAAGTATCATCTTGAAATCTATCCAATAAATTATATTGATAGCTAACTTTATTACCGTTTTCAATTCCATCTATAACAATTCTCATAACTGTAAAATCTTTATCACCATCTTTCATTTCCCATTTAGGGAATAATAGTTTTGAAGTTACTTCTATAGGTCTAACTTTAACTCCTTTAATATCAATCTGATCATACGAAAAGAATCCACTATCTCTAAGAACTTTCAAATACTCAACACAGCCTGGATACCTTAGGGTTTTTTCAATCATATTAGGAATATGAGGCATAGTTTGAATTAAGGATCTTAATCCATCCGAATTCCAACTTTCTAAAGTACCCACATTATCAAAATTAACTAATTCAGCATCCGACAAAGCTTCTCTTATAATTAATTCATGATTAACAATATATCTAGCCGGACGTACATATTCCTCAATAACATCGATCGGAGAAAACACAGCCTGGTATTCGTAGGGCCATTCTCTTTTTTCTGGAAGACCACCTACAAGACATTCATATCTTTTGACTTCCATATTAAGATTATGATGTCCCAAAATAACATTACCCATTCCAGGCGCAACACCACAATCCATTATCGCAATTACCTCATTATCTTTCGCTAAGCTATCTAAACCAAAAGGATCTTCTGGGAAAAAAGATATATCAACAATATTTTTTTTAGCCTCTATTACATCTTGCATCATTTGATAACCCATAAATCCTGGAACAGCTCCAACAACTAAATCGAAATCTTTTATGATATTTTGTAATTTTAACTTATCTGTTATATCAGCACAAATTGTTTTGACATTCCCTAAATTATGTAGATTTTTACTTGATATATCAACAGAGGTCACCTCATGTTGATTAGACAAATCTTTAGCCATTACTGAACCAACTAAACCCGCACCTAAAACAACTATTTTTGACATATTAATTAATATTTTTACAAGAAACAGATATGTTCATTTCTAAGCCAGCATCCTCTGATATAAGAGTAGAAGTTGATGAAGTTAACATACCGTCAGACATACCAATTTTCAAAATTCCATTCTGATAACCCTTCATTTGACCCGATAAATCAGCTTGAATATCAAATATATATTCGTCATCCGTAAAATCTACAAATGTATATTTTATTTCTGAAGTTATTCCCTCATTTACAATAGTAGCATTCCATATATCATTTAAAAACATTTTTTTATCAGGATACTCTACATAAAGTCCCTCAACTTGTTGATTAAAACCCTGCATCTCTGCTTTCATTATAGGATCAGTATACAATGATTCATAATCAGGCTGAGAAATTAGCTTTCCGTTATCTTGCATTAAAAAAGGAAGTCTAGCTCCTATCATGGGCCCTACATACTCTTGCATATGATTATCAAACTCTGACTCATTAGGATTATCAGAATCATATACTTCTTTTCTACCATTTGCATCAATACTCATATATAATCTGGAATATTCAAAATCTGATTCAATCATATCATTATTCACTGAATTTATATGCGAAAAACCTTCCATTTTCATTACCATTATCATTTTTTCTCCATTAATATCCATCTTCATCTCTATATCAAAAATCAACTCATACTTATCGTCCTGTTCAAAGTTATACCTCAAAAGTATTCCATTTTCTACACTTTTTTTGGTTTTACTATTTGGTTCACTTGAACAGCCAACCAAAAAAATTATCATTAGTAAAAAGAATAGTCTATTCATTATTTTATTTTTTAAAATTCATAATTATATTTTTTAGTGTTGTTTTCAAACCGCAACCTTTCCCTTAATATGGGGATGATATTCATAATTTACTAATTCAAAGTCATCAAATTTAAAATTAAAAATATCATCTATATCTTTATTTATTTTCATTTCTGGTAATAACTTACACTCTCTACTCATCTGCAAATTGACCTGATCAAAATGATTAGTATATATATGAGCATCTCCAAGAGTATGAACAAAGTCCCCAAGACCTAAACCACATACCTGAGCCACCATCATTGTCAACAATGCGTAAGAAGCTATATTAAAAGGAACTCCTAAAAATATATCAGCACTTCTTTGATATAGTTGACATGATAATTTTCCTTCCGCAACATAAAATTGAAAAAAGGCATGACAAGGCGGTAGAGCCATTTGATCTAACTCTCCTACATTCCAAGCGCTAACAATTATTCTTCTACTATCAGGATTAGTCTTAAGAGTATTGATTACNTCCTTAATTTGATCAATATACCGACCATCAGGAGTAGGCCAACTCCTCCATTGATAACCATACACATGACCTAGATCTCCATTATTATCAGCCCATTCATCCCATATTCGCACTCCATTTTCTTGAAGATATTTAATATTAGTATCGCCTTTAAGGAACCACAAAAGTTCATGTATTATAGATTTTAAATGAAGTTTTTTTGTTGTAACACAAGGAAATCCCTTTGATAAATCAAATCTCATCTGGTGACCAAAAACACTTTTAGTTCCTGTTCCTGTTCGATCTGATTTAAGGGTCCCCTCCTCCATTACCCTTTTCATTAAATTTAAATATTGTTTCATTTTAATTATATTAACATTCCCACAATAGATGCGGTAAATAATGAAGCTAAAGTCCCAGCTAATAATGCAAAGAAACCGAGTTTAGCTAAGTCTGATTTTCTTTTTGGAGCTAAAGCTCCGATGCCCCCTATTTGAATACCTATAGAAGCAAAATTAGCAAATCCACATAAAATATATGTAGCTATAATAATTGATTTCTTTTCTAAAAAAGCTCCGGAACTTTGCATTTCTGAAAGAGAAACGTAAGCTACAAATTCATTTAACACTGTTTTTTCACCAAGTAATTGGCCAACTAAAAACATGTCTTCACTGCAAACACCCATCAACCAAGCAATGGGAGCTCCTATATAACCCAAAATCATATTAAAAGAAAGTTCATTATAATGAGTGTTCTCTGCTATTAAAGAATTAATAGCTGTCCAATCTCCAACTTTTAAAAGTATATAGTTTGCCATTGACATAAGAGATATAAACACCAAAAGCATTGCCCCGACGTTTACAGCTAGTTTAATTCCATCAGTTGTTCCTTTTGAAATTGCTTCTAAAGCATTACTCCCAATGTGTAAATTATTAACTTCTAATTTTGTTTCAAAATTTTCTCTTTCTGGGATTAAAATCTTTGCAGCTACCACAGCAGCAGGTGCCGACATTACAGAAGCAGCAAGTAAATGTTTAGCGAAAATAATTTGTTGAGCGACATCATCTCCACCTAAATATCCAATATATGCAGCCAAAACTCCTCCCGCAATCGTAGCCATTCCTCCACTCATCAAACAAAGCATCTCAGAGATTGTCATTTTTTCTAAATATGGCTTTACAAGTAATGGAGATTCAGTCTGACCTAAAAATATATTTCCTGCAGCAGCTACACTTTCAGGGCCTGAAAGACCCATTGTTCTTTTCATAAACCAAGCAAAACCATAAACGATCTTTGGAATAATTCTCCAATAATAAAAGAGAGAAGTAATAGCGGAAAAGAAAATTACTGTAGGTAATATCATTACAACAAAATTTACTAATGGTGATTCAATGATTCCTGAATCAAATGAGCTAAAGAGAAATATCGTACCATCTTGGGTAAATGAAATAATTTTAGTAAAAATTTTACCTACAAATTCAAAAGATTTTGAAACTATAGGTACTTTCAAAATTAACACTGCAAATATCAACTGGATCACCAATCCCTTCAACACTAATTTCCAATCAATATTTCTTTTATTTCTACTAAACAAAAATGCAATGATTAACAAAGATAATATGCCCAAAAAACCTCTGAAAATAGAATTGATATTGAAAAAATTTTTTTTAGTTATTGATTCAATGCTTGAAATTTCATATTGAAAACCCATGTCTTGTTTAATGGTAATCGGATCCTCTAAAGAAATTACATTGAGATTGTCTAATTCTAAACTATAGGAAAAGCTAATGAAACTGTAAAAAATAAAAAGAAGTATAATTACATTTTTCATTACTTTCCTTTTCTGCTATTAATTTCATCTCTTATTTTTGAAGCTAACTCATAATTCTCCTCAGATATTGCCGTATTCATTCGTTTATTTAACTCTCCAATTGACAGAGTTTCTAATTCATCTTTTATCTCCTCTTTGTCATCCTTATACTTTAACTTTATGTCGTAATTATCTGTTAATACAACACCAGCCTCTTGTAAAATATCATTATATGTAAATATTGGGCAACCTATCCTGATTGCTAAAGCAATAGCATCCGAAGTCCTAGAGTCTATTTCTATTTCTTGATCTCCATCTAAAAAACAAAAGAAAGAAGAATGAAAAACTCCTTCAGATAATGTATGAATCACTACTCTACTAACAGTAATATTAAAAGAGTTAGTAATTGATTTTATTATATCGTGAGTTAAAGGACGTTCGGGGTTATGTCCGCTTTCTAAATAAATCGCTATAGAGCCAGCATTACATGGACCTATAACTATAGGCAACTTCCTCTCACCACCGATTTCTCTTAATAACAATACATAAGAACTTTTGTGTGAGCTACTAGGCTCTAATCTCTCTATGTCAAGCTGAATTAATTTCAATTAATTTTTAAAATTCTTGATCGCTTCAATTAATTTTGGAACAACTTCGAAAGCGTCTCCAATTATTCCGTAATCAGCAGCCTTGAAAAATGGAGCATCCGGATCAGTATTTATTACCACCATAACCTTAGATGAATTTACTCCCGCTAAATGTTGAATTGCTCCTGATATTCCTATCGCTATATATAAATTAGGTGAAACTGCTTTTCCAGTCTGTCCCACATGCTCCGAATGAGGTCTCCAGCCACTATCCGAAACAGGTTTTGAACAAGCAGTAGCTGCTCCGATTTCAGAAGCTAAAGATTCAATCAAATGCCAATTTTCAGGACCCTTCATTCCTCTACCAGCTGACACTATTATATCAGCCTCAGACAGAGAAATCTTACCTCTTGATTTTTCTTGAGACTCTATATTTAAATTGCCAATTAATTCGGTATCTAATAATTCAATATTACAATTAACCTTGTTCTCAATTAATCCAAATGCATTAGAGGATATAGACAGAATAACTTTCTCTGTATTTATCTTGACCAACTCAAAGGCTTTTGAAGAAAAAGACTGTTTTCTAACGGTTTTATTATTAAAATCTAGTAACGAAACTACATTTGATACATATGATGATCCAATTTTTATTGATAATATAGGAGTTATTGATCTAGAAGCGAAAGAATTACTAAATATAAAAACACTAAAATTTTGATATTCAGTAAATATCTTTGCTATAGCCTGATTATTAGATTTATTAATTTTATTATAATTATAAACTTTTACCGCACCATAATCACCTATTTTAATCAATTCCTCTTCCAAAATATTACCAAATGTTATAGCATGAACTTCAGAATTTATTGATTTAGCTAATTGAGATGCATAAGAAACAACTTCAAAAGTACTTTTTCTGAATTTTCCCTCCCAATTTTCTGCATAAACTAATACTGACATATTTTTACATTTTTTAGATTACTTTTGCTTCATTATGTAAAAGATTCACAAGATCTTCTACATTATTTTTATCAATCATTGTACAATCTTGTTTTTTATCAGGCAATGAAAATGACAGCGAGTTAGTTCTTATTTCCTGATTGGAAGGTTCTAAAACAGATAAAGGCTTAGATCTAGATTGCATGATACCTCTCATATTAGGTATTAGAAGTTCACTTTCCTCAACCAAACCTTTTTGACCAGCAATAATTGCTGGGAAATTTACAGAAACAGTCTCTTTTCCACCATCAATTTCTCTTAACAATATGACTTTTGAACCCTCAACAGCTAAACCTATACAAGCATTAACAAATGGCATAGAAAGAAGTTCGGAAACCATTCCAGGAACTGCTCCTCCATTATAATCAATAGATTCTCTTCCACATATTATCAAATCAAATTCATTATCTTTAATATAATTAGAAACTTCATTTGCTACAACAAAACTATCTAGTGGTTTCATATTAATCCTTACAGCTTCATCTGCTCCAATAGCTAATGCTTTTCTTAAGATAGGTTCGAACGTTGGACCTCCAACTGATAAGACTGTTACTTTAGCTCCTAATTCTTGCTTTAACATTACTGATTTAGTTAAACCAAACTCATCATAGGGATTTATAACAAATTGAACTCCATTATCATCAAACTCTTGATTGTTATTTTTAAAATTTATTTTCGATGTAGTATCTGGTACACTGCTAATACAAACTAATATATTCATTATAGAATTGGTTTTACAATTTATGTTACAAATTTATATAAAAAGATTAATTTTCATGAACTTATTTCATTTTTAATGACTTGAAATAAAAATTAAAAACCTACTCTATTTTATTAAAAATACTATTTTTGCAAACTTATTTGTAACTAACAATAATTTGAATAAAAATTTTAAATAAAAAACTATGGAACAAATCATTAACTATTTACCTGCATTTGGAATACTGGCATTAGCTTTTGTATTCTGGAAAAACTCATGGGTTTCTAAACAAGACTCTGGAGATGAAAAAATGCAAAGAATTGCAAAAAACATCTCAGATGGAGCAATGTCCTTCCTAAAAGCTGAATACAAACTTCTCGCGATTTTTGTGGCATGTGTAGCTGTATTACTTTATTTCAAGGGAGAAAACGACGCTGATTCAACTGGTATGGTAGCTGTGTCATTTGTAGTAGGAGCTATATGCTCTGCTTTAGCAGGATTTATAGGCATGAAAGTAGCGACCAAAGCAAATGTTCGAACAACACAAGCTGCTAGGACTTCATTAGCTAAAGGATTAGAAGTAGCTTTTTCTGGAGGAGCTGCCATGGGACTTGGAGTTGTAGGGCTTGGGGTTTTAGGATTAAGTTCTTTATTATTCACTTATCAAGGGATGGATTCATTAGATGGTATAACAGTAGTATTAAATGTACTTTCAGGATTTTCTTTGGGGGCCTCATCAATAGCCTTATTTGCAAGAGTTGGTGGAGGTATTTATACAAAAGCAGCTGATGTGGGAGCTGATCTTGTTGGAAAAGTAGAAGCTGGTATCCCAGAAGATCATCCATTAAACCCAGCAACTATTGCAGATAATGTTGGGGACAATGTTGGAGATGTGGCTGGTATGGGAGCAGATCTTTTCGAATCTTATGTAGGATCAATAATAGGCACAATGGTTCTTGGTTCAGTCTTTATCACTAGTGGTTTTGATGGATTCGGAGCAGTTTATCTTCCACTAGGACTTGCAGCAGTTGGTATAATCATGTCTATTATTGGGACTTTTTTTGTAAAAGTAAAAGATGGCGGATCTCCTCATAAAGCATTAAATATTGGTGAATTTGGATCAGCTGGCTTAATGGTTATTGCTTCTTGGTTTATAATTAACGCTATGATACCTGAAGGAACTCAAACTGCATCCGGTCTAGAATTAACAGCTTTAGGAGTTTTCTACGCTACACTAGCGGGGTTAATTGCAGGTTTAGCTGTTGGAAAAGTTACAGAATATTATACTGGAACTGGAACAAAACCGGTTTCTTCAATTGTTAGACAATCCGAAACTGGATCTGCTACTAATATAATCGCTGGATTAGGAGTGGGAATGATGTCCACAGCAATCCCAATCTTATTAATCGTTGCTGCAATTCTTATTTCTCACCATTTTGCAGGAATGTATGGAATAGCTATCGCAGCTGTTGGGATGCTTGCTAATACAGGGATTCAATTAGCGGTTGATGCATACGGACCTATTTCTGATAATGCAGGAGGAATCGCGGAAATGTGTGAACTTCCCTCAGAAGTTAGAGAAAGAACAGATAAATTAGATGCTGTTGGAAATACAACAGCGGCAATTGGAAAAGGATTTGCAATCGCTTCAGCTGCTCTTACTGCGCTTGCTTTATTCGCTGCGTTTATGCTTCAATCAGGAATTATTGAAATTGGTATTGATGTATCAAAACCTACTGTAATGGCTGGATTATTAATTGGAGCAATGTTACCATTTGTTTTCTCAGCTTTAGCTATGAATGCGGTTGGTAGAGCAGCTATGGCAATGATAGAAGAGGTTAGAAGGCAATTTAGAGATATTCCTGCATTAAAAGCCGCATTAGAAGTAATGAAAAAATATAATTCAGATATGAGCAAATCATCGGCAGAAGACAGAAAAATATTTGACGCTGCTGATGGAGTTGCTGAGTATGACAAATGTGTCGCAATATCAACAAAAGCTTCGATTAAAGAAATGGTTCTTCCTGGGCTTTTAGCAATTGTTGTACCTGTATTAATTGGTTTTCTAGGTGGAGCTGAAATGTTAGGAGGTTTATTAGCTGGAGTTACATCTTGTGGTGTTTTAATGGCAATATTTCAATCTAACTCTGGAGGAGCGTGGGATAATGCAAAGAAAATGATAGAAGAAGAGGGTAAAAAAGGTACAGAAGCTCACAAAGCAGCAGTTGTTGGTGATACTGTAGGTGATCCATTCAAAGATACATCAGGGCCATCATTAAATATATTACTTAAATTAATCTCAGTGGTAGCTTTAGTAATTGCTCCCTCGCTAAAAGCGGATGATGTAAATAATAATATTAAAGAAGTAATACCAAATGATAATATAGATAAAGAACTTGTAAATACAGAAAAAGGATTTATAGAATTATCATGGATAGCTGAAAATATTACTAAAAATTCTAATGAAACTATTGAATCTATTCGATTAAATCCAGAAGGACTAACAGATCCAAATGATGAATTTCTACAAATCTATTCAAACGGCATTATTTTTGAATCAACAACAAAATCAATAGAAAAAAAATATCAAGAAGGTAAAATATCACCAACTGGAGAAATAGCGCGTCATAAATTTGATGTAAAAAAAGGACATTCCATTTCATTCTACCAAAAAGAGATGAATAGTGATATTGTTATTTTTTGTAAAGAAAAGAAATAACAAAAAATTAAAAACCACTCAAACAGAGTGGTTTTTTTATTTATCTTGAGAAAGTCCGCTAATCTTTGAATCTACTTGTTCTATAACTGAGACAAAATCTTCTTCATTTTCGGAAAAATTATTATCATCAACATCTATTATTAATAATTCTTTATTATAACCAGTAATCCACGCCTGATATCGCTCGTTAAGTTGTGTTAAATAATCTAATCTAATACTGTTTTCATAATCTCTTCCTCTTTTCTGTATCTGACTAACCAAAGTAGGGACTGTGGCTCTTAAATAAATTAAAAGATCAGGGCCCTTGACTAATGAATCCATAAGATTAAATAATTCTTTATAATTTTTAAAGTCTCTTGTACTCATTAATCCCATCGAATGAAGATTAGGAGCGAAAATATAGGCATCTTCATATATTGTTCGATCTTGAATAAAAGTCTTTTTAGAATTTTGTATATCTATTATTTGTCTAAATCTACTATTTAAGAAAAAAACTTGTAAATTAAAACTCCATCTCTGCATGTCTTTGTAAAAATCATTTAGGTATGGATTGTTTTCAACATCTTCAAAGTGCGGTTCCCATTTATAATACTTTGACAATTTTGATGTAAGTGTTGTCTTACCCGCTCCAATATTTCCAGCTATCGCTATATGCATAATTTTATTTTTTTATAAAAATAAAAAAGATTATTATTATCTAATTATAAATAACCAATTTTTGATAATTAAATTACATTAAAGATTTTATCTCATTAAATTTAATCCCATCATTATCCAATCTAGGGACTTTATATTGACCTCCTAATCTATTATTTATTTTTAACCATTTATAAAAAATATTTTTCTTAGCGGGAAATATTTGAAGACAATCCAATATAAAATTATCAGTCCTTTTAGCGTCATAATCAGAATTTAGTTCTCTAATTTTTCGATCAAGATATTCTGAGAAAATATTAAGATCCTTTGGAATATCTTGAAATTCCACAATCCATTGATGAACACCTCTTCCATCTCCAATAAATTTAGGCGCTACAATGAAATTTTGCACTGTACAATGATACTTTTGGCATGATAAATACAAAGCTCTCTCCACATTTTCAACCATCAATTCCTCACCAAAAGCATTGATATAGTTCTTAGTTCTCCCAACAACCCGAATACGAAAAGGGCTCAATGAAGTAAACCTAATAGTATCCCCTATAACATAACGCCACAAACCTGCATTAGTAGAAATTATCATGACATAAACTTCATTGATTATAACTTCAGATAACAGTACAGTTTCTCTTATACCATCTTTATAATCTTTTAGTAATATAAATTCATAAAAAATACCATAATCTAACATCAGCAGCAAATCTTTACTATTTTTTGTATCCTGAATCCCAAAGAATCCTTCTGATGCATTATACCCTTCAACATAATTCATATCATTTGAAGGTATCATTTTATAAAACTGTTTAACATATGGACTAAAATGCACACCTCCATGCATATAAAGCTCTAAATTGGGCCACACCTCCAATAAACTACTTGATTTAGTTATTTCTAAAACTTTTTTAAGAACAACCAGTGTCCAAGAAGGTACTCCCGTAATATTCGTTATATTTTCATTAATAGCTTGATTACAAATAATATTGACCTTTTTTTCCCAGTCACTCATCAATGCTGTTTGTAAATCTGGTACTCTATGCATATTTACCCAAAATGGAAAATTACTAATTAGAATTGCAGACAGGTCCCCTTCAAAATATCCATGATTTTTATTCTGAATTTGACTTCCTCCCAACATTAAACCTTTTCCATTGTATAAATTTGTCTCTGGAAAATTTATAGCATAAAGAGATAACATGTCTTTACCTGCTTTGTAATGACATTTTTTTAATGACTCATTTGTAATTGGGATGTACTTGCTTTTATTATCAGTAGTTCCTGAAGATTTAGCAAACCATTTTACATAACCTGGCCACAAAATATCTTTATGCCCTTTTCTTGTTTTATTAATGTATTCTAAAAATTCTTCATATTTACGTATTGGAATAAGTTCTTGGAATTTTTTTACATCTGCAATCTCACTAAATTTGTGATCCACTCCAAAAACTGTATACTCTCCCATTTTAATCAAATTTTTGAAAACTTTATTTTGAACTTCTAAGGGTCTATCTTTAAAATTCTCAATCTGGATATGTCGATTTTTTAGTAATGAAGAAAGAATGGTATTTTTAAAAGGGATATAGACCAATTTTGTATTTTTAATGCTTTATAAAGCAATAAATATACAAATTCATGACTCAATACATTAGAAAAATGTCTACTAGTTTGAAAGATGTGGTTGAATATACTTTAGAAATAAACGACACTTCGCATGTAATGAATAACTATATAAGAAAACATATATCAATATCATGGAAAGGTTCAGTAATCTGCCAATCATGTCAAAAACTAATGAAAAAATTTTATCGATCAAATTTTTGCTATAAGTGCTTTTGGGAATCTCCCCTAGCTTCACAAAGTATATTCAAACCTGAACTCTGCACAGCGCATTTAAATATAAAAGATAGAGATTTAGAATGGGAAAAAAAATTTCAAATCGCTCCTCATTTTATATATTTAGCTAATTCTAGTGGTTTGAAAGTTGGTATTACTAGGGGAAGTCAAGGTGTTATTAGGTGGATGGATCAAGGTGCTAGTCAGGCTATTTTAATCGCAGAAGTTCCAAACAGAAGATTCTCTGGAGATATAGAAGTTGCATTAAAACAATATGTAAAAGACACCACTAATTGGAGAAAAATGCTTTCAGGAGAACCTGATCCCATAGATTTAATTCAAATGAAAGATGATTTAATAAAACATATTCCAAATGATTTTAAAAAATATATTATAAAAGAAAATAATATAACTAGCATAAAATATCCAATATACAAATACCCAAAAAAAATTAAAAGTATTAAGTTAGAAAAAGTTAATAGAATTGAAGGAGTTTTAAATGGCATTAAAGGACAATATCTAATGATAGATGAAGATAAAGTTTTTAATATGAGATCGCATGAGGGTTATATTATAGATTTTACTGTTCAAGAAAATGATAAACAACAAAAAATATTCTAATTCAAATCTAAAATCATCATCATTCTTGTTTGAATGTAGTCAAGATCATCGTATAATCCAATATTTGCAATTGGTATACCTATTTTTCTAAATTCATTATTCAGATAAGATGAGACTGAAAAATCCATCAATATATCAGCAAATGGATCATCCTTTAATGGATATTCTATTACTGTATATTTTTCTAATGCAGATAATTGAGCTGCAGCAGTAATAGCTTCTTCTAAACCACCTATTTCATCAACTAATCCTATTTCTTTTGCATGTATACCACTCCATACCCTTCCTTGTCCTATCTTATCTACATCTTCCTTTGAAAGATTCCTACCCTTGGAAACGTGAGAAATAAATGTATTATATACTTCTTTTACAGAATTTTGAACAACTCCTTTTTCAAAATTAGTTAGAGGCCTTGTACCACTAAACATGTCGGAATATTTATGAGTATTAACAGTATCTACATAAACGCCTAATTTATCATTTAATAAAGATTTAGTATTGAGTATTACTCCAAATACACCTATTGATCCAGTAATCGTATTTGAATTTGCGTAAATTTTGTCAGCAATACATCCAATATAATAGCCACCTGAAGCGGCATACTCTCCCATAGAAACAATTATTTTTTTCTTTTTTTTAGCTAATTCAACCTCCCTCAATATAATATCAGAAGCTAATGCGCTGCCCCCAGGAGAATTAATTCTTAGTACAATTGCTTTTATACTCTTATCATTAGCAGCAGAATTAATATCTTCAACAAGAGATTCAGAGCCTATTGCATTGTACGTGCCTTTACCTGTATTTATTGGTCCATTTGCATAGATAACCGCTATTTTATCTTCAATAAAAAGATCCGGTTTCAAAGAATTTTCGTAATCAGCAAAACTTGTAAATTCGTAATCCAAAATCTCTTCATTAATATAACTTTTAAATTCATCTTCATAAGTTATATAGTCAATAAAAGAAAGTTCCTTACATTTTGCTGCATTATTTAAAGATAAATTGTTCATAGCATAATTTATACTCTGAATAGAAATTTTTCTTGACAAGGAAATGTCAGAAATTATTTTATCCATCAAAGAATTAAGCATTTTCTCTAGCTGAAATCTATTTTCCTCACTCATAGAATTGTACATATACGGCTCCACCGCGCTCTTAAATTTTCCATGCCTTATTATTTGCGCTTCAAGACCAGCCTTATCTAATAATTCTTTAAAAAACATAACCCCAGCAGAAATGCCATTTAGCTCTACATATCCCTCGGGATTCAAAAATATTTTATCCGAAATAGAAGCTAAATAATAAGACATTTGACTGTATGTTTCAGAATAGGAATATATAAACTTACCGGTTGATTTAAAGTCCTGTAATTTACTTCTAATCTCCTCTACTTGCGATAATCCTAGTGAAAAAGATGATAAATCCAAATATATGCCTTTGATTCTTTTATCATCTTTAGCTCTATCTATAACTTTAATTAAAGAGCTTAATTCAGTAGTCTTAGTAAAAGAAAAATCCATGGGATTAATTTCCCCAAATGGATTTCCTGAGCTCCTTTCGACAACAGACTCATTAAAATCTAATTTTAAAATTGATTGATCACTAATCGAAACTACAGCATCCTGTGACAATATAGCGATAATAAAAATTGTTGACGCAATAGAAATAAAAGAAAAAACTATCAGCGCTATTATAGAAGAAAATATATTAGAAAAGAATTTTTTCATAAGATTTGTTTTAAAATATAAAATTAGTAAAAATATTTTTGATATGAGTATATTTGAACTTTGTTTAATTAAATGAATAAAATCTATTTACAACTAGGCAGTAATTTAAAAGAACGATTTTCAAACATTGAAAATTCGATGTTTCTTTTGCAAAAAACAGTTGGGAATATTACTAAAAAATCAGATTACTTTGAAACAAATCCTTGGGGACATACACAACAACCTAAATTTATTAATCTAGTGATTGAAATAGAAAGCTCGCTAAAAGCTCAGGAAGTCTTAAAAAAATGCTTAATCATAGAAGATAAATTAGGCAGAGTCCGTACAAAAAAATGGGGATCTAGAATAATAGATATTGATATACTGTTTTTCAATCAGGATATCATAAATCAGTCTAATCTGATTATTCCTCATCCATTCATTCAAGAGAGGAATTTTGTTTTAATTCCACTAAATCAAATTGCTTCAGAATTAGTACACCCCATATTACAAAAATCTATTAAACATATTAAAGAAAACTGTACTGACAAAGAAAAGGTAGTAAAATATGAACTTTAATTTCATCTCCATTGAAGGCAACATTGGAAGTGGAAAGACCTCTCTTTCCAAACAACTTTCTAATGTATATGAATCTAAAATTGTTCTTGAAAGATTTGAGAATAACCCGTTTTTAAATGATTTTTATAAAAATAAAGAGAACGATGCATTAGCATTGGAATTGTTTTTTCTTGCTGAAAGATTTCAGCAATTAAGTGACAAAAGATCTTCTGAAACTTTATTCTCTAATCAAATTATTTCTGACTACGCTTTTTTTAAATCTCTATTATTTGCTCAAAACAATTTAAGTGATGAAAAATATAATTTGTTTGCCAGACTATATAGTATCATGTCAAGTACAATTAGAAACCCTGATTTAATTATTTATCTTCATGCTGATATAGATAGATTAAAATCTAATATTGACCATAGAGATAGATATTATGAAAGAGGGTTGGATTTGAAATACCTAAAAAACATAGAACTTAAATATTTTGATTATTTAAAAAAACAATCACATTCGAAAGTGCTAATCCTAGATGTTACAAAGATAGATTTTGTTAATCATTTAAGATCATTTAACGAAATTGTACATATTCTTAATAATTTAACTTTTGAAACAAATTCAGAGATCATCAAAAAGATTTTATGATAGCCAATGAGAAAGATCTTTGCCTATCATTTTCTGTAAACAATTAATCTCTTCCTTATAATACTTATTAGTAATATTTCTTCTTAAATTTTCATCAATTTTTTCAGGTTTTTCATATGCCATTTTTAATATGTTATTTTTCACAAATTGAGGGACGTATTGACTGATTTTTTCAGGAATTAAATCATAATAGTTTAAATGTTTAATCAAGTGGCCTACAAAACCTTTTGGGGAACCCCCAATATTTACTTTTTTTTTCATGTCTACATTATAAAGAGGATCAACATTTAAAAATAAGAAAAGATCTTTTAGTGATTCTTCTGTCTTATTCACAAATTCTTCAAATAAAATAACCTTTATATTTTCTTTAGGGAATCTTGAATAATACCTATTCAACTGCTGAGAATAATATCCTTTTCTAATATAATGGTATAATGGACTCCAATTTTCATTGATCCTTTTATCTTCTATATCAATTGCCATTTCAAAATCTTTAAATTTTTCTCTGGCAGATTTTCGTAAGTGCAAAAAATTGGAATAAGCTCTATCAGTAGGATGTCTTAATATTACAATTAATTTTATTCCAGGCAGATGTTTCGAAATAAGTTCTGGTGATTTTATATTATATAGATATGCTGGAGAAGCTTCTCCAATAGCTATCTCATCCTTAACTCCTTTAAAAAAATTAAAGTATTCTTCTAAAGTCATAGATGAATGCTTTCTTTTTCCTAAGGTCTTAAAATTATTTTTTTGTTGAAAATTGTTAAAAAACAAAATCTCTTTTTTATCAGGCATATATATTTGGGGATGCTGTCTCAAATAAGTATATAGAGATGTGGTGGCTGCCTTCATTGCTCCTATAACAATAAAAGTTGGTTTAACGATACCCATTATAAAAATTAATTACTTTACAATACCAAAATGCTAATCAATATTATTATTTAGATTTTTTTCTATTAAACCTTTCATATCTTCATTATCTTCAAATACCTTAAATTCATCATCATTAAGAATTCTGTTATTCATACTCTTACAATCAAAACAAAATTTCATATACAAACTTAGCTGATTAACACAATTTTTAACATTGCCTTGCCTTGCATACGAAATAGCATTCAGATAATGACACTCAGACTTAATTTTACTATTTGTAATATTAGCGCAATCACATAATATATTTTCACCACTAAGTATTTTAGCTAAAGTATAATTATATGTGCTGAAATTTTTTGAACTTGAAATTGCCTTAAAATAATCTCCTTTTCGAATAAAATCTATTTGAGAATAATTATCAAATAAATCATCCTTTGAAAAATCATAACTCCAGGAACTAAGTATTGATAAATTTTCTCTGATAGTTGCATCCGCAACACCATTCATACCTGAGTGAACTCTAGCTGAATCTAAAAGCTGTGATATTCTCTCACTAAAATATATATCCCCAAATGGTTTTTTAGTCATTGCGTCCGTCATCAATAATGCAGCTAAATTATTGTACGCTTCCCAGCTATTATATTTTTGAGCGGCTAGTCCATATAACTGCATTGAAATTGAATCATTAAACTTAGAAGCCAAATATAATAGTTCGTTTACATGATTTTCCTGAAATACCCCTTGTTCAAAATCTCGCTTCATGTCTTCAAATTGTCTTTTAGGTTGATAAGCTTTTATTGTAATTTCTGCCTTACGTAAAAAAGGTAAAATATCATTATCTATAGCGTCATATACTTCAGCCATATCTCTAATAGCCTGCTCTCTTTGTTTATCTGTTTTATTAGACTTAACAATACGGTTTATCATAGATTTATCATCGATACTAGAAGATTTTACTAAATTATAAAATCCATCAAAATCTCCTCCAACAGAAACTGTTACGTATTTATCATTGTCAGATGAACCATCAGCTCTTAATTGTCTCATAAGCTGTTTTGCGTAGCTTAAAGTACTTTCATTTCTATTATCACTTAACTCATCATTCCAATTCACATCACCTTCAGGTGAAGCGTATGATCGGATCTCAAATCTAGCTGTTTCATATCCGTTTTTTATAAAATCTTGAAGTTTTTTTACATCATCATCACTTTTTTCGGAAGTTCTAATATTGCTTTTATTGACTAGAAAATAAATTATAGCCGAACTTTCCAAAAAGGTTGTATCATCATAATTATGAGAAGCAAATACAGGATTATCACAATTATATAAATTATTCGAAGTAGTTATCAATCCACTAGATAATTTGACAGTATCTAAAATAATCTCGCTAGTATCCAAAGAAGCTATCGCTCGTAACTCTAATGAAAGGTTATGGAAATCATAACCATAAGAAACCCATTCCATAAAATCAAATTCCAAAACCTGTGAAAATTCTCCACCTGATTCGTTAAAAATAGTTGCATCACCTCCAGACATAGATTCTCCTTGTAAATTTATTGGATCGAATGGCAATTCATAATTATCATCACAAACAATTACAGGAGTTATAACCAAATTCGCTTTCTTAGGAAAATAATATGCTGGAAACTTACCCAACAAATTAAACTTTACTTTTCCAGAATGAAGTTCTAATGGATTTTTATCATTAGAATACTCTACTTTATGATAATTCATCGCCATTTGTTCTAATCCACAATTAGAAAAAAACACTAATAAGATTAATGATAATAGATATAATAAATTCTTCATTTTAATTTCATTTTACTTACAAATATATAGTTTATTCATCATTAAATTAAGAAAAAAGTTTAGATTTGTATATGAAAAAATTATATATATGTTTTTCAATAAAAATCTTACAATAATATTAGTTTTATTTTGTTTTTTTTCTGCATACTCTCAATCAGAAAATGAAAGTAAAGAACATTTCGAAATACAAATTAATAATAGAGATACGAATATTTTAAAATATAATGTGAGTTTCCAAAACTTACAGATAAAAAAAATGTTAGCCAACTCTGATTTCAATATTTTAATTGGAGGCACACAAGCTTTTGGAGACATAAGAAACCGTGATTTTCTACCATCTTACGATGAAGAAATGAATTTCTTCGATATCCAGCCCTCCATTGAAATCTCAATAACAAAACATTTAAATCATATTCTTGCTATTCAAACAAGTTTTATTACTGGAAAATTTGGAGGACTTAAAAGAGAAAAAATTGGAGAAGACTATGAAGTTTATGAACCATATCCTGGATTTTATGAAGGGAATGGGGAGTACTTTATCACAAATTTTAAAGAATTAGATTTTCAAATTATACTAAATCTAACTAATGCCTTATCATTATTTACAACTCCATATAATAATAAATACAGCTTCTATCTTAAAACAGGTATAGGTATTAATACATTTAATAGTATTAATAGGAATCTAGGGTCTGGAAACTATATATATAGCTATGGATACAAAGAAGGGGTCTATCTTCAAAACTCTAATTTTGAAAAGTTAGACCTAAGATCCTCACCAAGAGAATCAACTTATATTTTAGGTTTATTTTCTAAATATGAGATAAATGAAAAATTATCATTAATATTTGATCTAACAAAAAGAAAAGCCTATACTGACCTATGGGACTCTCATAACAATAATGCAAAAGATGATAATTTCAATTTCTACGCTGTTGGTTTTTCATACAAAATCAGTTCTAAACCTGATGACAAATGGATAACTCCACTAGATGAAATTCAAAACTCTTTAAATACCACAAAAGCAAAAATTAATTGGCTTAACCAAGATACAGACTCCGATGGAGTATCTGATGTTTATGATAAAGAAATAAATACCCCACTAGGGGTATCTGTGGATGGTTCAGGTAAAGCTTTAGATGTTGATATGGACAATGTTCCTGACTATTTAGATAAAGAGCCATTCTCAAATAAAGGGGCGATTGTAGATAAATATGGAGTCGAGTTCGACTCTGACTTTGATGGAGTCCCTGACAGTAAAGATCTAGAAGCTAAAACATTAGTTGGTTCAATAGTAAATGAATATGGAATTTCAATTGGATCTAATTACAATAACTTAGCGTTTATACCTTCTATTTATTTTGAAAAAAGCAGCTCATATATTAACAGCTCTAATGCAAGTAAATTAGCAAACATAGCCATCATGATGCATAATAATGATAATATTAAATTAATTGTCATTGGAAATGCGGACAATAATGGAACAAGCAAAAATAACTACCAAATTGCCTTAAAGAGAGCACAAGAGACAGCAAGCTACCTTTCTTCAAATTTCAATATTGATATTAAAAGATTTGTGATACAAAGCAACGGAGACAAAAATAATATAATAAAAAAATTATCTGATAAACAGGAGATTAAAACTAAGTTTATTGATGAAATTAATAGAAGAGTAGATTTTAAAATTTTTGATTAATTTTTCTCCAAAAATCCCACATTACTATACCAGCACATACTGATATATTCATCGAATGCTTGGTTCCAATTTGCTGAATTTCAAGACATCCATCACAAAGATCAATTACTGATTGACTCACTCCACTTACTTCATTTCCGAAAATCAATGCTATGGGAGATCCATCATAATTATAATAATCAAGATATGTTGAATCTTCAACCTGCTCAACAGCTAGGATCTTAAAACCTTCTTTTCTTAATGCAAAAACAACTTCTTCAGTTGATCTTCTATACTCCCATTCTACAACATTTTCAGCACCTAAAGCGGATTTTCTAATTTCATTATTAGGTGGAAATGCAGTGATACCGCATAAAAATAATTTCTCAATTCTAAATGCATCTGAAGTTCGAAAAACGGACCCTACATTAATTGCAGACCTAACATTATCCAAAATGATTGATATAGGAGTTTTTTTTGAAATCTTAAAGTTTTCAACAGATATTCTTTCTAATTCTCGATTTTTTAACTTTCGCATATATTATATTTGTAATACAAAAGTAAAAATAAAATTGAGCGAAAAGCATAAAAAAATGAAGAAGGAAACACCTCTGATGAGTCAATTCAATAAAATTAAATCTAAGTATCCAGACGCTATTTTATTATTTAGAGTTGGGGATTTCTATGAAACTTTTGGAAAAGACGCAATTAAAACTTCAAAAATACTTGACATAATATTAACTAATAGGTCAAATGGATCATCTAAAATTGAACTTGCAGGATTTCCTTATCATTCACTAGACTCTCATCTCCCAAAATTAGTTAAAGCAGGTCTTAGAGTAGCAATTTGTGATCAACTTGAAGATCCTAAAACAACTAAAAAAATAGTAAAAAGAGGAGTTACAGAATTGGTAACCCCTGGCGTTTCATATCGAAATACCCATGACCTCAAACAAAATAATTTTTTATCTGCAATACATTTCCAAAAAAATGTTGCTGGAATTTCCTTCCTAGATATAAGTACAGGGGAGTTTTTTGTTTCAGAAGGACCATATACAGAAATAATTAAACTAGTCCAAAGTTTCAATCCCTCTGAAATTCTATATCAACGCAACAAAAAGAAAGATTTTGAAGAAAACTTTAATAATGAATTGTGTACATATATGCTTGAAGAGTGGATTTTCAAACAAGATTACGCTAACGATCTTTTAACTCAACAATTCAATACTAAAAACTTAAAAGGTTTTGGGATAGAAGAATTAAAGCTCGGATGTATTGCGGCGGGAAGTATACTACACTATCTAAAAGAAACCAAACATCATTTAACTCAACATATTTCCCAAATTGCAAGAATAGATCAAGAAAAATTCGTGTGGATGGACAAATTTACCATAAAAAATCTTGATTTATTTTACTCTCATAACCACAAAAATCATTCTCTTATCAACTGTCTTGATAATACTAATACTCCCATGGGAAGCAGATTAATAAAAAAATGGCTAGCTCTACCCCTAATCGATAAAGGAAAAATAGAAGAGAGATTATCCTTAGTTGAACTTTTTGTACAAAATGAAGGATTACTTAAATCATTATTAAAAGAACTAAATGAAATTGGCGACTTAGAAAGAATTGTTTCCAAAATATCTACTCAGAGAATATCTCCAAAAGAATTTATTAAATTAAAACATTCTCTTATAAAAATTATCTCAATAAAAGCGATTTGTTCTAAATCAAATAGTAAAAAATTGAAATTTTTAGGAAGTGAAATTAATAACTGTACAAATATTATAGAGTTGATTGAAAAAACAATTCAAGATGACCCTCCGGTATTAATCTCTAAAGGAAATGTTATCAAAAGCGGAGTTAACAAACAACTAGATGAATTTCGTCAAATCTCATCAGAAGGAAAAGATCATTTACAAAAAATACTAGAAAAGGAAATCGAAAAGACTGGAATAACTTCATTGAAAATATCATTTAACAATGTCTTTGGATATTATTTAGAAGTACGTAATATTCATAAAGATAAGGTTCCTGAAAATTGGATTAGAAAACAAACCTTAGTTAGTGCAGAAAGATATATAAGCGAAGAATTAAAAACATATGAAGTAAAAATTCTATCTGCTGAAAGTAAAATAATTGAATTAGAAAATAATATTTACAATGATCTAATTCTGAAATTATTACCCTTCATACATTTAATTCAATTAAATTCTAGACTAATATCAAAAATAGATGTTCTTTGTTCATTTGCTCAGAACGCAAAAAACAATAACTACAAAAAACCAATCATAAATAATTCAACAACTATAATAATTAAAAATGGTAGACATCCAATTATTGAAAAACATCTAAAATCAGAAGAAATATATATTCCAAATGATATTCATCTAGATCAAAAAAATCAACAAATAATGATGGTTACGGGTCCAAATATGTCTGGAAAATCTGCTCTTCTTAGACAAACAGCATTAATAGTTATAATGGCTCAAATAGGGTCCTTTATTCCAGCAGAAGCAGCTGAATTAGGAATAACAGACAAAATATTTACTAGAGTTGGAGCTTCTGATAACATTTCGATGGGGGAATCAACCTTCATGGTAGAGATGAATGAAACAGCCAGTATTTTAAATAATCTTTCTAAAAGAAGCTTGATTCTCTTAGATGAAATAGGCAGAGGGACTAGTACCTATGATGGAATATCCATAGCGTGGGCTATTGCAGAATATCTACATGAAAATAAATATACAGCAAAAACATTATTTGCAACACATTATCATGAATTAAATGAAATGAGCAAACAATTCTATAGAATTAAAAACTTCAATGTATCTGTAAAGGAAGTCAATAATAAAATAATTTTTATAAGAAAACTAGAAAAAGGAGGCAGTGAACACAGTTTTGGGATTCATGTTGCTAAAATGGCTGGAATGCCCAAAGATATAATAGTCAATAGTAAAAGGATACTAAAGAAATTAGAGAATTCCAGAAGTAAAGAGGGTAATAAAAATAATATTAACTCAAAAGATGATATGCAACTAAGTTTCTATCAATTAGATGATCCTACCTTATTACAAATTAAAGAAGAAATTTTAGAGATTAATATTGACACGCTTACTCCAGTAGAATCATTAATGAAATTGAATGAAATAAAGAAGTTGTTAGGAAAATAAAAAATAACTTTGAATTATTGATTATTTAGTTAAATTTGCTGTCTTATTTATGCGAGTGTAGCTCAGGGGTAGAGCATCACCTTGCCAAGGTGAGGGTCGTGGGTTCAAATCCCATCACTCGCTCTAAAAAGAAGATTTTGCCCGGGTGGTGGAATTGGTAGACACGTTGGACTTAAAATCCAATGGACAGTAATGTCCGTACGGGTTCAAGTCCCGTCCCGGGTACTCAAACCGTAGAATATATATTCTACGGTTTTTTTTTACTTTAGCACAAACTAAAAACAATCACTGATAGATATTATTAATATGAAAGAATTATTAGAGAAATACTTAATGGGTTAATATAATTCCAATGACTTGGAACAACTGTCTTACTTCACGAGAAGATTTAGTTTTATTGCTTAGAGGATGGTTGCAAATGACAAGCGCTAAAACTATTGGAAATCCTAATGAGAATATTGGAGTTGCATCATTGATTAAGTTAAAAGTTGGAGATAAAAGATTTGAATTAAATAATGACACTAAAAGACCAGCAGTAGAAATATTTTTAGAAAACTAAAAAAATGGAAATACTTGGAATTACTCTGAAAAAAATCGAGTGTCTAATGATCAAGATAGAAAGCGTATTCAGCACCTACATATGTACAGAAAATTACAATAATAATTGAATAAATTATTTAGATAAAACTAATCGACATCTATATATTCTAATCCAATAAAAAATATAAAATATAATTTGACACAAAAAAACAATTTGTATCAAAATATCCATAGCTGTAGGAGATTCAAATATGGAATTATTATAAGTGTTAAAATATTCTGCGTTATTTTCCAATAACATCTGAATCATATCTACAATAAGAATAAAAAAATATATAATTGAAATAATAATATTAGATGTCAATAAAATCATTTCAGCTAATCCAACTACAAAAGCATCTCTAACAATTTTTATTTCTAAACCTCTACTATTAAACTCATTCATTAGACTTTTTTTAACGCGAAATAGAATTATCCAATTCCAAACCCAATTAAAAAAAGGAATTAAAGAAAGCCAAACTAGACCAGGATCCAAATTCCTATTTTTCTTATCACACAATGTCAAGGCTTGCTGCAAATTAATAAAATAGAAAATACATGATATTAAATACAGGAAAGATATTAAATTTGTTAAAATAGTGTACAATACCATTATTATATAATTATTTTAAAATTTTACCTAATAATGAATATCGTTCCAAAATCTTGATGTTTCCATCCATCAAAATCCTTATATGAAACTTCATAAATATATACCGCAGAAGGCAAATCTTTGTTAGAATCTTTGTTAGTGCCATCCCAGCCATTTTCACAACTTAAATCACTTATCGATTCTGTTTGATAGACTAAATTACTAAATCTATCATATACTTTAAAAGAAAATGTTGATTCACGAATGCCATTATAGTTCAAACAGAAAATATCATTAATTTGATCATTGTCAGGAGTAAATGAATTAGGCACATATATCCAATACTTATCTTTTACTATAATATTACGAAATGTAGTATCTCTACAATTATCTTCATTTATTACTATTAAAGAAATAGTATATGATGCAGGTATATTTTCATAAGTATGATAAGGATTCTGAGAAAAATCATAAGGCGAGTTATCTCCAAAATCCCATTGCCATAATAGAATATTACCCAGAGAGTTATCTACTATATTAGTTGACGTATTTATAATACTTAATGTATCCCCTGTAGTTAGATGAAAGTTAGCAACTGGTGATTCCTTAACAACTACTACAGCTTGCCCACTTACTCCTCCAACTTCTAAAGCATCAGAAAAAGATACTAACTCATAGAAGCCAGCTTCACCAGTATTAATAATATATGGATTCACTGAAGTAGTAATAAAATTTTGAATTATACCATTAACTGAATAATTAAATGTATATGGAGAGATACCACTAAAAAATACCCTAATTTCAGCATCTTTATTTTCATTCTCACATAAGGTATCATTTCCAGAAATAAAAGCTTCTATAGTAGGTAGCTCATAAACATGTAACTTAACAGTATCATGATAATTCACATAAAAAGAATCAATTGGATTAGTATTCAGAGGCATCATAACTACGCTATCTGTTTCCCAAAAACTAAAACCATAAAGTGGATCAATTTGTGGCTCAACTATTACCGTATCACCAATTGTGTAATTGATAGTTGTAGGAAATGTATTTATATTAACTCCATTAACATCAATGGTGGTACTTGTTCCCAAAGGTTCTATAGTATAAACTATGTCCCTAGTAGGCGTTGGTGGAATAAAATTAGCTATAATAGTAACATCACCTTGAAGATCCAGAACTAAAGTATCAACTAATGGATCATAAACATAAGCCCCTGATGGAATCACCTCCCAGTTCTGAAATGTTCCAGATTTAACTTCAAAAGGTAATGAAACTCCTCCAAATCTAGAAAAATTCTCTGGGGTATTACCATCATTAATCATGTTATTATCACTCATTTCAACTTCTCCTACTCCAATGATTTCAACATTAACATTAAACGGACCAGATAATGATGGATAACATGGAATAAATCCTACATTCATGGTGCTACATCTAGCAGAAATGAAATTTCTAAGATCTTGAACATTAGATAGCCATGTATTATAATTACCTCCCCAAGTAGAAATCTGCCTAGGCATTTCTGGATCAATAACTGCGACCATACTGTCCAATAAATCTACCATGTTTTGACATGATAAAGATCCATTTGCTAAATCTTGCCATCTATTTAAATAATCATCAAAGAACTCATCATTATTCAAAAGAGAGTTCCAAATTGGTATATGACCTTGATTTCCAGGATCATTTAAACTACTAGGATCACAAGGATCTGCATTTACTGATTGAGTTGGTATACCTGTATAGTTAGTACCATGATCAAAAGTATTGTCCATATCCCATAATGTATATCTCCACTTTTTCTTATCACCGTTAGGATCCATTCCTCTCCACCAAGCAGTATTCCAATTTAACCAATCAGCACAAACAACATATGAATTTAACAAAAAGTAATCTATTAAACTTCCAGTGTTAAACTGATCTTTCACTATCTCATAATTTGCCTGAACATTCATTGGATTTGAAGTAATATAATTTACTAAATTGTCCCAATCTGTTTGAGATTGAGGGCCTCCATATTCGATCCAAGTACCACCCCATGTTTTTAAAAACTGTAAATTATTTTTATCTTGGTCATAGTAATAATCAGTAAAGTCATGATCATCTACTTTTTCTCTCATTTCATATACACCCCAATAGTCTCCATCTAAATAAAGAATACAAGAAGTAGTAGACCTTTCATCCATACGTAAATCCGCCAATTGAGAAAGATGATGTACATAAGCGTCCCTTATATGAGCTCCTGATCCTCCAAATGCGAAAGGATAATTGTCATTAGCTGCGGCTTTAACTATTATCCTCTGAAATCCATCCCTATTTTTTGTCATAAACATTTCGTCTTGTAACTCATGATTGTATCCATATTGATCTCTCATTATATAATCAAATCCTCGCTGATCGTATGCCCATGAATCATTACCATGTTTGTTAAATTCTCCAGAACCTTTGTCCAATAGATTACCATCTTTATCAAACCATTCAATAGTTCCTTCAGGTTCAAGACTTGTACTTCCCCATCCTCCATCTAGCAAATCCAGAACATCATCACCAGAAATAGATAAAATAGGAATCGAATGCATGTCATCAATAAAATATGTACAATACTCAATAAATGAAGCTGGTATATTATTATTAGAACTATATGCAACTGCTTTTAAAACTGTAGTTTGATTTATAGTTAAAGGTGTTGTATATTGATTAGATGTATTATCTGGCGTACTGCCATCAGTAGTATAATATATAGTAATATTTGGGTCAGGATTTGTAATAATTATTTGAGCAGATCCACTATAATAACCAGAAGGCAGTGAAAATACTGGCGTAGCCGCGTATTCCTGGAATGCTCCTGTATTGGAAATTCCTGGTGTAGCATTTAAAAAAACTGACCAAGAAGGGCTGCCATCAAATTCTCTTCCTCTAGAGTGGGACTTTATATTAGGGACAACAACAACAGAATCTACATATGTGGAAATAGGATCAGAAATCATTATTGTTTCATTATCTTTGGTCTGAGTTATTTTAAAATTTGTGTGGGCAAATCCTGCGTTTAACTCATCTCTCCCAGAGCAAAATACAATTCCTACACTATTAGCTGGAATTATAAAAGAAGAAGGAAATTGCCACTTTGTAGGATTATTTGTTTTATCAGTTATATAATAACCATTTAAATCAATTGGATTAGCTGATGCATTATATATCTCAATCCAATCTTCATATTCACCATAATTATCTTGATAAGTATCATAATTTGCAGCGGAATACTCATTAATATACAACTGTGATTCAGAAGTAAAAAAAACTAAAACAAATATATAAGTTAATAAATTTTTAAACATTTACAGAGAATTCAATCTAATATTTTATTTATAAGCAAATATAATAAATATCTAATGAAATGATAAATTTTTATTTTATAGAGATTTTAATAAGATATTTGATTTTTGAAAAGATTTAATACATATTATGTAATTTAGCAAAAAAAAGAATGTCAAAAAAAATCTCTGACGACCTAAACACATTTAATCAGCTAGCAAAATATTTAATTGATTCCTCAAAAAAAATGGGTGTTTCCAAATATATTGAAGCTGAAAAAGTATTGACAAATTTCAATATTGAACTAAACGAGAATGAGATTTCAGACAAGAAATTAGTAGAATATTTAAAAAAAATAATATCATACACCCCTAAAACATCTACCAACCTTTTTTTCAATCAATTATTTGGAGGAATAGACAGTAAAGCTATGCTAGGTGATTTATTAGCTGTTATTTTAAATAATAGCATGTCAACATATAAAATTGCTGGACCTATGATTCTCATAGAAAAAGAAATAATTAAAAATGTATGCAAGATAATAAATTACCCATCTAATTCAGGGGGAACTATTCCTACTGGCGGAAGTATGAGTAACTTTATGTCAATGGTTTTAGCAAGAGACAAGAAAATTAAATCAATAAAACATAAAGGAATATCTGACAAATTAATATGTTATACTTCTGATAATTCTCATTATTCTATTAGCAAAAACGCCTCTTTTACTGGAATAGGGAAGGATAATGTAAGGTATATTAATACAAATCATTTCGGAGAAATGATTACTAAAGATCTAGAGATAGCGATTAAAAAAGATATAAAAAATGGTCATGTTCCTTTTCTTATTAATGCAACAATGGGCACTACAGTAATGGGGGCAATTGATCCACTAAATGATATTTCATCAATATGTCAGAAATATTCTTTATGGATGCATGTAGATGGAGCCTACGGAGGAGCGACTATTTTCTCAAAAAAATATAATAATCTAAATAAGGGTATAGAGAAATCAGATTCGTTTTGCTTCAATGCTCACAAAACATTAGGAGCTCCTTTATCATCATCTATATTTGTAGTTAGAGAGAAAAATCATTTACATTATTCATTCCAGAATGAAGCAGAATATCTATACCAGACAGATTCTGATGAATATAATCTGGGAAAGTCCTCATTTGAATGTGGAAGAAGAAATAACTCTCTAAAATTCTGGACTCTTTGGAAATCAATTGGAACAGAAGGACTATCTTATAAAATAGATCATAATTATTATTTAGCTAACATTGCTTATGATTATGTGAAAAATAATACCAACTATACATTATTTAGCAAAAAAAATAGCTTGTCGATCTGTTTTAATTATAAAGATTATGATCCAATTCAGATCTGTACTAATCTATATAAAAATAATATACTTATGGTTGGATATGGAGAATGCAATGGAAATGTATTTATAAGAATGGTATGTGTGAATAGAGAAAATGACAAAGAAGATATCCTCAACTTTTTTAAATACCTAGAAAACTTTGCAGACAACAAAAATTAATATCCAAAATAAAGACTATTTGATTGTTTTAGCATGGCCTGAAGGCATGACTACTGCGGCTGGAGCTTGGTATGATTTTATCGCATCTAAAAACGGAAAATACCGAGTTGGTCACGCCGCTTTAGCAATTATTAATTCTGATAATGGAAAAGTACATTACTTTGATTTTGGAAGGTACCATACCCCTATTGGATATGGAAGAGTAAGAGATCATTATACTGATCCTGACACAGATATTAAAACTAAAGCTGTAATATCTAAAAAAAATATTCAAAATATAGATGAAATACTTATAGAAGTTTCCCTAAAAAAATCATATCACGCTAAAGGAGCTTTATATGCATCAGTTCTAAGCAAGATAAATTTTAAATCTGCATATGCGGAAGCTAAAAAATATCAAAGTATTGGAGCAATTCCATATGGACCTTTCGTGATTAATGGAACAAATTGTTCAAGGTTTGTTGCAAAAGTTTGTATAAATGCTGGTATTTCAATTTGGAAACAACTCCGATTTATGTTTCCATATACAATATCTCCATCACCAAAAAGAAATATTAGTATTGCAAACAATAACTATTATTTGATTCGTAAAAAAAAATGTATTAAGATCAAAAGAAATTTTGTAAAAGCCTATTTTAGTGGAATTGAAATAAGAAATGAGGAAACCTAAAAACATTCATAAAGATTCCCAGATACTTATTGGCGTTGGATCTAACGCATGGTTTCATATTGATAAGTATGACGATAATTATAGAATAGAGAGATATAATGAAATTGGAGAATTAGACTGTTCTAAAATTTTTAGATGTGATCAAAAAGATTTTGATATTAAGGATAAATACCAATTTACCTATATCTCTCATTGCATGGAATGTAGGTTAATTCAAAATGATAAAACCTTTATATTTAAAGCTATATGAAGAATATTATAATTTACGGCGCAGACTGGTGTAGAGATTGTATGATCTTAAAAGAATTTCTAGAAGATCATAATATTGATTATGAATATATAATTATTACAGACAATGACGAAGCAATAAGTTTTGTTGAAAAAATCAATAATGGAAAGAGAGTAATTCCAACAGTTAAAATTAAAGATAAAGTATATGCAAATCCAGGAATTAATAAAATCTTATCATTAATAGTTTAAAAAACTTAAATTTGTAACCTCTATAAATACTAAAACTTTAAATGAGTGATATAATAAAACATGAATGTGGTATTGCAATGCTAAGATTACTAAAGCCGCTGGCATTCTATCAAAAAAAATACGGAAGCTCATTTTATGGATTAAATAAAATGTTTCTATTAATGCAGAAACAGCATAATCGAGGTCAAGATGGCGTTGGACTTGCTAATCTTAAATTAGATATACCTGCAGGAAAAAGATATATTAGTAGGAAAAGATCTGTATCATCTAATCCGATTCAAAATATTTTTTCCGAAATAAACAATAGATTTATAGAATTAGAATCTACAAACCCTTCAAAACTATTAGACTGTAAATGGTTAAAAAACAACCTTCCTTTTACTGGAGAATTATTTCTAGGACATTTAAGATATGGAACTTTCGGTGGAAACACAATTGAACAATGTCATCCTTTTCTTAGACAGAATAATTGGAAAACTAGAAATCTTGTTTTAGCAGGTAATTTCAATATGACTAATGTTGATGAATTATTTAATCAGCTAGTTGACCTTGGACAACATCCAAAACAAAAATCTGACACAATAACTATTTTAGAAAAAATAGGCCACTTCTTAGATGAAGAAAATGACAAAATATACTATAAAAACAAATCAAAAGTTTCTAAAAAAGAGATTAGTTCTATAATTGAAAGAGATTTAGATTTGACCTCAATACTTAAACAATCTGCTAAATATTGGGATGGAGGATATGTAATGTGTGGTTTTATTGGTCATGGTGACGCTTTTGCTCTCAGAGATCCAAATGGAATTAGGCCTGCATATTACTACAAAAACGATGAAATAGTTGTTGTAACTTCTGAGAGACCAGTAATTCAAACCTCTTTTAATGTTCCCAACTCACGCATTAAAGAAATTAAAAGGGGTCACGCCCTTATAATTAAAAAAGATGGTAAAGTTATAGAAAAACAGGTACGAAAACCATTATCTAATACCTCATGCTCTTTTGAAAGAATCTATTTTTCTAGAGGAAATGATGAGGATATATATCAAGAAAGACTTGAATTAGGGAGAAGAATTTTTCCAAGAGTACTCAAATTAATAGATAATGATGTTAAGAATACTGTTTTTTCATACATTCCTAATACAGCAGAAGTCTCATATTACGGACTACTTAAAGGATGTAATGAATACTTAAATGAGGTGAAAAGTAAAAAAATAAAAAGCTTAGGAAATGATCTGGATAAAAAGAAAATCTCAGAAATAATGAACATATCTCCAAGAGCTGAAAAAATAGCTATAAAAGACGCTAAACTTAGAACCTTTATTACATCTGATGAAAGTCGAGATGATCTGGTTACTCATATATATGACATCACTTATGGAAAAGTCAAAAAAACAGACAATCTGGTAATGATAGATGACAGTATAGTTAGAGGAACAACCCTTAAACAATCAATCCTGAGAATGCTTGATAGATTAAATCCTAAAAAAATAATTATTGTTTCATCAGCTCCTCAAATTAGATATCCTGACTGTTATGGAATCGATATGGCGAAAATGGGAGACTTCATAGCTTTTCAAGCAGCAATTGAACTACTCAAAGAAGAAAATAAGGATAATGTCATAAAGGAAGTTTACAAAAAATGCAAATCTCAATCAGAGAAAAATAAAGAACATATGGTAAATTATGTTCAGGAAATATATCAGGAATATTCATCTGAAAAAATATCTAAAAAAATCGCAACACTTTTAACGCCAAAAAATACAAAATCCAAAATCCAAATTATTTATCAAAGCATATCTGATCTCCACGCATCATGTCCTAATCATAGAGGTGACTGGTATTTTACTGGAAAGTACCCAACTCCTGGGGGATTAAAAGTATTAAACACATCTTTCATTAATTATATAGAAGGTAATAATAAAAGAGCTTATTAAGCTCTATTCCATTCTAACTAACTGCTTTCAAAAGATTTGTGTACGCCATTCCCTAATATCATAAATGATAATACTGATAGAATAATTGCTATTCCCGGTATAACAGCTAAATACATCTTATCCATGATGACATAATGATAATGATCTTTGATTATAGATCCCCAACTAGGGAGTGGCGGCTGCACTCCAAATCCAAGAAAACTTAACCCCGATTCTAATAATATAGCTGCCGCAAAATTAGCCGCACACACAACAATTATAGGTGAAACTACATTTGGTAAAATGTGCAAGAAAATTATGCGAAAATTAGAAAAAGCTAAAGATCTTCCTGCATCAACATATTCCTTCTCCCTTTCTAATAAAAATTGACCTCTTACAATCCTTGCAATATCCACCCACATTGTCAATCCCACAGCGATAAATACCTGCCAAAAACCTTTACCCAAGATCAAGGCAACTGAAATAACCATTAATAAAGTAGGTATTGACCAAACAACATTTATCACCCACATAATGATTTCATCTATCTTACCACGAAAAAAACCAGAAAGAGATCCTAGTAAAACTCCTATAAACAATGAAATCAATACAGAGATAAAACCAACAGAAAATGACACTCTAGTACCACAAATTATTCTACTAAAAAAATCTCTACCATATTTATCACTTCCTAAATAATATGTTTTTTCTTCTATATTATAATCATTACCGTAATAAACTCCTTGTTGATTACTATTATAAACATTGTAACTAATTCCACTATCAAATGAGTTATACGAACTAATAGGTACGCTATACGAATTAGGTTCTGTACCGAAAAAAAACTTATTTATAAAATTCTGATCATTAATTTCATCTTTATTTCGTGGAATATTTAACATTGTAATTTTAGAACCAGGATTTAACATTGATATTTCAATATGCATTTGCCCACTTGCGTTAGGAGAATTATCAATCATAAACTGGTAAGAAAATACCGATAAAATAAAAAGGATAAAAATGAATATAAAAGCAACAAAAGACAGCTTGTCAGAAAAAAAATTTCTCCAGGAATTCCTATTTAATGTATTTCTCTTCCTTTCCATTTCGGCTTAAGTATATAGGACAAAAGTACAATAACTGTACTATATATCGCATAAATTATCTGAAAAGGGAAAATATATTTAGCTAAATGCTTATATCCAAAAAAACTCAATACTGGTTTAATGAAATAATAATCTATACACCATTTTACAATAACAATATTCAAAAAAACTAATATAGAAACACTAGAAAACATATCAAAAAATAAAAAAATAAAACTTAAAAACAAAAGTAAATTTGCTAAGAAAACAACAATTGCTATTATTAAAGAATAAATATTTTTCTCCTTCTTCGCAAAATGAATCCAACGAATCTTCTGTCTAATAAATGATGATAAATTAATATTAGAATGTGTAGATACAATAGCTTCTTTATGTTTTAAAAAAAAAACAGATTTACTATATACAGAATTTATATAGTTTATCATAGAAACATCATCAGTTGCAAAATCCTCAAAAACACTATCAGATATTCCTTCATAAATTTCTTTTCTAAATGCAATATTTGCTCCACTACAAAAAATTGGTTTATTTATATTCATAGAACCGCCACCTGCAGCTACTAGAGACAAAAAATCTAATACCTGAAAAATATAAAAAAAACCCTGCCTACGAATTAAAGTGACAGGAGCACATACAACATTTAGATCTTTTTCATGAAAGAAGTTGACCATTGTCCTAACCCATGATCTTAAGACTCTACAATCAGAATCAGTAGACAATATTATCGTACCTTGGGAACTTTCAACTCCTAATTTCATCGCATTTTTTTTTCCATTTATACCATCAGTCAATGAAACCAATTTTATCCACCGCTTTTCAGAAATTATATTTTTTAAATTTTCTAACTGTGTTTTTTCAGAATGATCATCCACAATAATTAATTCATATATTAAATTTGTACAGTCTTGATTTTCTAAATCACTAATCAATGAACAAATTCGTTCAAAATCATTTCGATGAGCAATTACTACACTAACATGTTTTTCATCTATATCATATTCAATATATTTATCATAAGATCTCCAAAATTTTCCGTATATATAAAAAACAATAGCATATAATATCAATATTATCAAAACTGCATAAAATAAAATATTATAAATAAACATAAATGAAAAATATAAAAAAGTAGTAATCATTTGTTAAATTTGACAAGATAATATTAAAAAATTGGAAAACGATAGGATTATACTAGGAATTGATCCAGGTACTAATATAATGGGTTATGGAGTGATCTGTATAGCAGGAAAAAAAGCTCATCTTGTTCAAATGGGTGTTATTCATCTAGAAAAAATAGATGGGCATGCGCTTAAATTAAAAAAAATATTTAATAGGACAATTGCATTAGTAGACGAGTATCATCCTGATGAAGTTTCATTAGAAGCTCCTTTTTTTGGTAAAAATGTGCAATCTATGTTAAAGCTAGGCAGAGCTCAAGGGGTAGCTATGGCGGCAGCTTTATATAGAAATGTTCCAATATTTGAATACACTCCAAAAAAAATTAAAAAATCTATTACAGGTAATGGAAACGCTTCTAAGATTCAAGTAGCATCGATGCTTAAATCTTTATTTGAAATTAAATCTATGCCAAAACATTTGGATGCAACTGATGGCTTAGCAGCCGCTACATGTCATTATTTTCAAGGAAGTACATATGGCAAATCAAAAAAACACTCAAATTGGAAGTCTTTTATTAAAGACAATCCTGAAAAACTAAAATAATTTACTTACTATTAAATCTCTAATTCCCATCATTTTTTCATCACTTATTTTCATCCTTTTATTTGAAAAGTTTAGATCTTCAATACTATTAATTGGTACGAGATGTATATGAACATGGGGTACCTCAAGCCCAACTACAGATATAGATATTCTTGTACAAGGAATAGATTTATCAATTCCTTTTGCTATTTTTTTCGCACAATTCCATAAATCTGTATATTGCTTTTGAGAAAGATCAAAAATATAATCTACTTCTTTTTTTGGAACTACTAAAGTATGACCTAAAGTCAAAGGAGAAATGTCTAAAAATGCAAAATGCAAATCATCTTCATAAATTTTATAACACTTTAATCTTCCGCTTATTATTTGGGTAAAAATACTAGACATTAATTATATCGAATGAATATCCATAATCTTAAAATCTATTTCTACATTAGGCACCTGTATTGAAGCTGTATCTCCAACCTTTTTACCTAGCAATCCTTTTCCTATCGGTGAAGATACTGATATTTTATGTTCCTTTAAATTAGCCTCTGCCTCTGGAACAATAGCGTAAGTCATTTTCATATCATTACTTAAATTCTTTATAGTTACCTTAGTTAAGAGCCTTACTGAATCAGTCGCTAATTTTGAAGTATCTATAATTCTAGCTTTAGAAAATAAATTTTCAAGTTTATTAATCTTATCTTCTAAATGGCCTTGAGCTTCCTTAGCAGCATCATATTCAGCATTTTCAGATAAATCACCTTTATCTCTAGCTTCAGCTATCTGAGAAATAATTTTAGGACGTTCAACACTTTTTAAATGATCTAATTCATTTTTCAATTTTTGATAGCCTTCCTCTGTAAAATACTGAATATCTTTCATACTATAATACTTTTAAAAATTTATAATCTAAATGAATAATTTATAAGTCTATTCTACAACCTATAGCGTGACACCCTTTAAATGGTGAAGTATACCTGTATGAATAATCAATACCAAATGTAGAATTATCGCCCATAGGTAATTCCACAGTAAAACCAGCTGTTGGACCAACAACTGCTGTTGTTCTAGTATCAAAATCTAATAATCCTTCCTCATACACAAAACCAGTCCTTACCATAAGATAATTTTTAAATGAATATTCACCACCTATTCTATATTGATCTTTTTGAAAAGAATTAGAAGTAAATGTACCTGCTCCCGTCAATCTATGTGAAGAAGAGATATTTATATCATATGACATACCTATATTAAATAAGGCGGGTAAATCAAAAAAACTACCACGCTGCTCTACTGTCATTTTATAATCATCATCACTACCTCCAGGAATTATTCCTCTAAATGAAAGACCATCTCCGGCAAAAGACATTCTTGGCCCCCAATTTTTAAAAGAAATACCAAATTTTAACTCATCCTTTTCTCCTGTCCTATACTGGATACCAGCGTCAAGAGATAAACCATTAGCACTTACATCAGAAATTTGCTCAGATATCATTCGAATAGTCGCTCCACCTTGGATACTATTAGAAAACTTATGTGCGTACGAAATACCTATATTCATAAACCTTGGCGAAAATGTTCCAATACCTCCCTCAGGATTTTCTACTGTTGTTACCTCAATATCACCAAAATTCATAGACATAATCCCCATACCTAACACACCGGCTTCACCAACTTTTTGAGCAAAACCAAAACTACTAATACTGCTGACAGATTCATTAGGATTAAATAACTCATTTCCATACTGTAACCAAGAAGTTTGTGAAAAAATCAATTCAGTTCTCTCAATAGAAGCAAGACCAGCAACATTAGAATATTGAGCTTCTAAACCAACTATACCAGCAACATTTGAAGCTCCCCATCCAGAAGATCTAACCCAAGGATTAATCAACAATTCTGAAGCTCCTGCAGAACCAGCTCTAATCGCTTGTTCTTGAGAATAAATCATATTACTATTGAATAATAATCCTACAAAAATTATTATCGTAAAAAACCTTACCGTATTTTCCATATTTAAAATTTTCATTTTTTATAATTAGAATGTATCCAAATCAACAGGCCTAAGAACCCCAAACCATTTCAACACCTTCTCTTTTTCCACACCATCAATGACTGTTCTGACATGAATAACATATAAACCACTAGCGATAGGAATTCCATAATCATTCTTAAGATCCCATTCTGCAGAAGTTAGATCATCTGATTTTTTAATGGTTTTAACTAAAGTGCCACTAACTGTAAAAATTCTAATTGTTGTTTTCTTAGGTAAATTAATAATTTTTACTCTATTATCTAACTGCCCTGTTTCATAGGAAGAGTATCCATAATACGGATTAGGCACAACATTAATTAAATCCATAGCATTAATAGCAGTTTCACTATCACTCTTTTCTGATTTTAAATCCGTAGTATTAAATTCATATACTGGATTAAAATTATTTAAAGGCACATCACTAATGACTCTTGCTTTAGAATTTCCAGTAAATGATGTTGAAGAAGCGACAAATGTTTCTCCTACTTCATAATCAGATCCATCATGAGTAATCTTTTTACCACCAAGAACCTTAGGCCTTGTTAACTGTAATTTATAATTATGAGGCTGTAAATTATTATCAGCTACATAATATGTATTCCCAATAACTAAGTCATCATTCTTACTAAGAATACTCGATTGTTCTACATTTACATAAGGGTTATAGCTAGAATTTACTCGCAACTTTACTCTAGCAGAATTTAAACCATCTTTACCGAAAATTTGAGACCCTGTTCCAGGTGATAATAAAGGTGCTCCAACCCAGGTCGAATGCTGAAATACACCAGCAATTGTAGCTTCATAAGAAGAACTAGATGTATCCTTTAATCTTTCATATATCCACGCTCCTTCATCATATGAAGGGCTCAAGTCATTATTTAAGTAATCTTCCTCAGATAGAGCTGAAGCATCACCACCCATAATATAAATAAAATGTTTACCTCCATGTAAATAACTACCTCCAGAAAAATTACCAGTAGCACTAGAATATACAGGAAAATCTTCCGTAATAATACTAGAAGTTGGATTCCATTTCATATCACGACCATTTTCACCGGCTAACCATGAGTCTTCAGAAAAAATAATATTAAGTCTTTCTCCTGTTTCCAAATTTATTGCATAACCTGGAAACCAACTCATTCCAAAAGTTCCAGAATTATCCTCATTTCCATCTTTATCTACAGAAGGATGGCTTCTTAAACCTAATTTTACCTGATTTCCTTCTGATAAAGATGAATTATCTTGAGCCTCCACAACAACACATCTTGTCCACTTACTCTTATCTGAAGTAATAACTACATCTACCGAAGTTAACGTTTGAGCACTAGAGTATGGGAAAGACGTATAGTATGGTTGAGCTGGGCCACTATTAAAATGAGATGCAAATCTATAAGGAGCCCAAGTCGCTCCGGTTATTTCAAAACCACCAAAAATAGTTGCTGTTTCAACAACTGCAGACTCATATATTCCTGAAGGATCTTCATCAGGAAAATAATCATCTAATTTATCGTCATCTTCATTATCATATGAGCCTGATCTAATCCAATTCATTCCATAAGCAAACCCTTCATTATCGTAATCTGGAACACCAGTTAACCATTTGTCATAGGGATCATCGAACTCAATAGATCCTGAAATCAAACCATTACTTGGATTTAATATAGGATTGATGGTTGGATTATCAACCTGATTAAGTTTTAAAGAAAATCCATGATTTGGGAATAAGTGTTCAATACCTACATCTATCGACTTAGTAGAATTAATAAGCGTCTGAGTACCATTTAAAACTTTCCATCTACCATAAGATGTAACAATATTTTGTGTTTCTATAGGATCTTGTAAGATTACAGTGTAATCTTCCCCTTTTATTTTTAATGGATCAACTACTGAAATTGTAATTGGGCCTTCTCCATTGTTATATGTAGGAAATAAAGATTTACCATTTTCTAATATTTCATCAACTGTACTCTCCATTAAACTTAAGTTATTACCCCCATTTCCTGTACCTTCAACCCTTGTAATCTTAACTCCATCACCATAATTAGATCCCAGTATAGTGCCTCCATTTTCAGGATCAACTTTATGAGGAATTGCAGTATATGTTTGAATATTCCTTCTACCTGCTATATATGGTTGATTTCTTCCATCATACAATGGATTATTAACATCATATGGATGTGCATTAATTTCAGCTAAATTGAATCCGTAAGCTAATGACATATAATAATAAGTCTTATGATTAACTAAAGTTGGACTTCCTAAAGCGAACTTATCATCTACAATTTTAAATGAAGACTGAATACCCTCATCAACTGAACCAGCTACACCTGAAGCTATAACCTCAGGGATTTCTTCTACAGGGGTGTAAACATTCATAACAGGATCCAAATATTGATTAACAATACCCTTAATTCCATCTTTAATATCTGTTCTAAAAACTAACCTTGCCTTGTCAGGATTATCAAGATCAGTTACTGAAACAGTAGCGTCTTTTAGTTGGTAAACTAAATATCCTTGAAATTCATAGTTTTGATTATCTACATTAGAAGCAAGTGTTATATAAGGATCTTTTTCAGAATATCCTTGTTGATAATTATTCGAAGATTCTGAATTTGTTAAAGAAACGATTAATTCTTGATCCAATTCTCTTATTGACAAATCTGGAGCGTCAGGACCATTAAGAATATCAAAATTATTGTCAAACAGAGCCTGAGCCTCTCTGTCATAAACCTTTACCAAGCCAACTGAAGCAGTATTTCCTCCAGCATTTGCTCTTGCCCAAACAACACCTGTTGTAATAGTATTTACAGCTCCTGGTTCTAAAGTAAATGGACCAGCAGATTGTAAAAATCTTCGATCAGCTGGAAGGTTGTTAGCAGTGACCTCAGACCATTCTTGATTAGGAAAATCTGGATCTGAAACTCCTGGGAACATAAAATTACAAAGATCAGATGTAGCTCCAGGACCTGAACCTTTTCCATCTCCACCATAAGTCATCGGTACATTATCTTTCCAAATACCTCTAAGGTAATTATAAATATGAGTGCCATTTTCAGGATTCCCTCTTACAGTAAAGTCATTATTATAATATACAAATTTAGACATAATGATCTGCTCACCTGGCTCATCAATATCTCCATCTCTATCATTATCTATACCATCATTTGCATCTGCTAACGGGCCTTGAAAAAAATCCACTCCTATAGCGGGGGGATTAAAACCATAACCTTGAGCCCCTTCATCTTCAGCGTCACCATTATAACAAATCCCTAACCCTAAATTCACATCACAAGCTACATAATCATCAAGATAATATCCTAAGTCTGGGTCTACCCATTGACCAAAATAGACATCAGTTAAAGGTAACGTTGAACGATTTATGATTTTATAATTATAAAAAGTCATATCGTTAATTTCATTATCAGCAGTAAATCCAAATGCCTGAGCATGAATTTCTAAACCAATAGGATCAGCTTCAGTTTCTGAATGAATATTTCCTTTATCATTAAATATCCAGAATAAAGTTTGGTCGCCATACAGTGAAGCATTATCGTTATCACCAGTAATATTATAATCAGGGTAATCACCGTCATAAGGTTCATACTGACCATTTCCATTCACATCAAAAAATGGAGCTAAGAAATGTTCTTGTCCAGGATCTCCATGAGCTGGCCAGTTTGTGATAGACTCAGGTATTTGATCGCTGGTATAAGTAGGGTCAATTCCAATTCTCGCAACATGTTCTTCAACTTCAGATCTATTAATTTTGAAATGTTTATCCCATTCAACACATTCATCTGCTGTAATTGTTGCTGTAGCAACGTCTAGGGGTCCAGGCCAAAAATCATTTCCACCTTGCCTATAAGTCATGGCTGCAACTTTTAACTGTCCTCCAGCATCAACTCCTCCAATCCATAGTGAACCAGCAAACAATGAATTTAAACCACTACCTTTTGGAATCTCATATTGAGCATCTGATAAATTCCACCACATATCGCCACCACCTAAAATTGTAGCCCTTACATTATTAACATCTAAATCTGTTTGAGAAGAAGCTGGAGCACAACCAGCAGCTATTTTAGAGTATGTTACAGAATTAGATGCATTTGGATTAGGTACATTTTCCTTGGAGAAAACAGCAATACAGGTAAAAATTGTAATTAATAATAATATGTTTTTCAAATTCATATTTCTAAATGATTTATTTTTAAATATCATAATTTAATTATATTAAAAAGTAAGAGACATCCCAATACGAAATGTCCTTGGCAAACTATAATGAGACGGGTTATTCACAGCTAATGAATATAAATACATAAATGACTCTGGACTATTTTTTGACAAAATATCATTCTGTGAGGCTTCCGCCGTTAAATACCCATCATCCTCTGGATTACCTGTAGCCCTATAAACACTGATAATATTTCTCGCATCCAGAAGGTTTTGTATCTGTAAATACGCATTCAAGTATGATGATTTTTTATCAGACCATTTAATTTCAAAATTCTTATTAAATTTAGCATTTACTCTAAATTGCCATGGTAGTCTAGATCCATTAATACTTCCACTAAGTGTAGACCTATCATTAATTCCATCAGCTGCTTCTTGAGTAATATTTGACTGCCTGCTATATGGCGTTCCTGAACCTGCTGATAGCATTATATTCGCACCAGCATCCTCAAGAAGCTTATATCCAAACACAACCGGACCAGTGTATTTATTGCCTGATTTATATCTATAGTCTACCGAAGCTGAAAGTGCATGCCTTTGATCATAAGATAAAGGAATAGTAGTTCTTAAATTAGGCTGGCCTGTATTAACCAAACTATATCCTGAAGAAGCAGAGGATCCAGTCCCATCAGCAAACTGAAGAGTATAATTAGAAGTCATCTGAACTCTACCAGTTCTTCTTAAATCATAATTAATCGAAAATCCTTTAACTGTTCCAAAATCAATATTTTGATACATCATATATGTGGCTGGATATGCTCCTAACACATTAGTTACTTGTATCATGTCCCTTAATTCCTTATAAAATAAGGATAATTTTAAAGCCGATGATAATGTTAATTTCTTAGCAAAACCTAACTCATAATCAACGGTTTTTTCTGGCTTGAGATCAGGATTATTTAATAATGCTCCTACATTATCTTCCATATACAAATAATCTAACGGTTCTATTCTGTTAGATTGTGGAGGCCTCTGTGTTAAAACATCATAATGTGCGAAAAATTGAGCCTCGTCAGAGATTGGAAAAGAAAATGCAATCCTCGGCATAATAACTAATTCTGGTTGATAATCAGAAAATGCATCATCTGTTTTGATACCTTTATCTGCAAAATCTGGATCAAGTAGTAATGGAGATATTTGCCCTTCAGCTGCTTCAGCTAGTAATGTTGGGTCCGAAATCTGAATACCTTGAGCATTATACCAATTATCTCCATCCCTATATCCAACAACTTTAGTAGGATTAGTAAGATTATCTGTATATACTACATAGTCATTACCTATGGACGATGGGTGGGAACCTCCAGCAAGTTGCAAGGCTATATCTGTTTCAGCTAAAGATGGATTGTACAATAAGTACTTATCATTTAAAACCATTTGATTTGCATCATAATTATCAACTCTAATACCTATGTTAAATAAAAGATCATTGATAGCAAATTTATCTTGAATATATCCAGCGGTATAAATTGGATTAAAGGCACCAATACTTCTACTCAAATCATTTTCGGATATTAATTGACCAGAAGAATTAATTAAATTTCCTTGAGCGTCTCTTAAACCAAAATATGACTCTAAAGAAGTATTTGTAGATGAGCTTAACTTGTTACCATATGCATCATAACCAAAGTAATAAACATAATTATTACCTCCATTTAAAAGTTCGTTAACACTAAACATTTCTAAATCAAATGTAGAGGGATCGTATGAGTCTATATCGATAAATTGCGTGCCAGTATAACTACCGAAAAGAGAGTTTCTCAAATTCCTATCAAATACAGATTGTTCATTAGCAATATATAATCGGTCAAAATTTACTGTATCTTGATATACGCCAGTTAAATCATCAAAAACAGGTAGAGGGTTACTTAAGTCTCTTTCAAGAATATGCTTATTAGTAAGCTGCCTCATAAGCCCCCATAAACCATTTGCTCCAACTCCCCAATAGGAATCAACTCTTTCTTCTCTTTCGAAACCAGCTGAAATCTCATGAGAACCAACATCAGCTGATGCTGAAAACTTAAATGTTGATTGAATATTCTTCTGTTTATTTGCCCCAGTATACTGAGTCCCCCAATTACCAAAAAGAGAGTATACTGATGATGGAGACTCACCATTTCTTAATCCCTGACCCTGTAAATCAAACTGTGTTCTTACAATTCCATCCGCCCCATATCCAGGAATATATTGAGAAGACATGCCGTACTCATTAAAAATATCATAATAAGATTGTGTATACTGTGCAGCATCTGGATTATGAGTTGTTGATCCATCAAAGGTATATAGAGTATCTCTCCATCCGTTTAAAATTCTTCCAGTGTAAATAGTACCCGTACTAGAATCAACAGCGAATCCATTACCGTAAACCGGAGTCTTGTAAGTAGTAAATTTACCTACATGACCATAATCAAAAATATTGTATTCATGATTAGCGTCGAATGTTTTGTATACATTACTTGTGTAATCAAACTGAGCTGTCACGAAAGCGTTCTTTATTAAGTTAGCGCTCTTTTCACTATTTGACTCTTCATCACCAAACTTCTGAGTCAACTTAGCAAATCCTCTCCAAGTTTCTTGGGTTGAATTACTATTGTTATACGAACTAAACATTGATCTCCAATAACTATAGTTTCTATAATCACTGTTGTAAGCAGTACCTCCCAAAGAAAGAAAAGTATTATTCGCTGGTTTAATATCAAGCTTAGCTGCTAAATTATACCGCATATGTTGCATATTCTGTTTTGCCTGGACATTTTCAAAATCATTTTCGGTAAGGAAATCAGAAGTACTTAAAAAACCAGCAGCTGCATTCGGAGCGATTACAAATGGGGTAGATTTTAAATCAGCTAAAATATTATCTTTAACTTTCCATACTCCGATTGCAGATGGATCTAAATCATCAGCCATCCTCAACTCTCCAGAAACAAAAAACCCTATGATTGAATTTCCTTTTGTACCATCTGAATTAGTTTTCTTTAAGATTGGTCCTGAAATAGCAAGTCCTAATAAATCATAATTATATTTATCAAATATTCTTGATGATTCATATTCAAACCCACCATAAAACTTATTAGATGGACCCTTCGTTGTAACTTCAATAATACCTCCAGTAGCATCTCCATATTTAGCTGGCAAACCACCAGTAACAACTGTTATTTGTTCAATAGCAGAGGTAGGAACCCCTAGCGTTCCTCTAACCTTAATACCATCAACAACGTAGGAAGTCGCGTCAGTTCTAGAACCCCTTACATTAACAGCGTCCCCCTCATCTTTTTGATATATACCAGCTGTTGTTGAAGCTATAGAACTTATACTCTTTGTAGGAAGAGCAACAATTTCCTCTGAAGTTTTAGTTTCCCCAGACAAATTATCTTGGTCAATTAATGGTTTTGTAAACCCCTTAACTTCTATCTCGTCTACCAAAACTCCTTCAGTCATTTTAATAGCATTATCTCCAGATAAATATGTTATTTTATTAGCAGAAACAATAACTCCTTCTAAACTAAAAGTAGTGTATCCTGTAAACGAAGCTTTTACAGTGTAGGTTCCTGGATCTATAGGTTTAATTGTAAAACTACCATCTAAACCCGTAGAGGTCCCTCCTTTTTGGACACCATTCTTCATAATTACTACATTGGCGAATTCTACAGGATCTCCTGTAACCCTATCAGTAATTACACCTTTTAACGTTCCGGTTTGACTAAATGTGAGTATTGAAGCAAACAAAATAATCGTTACTAAATATATTCTTTTCATATAAAATTTGTATTTACACTATCACGAAAGCGGTAAAGATAATAACTTTTATGTTCGTATCCAACATTAAGAAAGACATTATTATATTTATTATTAATTTTGTTACATGAAAAAACATATTTTTATTTGCAGTTTTTTTCTTATTGCATTTTCATGCTCTGATAAGAACGACTTTATTAGAAATGTCTATGTAGATATTGAAATTCCATTAAATCAACCTGAATTCGAAGAAATAAATACCATTGGAAACAGCATGTTCGTCACTGGAGGGGTAAGAGGTATTATCATATATCACTCTAATGTTAATGAATATAAGGCTTATGACAGAAACTGCAGCTATCAACCATCAGAAATATGCTCTACCATTGACTCAATCAACGCTACAATAGCATTTTGCGACTGCTGCGACTCTAAATTCTTAATCAATCAGAGTGGATACCCAACAGATGGATCTGCCTTACTTCCACTTAAAGAATATCACACCTCTCTTTCAGGAAACAAATTAAGAATTTCGAATTAATATCTATAGTACTCTGGTTTAAATGGACCTTCAATTTTAACTCCAATATAATCAGCCTGATCCTTTCTTAAGGTTTCTAATTCGACTCCAATTTTTTGCAAATGCAATCTAGCTACCTTCTCATCTAAATGTTTTGGCAACATATAAACCTTATTTTCATATTTATCTGAATTCTTCCAGATCTCAATTTGAGCTAAGGTTTGATTTGTAAAAGAATTAGACATCACAAAGGAAGGATGACCTGTGGCACATCCTAAGTTTACCAATCTTCCTTCAGCAAGCAAAATTATCCTATTTCCATCTAAATTGTATAGATCAACCTGAGGCTTGATCTCATCCTTCGTATGCCCCCAATTATCATTCAACCAAGCTACATCTATTTCATTATCAAAATGGCCAATATTACAAACAATAGTATTGTCTTTCATTTTTTCAAAATGATGACCTTGCACTATATCTTTGTTTCCAGTTGTTGTCACTATAATATCCGCTTGGTCACACACGTTAATCAATTTCTTAACAGCAAAACCGTCCATAGCTGCCTGTAGAGCACATATAGGATCAATCTCTGTAACAATTACTCTCGCTCCCGCTCCTCTAAGCGAAGCTGCAGATCCCTTACCTACATCTCCATAACCAGCTACTACAGCAACCTTACCCGCCATCATTATATCAGTAGCTCTTCTAATAGCATCCACACACGATTCTTTACATCCATATTTGTTATCAAATTTTGATTTAGTTACAGAATCATTGACATTAATCGCAGGAAGAGGCAATAAGCCATTATTCATTCTTTCATAAAGTCTATGAACACCTGTAGTGGTTTCCTCTGAAAGACCTTTAATGTCATTTACCATTTCAGGAAACCTATCTAAAACCATATTTGTCAAATCACCTCCATCATCTAGAATCATATTTAAAGGTTTGCCGTCCTCAAAAGCAGTTAATGTTTGTAAAATACACCAATCAAATTCTTCTTCTGACATTCCTTTCCAGGCATATACGGGAATTCCAGCGGCTGCTATCGCCGCAGCTGCCTGATCCTGAGTAGAAAAAATATTACATGAGGACCAAGTCACCTCCGCACCCAAGCAAACCAAAGTTTCTATTAAAACAGCTGTTTGAATAGTCATGTGTAAACATCCTGCTATTCTTGCTCCAGATAGAGGTTTACTATCACCATACTCCTCACGCAGAGACATAAGACCCGGCATTTCAGACTCAGCTAATTGGATTTCTTTTCTTCCCCACTCCGCTAAGGATATATCTTTAACTTTATAATTCATAGTATTAGTTTCCATTAGTTATATAATTTTAGGACTGCAAATATATACATTATTATTACTTTAGCTATCAAGCAAATATTTAGAATTTTACTATGAGCATTTTACTTGAGAAAAAAACTAATAATTTCCATTTTGGAATATGGAAATCTGATCAATCTATAAGTCATTTGCGACAACTATCAAAAAATTTAGACGATTCTCATCTGAAACTTGAAAAAAGAAAAAAAGAATATTTATCTACTCGTATTCTCTTAAAACACATGAATCCTCTAATGGAGGTAACATATAATGAAAAAGGAGCTCCTATTGTAAATAAAAATATGCATATATCTATCTCTCATTGTGATAATTTAACAAGTCTCATTTTAAGTAAAAAACCAACAGGTATTGACATTCAAAAAATTAACAAAAAACCAATGAATGTATCTTCGAAATTTATCAATAGACATCACCTTCATGACTTATCAGAAGAAAAAGCTTGCTTATTATGGACTATTAAAGAAGCAATATTTAAATGGAGAAGATGTGATGGAATTAATTTTAAAAAAGATATTGTGGTCCTACAATTTACATTAAAAAACTCAGGAAAAATTCCTGTTAAATTTAAAAATGAATTAGTAGAATGTAGCTATTTAAAAATTGAAAATCAGTATTTATCTTATGTTTGTCAATGAAATGAAATTATACAAAAAAATCTTAGAAACGATAGAGCAAAGAAAAAAAATCTTCGCTGTGCTGATAGATCCAGACAAACAAAACATGAGTAGTTTAATGGAAATTATTAGATTATCAAACCAGGGGAATGTTGGATTGATTTTAATTGGAGGCAGCTTAATCTCCAAGAATAATATTGAAGAATTTATCTTATCTATCAAACAGCATTCGAAAATACCTGTTTTAATATTTCCTGGCAATACCATGCAATTAAATAACAAAGCCGATGGCATTCTATTATTGTCTCTAATTTCCGGAAGAAACCCTGAAATGCTAATTGGAAATCATGTATTAGCAGCTCCATTTCTCAAAAAATCAAATCTTGAAATAATTCCAACTGGATATATGCTTATAGAAAGTGGGAAAGCAACATCAGCCAGCTATATCAGCAATACAGTCCCGATACCATATGACAAAAATGATATTGCTACCGCCACTGCGATTGCTGGAGAAATGCTAGGGCTAAAAATGATCTATATGGACGCTGGTAGTGGAGCAAGAAAAACCATCTCTAATGAAATGATTAAGTCAGTCTCTAAAAACATAGAAATTCCTTTGATTGTCGGTGGAGGCATAACATCAGCTGAGGAAGTTCAAGAAAAATTTGCGGCAGGAGCTGATATTATAGTGATGGGAAATGAAATAGAAAAAGAACCCGTATTAATAACTAAGATCTTAAAACATTAAGAAATTAAAATTCTTAATATAATTTTTTAAAAAAATAATTAAGAATATTCACTAAAATAATATACGAACTCAATTAATGCGTCTTACACATATCCTCATCAACAACAATAAAAAAGTCAGCATTTCCTATTATATCTTTATTAAAATCATCAATATCAGACTGTTCTACCACTTCTATAGTGACTACCTTCAACGTATTATCTAACTGTTTCAAATACCAAACAATCGACTCATTAAATCTTGAATGATAAGAACCATTATAATGAAGAAATTTTGTCTTTTTACTCATATTTTTATGAATAAAATATGCCATTGTAGCATCCTTGATTGCCTGTGATTTAGGGAAATTATCACCACCATGACCTGCCGCCATAGCGGATATCTCTTTATAACAACGTAATGAGGTATCATATAAGATTGGGAGAGGCGAGATGAACTGCTTAGACTCCAATGGTAAATAAGTTAATGTATCAATACCAAACCTATACACCATACTAGCAAAACGTCGTGGTACATTTGTAGCAACAAAATGTAAGTTATTTTCCTTAGCGAAATTAACTAAAGGTTTGTAATCAGTTTTATAATTAGTCCACAACTTAGATTCTTTTTCAAAATCCTTCTCTCTAATAAACCCTCTCAAATACTCATTTAATTGAATCTGATTATCTGACTCGATCATTTCAGCTCCTAACATAAGCTTAGTTTTGTGCTTATTAAATAAACTTTTAGTTAATTCAAATTGCAGCCAATGAGAAATTGGATCATTGTGATTTTCACCAAAAAAAACTACATCAGCCTTTGATGACTTCTTTACAAGAAAGTTATAGGAGATTTTTTCGCCAACATCATCATAGATCTGAAATGCCTGATCCTGAGAAAAAGAATCACAAAAAATCCAAATGAATAACAAACATAAAAAATTCTTCATAAAAATATATTCTATGCAAACTTATACAATTTTGTATTTTTGAAATAATTTATAAATACATATTTTTTTGACAATTTTGATAATTGAAATATTAGCCGTTGTGTTTGGGCTTTTGTACATTATACTAGCTTCTTTAGAAAAGATTTGGTGCTGGCTGTTTGGACTAATTAGCGTCATTCTTTATATGTTTATATTTCTACATGGGGATCTTTACGGACAATTTGCTCTTCAATTTTTTTATTTAATTATGTCAGTCTATGGATTTTTTATGTGGAAAAAACCTGATAAAACAAAAATTAAAGAATGGCCTATATGGGTTCATTTATTGATAATTTTCCTAGGATCAATACTATCCTTAATATTAGGATTTATTTTTTCTGAATATACTAATTCCGCTCATCCATCCTTAGACGCCTTGATTACAATTTTCTCTTTATTTGCAACTATTATGGTTACTAAAAAAATTCTGGAAAATTGGCTTTACTGGATTTTATTAGATATTTTACTATGTTATCTTTGTTTCTCGATATCCTCTTATGTAGCAGCGTCTCAATTCATTATTTTTACAATCATTGCTATTTTCGGATATTTCTCTTGGAATAAAAAAATGAGGCAAAATGTATAAAATAATTATTACAGGGCCTGAAAGCAGTGGCAAAACCACACTGGCAAAGCAATTATCTAATCAATTAGATTTACCTCTTGTTTCAGAGTACTCTAGAGAATATCTAAATCATATTAATCGACAATATATACAGTCAGATCTTCTGAAAATTGCTAAACAACAATACAATAATGAACAAAAATATAAACAAGCAATTATCTGCGATACAGATTTAATTACCATTAAAATTTGGAGTGAATATAAATATAGTCACTGTCATAAGTGGATTCTAAAGAAAATAGATGAACAGAATAAAAGTGATAGGATTTACCTATTATGTAAGCCGGATATTGAATGGGAATATGATCCCTTGAGGGAAAATCCTAAAAATAGAGAAGATTTATTTAATTTATATATTAAAGAATTACAAAACAACAAAATGAATTATTTTTTAGTTAAAGGTGAAAATAGATTTTTAAATGCATACAATAAATTGCATAAAGTAATTAAGAAAATTTAATAGAGATATATTATATTTGCCTACACACAATAAATTATGGAATACAATACTAAAAGAAATAAACTTATAATACCAGAATATGGAAGACATGTTCAGAAAATGGTCAATCACGCAGCAAGCATATCTGATAAAAAAGAACAAAAAAAATGTGTAACCGCAATTATTAGCTTTATGGGACATCTGAATCCACATCTTAGAGATATTGCTGATTATAAACATAAATTATGGGACCATTTATATATCATGTCAGATTTTAAACTTGATATTGAATCTCCATTTGAAAAACCATCTCCTGAAAAACTATCGGAAAAACCTGAGAAACTTAATTACCCAAAAAGTAATATAAAATACTCTTATTATGGTAACCAAATTCAAACTATGATCAAGACGGCTATAGCAATGGAAAATAAAGAAGAAAAATACATTATTACTGGTATGATAGCAAACCATATGAAAAAATGCTACCTAACATGGAGTAAAAGTTCAGTTGACAACGCAACAATTTTAAAACATTTGAATGAATTATCTAACGGTCAACTGAAGACAAAAGAAGATTTCGTTCTCATTGAAGATCATAAAATTGCTAAAAAACCAAATAACAAACATATCTGGAAGAAGAAAAATAATTCTAGAAATAAGAAAAAAAGAAACTAATGTCTACTTTTAAAGTTCAAGGAGGTATTTCTCTAAAAGGTGAGTTAACACCACAGGGAGCAAAAAATGAAGCTTTACAAGTTATATCTGCTATATTACTTTCGCCAGAAAAAATAATCATTAACAATATTCCTAATATTAGAGATGTAAATATACTTATTGATCTACTCAAAGATTTAAATGTGCAAATTAATCAGATAGATGAATCAACCTATAGTTTTAAAGCAGATAAAATCAATATAGATTATTTAGCTTCAGAAGAATATAAGAAAAAAAGCGGTAGTATTAGAGGATCTATAATGATCATAGGACCGCTTTTGGCTAGATTTGGAAAAGGTTATATCCCGAAACCAGGAGGTGACAAAATCGGGAGAAGACGATTAGACACTCATTTTATTGGATTTGAAAAACTAGGAGCAAAATTTAATTATAATAAAAAAGAAGAAATCTATCAAGTATCTGCAAATAACTTAAAAGGAACAGACATGCTTTTAGAAGAAGCTTCTGTCACAGGAACAGCAAATATTATAATGACAGCTGTCATGTGTAAAGGTAAAACTACCATATATAATGCCGCATGCGAACCATATATACAACAATTGTGTAATATGCTGGCTAGTATGGGAGCTCAAATTTCAGGCATCGGATCTAATCTTCTAGAAATTATTGGAGTTAGCAGGTTAAGTGGATGTACACACACTATACTTCCTGATATGATAGAAATAGGTAGTTTTATCGGACTAGCGGCAATTACTAAGTCAGAAATCACCATAAAAAATGTAAATTATTCTAAACTAGGCCTTATACCTACTATTTTTTCAAAACTAGGTATCCAAATTGAAAAAAAAGGTGATGATATTTTCATTCCAAAACAAGAAGAATATGAAATACAAAACTTTATTGATGGGTCTATTCTAACTATTTCAGATGCCCCATGGCCAGGTTTTACACCAGACTTACTAAGCATTATACTAGTAGTAGCTTCGCAAGCTAAAGGATCAGTTCTGGTTCATCAAAAGATGTTTGAATCAAGATTATTCTTTGTTGACAAACTAATAGATATGGGAGCTCAAATAATATTATGTGACCCTCATAGAGCTACTGTTATAGGACTAAATCATAAATTTAAATTTAAACCAACAACAATGACCTCTCCTGATATTAGAGCTGGGGTATCTCTCTTATTAGCGGCATTGGCTGCTGATGGAGAAAGTACTATTCACAATGTTGAACAAATTGACAGAGGATACCAAAATATAGATATTAGATTAAACTCCATCGGAGCACGCATACAAAGAATTTGAATAGATAATTTGAACTGACAATATGTCGTATTTTTGGGTATGGCAGGGTTTTTTCAATATTATTTAATAAACATGAAATAGAATGGCAAAAAAAAAGAAACAAGTTAAAAAAGAATCAGAAAACTATAAAGAATTACTATCTCTAGAAAAAGATAAAAATTTAAGACTATTTGCAGAATTTGAAAATTTTAGAAAAAGAACCGCCAAAGAAAAATTAGATTTATATTCTTCAGCAAATAAAGAAATTATCCAGTCATTACTTCCAATACTAGATAACTTTGAAAGGTCTATATCTGCTAATAATTATAAAAAAGATGACGGTCCTTTCTTAATTTATAATCAACTAAAAGGAATACTAGAAAAACAAGGACTTTCTGAGATCGAAAATCCTATTGGAAAAAAATTTGATATAAACTATCATGAAGCTATAACTCAAGTTAAAACTGAAAAGAAAAAAGATATTGGAAAAATTATTGATACTGTAGAGAAAGGTTATATAATGAATGATAAAATAATTAGATACGCTAAAGTAGTAGTAGGTAAATAAAGTAATATGGCAAAAAAAGATTATTATGATGTATTAGGTGTAAGCAAAAATTCCTCTGAAAAAGAAATTAAGAAAGCATATAGAAAACTGGCTATAAAGTATCACCCAGATAAAAATCCAAATGACAAAAGTGCTGAAGAAAAATTTAAAGAAGCAGCAGAAGCTTATAATGTTCTTTCAAACCCAGAAAAAAAACAAAGATATGACCAATTTGGGCATGCAGGAATGTCTGGATCAAGCGGCTTTGGAGGTGGGATGAATATGGATGACATATTCTCTCAATTTGGAGATATATTTGGAGGTGGATTTGGTGGATTTGGTGGATTTGGCGGAGGTAGTAGACAACGCGTTATAAAAGGAACTAACTTAAGAATAAAACTCAAACTAGGCCTAGAAGAAGTTTGTAAAGGTGTGGATAAGAAGCTTAAAGTTAGAAAATTAGTAATTGCTGATGGGGTAACGTACAAAACATGTTCAACTTGCAAGGGAACAGGACAAGTAACCCGAATTAGCAATACTATTCTTGGCCAAATGCAAACATCATCCACTTGTCCTACATGTAAAGGAGCTGGAAAAATAGTAGATAATAAGCCAGCTGGTTCAGATCAAAATGGAATGATTCAAAAAGAGGAAACAATTGAGATTTCTATTCCCGCTGGTGTGGAAGATGGAATGCAGCTTAAAGTATCCGGAAAAGGAAACTCAGCGCCATTTGATGGAGTTAATGGAGATTTATTAGTAGTAATATCTATAGAAGAGCATGAAAGACTAACTAGAGACAGTAATAATAACTTACATATAGATCAATACATAAATTTTTCTGAAGCTGTATTAGGATGTTCTATTGAAATTCCAACAGTAGACGGGAAAGTTAGAGTAAAGATAGATGAAGGGACACATAGTGGAAAAACACTTAGGCTAAGAAATAAAGGAGTGCCATCGATTAATGGATATAGTAATGGAGATTTGCTAGTACACATAAATGTTTGGACACCTCAAAACATAACCAAAGAAGAAAAGGAGTTTTTCACAAAACATGAAAATTCAACAAGTTTTAGCCCCAAACCAACTAATCAGGATAAATCATTCTTCCAAAAGGTAAAAGAAATGTTTGGTTAGTAAAGTTTCTAAAGTTGAAACATTTCTACAATACAAATCTATATTTTAACAAAAAACACGTTATTTTTCAATAAAATAGCCTAAAATTTTAAAATTTATTGCAATAAAAATAATAGATTAAGTAATTGATTACAAGTTAGTTATGATGAATGTGAACATTAATTTGTTAAAAAACATGAACAATAGTATTTGCCAAAAGCGTAGATATACTTACATTTGCCACGTATTAACCGAAAAACATAAAAATTAAAATTATGAAAAAAAATCTACGTAACGTATTAGTTCTTGCTTTAGGACTAACTACAACAATCGCTTTCTCACAAATGGGAGCTGTTAACAAAACTTGGATTGACAATTCTAATTCTGAAGACAGAACTGGTAATTCAAGAACTACTGTTTCTGCTGATTGGGGAGGAATTCACGTGTCTACAGACTGGAGCTATGCTTTATCTGGAGATGCTGGTGTTAACATGAGCGTTTATGAAGCATATGCTTCAACAGACGTTATGGGCTTTGGTACATTAACTATGGGACAACAAGACCTTAGTTATGGATCTGGAGCTTTAATTTCATCTAACAGTTTTGGTACTCAAAGATACACTACGCAAGGACTAAATTTCAATTTAGCTCTAGCTGGTTTAGACATCACTGCTGGTATGATGGATTTAAACACTAATGTAAGTTATGTAAACGCTTCAGGTAGTTTTGCTGGAGCAGACGTTAACATTCTTATGATGTCAGATGACACAGATGGTGCAAATGCAAAAGCTCATGGATATGACTTAGGTTATACTATGGGAGACTTTGCTGTATCAGCTAGCATGAACTCTGACTGGGATGGTGATGAAATGACTATGTATAGCGGAAGCTATTCAGGTGTTTCTAACTTAGTTGCTACTGTATCTCAAACTGAGTACAAAGGTGACTTTGGAATGGCTACATCAGCATGGAACACAGGTTACGCAAATGGTAACTTAGGTGGACCAGGTGGTTTAGTAGCTGGTGACAAAAACACATCTATGGGAATTACTTACTCATTAAGTGGTATTTCATTAGGATATACAAGACACTCTATATCTAATGACGCTGCTGGTACTGAGAGAGAATCTACATCTTTAATGTTAGGTTATTCATTAAACGATAACTGTGACTTAGGAATGTACAGATGGTCAAATGATGGTGCAGAAGATGTTACATGGTTAACAGTTACAATCACTATGTAATAACTACACTATAAAGTTATGAAAAAGGGGATCATTTGATCCCCTTTTTTTTTATACTATTATCTAGAATTAACAACATTTTGTTATTAAAATTGATATTAATTGTTTTGTATATCTAAAAATCATCATATATTTGCCTCATATTAATCATTAAAATAAGAAAAATGAAAAAATTATTTTTAACTGCAGTAGTAGCTTTATTCAGCTTAGCAGCTTCTGCACAACTTATGCTTGTAACTACTTACGATGGTGATCAAGAAGAAAACATGGATAAGCTGACAGCTCATGCAGGTATCGGATATGTTGTAAATGATGCAATTACTGTAGGAGCGGTTAGAGCAAAAGATGCTAACGGTGATGATGCTTACGAAATATTCGGTAGATATTCTTTACCAATGGTTGATGGCATGTACGCGGCATTACAAGCTCCTCTTTCTGATGCTACAGACAACATGAGAATTGGTGTTGGAGTTTCATTTCCTATATGGAATGGACTACACATTGAGCCAAACTACTTAATGCCAATACAAGCAGACGAAAATGATGAAAGAGAAGGTAAATTCAATATAGGTCTTTCTTGGAGATTCTAAAATCCTTCCTTGAACTAATTAAATTAAAACCATCTACAATGTAGATGGTTTTTTTATGATCTTAATTTATCTTTTAATACAGCAAAAGCTTTAACCACTCCACTAGTTTTAGTACCTCCCGCGACAGCAAAAGATGGTTGTCCTCCACCACTACCATCTATCTCTAATGAGATATCTTTAATTAAATCAGAAGCATTAAAACCTCTAATGACTAAATCATCTGAAATCATTAAAGATAAAGTTACTTTATCTTTATAAGTGTTGGACAACAGTACAACAATATTATTATGAGAAGATTTTATAATAAATGATAAGGATTTCATAGATTTAGCGTCAATATCCACTTCTTTTATGATTAAATTTATTCCATTGACATCTATAATATCCCTAAAAAGGATTTCCTTCAAATCATCAAGCTCCTTTTTTTTAAAGTTTTGGATTTCAGTCTGTAAAAACTTGTTTTCGGATATTAAATCCTCTACAGCCTTAATAACATCCTTATTCTTTAATAACAACTCTAGCTTATTTAATTTATCTTCCATGTCTTTTTTATATTTTTTAAATTTATCTCCAACAATTGCCTCAACTCTCCTGACACCTGCTGATACAGATTTTTCAGAAATTATTTTAAATGAACCTATACCTGCAGTAGACTGAACATGAGTACCTCCGCATAGCTCTAAGAAATCACCAAATTGAATCACTCTTACTTCTTCTGGATATTTTTCCCCAAATAACATCATAGCGTTCATTTTTTTAGCTTCACCCAGAGATACATTCTTATGTTCTTTTAAATTTACATCACTATTAATGAATGCATTGACTGATTTCTCTAATTGACTTATGATCATTTTATCTAATGAGGCAAAATGAGTAAAATCAAATCTTAATTGATCATTTGATACATGAGATCCTTTTTGCTCCACGTGTTCTCCAAGTTGCTTCCTTAAAAAACCATGAAGTAAATGAGTAGCAGAATGGCTTCGTGAACAAGAATCTCTATGAATAAGATTAACCTCTGCTAAAAATGAAGATTCAAGATTATTTGGAAGATGAGAAGAAATATGAAATATTAAATTATTTTCTCTTTTTGTATCTAAAATCTCAACTCGATCTTCACCACTAGAAATTACTCCCTTGTCTCCTATCTGACCACCACCTTCTGGATAAAAAGGAGTCAAATTGAAAACTAAATGGTATAATGTTTTATCATTCGTAGTAACTTTTCTATATTTTAATATCTTTATTACAATATCAGTTTTTTCATGACCAATAAATTCTACATCTTCATCTAAAAGGACCGTCCAATCTTCCATTTCTGAAGATGCAGACAGCCTTGATCTATCTTTTTGCTTTCGCATCTCTTCGTAAAAAGAAGATATTTCTAATTCAAAATTATTTTCAGAAATAATTAGCTGAGTCAAATCCAGCGGAAAACCATATGTGTCATATAATTCAAAGGCTACTTTTCCAGAAACAATTTTCTTACTTGTTTTTAAAATTAAATTTAATCTATTTAAGCCTTTTTCTAAAGTTCTTAAAAAAGAAACTTCTTCCTGATGAATAATCTGTTTTACTAATTTTTTCTGAGACAATAACTCTGGATAGTGATCTCCCATAGAATCAATTAATCCATCAACTAAATTAAAAACAAATGGATCTTTAACACCTAAAAACGTATGTGCGTATCTGACAGATCTTCTTAAAATTCTTCTCACCACATACCCAGCTCCTACATTAGATGGCAACTGACCGTCTGCAATACAGAAACTAATTGGTCTTATATGATCTGCAATTACTCTCATCGCAATATCTATTTCATCTTTTTTACCATATAAAAATCCACTTCCTTTTTCAATTTGCATTATAATCGATGAAAATATATCAGTATCGTAATTAGATTTTACATTTTGCATAATCATACATAGCCTCTCAAAACCCATTCCTGTATCTACATGCAATTGAGGTAAGTCCTCTAATGAGGAATCTGATTTTCTATTAAATTGCATAAACACTAAATTCCATAATTCTATTACATCAGGATGATCACGATTTACAAGGTCCCTACCTTTTACTTTAATTCTTTCATTGTGATCTCTATTGTCATAATGTATTTCTGAACAGGGTCCACATGGGCCAATTGATCCCATTTCCCAAAAATTATCTTTTTTACTGCCATCTATAATTCTATCTTCATGTAAAAAATTTTTCCAGATATTATAACTCTCAACGTCCTTTTCCAAATTATCATCATCAGAACCTTCGAAAACAGTAACATAAATTCTATCCTTATCTAATTTACACTTTTCTATCAAAAATTCCCATGCCCATGTGATAGCGTCCTCCTTAAAATAATCCCCAAAAGACCAATTCCCTAACATTTCAAACATGGTATGGTGATAAGTATCATGTCCAACCTCTTCTAAATCATTATGTTTACCAGTAACTCTTAAACACTTCTGTGAATTTGCAGCACGTGAGAAATCTATACTACTATTTCCTAAAAAAAGATCCTTAAATTGATTCATTCCAGCATTAGTAAACATTAAAGTTGGATCATCTTTTACCACAATTCTTGAAGACTCAACTATCTTATGATGCTTTTGTTTAAAGAAATTCAAAAATAAACTTCTAATTTTTTTAGATTTCATAGCTTTATATTCCTTTTTCAAATATTTAGTAAAGATACAATATTCAGTTAATTTAATATATTTGCATGAGCTGATATAAGTTATGGCAAAAGTAAAATATTATTATAATAATAAGACCCTCAAATATCAGAGGATAAAAGAAACTCCTTTTAAAAAATTAATAAAAACACTTGTTTTTATCATATCAACTTTTGTATCTGGAGCATTGCTTCTATTAATATTAAGTTTTTTTTTCGAAAGCCCTAAAGAAAAGTGGATTAAAAAAGATCTTGAATTAACTATATCTCAATATGAAATACTTAATAATGATATTAAAGAGATATCTATAGTATTAAATGAAATGAAAAAAAGGGATGAAAATATATATAGATTAATTTTTGAGGCAGATCCAATTGATCAGACGATAAGGTCAGCGGGTATTGGTGGATCACAAAAATATAAATACTTAAAGAAATTGTCAAATTCAGAAAAAATAATCAACATTACTCGAAAGAAAGACCTACTTGCAAGAAAACTATACATTCAGTCAAAATCTTATGATGAGTTAATTGAATTAGCTAAAAATAAATCAGCTATGTTATCATCAATACCCTCTATCCAACCATTAGACAATAAAGATCTTAGTAGAATTGCAAGCGGATGGGGGAAAAGAAAACATCCTATTCATGGGATATGGAAATTTCATTATGGGATGGATTTTTCAGCACCTGAAGGTACGCGAATTAACGCTACTGGAGATGGAAAAGTAATAACAGTGAAGTCTAGAAGAACTGGATACGGTAATTATATAATAATTGACCATGGATATGGATACGAAACCTTATACGCTCACATGGAGAAATTTAATGTAAAAAAAGGGCAAAGAGTTAAAAGAGGACAACAAATTGGAACAGTTGGCAATACAGGAACATCGGTAGCAAGTCACTTGCACTACGAGGTTAGAAAAAATGGTAAAAAGGTAGATCCAAAATTTTACTACTATAACGATCTAAATATTGAGGAATATGAAAGACTGGTTGAGATATCCGAATCTAAACAAAAATCGTTAGACTAATGCCTAAAATTAAAACCGAAATAACAAAGCTATTCTATTCCATAGGGGAAGTGGCAGATAGATATAAAGTTAATGTATCTCTAATAAGATATTGGGAAAAAGAATTTGATATACTAAATCCAAAAAAGAATAAAAAAGGCAACAGACTTTTTACAGAAAAAGACATAAAAAACCTTGATATAATATACCATTTAGTAAAAGAAAGGAACTTTACTCTTAAAGGAGCAAAGAAAAAATTAAGAGAAAATAAAAATGATACAATAAACAATATTGAAATCATCAACAAACTTAAAGAAGTACGACAGTTTCTTGTGGACTTAAGGAACAAACTATAAATAACTAGATCTTTTTAGATAATGATTTATATAATCCTCAATCCCATCACTTAATTTTACAAAACCACTAGTATATCCTACGCTTTTTAACTTACGAATATCAGCTTTGGTAAAATTTTGATAATTAATACTAATTTGAGCTGGCATCTTATAATATGAAATTCGAGATTCTAATTTCAAACATTTGAATACACACAAAACCAAATCAGAAAATTTGTTTTCACAGCCAGTCCCAACATTGTATATTCCATTATTTGATTTTTTTTGCATTAAAAAATGAATGACTTTAACAACATCTTTTATATATATGAAATCTCGGGATTGTTCTCCGTCTTCAAAATCTTTATGATTTGAAGAAAACAACTTCATACTTCCATGTTTCAAAATTTTTTTATAAGATTGTAAAATCAATGAAGACATTCTTCCTTTGTGATATTCGTTAGGACCATACACATTAAAAAATTTCAATCCCGCCCAAAAGGGAGGACATTCAAGTTGTTCTAAAACCCATAAATCAAACTCATGTTTAGATTTAGCATATGCGTTCAAAGGAATCAACTTAGTTAATAAGGCATGATTATCCGAATAACCTAGTGAACCATTGCCATAGGTAGCTGCAGATGAAGCGTAAATTAATGGTATCTTATTTTGCACACATCTTTTCCACAAATCTTTAGAAAATTGCAAATTCAACTTATTAAATACATCTTCTGAACCCTCTAAAGTGTTAGTACGAGCACCCAGATGGTAAACTTCTGTTACATTCATATAATTCGAATCAAACCATTTTAAAAAACCATCTCGATGAACTTTAAATAGATATTTTTTTTTAATAAGATTTGAATTTTTCTTTTTATTAGAAAACTCATCAACTAATATTAAATCAAAAATTTGATGTGAATTAAAAAAAGAAACAAGCGAACTTCCAACAAAACCACAGGCCCCAGTAATAATTTTCATGCTTCAAAAATAATATATTTATGATTAAATCTCTAAATTTGCAAAAGGGACTAAAATCCAAATAATGTATTAGATGTGCTTCAAATAAATAATAATTATGAAAATATATACAAAAAAAGGAGACAAAGGTAAAACCCAATTATTAGGAGGTAAGAATGTGACCAAATTTCATCCACGTGTAACATCCTACGGAAATATAGATGAGTTAAATGCCTATATTGGACATATTTATGACCAAGAAATTAATAATAATCACAAAAAAGTACTCAAATTCATACAAATACAATTATTAAATCTTGGTAGTTCAATCGCAAATGTGGACAAAAGCAAAAATATAGAAACCCCTAAAATAAATGAAAAAGAAGTTATTTATCTAGAAGAAATTATTGATGAAATAGACGAAAAACTTTCTCCTCTTACACAATTTATACTTCCATGTGGACATTCCCAATCATCTTTATGCCATATAGCTCGAACTGTATGCAGAAGGGCTGAAAGGTCTGTAGTTAAACTAGCTCAAATGGAAGAAATAGGAGAATACGATATAATATTTCTTAATAGACTTTCTGACTATTTGTTTGTTCTGGCTAGAATTTTACTTAATGAAAATAATAAAACTGAAATTTACTGGAAATAATAGAAGTCTAATATTGCCAATTATAAAGAAATTTTATTTTTGCACTAACAAAACAAGTAAATAAATATGTATTGGACACTAGAACTTGCATCAAAATTAGAAGACGCCCCTTGGCCAGCTACTAAAGAAGAATTAATAGATTTTGCTATTAGATCCGGGGCACCTATGGAAGTTGCAGAAAACCTTCAAGAACTTGTTGAAGAAGAAGAAGGACAAGTATGGGAAAATATCGAAGAAATATGGCCAGATTACCCCTCTAAAGAAGACTTCTTTTTCAATGAAGATGAATATTAGAATTTAAATAAATCTTATGGATCTACTAAACATCCTAGGCAAACTACTTGGAAACAAATATGACAAGGATATTAAAAATATAATGCCCATTGTAGAAAAAATTAAAGTAGAAGAAAATAGAATTAAAGACCTAAGTAATGATCAATTAAGGCAAGAAACTGAAAATCTGAAATCTAAAATATATCAAACAACAAATCCTCTAGAATCAGAAATTAAATCACTTAAAGAAAAAGCAGAAGAAGACATATCTTCTGAAGAAAAAGAATTGTTATATGAAAAAATTGATGATGATGAAAAAAAACTTATTCTTAAAATTGAAGAAATACTAAACACGATTCTTCCAACCGCATTTGCTATTGTCAAAGAAACTGCTAGAAGATTTACTCAAAATGAAATAATAAAAGTAACAGCATCAGAATATGATAAAAAGTTATCAATAAATAATGATTTTGTATCTATTGAATCACAATATGCGTTGTATAAAAATAGTTGGAAAGCCGCAGGGAATACTACGAAATGGGATATGGTTCACTATGATGTTCAACTGATTGGAGGAGTTGTTAAACATCAGGGAAAAATTGCAGAAATGCAAACTGGGGAAGGGAAAACATTATCTGCTACATTGCCTGTATTTCTAAATGCATTAGCTGGAAGAGGTGTGCACTTGATCACTGTAAATGACTATTTAGCAAGGCGAGATTGCGAATGGATGGGGCCAATTTTCCAATTTCATGGATTAACAGTTGACTGCATAGATAATCACTCTCCTAATTCTGAATCAAGAAAACAAGCATATTTAGCAGATATCACATACGGAACTAATAACGAATTTGGATTTGATTATTTAAGAGATAATATGGCAAGAAGGCCAGAAGATCTCGTTCAAAGAAAACATCACTATGCTATTATAGATGAAGTAGATTCCGTATTAATTGATGATGCTAGAACTCCATTAATTATTTCAGGACCTACTCCAAAAGGAGATAAACATGAATATAACGAATTAAAGCATGAAGTAGAGAAATTAGTAAGTTCACAAAGAAAACTTGTCACTAAAATTTTGTCGGAGTCAAAAGCACTTTTAAAGGAGGGTAAATCAGAAGATGGTGGGTTTAAATTATTAAGAGCTTTTAGAGGACTTCCTAAAAATAAAGCTTTAATTAAATATTTAAGTGAAGATGGTATTAGAGCTCAATTACAAAAAACTGAAAATTACTATATGCAAGAACAATCAAAAAACATGCATCTAGTAGATGAAGACTTGTTTTTTATAATTGATGAAAAAAGTAACTCAATAGAATTAACTGATAAGGGAACTGAAATATTATCAGGGGACACAGAAGATAAAGAATTTTTTATTCTACCGAACATTGCTGAAGAAATGATTAAAATTGATGAGTCTAATTTGTCAGAAAGTGATAAAGCAATAGAAAGAGAAAACATGACTCGTAACTTCTCTATAAAAAGTGAGAGAATTCATACTATTAATCAACTACTAAAAGCATATACTTTATTTGAAAAAGATGTTGAATATGTATTAATGGACAATAAAGTAAAAATAGTTGATGAGCAGACAGGGCGTATAATGGACGGGAGACGGTATTCTGACGGATTACATCAAGCAATTGAAGCTAAAGAAAATGTAAAAATAGAAGCTTCAACTCAGACATTTGCAACTATAACATTACAAAATTATTTTCGAATGTATAATAAGCTTTCGGGTATGACCGGTACAGCTGAAACCGAAGCTGGCGAATTCTGGGAAATATATAAGCTGGATGTAGTAGCTATTCCAACTAATAAGCCTATTATAAGAAAAGATGAGCATGACTTAGTTTATAAAACAAATCGAGAAAAATACAATGCGGTCATTGAAGAAATTGCTTCTCTCACTGATCAAGGGAGACCTGTTTTAGTTGGGACTACTTCTGTTGAAATTTCTGAACTTTTAGGAAGAATACTCAAACAAAGAAAAATAAAACATAATATATTAAATGCGAAATTACACCAAAGAGAAGCGGATATTGTAGCGGAAGCAGGTAAAGCTTCAGTAGTGACAATAGCTACAAATATGGCGGGAAGAGGAACTGACATAAAATTATCAGATGAAGTTAAGTCTTCAGGAGGTCTTGCTATAATTGGGACAGAAAGACATGACTCTCGAAGGGTAGATAGGCAGCTGAGGGGAAGATCAGGCCGACAAGGGGATCCTGGGTCTTCACAGTTTTTTGTTTCGTTAGAAGATAAGTTAATGAGGCTTTTTGGATCTGAAAGGATTGCTAAACTAATGGATAGAATGGGAATCGGTGAAGGAGAAGTAATATCTCACTCTATGGTAAATAAATCTATTGAGAGGGCACAAAAAAAGGTTGAAGAAAACAACTTTGGAGTAAGGAAACGTCTGCTTGAATATGATGATGTAATGAATAAGCAACGAGAAATAATTTATAAGAAAAGAAAGCATGCTCTTTTTGGTGAGAGACTTTCTTTAGATATTTCTAATATGATTTATGATACAAGTTACAATATTGTAGAAAGTCACCATGAAACCCAAGACTTTCTAGGATTTAATGAGGATTTAATACGCAGTTTTAGCTTAAAAACTCAAATACAAGAAACCGAATTCAATGATAATTTAGAAGTTCTTGTTTCTAAAGTTTTTAAAGAGTGTCATGAATTATATAAATTAAAAAATGAAAACCTTGCTAAAGGGGTAATGCCTCAGATTAAAAATGTTTTTGAAAATCAATCTGGAAAATATAAAAACATTTTAATCCCATTCACTGACGGAAAAAAAATTATCAGCATCACTGCTGATTTGGAGGAATCTGTGACTAACAATGGATATAATATCCCTAAATCAATAGAAAAAGGTGTAACTCTAGCTATGATCGATGAATTTTGGAAGGAACATCTTCGTGAGATGGATGACCTTAAGCAATCTGTTCAAAATGCAGTTTATGAACAAAAAGATCCTTTGTTGATATACAAATTTGAAGCTATTGATCTATTTAAAATATTAATGAGTAAAATCAATAAGGATATAATTTCATTTCTAATGAAATCTGGTGTCCATATCACTAACAATGAAGGGATAAAAGAAGGTAATTTAGAACAAAACGACCAAAACCTGAAAACAAGTAGAGAATCTAATATCCCTCAAACAAATAAGCCGGACCAAAGAAAATCTCAAAAAGCTCAACCAGTAAGTGTTGAAAAAGAAACTGGCAGAAATGAAAAAGTTTCTATTACAAATGGATCCGAAACAAGAGAAATAAAATGGAAAAAGGCAAAGCCTCTAATTGATAGTGGTGAATGGACCAGAATATAAAAGAAATTGCAAAAAATAAATAGATGTAAATGGGCGAAAAAGAACTCATCTCTACTCAAATATCATGACAAAGAATGGGGTACACCTGTTTTTAATGATCAAAAGATTTTTGAAGCTCTTTCATTAGAAATATTTCAAGCGGGACTTAGTTGGGAAATAATATTAAATAAAAGAAATGAATTTAGGCATGCATTTGATAATTTCAACTATAATCTAGTTTCAAAATATGATGAGTCAAAGCTAATATCATTATATAATAATAAAAAAATAATACGTAATAAATTGAAAATAAGATCCATTAGAAATAATGCGATATCTTTTATAGAAATTCGAAAAGAATTTAAATCATTTAATAAGTATATTTGGTCATTTACAGAAAACCAAGTTATAGTCAATAATTACAAAAACTATAAAGAAATACCTGTAACTTCAAATCTTGCCATTAAGATCTCATATGATCTTAAAAAAAGAGGATTTAAATTCATTGGGAATATTATTGTCTATTCATTTATACAAGCAATAGGAATAATCAATGACCACACAACAGATTGTTTTAGATACAAAGATCTATCTTAAATACTTAAAATCATGATCATTTGATATACTTTGTAATGAATTGTATATTAGTTTTATAACATTTTTAACATCGTTTTTATGAACCATTTCTACAGTAGTATGCATATATCTCAATGGTAAAGAAATCAAAGCTGATGGAATTCCTCCTGTAGCATAAGCAAAAGCATCAGTATCAGTACCTGTAGATCTAGAAACCGCTCCTCTTTGAAAAGGAATTGTGTGATTTTCAGCAGTTTCTATAATTAAATCTAATAAATTATTATGAACAGCCGGCCCATAATATACAGCCGGCCCATTTCCACATTTCATGTCGCCTTGCTTAATCTTATCAATCATTGGAGTACCTGTGTCATGAGTAACATCTGTAATAATTGCGACATTGGGTTTAATAGTTTCTACAATCATCTGCGCTCCTCTCAAACCAACTTCTTCTTGCACAGCATTTGTTATGTAAAGGCCAAATGGTAACTCTATTTTGTTTTGCTTTAATAATCGAGCGACCTCTGCAATCATAAAACCACCTATTCTATTATCCAAAGCTCTACCCACATAAAAATCATTATTCAAAATCATAAACTCATCCTCATAAGTAACAACACAACCTACATGAATTCCTAATTTCTCTACTTCTTCCTTGCTTCCACATCCACAATCTAAAAAAATATTATCTAATTTAGGAGACTGTTCTTTACCTGTCTTTCTTGTATGAATTGCAGGCCAACCAAAAACCGCTTTCACTACTCCTTTTTTTGTGTGTATATTGACACGTTTAGAAGGTGCTATTTGATGATCTGAACCCCCATTTCTTCTGAGATAAATAAATCCATCTGAATTGATATAATGAACAAACCATGAAATCTCATCAGCGTGTGCCTCAATAACTACCTTATATTTTTTTTCTGGATTTATAACGGCAACTGCATTCCCATAATTATCAGTAAAATAATCATCTACATAAGGATTGATATAATCTAACCACAGTTTTTGTCCATCTTTCTCAAAACCTGTTGGTGATGGATTATTAATATATTTTTCTAAAAATAATTCTGAATCTTTATTTATAATTTCTTTATCTTTCATTTTATATCTATTTTTTTTGATTTTTATAAGCTGACAATCCACACTCTAACCATTCTTTAAACTCACTTAAATTAGGTGTATATCCAACAGGGTGATTTAACAGACCCTGATTTGGATGATATAATACATAGTATGGTTGCGAAGATGATTTATAGGTTAATATTTGAAGAGTGCTCCATTTATCTCCAATAGTAGTTAATTTTTTTCTTTTAACACCTCCCTCAGAAGTAGGGACAAATGCAAATTCGGGCTCTTCTAATTGAATTTTTTCATCAACATATAATTGACAAATCACAAATTGATCTAATAACTCCTTCACCTCTGGAAAAACTACATCTTCCATTTTTCGACAATTTACACACGCCCAACCAGTAAAATCTATAAAAACCGGTTTATTCTCTTTTTTAGCAATCTCTATAGCTTCATAATAATCTAATGACTCAGCATGCACTGCATCTGAGTTTTCTGTGATAGCGTAATTCCAAGGCGGAGGGAATCCACTTAATGCAACATGATTCCACCATGATTTTCCATAATTTCCAAATATTCCCGGTAAAAGATATATTGTAAATGCTAGAAAAAAGGTGATAAATAATATTCTTATTTTAGATATCTTCTTTACTGGAGAATCATGAGGAAATCTAATTATTCCTAACAGGTATAATACCGTTAATAGTCCAATAATGAACCACAATGCGAAAAATATCTCTCTTGGTATTAGTCCCCACTGTTCTACCATATCTGCATTGGACAAAAATTTGATAGCTAATGCTACCTCAATAAACCCTAAAACAACTTTAACAGAATTTAACCATCCTCCTGATTGTGGCAAAGCCGCTAGCAACTTTGGGAATAAAGCAAAAACTGCAAACGGAAGACCTAATGCTATCCCAAAACCTGTAAATCCAGCAGTGAGTTTAGCGGCAACCATTTTAAATTCAAATCCAAACAACATAAATGTACTTACATCTCCACCTAAAGTACCTGCTAATAAAGTACCTAATATTGGACCAGTACAAGAAAAAGAAACAATAGCCAATGTCAAAGCCATAAAGAAAATCCCTAATAATCCTGCAATATTAGATCCGGAATCTGCCCTGTTTCCCCATTTACTTGGAAGTGTCAGCTCATAATATCCAAAGAATGATAATGCAAAAGCTATAAAAATCGCAAAAAACACAAGATTTACCCAGGTATTAGTGGATATCTGATTTAAGATTTCAGGATTTAATCCTGGTAAAAAGTGAAAAGGAATACTCAACAAAAAGTAAATCAACATAATAAAAAAACCATACATAATTGCATTAAATAGCCCTTTATCTTTTTTACCTTTAGTGAAAAAACTTACTGTCAAAGGAATCATTGGGAACACACACGGAGTTAACAAAGCTATGAAACCTCCCAATAGCCCTAATAAGAAAATATGCCATAAAGTTTGAGATTCCTCACTATTATTACTACCACAACTTGAATGAGGATTATCTAAATCTATAGATTGATCAATATATCTATTATCCTTAAGTATTTTTTTTAATACTTCCGGCGAATATACACAGGTTCCATCATTACGACTTGCTAAAGAATCAAAATTTAAAGCTAGATCTTCAGTACAACCTTCTATGAAACATGAACCATCATCTACATCAGCCTTGGAGTTATAATTTGTGGCAAGATCATCTGTACATCCCCAAGTATCAGTAGCAAAAGTTGAACTCAATTTAACATCAAATTCCTGTCTAATATAATCAGGAGGTAAACACTGTTTGTCATCACATAGCATAAAATCTATATCAACTATTATTTTACCTGTATTATCAGACAGCTTTATTTTATGTTTAAAGCTCGCTATACTTTCAAAAAAAGAAAGTTCCATATCCATAGAGGGCTCAAAATCTGTAATTGTTTCACTTTCATCAATTCTAACCACGTTAGTATCATCATTATAGTAAAAAGTGAATTTTGTTGCAGCATTATCATCTTCTGTATCTTGTGAGTACATATGCCATTTTCCACAGATTGCAGCTTCAAAAATTAATTCCACTTCATCCTCAGATACTTGCCTGTACTTAGATGTCCAATCAACTACATCATTACTTCCGTATATATCTATTGGACATTCAGTCACATCAACTTCAGCCCTTTGACCACAAGAGATCAAAAACAATATTGCTATAAATGCTAATAAATTTCTCATAATTCTATTCGTTAATCTTTTGTTTGATAATTCTGCATAACTCTTCAGATTTTTGACTCCCAATTATATATACTTGTCCATCTTTATCAATGATCTTCACAGCTTCTTTACCACGAGTATAAAATCGTATAGTTCCCTTATAATGTAAATTATAAACTGACTTATTAAAAAAGAATTTACTATAAATAATCTGATCTACCGAAACTAAACTAGAAATAGATATTTTAATTTTTCTAGAAGTCCATAAACCATCTAAAACTATTGCATTATTAACTACGCGTGTTTCAAAATGTAAAATAAAAACTAAAATTGTTGAAATAAACAAAATGAAAATACCCATAATAAAAAATAAATCTCCAGACTGAGAAGAAAACCAATTAGTTGGTACTTTTTCAGGATTATATGCCATCCATGAAGCGAAAAATAAAAATATAGCTAATACTATTCTTCTAAATAAAGACATTCTATTTAAACCCAAATACTGTTTCTCTAAAAAAAATAAATTATTCACCTGCTTTTTTATATTCTGCAATATACGCCTTTTTACTATCTTTAGTTAACTTAAACCGATCATCAATTCTATAGCCTACAACCCAAACTATATTATTGCCTGAATACAGCAACCAAACATCTTCTTTATCAAATAAAGAAAGCTTATTATCTATAAAAAAATCACTTAACTTTTTTTTCTTTTGCATGCCTAAAGGATAAAAATAATCTCCATCTTTCCATTTCATGATTTTTAAAGGAAACTCCAATAAGTCATAATCAAGATATGCAATGCTGTGATTATCCACATATGCTAAATTATCCGAAACTAAAAACGATAAATTGATAGGAAAAAGAATTTGTTTGTCATTTATTGATATAAATTTATTTGTTGATTCTGGCATTAATTTTCTCAATATTATTTTACTTCTGTCAATTAAAATTTCAGAAGTATTAGAGTAAAACCTTTTGCCTGATTCTGAAAAAAGAGCCTGATATATATGATCTACTTTATTAAATCCATATGGAGACACAGCATGTCTTAAGACAGATTTTGGGTGACTAGTATTCAACAAGTCTTCTTTAAGAATAATTAATCCATTTTTTTTATAATCAACAATCTCTTTAACATCCTGAGAAATTACTTTATTATATACTTCATAAACCTCACTTAAATGAGACAATTCATCGACAAAAGTTTTGTCATAAGAAGGATTTATAGAATAAATAATTGGCATTAAATTCTTTCTAATATTATTACGAATATACTTGATATCTGAGTTAGAAATATCTTCTCTATAATCCTGATTAATTTTATTTAAATAGGAAATTATGTCACTTTTTCTAAATGGAAGTAGTGGTCTTATGATTTTTCCATTGATATTATTAATTCCTAATAACCCCTTAATTCCCGTTCCGCGAATTAAGTTAATAAATAAAGTCTCTTGACTATCATCTAGATGGTGACCCACAACAATAAATTTAGAGTTGGTTTCTATAAGTAGCGAGTTAAGCCATTCATATCTTAAATCTCTAGCTGCCATTTGAATTGAAACCTTCTTTTCTTTTACATACTTCAGCGTGTCAAAAGATTTAGAATAAAATAATACTCCAATACTTTTCGCAAGTGACTCAACGAATAGTTGATCTTTATCCGATTCACTGTTTCTCAAATTAAAGTTACAATGAGCTAATGAAATTGAATATCCTGTGCGATGAAGTATCATTGCTAACGCTACACTATCACAACCACCACTAATAGCGACTATTAATTTATCTTCTTTAGAAAAAAGATTATTCTCATCTATATGTTTTACAACTTTATCTTCCATCAGATAATAATTTCAAAATTGAATCTGCTTTTATCATACACTCTTCATATTCCTCCTCTTCATTTGACAAGATAGTTATTGCTCCACCGACACTTAAAGACATATAGGATTGTAATTTATCATAGATTATTGATCTAATAATAACATTAAAATCAAAATCTCCTTCAGGTGTTATATATCCAAATGATGAAGAAAATAATAGTCTAGACATACATTCGTATTCATCAATTAATAGAAGGGATTTCAATTTAGGAGCTCCAGTCATTGATCCCATTGGAAAAGTTGTTTCTAAAACATCTACGAAATCATAACTTTTAGACAATTTCGAGGTAATGGTAGAAATCATATGATGTACTTGGTTAAATGTGTAAATTCCAAATAAATCCTTTACATTAACAGAGGCTTTTTCAGATGTTCTAGACAAATCATTCCTTACAAGATCAGTAATCATTACATTCTCTGACATATCCTTTTTACTATTTCTTAATTCATTTACTAGCATTAAATCTTTTTCTTCATCTTCGCTCCTTTTTCTAGTGCCTTTAATTGGTTGTGAAATTATTTTTTCTCCTTGTTTCTTTATAAATCTTTCTGGACTAGCACTAAGTAAAAAAATATTGTTGAAATTAAAATATACAGCAAAAGGAGAGTTTGAAAAACAATTAAGTTGACTAAATAAACTAATAGGATCTGCGCTAGCTTTTTCATTGAAAAATTCTTGGCAATAGTTCATCTCATATATATCGCCATTTTGAATATGATTTTTAATTAAATTGATTTTTTTTAAGTATTCTTTTCTACTTTCTCTTGCCTTCATTTTTACAGAACTATTCTTTACAAAAACTTTATTAATGTTATTTATATCATTAAGCATTTTATCGACCTTTTCTTTGGAAAGAAATGAATGAATTTCTAACGTTACTTTGCGCAACATCATAATAGTTTTAGGGACATAAAATAAGATATGTGGAATTTCGTACTGTGGTTTTTTTGATGATTTGATATTAAAAATCTCATTTTTCAATTCATATGACAAAAATCCAAATAACCAATCTTTGCTAGATGCATGAAATTTACGTAATCTATTAAACGAGTTCTTTGAAGATTTCAATACTTTATAAGCTCCAAAAGCAGCAATTATATCAAATGATTTATATTTATCGTTTATCGAAGTGTTTGATAGAAGAATAGAAGAATATTTAAATCTCTTCGAAAAAAACAACAACTTAGACTGAGTTATGTTTATATTGTATTTATAGACTGATCTCAATAAATCAACTATCTCTTTTAGTTACATCTACAACCTCTTTCACATTTGGCAATGCATTTTTAATAGTTGTTTCAACTCCATTCTTTAAAGTTAACATACTAGCATCACATTCAACACAAGCTCCGGTGAATGAAATTTTAACAGTTAGATCATTTGTGATCTCAAGTAATTTAATATCTCCACCATCTGCATTTAAATAAGGCCTAACTTTATCTAAAGCTGCCTCAACTAAGTTAGACAATTTTGTGTTTTCATTATTTTTCATATCAATTATTTATTTGAGCACCCATCAGAGTGAGTTATCTTTACAGTTTCTGTCTTTAAATATTCATCATTACGAATATCAACCTTATTTATTACTTTTTTAGCAAATTGTTCAAAAATTTCTGCAATTTTTAATTCATTATTATTCACCGCTGGCTGGCCGTTATCAGCACACTCCCGAATATATTCTACTAATGGAATAGAAGACAGAAAATCTAGAGATAGCTCATTCGCAAGATCTTTCGCTCCTTCCTTTCCAAAGATATAATGTTTTGTATCATCTCCTGAAACAAAAAAGGACATATTTTCAACAATCCCTATGATAGGAACATTAATGCTATCCATCTTAAACATGCCAACCGCTTTTCGAGCATCTGCTAATGCTATTGGTTGAGGCGTACTTACTACAATAGCACCTGTTACTGGAACCGCCTGCACCAAAGATAAATGTATATCGCCAGTTCCTGGAGGCAAGTCAATTAATAAATAATCAAGTTCTCCCCAGTAAGCATCAACAATCATTTGAGAAAGAGCCTTCGAAGCCATTGGCCCCCTCCAAACCATAGCCTCATTTTTCTTAGCAAAAAATCCTATTGAAAGTATACTAATATCATGACTTTCTACAGGCTGCATATATGATCTTCCATCTACATTGATTTTATGAGGCAACTTATCCTCTATACCAAACATTATATGCATAGAAGGACCATAAATATCTGCGTCTATAATACCAACTTTATTTCCCAATTTGCTAAGAGCTACAGCAAGATTAGCTGTTATTGTAGATTTCCCTACTCCACCCTTACCTGAACATACTGCAATTATGTTCTTAACCTTTGAAACACTTTCTAATTTTGTATCACTATTTTTGTTTTCTTTCAAAAGAAAATTAATTTGCAATTTATATTCTACAATATCTTTAAAAGAATTTCTTATGACTTCTTCAAGCTTGTTTTTATAATGATGTGTTGGATTATTTATTGAGATATCTAATAAAATATCCTTTTCCTTAATATCAATATTTACAACACTACCACTATCATAAATAGATTTATTAGAATCAGGCAAATAAGCGGATTGTAAGATTGATTTTAAAAATTTAACATCAACATTTTTCATAAATATAGTCTACATAAATTGATATAATAAACAAAGATACACTAAGCTGTAAATTAAACAATAAACTATTTTAAATACTTACTATAATATTTTAAGCAAATCCGAACTTTATATAATTGATAGGCAATCCCAAATCAAGAAACTTCTTTTCATAAAATGTAATAATATCAATATCATTGCGCTCCATAGAAGAGCTATACAGGTCATGAGTAGAATCATATATCTTATAAAAACTATCATTTAGTATTCCTATAGTATACCCATATAAAAATCTACTATCAGTCTTTAAATGTATAAAACCATTTGGACATAGTATGTTTTTATATGAATTTAGAAAGGATGGATGAGTCAATCGTTTTGAAGATCTTCTTCTTTTGATTTGCGGATCTGGAAAAGTTATCCATATTTCATCAACCTCTCCTTCAGTAAAACAAAATTTAATGTTTTGTATACTTAATCTTAAAAACCCAATATTATTCAGTTGCTGATTTGTCGCAACAGTTGCTCCTTTCCATAATCTGTTACCCTTGATATCTATGCCAATAAAATTTTTCTGTGGATATCTCTTAGCTAGCTCTACAGAATACTCCCCCTTACCACAACCCAATTCCAAAACAATAGGGTTTGTATTTCTAAAAAAATCTGATTTCCATCTAGATTTGATCTCTAAATCTTGTTGCAAATTATAATCCGAAGCCTCTATTACATTATCTAAATTAGATAATTCAGTAAATTTTCTTAATTTGTTTTTTGGCATGGTATTTTTCTACAAAAATAAATTATTTTAGTATAGTGATGAGAAAACAAAGAATCTTAGTAGCACCTCTAAACTGGGGACTTGGTCATGCAAGCAGGTGCATTCCTATTATTCATAATTTAATAAATAAAAATTATGAAGTAATAATAGCAGCTGAGGGCAGAAGCCTCAATCTTATGAAAGATGAATTTCCTAATCTCAAATATATTATATTAAATAATTGGAACATAAAATATCATGATTATCTACCTGCTTCACTTATGATTCTCTTACAAATACCAAAAATCATTTATTCTATTTATACAGAACATAAATTATTAAAAAAAGTAATTAAACAATATCAAATTAATATTGTTATTGCTGATAATAGATATGGTCTTTTCTCAAAAAAAATAAAAACTGTTTTCATTACGCATCAGGTAATGATTATGTCTCCTTTTTTTAAAAAAATTATTCAAAAGATATCTTACATTTTAATTAACAAATTTAATGAGTGTTGGATTATAGATGATCAAAAAATCAACTTAGCTGGTCAAATGTCTAAACCAACATTATTACCAAAAAAATATAAATATATCGGCATACAATCACGATTTACATTTAGAAAAAATGAAAGAAAAAAATATGATATTTGTGCTATAATTTCTGGTCCAGAACCTCAAAGATCTATTCTAGAAAAAATAATCACTCGGCAATTAAAAACCTATACAGGAAACTCTATAATCATTCAGGGGAAGACCGAAGTCACAAGTAAAAATCATATCAACAATATAACTATTTTATCTAATGCCAACTCAAAAGAAATTAATCAAATAATTCTAAGTTCCAAACTGGTTATTTCAAGATCTGGATACAGTTCAATTATGGACTTATACAAACTCAAAGCCCGATCTATACTGATTCCTACACCAGGCCAATATGAACAAGAATACTTATCTAATTTATTTCACTCTAAAAAAATATTTTTAAAAGAAGAACAAACAAATTTTAATCTAATAAATGCATTAAAAAAATATAATAAATTTCCAAGATTTAAGTTTAAAAAATCACAGGATAACTGGAACGAAACCTTTAAGATTTTTCAAGAATAAATGAGAAAGTAGAACCTACATCTTTTGTGCTTCTAACATTAATTGTCTGGTGATGGGCTTCAATTATATGTTTTACAATTGCCAAGCCTAGTCCCGTACCTCCAATATCTCTAGATCTATTTTTATCAACTCTATAAAACCTTTCAAAAAGCCTATCAAGGGAATTCTCATCTATACCTATTCCATTATCAGCCACTTCAATCATCATATTATTATCCATATCTAATAAACGAATAGTAGTCGAGCCTCCATCTTTCCCATATTTTATAGAGTTGCTAATTAAATTCATAAATACTTGATGTATCTTATGTTTGTCTCCTAAAACAAAATTAGTATTAGCTTCATTGACTATTTTTAGATGAATATTTCTTTTTTTAGCTTGTATCTCTAATTGATCTATCGCCTCCTGCACTAAAACCAGTATATTGAACTTATCTAATAACAACTCCTCAGTATCAGTTTCTAATTTTGAAATCACTTCTAAATCCTCAACAATATTAATCATTCTCTCTACACTTTTATTTGCACGCATAAGGTATTTTGAATTAACTTCTGGGTCATCAATTCCTCCATCAATCAGTGTTTGCACATATCCCTGAATATTAAAAATTGGTGTCTTTAACTCATGCGAAACATTTCCTATAAATTCTCTTCTATAATTCTCATCAGTTTTTAACTTCTGCAACTGTTTTTCTTGTTGATCCGCCCATTCTTTCGCTTCTTGTTCTACGGTATCTATATCTAAATTTTGTAATTTAGATGTTCCTTTAAACCTATATATGTTTTTATAAATAATCCGAATTCTCTCATGAATAAACTGCTTAATTATAAAAAATAAAATAAATAAAGAGATCAATAAAAATAAAACAACAGAAAGGGCTAAAGAAGTAATGTTATTTATATAACAATAAGCAGAGATAACAGACAATAAAGTTATTGCAATAGCAAGGATTATTGATATACTAACCGGATTGTTTAATTTCATAACTAAATGTTAAATTTATAACCCACTCCTTTAATGGTTTTTATGTAATTATCTCCTATTTTTTCTCTAATCTTTCTAATATGTACATCAATAGTTCTGTCACCAACAAAAGCATCGTCCCATACATTTAAAATTATCTCTTCTCTAGTAAAAACCTTTCCTGGAATTGTCATTAAATAGTACAATAAATTAAATTCTTTTTTTGCCAATACAATCTCTAGATCTGATAATTTAAGTTGGTGTGTATCTTTATTAATATAAATATTTTCAATGGAAATTTCATTATTTTTTTTTCTACTACCACTTCTTCTAAGAATTGCCTCAATTCTGCTAATCAATAACTTCGGCTTAATCGGTTTAGTAATATAATCATCTGCTCCAACGCTAAATCCTGCCAACTCTGAATATTCCTCTGATCTTGCTGTTAAAAATACTATATATGTATCGTCTAGGATAGAAATTTCTTTGAGTTTTTGACATGTCTCCATTCCATCCATTTCAGGCATCATCACATCTAATAAAATTAAATTAGGAACATGTTTCTTAGCAATCTTCAATGCTTCTATACCATTAGAAGCTGTATATACTATATATCCTGATTTTAATAGATTATAAGAAAGGAATTCTAAAATATCCTCCTCATCATCAACTAACAAGACTTTCGGAGATGAAATCATTTAAAGGTTTTTGTGCAAAATTAAATAAACATTGGCTATTTTTCAATTAATTGAAAGTCAATTTCAAAAGTCTTAACAATTCCTTAACATGACGTTAACCTTCAATTAATTTTCCTAACAAATATTTATACTTTATTTGCATTAAAATAAAATATAGATATGGAGAATCAAACAAAAAAAATAGATATATCACCGATAGTATACTTAGCGATTATGACTATTGTATTCTTCGGAGCTTTATTTATCTAAAATATTAGATAAGGACACAACAAGTAAAAATAATGACTTATGAAAAAACTTTTCAAAGCTTTTAGCTATCCTGCTACAGTATGGTTTCCTAAAACAGAACATAATTTTTTAATCTTCATATGCGCTTCATTTATGGTAGCCATGTTCGCAACCCCGTATCCTCAAATAGCTATGTGGGTTGGGTTTTTATTTGCTGCTTATGCCGCTATAGCAAACGATAGCATACAAACTCTTGGAACCTTTATCGCTTCGAATCAAGATAAAAAATGGTGGGTTTTATGGATTTTCATTGGTGGAATTTTCGTCGCTACTATGTCATATAGCTGGCTAACTGTTGATGAAGCAGGAACTACCATATTCACTAAAACATCCAATGAGGATGTGCTAGAAAAAACTCTTTTAAACCATTCACCAAAAGACAACAATTATATTGAGTGGAATATTAATGATGTTGGAACAGGGACACATAACTTAAATGAAGATTCATATATAAACCCAGACTATGGAAAATGTTTTTTTGTAAATTCAAACAATGAACTATGTCATGTATACAAAATAAGTACAAAGGATTTCACAGAAGGAAATGAGCCTACTTATTATGAATATAAAACTGTCTACTATACTAATCTCATTAATCAAAATAAAGGAGAAATAAACTTCCAAGAATTAGTATATAAGTTATATCCTGATGGGATTGTTGATGGAGATGTTAGTCACGCTAGACTTTCAGCTAAAGGGTATGAAAAAAGCCCAAGGAATTTCCATTTTCTTCAAATAGCTGCTCCAATATTCTTACTAATACTTACTAGGCTAAGAATGCCTGTTTCAACCACATTTATTTTACTAACCTCATTCGCTATAAACCCTGCAGCCGTGGGAAAAGTTTTAGCTAAAAGTATGAGTGGTTATGTACTTGCTTTTGCATTAGGATTTGTCTTTTTCTTGTTAGTAGCAAAAATCACAAGAAAATATTTTGTTGGCAAAGCTCACTTCGGATGGACCATAACGCAATGGTTAACTTCTGGTACTTTATGGGCAGTTTGGCTTACTCAAGACGCCGCTAACATTGCAGTTTATTTAAACAGAAGCATGGGTGAGGGATCATTTTTAGGTTTTATAACGGTGATCGCTATTGGCTTAGGATTGTTGTTATATTTCAAAGGTGGCAGAATACAAAAAATTGTTACAGAAAAATCAATTGTTACTGATGTTAGGTTCGCGACACTAATTGACTTTATCTACTGCATAATACTCTTTTACTTTAAATTACATTCTAAAGTGCCAATGAGCACAACATGGGTATTCATAGGATTGCTAGCTGGAAGAGAAATCGGGATGGCTCTTATGAAAAGCGGAGACAATTCAATTTTAAAATCAATAAAATTAGGCGTGAAAGACATGTCATACGCTCTTATAGGATTAATAGTTTCAATTGCAATTGCAATTGGAGTGAATGACAATTTAACATTTGAATTAATGGTAACAAAAATGCCAGCAGAATTTGCTAAAGCATTTACTGACTTTTTTGCAAAACTTGGGATGTAATAATTAATTAACAAAACAATAACCATACATTTACAAACCTTTCATAAATATATAATACTTTTGTATCAAATAATTTAAATATATAAACAAATGAAAAAAACACTTATTCTATTAACTGCTTTCTTATTTACATTAAACACATATTCTCAACAAGGCAAGCCATTTGGTAAAATATTTTCAAACTTCAATTTTGACCTTTCTGAGGGAACTGATGGAGAAGATTTACTTGGCACTAGAGATAATTATAAAGAGTTTGAGGTAAAAAGAGCATATCTTGGCTACGGATATAAAATTGATGATCAGTTCTCCGCAAAGATAACTTTTGATATTGGAAGTAATTCTGCAGGTTCTGCATATACAGCTTTTCTAAAGATAGCGTCATTGAACTGGAAAGCTACTGAGAATATTTCAATGAACATGGGAATGATTGGAACTAAAAACTTTAAATTCATGGAAAAAGCTTGGGGAAGAAGATATATTGAAAAATCTGCATTGGATAAGTATAAATGGGCAAGTTCAGCTGATGCTGGTATCAATATGGATATGAAAATTTCCGAAAACTTTTCGATAGACGCTCAAGTTATTAATGGGGAAGGTTATAAAAACACCCAAGATGATTTGGGAATGTTTAGATATGGAGCAGGGCTGACTTATAAACTAAATTCTATTTCTTTAAGACTATTTAGAGATATGGTTAATGATAATTCTGATATATCTCAAAATATTACAACCGCAGCTATAGCTTATTCTGCAAACAATATTAAATTAGGGGTTGAAAGAAACATTATGGAAAATGCCTCAAATATATCTGATCAAACCAAAAATATAACTTCAGTTTATGGATCGTACACATTAAATGATAGAATTTCAATATTCGCTAGGATGGACAATGTATCCTCAGAAAATGACTGGAACTCAGAAAAAGATGGAGTATATAACATTGGAGGAATCGAAAGAAAAATGTCTAAAAACGTTAACCTATCTGTAAATGTACAATCATGGAAAGGATTAAATGATTTGGGATCAGATGAAGTTTTATTTGTCAATCTCGAATGTAAACTTTAAACATAATATAGTTTGATGGATTTGAATTTAAATCCATCAAACTATTACTCTACAACAACATTAATTGTATTACTATAATCTTTACCATAAGACTGATGATATCCATCAGCAAACTGAAGAGTTAAACAATAATTTCCAGGCTCCAAATCTAAATTAGCTTCTGTTTCTCCTTGACCATAGTGGATATGTGTTTCATCTAATGGGATAAAATTTCTATCTTCAATATGAGTACAATTAATTATAATATGGTGGTGACCATATCCTTTATTTAAGTATCCAGCCGGCTCTACATTCATTCCATTTACTCCCATTTGCACTAAAAAAGGGGATTTCAGTGTGTCTCCTTCATTAATATTTTTAAAAAAAATATTCGGTTCTTCATTTTTCATTTCTTTTTTTGAAGCGACATTTTCTTGACAAGAGTTGAGCAAAAGAACTAAAAAGGCAAAATAAAATATATTGATTCTTTTCATAATAATGATTTAATTAGCAAAAGTACTATTTTTGAATTTATATAAAATAAGCATGGAGAACATTATTCATAGAATATTTAATATAAACTCTGATTTAGAATTTAATAGTTTATGCATGGAAATATTTAATGTCCATATGAATAAAAATCCTGTTTATTCAAAATATGCTAACTTAATACTAAAAGGAAAATCACCAAAAAACATAAAAGAAATTCCATTTTTACCTGTAAGATTTTTCAAATCACATAAGATATTACTTGAAGGCTCGGATCACGAAAATACATTTCATAGTAGCGGAACTACTGGAAAAAACATATCCAAACACTACATAAAAAGTAATAAAACATATAATATAAGCCTTATGAATTCTTTTGATAAATTCTATGGAGATGTATCTCAATACTGTATACTTGCCTTATTGCCAAATTATCTTGAAAACAAACATTCTTCATTAATTTATATGTTAAGTAAGCTTATTAGCAAAAGTGAAAACAGTATAAGCGGGTTTTATAAAAAAGATTATAAAAAAGTTTATAACACTATCAAAAAGCTTGAAGAAAAAAAACAAAAAACTATTTTATTTGGCGTAAGTTTTGCATTATTAGAATTATCAGAAAAATACCGTCTAAATTTAAAATACACAACTATAATTGAAACAGGTGGTACTAAAGGAATGAAGGAGGAAATGTTAAAAGAAGAAATGCATGAAAAATTAAAACAAGCGTTTAATGTTTCGAACATCCATTCTGAGTATGGAATGACTGAATTACTTTCTCAAAGTTACTCATATGGAGATAATAAATTCTTAAGCCCTAATTGGCAAAAAATATTGATTCGAGATGTCCATGACCCAAACAGTATTTTATCAGACAACATAAGCGGTGGTATTAATATTATTGATCTAGCAAATATTTATTCATGCCCATTTATAGCTACTGATGATATTGGGGTAAAAAACAAAAATACGTTCTCTATTCTTGGGAGAATAAATGAGTCTGAAATAAGAGGATGTAACTTACTATCAATATGAACATTATTAAAGCAGATATATCGCATTTAGAAAAAATCATGGATATGTATAAATCCTGCGTCAGCGGAATGATATCAAATAACATTGACCAATGGGACGAAACCTATCCAAACATCCAAATTATTAAAAATGATATTTCTAATCAAAGCTATTATATCTTTTTATTTAAATCAGAAATAATTGGAGGTATAAATATAGACCAGATTCAAGATTCCTCATACAAAGAAATTAAATGGGAAGATAAAACAGATTCATTTTTGGTAGTACACAGGCTTGCTGTCAAGCAAGAATATTGGAACAAGGGAATTGGAAAAAAACTTATGATCTATGCGGAAGAAAAAGCGATTGCAGAAAATCTGAAATCAATTAGACTAGATACATACTCTGGAAATCCAAAAGCACTAGAGTTTTACAGGAGAATTGGATATTCTGAATTGGGAACCATAGATTTAAAACCCAATAAAAATAAATATCATTGCTTTGAAAAATTACTTACATGAAGAATGCTAGCGAGAAAGAACCTTATGTAATAGTTTTAGGAATAGCTCAAGACGCTGGTTATCCTCAAATTAATTGCCAAAAAAAATGCTGTATGAGAGCTTGGAAAAATCCTCAATTAAAAAAACATGCAACATGTTTAGCAATAGTAGATCCATCAAGCAAACAACAATGGATTATTGACGCAACTCCTGATTTAAAACACCAATTACATATGTTAAAAAGCCAAAGCCTAATAGATCCTATTGACGGATTCCTTTTAACTCATGCTCATGTAGGTCATTATGCGGGATTAATTCATTTAGGAAAAGAGATTATGGGGGCTGAAAAAATCCCTGTTTATGCTATGAGAAAAATGAAAGAGTTTATAGAAAAAAACAAGCCTTGGAATCAATTAGTGAAATTAAATAATATTAATATCAACTTAATAAACGAGAAATCTGAATATAAACTAAATGAAAATGTTACGATCAAACCATTTTTAGTTCCACACCGAACTGAATTTTCAGAAACTGTGGGATATAACATAATAATAAATAACAAAACTCTGATTTTTATTCCAGATATAGATAAATGGGAAGAATGGAATATGAAAATAGAAAATATAATCCCAAATATTGATTATGCATTTATAGATGGAACATTCTATAAAGATGGGGAAGTAAACAGAGATATGAGTAAAATTCCACATCCACTTATAGAAGAAACAATGAAAAGATGCAATAAATTATCTAAAAGTGACAAATCAAAGATTCATTTTATACACTTTAATCATACCAATCCCTTATTAATTAAGGGGAGTAAAGATCAAATGTCAGTACAAAAAAATGGATATAATATAGCTGAAGAAGGTATGATTATAAACTTTTAATTCAAACACTTATCACAAATCAATTTATAAAATTCTAGAGGATTCTCTGCATGAAGCCAATGACCTACATTTTTCATAGTAATCATTTCATAATTTGAAAAATGTTTATTTATTAATTGAATATCCTCTTTCATTATATAGTCTGAATTCTCAGACTTTACAAATACTACTGGAATCGATAACGTTCCACGAAGAAAATTTGCCTCTTTAATATTATCTAGTTTTGCATATAAAGCATCAATATTAAACCTCCATTCATACTTGTCATCACCTCCTCTTTTAAGGTTTTTTAACAAAAAACTTCTTAATGATTGGTCTTCTATAAAATCAGCCAAATAACTATCTACTTCTAAGCGCTTTTGAAATTTATATAATGGTAGATTAATTAAAATATTAAGTATTTTCTTATGAAAGTCTGTTTGATATACCTTGGGAGCAATATCTAAAACTATAACCTTTGATAATTTAGAAGAATGCGCAAACGCGAAATTCAAAGCTACTTTCCCTCCAAGCGAGTGCCCCATAATTATCGGACTAGAAAGTTTGTTTGAATCAATATATTCTAACAAATCATCGGAAAGATCTCTATATGAAAAATCATCTGCATGTGGTGATCTTCCATGGTTTCTTAAATCCAAAATATGTACATTATAGTGATCTGCGAATTTCTTCCCCAAGGCATTCCAATTATCACTCATTCCAAATAATCCATGAAGAATTATAAGAGGCTTTCCTTCACCATATATTCTAGAAAATAATTTCATTTACAATAATCGTTTATACATTTGAATTGTATTTTCTAATCCTAAATACAAAGCATCACTAATTAAAGCATGACCTATAGAAACCTCATCTAGCTCTGGTATCTGCTTAGAAAAATACTCTAAATTATCTAAATTTAAATCATGGCCCGCATTAATACCAAGATTAATTTTATTTGCGATTTTTGCTGCTATTATATATGGATTAATTGCTTTTTTACGATCATCATGGTAATTTTTTGCATAATCCTCAGTATAAAGCTCTATCCTATCTGAACCGCATAGTTTAGCTCCTTCAACCATTTCAACATTTGGCTCAACAAAAATTGAAGTTCTAATGCCTTTGGATTGAAAACGCATAATTATATCTTTTAAAAAACTCTGAAACTTTATAGTGTTCCATCCAGCACATGAAGTGATTACTTCAGGAGGGTCAGGGACTAAAGTGACTTGATTTGGTATAACTTTTAAAACTAAGTTTATGAAGTCTTCAGAAGGATATCCTTCAATATTATATTCTGTATTTATTTTGGGTTTAAGATCATAAACGTCCTTAATTGTAATATGTCTCTCATCTGGCCTAGGGTGAATAGTTATACCATCTGCTCCAAACTTCTGAATCTTTATAGCTGCTTCAACTAAATTAGGAATACATCCTCCTCTAGCGTTTCTGATAGTAGCTATCTTATTTATATTTACACTCAATTTAGGCATATTACATAAGCAAATTTATAAAAATAGTATCTTTGCAGCATGAATGCAGGTAAACTTATTTCTGAATTAACAACAATTCTTTCTACTGACATAAAAGGAATTGACGCTCTGAATCTAATGCAGGGAGAAAAAACTAAACATCTGCCAATATGTGACAACAAAAAATATGTAGCCATAATTTCTGAAAATGACATAAATGATTGGGAGGATTCAAAATCATTAATTTCTAGCCATATAACAAATTTAGCAGCTCCATATGTAAAAAAAAATCAACATTTATTTGAAGTTATAAATATACTTTCTAATAATAAACTCTCATTAGTTCCTGTAGTAGATGATGATAATAAATATTTAGGAATAATTAAACAGGAAAAAGTAATTGAAGAAATTTCTAATTTACTATCATTGCATGAAAATGGTGGTATAATAATTTTAGAAATGAATAAATTAGATTATTCTTTGACAGAAATTTCCTCAATTATAGAGAGTAATAAGAATAAAATTGTAAATCTTTACTTAAATCCTGATACTAATACGAATATGATGAATCTAACTTTAAAATTAGATTCCCCTGAAATTGAACCAATAATAAGGAGCCTGAAAAGATTCAATTATATAATAAAATCTAGTTATTCAGAAAGAAAAAAAGAAGTTGATTTATCAGAAAGATATGAGCAATTCATTAAATATTTAAATCCATAAAAATTAATTCTATGAAAATCGCAATCGTAGGGGCTCCTTTCTCTTCACAATTTTCTAAATATGTGAAACATCTTTTACTTAAATTACAAGAAAATAAAATTGACCTTGTCATTGAAGAAAAATTTAGCAATTTCTTAATAGATCAAAGTATTTGTGAAAATCAACATGCAATATTTGAAAGTTTAACATTAGAGGATAATGTTGATTTCTTATTTAGTATAGGTGGTGATGGAACACTACTAAGAGCCATTACATATATAAAAGATAAGAATATTCCAATAATGGGTATAAATACCGGAAGACTAGGGTTTATTGCCAGCATTTCTACTGATCAAATTGACCAAACATTAAACAACATCCTTAAAGGAGAGTATACTATAAGAAAAAGAACCGCTCTTCAACTAATTACAGAAAATAATTTATTTGGAGACGACAACTTTGCTTTAAATGAAGTAGCAATAGTAAAAAAAGACACTTCATCTATGATTAGAATTAACTCTTTTCTAAATGATGAGTTTCTAAATTCATATTGGGCTGATGGTCTATTAATCTCAACACCTACCGGGTCTACAGGATACTCATTAAGTTGCGGAGGACCAATCATTCTTCCTGAAACTGAAAATATGATAATCACACCAATAGCGCCTCATAACTTAAATGTAAGGCCTATAATTATAAATGAGAATAATATTGTGAAATTAAAAATAGAAGATAGGGATAAACTAGCTTTAGTATCACTTGATTCTAGATCAAGAGCATTTGAATCATCTCTGGAATTGACTATAAAAGCAGCTAGCTTTAAAATGAGAATAGTTGAACCAAAAGGACATTCTTTTATTAATACTATACGAACAAAACTTATGTGGGGTTCTGATAAAAGAAATTAATTATATTTGCGTTATATATATAAGGAAATATGAAGAATAAAAAATCTAAGATAAAGATCTGTAAAGTATTTTTTGCTATAATTATATTAATTTCATTTAGCTCAGATAAAATTCATGCTCAATATAAACCTAGCTCTGAATTAGGTCTTGCACTTGGAACATCATATTACAATGGAGATATTAGTTCCGCTCCATTTCAAAATATAAGTGCGAGCGGTGGTATAACTTATAGAAGAAATATTGATCGAAGGTTTACTTTAAAATCATCAGCAATTTATGCAAGTATTTATGCAGACGATGAAAACAGCAATGATCCTGTTCTTGTAAACCGTAACCTTCATTTTAAAAGTGATATTACTGAATTGTCAGGTCAAATAGAGTTTAACTTTCTTCCATACGAAACGGGGAACTCTCTTTATCCATGGTCTCCATATGTATTTGTAGGGGTCTCACTATTTAATTTTAACCCTAAAGCCGAAGCAAGTGATGGACAGTGGTATGAATTACAACCACTTAGTACAGAAGGTCAGGGGACTACATCTAGACCATATCTAAAAAAATATTCTCTAACACAAATATCTATGCCTTTTGGAGGGGGATTTAAATTTGCGATCAATAAGAATTTCAACATAATTTTAGAGCATGGTATTAGAAAAACATTTACTGATTATTTAGATGATGTCAGCACTACTTACCCTGGTCAACCTTATCCTACAGAATTTAATAACTTGCAAATTGAACTATCTGATAGAAGTTTAGACGGACAACCAAAACAAGCTGGCGAAGCAAGAGGGAATTCAAAAACAGATGACTGGTATTCTTTTAGCTCAATAACTCTATCTTTTCAAATTAACCAAAAATCAAAAGGTTGCGACTATTAAATATCATTTAATGGATATAAATAAAATCGATTATAATAAACTGCCGCAGCATATTGCTATAATAATGGATGGGAATGGAAGATGGGCAAGGACAAAAGGTAAATTTAGAATTTTTGGTCATCAAAATGGAATTACCTCTGTAAGAGAAACCATAGAAACAGCTGCAGAACTTAAAATCAAGCATGTTACTTTATATGCCTTTTCTACTGAGAATTGGAATAGGCCAAAAGCAGAAATAGATGGGTTAATGAACTTATTAGTGAATACTATTAATAATGAATATGCTACCCTAATGAAAAACAATATTAAATTAAATAGTATTGGTGATATATCAAAGTTGCCAATCGAATGTCATCACAAGTTAAAAGAAGTTATAGAAAAAACTCAAAATAATAGTAATACAACATTAACGCTAGCTCTTAGTTATAGCGGAAGATGGGAGATTATCGAAGTGGTAAAAAAAATTATAAAAGATAATATATCAATAAATGACATTTCTGAAGATTTATTTTCACAATATTTAACGCCAAATAACGTTCCATATCCTGAACTGCTTATTAGAACTGGTGGAGAAAAAAGAATAAGTAATTTTTTACTTTGGCAAATAGCCTACTGCGAGTTATATTTCTCTGATAAATTATGGCCTGAATTTAGGAGAGAAGATTTATTACAAGCAATAATAGATTTTCAAAAAAGAGAACGTAGATTTGGAAAAACAACAGAACAAATAAAAAATTGAAAAAAATATTATTTATATTAATTTCTATTGTGACCTATACGTATTCACAAAACATAAAAGTTGATTATGAAAATCCTATTGAATGCACTATAAAATCTATTAATGTTATAGGAGTAGATTTTTTAGATAAAAAAACTTTAATAAGTATTAGCGGTTTAGGAATTGGTGAAAAAATCAACATTCCTGGGAAAGAAATTTCAAAAGCTATTAAAAACCTTTGGAAACAAGATCTATTTTCTGATGTAAAAATTTCTATTGGAAAAATTGAAGAGGATGAAGTGTCCTTAAACATAATTTTACAAGAGAATAGAAAACTTTCAAAATTTAAATTCAATGGGGATATTAAAAAATCTGAAATATCATCAATAAAAGAAGAGTTAAAATTAATGAGAGGGAATCTTCTTTCAAACAATCTTGTAATTAACAGTGTAGAAAACATCAAGTCTTTCTTTAAAAATAAAGGATACCATAATGTAGAAGTAAATTATTCTATAAAAGATGACCCTACTACCGTAAATGCTTCTGATTTAGTGTTTGATATAAATAAAGGTAATAAAATTAAAATAAAAGAAATTATTTTTCACGGACGATTAATCAGAGAAAATGAAAATAAAAATCTTATAAATAAAAAAGATCAAACATTTGCAATATCTAACTTTTCTATTAACCGATCTATGAAAAACACCAAAACTAAAAAGTGGTGGAGAATTTTTAAAACTTCGAAATTCAGTAGTCAGAATTTAGCATCTGACCTAATGTCAGTAATAAATAAATACCAAGAGAAAGGGTTTAGAGATGCTAGGATTATAAAAGATTCAATATCCTATAACTCAGATAACACTCTAAATGTTCATGTATGGATATTCGAAGGAGAAAAGTACAAATTTAGAAATATAGAATTCGTTGGAAATACAAAATATACTAATCAAGAATTACAACAAGTTTTATCAATTAAAAAAGGTGATTTATACAATAAATCTATTTTAGATAGCAGAATCTATGGAGATCCAAATGGCACTGATATAAGTTCACTTTATTTAGATGATGGATATCTTTTCTTCAATGCTAATCCACTGGAGACAGCTACAAAAAACAACGAAATTGATTTGGAAGTCAGAATATATGAAGGAAAACAAGCAAAAATTAATAAAGTCAAGGTAGTTGGAAATACTAAAACAAATGACCATGTCATTATGAGAGAAATTCGTACCAAGCCGGGAGATTTATTTAGGAGATCTGATATCATTAGAACTCAACGAGAACTTGCAGCATTAGACTATTTTAACCCTGAAACATTAGGTAATATAGATATAAATCCTGATCCTGTACGTAATACTGTTGATATAACCTACAATGTAGAAGAAAAGTCTTCTGACAGGATCAATTTATCTGGTGGTTGGGGAGCCGGGAGAATAATAGGACAATTAAGCCTCTCTTTTAATAATTTTTCTAGTAAAGAGATTCTAAATACAAAATCTTGGACTCCTCTTCCTTCTGGAGATGGACAAAGATTGACTCTTTCAGCTTCTTCTAATGGAGTTTACTATCAAAACTATAGCCTGCAGTTTCTTGAACCTTGGTTAGGAGGTAAAAAACCAACATCACTAAGTGTTTCTCTATATAAAAATGTTTTCTCTAACGCACTTACAGGTGATCAAAGAGAGTCTACTGAATTAACTGGAGTAACTATTGGAATTGGTAAAAGATTAAAATTCCCAGATGACTATTTTACTATAAGAAATTCCGTGAATTTTCAGCAATATAAACTAACTAATTCTCAATCATTTTTTAGCTTTACTGATGGAGTTTCTAATAATATAAATTTTAATATTACAATTGGAAGAGACGCAGTTGATCAACCAATATATCCAAGAAGAGGATCAAAATTTGAAATTTCTCTTTCAATGACCCCGCCATATTCACTGTTTGATGGAATTGATGACTATACAGGAATTTCTGATCAGGAAAAATATAAATTTATGGAATTTTATAAATGGCAATATAAGTCAGTCTGGTACAGTGCATTTTCTGAAAAACTAGTTCTTGCTACAAGATTAGAGACCGGACTTCTTGGTGCATATAATCAAAAATTAGGATCAGCTCCTTTTGAAAGGTTTTACTTAGGAGGAGATGGATTATCTGGTATGGGGTACCAATTTGATGGTAGAGAATTGATTTCGTTAAGAGGATACTCTAATAACTCCGTTTCTCCTCAAACTGGTGGCACAATTTATAATAGATATACAGCCGAAATCAGATATGCTATTAGTTTAAACCCAGCTTCCACAGTTTACGCACTAGGATTTCTAGAAGCAGGTAACGCATGGGACAACTTCGAGCTATTCAATCCATTTTCTGTAAAAAGATCCGTAGGTTTAGGTGTGAGAATAACTATCCCAATGATGGGATTAATGGGATTAGATTATGGATGGGGATTAGATAACATTCCAGGAAATCCTGATGCTAATGGTGGACAATTCCACTTCTCAATTGGTCAAAATTTTTAATTAAAATATATATAATATGAAAAAAACAAACCTTTTAACAATTTTACTTTTTATATCAATCTTTAGTTTTTCACAAAAATTTGCATATGTTGATACTGATTATATTCTAAAAAAAATACCTGAATATACTCAAGCAGAAGAACAAATAAATAAGTATTCGAATCAATGGCAGCAAGAAATAGAAAATGGGTATAAAAATATTGAAGAAATGTATAAAGCATATCAATCTGAACAAATTCTATTAACGAAAGAGATGAAAATAAAAAGAGAAGAAGGGATAATTGAAGCTGAGAAATCAATACAGAATCTTCAACAAAAATATTTTGGGTCTGATGGAGATCTATTTAAAAAGAGAACAGAGCTAGTTACACCAATACAAAATAGGATCCTAGACGCAATACAACAATTAGCTGCAAATAACAAATATTCTATTATTTTTGACACTTCAAGCGATTTAATAATGTTATATACAAATCCTGATTTGGATAAAAGTGATCGAGTCCTTGAAATTATGGGATACTAAACAAAAATAAAAACTAAAAAAAAAAGAAATGAAAAAACTACTAATAATTGGATTTGCAATTCTATTATCTTCAAGCGTTAATGCTCAAAAATTTGGTCACTTAAACTCTTCTGAAATAGTTGACCTTCTTGTAAAAACAAAAGGAGTTATTGAAAAACTGGAAGCTAGAGACAAGATGTACTCTGAAGCTCTATTAGAACAACAAAATACATTTCAAAAAGACTTGCAAGAATATCAAAATAACATAGATAAATATTCCGAAGCTCAAAAAGAAATGGAAGAACAACTGCTAATGAAGACACAACAAACCCTTATTGAGAGAGAAAAAGAATACAACCAAAAATATCAAGAATACCAACAAGAACTTATGGCTCCTATTGAAAAGGATATTCTTGATGCAATAGAAAAAGTTGCTGAAAAAGGGAAATATACATATATCTTAGACACAAGAACTTTGCTTTTCGCTAAAGAAAGTGAAGACATCTCTAATCTTGTAAAAAAGGAATTAGGAATGTAAAAAAGATTTTAGTTATATATAATGAAACATTTACCAATTGGAATCTTTGATTCAGGCATTGGAGGACTGACAGTAGCTAATGCAGTTTCTAAATACATGCCTTATGAAAGATTAATCTATTTTGGAGATACAAAACATTTACCTTACGGGGAAAAGTCAGAGGATTTAATTAAAGAATTTAGTAAAAATATATACTATTTCTTAAAAGAAAAAAAATGTAAAGCAATTATAATAGCTTGCAACTCCGCGTCATCCATTGCTTATGAAATCTTAAAAAAAATATCTGAAAACATACCTATATATAATGTAATTGACCCCGTAATAGACAAGATAAATCATGAATATAATTATAAAACAATAGGCGTAATAGGAACTAAAGCAACAATTAGATCAGGGGTATATAAAAAAAAATTACTTGAAAAGAACAAACATGTAATCATTAAGTCTTTGTCCACACCTCTTCTTGCTCCTATGATAGAAGAAGGGTTTTTTAATCAAGAAATTTCAAGAGTAGTGATAGAAAATTACTTGAAAAATCCTGGAATTAAAGGCATATCAGCGCTAATTCTAGGATGTACTCATTATCCATTGATTCAATCTGAAATTAGGAAATTTTACAGTTCTAAAATTAAAATTTTGAACTCTGCAGAAATAGTTGCAAAATATATTTATAATGATCTTTCAAATTTAAATCTACTTAATACTACATCTAAATCAACACATGAATTTTACGTGTCTAATTACACAGAATCATTTGAAAAAAGCGCTTCAATATTTTTTAAAACTAACATTAACCTAAAAGAAATTAAACTCGCTATTTAAACCACTTTGCATATTCAATATAATTATCTGAAACTGATCGATTCATATCAGATATTTGAGATTTGCTTAATTTTTTATAAGGAATAGCTGGAGATCCTATATAAATAAACCCTGATTCTAACACTTTTCCCTCAGGAACTATGGACCCAGCTCCAATGATTACATCATTTTCAATAATTACATTATCCATAACAATAGCCCCCATTCCAATTAATACATTATTTGCAATACTACATCCATGAATAATTGCATTATGACCTATGGAAACATTGTCTCCTATAATAGTACTAGTTTTATTATATGTACAGTGAATTACAACACCGTCCTGCACATTTACGTTTTCACCGATAATTATAGGGTTTACATCACCTCTAATAACAGTATTGAACCAAATACTAGAATTATCTCCTATACTAACATCTCCTACCAGTGTTGAATTATCTGCTAAAAAAACATTTGAACCTAAATTAGGAGTAGAACCATTCACCTGTTTGATTAAAGGCATAAAATTTGTATTTTTGTAAATATAATAAAAGAACATGAACTATACTATATACGCAGAAAGTACTCCAAATCCATCAGTAATGAAATTTGTTAGTAATAAAATTCTAACACATAGTAGTATTGAAATTAATTCTTCGGAAAACACCAATAATTTTCCAATTGCTGATGCAATTTTCCAAATGCCATTTGTAAAAAGTATTTTCATTAATTCAAACTATATAGCCATTACTAAAACAGAAAACGTACAATGGGAGGAAATAGCAATTAACGTTAGAAACTTTATATCAGAGTATCTAAATAAAAACCCGATTCAGACAGAAGATATTCCACAAAAAGAACCTGTTTCTAATATGCCACAAGACGAATTTTTAGATCCTTCTACCAAAATTTCTTATACTGATGAGGAAATTGCCATTTCTGATATTCTAGAAGAATATATACGTCCCGCTGTAGAGTCTGATGGGGGAGAAATTACTCTACATTCATTCAAAAATGGAATAGTTACTGTAAATCTTAGCGGGGCCTGTAGTGGATGCCCTTCTTCAACTATTACGTTAAAACAAGGTATAGAATCATTATTAAAACAAAAAATTGGAGATTCAATCAAAGAAGTTGTTGCTAAATAACCATCTAAGCATGAAGATAATCCTTTTTAAGCATTAATTCATCTTCAGTCTCTTCATTGTCTTCATCTGGTACACAGCAATCTACAGGGCATACGGCAGCGCATTGAGGTTCTTCATGAAAACCAATACATTCAGTACACTTGTCAGTAACAATAAAGAAAAAATCATCAGATACGGGGTCCTGATCCGCATCATCTGAAAGATTAGTACCTTGAGAAAGCTTCCAAATTGCATCAGGTTCATATATAGCGGTATTTGGACATTCTGGTTCACAAGCTCCACAATTTATGCAATCATCTGTAATTTTTATAGCCATTATTATAATATAATTACTGCAAAATTAATTATTTTTTATTGAAAACAAATAAAAGAAGATTGTGGATTATTAAAATTTGTAAATTTGCATCAATTTAATGAATACTATTTTATATGATAAAAACTGATATTATCATCATTGGATCAGGTCCTGTTGGTTTATTTACAGTTTTTGAAGCTGGCCTGCTAAAAATGAGATGCCATCTAATCGATGCTCTAGCAAAACCTGGAGGTCAATGCTCTGAAATATATCCTAAAAAACCAATATACGATATTCCTGGATTTCCAGAAATTCTTGCTGATGACCTAACAAATAACTTACTTGAACAGTGTAAACAGTTTACTCCAGGTTTTACTTTGGGAGAAAGAGCAGAACACATTAAAAAACAAGATAATGGTTTATTTTTAGTAACTACAAATAAAGGCACAATACATGAAGCCCCTGTCGTTGTAATTGCAGCAGGACTTGGGAGTTTTGAGCCACGAAAACCACAAATTGAAAACATTAATCAATTTGAAGAAAAAGGTATTGAGTACATTATTAAAGATCCAGAGATTTATAAAAATAAAAAAGTCATTATAGCTGGCGGTGGTGACTCCGCATTAGACTGGACGATTTTTCTAAGTAACCTAAAAGCAGATGTTACTTTAATACATAGAAGAAATGAATTTAGAGGAGCTTTAGATTCTGTAGAGAAGGTAAGGAATTTGAAAAATGGAAATAAAATTAATCTTATTACACCAGCTGAAATAAAATCAGTTCATGGAACAGAAATGTTAGAGGGAGTAACTATAATTAGTAATAATCAAGATAAATATATTGCATGTGATCATCTAATCCCGCTATTTGGTCTAGCCCCAAAATTGGGGCCTATTGGAAATTGGAATTTAGAAATTGAGAATAATGCGATAAAAGTCAATACATTTGACTACCAAACTAATATTCCCGGAATTTTTGCAATTGGAGACATTAACACGTATCCTGGAAAATTAAAACTTATACTTTGTGGATTTCATGAAGCTACTTTGATGTGTCAATCTGCTTTTAAAATCATTAACCCTGGTAAAAAGAATATACTCAAATATACTACGGTTTCCGGTATTGATGGATTTGATGGTTCAAGAAAAGAAGCTCCAAAAGCAGTTATAGAAGCAATAAATAAATAATTATGCCTGAAGTTAAAATCAAGGTTGTTGATAGAGACGGGAAATCTCATGAAATAGAAGCGCCTACTGATATGTCAATGAATCTGATGGAAGTTATTAGGGGATATAATTTAGCTCCTGAAGGAACCATTGGAACTTGCGGAGGCATGGCAATGTGCGCATCATGTCAATGTTATATTTTATCTAACCATAATTTACTCGAAATTTCTGATGACGAAGAAGCAATGCTTTCAGAAGCTTTTAATGTAAAATCAAATAGCAGATTAGGCTGTCAGATTTTTATTAGTGATGAATTAAATGGTCTTGAAATCGAAATAGCTCCTGAATAAATTATTTATATTTCTAAAGATTCCTTGATCTTACCCTTCATTAAATTATTAATAGGATCTTCTATAGCTTCTTTGACCTTACATAAAAAACCTACGGATTCTCTCCCATCAATTATTCTATGGTCATATGAAAGAGCAACATACATAATTGGTCTTACCACAACTTTCCCATCAACTACTACAGGTCTTTCAACTATATTATGCATACCTAAAATAGCAGACTGAGGGGGATTAATGATTGGTGTTGACATCATGGATCCAAAGACTCCACCATTGGTAATGGTAAAAGTTCCTCCCATCATTTCTTCAATAGTAATCTTGCCATCTCTAGCTTTTAAAGCTAAATTTTTAATTTCATTTTCTATTTGACTAAAGCTTAAAGACTGTGCATTTCTAACGACTGGTACCATTAATCCTTTAGGAGCGCTAACAGCGATTCCAATATCACAATAATCATAATGAATAATCTCATCACCGTTGATCATCGCGTTAACATCTTTAAACTCCAGCAAGGCTTCAGTAACGGCCTTAGTAAAAAAAGACATGAATCCAAGTCCAACTCCATGAACTTCTTCAAAAGCCTGCTTATATTTTTTTCTAATTTTTAAAATTTCTGACATGTCAACCTCATTGAATGTGGTCAACATAGCGGTCTCATTCTTAACCGAAACCAATCTAGAAGATATTTTTCTTCTAAGAGAGGACATTTTACTCTGTTTAAATGTTCTATTTTTATCCTGCTTTGATATTGCCATAGATTTCATCACATCATCTCTAGTAATTTTTCCGGAAATTCCTGTTCCTTTAATAGATTCTGAAAGAATTCCTTGTTTATCAATAATTGAAGCTGCTAATGGAGTTGCTTTATTAATGATTTTCTCAAGATTAGTATTAATGATTTCGCTTTCTTTAATTTCTTTTTCTTTTAATTGAGAAGTGTTTTCTTCGTTAGCAAATGAAGTGTCAATTGTACAGACTACATCCCCAACCTTTACAACTTCACCCTCTTCAACTAAAATATTAATTTTCCCTCCTACTTCTGCAGGAAGCTCTAAAGTTGCTTTATCAGAATCAATTTCAGCAATTGTTTGATCTTTCTGAATAATATCTCCATTTTGCACAACCCATTCAGCAATTTCAACTTCTGAAATCGACTCTCCTGGACTTGGGACTTTCATCTCTAATAACATCTAAATAGTATTAATTAAAAACTTGATTTAATAATTCATTTTGCTCAACTTCGGAGGTTTTACTTGAACCTGAAGCGGTTGCCGCTGAAGCTTTTCTTGAAACTAAACTAATATTAATTCCCTTCGAGATAAAAGACCGTAAAATAAAACTCCACGCTCCCATATTCTCTGGCTCTTCCTGCAACCAAACAATTGATTTAGAATTATATTTTGAAATTAATCTTAATATTTCTTTCATATCAATAGGATATAATTGCTCAATTCTAATTATAGCAATATCAATAACGCCTAACAAGGATCTCATTTCTATCGCTTCATAATAAATTTTTCCAGTGCAAAATATTAACTTATGAGGATTTTTTATATTTAAATCATCATCAATAATATGTTTAAAACTTTTACCAATATTAAAATCCGAAATAGAAGAAATACATTTTGGATGCCTAAGTAAACTTTTAGGAGTAAAAACTACTAGTGGTTTTCTGTAATTTCTTTTTACCTGTCTCCTTATCAAATGGAAAAAATTTGCTGGAGTAGTACAATTTGCTACTTCTATATTATATCCAGCACATAATTGTAAAAACCTTTCTACTCTAGCTGAAGAATGCTCTGCCCCCTGACCTTCATATCCATGAGGAAGCAACATTACAAGTCCACTCATTAACATCCACTTATCTTCAGCGCATGAGATAAATTGATCTATCATTATCTGAGCACCATTTGCAAAATCACCAAATTGAGCTTCCCATATTGTTAACGTATTTGGCGTTGTAATAGAATATCCATATTCAAATCCTAACACCCCATACTCTGATAAATGAGAATTATAGATGCTAAAATTAGAATCTTCTGATATTTTATCTAATGGAACAATAGATTCCTCCGAAACTTCTAATTTTAATTTTGCATGCCTATGAGAAAAAGTTCCTCGCTCCACATCCTGACCGCTTATTCTAATGTTAAAACCCTCCTTTAATAAAGTAGCGTATGATAATGACTCAGCTATAGACCAATCAAATTTATCCTCACCTATTAACTTGACTTTGTCTTTTAGTAATCTCTGTAGTTTTTTGAATAATTTATCAGATTGTGGGTCTTCATATAAAACTTTTGAAATTGCCATTAATTTTTTTTCTTCACATCCTGTATCCAAAATGTTTTCGAATTCAAATGAATCTGTCTTATTAATTGATCTCCATTCATTTTCTAAAAATGGGGTTATTTTCGCTTTTTTTATTTCTTTTGCTTCATCAAAACGATCTTGTAACAAAGACTGAAATTCTTGTTCTGAATCATTTATAATACTAGATTCAACAACACCTTCTTTTAAAAGTTTTTGTTTATAAATCTCTCTAGGGTTTGGATGCTTTGAAATTAAATTATATAGCTTAGGCTGAGTAAATCTTGGTTCATCTCCTTCATTATGACCATACTTTCTATAACAAAGTAAGTCAATAAAAACATCTTTTTTAAACTCCTGTCTGTATTCTACAGCGATTTTTAATGCATGAACAACAGCCTCAACATCATCTCCATTCACATGGAATACTGGAGACAAGGTTACCTTAGCTACGTCAGTGCAATATATACTAGATCGAGCATCTAAATAATTTGTTGTAAAACCAACCTGATTATTTACAACAATATGAATGGTTCCTCCAACACTATATCCTTTCAAATTAGCCATTTGAACCACTTCATAAACTACTCCTTGACCTGCCAAAGCAGAGTCCCCATGTATCATAATTGGCACCACTTTACTTGTATCAGAGCTATACATTTCATCAATTTTAGCGCGAGTTATCCCCTGAACTACTGGGTCAACAGCTTCCAAATGAGATGGATTTGGAGATAAGCTTAATTTTATCTTGTTACCGTTCGAACATGTTTGTATAGATGTTTCTCCATTATGATACTTAACATCGCCAGAGACATCTTCATTTTCATATAATTTACCTTCAAACTCAGAAAAAATATCTTTATATGTTTTGTTAAAAATATTTGCAAGCACATTTAATCTTCCCCTATGAGCCATTCCCATTACGAACTCATCAACTCCAAAATTAGAACTATGCTCAACTAACTCATCTAAAGCAGGTATCAATGATTCAGCTCCTTCTAATGAAAATCTTTTCTGTCCAACAAACTTTTTATGAAGAAAATTTTCAAATGCTACAGCCTGATTTAATTTATGTAAAATATGCTTTTTCTGACTAACCGAGAATGTCCGAGTATTTGTATTTGTATGCAACTGTCTTTTAATCCAATCTATTTCCTCAGGGTTTGGAATGTACATATATTCTATTCCTATAGACTGACAGTATACTTGATCCAAATGAGAAATTATTTCAGATAACTTTGCAGTTCCTATTCCTATTTCTTCTCCAGCCTGAAATTCCTTATCCAAATCATTCTCCTCTAAACCAAAATTTTTAAAATCTAAAGAAGGTGTATATTTTCTTCGGTCTCTTACAGGATTTGTCTTTGTAAAAAGATGACCTCTTTTCCTATAAGAATCTATTAAATTAATTATCTTAAACTCTTTGTGGAAAGACTGAGGTAATTCATCTCCATAGACCTCTTTTCCAAATTCATATCCTTTAAAGAAACTCCCCCATTCCTCCGAAACACTTGTTGGTTCCGACAGGTATTTCGAATACATGTCCTCTATCATGCTTGAATGAACTGAGCCTAGGTATGAAAATTTATCCATTATAACTTATAAATTTGAATGCAAAATTATCCATTTTTAATAAATATAACAGCATTTTATTTTTAAAAATTCAAAATGGAATTTTTAAAATTTATACAATGCGATTATTGATTTCTTCAATAAATCTAACAAGTTCATTTTTTTTTACGGTTTGAATTTTATCTAAGGATCTCATTGCTTTTTTATGAAAATAATTCATTGTATTTTGAACTTCATATTCAATTTTCAAAGATTCATATATGTCTTTAATTTCTTCAACTTTTGTACCATGACTTCCATGATAGATATCAATCATTTTTTTTCTGGTTTTAACATCTGCTATTTCTAGAGCGCGCACGTATAATATAGTTTTTTTTGCAGACAAAATATCTCCTCCAATCTGTTTTCCAATTTTATTACTCTGACCAAAAATATCTAGCAAATCATCCTTAATTTGAAAAGATAAGCCCATATTAATACCAAAATCATATAAGTTTTCCGCTTCAGACTTGGTAGCTCCTCCATTGATAGCTCCAATTTTTAACGATATAGCGATTAGAACAGCTGTCTTATATTCGATCATCTTCAAATACTCATTTTCACTTACTACTTTTAAACATTCAAAATCCATATCCATCTGCTGACCTTCACATACTTTCTTTGCAGCCTTATTAAACTCAGATAAAACCTCGTTTAAACAATCCTTCCTAACATTTCTTAACAAATCATATGAGTGAACTAACACTGAGTCTCCTGCTAGTATCGCAATGTTTTTGTTCCATTTTCTATGGATAGTTTTTTTTCCTCTTCTTACGGGCGCTTTATCCATAATATCATCATGAATTAATGTGAAGTTATGAAAAAACTCAATTCCTAGTGAGGGAAGAATAGATTTTTCCAAATCATCTGAAAAAATTTGATGAGAAAGTAAAGTCAAAACAGGGCGTATTCTCTTTCCTCCATCTAAAAGAAAATACCTAATTGGATCGTAAAGGTTAGCGGGTGAATTTGGAAAAATTATTTCTTTACTCTTATTATTGATCAAATTAAATATTTGAGTATATGTTCTCATTATTTATCAACTAAACTTTGTAAATATTTACCATATCCGCTCTTAGATAATTTTTCTGATAAATGAATTAATTGTAATTTGTCAATATATCCCATTCTATAAGCAGCCTCTTCTATACACCCAACCTTTCTACCCTGTCTTTCTTCTATAACTTGTACATATTGATTTGCTTGCATTAATGACGCAAATGTCCCTGTATCAAGCCATACAGATCCTCGCCCAAGAATCTTTACTTCCAGATCTCCCTTTGCCAAAAATACTTTATTAACGTCAGTTATTTCATATTCTCCTCTTTTTGAAGGCTTAATATTTTTAGCAATATCAATTACAGAATTGTCATAATAATATAAACCAGGAACCGCATAACTTGATTTTGGGTGAATAGGCTTCTCCTCTAGTGATATTGCACGATAATTTTTGTCAAATTCAACTACTCCATATCTTTCTGGATCATGAACATGATAACCAAATACAATTCCACCATGAACATTTTTACAATCTGCTAAAGTAGCTATCTTCATTTGAAAAATATTATCTCCTAATATTAAACAGACTTTATCGTTACCTATAAAATCTTCTCCTATAATAAATGCTTGAGCTAATCCATTAGGGTTATTTTGTACCTTATAACTAAATGAACATCCAATATCACTTCCATCTCCTAACAATTGTTCAAATCTTGGAAGGTCTTCTGGCGTTGATATAATTAGTATTTCATTAATTCCAGAATATATAAGCGTTGTTAGCGGATAGTAAATCATTGGTTTATCATATATAGGCATCATTTGTTTACTCATAGCTAATGTGAGTGGATGTAATCTAGTACCCGAACCTCCGGCTAAAATAATTCCCTTCATGATTTTTTGTTTTTAATCTTTAACTCTGACAACTCTATATCTTCTTCCTCATCAAAAATATCAATTAATGGCTCTCTAAATGCTTTATTTGTAATAGATTTTTCTAATGATAACAATAATGATGGTAATATAACCAAATTTGTTAACATTGCAACAAATAACGTAATAGACACTAACAATCCTAATGCAACAGTACCTCCAAAATCTGATGCAACAAAGACGAAGAAACCAAAAAATAAAACTATTGATGTATATATCATACTTACTCCTGTTTCTTTCAAAGAGTTAAAAACCGAGGTTCTAATATTCCAATTGCTAGAAATCAACTCCTGCCTATATTTTGCAAGAAAATGAATTGTATCATCTACAGAAATTCCAAAAGCTACACTAAAAACTAAAATAGTAGATGGCTTTATTGGTATTCCAGCATATCCCATGATTCCTGCAGTAATTATCAAAGGAATGATATTTGGTAATAATGAAATTAATACCATTTTGTATGAGCGAAACATCCACGCCATAAATAAGGCAATCAACAACATTACCATACTTAAACTTCTAACTAAATTACCTGCTAAAAATTTTGTTCCTTCTAAAAAAACTCTACTGCTTCCAGTAAGATGAATATCATAATCTTTCTTACTATCGTTTTTTGATGTAAAATTAAAAGTAGAGTCTATAATAGGCCTCAAATTATTTAAAATAATATCCATTTCTGGAGACTCTACATCTTTCATTCTAAATGATATACGAGTTTTTGAAGATCTTGAATCATGCAGGCCTAATTTAAAAAAAATTGACTCTTGATTTTTATTTTCTTTAATCTGAGTTTTTAAATGATCGTAAAATCTTCCTATTTTCATATTATGAGGACGATCATGCAAATTATTCTTTGGTAGCGGTAGAGAATAAAAATTTGGATCACTATTATTATAAATTTGGTAAGCGTACTTAATTAACTCAATATCTGAAAATGGTTTCGAAAACACCTTGTCATTAAAATTAATCAATGAGTCTTGCAATATCTCAACCTTCCTCATAAAAGATTTATTTAAGAAAATTCCAGTAGTATCCTTAGGCTGTATTATAATTTCAACAGGCATAACTCCAGAAAAATTATCCTCAAAAAATTGCAAATCCTTATACAGATCTCCTTCTCTAGAAATATCATCTGTTATATTTCCTGTCGTTTTAATCATTAGCATACCAATAATTCCTAATAATGTAATCAACAATGTAAATAAATATACACTCCTTCTATTGCTTAATACCCATTTAGAAAGAACATCAATACATTTATTAATCCATTTCTTATCTAAATGTTTAACCTGATTCAATTTTGGATCTTTAATAAAAGAGAAAAATATAGGTATAATGAGTAAAGAAATAACATATATAGTCAATATACTTAACGCGGCAACTAAACCGAATTCCTGCAGTGATATACTATCAGTTAAAGTAAATGCAGCAAAACCAGCTGCTGTAGTTAAATTAGTTAGTAAAGTGATATTTCCTATTTTATTAGTCATAATTTTTATAGAAAGTATCTTATCCTTGGATTTTTTATATTCTGTATGATATTTATTAATCAAGAATATACAATTAGGTATCCCGATAACTATAATAACAGGGGGTATTAACGCAGTTAAGGCATTAATTTCATAGCCATTAAATAAATTTTGAAGAATACCGGTAATTCCAAATGAATAAATTACACCTAAAATCACTACTACCATTGATATCAATGTAGGTTGTATAGACCTGAAGAAGACAAATAAAATTATCAGAGTAGATATAAGAGTAAGCATGATAAAAAATGAAACCTCTTGTTTAACATCTTGAGAGTATTTGATTCTCAAGTATGGTAATCCAGAATACTTTAAATCAATATTTTTATTATCATTTTGTAAGTTCATTACATTTTCATATTTTTCTCCCAAACTTTCAATATCCTCAACTACTTTTTCTCGAGACTTGTTAGCAACTACAGTGTCATTCAATTGAATAATCATTATAGATGAATTTGACTCTTGTCTGAACAACATGTCTTTGTAGATCATGTGTCTATGAAACTCTTGACTTGCTGAATCTAACTCATTTTGATTATATTTTGGACTGTACCATAAAGCAGGTCTATACATAAAAGTACTATCAACAATTATTATTTTATAATCAATTAATTTTCTAATCTCCAATTCACTTAGTGAATCGAATTTGTTGAAATGTATAGAATCGTCTATTTGTAAATCCTCCGCATTTAAAGTTTTTTTATAGTAAACTGTGTCTTCTTTTTGCAATATATATGCGTTAGTTATACTGAGTACAGATTCAATACCATAGGCAGAATTAACATGATTATTATCATCTAAAAATGTATACTTTTTTTTCTTTAACAGTTCGATTTCGTTAGTCAAGAAGTGCCAATTTAATAGGTTTTCTCTCTGGAAGAAACCACTATCCTGAACAGCAATCACAATAGTATTATTTTCTCCAAATTCATCAATATACTCTTGGAATTGAATGTTTACTTCATTTTTATCAGGAAGTAACTGAGCCATTTTATATGCAAATTTTGGGGGGTAAGCAAAAAAACACATTATAATAGTTATTAAGGATAATAAAATAATGTTTAGTTTCCTGTGCTTTAAAATTATGTCTGAAAATTTTAGCATAATTTATAAACGCTATTAGATAGTCATTATATCTTTTTCTTTATCATCAAAGCGCTTATCAACAAGGCGTGTATACTCATTAGTTAAATCTTGTATCATCTCCTCAGTATTTCTTGCCATGTCCTCTGAAAGATTGTCTTTCAATAATTTTTTAATCTCATCATTTGCTTTTTGACGAGAATTTCTAATACTAACCTTAGCGTTTTCTGATTCGGACTTTACTTGTCTTACCAAATCTCGTCTTCTCTCTTCAGTTAGAGATGGAACGTTAATCATAATTAACTCCCCGTTGTTCATTGGATTAAGTCCTAAATCGGCTTGTGAGATTGCTTTCTCTATATCTTCCATTACACTTTTATCAAAAGGCTGAATAGAAATAGTTTGAGAATCTGGTGTATTTATATTTGACATTTGGGATAGAGGAGTTAAAGCTCCATAATAATCAATCTTTATTGAAGATAACATATTAGGACTTGCTTTCCCCGCTCTTATTTTAGACAAAACAGTATCTAAACGACCAATCGATTCCAACATTTGTTCTTTAGATAGCTCTAAAATTAATTCTATTTCTTCTTCCATATAATTATTAAAATTTAACTATTGTTCCAATATTATCTCCTAAACAAACTTTCATTAAATTACCTTTTACATTCATATTAAATACTCTAATAGGCAAATTATTCTCTTTACATAATGTAAAAGCTGTTAAATCCATAACATTTAATTCTTTTTGAAAAACCTCATCAAATGAAATATTACTATACATTGATGCAGTTGGATCTTTTTCAGGATCTGATGTAAATATCCCATCAACTCTTGTGCCTTTTAAAATAATATCTGATTCTATTTCTATCGCCCTCAAGGCGGCAGCTGTATCAGTAGTAAAATAAGGATTTCCAGTTCCTCCACCAAAAATAACAACTCTACCTTTATCTAGATGTCTAGTAGATTTTCTTCTGATAAATGGTTCAGCTACTTGTTCCATTCTTATAGCAGTTAAAAGACGAGTTTCAACGTTTATCTTTTCTAAGGCAGATTGCAAAGCCATTCCATTAATTATAGTAGCTAACATCCCCATATAATCGCCCTGAACTCTATCAAAACCCGCTCCCTCAGACTGAATACCTCTATAAATATTTCCGCCACCTATTACAATAGCAACCTGAACACCATCATTAACTATCTCTTTAATTTCACTTGCATACTGTGATAACCGATCAGAATCAATACCATACTCCTTACTACCCATCAAAGCTTCACCGCTTAATTTTAAAAGGATCCTATTGTACTTCATAAGTATCTGTATTAATAATACAAAGATATACAAAAGGATGACATGATTAATATAAAATTATTAAGATATGAAAAAATAGAATTACTATCCTAAGGAAACTCTTTTAAACCCTTTAACTTTAAGCTCTGATCCATAAGTTTCTATATAAGATCGAACATTAATACTTTCGTCCTTAATATAAACTTGATCCAATAAGCATTGTTCTTGATCCAATGTTGTATTGTCCAAAATAAATCTATCTATTTTTCCAGGTATTATCTTATCCCAAATATGTTCCGGCTTTCCCTCCAATCTTAATTGATCTTCTATTGACTTTCTTGCTTCGGACAAAACATCCTCAGATAATTGAGCCATAGATATATATTTTGGAACATTTTTTAATGTTTTTCCTAATCTGGATAATTCGATATTATCTTTTTCAATTGCCGCTATTCTAGCTCCAGTTTCTTGATCTAGAAAAGATTGATCAAAGTCCAAATAAGATAATGTAGTTGCCCCCATAGAAGCAATTTGCATTGATAAATCTTTTGCTAAAACATCTACTCCTTCATTGGTAGAATTCAATCCTACTAAAACAGCAATTTTAATTCCATGAGTATATGATCCCACATAATCCGCTTCTACTCTTTCAAAATATGGGATATCAAGCTTTTCACCTATAACTCCAGTTTGTTCAACAAGCTTTTCTGACACAGACATTCCATGAATATCAGCAGATAAAAAAGCATCTTTAGAATGACAATTTAATGCTATTTCTGCAAACTCATCAGCTAACTTCTTAAACTCAATATTCTTAGCAACAAAATCTGTTTCGCATGCAACAACAATTGCAATGCCCGCGGTATTATCTTCATTAATTTTAGTTAACGCTATACCCTCATTAGCATCTCTATCAGCCCTTTGAGCAGCTACTTTTTGTCCTTTTTTTCTAAGAACAGTAATAGCCTCGTCAAAATTACCATTAGCTTCCAACAGAGCTTTTTTACAATCCATCATACCCGCTCCTGTTTGTTTTCTAAGTTTTGCTACATCTACCGCTTTGATTTCTGCCATTTTAATCGATTTTAATCTTATTTGAATTTTATTTTTCAGAAGTTGGATTCTCCTCTTTTTTCTTTTGATTATTTTGTTTATTATTATACTCTATTCTTTCTGAAACACCTTCCTTTATAGCATCAGTTACAGTAGATAATATCTTAGAAATTGACTTAGATGAATCATCATTAGAAGGAATAGGGTAGTTAATTAAATTAGGGTTAGAATTTGTATCAACCATTCCAAAAGTAGGAATACCTAATTTAAGCGCTTCGGAAACTGCAATATGTTCCTTATTAATATCAACAATGAAAATAGCTGATGGCATTCGATTCATCTTAGAAATACTTCCTAAATTTTTCTCTAGTTTCTCTCTAGTTCTTGAAATCTGTAATCTTTCTCGTTTTGATAACGTATCCATAGTTCCATCTTCGATCATCTTATCTATTGTCTCCATCTTCTTGATAGATTTTCTAATAGTAGAAAAATTTGTCAGCAAGCCACCAGGCCATCTCTCTGTAATATAAGGCATATTTACAGATTTTGCATGTTCTTCAACTATGGATTTTGCTTGTTTTTTAGTAGCTACAAATAAAATATTTCTTCCTGATTTAACCACTTGTTTCATAGCGGCTGCGGCTTCGTCTAACAAAACTATTGTTTTATTTAAATCAATAATATGTATACCGTTTTTTTCCATAAATACATATGGAGCCATTCCGGGATTCCACTTTTTCTTTAAATGTCCAAAGTGGACTCCACAATCTAATAATTCTTTGAAATTTGTTCTATTCATGTTTACTTTCTTTTTAGTAAAGCAACTGTTTGGTAGAAGTAAAATAAAACTTGTCCTAACAGTTTAGATGCTAAACATTATTAATAATTTTATCTTTTAACCCATTGGAATTTCTTACGAGCTTTCTTCTGACCTGGTTTTTTTCTTTCTACTACTCGCGAATCTCTAGTTAATAAACCCTCTGATTTTAAAGAAGGTCTGTTTTCAATATCAATTTCACAAAGAGATCTGGATATTGCTAATCTAATAGCCTCTACTTGTCCGGTAATACCTCCGCCTTCAACATTAACCTTTATATCATACTTACCTTCAACTCCTACTAATTTTAAAGGTTGGTCAATCTTATACTGTAATGTCTCTAAAGGAAAATAAGTTTTGTAATCCTTGCCATTAACATTGATTTTCCCTTTTCCCTTAGACATATATATTCTAGCTACAGCTGATTTTCTTCTTCCTATTTTATGAATTGTTTCCATATTTTACTTAATCTTATTTAAATCTAATTCTTCTGGTTTTTGAGCTGAATGTTTATGTTCTTCTCCAACATAAACATGAAGATTTCTTAAAATAGCTGCTCCTAATTTATTCTTAGGCAACATACCTTTTACCGCACTTTTCACCAAAGACGTTCCATCTTTTCTCAGTAATTCTGCTGGGGACTTCCGTTTTTGACCTCCTGGATATCCGGTATGACTAAACATTTCTTTATTGTTCATCTTTTGACCGGTCATAATGATTTTTTCAGAATTAATCACCACTATGTAATCTCCACAATCTACATGCGGAGTATAGTTTGGTTTATGTTTTCCACGAAGAACAAAAGCAATTCTAGAAGCCATTCTACCCAATGTTTGATTTTCAGCATTTACTAAATACCATCTCTTATCCGATGACTCTTTATTTACTGATAATGTCTTATAACTTAATGTTTTCAAAACTTTAATCTTTATTTCTAATAATTTAAGGATTGCAAAAATACACTAAATTTTGTTTTTGCCTTGGAAATTTTGAAAATAATTCTCTCTATATAATTTTTAAATATTTCCCTACTTGAACAAACGAATCTATTGCTCTATCTAATTCCTCTTTGGTGTGAGAGGCTGAAATCTGAACACGTATACGAGCTAAACCTTTAGGTACTACTGGAAAAAAGAACCCAATTACATAAATTCCTTCATCTAACAATAATCTAGACATCTCTTGTGAAAGTTTAGCGTCATATAACATCACTGGTACAATGGGATGAACTCCTTTTTTAATATCAAAACCATATGATAACATTTTCTGTCTGAAATATAATGTGTTATATTCTAATTTATCTCTAAGCTGTGTAGATTCTGTCAATAACTCCAAAACTTTAGTAGCTGCACCAACAATTGATGGAGCCAGAGAATTAGAAAAAAGATAAGGTCTTGACTTTTGTCTTAGGGTTTCTATAATTTCTTTTCTTCCTGATGTAAATCCTCCCATAGCTCCACCCAAAGCTTTTCCCAAAGTAGAGGTAATTATATCTACTCTATCGATAACATTATAATATTCTGGTGTTCCTCTACCATTTTGACCAATAAAGCCTGTAGCGTGAGAATCATCAACCATAACAAGCGCATTATACTTATCTGCCAAATCACAGATTTTATCTAATTTCGCCAGATATCCATCCATTGAAAATACTCCATCGGTAACTATAATTCTATTTCGTTGATTTTGAGATTCCTTTAACTTATCCTCTAAATCTGACATATCACTATTTTTATAACGATAACGAACTGCTTTACATAGCCTAATTCCATCGATAATTGAAGCGTGGTTCAGCTCATCTGAAATTATTGCATCTTCAGAAGAAAAAAGTGGTTCAAATAAGCCTCCATTTGCATCGAATGCGGCGGCGTATAAAATTGTATCCTCAGTTTTTAAAAATGCTGAAATTTTATCTTCTAGATTTTTATGAATATCCTGAGTTCCACAAATAAACCTAACAGAAGACATTCCATATCCATGGGAGTCTAATGATGATTTTGCTGATTTTATGACTTCTTGATGAGAAGATAATCCTAAATAATTATTCGCACAAAAATTCAAAACTTCTGAATTTTTTACTATTATCTTCGATCCTTGTGGATTTGTAATTAATCTTTCTTCCTTATATAGCCCTTCACTCCTTAAAAAACTTAATTGATCTTGTAATTGCTTTTGTAAGTCTTTATACATTTAATAAAAATTTCTATACTACACCTTGATCTATCATAGCATCAGCCAATTTAACAAATCCAGCAATATTTGCTCCTTTTACATAGTCAATAAAAGAGTCTTGTTTACCATATTTGACACATGCAGTATGAATATTCTTCATAATTTCTTTCAATTTAACATCAACTTCTTCCCTAGTCCAACTTAATCTTAATGAATTCTGACTCATTTCTAAACCAGAAGTTGCAACACCTCCAGCATTTGAAGCTTTACCAGGAGCAAATAAAATTTTAGACTTTTGAAAAATCTCTATCGCTTGAGGAGTTGAAGGCATATTAGCTCCTTCAGAAACGCAAATACATCCATTATCTATCAAAATTTTCGCTTCCTCTTCATTAATTTCATTTTGGGTAGCGCAAGGAAATGCAATATCGCACTGAATAACCCATGGTCTACCTTCATGAAATTCGCAATCATATTTATCAGCATATTCCTTAATCCTTCCTCTTTTTTCATTCTTTAAATGCATAATAAATTGTAATTTTTCTGTGTCAATTCCTTCTGAATCATAAATAAATCCTGAAGAATCTGACATAGTAACAACTTTTGCTCCTAATTCAATTGATTTCTCACACGCATATTGGGCAACATTTCCAGATCCTGAAATAGATATAGTTTTTCCTTTAATATCATCTCCTACATAATTCAACATATTTTGAGCAAAATATACATTCCCATAACCTGTTGCTTCTGGCCTAATCAGTGATCCTCCCCAATTAACACCTTTTCCTGTAAGAACTCCAGTAAATTCATTTCTTATTCTTTTATATTGACCGAACATATATCCAATTTCACGTCCACCAACTCCAATATCTCCTGCTGGGATATCAGTATCTGCACCAATGTGTTTACAAAGTTCCGTCATAAAAGATTGACAAAATCTCATGATCTCATTATCAGATTTTGATTTAGGATCAAAATCAGAACCACCTTTTCCTCCACCCAATGGTAAAGTAGTTAAAGAATTTTTAAATATTTGTTCAAATCCTAAAAATTTTAAAACAGATAAATTCACTGTTGGATGAAATCTGAGGCCACCTTTATATGGACCCAAAGCAGAATTAAACTCAACCCTATATCCTTTATTAACTTGTACTTCTCCTTTATCATCAATCCAAGGAACTCTAAACATAATTACCCTTTCAGGCTCAACAATTCTTTCCAATAATTTTTTATTCTGATATTTTGGATTATTTTCAATAAATGGAATTATAACTTCCGCAACTTCATCTACTGCCTGCAAGAACTCTGGTTCATTAGGATTATTCTTTGAAACAAATTCTATAAAATTTTTAATTTTTCCTTTCATAAAAATTTTCAGTTTAAAATATTTAAGCAAATGTATATTATTTTACTAAAGTATTAACTAATTATTAAATTTTATTAATGATTAGATAAGAACGCTCAAGTAGATTTATTTATTTTTGACTTTATATAATAATTGGTTTTTTATCTTTGTCAAATTAAAGAACTTACATGATTACTAGAATCCTTGCTCTTCTTCTTACATTCGGATCGATACATGTCTCTTTTACTCAGAACATTACAGGGAAAGTTTTTGACGAGAAAACAAACGAACCATTAATTGGTGTTAATGTCATTCTTAATAACAACAATGGTACGACTACTAATGCTAACGGAGAATTTTCACTTAATAAAAGTAATAACGATATCGGAAATACAATTACTTTCAAATATATAGGATATAAAACAGTAAAAACCTTAATATCCGAAAATAATATATTAAATATTTGGATGGAGACTGAAAGTCAAAACATAGAAACAGTTGTAATTTCAGCAGGTAAGTTTGAGCAAAAACTAGAAGAAATTACTGTATCAATGGAAGTAATTAGACCCTCATTAATTGAAAACAGAAATACAACAAATATTCAAACAGCTATGGACCAAATACCTGGAGTTAATATTACAGATGGACAGGCTAATATTCGAGGGGGAAGCGGATGGAGTTATGGAGCTGGATCAAGAGTTCTAGTTATGGTTGATGACATGCCTTTAATTTCAGGAGATGCAGGGCAAGTTCAATGGAAGTTAATTGCTACTGAGAACATCAATCAGGTTGAAGTAATCAAAGGAGCTTCTTCAGTACTTTATGGATCCTCAGCGTTAAATGGAATAATCAATATTCGAACGTCTTTCCCAAAATCTTCTGAAATTGACAAGGTTAAATCTGGATTATTTTCTGTAGGTTATACTAAGATTAACTCTCATTACGGTATTACAGATAACGCGAAAAGAGATGTACTTAACTGGTGGGGAGACAGAAGGCAAAAATTCTATGGGACTGAGTTTTCACATTCAAGAAAAATTGGCAATCTTGACTTAACAATAGGAGGAAACTATTTTAAAGATGAGGGATATAGAAAAGATGAAATTACTGATAGAAAAAGATTTAATTTTAATGCAAAATATCACAGCAATAATATTAGTGGTCTTTCTTTCGGAGTGAATGGAAACTTCTTATTTCAATCTACAGGTTCAGCAATAATTTGGAATGGATTAAACCAAGCATATATACCATTAGATTCCGCTATCACCACTACAAATGGAGACACATATAATATAGATCCTTTCATTGAATACATTACAGAAAATAATCGCCATACACTTAAAACAAGGTACCTAAAAGTTATAAATGACAATAGTACTGCTGGAGAAGATAATGATCAAGACAATGAATCTGAGACCTATTATTCTGACTACCAATGGCAGCATAAATTTGAATCCCTAAATTTAAGAATTACAACTGGAGCAACAAATGAAATTGTTTTTGCAAGATCAGACCTATTTAACGGAAATAATTTTCGAAAAAATCACGCTTTATATTCCCAATTTGACAAAAAATGGGGAAAAGTGAATTTATCATTTGGAAGTAGATATGAGCATTTTACAATTCAATCTACAGAAAAATATTATATAAATGGAGACTCAATAAATAAATTTGTTAAAGCAAAGCCTGTATTTAGAGCTGGAATCAACTACCAAATTGCCCAAGCAACTTTTTTAAGAAGTTCATGGGGACAAGGCTTCAGATTCCCTTCTATGGCAGAGTTATTTATTAGAACAGATTATGCCGGACTTCAAATTTTTTCTAATCCAGAACTAAAAGCTGAAACAGGATGGAGTTCTGAAATAGGAATAAAACAAGGATTAAAATATTCTAATTGGTTAGGATTTCTAGATATAGCAGGATTTCTTATGGAATATGATGATATGATGGAATTTAGTTTTGGGGCTTGGGGAGAATTAGGCACTAATGACCCTCTAGATCTTTTTGGATTTAAATCAATTAATGTAGGTAAGACCAGAATTAGTGGTCTAGAAATTAGTCTAAATGGTATAGGTAAAATATCTCCTGATGCAACCTTAAATATTTTAGCTGGTTATACTTATATGAATCCTATATCCTTGAACCCTGAAAATGCATATGGTACATATCCCAATGGAGTCATTATTAATGGAGATTCAATTATTACTTACGCAAATAGCAGTACTGATCCATCAGTGTTAAAATATCGCTATCAAAATATAGCTAAATTAGATGTTGAAATAAACTACAAGAAAGTATCAATAGGTTCTGGATTCAGATATAATGATTTCATGAAGAATATCGATTATGTATTTGTAGACACAACTCTTATCCCTATACTTATGCCAGCTCTATCTGATCTGAGTGAAGCTCGTGAGAAATTTAAACATGGAGATTTTATTATTGATCTTAGAGCATCGTATCAAATTAATAGCCAAACTAAATTATCCATTATAATAAATAATCTATTGAATACAGAATACATGAGCAGACCAGCGAATATGATGCCTCCAAGAACCTTTGCAATTCAATGTAGTTTAAAATTATAATGAAGGTTCTTGCTATAATTCCTGCTAGATACCAATCCTCAAGATTCCCAGGAAAACCTCTTGCTAAAATTCTAGGCAAAACAATGATTAATAGAGTAATTGATCAAGTAAAAAGATGCGGTCTAATTAATAGGGTAATCGTGGCTACAGACGACCAACGTATCTATAATCATGTAATGTCATTAAATGCAGAAGCTATATATACTTCATCTTCGCATAAAAACGGAACTCAAAGATGTGGTGAAATTTATAATAAATTAGACACCTATTATGACATTATACTAAATATTCAAGGAGACGAGCCTTTAATACATCCTGAACAATTGATAGATATTATTAATACACTAGGCAATAAAAAAAATCAAATTGCTACAATAATAAAAGAATTTAATAATTATGAAGAGTATAATAATCTAAATAATGTTAAAGTTATTATCGACAAATATAATATGGCAACTTCATTTTATAGACAACCTAGAATATCAAGCGAAGAATTGACATTTAATAATATATATCATCATATTGGAATTTATGGTTTTCAATCTAAAATATTTGAAAAAATTGTCTCATTAAAAACTCAATCGGAAAACCTAGAGCAGACTAAATGGATGGAAAAAGGATACTATTTAAAGACTGTAATTACAAGGCATAGAACTAAATCAGTAGATAACTTTGAAGATATTGAAAAGATAGAGAATATACTATTAAAAAATTCTTAATTTTGCATTAGAAATGAAACATAGTATTGTACATTATATTTCCGAGCTTTTATACTACCATGACTGTGTAGTTATACCTGAATTTGGTGGATTTATTACAACACATAAATCTTCAATTTTAGATAGCAATGCGTCAAAAATTTATCCCCCAAGCAAAGAAATTTCATTTAATAAAAAATTACAATCTAATGATGGTTTATTAATTCAAAAAATATCAATAGATGAAAAAACATCAATAAAAGAAGCTACCAAGATTGTAAAAGAATTTGTATTAAGCATGAAGGATGAGCTTTACAAGACAAAAGTCTATAGACTAGATTTGATAGGACTTTTCTCATTAGGGGATAATAATAATATTAGTTTTATTCAAGATACAAACACCAACTATAGTCTTGACTCCTACGGATTAGAAAAAATCAATGTTAAATACGTAGATATTTCTACAAAAATCATCCCGATTGCAAAAACCAAAAATACAGCAGGTAAGCAAATACTAAAAGCGGCAGCTATTTTGTTACCTATAATTGGGTTATCAATTATGAGTATTTTTCTTGAAAATAAACTTTCGAATTTATATTCCGCTATGGCAAGTTTAAACCCATTTGAAAAAGATATCATTATAAAACCCAAAAATGAAGAAACCCCAAAAAATATTCATCAAAAAGAACAACTATTTAATTTTAAAAATAAAAAACAAAAATATTTTATAATAGCAGGATCTTTTAAAGATCAAAAAAACGCAAATTCCCTTGTCAGAAAACTCAAAGTAGAAAACTTCAATGCCTCTATTATTGGGAAAAACAAATCAGGAAACTACAGAGTTAGCTATAATAGCTATAATAGTAAAGAAGAAGCGCTAATTGATCTTACTACTCTTAAGAACAAAAACAAACAAGGCTGGATACTTACTTTATAATATGAATGCAAAAAAACCTTCTGAATCAACAACGACTCAAACGGAAATAGTCCTCCCCAATGACACTAATAATCTTAATAATTTAATGGGAGGAAAATTACTGCATTGGATGGATATTGTAGCTGCTGTATGCGCCCAAAGACATTGTGAGCGAACCTGTGTAACAGCTGCCGTTAATAACGTTTCTTTTGGACATCCTATTCCAAGAGCTAGCATAGTTACATTGGAAGCAAATATATCAAGATCATTCTCCTCTTCTATGGAAATAATTATTGACGTATGGACTGAAGATCCACAATCAGGGACTAAAACTAAATGTAATGAGGCTATTTATACATTTGTAGCGGTTGACGCCATGGGAAAACCTGTAAATGTTCCTGAGGTTTGCCCTGAAAGCGATCTAGAAAATTCTCGTTATGATGCTGCTTTAAGAAGAAGGCAATTGTCACTAATTCTTGCAGGAAAAATGAAGGCTGAGCAAGCAACTGAACTTAAAGCTTTATTTAACAAGCCCTAAGTCTATCAACTGTTTTATTATCATCTGAGGATTAATATTTTTAATACATCCATCAAATTGATGAGAACAATATTTACCATGCCTTGAACAAGGCTTGGTTGATTTTGGAGAAATTATCTCAATTGAATTATCTTCTATTAAATAAGGTCGAAACCCTAAAGTGGGTTGAGTACATCCCCATAAAGAAATAATCTTTTTGTCAAAAGAAGCTGCAATATGCATAAATCCAGTATCATTAGTTATTACAATTTGACAGTGTTTAATTAAATAAGCTGATTGGTCAAATGAATTAACTCCGCAATAATTTAATATGTTAGTTTTTTTACAATCGCTAATAATTAACTCCGCTAAATCTCTTTCTCCATTTCCTCCTAGTAAAATTACTGGATAGTCAACCTTATTACACACTTCACTTATTTGATCTTGACTTAATTTCTTATTTTCATGACCCGCTCCCAAAACCCAAACTATATATTTTTGATTTACATTAAAATCAACATCTATTCTTTCAGGCATAAAATAATCTAACCCTTTTTCATCATTCTCTACTTTCAAAATCTTGACAGATTTAAAATACCTATCAACTATATGATCCTCATTTAGAAAATTAATCCCAAAATTAATTAACAGAAATTTCTTAAAGTTTGACTTATTAACTCTTAAAGTTTTTACAGATAATTTGAATAAAGAAAATGATCTAAGATTACTGTGTAAGTCTATAATGTAATCATATTGTTCATTCATTAATAGACTAATTACTTCTTTTAGTCCTTTTTTAATGCAAATTAACTTATCTATATAAGGATTGTTCTGCAATAGTCCTTGATATTCTTCTTTTGTAAGGAAATGTATATCACAATTTAATTGTTTTTTCAGACATCTAATTACCGGGGTAGTTAATACTATATCTCCAATAGAACTAAACCTTACAACAAGAATCTTTTTTGGAATTTCCATAGCTGTAAAACTAAATAAATTATCCTAAGTTTGCTTTATGAAACTTATAGATACTCACTCTCATTTATACTTGGAAGAATTTGATAAGGATATTAATCAGATTATTAAGGAAGCAAAAGAAAATCATGTGAATAAAATTCTTCTTCCTAATATTAGTTCAAAAACAACTACAAGAATGATTAATCTTTGTAACAATTTTAAAGATATATTTTTTCCAATGGCAGGTCTACATCCATGTGAAGTAAGTGAAGAAAATTTTAAATTTGAAATTGATCATATAGCCAAATTAATCAGTAAGGAAAAAATGATTGCAATTGGAGAAATTGGTATAGATTTATATTGGGATCAATCAACTCTATCAATACAAAAACAGGCTTTCGAAAAACAAATACTCATCGCTAAACAAAATAATTTACCAATAGTCATACATAATAGAAACTCGTTTAATGAAACAATAGAAATTGTAGAAAGATTAAATAATAGTCATTTATCAGGGGTATTCCACTGCTTCACCGGATCCTTAAAAGAAGCTAATAGAATTATTGAACTAGAAAATTTCTTTCTAGGAATTGGAGGAGTACTGACCTTTAAAAATTCAGGTTTAGATAAGGTCATAGAAAATACATCTTTAAAAAAGATCATCTTAGAAACAGACGCTCCATACCTTTCTCCTCATCCATTCAGAGGAAAAAGAAACGTTCCAAAATATTTATTAATAATCGCTGAGAAACTTGCTGAAATTAAAAACATTAGTTTAGAAAGTGTGATTAAAGAAACTACTCTAAACGCAAATAAATTATTTGATCTCTCAAATTAATCTAAATTTAGCTAATTTTGCAATTCAATGGTGAGGTGGCCGAGTGGCTTAAGGCGCACGCTTGGAAAGCGTGTAAACGAGAAATCGTTTCGGGGGTTCGAATCCCTTCCTCACCGCAAACTTTTTATTTCTTAATAATATAATCTGAAACCTTAACATCTAATGGCAACTCACCAAGTGACAAAACATTTGCAATATCTCGAGCTTCTTGGAGGGAAAAAACACCTGAAATTTGACTACGCCCTCCACTAATAGGTTCATTTATATTAGGAAATGTTTTAACCTCGCCGTCTAAAACAACAGCAACAGATCTTCCAACATTATCTTCAGTAATATCAAACCACTTTCGCTCTCCATTCTTACCAGGGGCAAGCATCTCCAAATTTATCACTATCTGTGATGGATCATACTCACTTCTAGTAACACTAGCATAGCTAATCACAGAACCATCCAATCTATAACCTTCAATCCCATTCATTTTTAGAGCTAAAACAGGATGAAAATCCTCTCCCATGGAATTATGATTCTTAGCACCATAAGCCAAGTAAAGATCTTTGTCCCATAAGTTTAAAAAATAATCCTCATTAATTAAAGAATCGAACAAATCTTTGGCTTCAACATGTATATCGCCAATTACAGGACTCTCTGAAATGGTGCCTTCTGATGTTATATTGGGAATAAAAAACCCTTTAGAAATTAAAGATGAAAACTCTGGAGATGATTCGAAAGCATTTAAAAAATCATCATAAATTTCAGAAAAATTATAAGTTTCCCAAAATTCAATTTTCCCTTTACATTCTATTAAATCTTTAATCCTTGCTATTTCTAAATCAGTAAAGGCTAGAGGGAAATCTATAATAATTTGATTTGACACCTCCCCTCTATTAAGATTTGGAAGATTACCTCCAAAATAACTAGATTTATTCTCATATATATACCTATCTAATCTTGATTTTAATATAGTAGAAGATAAATTAATTAAACTATCCGATTCATCATCAACTCCTTCTAAAGGAGATGATTTTAACAAACTTTCATTAGACAAATCTAAAATAAAAATAGTTTTCTCATTATCATGATTTCCACAAGAAAATATAAAAATTATACATATTAATAATGGTAATATTTTTTTCATTTTTAACATATCGATATACTTAAGAGGGGATAATCTGTGAAGTATGGTCCTTAGTTTTAACTTTAGTAATTATGTCATCAATTATACCTTGTTCATTAATAATAAAGGTTGTTCTTATAATCCCCTCATATTCCTTACCCATAAACTTCTTCAGGCCCCAAACACCATAATCATTCAAAACAACTTTATTTTCGTCAGAAATTAAATTAAAAGGCAAGTCATATTTTTCAATGAATTTCTTGTGCTTCTGTGGGCTATCTGCAGAACATCCTAATATAACATATCCTGAATTTAAGAGATTCTCATAATTATCACGAAGATTGCATGATTGAGCAGTGCATCCGGGAGTCATATCCTTTGGATAAAAATACAATACTACCTTCTTGCCAAGAAAATTATCTAACGAAATCTTTTCACCATTTTGATCTATCGAGTTAATAGAAGGAGCTTTATCTCCAATTGATAGTTTGTTCATTTTTTTAATTTTTAAATTAATTTTTATAACGTTCCTCTTCGAGCTTGTTCAGCTTCAATTGATTCAAACAACGCTTTGAAATTACCCTTCCCAAATGATTGAGCTCCTTTTCTTTGTATAATTTCAAAAAATAATGTTGGGCGATCTGTTAGTGGCTTTGTAAATATTTGTAATAGATATCCTTCATCATCCCTATCTACTAAGATTCCATGTTTTTTCAGTGTTATGACATCCTCTTCAATATCTCCAACTCTATCTAATAAAGTGTCATAATAGGTGTCTGGAATTGAAAGAAATTCAATACCTCTTTTTTTCATATCAGATACCGTACTGACAATATCATTAGTAGCAACAGCTATATGCTGACAACCTGGACCATTATAAAAATCTAAATATTCTTCTATTTGAGACTTCTTTAATCCCTCAGCAGGTTCATTTATTGGAAATTTAATTCTTCCATTGCCATTTGTCATAACCTTACTCATTAGAGCAGTGTATTGCGTCGAAATATCTTTGTCATCAAATGTAATTAAGTTCGCAAAACCCATGACCTTATTATAAAAATCTTCCCAAACATTCATCTCTCCCCATCCCACATTTGCAACCATATGGTCTATATATTTTAATCCACAATTAGGAGGATTATAATTAGATTCCCATTTTTCAAAACCTGGCATAAAAGTTCCTTTATAATTTTTTCTTTCAACAAAAACATGAACTGTATCTCCATATATTTTTATTCCAGAACAAACTACCTCTCCATTTTCATCAGATGTCACCTTTGGAGAAAAATATGATTCAGCTCCTCTATTTGTAGTTTCCTCCCAAGCTTTTGTAGCGTCTTCAACCCATAATGCAATAACTTTAACTCCATCACCATGTTTTTTAATGTGATCATGAATATCTTCACCTCCAGTTAACATTGGAGTAGTGAACATTAATCGAATTTTATCTTGATAAACCACATAAGAAGTCCTGTCTTTAACTCCTGTTTCTAATCCTGCATACGCTAAAGACTGAAACCCTAAAGCGGTCTTATAAAAATGAGCTGCTTGCTTTGCATTTCCTACATAAAATTCCACATAATCCGTTCCATATAAAGGCAAAAAATCCTTTGCTTTAGAAAAAATCTTCTCTAAATTATAAGTTTTCGTATTAATTTTTGATAGATCTTCTTTCATAATTTTATTCAATCCAAGATTTATGATATTTACCGTCAGACAACTCAATTGCTGACTTAGTTAATTTTAATGGAGCAAATGTATCAATCATTACAGCAAGTTCATCAGTAGATTTCTGACCAATACTTCTTTCTGCAGCTCCAGGATGAGGTCCATGAGGTATACCTGCAGGATGCAGAGAAATATATCCTTCTTCCACATGATTTCTACTCATAAAGTCTCCATCTACATAATATAAAACTTCATCAGAATCTATATTTGAATGATTATAAGGAGCAGGAATAGATTCAGGATGATAATCATACATTCTTGGGCAAAAAGAACATATTACACAACCTGCTGTTTCAAATGTTTGGTGTACAGGAGGAGGTTGATGAACTCTACCTGTAATAGGCTCAAAATCATGAATAGAGAACGCGTATGGAAAATTATATCCATCCACTCCTACAACATCAAAAGGGTGAGATGCATATGTATACTCATGTATCATATGTTCTTTCTTTATCTTAATAATAAAATCTCCTTTTTCATCATGAGTTTCTAAATCAGTGGGGAATCGTAAATCACGCTCACAATATGGAGAATGTTCTAATAACTGTCCAAAATAATTTCGATATCGCTTTGGAGTGTAAACTGGAGAATACGTCTCAACAATGAACAATCTATTATTATCAGTATTAAATTTAAGTGTATAAATGATTCCTCTGGGTATGACTAAATAATCTCCTTCCGAAAATTCTATATTACCAACAAATGTTCTTAAAATTCCTGACCCTTTATGAACAAAAATAACTTCATCCCCATCGGTGTTCTTGTAAAAATAATCTTCCTGAAGATTAGTTGGAGCAGATAATAAAACATTTAAATCATTATTGATCATAATCGATATTCTACTGTTTAAATGATCTTTTTTCTTTGGAGCTTCAAATCCTTTTAGCAAATATGATTTTAAATTCTTTTCTACAGCAATTTCCGGATATACTGAATAAGCTTCCTTAATTGCTTTTACTTGAGTAGGTCTATACAAGTGGTATAATAATGATGACATACCATCAAAACCAACCATCCCAAAAAGCTCTTCGTAATGAATATCACCATTTGGTTTTCTAAAGGCGGTGTGTCTTTTATGAGGTATTTTTCCTAATTTATGGTATCTCGGCATAAGAATTCGTTTTTAGCAAATATAAAAGAAATTAGAAAGAAAAATAAATTATATTAAAGGTCAAATAAAAATTCTATTTTTGTAATCAATGAAAATTATTTCTTATAAATTAAAATCCTCTGAAGAGCATTTGATTGGTGTTCTAAAAGAAGATTTAATTTATAATCTTAATAGTTGTTTTGGAAGAATAAATTCTATTGAATTAATCCAAATTAATGATTATAAAAAATCTATTAAAGATCACTTAGAAAAAAATCTATGTGACATTCATAAATATGAAGAAATAGTACCTCTTCCAGCTATATATAAACCTAATTCATTAAGAGACGCTTATGCATTTAGAGAACACGTGGAAACTTGCAGAAAAAATCGCAATAAAACAATGATTGCTGAATTCGACGAATTCCCTGTATTTTATTTTTCAAACCACAATGAAATCTATGCTGATCAACAAGATGTATATCTAATGCCTGATCACTTTGAAGAATTAGATTTTGAACTTGAATTCGCTATTGTAATTAGTAAAAAAGGCCGAAACATCCTTTCAAAAGATGCTGAACAATACATAGGGGGGTTCTGTATTTATAATGATCTTAGCGCTAGGAGACTCCAAAGAGAAGAAATGAAGTTAAATTTAGGACCCGCAAAGGGGAAGGACTTTGCAAATATCTTAGGACCATATTTAGTAACTCCTGAAGAAATTTATTCTAAAAAAATAAAAACTAACTTTGGAAACAAGTACAATTTACAAATGGAATGCTATTTAAATGATCAGTTAATCTCAAAAGGGAATGCTTCCGACATGAATTGGACTTTTGAAGAGATAATTGAAAGAGCGTCTTATGGGGCAACTCTTTATCCTGGAGATGTTATTGGGTCGGGAACTGTAGGAACTGGATGTCTATTAGAAATAAATGGAACACAAAAAAGAAATAATGAAAATCATATAAGCAAGTGGGTAAATCCTGGAGATGAAATCAAAATGACCATAGAAGGATTAGGAACTATTTCAAACAAGATTTTCAAAGCCAATTCTAATCACTCTATTTTAAATGTTAAAAAATGATTAAATCAATAAACATTCAAGAAACAGATACATCAACAATTTACAAATATCTTTCCTCATCTGTTACTCCAAGACCTATAGCTTTAGTAAGCACTATTGATGCACAAGGAAATAAAAATTTAGCTCCATTTTCATTTTTTAATGTGTTTTCAGTCAATCCTCCTATTTTAGTTTTTTCTCCTGTTAGAAGGGTTAGAGACAATACTACTAAACATACTTTACAAAATATTAAAGAAACAAAAGAATGTACAATTGCATTAGTTACTAAAAGCATTGACCAACAAGTATCTTTAGCCTCGTGTGATTTCCCTGAAGGCACTAATGAATTTGAGAAAGCCGGATTTACTGAGATTGCTTCAATAAATGTTGCTCCCTCAAGAGTTGGAGAATCTCCAATTAACTTTGAATGTAAAATTCAAGATATTATTGAACTTGGCTCAGAAGGTGGATCAGGAGCCTTAATTTTAGCAAAAATTTGTACTATTCATATAAATAGATCCATTCTTGATGAATATGAAAATATAGACCCGTTCAAACTTGATATAGTAAGTAGATTGGGTGGAAGTTGGTATGGGAAAACTCATATAGATTCTCTATACAAAATCCCTAAACCTGTATCCAAAATTGGCATGGGAATAGATAATTTGCCTGATATAATAAAATCATCAAATGTTTTAACTGGAAACGACCTAGCAATACTAGCTTCATACGATTCTATTCCGAATATAGACACAAAACAAATCAATACAGAATTTAATTCTGACGAGGAACAACATTTACAAGCCAAAAAACTTATAAACAAAAATCTAGTAGAAGAAGCATGGCAAATTTTATTGATGAAATAAAATTTATTTGTAATAAAAATAAATATATATTCTCACCTATATTCATAATTGGATGCGGAAGATCTGGAACCACTTTATTGGGCAATACAATTTCTCACCATCCTGAAATTCGATATTTAAATGAGCCTCGAAAAATTTGGCATAAAGTGTACCCAGAATTTAACATTTGGGAACACAATTTTACTAAGCCGAAATTACAAGTGCAAACAGAAGACATTTGCCTAAAGAAAACTAATCAATTAAAAACTATTTTTTTTAAAGAGCAAGTGATCTCCAACAGCAAATTATTACTCGAAAAATTGCCTATTAATTGCTTTAGGTTAAATTTTTTGCACCAAAGCTTTCCAAATGCAAAATATATTTATATCACTAGAAATGGATTGGAAGTTAGTTATTCAATTTCCAAAAAAATTGAAAAGGAAAATTGGCACACTGGAGAAAAAGAAAATTTACTTATGAATTTAGCTCATAAAAATAAAATTGAATTCCCAGTTAATATTAATAATCAAGAAAAAGGAATGCTTGAATGGAGATTGAGTATGGAGCACTCTCACAAATTTTTTAAAAATTTTAATCGCCACAGTTACTTGCATTTTTCTTATGAAAGTTTTGTTAAGCAACCTAAAATGATTTTACAAAACATATTTACTTTTTTAGAACTTAGTTTTTCGGATGAATTAATCATTAGAGCGACAAAAAAAATTAGAAGAAGTAATAATATTATTAGATCCACTCAATCTGAAAATCTAAAAGAATTGGGAGGTGATTTTTTATCTAGCTCAATTAATGATTCCTATTCTCCAATTTAGTATCTTTGCTTTTAATAACTTAAAAATAAAATTTATGTCATTCGAATTACCAAAATTAACATATAATTATGAGGACTTAGAGCCGCATATAGACGCTAGAACTATGGAAATTCACCATAGCAAACATCACAATGGATACACTAATAATCTTAATAACGCTATTAAGAACACCGAACTAGAAGGTAAAACTATTGAAGAAATTTGTCAAAATCCTAATATCAATAATGCGGTTAGAAATAACGGTGGAGGATATTATAATCATTGCCTTTTTTGGGCTATTATTTCTCCTAATGGTGGAGGAATTCCTTCTGGAGACATAGCGGAAGCTATAAAACGAGACTTTGGAAGTTTTGAAAACTTTAAAACTGAGTTTTCCAATGCCGCTGCAACAAGGTTTGGTTCTGGTTGGGCGTGGTTATGTGTGAAAGAAGGTAAACTTTGTGTCTGTTCTACTCCTAATCAGGATAATCCGCTGATGCCATCTTCATGTGGTGGAAATCCAATTTTATGTTTAGATGTTTGGGAACACGCTTATTATCTTAATTATCAAAATAGAAGGCCTGATTATATTGAAGCTTTCTTTAACCTAATAAATTGGGAAGAAGTTAATAGAAAGTTTAATTCATATACAAGCTAAAATTAAATGTATATTTTTTATACATTTGCGTATCTAATAAATAAAATAACTATAAAATGAAAAAATTACTAGTATTAATAACTTTGTTCGCATTCTTTTTTACCTCTATAGAGTCAAAATCTCAATTTAGTATTTTTGGAACTGAAGAGATAGAAAGTTTAGAAGAGGCTGCTGAAGAGATGGAAGACATCATTAGCGAGACGGAGGATATTATTGAAGAATTCTCTGAAGAAATTGAAGCTATTTCAGAAGAGATGGAAGCTGAAATGGAGGAAATTATTGATGAGTTTAATGATGAAATTGAGGAGGCGTTAATAAGTGATGAAACTGAAGATGAGATGATGAGTGACAGCGGAGAAGATATAATGATTAGTGACAGCAGTGAAGATGTGATTAGTAATGGTGGAGAAGATATGATGAATGATAGTGGAGAAGAAGTCATTGAGGAAAAAAGTTGGACTCGAGTTTTAAAAGATAAATTTTATGAGGGAGGAGCGTTCTTCATGTCAATAGTTCTTCTTTGTTTAATTTTTGGACTAGCTCTTGTAATTGAAAGAATAATTTATTTAAACCTATCTTCAACAAATTCTCAAAAATTACTAGGAAATGTTGAAGAAGCCTTAAACAAAAAAGGACTAGAATCAGCTAAAGAAATTTGCAGAAATACTAGAGGCCCTATTGCTTCAATTTTCTATCAAGGACTAGACAGATCTTCAGAAGGCATAGATCAAGTAGAAAAATCTATCGTTGCATATGGAGGAGTCCAAATGGGACAATTAGAAAAAGGTCTTTCTTGGATTTCATTATTTATAGCATTAGCTCCCATGTTAGGATTCATGGGAACAGTTATTGGAATGATCGGAGCTTTTGATGCGATAGAAGGAGCTGGAGACATTTCACCTTCTCTAGTAGCAGGTGGTATCAAAGTAGCCTTACTTACTACAGTTTTTGGTCTTATAGTTGCTATGATATTACAATTATTTTATAATTATCTAATTTCTAAAGTAGATGGTATTGTTAATGAAATGGAAGATGCATCAATCAGTTTAGTTGACCTATTAGTAGTTCATAGTAACAAACCTTCTAGAAAAAGAAGAAAATAATAATTAAATGACTGTAATACTTTGGATAATATTATCCCTTGCATTAATATTTATTTTTGCTACAGTTATAGTTAATCTAGCGAATAAAAAGCCTTATGGATTAATATCCAGATTGCTTCCTTTTTTCGCGCTCCCAGCAGGATTTATTATCAAGAGTAGAGACCCAAAGGCTGGAAAACAGCTAATATTCGGATCACTATGGGGATTAGTATATTGGATTTTTCTTCTAGATGTGATTCTAATTATGAATAATCCTATAAATTCCGATATGCCTAACAAACTAAGTTTCTTTGAATTATGTAATGAGACAATGTTTGTTTCTCAACCACATGAATGGACTAAATTAGCTTTAAATATAGATGAGGCTGTTCCTTTAGAATGGAATCACTGGACTAATCCTGAATCAATAAACCCTGAAATAAATGATAGCGAAAAACTAACAGTAACTTCAATTATGGGGCCTATATGGAATCCTATAATGTTATTAGTAACCGTTTTCTTAAGCATTATTAGTTTTGGTGGAATTAGTTGGTTTTCTAAAATCTCATTCTTTGGAGCTAAACATATGGTAATCTCATCTATAAAGTTTGGAGTGGTGGGTTTAATTATTTTATTCGGATGGATTATTGGAGATCTGTGGTTATTTGGCGAATTTGATGTAGTTCTTGGTCAAGGAGACACAAGAACTTTTATAAATGCGAATGATACTGGTTTCATTAGTTCATTACTAGGGATATTCACTTTTACATTTGTTTTAGCTATAATTGGAATTTTTATTAGCATTATACTAAATCTGATTAAAAATTTTACTAACCATGGATCATCTTATTTTATAAGACTTTTGACTTCTTTTGGGATTATATGCGGAGCTATTTTAATAGGATGGATTATTGGGGATGTTTGGCTATTCAATGACGTCTACAATACTACAATTATAAATATGTTATTAGGGGTATTTATAATTGCAATAATATCCTCATTACTAGGGGTTTTTGTTAGTTTAATAACTAAAATTATTATGAATATTATTAATCTAGGTTGGAAATTTATTAGAAAAATTCTATTTACATTTTTAGGATTAATATCAGTGGTTAGCTTCTCTATAATTTCTTCCGATGGAACTATTGGAGGAATATTAATCACTATGACCCTGTATCTAATTTTAATAGCGTGCCTGTTAATAGTCTGGGGGATGATTGCATATTTTGTTAGAACAATAAATACAAACATATAAATATGGCAAGAAGAGGATTACCAGAAATAAACGCAGGATCGATGGCAGACATAGCTTTCTTGTTACTTATTTTCTTTTTAGCAACTACAACAATGGATGTTGATAGTGGTATTTCAAGAAAACTACCTCCAATGCCTGAAGAAAAAATTGAAACGCCTGAAGTTCACAAAAGAAATATATTTGTTGTTCTTGTAAATAAAAATAATAAGGTTTTAGCTGGACAGGGAGTTCCAACAAATAAAGTAGAAATAGATGCATCAGGGACATATAACATCATCGAAAATGGAGCAAAAAAACCTCTATTAGAAGAATTAAAGAAATTCATAAATAACAGAAGAAATATTAGCGAATTTCAATACGCACCAAGTGAAGATAAATGCGCAAAAGTTGTTAATGGATGTTGGTACGGTGACCTGACGAAAAATGATGTTTTTGTAAGTTGTGATGGTTTGTGCGGAAATGAACCTTTAATTAAAGAACTAAATAAAAATAAGAAGCAAGTTAGAACAACAGATGATGAAGGAAATATTTCATGGCAGAAAAGTCCCTTTAAAGGTAAAGTTAGATATGAATATAATTATAAATTAAATCCTTTGGCGGATGAGTCGTCTTCAGATAATCCTCAAAAAGCTATTGTCTCTCTTCAAAATCAAGAAGGCACATCTTATAAAGTATATATAGAAGTGCAAAATTTGCTGACTCAAGCATATAACGAAATAAGAAGAGAGTATGCAATAGAAAAATACGGAATGGAGTTCTCTCAACTTCCAAATTGTGATCAAGAGTATATTAAGAAAAGGTATCCAATGAAAATTTCTGAGGCAGAAACTAAAGCAAACTAAAATGAGTAAATTTAAAAAAGGAAATAATGGTAAAAAAATGGCGGCAATCTCAACAGCTTCATTGCCAGACATAGTCTTTATGCTATTGTTCTTTTTTATGGTAACAACTGTTTTGCGTGAAGTTACGCTTCAAATGACTGTATCACAACCAAAAGCGTCGGAGGTGAAAAAATTAGAAAAAAAATCCCTAGTAAATTATATTTATATTGGGAGCCCAATAGAATCACAACAAGATAAATTTGGACGACTTCCTTGTATTCAACTTGATGATAAACTATATAGAAGAAAAGATGTTAGCAAAATCTATCAGTGGGTTAAAGACGAGCAAGCAAAAAAAGATGAGAAGCTCATTTCTCGAATGACAACATCAATAAAAGCAGATGAAGACGTAACTATGGGTATAGTAACCGAAGTAAAAACTCAGTTGAGAAAAGCAGAAGCTCTCAAAATTAACTACTCTACCAAAAAAAGAGAATAGCTATTTTTCATTTTTATATACTTTTATAAATAAATAAAAGAAAATCACAAAAAAGAATATACTGGCAAAAACTGGTGGAAGATTAATATTATCCTCATTTAATTCTAATGGGGTCTCACTCAATTCATGTTTCGTAAAAAATAAAGCAAATACGGATAAAGCGTTATGTGTAAAATGTGCTAATATGGGCATCCATAAATTTTTAGAATAATAAAAAAAGTATCCCAAGGCCAATCCTAAAATTAATCGAGGAAGAAATCCAAAAAACTGCAAATGAATAGCTGAAAAAACAATTGAGGTAATTAGAATAGCTAGATGAGGATTAATAATTATATAAGTTAGTTTTTTCTGAATAATGCCTCTAAAAAATAGCTCTTCACCAATTGCAGGCAAAATCGCTAATAACACAATATTGATAGTTAGATTATGGTAACCTTCCTGATTCAATAAGTTCTGTATAAATGCATTCGCTTGCTCTTCCATCTTCTCAAAGAAAGAGATCATTTCAGGTAATTGACTAAAAACCGAAAATATAAATTCAGAGTTTAAATATACAGTGTATACAATAAAAGGTTGGATACTGATAATTGACATTATTAAAAATAAAACTTGTTTATTAATAAAGTTGCTATTCAGCCCTACTAAATCACTCATTCTAGTCCTCTCAAAAAAAGATAAAATATACACTGGTAAAATGAGTATAAACAAAAAATTAATTATTATATGAACCCTTTGATCAAAAATATTGCTGATTAATTTTTTTATGTCATCTTCAATAAAAAAACCCATAAAAAGAGACGTAAAAAAAGCTACACATAAAACAATCACAAAGAAAAAAGTTAATTTAAATCCTTGGGATTTATTTAATAAAAAAGTTTTTAGCTTCATTGGTTTACTTATTTTTGTAGTAATATGTCTGTAAAAATAGGAAATATAGAATTAGGAGAGTTTCCTCTTCTACTTGCTCCTATGGAAGATGTCAGTGATCCTCCATTTAGAGCTTTATGTAAAGAAAATGGTGCTGATGTAATGTACACTGAGTTTATCTCATCTGAAGGATTAATCAGAGATGCTGAAAAAAGCACTCAAAAACTTGATATATATGATTTTGAAAGACCAATAGGGATTCAAATTTTTGGCAACAACATTGACTCTATGAAAGAAGCTACCAAAATTTGTGAAAAAGCAAATCCTGAAATCATTGATATTAATTACGGATGCCCAGTTAAAAAAGTTGCAAATAAAGGCGCAGGCGCGGGAATACTTCGAGATATTCCAAAAATGGTTGAAATGACTAAGCAGATTGTTAATTCAACAAAAATACCTGTAACAGTTAAAACTAGGTTGGGATGGGATGAAAACTCAATGCATATTGTTGAAGTAGCTGAAAGACTTCAAGATGTAGGCATAAAAGCAATATCTATTCATGGAAGGACTAGAAAACAAATGTATAAAGGAGTTGCTGACTGGACTTTAATTGCGGAAGTTAAAAATAATCCAAGAATGCATATTCCAGTATTTGGCAATGGAGATGTTAATACGCCCGAAAGAGCAAAAGAAATGAAAAACATTTACGGACTTGATGGAGCTATGATTGGCAGAGCTTCAATTGGTTATCCTTGGATTTTTAATGAAATAAAGCACTACTTGAAAACCGATACTTACTTAAAAAAACCCAGCTTAAATTTAAGAATTGAGACATGTAAAAGACACCTCATACACTCAATTAAATGGAAAGGGGAAACATTAGGAATTGCCGAAATGAAAAGGCATTATACTAATTATTTTAAAGCAATTCCTAATTTTAAAAACTATCGCATCAGAATGGTAACTGCCGAATCAACTCAAGAAATCATTGAAACTTTAGAAGAGGTCAAAGAGAAATTCAAAGATTTTGTTTTCTAACTATCTTATTTACTAATAAAATTGTAGGAATGAATGTAATACAAGTTCCCATTATAAGAACAATCAGTTCTATTAAAAAAACATCATAGAAAGAAATATTTATTGGATATGGAATTAAAGAACCATCTCCAGCTCCCCTGAATTTAATTATGCTAAAATAGCTCTGAACAAAAGAAATTAATATCCCAAATGAAATTCCAATAATGCTGCCAAAAAACACCCCAAGAAAACCTTTATAAAAAAACACCCAACGAATAAAGGATTTTGAAGCTCCTAAAAAAGATAAAATTTTAATATCAGACTTCTTATGAATAATCAACATGCTAATAGAGCTTATAACGTTGAAAAAAATTAATAACAACACAAATATTAGTATTATAAATGTAATTAATTTCTCAGAATTTAACAATTTATAAAGAAATTTATTCTGTTCATATTTCGTTATGACTACAAATTCTTCCTCAAGCATGCTAGCAATTTTTTCTTTGATGTTAGTAAGGTCTGAGCCCTCATTAAAATCTATTTGAATTGACGAAATTTGATTTTTTTTATCTAAAATTTTTTGAACATTAGTCAATGGCATTATTATAAAGTTATCATCAACTCTAGCGGGCTTAGTAATATACGATGTAGGCCGAACAAAAAATATCTTAAAGTCATCTAGAGATGTTAGCACTTTTGATTCTGACTTAGGAACATAACACTCTATCTCATCTGTTGCAAAAACATTTGCTCCAATACTAAACATCAAAGTGTTTCCTAAAATAGAAGTTTCGGATTTCTCATCTAAAAAACCTTTAATTAAAGAAGTGTCTTGGTTAGTTAAAATCTCCAAATATTTTCTATCAGCCCCAATAATATTAGAAACAACTCTCACATTATTATAAAATAAAAGAGCTCTTTCTTCTAAAATAGATGACGATACCTTAATATGATCTCCTAATTCTAATAAGATATGAGTTAACCTCTCAGCATCAAATGTATTATAGTTAACCGATTTGATTTCAATATCAGGGTAATACGAGTTATAAGTCTTAACAACTTGCTTTTCAAATCCATTGACTACAGATAAAATAATTACTAGACAAGCTGTTATTATGGCAACCCCTACCCATGAAATGTATGATACTAAATTAACAACATGTTTGACTTTTGAATTGCCAAAATATTTAAGAGCTATATAAAGTGAGGATATCATTATTGAATTATTATTTTTTTAATAACGATTCAATTTGCTCAGCATACTCAGCGGAATCATCCAAGTAAAATATTAACTCTGGTATAATTCTCAATTGATTTTTTACAGATTGCGCTAAAATAGTTCGAAAATACTTCTTGTTATTATTTAAAACTTGTAAAGATTCATCAGGATCCTTTGCTGGGAAAATGCTGAGATATATTTTAGCAACAGACAAATCTGGAGAGACTCTTGCTGATGTTATTGTCACTAGAATATTTCCTAAAAACTGTCTTGTTTCCTTTTGAAAAATAAAAGATAATTCTTTTAAAATAGCCTTAGATACCTTTTGCTGTCGTGTAGTTTCCATACTGCAAAGATAGCTTTTCTATTTTCTTATCATTACATTTGCATCAATGAAAGACCTTTTGAAAATATTTAAATATGTATTGAGGTATTATAAATACGGGATCTTAAATATAATATTTAATGTTCTTACAGTTATTTTCTCATTATTCTCACTTACAATGGTAATTCCATTTTTAGGCATTTTATTTGGCACTATTGAAAATCATGAAATTAATGATACTACATTTTCAATAAATCCCTCATCCGTTAAGGATTATTTTTATTTTCAAATACAAACTATTATTGATAATGGCGAGAAAATTGACGCTCTATTATATATATGCTTATTAATAATTGTCATGTTTTTTTTAAGAAATTTTTTCCGTTATCTCGCTTTATATTTCCTTGTTCCAATAAGAAACAATATTGTGCATGATCTTAGAACAGATATACATAAGAAAATGGTGTCACTCCAAGTGTCATTTTTTACAAAGAAAAAAAAGGGAGATATTATTTCAAGAATGAGTACTGACTTAGTAGAAGTTGAATGGTCCATTATGAGCTCTCTAGAAATGATCTTTAGAGACCCAATACAAATAATTTTATATATAATTACATTAATTTTTATTAGCCCTCAACTTACTTTGTTCGTAATAATATTATTCCCTATTACAGGAATTATTATTTGAACGATAGGAAAATCTCTAAAAAAAACATCTGAAAAAAGTCAGCAAAAAATAAGTGATTTAATTTCAATAATTGATGAGAACATTAGAGGATTACGAGTAATAAAATTATTAAATGCGGAAAAAACTGTCAAAAATAAATTTGACAAACAAAGTGAAAACTATAAAAAAATCATGAACTCTCTTCTAAGAAGAAAGGACCTTGCTTCTCCATTAAGTGAAGTGCTGAGCACAATAGTACTTGTAATAATAATGTGGTTTGGTGGCAAAATAGTTCTAGATGGCAACCTTTTATCTCCTGAAATGTTTATCGGATACATTTTGATTTTCTCTCAAATTATCCCTCCAGCTAGGTCATTAACGACATCTTATTATAGAATTCAGAAAGGAGCTGCGGCCGCAAAGAGAATAAACAACTTTTTAAATGAACAATGTGAAATTACCAACTGCAAAAACCCAACTACTATTAATAAACTTAATGAAAAAATAGAATTTATTGATGTAAATTTTAAATATGATAGCAGTTTGATTATTAAAAATATAAATTTTGAAATAAAAAAGGGAGAAATAATATCTATAATAGGAGAATCTGGAAGTGGAAAAACAACAATTGCTGATCTATGCGCTAGATTCTATGATGTCTCAAATGGACAAATTAATTTTGACAACCACAATATTAAAGACCTTAACATTTCTTCGTTAAGAAATATAATGGGCGTGGTCTCTCAAGAATCTATTTTATTTAATGATACGATATTTAATAATATTCTTTTATCAAAACCTTCTGCAACAATAGAAGAGGTTGAAAATGCCGCAAAAATTGCAAACGCACATGAATTTATAATTAAATTAGAAAATAAATACGAAACTAATATTGGAGAAAGAGGAGATAAACTATCTGGAGGAGAAAAACAAAGAATAAGCATAGCTCGAGCTGTATTAAAAAATCCTGATGTGTTAATTCTAGATGAAGCTACATCTTCACTAGACATCGAATCTGAATCCTCTGTTCAGAATGCATTAACTAATTTAATGAAAAACCGAACAACTTTAATTATTGCTCACAAACTCTCTACAATTAGAAATTCAGATAAAATAGTTGTTATCAACAACGGGGAAATAATAGAAATAGGAACTCCTGAATCTCTAATGAAAAATAAAGACAGCTATTATTCCAAACTGATAGAAATAGATGCTGACTAATAAAGAAGGTTATTATACGGATATCTTTTTATATGCAAATCCTTTATTTTATTATATAAAGTATTTCTTAAAATGTCAAAATTATATTTTTGAGTAGATGAAATGAAAATAACTTCAGTATTAATTTTAGACATCCAAGTAGACTCTAGATCCTTGAGAGAATAATTTTCATTTGTTTTTTCAGTTAAATCATCATCCTCTTTTTCCACAAATTTATAATTGTCAATTTTATTGAAAATTATAATTGATGGAATGTCAGAAGCTCCTATATCTAAAATAGTTTTATCAACAGTTTTAATATGATCTTCAAAAGACTTATTAGAAATATCTACTACATGTAATAATAAATCGGATTCTCTAACTTCATCTAAAGTTGACTTAAATGAATCAACAAGTTCGTGAGGAAGTTTTCTGATAAAACCAACTGTGTCTGTGAGTAAAAAGGGTAAATTTTCAATTACAACTTTTCGAACTGTTGTATCTAATGTTGCAAAAAGCTTGTCCTCAGCAAAAATTTCTGCTTTACTAAGTTGATTCATTAAAGTTGATTTCCCTGCATTTGTGTATCCTACTAGAGAAACCCTTATTAACTGATGCCTCTGTTTGCGTTGTGTAAAACCTTGCTTATCTATTTTTTTAATTTTCTTTTTTAATAAAGAAATTTTATCTTTTATAATTCTTCTATCTGTTTCGATCTGAGTCTCACCTGGTCCTCGCATTCCAATGCCCCCCTTTTGCCTTTCTAAATGTGTCCACATTCTAGTAAGTCTTGGCAACAAATACTGATATTGAGCAAGCTCTACTTGAGTTCGAGCTTTAGATGTTTGCGCTCTAGTAGCAAAAATATCTAGAATAAGATTATTTCGATCTAAAATCTTACAGCCATAAATTTTTTCTACATTTCTTAATTGAGTAGGAGACAGCTCATCATCAAATATAACTAAACTGATATCATTAGATTTTACAAATTCGCTTATCTCAGCTGTTTTTCCTTTTCCTAAAAAAGTAGATTTATCTGGATGAGGTAATTTTTGTGTAAAGGATTTTATAGTATCAGCTCCCGCTGTTTTTGCCAAAAAAGCTAATTCCAACAAATATTCCTCAATAAGTTCTTTGGAAATATCACTGGTTATTAATCCAATTAAAACAGCTCTTTCCTTCAAATTTTAAATCATTATTTGTTTTTTCTAGCGTCGATAAAGCTTTTAACGAAACCAATCATAGCTAATACTGATGTTCCAATCATTGCTAATAATCTGTAAATCTTATTACTGTCCTGCTGGCTAGCTTCTAAAGCTAACTCCTTAGAAAGAGGCATGAAATACAAAGCTGCAATAATAACCACGGTTAACAAAACAGCAATATGAGCAATTTTCTTGTTTTCATTCTTTATTCCATCAGAACATAAAAACAAAAATAATCCAAAAGCTACTGGAATTAAAGATGTTGGCGCATTAGAAACATACAATCCCCATAGTCCTATAGACATTAAAGAAAAACTATTAATTAAATTTAACGCGTGTGTTTTCATAATATTTATTTTTAATTTATACTCCCCTAGCAATTAAATATGGAATGATTAACCACAATAAACCTTTAATCAAAAAAAACAAGAATAATAAAATTAAAACTGTCCAGCCTCCCTCCTTAGCTACCGCTTTAAACCCACCTTCTTTATAAATCTTAGTATATTTGACAATAAACTTTGGCTTAAGAAAACTCATTCACAAAATAATTAAACTCTGAAGCAAAGAAACAAAAATTTATTTTTTAAAAATTGTATTTTTACAACTTTAATTATAAGTATTTATGAGAAACCTTGAATTTTTTATTTTTATACTAATTAGTTGCAGCCTGATGTCACAAGAGATGACTCCTGTAAATAGCGTATCAAAAAATTTCTATCCAACTTATGCATTTACTAATGCATATATAATTATTGATTACAAAAATCAAATAGAAAATGGAATACTAATTGTCAAACAAGATAAAATCATTGATGTTGGCGAAAATATTGAAATCCCTAAGGGAGCTATAATTGTTAATCTTGATGGGGGCTATATTTATCCATCTTTTATTGATTTATACTCTAGCTATGGTATTAAAAAAAGTATTAAGAAAAAACCAAGCATGTATCCACAATTTGATTCAAATAAAGAAGGGGCATATCACTGGAATGAAGCTGTTCATCCAGAAATAAACGCATGCGATCAATTTTCAATTAACAATGAGCAAATAAAAAATTATTTGTCATCTGGGTTTGGAGTAGTTCTGACTCATCAACAAGATGGTATTGTAAGAGGAACCGCTTCTTTAGTCTCTCTGTCTCAGGAACAAGAAAGTAATGTGATTTTAAACCCTAAAACAGCATTGGCATTCTCTTTTAAAAAAGGTTCATCTAGTCAAAACTATCCTAGTTCTTTAATGGGAAGTATTGCTCTTATAAAACAATTCTTCTTGGATGCTTATTGGTACAAAAATCAGAAAGATGTTATTAATCTGTCTTATATCTCTTATAATGAGAATATCAACTTGCCACACATATTTGAGACTAATAATGTACTAGATTATAGCAGGATAAACGAAATAGCGAATGAATTCGAATTAGATTTTATTATTAAAGGAAATGGTGAAGAATATGAATATGTGAACGACATAAAAACATTTGGATTTCCAATTATCCTTCCAATTAATTTTCCAAAAAAATACAATGTCAGCAATCCTGAGCTAAATAGATCTTTAACTTTATCAAAATTAAAACAATGGGAGACCGCTCCCTTTAATCCTAGGATTCTTTATGAAAACGATATTAAATTCTGTATCACAATGGAAGGAATTGAAAAATCAGAGGAGTTCTTCAACAACCTCAAAACAGCAATTAATAAAGGTCTTCCTAAAAAAATAGCTATTAAAGCTTTAACACATATCCCATCTACTATAATCAATCAAGAAGAAACAATTGGTTCAATAGCAAAAAACAAAAAAGCTAATTTTTTAATATGTAGCGGCGACTTATTTGATGATGGAAAAATCTATGAAAACTGGACTAATGGGAAAAGACATATAATTAATAAAAAACCTATTAATGATTTTAGAGGATATTATACATTTCATTCTGAAATAAATGAAATTAGAAATTTTAAATTATCTGGTTCAATAGATAAAATCAAAGTTCATGAAATCACATCTGACACTTCGCTAGTTGCTTATAAAACAGACCTCCAAAATACTACTTTGCTCTTCTCGAATAATGACATGTCATTTAGAGGAATGTCTGAATATGTAGACGGTGTTTTTATTGGGTTTTATGAAAATGATTTTGGAGATATGATTGATTTCAAATTGCAGCTTGACTCAACACTAATTGAGAATAAAAACGAGTCTAAAAAATTAATCGATACTATAATACCTACTATCTTAAGTCCAAACAAAGCTTACGGAATTCAACTTAAAAAAGAAAAACTACCAATCCTATTTACCAACGCAACCATTTGGACAAATGAAGAGTCTGGCATTTTAGATGAAGCTGATGTTGCAATTAAAGATGGGAAAATAATAGCTGTTGGGAAAAAAATCGATGGAAAAATATTATTCAAAAATAATGCGTTTTCAACAATTGATTTGAAAGGAAAACATTTAACCTGCGGAATTGTTGATGAACATTCTCACATAGCTATTAGTAAAGGTGTAAATGAAAGTAGCCAAGCTGTAACGGCAGAAGTAAGTATTGCAAATGTAATCAATCCTAAGGATCATAACATATATAGACAGTTAGCGGGGGGAGTTACTACCGCTCAGCTCTTGCATGGATCAGCAAATCCTATTGGTGGCCAATCAGCAATAATTAAATTTAGATGGGGTAGCAATGCTGAAGACATGAAAATCAAAAATGCTAAAGGATTTATTAAGCTTGCATTAGGGGAAAATGTAAAACAAAGTAATTGGGGTGACAACAACACCATACGATTCCCACAAACAAGAATGGGGGTTGAACAAGTATTCTATGATGCCTTTTTAAGAGCAAAAGAGTACAAAAAAGAATGGGACACTTATAATAATTTACGCCCTCATGTAAAACGAAACACCTCTCCCCCTAGAGAAGACATGGAGCTTAACGCATTAGTAGAAATTCTAAATTCAGAAAGATTCGTTACATGCCATTCTTATATTCAATCAGAAATTAATATGCTCATGCATGTAGCTGACTCTATGGGGTTTACTATTAATACATTTACTCATATACTTGAGGGATACAAAGTTGCAAAAAAAATGAAGATTCATGGAGCAGGAGCTTCGACGTTCTCAGATTGGTGGGCCTATAAATTTGAAGTCAATGATGCGATTCCATATAATGCAGCAATCCTCAATGAAAACGGAATTGTAACCGCAATTAATTCTGATGATGCAGAAATGGGTAGAAGATTAAATCATGAAGCTGCAAAAGCTATAAAATATGGAAACGTATCTGAAGAAGAAGCATGGAAAATGATTACCCTAAATCCCGCTATTCTTTTGCATCTGGACAATCAGATTGGCAGTATTACTAAAGGAAAAGATGCTGATATTGTGATTTGGAGTGGTAATCCCTTATCTGTATATGCTAAAGTAGAACAAACATATGTTGATGGCGTTCTCATGTACTGCATTAAAAAATCAAAACAAATGGAAGATAGAGATTTAATAGAACGTATGAGATTAATTAAAAAAATGGGGGAAGACATCTCAAATAAAAATTTTAAGGAGATAGAATTAGAATACGAGAAAATATACCACTGTGAAACTATAGAAGACTATGATTAAAAAATTTAAACTTATAAGCTATTTAGCAATATGCCTCATCGCGATTAATTCCAATGCTAACAAACCTATTTTACTTATTGGAGCTACAGCGCACATAGGAAATGGTGAAATAATAGAAAATTCTTTGATTAGTTTTAAAGATGACAAATTTGATATTGTAACTGAAGCGAATAAGATAAGAATAGACCCGACCTCCTATGACACAATTATAAAACTTCATGGGAAACATATTTATCCTGGGTTTATTTCTCCAAATAACACTTTAGGAATTACAGAAATAGGCGCTGTTAGAGCAACAAATGACTATAATGAAGTCGGAGATTTCAATCCTAATGTAAGATCTTTAACGGCTTATAATACTGATTCACGAATATTAAAAACAATCAGAAGCAACGGCGTGCTTATAACTCAAGTTACTCCTAGAGGCGGTATAATTTCGGGAGCTTCTTCAGTAATGTATTTAGATGGGATGAATTGGGAAGATGCAAGTGCTATAGAAAATGATGGGATACATTTAAATTGGCCGAGTGTTTTTAAATATTCCGGTTGGTGGGCTGAGCCAGGCAACACCAAACAAAATAAAAGTTATGAAGCTGATGTTGAAAAGATTAAACAATACTTCAAAAAAGCCTATGCTTATTTTAAATTTTCTGAAAAAATTGATCTACAAATGAAGTCTCTTGAAAACATTTTTAACGGAAGTAGTAATTTATATATTCATGCAAATTATGCCAAAGAAATAAGAGAGTCTATACGTTTTTTTTCAAAAATAGGTGTTAAAAACATTATTCTAGTTGGAGGAAAAGACGCGATAAATGCGATTAATATAATTAAAGAATATGAAGTTCCAATAATACTCATAAGAACGCATAGCTTGCCTAGTAGCGAAGACTCTCCGATTGATGAATTTTATAATCTACCTTCAAAACTATATGAAGAGGATATTACCTTTTGTTTTTCCTATTCAGGAGACATGGAAGCAATGGGCTCTAGGAACCTACCTTTTACAGCTGGCACTGCAGTAGCGTATGGGCTTGATAAGGAATCCGCTATAACCGCTTTAACACTTAACGCTGCAAAAATCTTAGGGATTTCTGAAAAAGAAGGATCAATAGAAGAAGGTAAAAATGCCACATTTTTTATTAGTAATGGAGATGCCTTAGACATGAAGACTAATCAAGTAGAAGCCGCGTATATTAAAGGAGAGGAAATTGATTTATACAATCATCAAAAAGAACTGTATGAAAAATATCGAAAATAATTACTAGTAACCAATATTACTTCTGACTCTCTGCAATACACTTTCAGCTATAGACCTTGCTTTAGTAGAACCTAATTTTAATTTTTCATCAATTAAATTTTTATTCTTCATCAATCGTACAAATTCCACTCTCTGTTTTTTATATTTAGTAAGTATAAGTTCTAACAGCTCGTTTTTAGCATGGCCATATCCATAATTACCATTAATGTAATTGCTTTTCATTTGATTAAGTTGATTTTCATTTGCAATTAATTTATATATCTTAAATACATTACAAGTTTCTGGATTTTTTGAATCTGAAAGTGGAATAGAGTCAGTTTTAATTGACATAATCTGTTTTTTTAAAAGTTTTTCTGGAAGAAAAATATTAATATCATTATTATACGATTTGCTCATTTTCTGCCCATCTGTTCCTGTAACTATCATACTTTTTTTATCTAAGTCTATTTCGGGAATAGTAAACGTGTCCTTGTAAATATAGTTAAATGCATTAGCTAAATCTCTAGTTATTTCCAAATGCTGGGACTGATCTTTTCCAACAGGAACTATTTGCGCATCATATAGAAGGATATCAGCGGCCATTAATACAGGGTATGTGAATAAACCAGCGTTAACTGAAGCTAATCGATCTGATTTATCTTTAAATGAATGAGAATTAGCAAGCATTGGGTACGGGGTAAAACAATTTAAGTACCAAGCTAATTCACAAACTTCAGTAATGTCTGATTGCCGGTAAAATATATTCCTATCTGTATCAAATCCAAAAGACAACCAAGCGGCAGCAGTTGCATAAGTATTATTTTTTAATACTCTTGGATCCCTAACAGTAGTAAAGGAATGCATGTCTGCAATAAAAAACAAACACTCATTATCACTATCTTTTGATAAATTAATTGCTGGGATAATTGCCCCAAGCAAGTTTCCTAAATGTGGAACTCCTGTGCTCTGAATACCAGTTAAAATTCTAGCCATTGATAATAAATTTATGCTGTAAAAATATGATTTTTATATTTGCTATATGAATTGGATTAAATTTCTTTTTAGTTTATTGTGGAGATTATGGGTTTTCCTAAGTTTTTGTTTTTCTTTTGTTTCACTAATTCCTATACTTTTTTTATTCACTTCTTTCTATAAAAGTCAAATAATAATTAATTATATTACCAAGTATCTTTCGTATATTACTTTACTATTGGCAGGTATTAACATTAAATTAGAAATAGAACAACCACTAAATGATTCAAAACAATATATACTCTGCTCTAACCACACATCAACCCTAGATATACCTATAATTTCAACGGCCCTTCAAATGCCATTGTTGTTTATAGGGAAAAAAGAACTTGTGAAGATTCCAATTTTTGGATATTTTTATAAACATAATTCCATAATGGTAAATAGAGAGAGTATTAAGGATTCTTATTCTGCTTATATCCAAGCAAGTGAAGCTATAGACAAGGGTTTTAGTGTATGTATTTTCCCAGAGGGAGGTATTCCTGAACCAAAAATTCAGCTAAGAAATTTTAAGAATGGTGCTTTTAAATTAGCTTATGAAAAAAATATTGAAATTATACCTATTACAATTTGTGATATAAAAAAGAAATTTCCTTCTCAATACTATAAGGGTTTTCCGGGAAATGTAAGGATTAAAATTCATAAGCCAATAAGTTCTGACAAAAAATCTATCGAAGATCTTAAAAAATCAGCATACAATACTATCTTTGAAGAATTAAAAAACCATGAAAGTTAATAACAATTTAATTAAGGAATTGTCAATTCTATCAAAAATTCAATTTGATAAAAATTCTTCTCAAAAAATGAAAGAAGATCTTGTCAAAATACTTGAATTCATTGAAAAATTAAATGAAGTTGATACAGATGAGACCAAGCCTTTAGTGTATGTAAGTGAAGAAAAGAATATTCTAAGAAAAGATATCTGTAGTGAAAATTATGGTCAGCATGACGCTCTACAAAGTGCTCCCCAGAAAGACTCTGACTATTTCAAAGTACCTAAAATTATAAAAAAATAAACTGATTAAATAATAGTATCAAACCATTCTTTAGCTCTTAATAAATTATTTTCTCCTTTACTTTTTACAAATGAAAAATCATTAGAATTTGGATTATATCGATAATCCTTTGACCATTCTTTATGATTTTCACATAATTCTTGAATCGAACTAATTATAAAATTAACTTCTTTATTAGTCATAATGGGATGTAACGACATCCTGATCCATCCAGGCTTAGAGTCTAAAAGGCCTTCTTCAATATTGTTTGTTATATTACATGAAGTTTTGTAATCCACATTTAATAAATAATGACCATAAGTTCCAGCGCAAGAGCATCCTCCTCTAGTTTGTATGCCAAACTTATCATTTAACAACTGAACTCCTAGATTATAATGTAGGTCATCAATGTAAAATGAATAAATACATAATCGTTCGCTAATATTTTTAGCTAGAATATGTAGATTTGGTATATTAGATAAGCTAGGCCACACTAGCTTATGCAATTCCTTTTCTCTAGCCATTATTTTATCAATTCCGATTTGTTCTTTTAGTTTAAAACACAACGCCGATCTAATAGTTTGCAAAAAGGCGGGGGTTCCTCCATCTTCCCTTGATTCAATATCATCCACATATCCATGATTACCCCAAGGATTAGTCCACTTTACAGTACCGCCTCCAGGATTATCAGGTACTCTATTTTTGTATAGATTTTTATTGAAGATTAAAATCCCTGTAGATCCAGGCCCTCCTAGGAACTTGTGCGGAGAAAAATATATAGCATCTAACGATTGTAATTTGTTTTTGGGATGCATATCAATTTCAATGTACGGGGCAGAACAAGCAAAATCAACAAAACATAATCCATTTTTTTTATGCATCATTTCTGCTATTTTATGATATGGGGTCATAATACCTGTTACGTTGGAACATGATGTGATAGCCGCAATCTTCAATTTTCTATCTTTATATTTATCTAACAATTTGGATAAAGAATTTAAATCTACTAAACCTTCCTGATTAGCGTTGATTATTTGCACATCACATATAGTCTCAAGCCAAGTAGTTTGATTTGAATGATGCTCCATGTGGGTAACGAAAACTATAGGCCTTTCACTTATATTAATATCATTCTTATAACGCTCATGTATTTTTAGTCCTAAAATTCTTTGAAATTTATTAATTAACATTGTCATTCCAGCTCCAGCTGAAATTATAACATCATCATAATTAGCATTTACACTATCTTTAATGACTCTAAGAGCCTGATGGAAGGCTAAATTCATAGTAGCTCCAGTAACAGAGGTTTCTGTATGAGTATTACCAATAAAGGGATAAATTTCATCATTTAACCTGTTTTCTATTGGAGAATAAATTCTACCACTAGCGGTCCAATCAGCGTAGATAATTTTTTTTGTACCATATGGGCTAACAAATTCATGATTTACTCCGATAGTTTTTTCTCGATATTTCTCAAAATAATTTTCTAAATTCATGCTATTAATATTAATACAAAATTACACTTTTATTATAATTTTTTAATATTACTAAACACTAAAACATATATTTGCATTTTACAACTAAAATGAGAAAACGATATACAATTACCTCAGCCTTAATCTATGCAAATGGCCCTATACATATAGGGCATTTAGCAGGAGCCTATTTGCCAGCTGATATATATTCAAGATATCTAAAGTTAAAAGGCCATGACGTTGCGTTTATTAGTGGATCAGATGAACATGGCGCAGCTATTACTATACAGTCAAAAAAAGAAGATGTTTCTCCTAAAGAAATAATTGAAAAATATCATTCATTAAATAAAGAATCTTTTAAAGAATTTGGAATTAATTTTGATATTTTTCATAGGACCTCTTCAAAAATTCATCATGAAACATCCCAAGAATTCTTTAAGGATTTATATGACAATCATCACCTAAGCGAAAAAATAACTGAAGAATTTTTTGATAAGAAAAATCAACAATTTTTAGCTGACAGATATATTCGCGGAACTTGCCCTAAATGTGGATTTACTGATGCATTTGGTGATCAGTGTGAATCGTGTGGATGTACTTTAAGTCCCAATGAATTAATTGATCCGAAATCCACTATTTCTGGAGAGCCTCCTATTAAAAAAGAAACTACACATTGGTATCTACCAATGAACAATCATGAGAAATGGCTTAATGAGTGGATTAATAATGGGAAGTTGGAAAACACGAAAACCCATAACCCAAATAATTGGAAGTCGCAAGTTATTGGACAATGTCGATCATGGATTGAGGGTGGGCTAAAACCCAGAGCAATGACAAGAGATTTAGACTGGGGAGTAAAAGTTCCAATAAAAAATTTAAAGAATAAGGTATTATATGTATGGATGGACGCTCCAATAGGGTATATTTCAGCCACGAAACAATGGGCAATTAATTCAAATAAGAATTGGGAAGATTATTGGACTGATAATAATTCTGAACTTGTACATTTTATAGGCAAAGATAATATTGTTTTTCATTGTATTATTTTTCCAATACTATTAAAATCAAGTAAAAATAAATATATTCTGCCTAAAAATGTGCCCGCTAATGAATTTTTAAATTTAGAAGGAAAGAAATTATCTACAAGCAGGAATTGGGCGATCTGGCTACATGAATACTTAAATGATTTTAAAAATCAACAAGACTCTCTTAGATATAGTCTATGCGCTACCGCTCCAGAAACTAAAGACACCGATTTTACTTGGAAAGAATTTCAAGCTAAAAACAATAACGAACTCGTATCAATTTTTGGAAATTTTATTAATAGAGTATTGGTATTAACAAATAAATATTATAATGGAATTGTTCCTGAAATAACTTATACTGATGATGTTATTGACTCGTGCATTTCAAAGTTAGCTCAATATCCTGAAAAAATTGGAAATCAACTCGAAAAATATAAGTTCAGATCTGCTCTTTCAGAATTAATGAACTTATGTAGATTAGGAAATAAATTTTTAGCAGATAATGAACCATGGAAAATTCATCGAGAAAATCCAGAAAAAACAGCTAGCATAATGAACATTGCTTTACAAATAGCGGGATCAATCACTATTCTATGTGAACCATTTATGCCATTCACTTCTAAAAAATTATATGAAATGATTGATATTCAACCTAAAAAATGGGACGATGCAGGAAAGTCCAATTTATTAATCCCTGGCCACAAAATCAAAACTGCCGATCATTTATTTAAAAAAATAGAAGATGATATCATAGAACAACAAATAAATAAACTTCATCAAACAAATTAAAAGAGAAATATTTATCTAAATTAGCAGTAATATATTATTTGTCCAATGAGAATATCTTTACTATTAGTGTTTGTTATTTTAATTAATTACTCTACCCTCTCTCAATGCGAAGGCAGATATATAAATGAAATCTTTAACAATGTAAGTAAGACTTCCGTGAATTACTCAGATGTTTACAATGATTCATATCATACAATGGATGTATATTCACCTGTCGGAGATTCGGAAACAAATCGCCCTCTGATAATATTTATGCATGGAGGATCATTTTATGGAGGAGACAAAGATGAAATTGATTGTCAGCACTTCTGTGAATCTTTTGCAAAAAAAGGATATGTAACCGCCTCTCTTAACTATAGACTTGTTGGTTTTCTTGACATTGTAAATTTCCTGACCTACAATGCTACCCAATACGAAGTTGTGTTAAAAGCGGTGGCTGATGCCAAGTCAGCTATTAGGTTTTTTCGAAAAGATTATTATGAAAATGGAAATTCATATGGGATAGATCCTAATACTATTTTTGCTGGAGGAACATCTGCTGGAGCTGTTATAGCTATACATTTAGCGTATATTGATCATATTAATGATTTGCCAGTTATCCCAATAAATGTTCAAAACATTGTGAATTCATTTGGAGGACTTGAGGGAGATGCTGGAAATGTTGGATATAGCTCACATGTAAATGGAGTAATTAGCTTTGCTGGAGGAATTAATGATGTTGATTGGATTGACAGCTATGATGAACCTCTGGTAAGCTGCCAGGGAGATAATGATTTAACAGTTAACTATAACTGCGGACCTGGACTTAATCAATCAACCGTATTAACATTATGTGGATCTGGAGAAATGCATCCAAAAGCAGATGAGGTTGGAGTAAATAATAGTCATTTACTTTTTCCTGGAGAAGCTCATAGTTGGTTTCTTTCGGGAAATGGAAATCCATTATTTGTACAAGCTCTTGATTTTACAACTAACTTTTTATATCCCCTTCTGCCTTGTAATACCACTTATATTTCAGCTATATCGAAAGAAAAAATCCTTGTAAAATCTGTAGACATTTTAGGAAGAGATATTAATGAAAAAAACAAAAATAATATTCACCTTTTAATATATTCTGATGGTAGTGTAGAGAAAAAAATGAAATTAAAATAAATTTATTTTTAAATATCTAACCATTTCCTAATGGAGAACAATCAATCAATAAACAAACCTCTTAGACTAAATCAATTTATTGCTAAGTCTAGAAATTGCACTCGAAGAGAAGCTGATTTTTTGATAAAATCAGGATTAATTAGTGTTAATGGAAAAAGTATTACTCAAATGGGGGTAAAAATCAAGCTTTCTGACATAATTAAATATAAAAACTCGATAATTACCAGCAAACTAATCTATATTGTACACAACAATCACCATAAAAGACTTAAGCAAAAAGAATTGAAAAACTTAATTCAAGAAAACTCGCTCCAATCAATGTCTTCAGAAATGAAGCAATCATCAGGAATAAACATATATACCAATGATGAACATCTCATAAAAAAAATACGAATTAAAAAAAAAATAATCCGTGTTTTCCAAGTATTATTAGAAAAGGAGATTTCATGTATAGATTTGCAATCTGCCCAAGAAATGTTAACAGATATAAATAACAAAAACAATATATCCTATATTAAAGAAGAAAATAAAATAGAGATAGGAATAAAATGTTACAATGATATTGGTATAATATATTCAATATTTGAAAAAATAAAAAGTAAAATTATCTCGGTAGAACTATCAATGTTCGCAAATATTACTAAAAAAGACTTGCCTCGAAATGAATATAGATACTTATCAATAGAAGAAATAAATTTACTAAAAAGAATTTAAAACACAATATGTTTTTTATTTTTCGTTCTCAATATAAGATAGAGTCAAGTAGTTAATCCATGAAAAAAATTTCAAAAATATTGATTGGTATCACATTATTGTTTTTTATAATATATTTCATCTTAGGATTAATTTTTGACTCATTTCTAAGCGAAAAAATCGAATTAGCCATTCTAGAAAAGATTGAAAAATCTTTGAATGCAGAGATTTCTCCAGAAACTAAATTAGATTTCTCATTTTGGGGAAGTTTTCCATATGCTGCGGTAAATATATCTAACGCATCAATCATCAAAAATGATGATGAGATATTTAACGCGAACAGCGTAGTTGTTAAAATTAGCATGCTAAATTTATTGATGCAGGATTACAATATCAAAGATGTAGCGATTAACGATGGCGGGATAAAGATTATACAATATGATTTGGATAGTTCTAATATCTACATTGAAAATACGCAAATTAACAAAACAGAATTTCTGATTAAAAAAATATATGCTGATAATTTTCAAATACAATATGAAAATATTAAAGAGGGTCATAACTATGACTTATATTTTGAAAAATCAAAATTAAGCATCAATAGCCATAGAGATACTGTAGAAATATTTTTCGACGGAACGATAAATGCAAATATTATTGAGTCTCAAAACACAAAATTTTTATCAGAAGAAAAAATTTATGGGGAGATAGAATTAAAAAAATATGGCGATAATATAACCCTGAAAGCTAATCAATTAACTAATGGGAGTCTGACTTTAGATAATTTGAACTTGCTATATAGAAGAAATGAATTTAATCTTGATATAAGACTAACAAATCAAAAAATAAGTGAAGTTATAAAATTAGTGCCGAAAAATTACACACATCTAATAAATGAAATAAAAATAGGGGGAGGGATAGATATTAATTGCTCTGTTAAATTTGACACATTAATTAATGTGCCAAGAATAAAAGCTGATTTTAAAATTCATAAAGGACATTTAAATATCCAGGATTTTACGCTTGAAGAAGTCTCAATGAATGGAAGCGTTGAGAATGGAGATAAAAGATGTCTTGCTAGCTCGATAATAAAAATTGAAGAATTTAACTCTAAAAAGTCCACTGGACACATTAACGGAAGTGCTATAATAGAAAACCTACTGTTTCCGCGCATAGAAGCAAAAATAGATTCTAAATGGGAACTTCAAGAGATTAATGAATTTATAAATGAATCTCCATTCAAGAATGTTAGCGGAGAAATTTTTGGAAATACACATTATAAGGGGCGGCTAAGCTTTGACTCAACGATGTTTAGTCACATTAAGAAATCAGAAAATATATGCAATTGGGAGTTTAGAAATGCTGAATTTAATTATAAGAACTCACCACTAAACTTTAAATTTAAACAAGCTGCTTGGAAAATTGTTAATAATATAATAAATATCTCTCCAAACTCATTTATAGTCTCTAAATCTAATTTGAATTTTGATGGAAATGTAGAGAATCTTCTACTATATATTTTTGGGGTTTCAAAGAAAATTTATATTAATGGTTACTTGTTTTCATCTAATACTGATTTTAAAGAACTTATGAAGATCCTTGACACAGGAGGAGAAGAAAAAAATGATGAGTACGTATTTCCTGATTGGCTAGACGTTAATTTGAAAATAAAAGCAAATAACTTTAAATATGGTAAATTCGAAAGTAATAATTTAGAAAGTGAAATAAAATACGATAGTAAAAAACACCACTTATCAGCTCGTAAGACTAAGATGAATTCATTAAATGGAAATATCGATGGAGAAATTAATTACTATGAAAACAAAATACATGACTTAATATTAAAAGCAAATTTAAATCTGACAAAAATTGATATTTCAAAAGCTTTCGAAAACTTTGAAAATTTTAACCAAGATTTTATAGAATCTAATAATATTAAAGGTAATGCCAATATGAATTTGTATATTCAGTCAATATGGGATAGAGAATATAATTTATATGAAGAATCATTAAATATAAATGCTGATGTTAAAATAAATAATGGGCAGTTAATTAAATTTTCTCCAATGTATAGCCTATCTAATTATGTTAGTCTAGAAGAATTGAAAAACATTAAATTTGCAACATTAGAAAACAAGATTAGGCTTGAGGGTTCAAAAATAATTATTCCTAAAATGGAGATTAAATCAAATGCGATGGATATGCAAATTTCAGGCATTCATGACTTGAAAAATAATATGGATTATAAAATCAGACTATTAATTTCTGATCTTTTAGCTAAAAAAGTGAAAGAAAAAACTGAGAAAAAGGATTTGAAATCAATCAATCCACAATCTGAATCAGGGAAGACCAGTATTCAATTTAAAATGACAGGAAATGTCAAAGATCCTAAAATATCTTTAGATAAAATACAATTAAAAAAGGATGTTGTTGAAGGAATAATTAAAGAAACAAAGAATATTAAAAAAATCATTAAAGATGACATATTAGATAACACTAATAAAATAAAAAAAGATAGCCTGAAAGAATCTGGGATTATTATTGAATGGGATGATGACTAATAAAATAAATTTTCATAAAAAAAAAGAAAGACAGAAATGGCTCTTGATAATTATATCTTCGATTACCATTATACTTTCTATTGTTTTTAACTGGTGGTTAATAAACTCATTTAATACCAAGGCAAAAGACCTTCAAAAAAAAGGAGAAAAAATACAATTAGCTACTGAGGGGTTACAAAATGGCATTGACTCAATAAAAATTGCAATCGAAAAGTTAGATTCAATTGAAGAAATGAGAATTAATAGATGGAGTTTCGCTATGAGTTTCATTCAAAGTGTTGCGAATAATCAAAACTTAAATGATCCATTCATATCATCTCCAAATAAAGCATCTCTAATGACTTTCGATTCAGCAATGACAATTGTTAGAGAAGAGAAAAAAATACCAATAATTGTTGTAGACGCGTGTGATGACATTCTTCAAAATAAGAACATAAATTTTCCAAATCAAATCCAAAATACCAATCTAGAAATAAATATTGATTCATTAAAAAACAATCATCTGAAAGACCAGTTAGATTTAATGAAAAAAGAAAACAAACCCTTCTATATTATTCTTCCAAATAATGATACTCAAAAAGTTTATTATCGGGAAACTAAAGCTTTAAGAGAGGCTAGAAATTTTCTAACACAAATTGACCTATTAGAAACGAGAAATCAAGATCTCATAAATACTCAAAAACAAATATACACAGAAAGCTCAGAGGCGCTTAATAACACGCTATTATTTCTAATACTACAAATTTTTATAATTATCTTGTTTGCTTTTATAGCGTACTTTATATTCAATGCCGCGAGAAGATCTGAACGTAATTTTATTTGGGCAGGAATGGCCAAAGAAACCGCTCACCAAATAGGCACTCCGTTATCCTCCTTGATTGGGTGGGTTCAAATATTAAAAGAAAAAAATAATGCCTTAGAAATTTCCAGTGAAATGGAAAAAGATTTGAATAGACTCAAAATTATTAAAGATAGATTTTCTAAAATAGGTTCCAAACCAGAACTGCAAAAAGAAAATTTGTCGGAAATAATTCAAAATATTATTATCTATTTAGAAAGAAGGTTCTCCAAAAAAATCAAGTTTCATCATAACTTAGAAAATACAAATTATCATACTTATATCAATAAAATTTTATTTACTTGGGTTATTGAAAACATCTGCAAGAATGCTGCGGACGCCATGAAAGGTGTTGGGGACATTATAGTACAGTGTGAAAAAACAGATTCCAATATTATAATTTTCATATCTGATACCGGCAAAGGAATCGACAAAGAAATTTATAATTCAATTTTTATGCCTGGTGTTACATCTAAAAAACGAGGATGGGGATTAGGATTGTCTTTGGTGAAGAGGATAATTGAAGATTACCACAACGGAAAAATTTCCGTCCAAAATAGAAGCGAGAAAAATAAAACAACATTTTGTATTGAGCTTCCTATTAATATAAATAAAAGTTAGCGAGCATTTTTCTCAAAATAATTTTGATGAAACTCATCAGCTCTATCAAATTTTGTCTTTGGGAGAATCCATATATTAATATCTCGTCTTAATGAATACATTGACTTTATCTGTTCTAATGATACTTTTTGATCTTTGTTAGTAAAAAAGCAAAATAAATCATTTAAAATATCCAAATCCTCTAATTCGGACTCTATATTAGTTTCATGCAATTCGAATACATGATCTAATATTTCACTCAAAGAGATTATTTTTTCATCATAAAATACTTGTGAAACTTCTAGATTTTCTAACACTTCATCTAATATTATGTTAGAGCCATCATTATCAATGCTTTTCATAAACCCAGCCTGGGTCATATAAATACCTGGCTTATTATGAAAAATTTCTTGGATTTTCCAAAAACTGCGATATCCTATAAAGATTTCATTAAGATTATTATAAGGAACAAACTTTATACTTAAAGAATTTACACAATGCCTTGTATCCTTTTTTGTTATTTTCTCACCATGAAACACATGACCTAGATGTCCTCCGCAATTAGCGCAACAAATCTCAATACGCTTCCTATTTAGAGAATTGTCATCATAGCGAACTATAGCATTAGGAATTTCATCATCAAAAGAAGGCCATCCACATCCAGAATCAAACTTACTATTTGATTCATATAGTGGAGATTCACAAGCTTTACAAACAAAAATTCCTGCGTCAAAGTGAAAGTTATATTTACCTGAAAACGGAGCCTCGGTGCCCTTATTACAAATTATTTCTTTTTCTCGATCGCTTAATTTTTTGAAAAAATCTTTAGACATAAAAACTACAATCCTTTACCTTTAGATACAACAATTAAACCTCGATATATTATTTTAAGATCTAATATTAGTAATCCAAGATCAGTACTATTTAAGTATTTATGAATATATTCATATTCATAAATTGGGTCCCCAAAATCTGGCTTACCTTTCATAATATGGCCTAATCCTAACAGTCCTCCTTTCAATAATTTTCTTGTAATATTTCCTTGTTTCAAATCTCTTTCATAATGTAAAATCGCAAGCGGTCTAGGGCCTACGATGCTCATTGTGCCACTAAGTATATTAAATAATTGTGGTATCTCATCCAAATAAAATTTTTTAACAAATGAACCTACATAAGTTCTATTTTTAGGATTCCATTCTCCAGAGTACGCGATCCATTCACCTCTGGAAGCTGCTTCAATATCAATTGCAGACTGCTTAATAATCCTAATTTTAAATTTTGGGAAAGTTTTTCCCGCGCTTACTGCATTATAGCTGAAAATAAGAGGCCCTTTATTTTCAGGAATTAAAAACCCTTCAATTATATATGCAATTTGCAATAATATTAAAATAGGCAAACCTATTAGTAAGAGAACTATAGAAACTAACTTGTCGAAAATCAATTTAAACCACCTACTTGGTAATTTTTCTTTAATCTCAAATATGTGCGAGTATTTTTCTAAAATAAATTTAGAAGGCGGGCGATACGGAAAGGCTTCTTTTGGTTCGTTCACTGTTATAGATATTTAAAAAATATTAGTCTATTACAAATATACTAAAAAGAAGAATTATTTAAAAATCATATATTCGCATAACATATGTCAGCAATATATATTCACATACCTTATTGCACACGAAAGTGTAGCTATTGTAACTTCTTTATTAAAACCAGTTTGAATGATGCTACGGATTTAGTTGAAGCTATTATTAATGAACTTGTCATTAGGAGAGATTATTTGGAGAGTCAAAAAATTAATAGTATATATTTAGGTGGAGGAACTCCATCTATTCTTAAGGATGAACTTTTAGAAAAAATATTCATCGCGATGAATCATAACTACATATTATCCGAAAATACTGAAGTTACGATTGAATGTAATCCAGAAGATATTACAAAAATAAAACTTAAGAACTTTAAGAAATTAGGAATAAATAGAATTAGCATTGGTGTTCAATCATTTAATAATCATGACTTAATATTTTTAGACAGGTCGCACGATGCGGAACAAGCTATAAACGCTATTAAATTATGTAAAAAAATGAATTTTGAAAACATCTCAATTGACTTAATGTATTCTTTGCCAAATCAAAATTTATCTAATTGGGAAGAAAATTTGAACACTGCCCTAAATCTAGATATACAGCATATTTCTTGCTACTCACTAACCGTCAAAGAAAAAACTAAACTCCAAAAACAAATTAAACAGAATGAAGTGGTTATCGCAGATGATATAACATCAGCAAAACATTTCGAAATTCTTATTGAAAAATGTAAATCTCATGGTTTTTCTCAATATGAAATCTCTAATTTCTGTAAAGATAATCTCTATTCTAAACATAATGTCTCATACTGGGGCAATAATTCATATTTAGGTATAGGCCCTTCTGCCCATTCGTATAACAAAAAAAGTCGTCAATGGAATGTATCAAACAACAAATTATACATACATAACTTAAAAGAAAATAAATTAATTTTTGAAACAGAAAAGCTGTCTAATAAAGACTTATATAACGAATATATAATGAAGACACTGCGGACAAGATGGGGAAGTAATATTGAATATATAGAAAAAAACCATGGAAGAAAATTTGTTAAACACCTGATAAAAGAAACCACTAAATGGAGAGAAAGCGGTCATTTGTATAATGATAAACATAAAATTTTTCTAACCAATAGAGGGAAATTTATTTCTGATAGTGTTATTTCTGATTTATTCTATACTTAAAACTTATTTAACAACTCATTCTTCGAAATTAAACCATAATGTCTCCACTCTTCAATTCCTTCATTGAAAAAGATAAATAGTGGTATTGAACTAGCTTCATAAGAACTTATGACATCCTCATCTAAATGACTTAAATTAAACCGAGCAAACTTTACGCTTGTCTTCAATGATTCAAGCGAATCTATAATTGGCTTCATTTTCCTACATGGAGGACAATAATCACCTCCAATACTAATAAACACTTTTTTATCACTTGAAATTACTTCTAATAAATCACTTTGTATGATTAATTCGCTCTGAGTTAAGACCCCTTCTGCTATCGGGTATTTATTTTCCTTCCAAGATAAGATTCCTCCATCTAAACCATAAACATCTGTATAACCCAACTTATATAATATATTAATAGTTTTTAAACTCCTCGTGCCAGATCTGCAATATACATATATTGACATATTTTTAGGTAAAAGATTAAGAAGTTGCTCTTCTAAATCAGAACTCCAGTAATCAATATTCAATGCGTTTTCTAAGTGCCCATTATCATATTCTGTTTTAGTTCTTACATCAAGAATAATTCCATTACCTTCATTTACTAATTCATAAAAACTAGTAGCATTTAAGTTTTTATTGATATTGTTAGAGTTACAACTTAAAATTAATGTAACTAGAATTAAAGTAAACTTGAAAATTCTGATGTATTTCATCGGCTAACAAAAAAATGTTTATAAAATATAAACTTCGGATTTATTCATGGGTATATTTCTTATAATTTAGCGACAAGTCGTAATACTTGTTTTGGTTGTACATTTCTTTCCCAGATTAATAGTACAACATAAAAGCCCTTTAAAAAAAGGGCTTTTTTATTTTATCTCACTATCTAATTTTCGTGGTTGAAGGCTGAAAAGTTAATCCAAACATGAATTCATGAGAACCATTAGTATACTGATTAAGATCGGAATTAGGTATATCATATGAATAGCCTATCATATATCTTTCCTGAATGTAAAATCCTAGTAAAGCGGACATGTCCCCATTATTTCTATAATCCATACCTAACCAAAACTTTTCATTATATATTGTTTTTATTCCTATATCGAATTGAGAAGGTACAGACGTAACTGATTTAAACAAAATAGATGGCTGTAAATCCCAATATGGATTTAAATCCAAATTATATAATCCCATTACATATAAATGTCGTGTTAAACTTCCATCCAGATCTCTAGAAACATTATTAGCAAAATCATCATCAATTAGGGATAATTGACTATTTAATAATTGCGGAACTGCGCAGCCAATATACCATTTGTCTTCGCTATATAAGTTGAATCCAAATGTTGCGTCAGGAACTAAATCAACCAAAACATCACCATCCATTAATGGGTCGCCTGCATTAGCTACATTCCATCCTTGCTTATCAATTTTAAACTGAGTGAACCCTCCTGATAAAGAAAGGGATAATTTAATGAAAGGAGACAACTTAAAATGATATGCATAAGTTAAAGACGCTCCAGCTCTGCTAGTAGGTCCAACTTGATCATTAAAAACCGAGCCTCCTAAACCGACATTATCAGAGCTTCTTCCATATACGCTAAGTAAAGTGGTCTTGGGAGCGTCATTTATTCCTACCCACTGATTTCTAACCGAAGTTTTAATCTGATAATAATCTTTCATTCCTGCAACTGCAGGATTTACACTAAAATCATTAATCATATACTGGGACAACTGTGGTAATTGCTGTGATGAAACAGTAATTGTTAAAGAGATTAAAATATATAATAAATTTATTTTTTTCATGTTATTCAAATTTATCTAACAATAGTAACAGCCCCAGTTTGCAACTCAGAACCATTATCGTTTAAATTAATAGTATAGTAATATGTTCCTACAGGAAGAATTTTGTTTTCAAATTCCCCATTCCATTTATTATCATTATAGTTTTGGCCTGAAGAACTAAATATTAAAGATCCCCATCTATTAAATATTTGTATGACTGCATTAGGATACCTTTCAATATCAAGTATCTCCCAAACATCGTTTAATCCATCTCCATTAGGGGTAATTGCATCGTATGGCATAACTCCTAATGTTACGTAAACTGAATCAACTCCTTTACATCCAATACTATTAGTAGCTTCTACGTAATACCACTGTGATTCCTCAGGATAATCGCTGATGCTTATTCCAGTAGCGCTATCTAAACCTTCATTCCAAGTCCACAGAAAAGAACTATAATTATTAGAAGATTCTATAAAAACTTCCTGACCTAATACTACAGGGTTTGGAGTGGCTATTGGAGATATTACTAATTGAGGTACATGAATAATTGCTGTGACTTCATATGATGAAGGACAATTAGGATCTGTAATTTGCAATGTAAACACTGAAAACGGATCAGTTGGCGTTACGGTTATTGAAGGAGTGGTTTGTCCTGAACTCCACAAATAATCATGACCCTGATCTTCTACTGAAATAAGTATACTTTTACCATAACAAATAGTATCTTCAAATGAATCTGTATTATTTGGCAGAAATATATTCTTATATCCATTAATATGTGTAGTATCATAAACTACACAGCCATTATCATCAGTAACCTGAACCACATAAGTTGTATTAGGGTCTAAATTATTTGCTGTTACATTAGTCTGACCTCCTGGAGACCATAAATAACTATAACTCGGCGTTCCTCCAAGTACATACGCTGTGGCTGAACCCTCAGTAACACATGTTTGATCTATTGAATCTGTAAAAATTGTTAATGGATTTGTTGGTTGAGCGACATAAACAATATTACTACTTGCTAAGCATCCATTTATATCAGTAACCTCTACATAATAAATACCCGTATCTATATCCGTAATACTACCTAATCCCTCCTGACTATTAAAGTCATAAGAAGAGCTAGCGTTTCCAAAATTAGGAACCCAATTATAAATATATTGATTACTAACATTTACGGTTCCTCCCGTAACCTTGACAGAAATTTTTCCAGTAAAATTACCATAACAATCAACATCAATAATATCTGTATCTGCAATATCAGCAGTAAGCAAATTAGGTTGTGAAACAAAATATTCGGTTGTATCAGTACATCCTAATTGATCAGAAGCTATTACAACATAATTACCTGAAGATAAATTATTCAAAGAAGATGAATTTGAAGACTGACCTGTATTCCAGCTATATAAGACATTTCCACTATTACCTCCAATAGAAGTAGCTGACAATGATCCCTCATTACTACCAAAACATAATATATCACTAGTCTGCTGTAAGCTAACCTCTAATTTTTCTGGTTGACTAAGTATAAATGATTGTGAAACTACACAACCCAAAGCGTCAGAAATAGTACAGCTAAAACTAGTTACATTAGAAACCGGATCAACACATAGACCGATTGCAGTTTGAGTTGTTTGTGACAGAACATCATTCCATTGATAATTATATACATTATTACCGTTTGAATTAATATTTGGCACACCTCCATTAGCTAAAATCTCTATTTCTCCATCACAATAATTCCAACAAGTAGGATCTTGAGTATTGCCAATGCTAGCAGATAATACACTATTACTATTTATATTAGCAATAGCTGAGTAAAAACAATTATTCTCATCTATTACATTAATAGTATAATTTCCAATTCCTAAACTGTCAACGCTATATGTACTGTCACCGGTGGACCATAAATATTCATATGTAGAAGAATTTCCAACTCCTCCACTAATTATAGCCGTTATTGATCCATTAGACCAGCCTGTACATGTTATGTGATCAATAACAAAATTATGAGATATAGGGTTTGGCTCATTAAAAGTAATAAATTCTTGAGTACTACATCCATTATTATCAGTAACAGTTAAACTATAAATGCCAGCCGAAAATCCAGTGATATTATTAGAGGTTCCACTATAAAAAATCGAATTATTTGCATCTAAAATAGTTTTGGTATATGGAGTGTTTCCTCCTGAAACAAGAATGTCGATATATCCTGAATTATCACCATGACATTTAATGCTAAATCCATTCCACAAGGACTGATTTATAGTAACATTTAACTCATCAGGTTCTTCAATAATTATTATATCCTGAGCCGTACAATTATTAGAATCCATTACTTCCACTGTATAAACTCCAGGGCCGTAATTATTAAAATAAGCCATGTTAGAATGATAAGCTCCTCCATTTACAGAATACAGATATGGATGAACTCCTCCAAATGCGCTTATTGATTGTATAAATCCGTCATTAGCTCCATAACAAGTAATATGAGAAAAAATTGTAGTATCAATATAAATAGAATCAGGTTGATCAATCGTAATAGTATCTCTATCTACACATCCATCCTGATCTCTTACATAAATTATATATTGATTAGGTGATAAATTAATGAATGATATTCCATTTTGAGTAACAAATCCATTAGTATTAGAGTATAAATATGGTAAACTTCCACCAGTAGCAAGTACTGTAATAGAAGCATTATTAGCATTATTACAAGTAATCTCCGAAACAATTAGCGAGTCTATTTCTATAGATTCAGAAGGTTCTAAAATATTAACCGAATCCATAAATATACAGTTATTAAAATCAGTAACAACTAATGTATGATAACCTGCGTCAAAAGTGCTTACCATGGAAGTAGTGTCTCCATTATCCCAAGTTAAGCTATATGGTGAAACTCCACCATTAATAATAGAAGTTGCCATACCATCAGATCCACCTAAACAAGTAACAGAATCTTTAATAAACTGAATAGAAATTTCACTAGGTTCATTAATAGAAAAATTCGAATTTATAACGCATCCATTTGTATCTGTTACTGTTACCGAATAAGCCCCTGCTAACAATCCACTATTAGATCCTCCACTCCAAGAATAACTATATGGCTGAGTTCCTCCATCAATAGTAACCTGTGAAGATCCGTTATTTCCTCCAAAACAACTGACATGAGTTGTGATAATTGAACTAATAGTTAAACTATCAGGCTGAGATATGATTTCGTTTCCAGAAACAACAGTACATCCCATAGAATCTGTGACAGTAACATTATAAACAGCAGGCATTAAATTAATCGTTGTTTGTGTTGTTTGCCCATTATTCCATAAATATGTATATGGAGAAGTTCCTCCTATTATATTAACAGTCATTTGGCCATTAGCACTATCAAAACATAAAACATTTTGTATATCAATTGAAGATATCTCTAGTAGATCTGGCTCATTTACAAAAATCGAATCACTATCAGTACAGCCTTCATCATCTATAACAGTTACATAATATGAAGCTCCACCTGTAGGTCCAAATGAAGTTCCATTTTGCACAAAAGATGTACCTCCATCAAAAGAATATAAGTATGGTGGAGTTCCTGAAATAGCTGCAGTAGTAATAGATCCATCATTAGCTCCAAAGCAAGAAACATTTTGTACAACTACATCTAATTGTGGATTAGCACCAGGATTAATTATAGCTGTATCATTTACCGTACATCCATTCGCGTCAGTTATTTGCACTGCATATGTTCCAGGGAACAATAAAGAGATATTATCACCACTTGAACCATTTGACCAAAAATAAGTATATCCAGGAGTTCCTCCATTCACGATAACTTCAGCCTCACCATTAGCCGCTGTTTGCGAGCCAGAGCATGAAGAGTGATTTAAAATGTTAGTACTGCTTGTTAAAAGCGAAGGCTGATTTACTGTAACGGTTACTGAATTAGGATTCGAAGAACATCCATTGACATCAGTCACTGATAAAGTATAGTTTCCAGCTGAAAGATTATTAACAATAGAGGTGTTTTGACCACTGCTCCAGGAATAAAAATAAGGAGCGGTACCTCCAGAAATAGAGTCAACCCAAACCACTCCATCACTTCCTGAATTACAACTAACATCGCTCGAAGTCGCAGAAAAGTAAATAACATCTGGTTCATTAATGGTCACGGTAACAAAATCCTGACATCCATTAGCGTCAAATGCATAAACATCATAAACTCCAGCATACAATCCGCTAAAAATATTATTATACTGAGGGTTAGGAAATATTCCTGGTATATAATACTGGTATGTACCTGCACCAGTACCACCGCTTGCTAAAATTGTTATTGTATCAGACTGAAATCCATTACAATTAACATTTAAATTTGAGTTAATTACATCTAAATTAACATCTACAATAGATGAAGCGGGTATTTCAACAGAATCTGTAACAGAGCAATTATTTTGATCAGTTACAGTAACGCTATAATATCCAGGACTTAATCCCGTAGCTGTATTAGAAGTAGATCCATTGGACCACAAATAAGTATAAGGAGGCACTCCATTTGGATATACAGTAGCAGAACCATCATTATTATTGTTGCATGGAGGAATGCTGTCAAAATTTAATGTGATGTCCGCTTCGGAAACCAAGATGTCTTCTAAAAACTCACACCCATTTGCATCAGTAACTCTTATAACATATAATCCATCCGCCAAATTTGAAGCAACAGAAGTTGTTTGTGCCGCAGGGTCATCCCACAAATATAAATAAGGTGGTGTTCCTCCTAAATTTACTAATACGCTAGCTGTTCCATTGGAGTCCCCACAATACTCTGGAGTGGAATCAACAGAATATACAAAGGGTAAAGGTTCATTTAATGAAATATTAATACTTGAAGAGCAGCCATTTGCATCAGAAGCGGTTAATGAATAGGAACCAAAAGTTAAGCTTCCGCAAAGGCCTGTCCATGATTGTGCAGACTGAGATGAATAACCAGTTAATGTATAGATTATAGGATTCACTCCATTAGACGGGGAAACAGTAATCCCTCCGTCACAAATAGAATTACACGAAATATTATTATCAATAGAATAAGTGATTGTAAATTGATTTGGCTCATTCAAAATTATGTTCATACTAGATGAACATCCATTACCATCCTGAGTTACTAAATTATAACTGCCCGCATTAAGACCTGAATAATCCATAGCCGTATTAAACGTGCTTCCATCAATAGAATATGTATATGGAGGATTCCCTCCAGATGGGTTAATGAAATGAATAGTACCATCATTTAGACCATTACAACTAATATTAAATCCATTATAATTAGATACCGAATCAGAAAATGATATTTGAGAAGGCTCTGGCAAATACGAATTCGCATTATATATACAATTATTAACATCCTGAATTGTTATAGAATATGATGTGTTACCGCATAATCCAGTAAACAAATTAGAGTTTTGAAAAGGTCCTCCACCGACAGAATACGTATAGGGAGCGGTTCCAGTTAGAATGTTGTTTACTTGAAATTCTAATTCTCCATCACATACTCCGAAACATGAAACCGGCTGAGTTATAGCAATAGTTCCAGAAAGATCAGGTGGATTGCTTAAGGTAATTAATTCTGATGTATCACACCCATTTGCATCTCTATAATATACAGTATATGTTCCAGCCGAAAGTGAATTCAAAATGACATTACTAGAATAATTGACCCCATCAAACGAATAGGTGTATGGAGGGCTTCCTCCTGTAACAGATGCTGTAATTTCTCCATCATTTGCTCCAAAACAACTAATATCCTGCCCATTAAAATTAGATGAAACTATCCCCGAAGGTGTTAGAAATGAAGGTTCATTGATAGTAATGCTAGTAGGTGAACTAGCGTTCACACTACAAGAATTAGCGTCAGTAACAAAAATAGAATATGTTCCAGCGCATAAGTTAACATAAGTTGAATCAAATGCTGATAGAGAAGTAAGTCCTCCTCCATTAAAAGACACAGAGAATGGGGGAGTGCCTCCAAAAACATTAATAATAGCTGAACCATCACAATCTCCCCTACAAAGTAGTGTGCTCATTTGCACAGCTGTATTTGTTAATTGTAAAGGTTGGGTTATATTTACTGAAGCTACATCATATATAGACCCTGGGGTTGAGCCTTGAGGGTTTGTTCCATAATAAGAAGAAGAGTCTACTAATCTAACTGTATAATTTTGAGCCGCTAAACCTGGCACATTTATGTTATTAACAGTAGTGTTATTAGTTGATGTAATTGGTATAAAAGTACCAAACAGATTATACCCAACAATTACCTTAAGAATAGTTGGTGGATTAGTTTGATTTACCTGGATATTTATATTAGCTAGATCACCATAGCATGAAATAGGCGATGTAATAGTAACACTTTGAATTGTTTGAGCGTTAAGATTAATAGACATTAACGAAACAATAAATGCTATTCCTATAACTAGTATTTTTTTCATCTTGTAATAAAATTTTAATAGCGCAAGATACAAATAAAAATCTCAATTACAATAAGATGAAATTTATCTCAAAGGATTAATTGAAAAAACCGTTATATACTAGTAGTAAGGATACATAAATATATATACTAGCACGCCTGTAACTGTAACATACATCCATATTGGAAATGTCCATTTAACGATTTTTTTATGCTTTTCGAACTCACCCGTCATTCCCCGATACATTGAGAATAAAGCTAATGGCAACACTGGTACTGAAAGCGCTATGTGAGAAATCAATATAAAAAAATATAAATATCTCATCGACCCTTCTCCCCCATATGGTATAGGATCATTTGATAATTTTGATATGACGTAAGACACTAGAAAAACTGATGAAAATATAAAAGCTGTCATCATCATTATCCTGTGATTTTTACTGTTTTTGTTTTTAATAAAATAATATCCCAACATTAATAAAATAGCAGTTGATCCATTTAGAACAGCATGAACAGTTGGTAAAAAACTTAGGTCATTATTAGTAGTGATACGCAATGTTTCTGGTAGATACATAAGGGCCGCAACAGCTAACGGGATAATTATAGATAAAGCTATAATAACAGGTACAAATACAGTATCTTTTTTTTTCATTACAAACTAGTGTTTAAAAAATACTTATCAAGTATTAAAATGGTTTGAAGCAAAGGTAAATAAATAAACGATGAAAACATGAGTTTTCTAGCAGATGAATCTTCATGGTCAACTAATAATTTAATAGAAAAATACAAAAACCACGCACCTAACAATAACACTAATAATAAGGTATAATAAGACATATCAAGCTTGTTCATTTCATACATATACGGAGAAATAGAACACACAATTAACAAGATAGTAGACACAATCGCTGAAAATGCCGCGACATTACCTTTCTTCTCACCAATCATCATTTTAAAACCCGCCTGTTTATAATCCTTATCTTGCACCCAAGCAATAGCTATAAAGTGTGGGAATTGCCAAAAAAATTGCATCGCAAAAAGAGCTCCCGAATCTAACTCGAAGCCTGAAGGAATAGAAGAATTTAACAAACTATAGTCATAAGCAGCGACCCAACCTATAAGAAAAGGAAGAGCTCCTGGGATCGCTCCTACAAATATTGAAAATGAAGAAAATCTTTTCAACGGTGTATAAAACAAAACATAGATCAAGATTGATATTGACCCAAATAAACTACAATATGGATTAATAATAAATAAAAGGAATATGCCTAAAATCGACAAAATCGAAGCAAAGAAAACTGAATGTAAAACACTTATTTTTTTCATAGCTAGCGGTCGATTACTAGTCCTCTTCATCATCCTGTCATAATCTCTTTCTAAAATCTGATTAAATGCATTTGCAGAACCTGTAACGCAAAATCCTCCAATTACTAATAATAACAAGTCTACTTGAGAGTTTAAACTAAAGTCATTTAAACCTAACAAATACCCCGCGATAGCGGAGAAAACAACAGTTAACGTCAACCTGAATTTTGTAAGTTGAAAAAATAGATTTATCTTATTCATTGTAAAAACGCTAATCGCAAGATTGAACAAAAGCGTCTCTAAGATTGTCCGCGATCATATGAGGTGTTCTACGCTCAATATGATGTCTCTCTATAAAATGAACTAATTGACCATCTTTGAATAAAGCAATCGAGGGTGATGATGGTGGATAAGGACTCATATATTCCCTAGCTCTATTAGTAGCTTCTTTATCTTGACCAGCAAACACTGTTGTAAACACATCTGGCCTTGGACTAAACTGAGTAGACATTTTAACAGCGGGTCTTGCATTTCCAGCTGCACATCCGCATACAGAATTTATCATTACCAATACTGTACCTTCTTTTTTACTTAAATAAGTGTCAACATCTTCGGAAGTTCTCATTTCCACAAAGCCTACAGAGGTTAAGTCTTTTCTCATTGGCTCACATAATTGTTCTGGATAATTCATATTTGTAAGTTTTATTTACTTGCAAAAGTAAATATAATTATCTTTTTTCAATAAAGAAGTCTTTTAATATTTTTCTACAATCTTCAATTAATATTCCGCTAACCAATTTAATATTTGGATTTAATAATTTTAAGTGTTTTGAAAACCCCTTCTTATTATCATCTGCTCCATAAACTATTTGATCAATTCTTGCAAGATTTGCAGCTCCCGCGCACATAACACACGGCTCTAAGGTTGTATAAAGTGTACAATTATTCAAATATTTGCTTCCTAAAAATGAAAAAGCAGACGTCATCGCTTGTATCTCGGCATGAGCTGTAGCATCAGTTAAATGTTCAACAAAATTGTATCCTTTAGAAATTATTTGATTTTTACAAACAACTACTGCGCCAACAGGAACCTCATCATTCAAATATGCGATTTCAGCTTGTTCCAACGCTTTTTTCATAAAAAACTCATGAGAAAAAGTATTATTCTTCATATAGCTATAAATATAGTTCCATTTTGTACTTTCGCAATTACAAAATAACTAAATATGTTGAGAACAAACACATGTGGAGACCTAAATGTTCACGATGTTGGTAAAATTGTCAAGCTTGCTGGATGGGTTCAAAAAAACAGAAACCTAGGAGGGATGACATTTATAGACCTTCGAGACAGGTATGGTGTAACGCAGCTTGCTTTTGATATGGAAATAAATGCTGAATTATGCGATATAGCAAGAAATTTAGGAAGAGAATTTGTTATCCAAATTGTTGGAGAGGTTATTGAAAGGTCTGCTAAAAACTTAAACATCCCTACTGGTGAAATTGAGATAAATGTTTCCAAAATTAATGTCTTAAATGAGTCAAAATTACCACCATTTACTATTGAAAACAAAACTGACGGCGGGGAAGAGCTAAGAATGAAATACCGATATTTAGACATCCGAAGAGATCCTATTAAAAACAATCTTATTTTAAGACACCGCATAACATCAAAAACCAGAAATTATTTAGATTTAAAAGGGTTTTGTGAAATAGAAACACCGTATTTAATTAAGTCTACTCCAGAGGGAGCAAGAGACTTTATTGTTCCAAGCAGAGTAAACCCTACACAATTTTACGCACTTCCTCAATCACCTCAAACATTTAAACAATTATTGATGGTGGGTGGAATGGATAAATATTATCAAATTGTTAAGTGCTTTAGAGATGAAGATCTTAGGTCTGATAGACAACCAGAATTTACCCAAATTGACTGTGAAATGTCATTTGTAAACCAAGAAGATGTGTTGAATACCTTTGAAGGATTAATAATAAACTTATTCAAAGAAATTAAAGGAATAGAACTCTCTCAATTTCCCCGAATTACTTACAAAGAAGCTATAAGTACTTATGGCACTGACAAACCTGACATTCGGTTTGGAATGAAATTTGTTGATTTAACGAATCTATGCAAAGGAACCGAATTTAATGTTTTTAACGAAGCAGAATTAATTATAGGAATTAATGTAAAGGGAGGATCTTCATTTTCAAGAAAAGATATTGATAAATACACGGAATTTATTAGATCATCTCAAATTAATGCAAAAGGTTTAGTATACTGTAAATATAATGAAGATGGTTCATTCAAGTCTTCGGTAGATAAATTTTTTAATCAAGAACAGCTAAATAATTGGTCTGAAGCCTGTAAATCATCTCCGGGGGATCTGATTCTAATAATAGCTGGAGAAGAAAGTAATACTAGGAATGCATTATCTGAGTTAAGACTTTTAGTCGCGGAAAATTTAGAAATTAGGAACAACTCCGAATTTGCTCCTATTTGGGTAGTAGATTTCCCATTATACGAATGGGATAAAGAATCTAATAGGTACCACTCTATGCACCACCCTTTTACATCTCCAAAAAGTTCAGATATTGATCATATAAAAAACAATCCAAATGATCTCATTGCTGACGCGTATGATCTAGTTATAAACGGAAATGAAATTGGAGGCGGATCTATTAGAATACATAATAAGGAAATTCAAAAAATCATCTTTGAACACCTAGGGTTTAATCAAGAAGAAGCTAGAAATCAATTTGGGTTTTTAATGGATGCTTTTGAATATGGAGCTCCTCCTCATGGAGGTATAGCTTTTGGATTAGATAGACTATGCTCTGTTATTGGAGGAAAAGAGTCCATTAGAGACTTTATTGCTTTTCCTAAAAACAATTCTGCGAGGGATACCATGATAGACTCCCCTTCTTATATTAACCATGAACAATTAGATGATTTGAATTTAAAACTGAAAAATTAATTATTCTTTATTTTTTTTCTATTTTGAATATACCAAAATGTAGCGAATAACAATAAGGCGATATACGGCATAGACATTAAATATAAAATTCCTTCATTAATCCCCGCTCCCTTTTCTCCACCGGACTGTATGCTAGTTTCAAGAGAAGCTTTGCACATCGCACATCCTTGAGGATATACGCTATGACTAATTAAAAAACTTATAACTAGAATAACTGTTTTACTGATTTTTCGCATTTCTCTGTAATCTTTTTGTTTCTGAAACTAAAACTCCAACATCTCTCACCATCTCTTTAATCATTGGGATTTGAGTACCGTAATATATTCTTATACTTGAATCCATTGGGTTACTTGTCTCTTGCCAACCTGCTCGTATTCTTCCCTGACCATCAACTAAAGTAAAAATATCATCATGTATAAAGCCGTTATGACCCATTCCGCTAGTATCCACTCCAGCTGAAACTAAATAAGATTTAGCTATTTCGTATATTTCTTTTTTATTTCCTGTAACAAAATTCCATTTACTTAAATCAGCTCCTAATTCTTTTTCTAATCTTGTAGCGTATTGATTCAAAACTTCTGGAGTATCGTATTCTGGATTAACTGTATGAGACAAGAAGTAAACATCATCATATTTTGATAATTTTCCTTGTAGATATTCCATATTAAATGTCATGTCTTTACATTGAGTAGGACATGTTGTAAATATAAAGTTGGCTATATAAATTTTGTCTTTATAATAATCATTCGTTACCGTATCATTATTTTGGTTGATAAAACTAAATGGTGGAATGGTTCTTTCATTTTTAAAATTGTCTCTTAATATAGCTAGTGACGGCAGATTTTTAGTATGATCATTCATGCACTTGCTAAGAAAAAATGCCGGAGTTATCATTAGACCTAATATGAAAATCAAAGAAAATATTCTAGATCTATTCATAATTATCCATTCATTAGAAAATGGTGTGAGGCTTCACTTAGAACAATAAACAGTAAATAGGGAATCAAAATAAATGCTGGAAGTAAAATTGTCCATCTAAGTGATTTTTTTTCGAATCCTAAATGCATAAAAGTCATAACAATATAAGCGGCTTTAATAAGAGTTAAAATTATAAATATGTGAGTTAACCACTTTAATCCTATGAAATGATCATGCACTAAAGCATGAGGTAAAAATCCATTCACTTTGAATATACCTAGCGCAACCTCAACAGTTGTTAATCCTAATAGAATCCAAAACACTTTCCAAATCCACCAATTACTTTTATTGTTTTCTGACATAATATAATTTTAAACTAAATAGAAAAATGTAAATACAAATACCCAAACTAAATCTACAAAGTGCCAATATAGCCCTACCTTTTCTACCATTTCATAATGACCTCTTCTCTGATAAGTTCCTTTAATAACATTAATCAAAATTACTATTAATATGATTACTCCACTAAAAACGTGAAACCCATGAAAACCTGTGATAAAGAAAAAACAATCACCAAAATCTTGTGTTCCATATTCATTTTTTTTCAATCCTGCTCCCAAAATTATCTCTAAAGGCTCACTAGTTTCAAAGTATTCGAACGTCTCTAAATTACTTTTATAGTCTTTATTTGCTAGTCTAATTCCAAAACTCGGTCTTTCTCTAAGCTGATTTAAAACAGTATCAATGCTAAAATCATGATGCCCGTATTTATCAGCATTCATTAATTCATATACAGACGATAGTACCATAGTATCTTTTCCATCAATAACATCTTCTTTAGCTATATGTACAACTTCAAGATTTCTATTTAACTGGATAGCACCTTTATCACCATGAATAAAGTGTCCCCATTCCCAAGCTTGAGATCCTAAAAAAGTAGCTCCTCCAATTATTGTTAATGATAACCACAATACAACTTTCTTTTTTTGCATTTTATGACCATAATTAACAGCTAATACCATAGTTACAGAGCTCATAATTAAAATAAAAGTCATTAACGCAACAAACAATAACGGATGCTCCCCAGTTAGAAACGGAAAGTGTGAGAATACTTCTTCTGGAACTGGCCATAAAGATTTTTCTGTCACTGGCTCAACCGCGGTATATCTGAAAAATCCATATGATACTAAAAACGCCGAAAAAGTCAAAGCGTCAGTAATTAAAAAGAACCACATCATTAACTTTCCATAACTGGACTTAAATGGCCTGTCTCCTCCTTTCCAAGCTTCTCCGTGATTGTTGTTTTCTAGTTCTTCCATAAATTATGTATAGTTGATAAATAAATATATGTATACCCAAAGAATAGTTAAAAAGTGCCAATAAGTTCCAGCTAATTTAATGCCCAAGAATTTTTTGGAGCTATACTTATTCCTAAGAGCATTAAAAAATGTAATAAATAAAGCAATTAATCCGAAAATTAGGTGAGCAAAATGAGCAACGGTTATAGCGTAGAAATAAGAATGTTCCTTTGGAGTCGCTTGCCCGGTTTCAGGGTTTTCTCCGGTGAAAATTATACCATAATTATTTCTCATGTCTGACCATCCTTGGAATTGGCAATAGGTAAAAATAAGTCCTAATATAAAAACCATGAATATTAAAAAAGATACCGGCTTGTCCCTCTTGATATTTCTACTTACTATCAAGTAAACCAAACTACTAAAAAGGACGATCACTGTTGAGTATAAAAACCAGTCTGATTCAGAAGGAATTTCCATATTATCAACAAAAACGAGGGAAGTTAATCCAGCGAAAAACATGCAAATACTTACCATTCCTATCCAAAGTAATTGCATAGTCGCTTTTTCCTTACGTATATTTTCTAAAGTATAACTAGTGCTCACTTTCTCCTTCTTTTAATGGAACGTTTTGAGGAATATAATCTTCTTCTGCTCCCGGCTTAGAATAATCATATGCCCATCTGTGTACTTCTGGAAGATCTCCTGGCCAATTACCATGAATCCTTTCGACTGGTGTAGTCCACTCTAATGTGTTTGCTTTCCATGGGTTTTTAGATGCGGGTGACCCTCTAAAAATACTATAAAAGAAATTAAACACAAAAATAAACTGAATAACGGCTCCGGCAAGAGCAAAAAATGTTATTATATCATTTATATCTGTTATCTGCCCCATATCAACAGGATTCGCATAATACCTTCTAGGAAGTCCCGCGAGTCCTAGGAAATGCATTGGAAAAAACACTCCATAAGCACAAATAAATGTACCCCAAAAATGTAAATATCCTAAGTTCTTATTCATCATTCTTCCATACATCTTAGGAAACCAATGATATACACCAGCAAGCATTCCATAAATTGCAGAAAGTCCCATCACAATATGAAAATGACCAACAACAAAATATGTATCATGGACATTAATATCAAGCGGCGCATTTCCTAATATTAAACCCGTTAATCCCCCCGTAATAAAAGTTGAAACCATAGCAATCGCAAAGAGCATGGCGGGAGTAAATCTAATATTACCTCTCCATAATGTTGTGAGGTAATTAAATACCTTAATAGCTGATGGAATTGCAATCAACAAGGTCGTAAATGCAAAAACTGATCCTAGAAAGGGATTCATTCCAGTCATAAACATATGATGCCCCCAAACAATAAATGACAAGAATCCTATTGCTAGCAGAGATAAAACCATCGCTTGATACCCAAAAATTGGCTTACGAGTATTTACTGATATTACTTCTGATGTCATTCCTAAAGCTGGTAATAAAATAATATAAACTTCTGGATGACCTAAGAACCAGAATAAATGTTCAAAAAGAATTGGGCTTCCACCAATATGATGAGCAGCTTCACCTCCAATAATTAAATCTGATAAATAAAAACTTGTGCCAAATGACCTATCAAATACTAATAAAAGACCACATGATAAAAGTACAGGAAACGACAGCACTCCAAGTATAGCGGTTACAAACAAAGCCCAAATAGTTAGTGGTAATCGTTTCATTGACATACCTTTAGTTCTTAAATTAAGAATTGTAACTATGTAGTTCAGTCCTCCCAATAGTGACCCAACTATAAACAAAGTAATACTAACTAGCCATAAAGTCATTCCTAGTCCCGATCCCTCTATGTATGAGGCCTCCGCACTTAATGGGGGATAAATTGTCCAACCAGCAGAAGCTGGTCCTGAAGGTACATATATTGAGTAAATTAAAACAACAGTTGCTGCAAAGAAAAACCAGTAGGACAGCATGTTAATAAATCCTGAAGCCATATCTCTAGCTCCAATTTGTAAAGGAATTAAAAAATTCGCAAACGTTCCAGACAAACCTGCGGTTAATACCCAGAAAACTAATATAGTTCCATGCATTGTCACAAGAGCAAGATACTTGTCTTGTAATAAAGCCCCAGTATCTGGATCCATCCAATTACTAGGCATCAAGTTATATAAAATAGAGGTTTCGCCTGGATTTGCTAATTGAACCCTAAACATCGCAGACATTAACATTCCTACTAACGCCATAAAAATTCCAGTTAATAAAAACTGTTTTGCTATCATCTTATGATCCTGAGAAAATATATATTTTGTAATAAAAGTTTCTTTATGATGGTGATCTGACATTTACTTATTTTTTTGTTAAAACTAAACCTCCAACCTCTTTTTGCTGAGCAATCCACGTATCAAATTCTTCCTGAGTTTCTACTACAAACTTCATTTTCATATTATAGTGTGCTGATCCACATATTTTATTGCACAACAACTGATAATCAAACTTAAGGGGAAGATCATCTACAGTTTTAGCGAAGTTTTCATCAAGAAAAACCGTTTTTTCTATCAATGACATAGCGTCAATTCGATCATTCAATTCCTGCATCTGCCTAATAATTTGCGGGTCTTCTCGCATTTCTTGAGTTGTTTTAGTTGGGGTGAATCCAAATTGTGTTCTAACTCCAGGCACACAATTCATTTGCACCCTAAAATGTGGAATGTAAGCAGAGTGTATAACGTCATCTGATCTAAACTTGAGCATAACTGGCTTGCCAACAACCAAATGTACTTCATTAGTTATTTTATCATCAATAGTATATTTATCACCCTTATCTAAACTCAATGGATTAGTCGCTCGATCTATCAACCTAAAATCATGTTTTCCTAAAATATTATCTTCTCCGGCATAACGAGCGGCCCACTGAAATTGTCTAGAGTGCAATTCGATTATTTGCGAGTTTTCAGAAGTCACATTCATTGTAGAGTCCCAAACTTTTAAACCCGATACTATAAGTCCAGATAGCACAATCGCAGGTACAATAGTCCAAACTATTTCAAGCTTATTATTGTGAGCATAGAAAAAAGCTTTTCTGCCTTTGATGCCTCGATACTTAAACCCAAAGAAAAATAATATGATAGAGGTAATGAAAAACACGACCAATATTAACATCATCGTTGTATTCATTAGTGAGTCGATCTCTACCCCATGTAGAGAGCTTGCAGGAGGCAAGATTAAATGTTTCCAAGCAACAATTTGCCATATAACAAATACTAAAAACCCAAACCCAACAACTAACAATATTTTACCTTGAATATTATTATCATTTTCAGTCACTTCATTAACATCCTTATTTCTAATCTTAGATAATAATTCGCTTACTCTAATTATCTGAACAAAGGTTACAATGGCTAAGAAAAGAAGGCCTCCTATTAATAAATAAATCATCTATTTTTTTTTATCAGTGCAAAATTAAAAAATACTGTATGCATAAACTAGTAATATTGAATAATTTTTTTAATAAAATAAAAAGAAACTAATACTAGATAAAATTAATTGTCCTTACAGTGCCATTCAGCATATGAGCTTTGTGTTTCAGATAAAACTACTTTATATAGTTGATGATTTTCGTGTAAGTTTCTCTGAATTTTTGAAGCGAAATCAGCAACTAAATTTTCTGAAGTTGGCTGATAAGGCAAGTGGTAAACTTTTTGGAATAATGATAGGTCTATATTAGAGTGTGGAGATTTGCCGTTTAGCACCAAAGAATGATCAAATTTATCTATTATATGTGTATTGACAATTTTTTTTAACTCGGAAAAGTCTATAACCATGCCGTCCTTTGCATATCCGCCTTTGTGACAAACTTTGCCTATAATTGTCACCCACATCCTATAAGAATGTCCATGAATGTTAGCACATAAACCATCATAGCCATATAAAGCGTGAGCCATCTCAAACTTGAATTCTTTTGTTATTCTTATTGTACTCATTATTATACTACAAAATTTACTATTCTATTAGGAATAATGATAGTTTTTTTAGGAACTTTTCCTTCAAGAAAATTAATAGTTTTTTCATGATTCAAAACCTTCGATTTAATTTGATCCTTAGTTAACTGAAGTGACAAAGAGATTTTAAACCTAGTTTTTCCATTAAAAGAAATCGGATACTCGTATTCTTCTTCGATTATATATGATTCATCAAATAGAGGAAAATTTGCTTCAACAATTGAGGAGTCATTACCCATCTTGCTCCATATTTCTTCAGAAATATGTGGAGCATATGGAGACAATAAAATAATGAAATCCTGGATAATCTCTCTGTTAATACAGTTAGTTTCTATAAGTTTATTTAAACATATCATTAATGTACTGACTACAGTATTAAATGAATATCTCTCAATATCCTCTTTTACTTTTTTAATTGTTTGATGTATAATTTTTAAATCTTCTTTATTAGGAGGTTCATTTGAGATTTGAAAATCACCTTGAGGATCGTGCAACAATTTCCATGTTTTTTTTAAAAAATTATGTACACCACTAATGCCGTTAATATTCCATGGCTTATACTGTTCTAAAGGTCCAAGAAACATCTCATAAAGTCTTAATGTATCTGCACCATATTTTTCAACGATTTCATCTGGACTTTGAACATTAAATTTTGATTTTGACATTTTCTCAACTTCATACCCACATAAATACTCCCCATCTTTATTCAAAATGAATTCTGCATTTCTATATTCTTCTCTAATTTCTTTAAATTTTTCAATATTTAAGATGTCATTTTCAACAATCCCTATTTCAACATGGATCTTTGATGTTTCATAAGATTCTTTCAAATCATATGAAACAAATGTATTGGTGTCTTTTATTCTATATACAAAATTTGATCTTCCTAAAATCATTCCTTGATTTATCAGCTTTAAAAAAGGCTCGTTAAATGATATGAATTTTCTATCAAATAAAAATTTAGTCCAAAATCTAGAATATAATAAGTGCCCAACAGCGTGTTCAGCTCCTCCAATATACAAATCTACTTCTCTCCAATAATCAGATTTTTCTTTAGAGCAAAAAGTTTGTTTGTTATGAGGATCCATAAATCGCAAGAAATACCAAGAGCTGCCAGCCCAACCAGGCATCACACTGTGTTCCATTCTATCTCCGTTAAAGATATTCCAGTCTTCTTTTTTTGCCCGAGCTAAAGGAGGATCTCCTTCATCGGTTGGCAAATACTTATCTACTTTAGGAAGATTAACGTCACCATCGATTAAATAAGGAATGTTATCTTTATAGTAAACTGGGAAAGGTTCTCCCCAATACCTTTGCCTACTAAAAACAGCGTCTCGTAGTCTATAATTAATTTTAGAATGTCCTATGTTCAATTCCTGAATCTTTTTTATTGCTACGCCTATTGCCTCATCACAATTTAGTCCATTTAAAAATTCAGAATTTGTAATTTTAACATTTTTTTCAGTATACGCTCCCGACTCTACACTAACTTTATCAAATACATTAACGAAATCCAAATTAAATTGATGTGCAAAATCCCAATCTCTTGCATCGCCGCAGGGAACTGACATCACAGCTCCAGTTCCATATGAAGGCAGTACATAATCAGCAGCCCAAATAGGAATCTTTTGTTTAGTAAATGGGTGAGTAGCGTAAGCTCCTATAAAAACCCCGGTAATTTCTTTATTTGATTTTCTATCCAATTCTGATTTTAATCCGGATTTTTTAACATACTTTTTCACTTCTGTTAAATATTCGCTATTGGTAATTCCTAATAATTCGGGGTGCTCGGGAGATAAAACAATAATGTTAACTCCATAAATTGTATCTGGTCTTGTTGTAAAAACCTCTATAGCTATACTACAGTCGATGACTTCAAAACTAACAACACATCCCTCAGATTTTCCTATCCAATTTCGTTGTGTTTCTTTCATTGAGTCAGTCCAATCTAATCTATCAAGTGCTGATAATAACCTCTCAGCATACGCTGTAATTCCCAACGACCACTGTTTCATCATTCTTTGTTCAACAGGATAACCTCCTCTTTCAGAAACTCCATCTTTTACCTCATCATTTGCTAAAACTGTCCCCAGTTTTGGACACCAATTAACTAAAGTATTAGAAATATAGGCTAGCCTATATTTTAGAAGGATCTTTTGTTTTTCTTCTTCTGAAAACAATTTCCACTTATTATTATCAAATTTCTCAACATCCTCATGAGTAAAATACTTTGATGAAAAATTTCCATTTTCTTCAAAATCTCTAACTAAATTTTGTATTGGAAAAGCTCTCTGTAAATGTGTGTCATAACATGAGTCAAATAGTTGTCTAAAAATCCACTGCGTCCATTTATAATATTTAGGATTTGAAGTTTGAACCTCTCTATCCCAATCATATGAAAATCCTATTTTGTCTAATTGATCTCTATATCTTGATGTATTATTTTTTGTTGCTATTGAAGGGTGGATCCCGGTCTGAATCGCATAATGTTCAGTAGGTAGTCCGAAGGAGTCGTATCCCATCGGGTGCAAAACATTATAGCCGTTAAGTCTTTTGTATCTAGCGATTATATCAGAAGCGATATATCCTAATGGGTGACCAACACTCAATCCTGATCCCGAAGGATATGGGAACATGTCTAAAACATAATATTTTGGCTTTGAACTGTCTTCTGAAACTTTATAAACCTTTTGTTCTTTCCAAAAGTTTTGCCATTTTTTTTCTATTTCTGAAAAATTATACCCCATTACTAATTATATTAACGCAAAGTTAGTACAATAAGATGAATTAATGAATTCTATTTTTTATTTTAGCTAATAAATTTTTATAATAATTTGAGCCGATATAAATCATCTATTTCAATTTCTACCATTACAAGCTTATCTCTTGTATGTTTTATTATAGGCTTAGTTTTTGTGTTTTTAGCTCTATGGCCGGACTTTTCGAATAGAATTAAAGAAAATATTGACTTCACGATTTATTTGCAGAATAAAGAAGATTTCTCAAATCATGAGGACTATGAAGTTTGGAGGAGTGATCTACATGATTATCTTTCAAAATCACCTCTAGTTAAAGATAGTATAGTAAACTTCAAATCTAGAAATGAAGCATCAATTGATTTTCAAAATAATATTGGAGAAGACTTTATAACTATATTAGATGGATTTAATCCTTTACTATCGCATTTTGACATTAATCTACATTCCGAATTTGTATCCAGTAAAGGAGCCGATATCATGAAAAATTATATCAGCAAATTTAATCATCAACAGATTATACATGAATTTAGCTATGATAAAATACTAATTCAAAACATTGATAACTCGATTAATACAATAAATATAATCCTATTAATATTTAGTCTTATCTTGATAATTGTTTCATATGGCATAATTAATAATACCATTCAATTATCAATCTATTCCAAAAAAATGCTAATTAAAACTATGAGATTAGTAGGAGCGACAAACTTATTTATTCAAAGACCATATTTGAAAGATGGAATGTATCAAGGTCTTATTGGTGGCATTTTTTCTGTGATTTTATTAATCCTATCTTTAGAAACACTCCAGTGGTTTGCCCCAAATATAATTGAGCCTCAAGACTTTTTTAAAATTGGTGTTATATTTGTATCAATTATTATCTTTGGGATTATAATCGCTTGGATCTCCACTTTATTTGCAGTTAAAAAATACCTAAGCACTAATGAAAATGAACTTTTTAATTGAATCAAGAATATGAAAAAACAAAATGAATCTTTTGACAAATTTGCACTAACAAAAAGAAGTTATTTTACAATTGTTGGCGGAATTGTACTTATTATAATTGGGCTACTTATTATGCCTGGGGAAGCTTCTGTAGACAGAAGTGTATTTGATAAGGACATGATGTTTGGATCAAAATTAACCCTATCTGTAATATTAATTATTCTTGGATTTATTATAAATCTAATAGCTATTTTTGCGCAAAAAAAAGAAATATAAATGCTGGGCCTTTTTGAATCAATCATTCTTGGAATCATTCAAGGGTTAACCGAGTTTCTGCCTGTAAGTAGCAGTGGCCATTTAGAAATAGGAAAATATCTGCTTGGAGATGAGAGTATTCCTGAAGATAGTTTGATGATGACGGTAACTCTTCATTTTGCAACAGCCTTAAGCACGATAGTTGTTTTCTGGAAAGACATTAAGACTCTATTTTTAGGTGTTTTTAGAAATGATAAGTCATCTGTAAATTTTACCCTCAATATCTTAATATCTACAATTCCAGCTGTTGCTATTGGACTAATATATGAAGAGAAAATCGAAAGTTTATTTAATGACCGCTTAGACCTTGTTTCGATAATGCTAATCCTTACAGGAGTTTTGCTGTTTATTTCAGATATAGTACAAAAAAAACAATTACAAGTTGGCCCTGTCGATTCAATTTATTTAGGGATAGCTCAAGCTATCGCGATTTTACCCGGAATTTCTAGATCAGGAGCTACAATATCAACAGCTATACTATTGGGAATTGATAAAGAAAAAGCTGCTCGATTTTCTTTCTTAATGGTAATTCCTATCATATTTGGAAAAATGGGGAAAGATATTCTATCGATTGACTTTTCAGATAAAATGATGATTGAAGGGGTGGATTGGTTTTTCCCACTATTACTGGGTTTTATAAGCGCATTTATTACTGGTATGTTGGCTTGCAAATGGATGATTTCCCTAGTTAAACACAGCAAACTTAAATACTTTTCATTTTACTGCATCTCTATTGGCGCTATAATTTATCTACTAGTAAAATTATGATTGAACCTGTTACCAAAATTAATTCTGATTTAGATTATATTGAAGGCTGCCTAATATTAGTAAATAAACCGATTGGCTGGACTTCATTTGATGTTGTTAAAAAAATCAGATCTTTTATTAAGAAAACTTGTAATTTAAAAAAAATTAAAGTTGGTCACGCTGGAACATTAGATCCGCTAGCTGAAGGGTTATTAATAATTTGCACTGGGAAGCTAACAAAAAGAATATCTGAAATTCAAAAATTAAAAAAAAAATATTGCGGGGAAATGAAGTTGGGGGCCTCTACTCCATCATATGATAGAGAAACTTATGAAAATCAAATATACCCTATATCTCATATAAATCCTGAAATAATTCGAAACAATGTTGATAACTTCTTAGGAATGATTTATCAAAAGCCTCCAATGTTTTCTGCTATAAAAAAAAATGGGGTGAGATTATATAAGTTAGCGAGAAAAAACATTAATCTTAACATTGATCCTCGAGAAATTCAAATTCACAATTTTCATATTACTAATATTAAAATCCCTCATGTAATGTTCGAAGTAGAATGCAGTTCTGGCACATATATTAGAACTTTAGTTCATGATTTTGGAAAAAAAATTGATAGTGGTTCATATTTAACCTCTCTAAAAAGAACTCAAATAGGCGACTATAAATTATCTAACTCCTTAACAATGAAAGATTTCTTGTAAACTCATATAAAATGCAAATTTTCATTGACTTCTGTGTTTTCATACTGTATATTTGTAATCTCTTTTCTAAAAAAAACTTATTATGAAATATAAACTATCTCACTTTAATTTTAATCTTCCTGAAAAAAGGATTCCACAAACGCCTGCTCAGGAAAGAGACGAGTCTAAACTGCTGGTGCTTCATAAATCCAGTGGAGAAATTGAACACAAACGTTTTAAAGACATAATCAACTATTTTGAAGAAAAAGATATAATGGTTTTCAATAATACTAAAGTTTTCCCAGCTCGAATGTTTGGTAATAAAGAAAAAACCGGAGCAAGAATTGAAGTCTTTTTATTAAGAGAATTAAATCAAGAAAATAGAATATGGGATGTATTAGTAGACCCTGCCAGAAAAATCAGGATTGGCAACAAATTATATTTTGGAGAAAATGACGATTTGGTTGCCGAAGTTATTGACAACACAACTTCCAGAGGAAGGACACTAAGGTTCTTATATGATGGCACTCATGAAGAATTTAAAGAAACTTTAGACTCGCTTGGTCAAACTCCGCTTCCAAAATTTATAGACAGAAAACCTACAGCTAGAGATAACGATAGATATCAAACAATTTTTGCTGAATCTAATGGTTCTGTTGCGGCGCCTACCGCAGGACTTCATTTCAGTAAGCAACTAATGAAACGGTTAGAAATAAAAGGAGTAATGTTGCCTAAAATCACTCTGCATGTGGGTCTTGGAACATTTAGATCAATTGATGTAGAGGATTTGTCAAAACATAAAATGGATTCCGAAGAAGTTGAAATTCAAGAAAATGCAGCAAAAATTATAAACGAGGGAAAGGTAAGTAACAGAAGAATTTGTTCTATTGGGACCACTGTAAATAGAACGATAGAAAGCTCTACAACTACTAACAATTTGGTAATACCTATGAAGGGATGGACAAATAAATTTATGTTTCCACCATACAACTTTAAAGTTGCAAATTGTATGGTGACAAATTTTCATCTTCCAAAATCTACCCTCTTAATGCAAGTAGCCGCATTTGGAGGATATGAAAACATCATGAAAGCCTATCAAGAAGCAATTAAAAAGAAATATAATTTTTTCACATTTGGAGACGCAATGCTAATTTTGCCTTAAAATGAAAAGAACAGCTTTAATTGTTGCTGGAGGTGTTGGTAGTAGATTTAAATCAAAGACACCAAAACAGTTTGTTGAGTATAATGGTATTCCAATACTAATGAATACTTTACATAAGTTTTCTTTTGTAAATGAAATAATTCTTGTAATACCTAAATCTCATTTATCAACTTGGAAAAAGCTATGTGAAAAACACTCCTTTAATCTTATACATAAAGTTATAACAGGAGGAAATAACCGATTTGAATCAGTTCGAGAAGGGTTAAATGAAATTGACAAAGAATCTATTGTTGCAATTCACGATGGCGTAAGGCCCAATATTTCTATAAAATTAATTAAGAAATTATATGACAATTACTTATCTGGGCATGCCGTAATTCCAATAATCAAATCTAAAGATTCTATAATTATCACCCAAAATAGAAAAATAAACTATTTGGATAGAGATAACATTTCCAAAGTTCAAACCCCTCAAGTATTCAACAGCCTCGAAATTAAAGATCTATATCAAAAACATGATTTTAAAAACTTTACTGATGACGCTTCTGCTTTTATTTCTAAAGGGGGGCAATTAATCACCATCGAAGGCGAAGAATCAAATATTAAAATTACAACAAAGTCTGATTTGAAATTATTAAACTTGTATTTATAATAATTTTACAACCTTACTTTCTTCTGTTAACTCAAAATTTTTGATATTCTGTAACAAGTTGATTCCGGGAATCATTCCTTTCTCAAAAGTTCCTAGCTTATTAAAATTTAAGGCTTTAGCTCCATTTTTTGAAGCGATCTTTAAGAGTGTTTCTAAACTGAAATTAGAGTTGGATTGAATAGTTAGTAATTCATCCAAAACCGAAAGTTTATCATTAGAGGCTAAGCTATCTGTGCCAACACACAGCCTCTCTATATCAAATAAATTATAATTTGGCAACTTGGATCCTAAAAGGAGGTTTGAATTAGGGCAAGTACAATAATAATAATTGCTATTACATTTTTTTTCCTTATACGTATTATGAACTAATAAAATGTTATTAGAATTAATCTGGGAAATTGAGTGAAGCGGGCTTGTAAAGCTTTCCCAAATAGTCGGATCCGCATCAATACTGATAAGCCAATCCTTTAATGGCCCTGTTTTGTCCTTAAATAATTTTTTTTCATAAATAGTTTCTTGCATATGAATGGAGAATATTGATGATTCTTCTGACAACATATCTTTAATTCGACTCATTAGCTTTGGGGTAACGCTATATGAGGAATGTGGAACAATATTAACGTTTAAATTTTCTGAAACAAACTGACTTTTTAGCAATTTAGCTTTGTTTACTGTTTCTTCAACCTTCTCATTATTTACTTGAAATACTTCTAATAAATTGCGATACTGCAAATTTGCTTTTTTCTTTTGATCTATTGTGTCGCTAGTATTACAAATATCGCCTACTGCAACTATGCCATTTTTTATCATCTGATTTTCCGCGTTTCGAATAGACTTATAAATTTGATCTTTTGAAAAAAGATCTCGTTTCTTTACTATCTTAATAAAGTCAATAAAATCTGATCCTTTGTTGTACAAATTATGTAAGTGGCTAAGCTCTAAATGACAATGAGCATTAATAAATCCCGGACAGATTATGCCATTATAAACTTCAATTTGTTTAAAAGATAATCTATCTTTCGAACTGAAAACTTCAATAATTTCTCCTAATTCTGATATTTGAACTACTCCATTTTTAATCGGATCTTTAAATAACGGGAAAATCCAATCTGCTGATATAAATCTCATATTACAAAAGTAAAAAATTGATTATTATATTTGCTTAATTATGATACAGAAAGATTTTAGAGAAATACCTGAAGAAGAAATAGAAGACTTCTTAACTAAACGGAACATAAAAAAGTTTAGAATAAAACAGATTAATGAATGGATATGGCAGAAAGGATTTAATTCTTTTGAAGAGATGACATCATTATCATCTAATCTAAGGGAATCACTATCAAAAAATTTTATATTCCACTCAATAAAAATTGACAAAGAGGTTAAAAGTACTGATGGGACAATTAAATATAGCTTCCGATTGTTTGACAACGAGTTAATCGAGGGGGTTTTAATACCTTCAAAAAATAGAATTACAGCATGCATATCTTCGCAAGTTGGATGCTCTTTGGATTGCGCGTTCTGCGCTACAGGCACACTAAAACTTAAGCGAAACCTAAAATATTACGAAATTTTTGAACATGCATTTAAACTTAATTCCCTTTCNATCAAACACTTTTCAAGACCCATTTCAAATATTGTATTTATGGGCATGGGAGAACCATTGTTAAATTACAATAATGTTTTAATGTCTATTGAAAAAATAACTTCTAAAATAGGCATGGGAATGTCAGCAAAAAGAATTACATTATCAACTGCAGGGATTTCTAAAATGATAAGAAAATTAGCTGATGATAACATTAAATTCAATTTGGCTATATCTCTACACTCTGGGATAGATGATTCTAGATCTCAAATCATGTCCATAAATAAAAGTAATAATTTATTAAGTTTAAAAGAATCCATATTATATTTCTATCAAAAAACATCAATTCGAATCACATATGAATATATTTTACTCAAAGGCATTAATGATAATCTTGCTCACGCCAAAAAACTAGCTGACTTATGTAAATTAAGCCCCTGTAAAGTAAATTTAATAGAATACAACCCTATAGATAGCTCGGATTATAAAAGCTCGAATCATAACACTACAAGAAAATTCATAGAATTTCTTGAAGAAAAAAATATTATTGTAAATTTAAGAAGAAGTAGAGGTAAGGACATTGACGCAGCCTGCGGACAATTAGTGAATAAAACAACCTAATTTTATTTTATTTTGTTGCATCCACTATTAAAACTTTGTATCTTGTGCATTATAAAATGTGTACGTGAATAGTATTGATAAAATAAAACTTCCAATAAAGAAAGAGCTTGATGAATTCGAAAAAAAATTTAAAGATTCGTTAAAAAGCGAAGTGCCTCTTCTTGATAAAATTATGAATTACATCATACAAAGGAAAGGCAAACAAATGAGGCCAATGTTAGTTTTTTTATGTGCAAAAGCTTTTGGAAATATTAATGAAAAATGCTATAGGGCCGCCTCTTTGATTGAGCTTCTTCATACAGCAACATTAGTACATGATGATATTGTGGACGAAGCTAATTTTAGAAGAAATATGTTTTCAATAAACGCCATATGGAAAAATAAAATTGCTGTATTAGTTGGAGACTTTTTACTATCAAAGGGGCTGTCTCTTGCTGTAGAAAACGAAGATTTTGAATTACTTAAAATTGTTAACGCAGCTGTACAAGATATGAGCGAAGGAGAATTGTTGCAAATTGAAAAGACAAGAAGATTGGATATTAATGAAACTACATATTTCAACATTATTAGAAAAAAAACAGCGGCTTTAATTGCAACTTGCTGCGCAAGCGGGGGATCTGCAGCTGGTCTTAGCGTGGAAAAAGTAAATAACCTATATACCTTTGGGGAAAATATTGGTGTAGCGTTTCAAATTAAGGATGATCTTTTTGATTATACAACAAATGACTATATAGGAAAGCCTATTGGAATAGATTTAAAAGAAAAAAAGATGACCCTTCCTTTAATTTATACATTAAACAAAGTTGAAGCTAAAAAGAAGAAAGAAATTAAAAAAATGGTGAATAATATTAATGACAAGAATATTTCTGAAATCATCAAGCTAGTTCAAAATGAAGGTGGTGTAGAATATGCGATAAATCAAATGCAAATTTACCAAAAGAAAGCTTTGGGTTTTCTTAGCGAATTGCCTGATAATGAGTGCAAAACTGCTTTATCATCATTAATAAATTATGTGGTAAATAGAAATAAATGATCCCAAAAGAAACTATTGATAAGATACTTGAAAGCTGCATAATAGAAGATGTTGTAAAAGAACATTTGCCTGATCTAAAAAAAAGAGGTACTAACTATTGGGCCTGCTGCCCTTTTCATGAAGAAAAAACCCCTTCTTTTTCAGTATCTCCCACAAAAGGAATATATAAATGTTTTGGATGTGGTAAGGGGGGCAACAGCATTAATTTTCTAATGGAAATAGGAAGCTTATCATATCCGGAAGCGTTAAGGGAGTTAGCTAAAAAATATAATATCGAAATCCCTAAAGTCGACTTAAGTAATGAACAAATTCAACTAAATAATGATAGAGAAAGTGTTTTAATAATAACTTCCTTCGCAAACACCTTTTTTCAACAAAACTTATGGGATTCTGAAGAAGGAAGGATAATTGGCTTAAGCTATCTTAAAGAACGAGGAATAAATCAGGAAAATATAAAGCGATTTGAAATTGGATATAGTCCAAAAGAAAGAAAGTCATTAATAACAAATGCTGAAAAAAATTCATATAAACTTAATATTTTAGAGAAAGCTGGATTAACTTCTGGAGAGGGCGTTGCAGCTACTGACAAGTTTAAAAATAGAATTATTTTCCCTATTCATAACTACTTTGGTAAAGTAATAGGATTTGGCGGTAGATCAATGAAATCAAATGATAAAGTTAAATATCTTAATTCACCTGAAACAATTGTCTATAAAAAAAGTGAAGTTCTATACGGACTTTATTTTGCTAAAAGCTACATATCTAAATTTAATAAATGTTATCTAGTAGAAGGTTATACTGATGTGATTTCAATGTCTCAAGCTGGAGTCAAAAACGTTGTGTCTTCTTCTGGCACTTCACTCAGTGTAAAACAAATTAATTTAATAAAAAGAATAACAAATAACATTGTTNTTTTATTTGACAGCGACGAGGCTGGAATAAAAGCTTCATTTAAGCATATCGACTCATTGCTAAAAGAATCTATGAATGTCAGAATAATTCTATTTCCTAAAGGAGAGGACCCTGATTCATTTGCTCAAAAAAATAGTGAATCAGACTTTATAAATTATTTGGATAATAATGAAAAAGATTTTATAGAATTTAAGACACTAATGCTAAATCAGTCTAATGACAAATCCCCTGCAAAAATAGTAGAAAACATTAAAAGCATAGCTAAGAGTATTTCAATAATCCCAGATAAACTTCTTAGAGTCGAATACTGTAAGTTAAGTAGTTCTCTATTACAAATATCTGAGACAGATTTAATGGAAGAGGTCAACAAAATAAAAAAGACATATAAAAGTCAGGTGCCTAAAAAGAAATCTCAAATAATTGAAAACTACTCGCTTCTTTATTTGTGCGAAAAAGAGATTATTAGAATAATTTTAAATTATGGTAATCAAAACTTGAACTTTGAAGATAATTGTGAAAGAATAGATGATTATATATTTAAATCTCTTAATAAGGATAAAATAATTTTCTCTAACGAAATGTTTAAAAAGATTTTTAAAGAGTATTATCAAATCAACCAAAAAGACAACTTTAAGATTAATGACTTCATTAACCATTCTGAACAAGACGTTCAGCAATTGTGTATTAGTATGCTAAGTAAAAAGCATGAGATAAGCAGCAAATGGCAAGAAGTTCATCAAATATTCACTCAAGATGAAACTAGCAAACTAGAAAACACTGTAGACAAAGCGTTGCTTGCTTTGAAACAGGCTTTCTTAAAAAATCAAATCGAAGCTCTTAATCAATTATTAAATAATGAAGATCTAGCGTCCAATGAATTAATAACAAAATTAACCAAGTTGAACAAAGCTCTTATAACAGTAAACAAACAGCTAGGAAGAAATTTTAATTATTAATGAAAATCGACGTCTTTAATCCTAAGCTGCAAACTTGTTGCTCCCTGCCACTCATTTTTATGAATACTATAGCACATGTCAAATGGTATTTTTTTAGACAACGAATCATATAAATGAGATAAATTAAACCCAATACATTTAATAGTCTTTTCATTTATTCTTATATTCATACTAATGTGATCTTTATTCTTACCTATCCTTTTTAAGTCTGTTATTTCTGATATATTTCGTGTTATAAACAATGGTGATCTATTTTTGGGGCCAAAAGGAGCAAATTGCTCAATAATTCGATGTAGCTTAAAGTTTATATCATTTAAGTTTATATCCATATCAACATTAATAACATTTATTGCATCATTATCACCTATTACTCTGCAAACAATTTTCTCAAATTCTTCAATAAATAATTTAAGATTTGATGATTTAACACTTAAACCCGCCGCGTATTTATGTCCCCCAAATTTTTCTAATAAATGATCGCATTCTAATAAAGCGTTATATATATTAAACCCTTTTACTGATCTAGCTGAACCAGTATAGTTTTCTCCATCCTTAGTAAGAACAATAGTTGGTTTATAATATTGCTCTATCAACCTAGAAGCTACTATTCCAACCACCCCTTTATGCCACGAATCATTATAAACAATATTAGATCGTCTTTTAATGTCAACCATTTCTAGAGCCTGAGAAGTTATTGATTTATCTAAATCCTTTCTTTCTGTGTTATATTTTTCTATCTCTTCAGAGATTAAGCCGGCCTCTTTCAAATGGTTCTCGACCAATAAACCAACAGCAACTTTTCCATGATTAATTCTTCCAGCCGCATTAATCCTAGGGGCGATGCCAAATATTACATCCAACATATCTAGTTTTTTTGATCGTTTAATTTTATTCATTAATGTTTGTATGCCTACACGGGGAGATTTGTTAATTATGCGCAATCCATAAAATGCTAAAATCCTATTTTCTCCCGTAATATCAACGATATCTGCTCCTATGCTAATTGAAACTAAATCTAAATATTCTGCTATCTGAGTAAATTCAATATTTAAATTATAGCTAAGCGCTTGAATTAACTTAAATCCTACCCCACATCCTGACAGCTCTTTAAATGGATAGTTACAACCTATCTGTTTTGGATTTAAAATAGAGACTGCTCTTGGTATATTAACTCCTGGGTTGTGATGATCACAAACTATAAAATCTATATTTTTATTTGAAGCGTAATCTATTTGTTTAACTGCTCGTATTCCACAATCTAATGCTATTATTAAACTATAATTGTTATCCTGCGCGTAATCTATCCCCTGAAAAGAAACTCCATAACCTTCTGAATATCTATCAGGTATATAATATCCAACATTATCTATAAATCGAGTCATGAAGCTATACATCATGGCGACCGAGGTTGTTCCATCAACATCATAGTCCCCATAAATTAAAACCCCTTCTTTTCTATTAATAGCTAACTCAATCCTCTTAACAGCTTCATTCATGCCCTTCATTAAGTATGGGTCATGTAAATTCAAAATTTTTGGTCTAAAAAATCTTTCTGCTTCTTGATATGTTGACACTCCTCTCAAAACCAATAGGTGAGCAATTATTTCACTAACTTTAAGTTCTCTAGAAATCTTCTCTACTAAATTCTGATCAGTTTTTGCAATTTCCCAACTATTCTTCATGTTCTTTTTTCATTAATTGACTTTGTGTTAGTATAGAATATTTGTGAATCAACTCATAAATGTCGGAAATCATCTTTGGATCAACACTCAGCTTTTTAGCAAGATTTTTTCGTGTTGTTAAAATCTCAAACCATCTATTTAATTGAAAAATTGTTAGCTCATATTCTAATTTCGAAATAGCTATGTCTTTAACTAAATCTGTTCTTTCTGACAAGAGTTTCACTATTTTGGAATCAACTCTATCAATACTTTTTCTTAAGCCCGCAAGTTCTTTATTTAATGAAGTATTATTATTATCTCTATTTCTATATATCAAAGAATTCAAAATCATCCTTAATTTTTCAGGATTTATTTGCTGCTTAGAGTCACTCAATGCAAGATCTGGAAATATATGTGTTTCTATCATTAACCCGTCCATATCTAGATCCATAGAAGTTTGAGCAACTTCTAATATCATATTTCTATTGCCAGTTATATGGCTTGGGTCNCAAATTATTGGTAATTCAGGCATCCTGCTTTTTAAATCAATTGGTATTTCCCATTTAGGCTCATTCCTATAGGCCGAAAGTTCATATGTGAAAAATCCCCTGTGAACAGCTGTTATTTTCTTGATTCCATTTTTATTTAAACGATCAATAGCTCCTATCCATAAAGCAATGTCAGGATGAATGGGGTTTTTAACAAATATAGGAATATCAACACCATTTAAGGCTTCGGCAATTTCTTGAACATAAAAAGGGTTAACTGTTGTTCTCGCTCCTATCCATAACGCATCTATTCCTGAGTTTAAACATAATTCAACATGCTTTGGAGTTGCTACTTCAGTAGCTACTTTAACATTCAACTCTTGCTGGACCTTCTTTAACCATTGCAATCCCCTTTTCCCTACACCTTCAAAAGATCCTGGATTAGTCCTTGGTTTCCAAATACCCGCCCTATAAATGTCAATATTATCTTTTATTAATCTCGCTGTTTCTAAAATTTGTGATTCGGACTCTGCACTGCAAGGGCCAGCAATTATATATGGCGATTTTTTATGTTTTTTATCTAATTTCATTTTTTTCCATCTACAACTATTACAAATTCTCCTCTTGGTTTTATATCATAAAACAAATTTACAATCTCTGAAATTTCACCTCTATAGGTTGCTTCATGTATTTTTGATATTTCCTTTATTACCGAAATTAAGCGATCTTCACCTAAAAAATCCAATAGTTGAGTAAGAGTTTTTAATATCCTATGAGGAGATTCGTATATAATTACTGTCTTTGTTTCTTCAGACAATAATTGCATTCTTTTTTTTCTACCTTTCTTTAGTGGCAAAAAACCCTCAAAAATAAATCTTTGACAAGAAATCCCAGACTGAACTAAAGCGGGAATTAAAGCGGTTGCCCCAGGTAAACATTCAACTTCTAAATTCTGTTTAATACATTCTCGAATAATCAGAAATCCAGGGTCACTAATAGCCGGAGTTCCAGCATCAGAGACAAGTCCAATGTTTGAACCCTGCTTTATTAAACCGATATACTTTTTGTATTTATCGTGTTCATTAAATGCATGATAGGACATTAATTTAGTTTTTATATTATATTTATTAAACAAAACCCTGGTTTTCCTTGTATCCTCAGCTAAAACTAAGTCCAAGTCCCCTAAAATTCTTACTGCTCTATATGTAACATCTTCTAAATTACCAATAGGCGTCGGTATTATAAATAATTTTCCCATAATACAAAACTACATGAAAATTTTTTATTTTTGTCTATACGAAATAAAGAACAATAATGTTGCTAGATTCAGAAATTGATAGGAAAAATAACAATGGTAGTATTGAAGTAATTTGCGGATCTATGTTTTCAGGTAAAACTGAAGAACTTTTGCGAAGGCTAAATAAAGCAAAATTTGCAAAAAAAAAGATCGAAGTATACAAGCCAATATTAGACAATCGATATGATGAAAATAAAGTTGTTAGTCATAACAAAAATCACATAAATTCAAGGGTTGTTGCAAATTCAGAAGAGATATTAAACCTCTCTAAAGAACCCGATATAATTGGAATTGACGAAGTCCAGTTCTTTGATGAAGAAATTGTGAAAGTTTGCGATTTTCTAGCAAATAAAGGGATTAGAGTTATTTTGGCTGGATTGGATATGGATTTTGAAAGAAAACCATTTGGAAAGATGCCTGAAATTCTTGCAATCGCAGATCACGTTACAAAAGTAAGAGCTATTTGCGTTTCTTGTGGTCATGAAGCAAATTATTCTTATAGAATTAGTGAAATTAAAAACACTATTCACTTGGGACAGAGGGAAAACTACCAGCCACTCTGCAGAAGCTGTTATAATATAAAATATAAATCATGAAAATTTTGCATGAAACAATTCTGCATGTAGATTTACAAAAATTAGAAANCAACTTTTTCTCATTTAAAAAAAGATTAAATCATAATTGTAAAATTATCTGCGTTATTAAAGCTTTCGCATACGGTCACGGTGATGTTGAAATTGCTAAAAAACTTGAAAAATTAGGAGTGGATGGATTTTGGGTAGCAGATTTTGAAGAAGGAGTAAGTTTGAGAAAAGCAGGAATTATAAAACCTATTATAATTGCAAATCCTAGCATAAGGATACATAATGAAATTCATGACTACAATTTAGACATTGTAATACATAATAACTATTTACTTCAATATTATTTAGAAAAAACCCAAACCATCAATGCTCATATTAAATTTAATGTTGGAATGAATAGATATGGCTTTGATGAATCACAAATTAAACTAGTTGTCAATAAAATCATGGATAATAACAATATTAAAATCAAATCCATATGTTCTCATTTGTCAAGTTCTGAAAAAGGATTAGAGTACCAATCTAATATAAATCAACTGTTGAAATTTAAAAAAATAGCCGCTGATTTTGAAAATATTTTAGGCAAGAAAGTTGAAAAGCATATTCTAAACTCCAATGGCATAATATATTTTCCTGAACATCAATATGATATGGTAAGAATTGGAATAGGGCTCTATGGATCTAACATAGATAATCGTATTACGCCTATAAGCTCATTTTACTCTGTAATTAGCGACATTAAAAACATTAATAAAGGTGATTCTGTGGGTTATTCCATCTCATATATTTCGAATCATGACATGCAAATAGCTATTGTGCCTGTTGGATATGCGGATGGCCTCAATCGAAAATTTGGAAATAAAGTAGGGAGTGTTTATGTGTCTGGCTCAGAATGTAAAATAATTGGCAACATTAGCATGGACAGTTTTATGATTGACATTACCAACATCTCTTGTAAAATTGGTGATCATGTGGAAATATTTGGCGAAAACATCACCGTTAATGATCTTGCTAATAAAATTGACACTATTCCTTATGAAATATATTCAACTCTTAATAGAAGAATTAAAAGGGTGTACGTTGATTAGAATTAAGGAGAAGAGGGTGTATAAAAGCAAGCCTGTGGGTGAGATAAAATAATTGTCAAAAAACATCAGAATCAAAAATATCACAGGGAAAACTGTAAAAATAAATCTATTACCATTCATCATCTCTATAATTTGATAATAAAAAATTAAAATCATAGAAACTAATCCTAAAATCCCTAACTCCATCCAAATATGCAAATAATTATTATGTGGNGTTCGATGCTTGTTTAAATTGCTGTTTGTGTAATTATCATATTCATTTCTCCATGTGCCAAGTCCATAGCCGAATAAAGGCTTTTGTACAGCCAAATCTAATGTTTTTTCAAAAAATATAAGTCGGATATTTTCCTTCTGTTTAATCTTGAAAACAATAGTTTTATAAATAACATTTTGTCCCAAAACTTTATTCACTACACTAGAATTTAAATAAATTGTGGAAGAGAAAATTAATAAAATTATAGTGGTAATAAACATATTATTATATATCAATTTTAGATTGTAGAAAACCGCGAAAAGAGATAAAATTAAAATTCCAACAATGCCTCTTTCAGTAAAAAGTGAAAATAATAATAATCCACTCATCAATACTAATACTAATCTGTAATTATGTTTAATTTTTTTGAAAAATAAGACTGAGAAAACTATGGAAACAGCAACAAAAAAATTATGATCAGCATAGTTCAAATATGCCCCATTTTTAAAATCGTTTATTTGAACAAAGTAAAAATAATTCAACTCCTCTGCAAACAAGTTAAATTTTAAAAGATGGTTTATAATCCCATAATTTATCAAAATTGCCAATAATGATGAAAAAGAATTAGATATTATATTGGCCCAAAAAATTGATTTAACAAATTGTATTGAATAAGTTGCTGTATATAAAATAGGAAGTAAAATCAATAACAAAGAGATTCTGAATAGCCTACTGGAATCAGAAACAATTACTGCATTTTCAGAGCTCAATGACATGATAAACCCTAATAAAAAAAGTATAAATAAAATTATCATTGATATCATCCATTTACTTTGCAATATTTTTTTAAAATTACCTTTAAACGTCCATTCTAACAGAACGCATATACAAGCTGCAAACACAAAAAAATTTGAAATTGAAATTGAAATAGGTAAGCTAAAAGAAAATAAAATTAAGCAAGAATTTCTAATCTTTAATAACGTACTAGGCACAAATAATTTTTTATTAATTTATAATATTATTATAGTCCTCTGGATTTTTTAATATTTGAATAGCTCGCTTTATGTCTATGTCTGTTTTCAAATCCTGAGCTATTCTTCCCTTCTGATAATAATACCTACTAACTATTTCATTAGCAAGGTACTGCGAAATTTCTTCTTTATTATTATTTAAATCATTTTCCTTATTTGTGAGTATCCTTTCATTAATAAATGTAATCTCCTTATCAACTATGTCATTCAACTCTTCTTTTTCTAAAACAATCTTAAAATCATTAAAAGCTTGCTCAACTGGAGTCAAGTAATCATATTCTTTGTCTAACAAAAAAGATTTAAAGCTCTCAAAAATCTGTGTATTAACTTCAAAATCCTCTAAATTAGCAATAGACTTATATTGATAGCTATATTCTGTTGCGAAATCAAAGAAAAGCCTTTTCTTCAATAGAGATATTGTTATATCACTTAATTCGGGGCTCTCAACAACAATGTCAGGAGTAATGCCTCCACCATCTTTTACTTCTCTGCCATTTTTAGTTTTATATACCGACACCAAACTATCAGGTATTTTTCCAACACTACCATCCTCGTTTCGATTAGAATAATCTAAAGCTTGTATGCATCGACCGCTTGGAATATAATATTTAGCAACAGTAACTTTCAATTGTGAATTATATGGCAATTTTCTTGTCTGTTGCACTAAGCCTTTTCCATATGATCTCCTTCCAATAATAACTCCTCTATCTAAATCTTGAATTGATCCTGAAACAATTTCAGAAGCCGAGGCGGAGCTTGAATTTATCAGAACTACTAACGGTGTTTCTAAATCTACTGGTTCATTTCTTGATTTATAAGATTTCTCCCAATCTTTAATTTTTCCTTTAGTAATAACGATTTCTTCACCTTTATCAATAAATAAATTAACTATATCTATTGATTCGTTTAATAATCCTCCCGGGTTGCTTCTCAAATCTAATATTAATCCTTTAAGGAGACCTTCTTTTTTTAATTTAACCAAAGCTTCTTTGGTCTCTTTAGCACAATTTCTTGTGAAGGATCTTAATTTAATATATCCTATGCCGTCAGATATATATTTAGAATAAGGNATGCTAGGTAATGATATTTTTTTTCTATTAAAAGAAAAATCCATAACTCCTAACTCTCCTCTCTCTATAGTAATGTTGACTTGAGTATTAGGAGTTCCTTTTAGAATAGAACTAAGCTCCTCAGTAGTCTTATTGGACGCGTCCTTACCATTAACTCTTAAAATTTTATCTCCTGCTTTTAATCCAGCAACTTGAGCGGGAGATCCTTCATATGGCTCACTTATGAGTATATAATTCCCCTTTTTAGTGATGATTGCTCCAATACCACCATACTGACCAGTGGTCATAAATCTATAATCCTCTATATCTGATTCTGGGATGTATGTTGTATAAGGATCTAAAGAAATCAACATCTCATCAATAGCGGTGCTTATTAATTTTCCTGAATTAACCTCATCCACATAAAACATATCAAGTTCTTTATATATTTCTGAAAAAATCTCTAGATTCTTAGAGGATTCAAAATAATTAGATTGAGCAACTATTTGTGAAATATTTAAGCTAACTAATGCTATAAAAACAAACCTATTAATTGTAATATTTAAATTGTAAAAAATCATCGTTAAATTTTTGGTACAGGATCATCTCCACTTCCTCCCCAGGGATGACACCTTATTATTCTTTTAATAGTTAATACTAAGCCCTTCATAGGGCCGTGCTTCAGAATCGATTGCTTACCATATTCTGAACAAGAAGGAGTAAATCTACACACGGAAGGGAATAGTGGAGATATTAGTAACCTATATATGTTAATAAAAGCGATCAAAATATATGAAATAGCCTTTTTCATATCTTATCATTTAAACGTTGTAAAATTACTTTTATTTTTGCTTCTATTTCGCTAAAGTGTAAAATTTCTTGAGAATTATAACAAATACCTAAATATAGATATCCATGAAATTTGGAAATTATGTGTTTATTTCTCCTATACGCCTCTCTTATTAATCGCTTAATTTTATTCCTTGTAACCGCCCTACTGTGATTTTTTTTAGGAACTGATATTAATATTTTCACACTTTGATTAATGCCTTTTTGATGATCGAATAAAATGGTGAATTCTTCATATGACACATGATTTTTGCTTTTAAATAGCTTGCTTATATCATTGGTAGAATTTAACCTTTCAGATTTTGGCAATTTGTTATCCATAATCATTGACAAATATATTTATAGTAAACGCTAGATTTTAATAAATCTATTTTTTTGATCGCTTTCTTTTATTGGAATGGGCTATATAGTCATCTAAAGCCATGGACATAGAAGGAAATTTTTTATTTGGGACCTCAATATCTACATATAATTTTTTATCCTTTACAGCCTTGATAGTTGAAGGTCCAAAAGCAGCAATTCTTGTCTCGTTTTGAACAAAATCAGGAAAATTTTCATACAAAGAGGTGATTCCTGTAGGTGAAAAGAATACTAAAACATCATACTTAACATCCGAAAGATCAGATAAATCTGAAGCAACAACCTTGTACATAACAACTTTTGTATAATCCAATCCGCTGTCATCTAAAGATTTATTAATTTGATTCTTTAGCAAATCTGAACATGGCAATAAAAATTTACAATCACTATGTTTTTGCATCAAAGGCAACAAGCTAGCAAAAACTCTCTCTCCAGTAAAAACTTTTCTCTTTCTATATGTAATGAAGTTTTGTAGATAATGAGCGATAGCCTCAGAAACGCAAAAATATTTTGTGTGATCAGGTATTCTTAGTCTTAATTTGGTCATCATACCAAAATAGTGATCCATAGAGTTTTTACTCGTAAAAATTACCGCGTCATGATTTAATAAAGATATTCTTTGATCTCTAAATTCCATCGTTGTTAATTCATCAACTCTAACAAACGGTCTATAATGTATTTTTAATTTATGCTTCTCTGCTAAAGCGTGATAAGGCGTCTTGTTCTCCGGCTCCGGCTGCGATATCAAAATAGACCTTACCCTTTTTTGACGATCTACACTCATTTTAACTTTTTTTAAATTGCGTTTATGACAATAAAACTAACTAGTAATGTTGGCATCAATTCCAGAAGGCAAATATACAGAAATAAATAGAATTTAGGGATTCCAAAGTATTTTCTTCCTATTCTTATCATCCAATAAACCTTAATACTGAAGAAAATAGTATAGGTTATTAAAAAAGCATATAAAGAATAAGCAATCAAGTCATATGTAAAATAATACAAAAAGACTAATAAAGGAAGACATGCTATTGCGAACAATTTATCAAATAAGAATGTGTAATAAATTGCAAAATTTGATATTTGTTTTTCTAAAAATATTAAACCAATAAATTTGATAATGAAAAACTTTATTAAATAAAAACTTCCAACTATAAAGGCTATTAATGTCCATTGAGAAAATTCTCCTTGGAAATCGCTAATAATATTCCAAATAGTAACTGATATATTGAAAATTAATAAAAGATTAAAAATCAAATTCACTCTCTGTTTAAAAACATTATCATCTCGAACGTACTGTACGGCATATCTTTCTGCTATGGATGATTTAATAAAAGCTTTTGAAATTTTATAATGATAAGCATATAAATACGATATTATAAAATAAGAAAATAATAAGAAAATAAAATTTAAATTCTGATTGATAGCAAATAATTCTTTATAAATCATATTAAAAAAATCTTATGCAAATATACAGATCCCAGAATATTCAATATTTTTGCTAAACAAATAATACATTTCTTACTAAATATGGAAAATACCGCGTACAATGCTCCCGACTATTTCAACATAGATGAACTATTAACTGACGAACATAAGCTAATAAGAAATACAGCCAGGGAATGGGCGCTTCGAAACATTAGTCCAATAATTGAAAATGCTTGCCAAACCTGCACTTTTCCTAAAGNAATTATTCCTGGATTAAGTCAAATTGGGGCTTTTGGTTGTTTTATTCCTAAACAATATGCCGATTTAGAATTTGATCAAATTTCTTATGGATTAATAATGCAAGAATTAGAAAGAATTGACAGCGGGATTCGTTCTACCGCTTCTGTGCAATCATCTCTAGTAATGTACCCCATTTGGAAATTTGGCACAGAATCTCAAAAATCAAAATATCTTAAAAAACTATCCCAAGGAGAAATAATGGGATGTTTTGGACTTACAGAACCTGATTATGGTTCAAACCCGGGNGGGATGAAAACCAATATAAAACTTAATGGAGGTGACTATATATTAAATGGATCAAAGATGTGGATTTCTAACGCTCCTTTTGCTGATATTGCTGTTGTTTGGGCAAAAAATGAGGAAAATAGAGTTACAGGCGTGATTGTAGAAAGAGGAATGACGGGGTTTTCTACTCCTGAAACTCATAATAAATGGAGTCTTAGAGCGTCTTCAACTGGAGAACTGGTCTTCAATAATGTTACAATCCCAAAAGAGAATATTTTAACTGGAAAAGATGGGCTAGGAGCTCCTCTTGAATGCCTAGATTCAGCAAGGTACGGGATTGCTTGGGGAGCAATTGGAGCTGCTATTGATTGCTACGAAACAGCGCTGAAGTACTCTAAAGAACGAGTTCAATTTGGGAAACCTATTGCTTCTTTTCAATTGCAACAAAAAAAACTAGCTGAAATGATTACAGAAATAAGTAAAGCTCAAATATTGACTTGGAGACTAGGTAAATTGAAAAATCAAAACAAAGCAACTACCGCACAAATTTCAATGTGTAAAAGAAATAATGTTGAAATGGCTCTAAATATTGCAAGGGAATCTAGACAAATTCTAGGGGCAATGGGAATTACAGGCGAATATTCTGTAATGAGGCATATGATGAATCTTGAATCTGTAATAACGTATGAGGGCACACATGATATTCATTTGCTAATTACAGGTATGGATATAACTGGAGAAAATGCTTTTAAATAATTACAACATTATATGATAGAATGTTTTTGGGTTAAAAACTTTGGATTACAATGTCCTGGATGCGGCTCTCAAAGATCCTTTAGCTTATTACTTAATGGTGACATAATAAGCTCCATCATTATGTTCCCAGCGTTAATCCCGACAATTATAATGTTTTGTTTCTTATTTGCTCATCTGTTTTTCAGATTTAAAAATGGACAGTTTGTAATATTAAACCTTTTAAAGTTAAATGTGATACTAATATTTCTAAATTATACAATTAGAATATTATATTAGCATAAAAAACTAAATGGCTAAAAAAGATAAATCATTAGAAACTCTTCCATATTCTGAAACCTCATTAGTACTAGGTGTATGTTCAGTATCTTTTGGTTCTGGCCTAGCTTGCTTATTTCTCATATTTCCTATATTAATATTTCCACTCATTCCTTTTCTGGCAATTGGCCTAGGGATACCAGGTATAATATATGCTAACAAAGGAGATTTAGCATTAAAAAACGAATCTGATAAATATAAAAAATCATCCATTAACAGCAATAAGGCTGGTAAAATATGTTCTATTATTGGAATTTCACTAGGATCTCTACAATTGTTTTTAGTTATTTTATTTATATTTTTAGGACTAATTAGCTGAATTATAGACCCATCATTCTATAACATCCTCAACTATCTGTTGGTCAAGAATTTCTGTATTTTAAAAAAATTTAGTAGGTTTGCGATCTTATTAACAAAAAAAAATTAAAATTATGATGAATTTTGACATCAAAAGGCAAGAATCAAACTCAAGGGGTCACCTTATTTTAAGAGCTCTTTTTGGCTATATATACATAGCTATCCCTTTTCTAGTGGTTTGGGGTATTTTTAGTATTGCATTGTACTTTATTAATCTAATTAATTTCTTTAGACTTCTATTTACTGGAAAGTATTCTGAAGGAGCTTGGAGCTGGAACGAAAGAATGATTAGATGGCAACTAAGATACAGCGCGGTAATGGGTAATTTAGTTGATGGATATCCTGCGATTGGACTTAACGGAAGTCACCCTAATGTACACTTCAGTGTGCCATACAGAGAAGAATTCCCAAACTGGAGAGTTATGATTAGAGGAGTATGGGGGGCGAGTATGTTAGCTCCTTTTGTTTTCATTTCTATATTTCTAGGAATAGCACAATCTTTTGTGAGCTTTATCGCTTTCTGGGCAATACTATTTACTGGGCAATTCCCTGAAGGCATGTTTAACTTTGTTGTTAAGGTTATGAGATTCTCTATAAGATTTCAAGTTTGGTTAACATTTTTAACTGAAGGTTACCCACAGCTTAATTTACAAGTAGGTGAAAAAATAGTTACAGAAGCTGAAAATAAAAATATCAAATGGTAACAATTATCTAATAAATAATTATAAAAAACCCATTTTTTTAAATGGGTTTTTTTATTTTTCAAATAATTTTTTAGCTACTTCTATTATATCATCATAAAATTTTTCTCCATACTTTCTAATTAAAGCTTCTTTTAGAAAAACATACATGGGTAACTTGGATTTTTCTCCTAATTNACAAGCTTCATTACAAATTTTTATTTTTTCATAATTTAAGGCCTGAAAATTCTTGTAGTTCGTAACTCTAATCGGGAATAGATGACATGAAATTGGTTTTTTAAACTTGATTTTATTGGCATTATAAGCCTTTTCGATTGAGCATTTAGCTATCCCTTTTTCAAAAATTACAAACGCACACTGTTTATTGTTAATTAACGGTGTTGTCAAATCTCCATCTTCGTCATACAAGCTAACTCCATGATGATTTACCACCCCTACTCCTTCACCGCTCATAAATGGCTTTATGCTGGGTAATAATTTTTTGATTTCTTTTGCCTCTTCTTTTTCTAAAGGAGCGCCAGAGTCTCCTTCTACACAGCAACTGCCTTTGCAAGAGTTTAGATCACATAGAAAATGATTTTCTAATATATCCAAAGAAATTATTTTATCATCTATTTGAATCATGTAGCAAAAATACATAATTAAGTCAATGATTTATTTATTTTTGCTTTATGTCAAAATATGAAGAAACATTTAAAAGCATTATTTCCCATTGTAAAGAATACGGGTATATTTTTCAATCATCAGAGATATATGATGGCTTAGCCGCTGTTTATGATTACGCCCCAAATGGAGTAGAGCTAAAAAATAACATCAAATCTTACTGGTGGAAATCAATGGTAAANATGCATGAGAATATTGTAGGTATTGATTCTGCAATTTTTATGCATCCTAAAGTATGGAAAGCTTCAGGCCACGTTGACGCATTTAACGACCCTTTAATTGATAATAAGGACTCTAAAAAAAGATATCGAGCCGATGTTCTTGTTGAAGAATATATTAACAAAATTCAAGAAAAAATCAATAAAGAGATAATAAAAGCAAAAAAAAGATATGGAGATGATTTTGATGAAAAGGAGTTTGTTGCTACTAATAGTAGAGTAATAGAAAGGAAAAAAAAAATTAATGAAACTCATGATAAGCTAAGCAAGTTCATTGCTAAAAATCAGCTAAAAAACATAAAGATGTTAATCGAAGAACTAGGCATTAAATGCCCTATTTCTGGCACTAGTAACTGGACAGATGTAAGACAATTTAATTTAATGTTCAAGACTCAAATGGGAGCCAATAGTGAGTCTAGTAGCGATCTATACTTAAGGCCTGAAACTGCTCAAGGAATATTTGTTAATTTTTTAAATGTTCAAAAAACCTCTAGAATGAAAATTCCTTTTGGAATCGCTCAAATTGGAAAAGCTTTTAGAAATGAAATTATAGCTAGACAATTTATATTTAGAATGAGAGAATTTGAGCAAATGGAAATGCAGTTTTTTGTTCGCCCTGGAGAAGAAATAAAGTGGTATAAATACTGGAAAGAATGTAGATTAAAATGGCATTTATCTTTAGGTTTTCATAAAGATAACTACCAATTTCATGATCATGAAAACTTAGCACATTACGCTAACGCGGCTTCTGATATAGAATTTAAATTCCCATTTGGATTTAAGGAATTAGAGGGGATTCACTCTAGGAGAGACTTTGATTTAAATGCTCATCAAAAAAACTCTGGGAGAAAAATTAAATACTTTGACCCTGAATTAAATGAAAGCTATACTCCCTATGTTATTGAAACATCAATTGGTTTAGACAGAATGTTCCTAGCAATTTTGAGTCAATCATATAGAGAAGAAGTCTTAGATAATGGTGAGTCTCGAATATTTCTTAAAATACCCTCTGTATTATGTCCAATCAAAGCGGCAATTTTGCCGTTAACAAAAAAAGATGGAATGCCTGAAAAAGCAAAAGAAGTATTGAATCTTCTAAGAAAGGATTTTCAATGCCACTATGAAGAAAAAGACTCTATTGGAAAACGATATAGAAGACAAGACGCTATTGGGACCCCTTTCTGCATTACAATTGATCATGATACCCTGAAAGACAACTCTGTAACTATAAGGCATAGGGATAGTATGAAGCAGGAACGTGTTGATATAAAAAATGTTTATAGAATAATTCAATCTGAAGTTAGTCTGAGTAACCTGCTATAAAAAACAAATTAATTTTCTCCTTCTAAAGTTACAGAGATTTTTTCAAAATTAGCCTTTACAGGAGGGCTTACTTTCTCTAATTCAACCTTAACTTTCTTTACTCTATCCTGCGTTAAAATATTATCTACAATTCTTTTTGCTGGAGATTCTATCATTTTAGAAGTTTTTTCCATTTCACGTTTAACTATCTCTATAATTTTAACATAATCTAGCGTATCATTAATCTCATCTGTTATCACTACCTTTTCGCTATCCGTATGAACCCAGACATTTATTATAAAATGCCCTCCTAAGGTTCTCTCCTCAGGAAAGTGCCCGTGAAATGCAAATACCTTAATTCCCTCAATACTAATTAGTGCCATTTTGTATTTTTTTAACTGCATGAGACATTCTCTCCACAACTTCCTCTTTACCTAAAAGTTCAGAAATTCCAAAAACCGATGGTCCCATACCTATTCCAGTAATAGCCAATCTGAAGGCCGGCAACAAGCTACCCATAGTCAATTGTTTTTTTTCTAAAAATTTCTTAAATATTGTTTCAATATCTTTTTCTCTGAAATTATCAAGAAGCGTTAAGTCATCTCTCAGTTCTAAAATATGATTTGATGTTTCCTCCTTCCATTTCTTATTGATAACCTTTTTATCGTAGCTAGAGGGTCTTGTGAAATAATATTGTCCTTCACTCCACATGTCTGATATTAAGACCGCTCTTTCTTTCAACTGGTCACATACTCTTTCCACATATCTTTTATCAAAATCTAATTTATTACTAATTAAAATCTTTTGCAAATCTATAGCAATATCAACACTCGATTTATTTCTCAAGTACTGTTGATTAAACCACCTCGTTTTATCAAAATCAAACTTTGCTCCTGACTTTCCTACTCTTTTTAGTTGAAATGAATCAACTAATTCTTGCATTGAAAACAGCTCCTGTGAAGTTCCAGGATTCCACCCTAAAAATGCTAGCATATTAACAAAAGCCTCCGGAAAATATCCTGACTCTCTATATCCAGAGCTAATTTCTTGACTTATAGGATTTTTCCACTCAGTAGGAAAAACAGGAAAACCTAACCTGTCCCCATCTCTCTTACTTAATTTGCCATTTCCATCTGGCTTCAAAATTAATGGCAGATGAGCAAAATTAGGCATAACNTCTTCCCATCCTAAATATCTATATAATAATACGTGTAATGGAGCTGAAGGCAGCCACTCTTCACCTCTAATTACATGAGATATTTTCATCAAATAATCATCAACTACATTGGCCATATGGTACGTAGGCATACCATCAGATTTATAAAGGACTTTGTCATCCATATTGTTAGTATTTACAGAAACCCAACCTCTAATAACATCATTGAATTTAACATCCTCATTTCTAGGCATTTTAATTCTTACTACATAAGGATCTTTATTTTTTAATCTTTTATTAACTTCATCTTCTGAAAGCGTTAGAGAATTCTGCATGCTTGTTCTAGTGATAGCGTTATATTGTGGGGATGGAACTCCAGCCTTTTTTAAATTCTCCCGCATTAAATCAAGCTCTTCCGAAGAATCAAAAGCATAATACGCATTTCCTTTTTCAAGTAGTCTCTTTACATATTCTGAATATAAATCTTTTCTTTGAGATTGTCTATACGGCCCATATTCACCATGATTTATAGTGCTTTCATCAAACTCTATTCCACACCATTTTAGAGATTCAATAATATATTCCTCAGCCCCAGGAACAAACCGATTTTGATCCGTGTCCTCAATTCTTAATATGATTTTTCCCTTGTTTTTTTTTGCAAATAAATAATTGTACAAAGCCGTTCTTACTCCACCTATATGTAAGGGGCCTGTGGGGCTAGGAGCAAATCTCACTCGGACTTCTTTCATAAATTAATTTTTTGTTGTACAAAGATAGTATTTAGAAAATTATTTGAATGCCTAATACAGATTTAAAAATTGTACTTTTGTAAATATAATTATGAAAGAAAAGGATTATATTTTATTTGATAAATTAAATGAGTTTATTAACAAGCATTATAGAAATCATATTCTAAAGGGAGTTATATTTTTTATATCCACACTGCTCTGTTTTCTGATAATATTCTCAATTATAGAGCACTTTTCTAGAACGGGGACCCTATTTAGAAGTGTTTTGTTTTGGAGCTATATAGTAATAAATATTATAATTCTAATACGATTCATAGTAATTCCAACCTTTAAGCTATTTAGACTGGGTAAAGGGATGAGTTATTCGGAAGCCGCTAAAATTATTGGGAGGCATTTTCCTGAAATAGATGATAAAATTATTAATATAATTCAACTGAATAAATTATCCAAGACTGATAATGAACTTATTCAAGCTAGCATAAATCAAAAAATAGATAGTATTAAAAAATTCCCTTTTTCGAGCGTTATTCAATTTAAAGAAAACAAAAAACATATTAAATGGATGCTGTTGCCCATAATCTTTATTGTAATACTATTGCTTTCTGGAAACAAACACGTAATTACTGAAAGCTCGTCAAGGATTATAGATTATAGCAGCGAATACACCCCTCCTGCTCCATTTGAATTTTATGTTGAAAACAAATCGTTACAAGTTGCTGAAAATGAGGACTTTACCCTTAATCTCAAAGTGTCTGGATCTGTAATGCCTAATAAGGTTTTTGCCGAAATTAATGGTACCAATTTTAGTATGAAAAAAAATAAAATTGATGAGTTTAGCTATCAGTTTAAAAATGTAACGAAAGATACCCCTTTTAGACTTCTTGCTGAGGGTTACTATTCGAAAGTTTATAATCTTAAACTGATGAAAAAACCAGCTGTTCTAAATTTCAGTACAAAACTCGAATTTCCAAAATATACCAAGCTAAACAATAAAACAATTGAAAACACTGGAGATCTAAATGTGCCCGAGGGTACAAAGATAAAGTGGTCATTGAAATTAAATAATGCAAATTATATAATATTTGAATACTTAGNTAGAGTAGAGAGGTTTGAAATTATAGATGGTATTTTAGAAATCGATAAGATTGCCTATAAAACAGGAAAATATTTTATCTCCAGTGGGAATGATGACCTGGTTAGTAAAAAAAGAAGCTATACTATTTCTGTCATCAAAGATGAATATCCCGAGATTTCAATAACTTCAAATATTGATAGTGTAAACTCAATTATATTTTTTGAAGGACTAGTATCTGATGACTACGAAGTAAACAAATTATCATTTAACTATAGGGTTGAAAAATCAGGAGAGAGAGTTGTTGAAAATCAAGAATTAAAAGTCAAGAAAGTTACTGAAGAAAAGTTTTACCATTATTTAAAATTTGATTCCATTATTAGTCCTGGAGAAAGTATAACCTGTTTTTTTGAGGTTTGGGACAATGACGCTGTCAATGGAAATAAATCTACTAAAAGCGAGCTAATATCTTTTAAAGAGTTGTCTAAAGAAGAAATAGAAAAAGAACGTGATTCAAAAAATGAAAATATTATAAATACATTTAACCAAGCTCTTAAACTTAACTTGGAAATTAAAAGGGACTTAAATGAATTTAACAAATCATTAATTGACAAGAAAAACCTTAATTGGGAAGATAAGAAAAGGGCTAATTCTATCATAGAAAAACAAAGCCGACTAAAAGACCTAATTTCTGAAAACATTAAAGAAAATGAAAAAAACAACCAAAAAAATGAAAAACTAAAGTCATCTAATATAGAGAAGCAAAAGAAATTAGAAGAGTTAATGAAAGAGCTTTTAGACGAAGAAACTCAAAGGCTTCTTGAAGAATTCAAGGAAATGCTAGAAAAAATGGACAAAGAAAAAATAAAGGACGCTCTAGATAAAATTCAGGATAAAAGTGAGGATCTAGATAAGGACCTAGATAGAAATCTGGAGTTATTTAAGGAAATGGCATTTGAACAAAAACTTGAAGAAACTATTAATAAAATAGATGATGTGAAAGAGAAACAAAAAGATCTTAAAGAAGAAACTGAAAAGAACAAATCTGACATGAATCAGCTTTCAGAAAAACAAGATCAGATAAAAAAAGAATTAAAGGAAATAGAAGAAAAATTAAATGAACTTAAAGAGAAAAATAATGATTTAGAAAATAAAAAAGACATACCTGAAACCAAAGAAGAGTCAAATAAAGCGGGAGAGTCGATGGAAAAAAGTAAAAAATCATTAAAAAATAAAATGAAGAAAAAGTCTTCAAAAGAACAAGGTAAAGCCATAGAAAATCTTGAAAAAATGTCTGAAAAAATGAATGCGCTACAAAGTTCATGTAGCAACTCTCAACCAGTAGAAGATATGGAAACTCTAAGGCAGATTTTAGAAAACCTAATTGTACTATCTTTTGACCAAGAAAATATTATTGAAAAAATCTCTTCTCTCCCAAAGAATAGTACTAGTATAGTAAAATACATTCAAGATCAAAAAAAGTTGTTGGATGACGCTAAAATTGTAGAGGACTCTCTTTTAGCTCTGAGTAAAAGGTCTATTCAAATTGAGTCTATTATTAATAAGGAAATAAATGCTATTCACGACAATGTAAAACAGTCTATTGCCCTGCTAGAAGAAAGAAAAGTAAAGCAAGGAGTCGCTAAACAACAATACTCTATGACCGCATTAAACAATCTTGCCTTGCTACTTTCAGAAACTCTAAAACAAATGCAAATGGAAATAGCAAATAGTAAGCCAGGCAGTCAGCAGTGTAATAAACCGGGCAATTCATCAAAGCCGTCTATGAAAGAAATGCTAAAAATGCAAAAAAAGATGCTTAATGAAATGAAGAAACAAAAGGGGAAAAGCGGAAAAGATGGTAAAAGTAAAACCGGAAAACAAAATAGCGAGCAATTTAATGGGGAGCTTATGATGATGCTTAAGCAACAAGAACAAATTAGATCGATGTTACAAAATATTAGTAATGAAAGTAATAGNTCTAAAGAAAAAAGAGAGTTAGAAAAATTAATTGAAGAAATGAAAGATTCTGAAAAAGATATTATAAATCAAAATATCGATAAAGAATCCATTTTAAGACAAGAAAAAATATTAACTAAAATGCTTGAACACGACAAAGCAGAAAAAGAACAGGNTGAAGAAAAGAAAAGAGAATCTGTGGAGTGGAATTATAGAACAAATACAAAAGAATTAGATGAAATAGAAGAATATTTGAGAAAGAAAGAGGGGGAAATTGAAATAATTAAAAGAAATCCTATCAAATTAAATAAATTCTATCAGGATAAAGTAATCAAGTATTTTAATAAGTTATCAAATAATAAATGATTAAATATTTATATAATACCGATTTCAAACTTAAAAATGAAAAAACTATTTCTTCATGGATAATAAATGTTATAGATGAAGAAACAAAAGAATTAGGTGAAATCAACTTTTATTTTTGCGATGATAACGAACTGCTAGAGTCAAATACAAAATATTTAAACCATGAGGAATATACTGATATTTTAACCTTTGACTATTCAGAAAAAAAGTTGGTTTCTGCCGATATTATGATTAGTGTAGATAGAATTCAGGAAAATTCTAGTATTTTCGATCAAAAATTTGAAGATGAATTACATAGAGTCATAATACATGGTATTTTACATATAATAGGATATAATGACAAAACAGAAGAAGAAAAAAAACTAATGCGAAAAAAAGAAGATTATTATATTAAAAAAGTTTAATAGTCTGACTATCAGCTTGTTGTAAAAAAAGTTTCACGTGGAACAATTATGATATTAGAAGAAAAATATGACTTAATAGTAGTTGGAGGAGGGCACGCGGGATGCGAGGCCGCTCACTGCGCTGGGTCACTTGGTTCTAAGACTTTACTAATAACCCAGAATCTGGAATCTATAGCTAGGATGTCCTGTAATCCAGCAATGGGAGGAATCGCGAAAGGCCAAATAATTAGGGAGATTGATGCGCTTGGAGGAATGACTGGGATAGTTACAGATGAATCGACAATACAATTTAGAATGTTGAATAAGTCAAAAGGGCCGGCCATGTGGAGCCCAAGGTCTCAATGTGACAGGAAAATTTTCGAACGGAAATGGAGAGAAAAATTAGAAGAAAATAAGAATATTGATTTCTGGCAAGGGATGGTTTATGAANTTCTAGTAAAAAACAATAAAATAGAGGGAATTGTAACTCAAATGGGTGTAAGTATAAAAGCAAAGTCTGTAATCCTCTGCAATGGAACCTTTATGAATGGACTTATACATTTAGGAGAAAAAAACTTTTTAGGAGGAAGGTCTGGAGAGCCTAACTCTAGAGGAATAACAAAACAGCTAATTGAGCTAGGATTTACTCACGGGAGAATGAAGACGGGAACTCCTCCTAGACTTGATGGAAGGACAATTGATTATTCTAAGACGGAAGAACAAACGGGGGATAAAAATCCTGAAACATTTTCATACACTAAAACAGATCCAGTAAAAGACCAACACAGCTGCTATATTACATACACATCAGAAGAGGTNCATGGGATACTGGAGTCAGCATTTGATAAATCTCCGATGTTTACAGGCAGAATTAAAGGGAGTGGGCCAAGATACTGCCCATCAATTGAAGATAAGATAGAAAGATTTTCAGACAAAAAAAGACATCAGTTGTTTATAGAGCCGGAAGGCAAAAACACTATCGAAATATATTTAAACGGATTTTCGACCTCATTACCTGAAGATATCCAGNTAAAAGCTCTAAGAAAAATTAAAGGACTAGAGAAGGTTAAAATGTTTAGAGCGGGATACGCGATTGAATATGACTACTTTCCGCCAACGCAACTAAAGCACTCTTTAGAAACTAAAATTGTTGAAGGGCTTTACTTTTCTGGTCAAATAAATGGAACTACAGGTTATGAAGAAGCCGCATGCCAAGGCCTCATAGCTGGGATAAACGCTCATTTAAAGATAAAAGGTGAAAAAGAATTTATATTAAAAAGATCGGAAGCTTATATTGGAGTTTTAATAGATGATCTAATTACAAAAGGTACAGAAGAGCCGTATAGAATGTTCACATCTAGAGCTGAATACAGACTATTGTTAAGACAAGACAACGCTGATATAAGGTTAACTGAAAAATCATACAGGCTAGGCTTAGCAAATAAAGAAAGATTAGAAGTAGTAAAAGAAAAAATATCACAAAGCGAAACTCTAACTAAATATATAGAGAAAACGAGCGTTAGCCCTGAAGAAATAAATAATTTACTAGTAAAAAAGGGGAGTTCCGAAATTAAACAAAAAGTTAAAATAAAAAGCATTCTTAGCAGGCCTCATATTTGGATTAAAGATTTAAATGAAGAATTAGAAAACCTTAAAAACTTTATTTCTAATGAGAATATAAATGAGGAAGCTANAACTCAAACAGAAATACAAATAAAATATAGTGGATACATTAATAAAGAAAAGGACACTATAGATAAAATGAATAAATTAGAAAACATAATTATTCCAGAAAATTTTGATTATAAAAAACTTCATTCTGTCTCTACCGAGGGTAAAGAAAAATTAATAGAAATACAACCCAAAACTATTGGGCAAGCTACCCGGATAAGTGGGGTTTCTCCCTCTGATATTAATATATTATTAATTTATATTGGAAGGTGATGAAAAAAATAATTAAATGTGTTGTCTGTAACAGTGAAAACATAAGAAAACATATTATATCAAAAGATTTTTCTGTAACTAGTGAAGAGTTTAAGATTGATAAATGTCTTGACTGTGGTTTTGTTTTTACTAATCCTATTCCAAAGGAAAAGGACTTGCCTAAATACTACATTTCGAAAAACTATATTTCTCACACAAATTCTAACAAAAGTTTTTTTGACAAAATCTACCAATCAATTAGGAGTATTGCTATAAAAGATAAGTTCAATCTGATAAATTCTTTTGATACCCAAAATAAGATACTAGATATTGGATCAGGAACAGGGGAGTTTTTAAATTACTGTAAATTAAATGGATGGAAAGTAAAAGGAATTGAGCCTAGTAAAATAGCAAGAGACAATTCTATAAAAAAATACCAGTTTGAAGTAGATGAAGACACTGATTTAAGAAGTCAATCTGGTGAATATGATATTATAACAATGTGGCATGTACTTGAACATGTGTATGAATTAGAAAACACTATTATAGAACTTAAAAGACTCCTAAAAGAAAATGGCAAGCTAATTATTGCTGTTCCTAACTTAAATTCGTATGACGCACAATATTACAAAAAATACTGGGCGGCATACGACTTGCCAATACATCTATATCATTTTAGCAAAAAATCAATCACTAAATTATTTGGAAAACACCAGTTCAACTTACTAAAAGACAAGGGAATGATTTTCGACTCATTTTATGTCTCCTTGCTTAGTGAAGAATATAAAACCGGGAAGAAAAATGTTATTACAGCGTCTATAATAGGAGCTCTATCGAATATTTATGGGGCTTTTTCCAAAAAAGGATTTTCAAGTACAATTTACATTTTTGAGCACAAAAATAGATAACTACCTGTATTTCAGGTATTTATGTTTTTTTAAAAAATTTGTATTTTTGTGCAAAAAGATATTTGATGAAAAAACTAATTCCCTTTTTAATCGCCCTTTCAAGCATTATAACTTCTAAAGGACAGTGCCTAAACGCAGATAGTTTAAACACATCTAATATAACATATATTAACGCGCAAGCTAATTGGAGCGCTGCTCCAAGCGCTCACCATTATCTAATTCATTATCGAGAAATTGGAACAACGATTTGGAACAACGTAGGCAATATTGACTCGACCATGACTAGCAGAAACATNCCTCAACTACAGCCTCAAACTACATATGAATGGCAAATAAAAACATTCTGCGATTCTACTAACCAACCAAATTCTGGATGGTCCCAATCCGATACATTTACAACCACCAGCTTTATTCCCGCGGCCTTCGATCCAGAAGTTACAGCAATAATTGGTAACACTATCTGCGGTGAGACAACATCATTTGCTATAATTGCGTCACAGGATCAAAACGAGCCAGATATAGCTTCTACTGTGTTTTCTTCAGACAAAGGATCCTTCCGAATCAATGACATATCATCCGAAGATACTTTAGGTAACGCCTCATACTCAAGCGGCTTCTTAAACTTCACGTCAACTATAGTAGTTGACTTTACTCTTGGACCAAATTATGCGAAAATTGACCTTATTGATTCTATTGGAGACTTGATGGGATTCTTTATTATCGAAAATACAACAAGTGGCGTAAGAGTTAGCTCCTTAGGCCCTAATGATGGAAACAATTACACTAATGGATACATAAGTCAAATAAACTTTACTGATTTATTTGTCAACCCAGCGGAAGAGGGGCCGCTAACATTCACCTCTGTTTTAGACTCTGAACTAGGGGACTCTAAAACAATAACTGATGCAAGCAATGTCATAAGTTGTCCTCCCACCAGCATTAAAAGCTCCATACAAGACTCTAAACTAATTAGGATTTATGACATACTTGGAAGGCCGACAAAAACCAAAAAAAATACATTATTAATATATTTATACGAAAATGGTTCTACGAAAAAGAAGGTTATTTATTAAAAATTTAGTCCTGTGCTTTTTTATAGAAAATCATCTCATCAATGAAAAATATTAATATTTTTATGAAAAATTAAAACCGATCATTATGAAAAAAACCATTTGCTTTTTAACTATTATATTGTTTTTATTAGCCTGCGATTCTGAAGTTTCTGTAGAAGTGAGAAATGACAATATATCTAAAATATTCGAAAAGAATTGTGAGACTGTAATATCTTACGAGACCGCTTTTTGCCAAGAGAATATTGATTACGAAAAGTTTTATTCTAATAAAGCAATAATTAAGGGCACAATATTAGGTGACAAGGACTCAATGTATGTTGCTGATCGAAAGGTTGCGCATCAAGAATTGTGGAAAAAATATGATTTTAGTATGTCTCCTCTTAATCCATTGCCTGGCGTTAACCCCGAAACAAAGAAAATGGACGGTTCTGTAAGAATGTATTTTGACATTACCATTACATTAACTGAGAATGGGAACTCTGTTACAATACCAATGTACAATTCATTTGATTTTGATGATGAAGGAAAAATACTTTTCCTGCAATATTATGGAGACTTCACAGCTGCATTTCTTTCTCTAGAGGAATAGATAAAGGGAACTGAAAGCTTTTACTGTGTGTGACTTTGATTGAGCTTGGGAAAAAAACACATATTCCTGATGATAATTTAGCAAGAGTTAATAAATTTAGGATATGATAATATTTTAGACAATTCTTTTGCTGCTGTAAATATTAGTATGGTTAATCTGTTAATTTTAATGTCAAATTAGTAATTCTATAGCAAGGTCTATTTCATTTTGTAACCTTATTTTACGTTTTATCGTTAGTTTATATACAACCAAAATATACGCCTATAGCACACACTTACTTTTTAAATAATTAAAACCCCATTCGATTATGAAAAAGTTTATTTTGTGCGCTCTTTTAACTATCCCGAACATACTCCTTCCTCAAAAAAACTCATCTATAGCTCAGGAATACAAAAGTCTTGTTTTAAAATTCGCAAACAAATATTTAACTAAACAACAAGTGCTTATACTTCAGGACTATTATTGCGGGCCAGAATGTTATACTAAGTTTGTAGGAGGGAAGTATATTCCATGGGATAAAGAAGTTTCGACAGAAGAAGTTCTAAAAAACATAAGCTCTATTGTTCACGAATCTACTCATCACTATAACCACTCCGGAAAATTTGTAATTGGAGAAAATTCTAACATGACTATAGAAGAAACTCCTGTATTTAAATCAAGTCAGGTCGCTAGTGAAATGATTCGAAAAAACGAACTAGCTTCAGACATGTTGAGGTTTGATACTTATGTTAATACAAATAGCAATTCATCATCTTCTGTTGATGGAATATATGGATTAATGAATGAGTACTGTGCATATTATAATGATGCTCTTGCCTCATTACGAATGTATGAGGCCTTTGAAAATCTATACCTTGAAACAGGAAAAGATTCAATACAAAAAATAAAAAAAGACTTTGCTTTGAGACTAATGTCAAGCATAACCGCTTTCTATGAATTTAACTCTTTCATAGGGGCGTATTTATTACATGCCAAAAAACACCGTCCTATCATATACGAAAAAATTAGAAACAACTATTCTCTTGTAACCGCTTATTCAATTGTCACAATTAATTTTCAAGAAATTGTAGAAAAATCTCATGAACTATTCCCCCTGCATAATTACAAAATAGTGAGAGAGTGGGGGTCAGGAAAATCTACAACAACTTATGGAAATAACGAGAGCTTACTTGTTTCTCAGTCAGTATATAATGACTATATAAGTATGCTCAACGAGTTTCACAACTCTACTAACCTAAAACTAAATGAAAAATGAAAAAAACAACATTAACAATATTTACTATATTCCACATTATTGCAAACGCTCAAATATCTGACTATACGAATCTGTTAAACGGGAAAGTGGAAAAAGTCATAGAAAACACCTCTTTCAACACTACAATAATTACAAAATACAACAATAATGGATTAGCTAAAAGTCAAGAAATATATAATGGAAACAATTCAGATAAGGATAGCTTGCGTATAGCGGAAAATTATATTATTCGACTTGATAAAAGGAATCGTATTTGTGAAATTATTACTGAAAGAAAGTGTAAAAACCTAGCCCAAATAAAAATTAAACAGGAGGTGAAATATAGGCCATCATATTATATAATTAAAACCCTATATAAAGAAAATGGGAAATGGAATGCAGATCCGTTTCAAAAAAACAAAAAATATACATATAACCATTTAGAGTATGCCGTTTTTGCTGAATTGGAAGGTGGGTTGTTCTCTGAGCACTATAAATGGAGTCCTGACAAATTAAGAATACTACAAAAAAGGTTTGACACTAAAGAGATTGGCTGGAATCAATACATTTGTAATTATAAATATGATGAGAAAGGCCGGCTGATGATAAAAGACCATAAGGAGAAAATCGATTCTATATATGATATGATATTTTATGAGAAAAAAAATGGAGAAGTTGCTCAAGATTCTGTGTATCGATCTACAAAAAGCGATTCTTATATTACAGAATATATCTATGACAAACAAAATAACTGTATCGAAGAAAAAACCATTTATCATGACGGATCTATCTGCGTTAAATCTTATGATTACATCTACGATCACTATAAAAATTGGACAAAAAAAAGAGAGTACTCCAACAATAACTTAACAAGTGTTAGAAAGAGAAAAATAAAATACTATGAATAAAAAACCCGGAGCTAACAATAATAATTTTATTGCTATTAAATTTTGACAGTAAGCGGATTAGGGTGTCAACAAATAAGAGTTTAAAAATCAAACAGCCTACATATTACAGACATGAAAATTTCCGTGAAACAAATAATTCAAGATAACACCGATAAGCACATTGCTAATATCTATCTATTAAATCGTGAAATTGGCTCTAGTTTATTTTGCGAAATTTTCTATTACAAATCATATAATAATTTTTCCATTGATGAGATTTCTTTCTTTAAATTGTTAATTTTTTGTTTCATGGATTTTAATGTCGTTTCCTGACATTTATTTTTTTCACACTCTTCATATAAATCCTTATAATGAAATAANGATTTTCTTAATTTATCAATCTCTCTACTCAAATAAACTTTTTTTAAGGCCTGTTCTTCAGCTTCCTCTTTTTGNTTCAAAGCTTTAAGCAAAGCTTCTGGTAGATCTATATCTATAATTAGTATTAAATCGACTTTTAAATAGTTTTGAATTAACTCCTGAGAAACCGCCTGATGAATTTCACCCTCTAACTGTTCTATTGGGGTACTATAAATATCTCCTGCGGTATAACCGCCAATCACTTCTCGGGAAGCAGAACGAATTGTTGGCTCGACAACTTTCTGCAAATATTCAGGGCCTATCTTGTCATGCAGAAAACCTATTTTATCTGAAATTACAGAATGATTAAACTTTATTTTCAAACCTATGCTTAGTCCTTCTTCGGACAATGATTCTAATTGTAAAGAATCTTGTTTACTTCTTAGGTCATAAATAATCATCTTGTTCAATGGATTTATTAGATGGGTTCCAGAATAAAATATCTCTTCTTTTTCTAGTCCTTCTCCAAACGTTTTAATTTGCACTCCCGCATATCCTTGATCAATACTGACTATAGGCCCTCTAACTGTTTCTACTTGAGAAAATCCTATAAATGAAAAAATTACGCATAAAAGAATACTGAAATTTAGTCTCATGTTTTTGTTTTCAATATACATAATATATTTTGGTTAGAAGTCTAATTTGGAAACTAGTGAAGTTTAATAAGAAAATAGTGACCTAGGGAGGATTCGAACCCCCAACCCCCAGAGCCGAAATCTGGTATTCTATCCAGTTGAACTACTAGGCCATTTCAGCAAAATTACGAAAGAACTTTTGTAAAACAATTTTTTATGATATATAATGTTATCTAGTCAATATGTAGTAATATTGTAATACATGAAAAAACTAGTTTTATCATATATTTTAATCTTAATTTGCCTTTTGTCAAATGGGCAAAATACAGCGATATATAATTGGCAGGAGCACTTGTCATACCAAAACGCAAAGAAAGTAATTAATACAAGTAATCATATTTTCTGCTCAACAAAAAACGGTGTTTTCAGCTATGACAAAGAGAATTATTATCTAACAAAACTTAATAAAATTTCCGGACTTTCTGATGTAAGCGCTTCTGAATTATCATACGACGAATTTACTAAATGCCTCATCATAGCTTACGAAAACTGCAATGTTGACCTTGTTAGTGAGAATGAAGTAACAAACATCTCTGATATAAAAGATAAACTTATATTGGGTCAAAAGAAAATTAATGACATTTCCATATATAATAATACCGCTTATATTTCTACCACATTTGGGATTGTCCTATTAGATTTAGAAAAAGAAGAGATAAAAGAAACATATAATCTTTATGAAAATGGGCTACNTCTTAAAATCAATGAATGTAAAATAAATGANACCAGCATATTTGCCGCAACAAATAATGGTTGCTATTATGCTGACATTAACTCTTCTCAATTATTTGACTTTAATAGTTGGAAAAAAATTGACGGATCAACAGGTGACATAAAAAACATTGTTTTCAACTCCTATGGAGTTGTTACAAATGAAAATGGTCAAAACAATTTTATAGATCAAGATAACAACATAACTTTTGGAGCTTTAGATGATCAGTTTTTTTATTACTTAAATGATAGTAGTGCATTATCTACAATAAGCGACTCTAACTTTAATTACATTCAAGACGCTAAATTTGATCAGGAACAAAATATTTGGATTGCTGACAGCGCCAGCTCATTAATTAAATTTACCAATGAATCGTTTTCAGAGATTATAAAGCCATCTGGGCCATCATATAATTACGCTGAAAAAATAACCTTAAATGATCATAAGCTCTTTATGATTCATAATCAAAATAAGAATTCTATTTCTTGGTCCGAAGACTTATTACAATGGAATATGAAAAACAATATTATCAATGCAACTTGTGTAAATTCAATAGGTAACGATTACTATTATGGGACCTCATCAAAAGGTCTTATCCAAGAGGACAATCAGAGCAACATAATTCAGCTTAACCTAAACAACACCAACAACATCCTAGACTCTAACTCAAAAATTGTTGATTTGAAAATTGACGCGAGTGGAGTGTTATGGGGAACAGAAACTAACTCAAGCAATCCTCTATTTTGCAAAGATCAAGAAAACAATTGGCATTCTTTTATCATGCCTTTTGTAGCTAGCTCTACAAGTAATATTGGAGAAATGATTGTTGACAACTATAATCAAAAGTGGGGTATAATTTATGGTAGCGGGATTTTTGTGTACAATGACAATGGCACATTAGAAAATAAAGAAGACGATCAGTTCACCAAATTAACAACCGCTGTGGGGAGCGGAAATTTACCTGACAAAAATGTATATTGTATGGCAAATGACCTTGAGGGAGATGTATGGGTAGGAACTAAAAGTGGAATATGCGTGTTCTATTCTCCATCATCAATTTTCAGTGGATATAATTATGACGCTCAACAAATTATTGTTGAAGAAAATGGATTTGGACAATACCTGCTGGAGTCTGATATTATATACACTATAAAAATTGACGGAGCGAACAGAAAGTGGGTTGGAACATTAGGTTCCGGAGTATACTTACTATCTGCTGATGGTAGAGAGGAAATATTTCATTTTACTGTAGATAATAGCCCCTTAATTTCTAACACAATTATTGATATCGAATTAAATAATATTACTAGTGAGGTGCATATATTAACCGATAAAGGGTTAATGACTTTTAGGGGAGATGCCATTTCAGGAAGTAAAGAAACAAGAACTCTTAAGGTGTTTCCTAATCCTGTTCGTGAGGATTATCTCGGAGACATAGCAATAGAAAATTTGGCGTATAATTCTGAAGTGAAAATTACTGATGTTAATGGAAATATTGTGTACCAAACAAGATCAAATGGAGGTATGGCAATATGGAACGGAAGAGATGAAAANAATGAAAAAGTAGCGACNGGAGTTTATCTTATTTTTGCTGCAAACAACAATAAAAAAGGTAAGGCTTTGGGGAAAATATTGATAATACGATAATGGATATTTCAACTACAGGAATTTTTTTACACTACTATAAATACTCAGACAGCTCTGTAATTGCAAAAGTTTTTACTTATGATCAGGGATTAAAAAGTTATGTTATCAGAGGGGTTAATTCGAAAAGAACATCAAAAAAACTAAACCTTCTTTTCCCTCTTAACATACTGAATATTGAATCAACAAATAATCCTAAAAAAAATCTGCAGATAATTAAAGNCCTTTCTTCAGCTGAGCCCTTGAGGAGGATTTATTTTGAAATGGAAAAAAAACTATTATGTGCATTCGTTGCTGAAACTCTCACAAGAATACTTGTAGAATCAAATAAAGATCAGAATTTATATGAATTTATTAAATCAACAGTTTTCGAAATAGAATTTTTTGATGATGTAAATAAAAATTATGCTATACTATTCTTATTAAGTCTCTCGAAACATTTAGGTTTCTATCCGACAAATATTAATTCCTCAACAACTTATTTTGATTCAGAATTTGATTGGGGAAGGGAGCTTAACCAAGAAAATATTGGTTTTTTAAAGAATTTGATGGGAAACAAAAATCACTCCACACCTTATGAAAGCAGAAAAAAAATTCTATTTTCTTTACAAAAATATTTTAGCGCAAATCACTATAACATTAGTAATCTTAAGTCATACCAAGTAATTGAATCAATGAGAGCATGAAGTTTAATCTAGTTTTTTTTCTAATCATCCCTTTTCTTTCAGTGATGAGTCAGTCAATTCTTATTATAGATTCTATTGGTGATCCTATTTCAAATGTCCAATTTTCAAATGGTTCGATTAATGAATATTCTGACTTTAAGGGAATCGTTAGCCTGTCAAAATTCACGGAATATGAAGAAATATCAGTTTATCATATCTCATACGAAGGAGCTACCATTAAAAAGATGGACATCAAAAATGGTCGAATAACTCTAAAAAATAAAAACTACATATTAGAGACAATAACAATTTCTACTCCTCTAATAGCAAAGCAGGACAATCAAGAAATAGTTAAAATAAACAGATCTGAAATCATTCAGTCTCTTAGCACTAATACTGCTAAATTAATTGAAAAGCAGACTCCGATAACTATTCAAAAAAGCCAAAACGGGGGGGGGAGTCCCAACATTAGAGGATTTGAAGCGAATAGAATACTATTAATCGTAGATGGTGTGAAGCTAAATAATATGATTTATAGAAGCGGCCATCTACAAAACATCCTGAGTGTAGACATGTATGCAATTAATGATATAAGCTTTGTTAATGGGCCTTCTTCGATTTTTTATGGAAGTGGAGCGATTGGCGGGGCTATAGTAATGAACACGATAAATCCCTATGAAAAAAAAGAAAAGGTGTTTGTTCAACAATACGAGTCCAGTTCTTCATCCATATCTTCGCATTATCACTCTACTTATAGCATAAATAATTTATCAGCTCTTTCTTCAGTTTCTATTAAGAAGTACGGCAATTTGTTTATGGGAAAAAATAGATTTCATGGGTATGATAATTGGGGGACATATGATTTTGCTACTGACAACAACGAACAGTTATTTGGTGAGTACTCTCAAATAGATTTAATACAAAAATTTATCTTTTCTGTAAATAGTTTTTCTCAAATTGAAACAAACACTCAGTATTCTAACACCACAAAAATAGATAGATTCGACAAGCTAAATGATGTTTCTGATGGAATGCCAAAATATAATAATTGGTACTATGGTCCTCAAAAAAGGTTTTTACAAAATCTGAAATTTATTAATAGTAAAACAACATTTCTTTATGATAATTTTAATATTAATTTTTCGATACAAGAGGTGGAAGAGTCCAGAAACCAACAGCGTCTTTCAGAAAATTATATTACGAAAAGAGAAGAGCTTGTTAAGGTTTATGATGCTAGATTAGAACTGGAAAAAGCTATTGGAAAAATCAATCTAAGCTATGGAGGAGACGCTCGATATGAAACACTAAATTCAAAAGGGTATACAGAAAATATTATTGATAATTCTTTAGGATACGCTAACTCAAGATACCCTGATAATGGTTCAACTCATTACAATTTCGCTTTTTTTATTTTAAAAAAATACCAGGTCTTGAACAAGTTATCTTGGGAAAATTCAGTAAGAATGGATTATGGAAAAATAGAGGGGAGTTTCTCATTAAACAATCCATTTATGTTTGAACAAGACTTTTTAAAAAATCGTCATCTTAACACTTCGGGTTGTAGTAGAATTACTCTTTTATTTAAAAAAAGTACTGTTTCTTTTAGTTTTTTTAACGCTTTTAGAAATCCTAATATGGATGACCTTGGTAAGGTTTTTTCTAAGAATCAAGGATTTGTTGTTGTTCCTAATGTCAATCTTAATCCTGAAAAAATTATTTCTACAGAATTGGCATATACATTAATGGGGGAAAACAACGAAATTATAATTAAGTCTTATTATAACAAACTAAAAGACGCTTTGGCTAAAAGACCTATTTCTTTTAATGGATTTGACTCTATTCTGTATGATGGNGAAATGATGTTAACAATAGCAAACGTTAATATAACTGAGGCTAACATCATGGGAATATATTTGCAATTTCAAAGAAAATTAACTGATAAGCTGAATTCGACATTTTCATTAAATTATGTGAATGGAAAAAGTTCCGATTCTCTTCCTTTATCTCACATACCCCCATTGTCGATTAAAGCGAACCTGGACTATATCCATAACACTAATTTTTTCAGTTTTTACTCTAAATATAATGGTTGGAAAAGATCTGAAAATTATGATTTAAATGGAGTAGATAATTTAGATGAGGCTACTGCTGATGGCACACCTCCTTGGTATACATTGAATGTGATGTATAAAAAAAGTTTTGGAAATTTAACTTTTAGCTTAGCTTGTGAAAACATTCTTGATGCGCATTATAAAACATTTAGCTCAGGAATAAGCTCTAGCGGAAGAAATTTTATCGTAAATTTACAATCAACTTTTTAACATGNTAAAACAATGAGCAGAATTTTTTTATACTTATTAATTATCTCTAATATTACTTATTCCCAAATTTGGGAAGAACAAGCTTATAACGAAAACCCTGACGCAAAAATTACTGAATTAATTAAAAAATTCGAAGATTATAGAAAGATCGTTCCATATGAAAAGGGGAAGGGGTTTAAGCCTTACGCGAGGAAATTAGATTTTTTAGAACCAAGGCTTGACGAACAAGGAGTGTTTCCTGCCAACGCGCTTTGGAAAGAATGGAAAAAAATTAATTATAGTAATGATAAGTCTTCTTCAAACTGGACTCCATTAGGACCGTTTGATGTTCCGATAATAATTTCTAACAATAAGAAAAGAGGTAACGGAAGGGTTAATTGTATTGAATTTGACCCAGTGGATGAAAATGTTTTTTGGATTGGCTCTCCTGGAGGTGGACTTTGGAAAACTACTGACGGGGGACTAAACTGGTCTACTAATACAGACAATCTGCCCGTGCTTGGGGTGTCTGACATAATTATAGATCCAAGCGATAAGCAAATAATGTATCTGGCAACAGGAGACGCTGACGGAGGAGACACTTATTCTATTGGTATATTAAAGAGCTTAGACGGTGGAGCTTCTTGGGATACAACGGGATTAAGTTACTCGGTAAGTCAAGAGATAGAAATTAGTAAATTAGAAATAAATCCAAATAATACAGACAGCCTCTTTGCGGCAACGGGAGATAATATATTTGTTTCAGCTGACGGGGGTAATAGTTGGCAAACAGTTGGTCCTAATGGTCGGTGGCGAGATATACACTATAAACCAGGAAATACTAATGTTTTATATGCGGCAAAACAAACAAGTGGAACTTCTAATGTGTACCGATCAACTGATGGAGGTATAAGTTGGCAAGTTTCTAATAGTGGGGTAGCAAATACTGGGAAAAGGAGGCCGCTAATAGCGGTAACAGAAGACAATCCAGAGGTTGTTTACTCTCTTTTTGCAGATGGTGTCTGGGGATTCCATGGGCTATATAAATCTTCTGATGGTGGTGACACTTGGAACCTACAATCTGACTCTCCAAATATTTTAGGAAGAGAAACTGATGGTAGTGACAATGGTGGCCAAGCTTGGTACGATATTAGCCTTGCTGTTTCTCCGATTAATGAAAACCACTTATATGTTGGAGGTATTAATTTATGGGAATCTACTGATGGAGGGATAAATTGGAGCATAGCTGGAAGTAGCGGAAACAGCTCTAGATATGCTTATATGCACGTTGATCATCATGCCGCGGAATTTAACCCTATAAATAATACTGCATATGTAGGAAACGACGGAGGTATTTATAAATATTTTAATACTCTTAACACATGGATTGACATTAGTGATGGATTAGAAATTTCACAATTTTATAAAATTGGATTGTCGAAGATTGAGCCTTACACTCTAGTAGTTGGAGCTCAAGACAATGGAACTGAAAGATTAAGTAATGGATCTTGGGACGCAATACGGGGTTCTGATGGTATGGAGTGTATAATTGATCCATATGATGATGATATAATCTATTCCTCATCACAATATGGGGGTATTAGAGTAACATATAATGGAGGAGATGACTGGGAGAACGTAAAACCTGTTACATATAGCGGTTCTTGGGTAACTCCATACAAAATGCACCCGCTAGACAATAATATTATAGTTGCGGGGTATAATGTTGTATATAAATCAAATAATGGCGCGGCTTCCTGGGATTCAATATCTCCTACATATGGACAACTTAAAACCATAGCTTTAGCTCCTTCAAATAAAAACTATATTTACGCAGCAACATATGCGGGATTATGGGTTACTAAAAATAATGGGGACAACTGGGACTATATTAAAACCGGTCTTCCTTCAGGCAGCATCTCTGATGTTGTAGTCTCTAACATTGATCCGGAAAGGGTTTTTGTCACCTTTTCATCCTACAATGAAAACGAAAAGGTTTATGAAACTGTAGACGGAGGGAATACATGGACAAATATTTCAGGATCTAACCTGCCAAACCTTCCAGTAAACTGCATTGTTTTTCAATCTTACTCAAATGAAGATTTGTATATTGGAACTGATATAGGGGTATTTCATAAAGATAAAACCATGAACGAATGGCAGCTTTTTAACGTTGGATTGCCTCACGTAAGTGTCAGAGAGCTAGAAATACAATATGCAATAGGAAAAATAAGAGCAGCAACATATGGAAGGGGGGTTTGGGAAAGTGATTTAAATNCATTTATTGCTTCAACTGAATCTTATAGCCCGCTGCTAATTAAGATATTTCCAAATCCAACCACATCCATATTAAATATTTCTTCTCAATATCTAAAGGGGAAGGGGGTTTTTGAGGCCTTTACAATTACAGGGCAAAAAGTAATCTCTGAGGATATTAATTCTGAAGTATCAGAAGTGGACTGTTCTGGTCTAAAAAAAGGTTTATATACATACAACATTATTGTTGAAGGAATAAAAACTAAAAGTGGTAAGTTCGCGGTTTACTAAAAAACAGCCTCTAATATTCGAATGTGCTTTCTTTTTTCTTGATTAGGTGCACAAATCAAGCCTATAGCAATTACGCCAAGATCATCAAACCTTTTAATTAAAATTGGGCCTCCCATAAAGCCGTTTTTTAAATTCCAAATTCCATAAAAAAAGTTGTTTTGTTTTTTTATAGATACTCGATCGTCAATTTGAGCGTAGGATCCAGACCTAACTCCTAAAACATATTTATTAATAACTGAGTCAACTGATCTTAAACACCTATTATCATTTTTTAAATCCTCTTCTTTACTCATAAATATAATTATATACTTGAATAAATCTTGCTTTTCATTATATGAATGAAAGTCCGCTATAAACAAATCCTTCTCGACTATTGGTGTTGAATATTCTATTGGAATAAATATCTCCACTCCAAACTGATCTTTTATATATCTAGTCGCTGTTTTATTATGATTGTTTTTAACTTGAAAACGAATTCGTTTCCTTTCTTTTTCGTAAAACAAATCTCTTGCTTTTATACTACGCTTTGAAAAAACGTTTTCATTTACTTGGACACCAAAATTAATTATCAGCTGATCTTTTGCCCATTTATTTTTTGAAACATCAAAATTTTCATGTTTTTCTAGAAAAATTAAATTTTTATGAGTTTGGAATATTCTAGAAAAGTTCGATTTTTTGACAACTATTACTTTGAACATTTGTTCTATTTGTGGAAGACCATCAATCTCTTTCTCGAAAATAGTTTCTAATAGGTTTGTATATTTATGATTGTGTAATTCATCATCAATTACTACAACCACTTCTTTATTAAGACCAGTATTTTTCAAAAGCACATTTTCAGATGAATAATCACATCTGATAAGTAAAACAAATAGTAAATTGTAAATTATCAGCTTATTCATTATTAATTGGTATATATAAAATTAACTCATCTAAAATTGCTAAGCGATCTGTATCAAGCTTGTTCCAGTCCATAATATCCTTTACTTTTAAATTGTGATTTCTTGCTATGGTACTTAAACAATCTCCTTTAACCACAACGTAAATTTGTCTTTTTTCGTTTACTAAAATTTCTTTTTTATTTACTCTTTCTAAATATTCATAAAAATACTTCTCATTCCTGACTATGTCAAAGATGACGTCATTTGGTAAAAAAATAGGGTCATTAGGTAAAGCTAGTCCTTTTTTTAAGGACGGGTTTAAATAATAAATAATTTCTTCATCTATACAAAAACGGTCTTTTAGTAAATAAAATGGCACTTGTCTTTGAAATGAGATGGTATCATTATCGGCAAAATTTAAGTTAATATCTATTTTGGAGATATTATATTCTTTATGAAAATTCATCAGGTAAGAGATGGCGAAAAAAGTAGGAACATAACCCTGGGTCTCTTTTCTAAGATGTTTCCTTAAATCCCAATAATTATCAACATCATACTTTATCATTGCTCTTTTAACGTAGCCTGGGCCGCCATTATATGCAGCCAAAACCAAATTCCAATCATCAAAAATTTCAAATAAGTAGGTGAAATATTCGCATGCGGCAATTGTAGATTTTAAAGGATCTTTTCTTTCATCTATATATGATGTCACATTAAGCCCGTACTCCTTTCCAGTGCTGTAAATGAACTGCCAAAGTCCAGAAGCTCCTGATTTACTAACAGAATTTGGGTTTAAACTAGACTCGACTATAGCTAAATATTTTAACTCAAGAGGGAGCTGAAATCTATCTAGCTGCTGCTCAAATATTGGAAAGTAATGCTCTGATAAAGAAAGCATTTTTGGGATTAAATTTTTATCTTTTACTAAATATCTGTTTATTGATTCCAAAACATATGGGTTATACTCATAGTTTATTGGAGAACTTAAATTCAGTAATTTTAAATTCTTTTTAATTATAACTTCCGCACTGTCTATTTCTAGCTTGTAACCTATAGTATCAGCTATAGATGAATCTGAAGATACATTTGGAATAGATGTTTCATTAAAATGTTTAATGTTTTTAATCACTGAATCGATGTAATTAATATTAGTATCTACAAAATTAGAGGAGGAATATGTGTATCCCAACAAAAAAAACAAATTAACAATTATAGCGTGTAATTTCATTTTAATCTATCTATTAAGGCTTCTATAATTTTCAAAAACAATTTTTGAAAAATCTAGCAACTCTTTTTCTTTGAATTTATCTGACATTAGATGCACTCCAAATGGCATATTATTTGTGTGTTTAAATAGAGGGAGTGATATAGCTGGGTTACCCGAAAGATTAGCTTGTACAGTATATATATCTTCTAGATATCTAGCGGTTGGGTCGATATTTTTTTCATTTAAATTGAAAGCCGTATGGGGTGTTGTTGGAGATATAATGAAATCATATTTTTCAAATATCTTTGATGTTTCTTCAGATATTAATCTTCTTATTTTTTGTGCTTTTTTATAATATTGATCCTGATATCCTGAGCTTAGAACAAAGGTGCCTAATATAATCCTTCTCTTCACCTCATCTCCAAAACCTTCAGATCTTGTCTTGGAATAAACTTCTTCTAAGTTCGTAGCGTTTGGGGATCGGTAACCATAATGTACACCATCATATCTTGACAAGTTGGAAGAGGCTTCCGCTGTAGTCAACACATAATATGTGGGTATTAAATAATCTAAGAAAGGAAAAGATATTCTATCAACTGAATATCCATCTTCTGATAAACGATCAGCAAGATTTTTTGTGGTTTTCTTTATTTCTGCATCTAGACCCTCCATCTCTAAACACTCATTCAACATTGCTATTCTTACTGATTTTTTAACTTGTGATGTACTAGAATATTTATCTACTGGTCGAGAAGAAGTTGTAGTATCTAAAGGATCTTTACCCGCAATTACTTCTAAAAGCAAAGCTGCGTCATAGACATTATGCGTAATGGGCCCTATTTGGTCAAATGATGATGCGTAGGCAATAAGACCGTTTCTAGAAACTCGAGAATATGTAGGCTTGAATCCGACAACCCCACAAAAGGCTGATGGCTGCCTAACTGAACCACCGGTATCACTTCCTAATGCGGCAGTACACATATTTGCAGCAACAGCTGCAGCTGACCCCCCTGATGATCCTCCAGTAACTTTAGTTATATCATGCGGGTTTTTGCACGCGCCATAAATCGTATTCTCATTTGAGCTGCCCATAGCGAACTCATCACAGTTGAGTCTCCCAATTATTATCGCGTCTTCTTTTAGTANATTTTCTACTGCTGTTGCGCTATACAGGGATTTATATCCTTCTAAAATTTTAGATGATGCTGTTACATGATGATTTTGATAACAAATATTATCCTTAAGCGCTATTACCATTCCAGCAAGCTTTCCTGCTTTACCCAATAGCAACTTATCATCAATTAGCTTTGCTCTTTCTAATGATTCTTTGTTATAAACCTCTATAAAAGCATTTATTGACTTGTTCTTTTCTCCTATTGTTTCTAAGTAATTTTTTACAACCTGCAAACAAGTTAATTTTGAGTCCTTAATTTCCTTAGAGATTTCTTGAAATGATCTAAAATTTTCCAACTTAAAATTTTTGAAGATTACTTATCCTCTTGCTTGTCTTCTTTTTTTGCGTCGTTAAACTCTCTCATTCCCTTTCCAAGGCCACGCATTAATTCTGGTATTTTTTTTCCTCCAAAAAGCAATAATAAAGCTATTACGATTAAGGCTACGGTTCCTGGATTTAGACCTTGGATAAAAATTAATAGTGAATTCATATTTTATAGTTTTTTACAAATTTATAATAAATAAATCAATCTGCCTTATAAAGCCAAATAGAGGGGTTTTGCGAATTCTTCCCCATCCATATCTCAAAATGTAAATGCGTCTCCTGCGTAGCATCTGATGTTAAAACAGTTCCTATACTTTGTTTTGAAATGACCATATCACCTGTTTTAACGATTACGTTTTTTAGCCCTGAATACACCGTATAAAACTCCCCATGATTTATTAACACTGCTTTACCTTTTCCTTTTATAAAAAATATTCTAGAAATTTTTCCATCAAACACAGCTCTACAAGATTGATTTTTATCAGTTTCAAAGTCAACTCCATTATTAACTGTTTCTATTCCTTTAATTACTTTATGTTTTTGTTTGCCATAACGCGCAATAATCCTTCCTTTGTCTAAAGGCCAGGGGAGTGTTCCCTTATTTTCTAGGAAATTTTCTGAAAGCTCTAAGGCTTCAGGAGTAAGTGGGCTTCCAAGGTTTTCACGCTCAGCCTTCTCTCTTGCCAAACGTATCTCCTCTTCAATAATTTTTCGAATTTGTCGGTCTAATTCTTTTGAAGACTCTATTTTTCGTTGTAAAATTTTCTTATAATAATTTTCGTCTTTCTTTATTTGATTAATAATCTTTTCCTTGCTTCTCTTATCCTCCTTCATGAACAATATCTGCTGTTCTTTCATTATAAACATTTCCTCCTTTTTTGACTTCGCTAACAACAAATTTTCCTTTTGCTTATCCAAATAATTTTTTTCAGAAAACAAGATCTTTCTAATGTTTTTTATTTCTTCTATTTTATTAGATCGATTTGTAGAAATTTGATTTAGATATTTTTGTCTTTTAAAAAATTGATTTATATTTTTTGATGTCAATAAAAAGTATAATTTATTATATGTTTTATCCCATTTGTAAGTTTGGTACATCAGTTTTGCGTAAGCAGCTTTGAGAGATTTAAGATCCTTGTTTTTTTCACCAATAGTCCGTTGTGTTTCACTAATTGATTGTGAAATTTTATCAATGCTATTTGTTTCTAAGTTAATGCTTTGTTCTAAATTCCTTAGCAAATAATTTTGTTTTTCTATTTTTTTTTCAGAAAGATTTAATTGATTCAGAGCGTTTTTCTTCTTTCTTTTTTCTACCTGCAGCCGCTTGTTAGTTTGATCAATTTGCTGTTGTAACTTTATTTTTTCTAATTCTAAGTCGTTTTTGCTTTGACAAAAAACAACGAGAGTTGTAAAAGAAAAAAACCAAACGCATAAGACCTTATTGAATTTTATCATAGCTCTTTGGTACTTTAAAATTGACTTTTTTTATGGATTCTTTTTTTACTTTAACACTATTTATTTCTGCTGTAAATTGTTCTTCCCCAGTCACTCTTATAGTAGTTTTTCTTGGAAAGTAAAACTCCTGAATTGAAATATAATCAGAATATGTTATTTCCAATTCTTGCTCATTTTCTGAAACAAAATTTAATCTCTCTATTTTCATTTTTTCTTTATCAACCACATATTCCGCGAAGTCTGAAGTAATTAGATATTTCCCGTCTAAATCTGATATTTTAAACTTATTTTGATCGAATAAAAATTTTGGATTTGAATATAATAATCCTTGTAGATCAGTCAAGTTGATATTTGCATTCAGAATTTTCTCAATGGTAGAGATATGTCTTTTAGAATAANTTTTCTTTATTCTGTCTAAATGCTTAATTGTGTCAGGGTCAATTAAAAATCTCATTATCTCTATTCCTATTCCCGCTCTTATTGAACCCCAAATTATACTGTCTTTTCGGATGATAAAGCTAGCATTTAAATGTGTGACATTATCATTCTTGGTAATTTTTATCTTATTCGTAATTGATAACCATTCTGGATTATCTTTACTATTTAATTGATCAAAAATTTTCGACTCCTCAATCTTAATCTCATGTTTTATTTGATGATTTTCTAACTTAGGAGACACGACAATACATGAAGAAATTAAAAGAAAAATAATATAGTAGTAACTGTTTTTCATAAATTTACATTGCTAATCAAAGTTTTCTGCCTTTTGACGAAAATTTTTAGATTCTTCTATATCTCCTGTTCTTTCTAAAATTTCAGCCATATGCTCAAAGTAAACCTTGGTAGGCTCCTTCATTTTTTCTATAGCAATTTTCATATAACTCTTTGCCTCATCAAATCTTTTCATTTTATATAAAATCCAAGCATACGTATCGTAATAATGACTTGGTCCATCTGAAATTTCAATTGACTTTTCGGACATTTCTTTAGCTTTTTCTAGATTTTCCTCTCTAAGTGAAAGAAAATAAGCCCAATTATTCAAAACTGTCGGATTATTTGGAAAAAAAACTAACGACTTCTCAAAATTCTTATCAGACTTTTCAAAATCAGAAATATCATCATATATTGTCGCTAAAAATCCGTACATCTCTGCATTAAAAACATCATTCTGTACTATAAAATTTATTCCCATTTTTATAGACTTAATAGCCTCCAATTTAAATTCTTTATTATAAAGTGAAAGACCATTTAAATAGTATATAGTGGGGTTAGTTGGAAAAACTTCAAGAGCTTTGGAAGAAGTTTCTAATAATTCTGAATATAACGATTTCTGCGCTAATATAAACATTGTCTCTAGCCATGCGGACTGGTTGTTTGGATTAATCTCTATAACCCGTCTAAAATAATAAAGAGAGCTGTCTATATAGTTATCTTTTTTTAACAAATCAGCATACAAATAATTACCCCCCTCTGAGTTGGGGTGTTTGTTAAAAATAGTAATCACAAAGCTATCCAGGTCCTGCCTAATATAAACTCCCTCTTTTGGGGAATCTAAAATCTCAAGTAATTTTGTGATTTTTATTTCTTCAGAGTTTGTTTCGGAAGAAAATCCTTTATGTAAGTAAATAATATGATCCTCAAATCTTTCGTCTATTAACATTAAATCAGATAATTGAAAATACAATTCTACAGACTGGTTATCAATTAACAAAGCGTCTCTCAAAGTTTTTTCTGACTCTTTAATTTCATTATTTTGTAAATATAATTCAGCAATCATTTGAATTAGCTGTATATCATTTGGGAACTCTGCTAAAAGCTCATTTAGCTCCTTAATCGCTAAATTTATTTTATTTAATTCAAGATAAAGTTTGTGTTTTTCAATACTAAGAAAGCGACTAATTCCTATAACGCTTTGTAATTGATTATACGCTTCTATCGCTTTTCTATAATTATTTAGATAAATATATGATTTTGCTATACTAATATAATATCCTTCATCTACTGAGTTGCTTTTTATTAACTTTTTATAAATAGATATCGCTTTTTCAAATTCAAAATTATTAAAAAGGTTGTCAGCATAAAACTCCATATACCACTTATTTTCCTCATCTAGATTCGCGGCTTTTTCTGAATATATTAAAGCTTGAGCGTGGTCATTTATCTCGAAAAACAACTTTGAAATCTCATAATAAGCTATAGGCTCTTTATTTTCAACTTCTATACACTTTTTAAAGTACTTGATACCGCTCTCATAATTTGATAGTGTTTTTTCTTTAATTCCTTTATAAAAATTTATTTTATACTCTATTAGCTTCTTTTCATCGATCTCTTGATTGTTGTTTGTATTTTTTTTGCTAAAAATGTTGCTATTTTGAGAAAACGCAACTAAAGAAATGAAAATTAAAAGTATAGATAATTTATTCTTCATCTGTAATGGTTATTTGGGAAAAATCTCCTAAACTTAATTCGTGTTCAATATTATTCGATGTGAAATTTACATGACTTCCAATCATTGAGTTTTTAATGTTAACGTCTTTTAAGTTTGAATCTTCCTGAACAATAGAGTTCTTAATAACACTTCCATTAATATCGGAATTTTTTCCAACAGATACATGCGGACCTATTGTAGAGTTTTTTATAATAACCCCATCTCCAATGTAGCAAGGATCTATTAATTCGGAGTTTATTAATTGAGAAGAATCGCTAATTATTGTTTTCTCTTTCTCTAATATCTCCTTATTTGTTAAAACTGTTGCGTTTTTATTTCCACAATCCATCCACTTAGACACATTTCCCGGCACGAAAACACTTCCTTTGTTTTTCATATTCTCTAAAGCGCTGGTTAATTGAAATTCGCCTTTATCCTTTATATTATTATCTAATAAGAACTGTAATTCATCTTTTAAATTGCTTCCATTCTTAAAATAATATATCCCAATAATAGCTAAATCCGAAACAAAATCTTGGGGCTTTTCAACAAAATCTGCAATTTNATTTCGATCATTTAATTTCACAACGCCAAATGATGAAGGGTCTTCAATTTTATTAACCCATATTATGCCATCAGCATTGTTTTCTAGCTTAAAATCAGCAAAAAACAAAGTGTCAGCAAATGCTATCACGCAATTCTCATCTAAAGATTCTTGAGCGCATAAAATAGCGTGAGCGGTTCCAAGGGGTTTTTTCTGATAATAAATTTTCCCTACCGCGTTTAAGTTTTTCGCAATTTCTAGTAACTGTAGCTCCACTTCTTCTCCAAAATCCCCAATGATAAAAGCTATTTCACTTATTTTCTGATCACACACTTGTATAATGTTCTCAACTAATCTTTGAACAATTGGCTTGCCAGCAACTTTTAAAAGTGGCTTAGGTGTTGTTAATGTGTGAGGTCTTAATCGAGAGCCTCTTCCCGCCATTGGAACTATTATCTTCATATAATTTAGTTTATTCCTGTACTGCCAAAACCACCAGCACCTCTTTCAGTTTGTTCTAACGAATTTACTTCATTCCATATTGCTTTTTCATGTTTAGCAATAACTATTTGTGCTATCCTATCTCCATTTTTTATCTCAAAATTTTTATTTGATAAATTTACAAGTATAACCCCTATCTCTCCACGATAATCAGCATCAATAGTTCCGGGAGAATTAAGTACAGTTATGCCGTGCTTAATAGCCAAGCCGCTCCTTGGCCTTACCTGAACCTCATAACCTTCAGGTATTTCTATAAATAAACCTGTTTTTATAACGACCCTTTCTAAGGGTTTTATAATAACAGTGTTATCTAATTTAGCTCTAATATCCATTCCCGCCGATGCTGAGGTTGAGTATTTAGGTAAATTGTTTTTTGAAGTGTTAACAATGCTAATTTTCATTTTTTAATTGAATAATTTAGGGTTTGAAATTACAGTTTTTTTAGGTCTTTCTAAAGCATATACTAATATAAAAAATAAAACAATCCCAATAAATTTAAATATAACACTATAAGGAGACAATAAGTATATTGCAAAAAACAATGCAAGTGATGTTGTCAAATAGAGCATCAGTCTGTTTTTTTCATATGGTATTTCATAATACTTTTTAGAAAAGTAGTATGAAATTATTGTAATACTTACATAACAAGCTAGTGTAGCGAATGCCGATCCTTCAAATCCAAATATCGGTATTAAAATTAGATTTAATGATAGTGTTATAATAGCCCCAATCAATGATAAATAAGCTCCATAATTTGTTTTCTCAGACAGCTTGTACCAAACAGCTAAATTATAATATATACCTAAAAATAAATTTGCAAGTAATAATATGGAAACCACAAAAAATCCCCTAGTATCTCTATATTGCTCACCTAAAAACATTACAATAATATCATAAAAAGATGTAACAAGCAAGAAGATGATACACATTACAATAAGAAAATACTTCATAACAACCGCGTACGTCTTTCTAGACCCTTTTTCTTTTTCATGGGAAAAGAAAAAAGGCTCTGCGGCAAAGCGAAATGTTTGAATGAATAATATCATCAGTATAGCTAGTTTATAAAAACCTCCATATAATCCTAGTTCGCTTTGTCTAACTATCATTATAAATCGTTTTGTCTCTAAAGACAAGTTTGTGTTAGTGTCTTTAAAATCACTATCAAAAACTTCATCTTTAATTGTTATATATTCCGCTGATTCCTCTGGAATCTTCTCGTTCCAAACTTTTTGTAAAAAATGATTTTGATAAACTTCTACTGGATGACTAACATGTTTAATGAGAACCCTGTCAAGGGTCTCATTTATCATGCCAGCTAAGCCTGCAATTATTAAAGGAAATGAATATTTAAACATTTCTTTCCACAATCGCTTATTAAACCTATATACAACATTAAACATTTCAGGGATCAGCATAATAGCGGTTATAATACTTGAAACTAAATTAGCTATGAAGACATACCCTATTCCAATATCGCTATTGTATATTGTTGAAACAAATGATGATGACTGTAAATCATTTTTTATTGCGTAAGGGCAGTATAAAATAAAAAACAGCACTAGCCCAATATTAACAAATATTCCTATCAACTTAACTAACGCGAAACGAGCTGCCCTGTTTTGAAGTCTTAATTTAGCAAAGCTAATTGATGTTAAAGCGTCTAAAGCAACAACGAGAGATAATATCTGAACATATTCTGGATTATTCACATAGCCAATGAAAGCAGAGATCGAGTCAGAAAAAATATAAGCCCCTGATGCAAATATCACAGAAGAAATTAATAATGAGATTAAAGCTGTACTATAGACACCATTTAAATCACCTTCTTTGTTAGAGAATCTGAAAAAAGCTGTTTCAAAACCATAGGTTAAAATAACTATCAAAAATGCAATATAAGCGTACATTTCAGTAATTACTCCATACTGCGCGGGAAAAAAACCTCCAAGATCAGGCCTAGTTAAAAAAGGAACCAATAAGTAATTAAGCAGCCTGCCTACAACACTACTTAATCCGTAGATTACGGTTTGTCCAGCTAATTTTTTAAGTATTTTCAAGTAAATTTTGGTTTTCTTTTTTCTAAAAACGCTCCTGTTCCTTCAATAAAATCTTTTGTTTCAAAACACTCACCAAACATCTTTTTCTCCATTTCATATCCTTTTGATCTATCTAAGGACCCTTGATTAATAACCTTTATTGCTGAAGAAATTGCGCTAAGTGAATTTTTTATTATTTCGCCAACTACTTTTTCTGCAACACTTAATAACTCCTCTTCTTCGCAGATATAATTTATTAATCCATATGTATATGCTTTTTCAGATGGAATCATTTTTGCAGTTATTACCATATCTATAGCTCGTCCCTTACCAATTAATTGTGATAATCTTTGTGTTCCTCCATAGCCAGGAATAACACCAAGAGAAACTTCTGGCAGGCCCATTTTAGCAGACTTTACAGCAATTCTTATATGGCATGACATAGCTAGCTCTAACCCCCCACCTAAAGCGTACCCATTTATAGCGGCTATTATAGGTTTTGAACTATTCTCTATTTTATCAAATAAATTTTTCTGACCAGTAATAGAGAGTTCTTTTCCTTGTTCTGCATTATATCCCGAAAATTCCTTTACATCAGCTCCAGCTACAAACGCTTTTTTATCTGANCCGGTAATAACAAGACACTTTGAATTTTTACTACTTAAAAAACAATCTATTGCGTGGCTTAATTCACTAATAGTCTCAATATTGATGGCGTTTAGAAATTCTGGTCTATTAATTGTTAATATTTGAAAGTTTTCTTTTTGCTGAATGGTGATATTTTTATAGTCCATTTTTATTGTTGTTTTTACAAATATAAGACATAGGAGAATTATATAAATATTTCAGAAAAAAAATATCAACTAGATTATAAACAATTTACTAGTTACTTAGAGCTTCTGCTCCTCCAACAATTTCTAGTATCTCAGCAGTAATAGCGGCTTGCCTTGCTTTGTTGTATTGTAAGGTTAGATCTCTTTTTAATTCACCAGCGTTGTCTGTAGCTTTATGCATAGCTGTCATTCTAGCCCCATGCTCAGCGGCGTGAGAATCTAAGACAGCTTTATACANCTGTGTTTTTAATGATTTAGGAATTAAGTGGTTTACGATTTCCTGCTGATTAGGCTCGAAAATATAATCACCAGCAATCTCACTACCCTCCTGTTCAAATTTTTGAACTGGCAGATACTGTTCATTAATTAAAATTTGTGTCGCGGCGTTCTTAAATTGATTATATATAATTTCTACTTTGTCATATTTTTCATTAACAAATTCTTCCATTATTTTTTCTGATATCTTTGATATGTTTTCGAAAGTCAAATCTGNAAAAACGTCATCATAAGAATTTGCTAGAATATAATCATTTTTAGAGAAAAAGTCTGAAGTCTTCTTTCCGATAGTTAGTATTTCAACCCCGGATCCTTCGTATTTTTCATAAGCCTCAATAGTTTTCTTTATAACATTTGCGTTAAATCCTCCACAAAGACCTCTATTTGAGGAGATTGAAACTAATAGTACTTTTTTTATTTTTCTTTCCTGAGAATACTTTCCTTCATTAGAGTCTAATGCTGAACTTAAATTAATTAAAAGTTCATGTAATTTGTTTGCATAAGGTCTCATTTGTAAAATAGCATCCTGGGCTCTTTTCAGCTTTGCAGCAGAAACCATTTTCATAGCAGATGTTATTTGTATTGTAGAGCCTATCGAAACAATTCTTGAATGTATTTCNTTTAAATTTGGCATGTTTAATTTAAGTATTTCTTAGACAAATCCTTTGCAACATTTTCAATTATACTTTTTATATCATCATTTAATTCACCCGCTGCTAATTTATCAAGTACATCTCCCTGATGTTTAGCGTNCAAATAATTTAAAAATTCTATCTCAAATTCTTTAATTTTACTTACAGGAACATCCATTAATAAACCATTTGTGCCACAATAAATTATAGCGGCCTGCTCCTCTACTCTTAATGGAGAGTATTGACCCTGCTTAAGTATCTCAACATTTCTTTTTCCTTTTTCTATTACCGCTGTTGTAGCGGCGTCTAAATCTGATCCGAACTTAGCAAAAGCTTCTAATTCACGATACTGAGCTTGATCTAATTTTAAAGTTCCCGCAATTTTTTTCATTGACTTTATTTGAGCGTTTCCTCCAACTCTTGAAACAGAAATTCCTACATTAATTGCTGGCCGCACACCTGACAAAAACAAATTTGACTCTAAAAATATCTGCCCATCTGTAATAGAGATAACATTTGTAGGAATGTACGCTGAAACATCTCCTGCTTGTGTTTCAATAATAGGTAAAGCGGTTAATGATCCCCCACCCTTCACTATCTCTTTTAAAGAATCAGGTAAATCATTCATTTGTGAAGCGATTGTATCTTCATTAATTATTTTAGCGGCCCTTTCTAAAAGTCTAGAGTGTAAATAGAATACATCTCCTGGATACGCCTCTCTTCCTGGGGGTCTTCTTAATAACAAAGAAACTTCTCGGTAAGCCACAGCTTGTTTTGATAAATCATCGAAAACAATTAAAGCTGGCCTTCCAGTGTCTCTGAAATATTCTCCAATTGCCGCTCCAGCTAATGGAGCGTAAAACTGCATTGGAGCCGGGTCTGATGCGCTAGCAGACACTATAATTGTATAAGGTAAAGCTCCAGCGTCATCTAGCGTTTTAGCTAACGCGGCTACTGTTGAAGCTTTTTGCCCTACAGCAACATATATACAAAAAACCGGCTCTCCTTTATCAAAAAATTCTTTTTGATTAATGATGGTGTCTATCGCTACCGCTGTCTTTCCTGTTTGTCTATCNCCTATGATCAATTCTCTTTGTCCCCTTCCTACAGGAATCATAGCGTCAACCGACTTTAACCCTGTTTGTAAAGGCTCATTTACAGGCTGTCTATAAATTACACCTGGCGCCTTTCTTTCAATTGGCATCTCATAAGTATCTCCTTCTATTGGCCCCTTGCCATCAATTGGAGCTCCCATGCCGTCCACGACCCTGCCAAGCATTTTTTCACCAACATTTATTGAGGCTATTCTTTTGGTTCTCTTAACGGTATCACCCTCCTTGATTCCTTTAGATGGTCCCAACAATACCACTCCAACATTGTCTTCTTCTAAGTTTAAAACTATCGCGGTTAGCCCATTTTCAAATTCAACTAACTCTCCGGATTGGACGTTAGTTAATCCATATATACGAGCGATTCCGTCTCCTACCTGAAGAACTGTTCCTATTTCTTGTAGCTCAGATTCTGTTTTAAATCCTGATAATTGTTCTCTTAATATAGCTGAAACTTCAGCTGGTTTTACTTCTGCCATTGTGTTTTAATTTTAATAATCTTTAATATATAAATTCTTGCTAAACGATTTTTTTAATTCTTTAATCTTTGAAGAGACACTTATGTCAAGCTGCTTATCTTCGATAGTAATAATAGCTCCACCTATGAGATTGGGATCTATCAACTCCTCAATTTCGACCCTAGCCCCATCTTTTGTTGAAATAAAATCTAAAATCAANTTTCTAGAATCTAAGTCTAGCTCATAAGGAGTTTTTATAATAGCTGATTTAATGTTTTTATATAGTCTATACTGAATTATAAAACTTTCCGCGATCCCTTGAAGGTAGCCTTCTCTTCTTTTTTTTATAATTATATTAATAAAGTTTAAACTAACCCTATTTAACTTATTGTTGAAAATCGTGTTAATTATTGCAGATTTTTTGTCTGATTTTATAATCGGACTCTTTAACAATAATCTTAAGTCTTTTTTCTTGCAAAGTGATGACAATAAAGTCATGTCATCTTTTATTCTATCAATACAATTTTCATTTATTGATAGGTTTAATAATGACCTGGCGTATCTAGATGTTATTCTACTTTGGCTCATATTAATTCAAATCTCGTTGTTTTAATTCAAGTGAAATCAACTCTTTTTGTTTTTCTGGATCTTGAAGCTTGTTCTTTAACACTTTCTCTGTCATTTCTATTGAAATTTCAGCTATCTGGTTTTTTAATTCAGTCATAGCTTTCATTTTGTCATTGTGAATTTGCTCTTTTGCGGAAACTATTATCTTATCAGCCTCTTCACCCGCTTCATTTTTTGCCTCTGACACTATAGATTCTTTTATTTCGCGAGCTTCTTTTAAAAGTTGGTCTCTTTCTTTTTTTGCGTCATTTAAAATTTTCTCATTATCAATATTTAAAGAAGCAAGTTCTTCTTTTGCTTTTTCAGCAGCTTTTAACGCTTCATCGATGCTTTGATTTCTTTTGTCCACAGCGGTTAATATTGGTTTCCATGCAAATTTCCTAAGCAATAGAATTAATAATGTGAAAACCACACAGGTCCAAAATATTAAACCTATTGATGGTGTGACTAGTGACATTGGGTCCATATAATTTTTTTTTTTGGATTAGCTGTAAGCAACCCTTACAGCTATTCCTAATTTATTTAATCTTTGACGTTTTATCCNTGTAGCAAAGCTACAACAACCCCAAATAAAGCAACTCCCTCTACTAATGCAGCCGCGATAATCATATTAGTTTGAATCATACCAGAGTGTTCTGGCTGTCTCGCCATAGCCTCTAAAGCTGATCCCCCTATTCTACCAATTCCTATTCCAGCGCCTATAGCTGCTAAGCCCGCTCCGATTGCAGCTATACCTTTAACAGCGGCGTCTGCTGTTGATGGGTCAGATTCTTGTGAAAACCCAATAAATGGAATTAGTAACATTAGTGATAATACTGTTTTTTTCATATTTGTTTTTTTTAGTTTATAAATTTAGTTAATTATTAATGATGCTCTACAGTTGCAAGGCCTATGAAAAGCGATGTAAGTAGAGTAAATATATAGGCTTGTAAAAAAGCTACCAAAACCTCTATTAAGTACATAAATAACACGAAAAGCACCGAAACGGGAGCCACGCCAAATGCTGCTCCTGTACCCAAAGCGCTTTGAGCCATAAAAATCAATGATATTAAACTTAATATAATTATATGTCCAGCCGATATGTTTGCAAACAAACGAATCATTAGAGCAAATGGTTTTGTAAATACACCAACAATTTCTATTGGTATCATTATTGGCATTAACGCTAATGGGACGCCGGGAGGTTTAAATATGTGCCCCCAATACTCTTTGTTTGCAGAAAGGTTGGTGACAAACAGTGTGATTACCGAAAGAACTAGAGTTATCGCAATGTTACCTGTCACATTCGCGGCCCCAGGCAGTAATCCCATCAAATTGTTGATGAGAATAAAGAAAAATAGTGTCAGTAAATATGGAAGGTATTTTTCATAACCCCTTCCAATATTAGGTTTAATTATATCATCCCTAACAAACAACACTAACGGCTCAACAAAAGCTAATATTCCTTTTGGTGACGAGTTAGTTTTTTTGGATTTTATTCCTGAGATTATAAAAATTAATGCCATAACAATAATTGACAGAAGCATTGAAGCTACATTTTTAGTTATAGAAAAATCTAAAACCCCTTTTCCGGAAAGCTNTTTAATGTGACTATGACTGTCTATACTATATGTTCTATCTCCTATTACAACACTTGTTTCTCCATGATTAAATTCAGAAGACATAAACACATCTAGATTCCCCTCTGTCAATAATATAACTGGCAAGGGAATTGTAAAAGAAGACTCCCCCTCACCCCATAAATGCCATTCGTGCGCGTCTGAAATATGGTGCAAAATTGGTCCTACTGGATCATAAGTTCCATCACTACCACTTGGAGGAGCTCCTCCAAAACTAAAGTTTATAGAGGATATAATTAATGCAATTACAAGAGTTAATTTATTCATTGATTAATTTAAAGCTTTGTTACATTAAATAATTGGTCACAAAAGTAACTAAATTGTTTGAATATGATTCAGATAAAAAAGATAAATTTAAAATTTTTATTCGTCACTAAATTTTTTAAAAAAAATTATCTCTGATAACAGATAAATAAAGTACAAAATGAAGAAATTATACACTAGGAATCTCCTGACTTCTTCTTCATTGTAAACTAATACTATCGCTAAAAATACTCCGCATAAAAGCATTCTAATTATATTTAATTTTAGAGTATCAAAAGGCTTGGTTATTGGTTTTTTAAAGCGTTTAACTTGTGCTCTTTGAGTGTAATATGTTAGCACAAGAAGAAATCCGTGCATTGCAAGCGCTTGATTTTGAATAGCTAAATTAAGTCTCGAAATTATTATTACATTAATGGGGATTAGTAAAACAAAAAAAAATAAGTAGTTGAGTTTCATTTAGTATTTCGAGCTTTTATATAAAAAAAATATAGGGAAAAAATCACCGAAAGTAATGAAAAAAAAACAGTGAAAATACGATCATAAGAATACTTGTTGTCAATATACTTTCCAAATAAAGATCCCGACAAGATTATTACAGCCATTTGCAGCGCGATTCCTGAAAACCTGATGTATTTATTAAGCTGTTTTGGATTTTTGCTCTTGTTGTGGGTTTGTTTTTTCGACATCTTTAATATCTTTAATTACCGCTCCCATACTACAAGATCCCGAAAAGGCCGCGCCTGGTTCTATAGCCAGCTTATCAGTAACAATATCTCCTGTTAATTTAGATGTAGATTTTAAAGAAAGGGTTTGTGATACGGTTATTTTAGCTTTAAGACTGCCCGCAATCTCCGCGTTTTCGCAATGTACATCCCCCTCCACCACACCTGTATTTCCCACCACAAGCTTTCCCGCGGTATTAACAGAGCCTTTTAACGTGCCGTCTATTCTAATGTCTGATGCGGACTCAATGTCTCCAGTAATTATCGTTTCTTTACCAATAATATTTATCGCGGTTGAGTGATCATTTATGTTTTTCATCGTAATATTTTTCAGCTAATTTATAATTTTAATTACTAATATCAATCTTTTAATTATACTTATTCTTATAAAACTTTAAGTATCCCTCCAGATCTGTGTTTATATAAAAATCTTGATAGTTGTTTTCAGAAATAATGAAGTGTGTGAATTTTGTTTTACTTAATTCATTGATGATACCAGCTTCGATCAAAAGATTTTCTTGATATTTTTGAGCTTGGCTTTTGTTCTTAAAACCCTTAACTAATAATAGGTGGTTATCTACACCAAACATGACGGCGTTTATATTTAAATCGGAATTACTATAATTGGTCATATTGTAATCCGAAACAAGAGTTTTTATGTAATTTAGATCAGTCTTTTTCTTTGGGTTAATAATTGCTAAGTAATGATTGCTCCGCTCAGAGTATTTATATACTGATTTCAAAAACGCTATTTCATTCCTCCTTTCCAAACCTTCGGGGTTTCTAATGTTTTCTAATAATTCCGAAAACCGTAATATTACCGAAGTGTCCTGANCTGTCTTAATCCCCTTTTTTAATGATGAAACAAACACTCCACTATCACTATTAATCTTGAACTCTGAAACAATTTTAATATAGACGTATTTTGAAAAATAATCATCTTGTGGTAAGATTTTTTTTAATTTAGATGAGCTTAATAATAGCGATGTTACATAATCGTTATTTAGAAATTTTTGAAACACAGAGTCGTACTCTATCCTGTTTTTTTCTTTTATCTTTAACTCTTCTTGTATATAATTTTTGTCGTAAAGTGCCTTTGTGTACGGGTTTTCTGGAAATGTTTCATACAATCGTTTCTTTAATCNTTCGGACTTATCCTTATCAACCAAAACATAGTTCTGGTACAATAAATAATGAGAAATTGGAGAGTACTCTGGATTCTGTGGAAATTGATTAATAATTTTGTGCAGCATGTGATTGGCGTACTCTATTTTTTTTAAATCATTTTTGAAAATTAAGTGAGCTTCAAATGTAGATTTTAAAATTTTCTTATTAGACCTTTCCATCTTTTCAGCGCTTAGTGGAATTTGGTCTAAGTAGTACTCAGGTGATCTTAAGTTTTTCTTTTTATCCTGATTTTTTACATCTACAGTCACCGAGTCTTCATTTAAACTAACGCTTCTTTTGTTAACTCTTCTCCAATCATCTTCCAATTTCCTTTTTCCCCAAATTTTTCTAAATTCAGACAGCCCGAAGCTTAACGTAGTTGGGTTGTAAAAATACCATTTTCCTCCTGAATTCAAAGAGAAGTTGTTGCTTCTTGGGTCCCTACTTAACATTCCATCTCTTAGTTTATTCTGTTTTTCTAACAGATCCCGTCTTTCTTTTTCTGCAATTTCACTAATTATATTGCTAATTATGGATCGTCTTTCTTCATCACTCATGGAGGCTAGTTTTTGTAAACTGTCCTGTAAATTGATAATATCCAAATTATAAACAAGCTTTGTTAGAACATCTCTCTTTCTCTTTATTCTTGAAAAACCCTCTTGATTGTCTATCATGAAAATGTAGGCGCTATCATAATACACTTGAGATTTTTTAAAGTTGTTTTTATGAAAATAAATCTTTCCCAAAGCTAAAAAAGACTGGGACTTTTGTAGATCATTCTGAACGCTAAGCTTGTATGATTTATTAAAGTTTTCCACGGCTTTTGATGTATCTCTCTCTATTAGGTGAATTTCTCCTAAAGTGAAGTGTATTTGATCCAGATACTCTTTGTTTTTTTCGTCTTTAATCATTTTTAACAGACTTTTTTTCATTTCACTTAAATCCTCTTGGTTTCTTAGTGATTTAGCTAAATTGATTTTAGCGTTAAAAGCCATGTCATATTCTGGATTGGACCCGAGAACCTTCTCATAATATTTTTTTGCCATTTCTAGATTACCCGCTTCCTGATATATTTGAGCGATTATGAAATTATATCTGGATTTTTTTCGAGAAGACTTTATATTCGCGCTCGCTAATTTTAACCTATCTACCGCCTCTAAAGTGAATCCTTGCTGTAAAAGCATGTCAGCGTATGTTAAGTTAAACTCTTTTTGGTGTTTTGTTAGAGCGTTTCTTTTTGCTTCTATTTTGTCAAGTGTTTTTTCAGCCGACATGTAGTCACCCAGGCCAACATAGCACTTAGCAAGCCATATTTTAGAAGGGTAGAATAGGTCTGACTTTTTATAGCTTTTGATAATATGATCAAACGCTTTTTTAGATTCCATATATTCTCCTTTATAATAATATGCTTGAGCTAATAAAAAATAGCTATCATCAATCCACTTACAGTATTCTCTACCCCTTATACTTATCGAATGTTTTTGTATAACTTTTGAGGCTTTTTTTATAGANTTATCCATGCTTAGGTGATGATTTTTCGAGTTAGAAACACCTCCCTCTTTATATACTGGGATTATTTTACTATAATCATCAACATGCGACTTTTCTAACCTTTTTATCCCCGCCTTCAAACTTTCTTTTCCGTTAAAATACCCGTTGTACTTAGCTGTGGTGTCGTGATATTTTCTATTGATAAAACTCTTTTTTTTAGTTGAGCAGGAAGAAAGCGCTACTGTGAGTAGTATTAAATATAAAGGAATTGTTTTAACTATTTTGTTGATCATACCATTACAAGAAACAAAAATTCTATGTATTTATTTTACTTAGCGTTAAATATTATAGCAAATATGATTATATTTTTATGATATTTGCAGTGTTTGTATGAGAAAGAGAGAAAAAAATAAACTTTTGTTTGATTATAAGAGCGTTTACCGCTTTGTAGTTCTTAACAACAAGTCCTTTGAGGAAAAAGCTTCTTTTAAAGCTTCGATATTAAAAGTAGCCTCTATTTTCTTATTTGGTTTTTTTTCAATTGTGGTGTTAACATTTTTAGTAATTAGTTTTATTGATCCTATAAAAAACCTTGTGCCTGGTAAAACCTCGTCTTACACAGAAAAAAACTTAATCCAACTTTCTTTACAGGTAGATTCTTTAATTAACACCGCTACCAAACAAAAAAAATATATAAACAGCATCCGAATTATTCTATTAGATAGCGTTAATAATGTTGATTTAGAGGAGTCTTCATCCGCAGCTAGTGTTAATGATAAAGATTTGGAAATCAATGAAGCTGAAAGATTATTTCGAAACAAAATTGCTGGTCAAGACAAAGATAGTTATGATTTAGAATTATCAGCNTCTTCCTTGTTATTTGTTCCTCCAATTGTTGGTGAGATCACTCAAAAATACTCTATCAATGAAAGTCATTTTGGTATTGATATTGTATCAAAAAAAGGGTCGTTAATAAACGCTATTCAAAATGGAAGGGTTGTGTTTAGTGATTGGACTAAAAACGGAGGGCTTACAGTTTGTGTTCTACATGAAGAGGGGTATTTTTCTGTATATAAACATAATTCTAAATTATTAAAAGAAACGGGTGACTTTGTAAAGTCAGGAGAACCTATATCAGTAATTGGAAATACCGGATCATTAAGCTCTGGGGCCCATTTACACTTTGAACTGTGGAAAAACGGCGAAAGCGTTAACCCTAAAAACTATATCTCCTTCTAATTATGAGTATTAAATCAATTTTAGGTTTTTTATTTTCCAAATTTGTTGTTTGGAAAAANAGTTTTTGGAAAAAATCCGCTGTTAAATATCAAGAGAGGTGGTTAAAAACGCTTTTGTCAAAGGCGAAAAACACAGAATTTGGAGTTGATCATAATTTTGATAAAATATCTAATTACGCTGATTGGAAAAAAAATGTCCCTATTACAAATTATGAGGGNTTAAGGCCATATATAGAAAAAATAAAAGATGGCAAACCTGATGTGTTGTGGAGCGGCGTTCCTTTGTATTTTTGCAAAACATCCGGAACTACGTCCGGAACTAAATTTATTCCTATAACAAAGGAGTCTATTGTTTTTCAACTTAAAGCGGCCCGCGACTCAATAATGAGTTATGTAAACGAAACTGGAGCCTCGTCTATTTTAGATGGTAAAATGCTGTTTTTACAAGGAAGCCCGAAGCTAAATAAGGTTGGGAAAGTTTTAACCGGAAGGCTTTCTGGAATTGTTGCTCACCACGTGCCTTCTTATTTATTGAAAAATAGAGTTCCAACCATGAAAGTCAACTATATTGAGGATTGGGATAAAAAGGTAAGCGCTATTGTTGATGAAACTATTAATAAAAAAATGACGCTAATTAGCGGAATCCCTCCATGGGTTCAAATGTATTTCGAGAAAATTGCAAGCAAAACCGGGAAAACTATCAAAGAAGTTTTTCCTAATTTTAACTTGTTTATTTACGGTGGAGTTAACTTTAGCCCATATAAGAGGTCTTTCGAAAAGCTAATTGGAGGCAATGTTGGCTATGTGGAGCTGTACCCAGCCTCAGAGGGTTTTATAGCGTATCAGGANTCTCAGAATGATNAAGGAATGTTGCTTTGTGTTAATCATGGTATTTTCTATGAATTTATAGAGGTAGAGAAATACAACCAAAATATTTTTGATAGAATTTCTCTTAGCTCTGTGAAAATAGGTGTGAACTATGTTGTTATACTTAATACCAATGCTGGTTTGTGGGGATATAACATTGGTGACACAGTAAAATTTGTATCCACAAACCCATATAGAGTTGTTGTAACAGGAAGGGTTGCTCACTACACGTCCGCTTTTGGAGAGCATGTTATCGCTGAGGAGGTTGAAAACGCTATGAAAAAAACATTACTAGGATATAGTGTGATTATTAATGAATTTCATGTGGCTCCTGAGGTTAACCCTATTCAGGGTGGTCCTTTCCACGAATGGTTTATAGAGTTTAAACAGTATCCCAAAAATATGAGTGATTTTGCAAGGGACCTAAACCAAAACCTTTGTAATCTTAATGTATATTACAAAGACTTGATAGAGGGGGGGGTTCTTGAGTGTTTGAAAATAACCGCTATTCAAGATGGTGGATTTAATAAATATATGTCTTCAATTGGAAAGTTGGGAGGGCAAAACAAGACACCAAGGCTTTCCAACGACAGGAAGGTGGCTGACATGTTAAATGAATTTAAATCAACTTAAATGAGAAAGAAAAAAATAGCTATATTAGGCTCAACCGGCTCAATTGGGACACAAGCTTTAGAGGTGATTTCTTGCCACAAGGATCGTTTCGAGGTTGAGGTTTTAACCGCAAAAAATAATTCAGAATTATTAATTAAGCAGGCTATTGAGTTCCAACCAAACTCGGTCGTTATTGTAAATGAAAACAAATACCTGGAAGTACACCGATCTTTATCTAATCATAACATCAAGGTCTATTCTGGAAGAGATTCTTTAGAGCAAATCGTTTCGTCTGACTCGATAGATGTTGTGTTGACCGCTTTGGTAGGGTATTCGGGGCTTCTTCCTACAATAAACGCTATTAAGTGCGGCAAAACAATAGCTCTTGCAAATAAAGAAACTCTTGTGGTTGCTGGAGAAATTATTAGAGGTTTGTGTACAAAACATAGGGCTAATATTATTCCTGTTGATTCAGAGCACTCTGCTATTTTTCAATGCCTAAATGGAGAAGGGGAATCAAGCTTAGAAAAAATATTCTTAACCGCTTCTGGCGGGCCCTTCAGGGGAAAAAACAGGGGGGATTTATTAAACGTAACTAGAAAGGAAGCTTTAAATCACCCTAATTGGAATATGGGCCCTAAAATTACAATTGACTCAGCTTCTTTGATGAACAAAGGTCTTGAAGTAATTGAAGCTAAGTGGCTTTTTGATGTTAGTTTGTCTGATATTGTGGTGGTGGTTCACCCTCAGTCTATAATTCATTCCGCTGTTCAGTTTGTTGACGGATCTGTTATTGCTCAATTAGGTATTCCTGATATGAAGATTCCAATTCAATATGCTTTGGGGTACCCTGATAGAGTTAAAAATGAGTTTGCTAGATTTAGTTTTTTTAACCACCCAGAGCTAACATTCGAAAAACCTGATTTAGAAACATTCAAGAACCTTAAGTTGTCTTATTTGGCTATTGAAAAAGGGGGCAACTCTCCTTGTGTTCTAAACGCGGCCAACGAAGTTGTTGTTGACGCGTTTTTGAAAGAAAAAATAGATTTTTTATATATGTCTGATTTGATAGAAAATTGCTTAGAAAAGATTACTTTTGTCGAAAAACCTACTATAGAAGATTTGGTTAGCACTGATACTGAAACTAGAGCGTACTTAAATAAAATTATATACTAATGGAAATTATCTTAATAAAAGCTTCTCAATTAATTTTAAGCTTGTCTATTTTAGTTGTTTTACATGAGTTGGGGCATTTTATTCCCGCTAGACTTTTTAAAACTAGAGTGGAAAAATTTTATCTTTTTTTTAACCCTTGGTTTTCTTTATACAAAAAGAAGGTTGGTGAAACAGAGTATGGTATAGGTTGGCTTCCGTTAGGAGGGTACGTTAAAATTTCTGGCATGATTGATGAAAGCATGGATAAGGATCAGTTGAAAAAAGAACCTGAAAAGTGGGAATTTCGAGCCAAACCAGCTTGGCAAAGGCTTATTATAATGGTTGGCGGTGTAGTTGTTAATTTTTTGTTAGCAATTTTAATTTATATTTTGGTTTTGTTTTTTTGGGGAGAANACCAATTAAGTCCGAAAAACACCGCTGAAAAAGGAGGATTGCATGTAGCGGAGATGTTTAAGTCTTATGGATTTAAGGATGGGGATATTATAACTCATAAAGACGGAAAAAAAGTTGAAAATATCTTAAAAATTAACAGAGACCTTTTGCTTGGAAATTATAGATCTTTGAGGGTGGAGTCTTCTAAGGGGTTTAATACCAGAACTATTGTCCTTCCTGATGATATAGATGAGAAAATGTTTCAAAATGGAGCTATGCAGGCTTTTTTTCCAATAATTCCATGCGCCGTAGACTCTCTGTATGAAAATTTTCCAGCTATAAATTCTGGTTTCAAAAAAAACGACCTGATTGTTAGTGTTAACGGAACCTCTATTACTTCATATCAACAATTTAACATTGTTATTGCTGAAATTATAGAGGATGAAGGGGAGAGTTTTAATGCTGATTTTCTAATATCAAGAAACAATTCGATTGTTTCTTTGAAGAATGTTCAGAGATCAGTAGATGGTTTTGGGTTCGCTGTTAACGCAAATGTTGAGGATCATTATGAATTTACCCTTAAAGAATATAGTTTTTTATCGGCTATTCCCGCTGGTATTAGCAGTGGGTTTACCACCCTATTTGACTACGTGGCACAATTTAAGTTTGTTTTTTCGAAAAAAGGAGCTGAATCCTTAGGTGGTTTCACAGCTATTGGGAATATTTTTCCGGACACTTGGAACTGGAAAAGATTTTGGGAACTTACCGCTTTCCTATCAATAATGTTGGCTTTTTTAAACTTACTACCTATTCCAGCTCTAGATGGCGGCCATGTAATGTTTTTGCTGTATGAAATGTTTGCTGGCAAACCAGCTCCTGAAAAGGTTTTGGAAAAAGCGCAGGTAATTGGAATGATTCTGTTGTTGTTGTTGGTGATTTTCGCGAATGGAAATGATTTTGGATTATGGGATTGGTTGTTTTAATTTCTTAAATTTGTTTTATGAATTTTACTTTTCTTAGCGCTAGTGTTTCTGATTTACTGCTAATGATTTTAGCAAGCATTGTTATCCTTTCCTATGTNTTTAGTGTTTACTCTAAAAGAACAGGAATCCCTTCTGTTTTATTGCTAATTGGTTTAGGTATCGTTGTTGGGTTATTTGGTAATTATTTTGAAGCATTCAGTTTTAACAAGTATAAGACTATTTTAGACCCTTTATTGAAAATTCTTGGAACAGTTGGTTTGGTTTTGATTGTACTAGAAGCGGCTCTAGACTTAAAGTTGTTAAAAGAAAAAGTCGGGCTGATTACTCGATCGTTTTTTGTGGGTTTAACCGGTTTAGTTGGAACGTCTTTATCATCAGCTTGGTTTATTAGCTACTTCTTGGACGGGCTATCTATTTTGGACGGGTTGTTGATCACTATTCCTCTTTCAGTACTAAGTTCAGCGATAATACTTCCTAGTATTGACGATTTAGATGAGGAGAAAAAGGAATTTATGATTTATGAGAGCACCTTCTCTGATATTCTCGGAATTTTAGGTTTTGGATTCTTGGTGGGTTCTGAAACTTTTTTTAAAGAAGCTTCAGCTTTTCAAATTTCAGGTTCTATTGTTGGCGAGGTATTGTATACCGTTTTGTTTTCTGGCATAATTAGCTATGTTTTAATTTATTTATTTCAAAAACTAAAAGACCACGGGAAACTTTTTCTTTTGATAGCTGTCTTGGTTTTTTTATACGCTTTAGGTCACATGGTAGAGGTGGCTTCTCTAATGGTTATTTTGATTTTTGGAATGATCCTAAACAACTATCCCGTTTTTTTTCGTGGGAAACTTAAAAAGTTTGTAATTAAAGAACGTGTTGGCGCTATTCTGGAAGATTTTAAGGTAGTAACAATAGAGTCAGCGTTTGTAGTAAGAACCTTCTTTTTTATTATTTTTGGTTGGTCAATCGCAATTGGTTCTTTGTTAGATTTTCGCGTTTGGTTATTTGGTGTCCCAATAATTGGAATTATTTATCTTGTTAGAATTATAACTCTTTATGTTTTTAACGGAACAGTTAAAATTAAAAAAGTTGTCCCTATGCTTTTTTTGGCGCCAAGAGGGCTGATAACAATTCTTTTGTTTTATCAGGTTAAAGATAAAATAATAGCTTTGACTCCTGAATTTTTAGGCAAGAAAATTGATTTTGAAGGGGTGTTGTTGTTGGTTATCTTATTTTCTTGTCTAATAATGTCTTGGGCTCTGGTTAAAGAAAAAAGAATTGTTTCTATAAAACAAAGGGAAGATTTTGAAATATTAGACAGCGGGGACGAGAGGGAGGGTCCTATAAGTGATAGTTCGGAAAGTGTTAATTAAATTTTTATATAATGTTAGAAATTGAAAAGGTTTTAACAAAACTTGGAATCAAAAATAAAAACAACGGCTCTTCTACAGGTATTACTGATTTTGGTAAGGGAGAAGAGATCTCTTCTATATCTCCAGTAGACGGAAAGCTAATTGGGTCCGTGACCAGTACAACTTTTGAAGAATACTCAGNAATAGTTGAGGCTGCTTCAAAAGCTTTTTTATGGTGGAGAAAAAAGCCCGCTCCTCAAAGAGGGGAGATTGTTAGACAGTATGGGGAAAAACTGCGGGAGTATAAGGATCCGCTAGGAAGGCTGGTTTCTTATGAAATGGGGAAAAGTCTTCAAGAAGGTTTGGGGGAGGTTCAAGAGATGATTGACATTTGCGACTTTGCTGTTGGACTTTCTCGCCAGCTTCATGGATTAACGATGCACTCCGAAAGACCTGGACATAGAATGTATGAGCAATACCACCCTGTTGGTATTGTTGGCATTATTTCTGCTTTTAACTTCCCCGTAGCTGTTTGGAACTGGAACACGGCTCTTGCTTGGGTTTGTGGAGATGTATGTATATGGAAGCCTTCTGAAAAAACACCTTTGTGTGGAATAGCTTGTCAAAACATTTGGAAAGAAGTGGCAAAAGAAAACAATTTGCCTGATGGAATCTCTTGTATAATAAACGGTGATTATAAAGTTGGTCAGTGGCTAACTTCTGACAAAAAAATTCCATTAATTTCCGCTACTGGATCTACAAAAATGGGTAGGTCTGTTGGGGTGGAAGTTGCAAAGCGTTTTGGGAAGTCTCTATTAGAGTTGGGGGGGAACAACGCTATTATTGTTACAGAAAACGCGAATATTGACATCACTGTAATAGGCTCTGTTTTTGGGGCTGTTGGAACTTGTGGCCAAAGATGTACCTCTACCAGAAGGTTAATCGTCCATAATTCTATNTTTGATAAGGTTAAAAACAAGCTGGTTGCGGCATATGGCCAGTTAAAAATAGGGAACCCTTTAGATGAAAAAAACCATGTTGGCCCATTAATTGACGCGTCTGCGGTGGANNGTTATCTAAGGGCTATTGAAGAGGCTAAAAATGAGGGGGGGTCTGTTTTGACGCCTTTTGGAGTTCTTGATAATTTAAGTAGCGGTTGTTATGTAAAGCCTGTAATAATTGAAGTAGATCATGATTATAGCATTGTTCAAGAAGAAACCTTCGCTCCAATCCTGTATTTAATGAAGTACAATGACCTTTCTGAAGCTATCAAAATTCAAAACGGTGTGAACCAGGGGNTATCATCATCTATTATGACTTCGGACTTAATTGAGGCTGAAACATTTCTTTCGGCTAGCGGTAGTGATTGTGGTATAGCTAATGTTAATATTGGAACTAGTGGAGCTGAAATCGGCGGGGCTTTTGGAGGAGAAAAAGAAACGGGAGGAGGAAGAGAAAGTGGTAGTGATGCCTGGAAGATTTATATGAGAAGACANACTAACACTATAAACTATACGAAGGACCTTCCTCTAGCGCAGGGCATTAAGTTTGACATTTAAACTTTCTTATGAAAAAGATGTTCTCCTTCTTGTCGATTAACCAAAAGGATCGGTTTCGTGTAGTTGATGGGGTAAGAGCTCTTTCTTTAATCATTGTTGTTTTAGGACACCTGTTTCATTTTCACCACCCAAACTTTACATCTGTGGAGGGNTTTGCTGGTTTTTCTATTTTTTCTGGTTTTTTTAGATCAGACCTTGCTGTTGACGCTTTTTTTGTAATAAGCGGTTTTTTAATTGGGTCTCTTCTTTTCAAAGAACTCCTTTCTTTTGGAAAGATTTCNTTTAAGCGTTTTTATATCCGAAGGTTTTTTAGACTAATGCCTGTGTATTTTTTTGTTGTTTTGATTGGAATTTTGTTCGTATATATAATTAGCGTTAGTGACAACCCCGCTGCTGAAAAAATGAATCTCAACTTAATGATTGCTAATTTTTGGACCAACCTTCTATATATTAACAACTTTATTCCTATTGAAAATCAGTTTCTAGGATGGTGTTGGTCATTAGCGGTAGAAGAACAGTTTTATTTAATCGCTCCCATTTTTGTTTCTGCTTTGTTTTTTCTAAAATCAAAAAATAAAATTCTCTGGACATTTATATCGTTACTTATTGTTTCGTTTATTGTTCGCGGCGCTGTTGTTTGGGAGAACAACTTGTTTGGTCCTAATTTTTGGGGAGCTGTAGGTAGTGATAGTTGGAACAATACTTTTAGCGTTCTTTATGATAATTTATATACCCGATATGGGGGGTTGCTTATAGGAGTCTTTGCTTCTTATTTTTATGTCATGAGGTTTGCTGGCGTTAAGTCTCATTTTGAGAAGACAGGCCTTAGTTCATTTTTATTTTTTATTTCTTGCTTTTTATTTCTTACTGTTTTTTTAAAACTAAATTATCTTTCTTTTTATAATAATTCCTCGTTCGGAGCGTTTGATTTTTTTCCTGTTACTGAAGGTGTAAGAAAACATCTATTTGTTATTATTGTTTCTTCTTCTAGATCTGTTTTTTCTGCTTCTTTAATGTATATAATTTTATTTTTAATGTTACGTGAACTCAAACGACCTCTTTTCCTAAAGAGATTTTTGTCTTCTTCTTTCTTTTTTTATATTGCTCAAATTTCTTATTCAGCATACTTGATTCATCCATTTATAATGCTTCCTCTTTTTCACTATTTTACAAAATTTATTCTTCTTTACACTCAAAATCTTTTTGTTGTTTTTTTTATAAATAGCTCTCTAGCTGTTGTGTTAATTTTTGTTTCTTCCTACTTAATGTATCGTTATATTGAGATTCCTTTCATGAAAATTCGAAACAAAAAGTTCTTATCAAGAATATATTAGATATTCTTATGCTAAGCATAAGAATCTTTGTTTTATATTTTATCTTTACAAAAAATACTGTTTCTTTGTATTAAATTTTTATTATGGGAGTTCCTCAAACTAATAGAAACCCTCTTTTTAAGTGGTTTAGAGATCAAAATCTAAAATATTACAATAGAAATATTAAAACCCCTCCTTTTTTAGATCTAGATATTTTTTTTCCTGAACATACCATTTTAGAAGAAAATTGGAAAACTATACGAGATGAAATCANTTCTGTAATTAATTCTGGNAAAACCCTCCCAAAATTTCACGAAGTTGATGATGGACAAGAATATATTTCTGATAATGATGGTATTTCTTGGTCCTTGCTTAACTTGAAACTTTATGATTTATGGCACGAAAAAAACAAAGATCTTTGTCCTAAAACTTGTGAAATTCTTGGTCCTATAAAAAACATAAAAAGTATTTATTTTTCCATTCTTGCTCCTGGCAAACACATACCTCCTCACCATGGTCCTTATAAAGGAATTTTTAGATATCAACTCGCTCTTTCTGTTCCTAAAGGTGATTGTAAACTTTTTGTTGATGGAAAACCTTATTTTTGGACAGAAGGAAAAGGGGTTCTTTTTGATGATACATTTACTCATGAGGTTCAAAACAACACCTCTGGAGAGAGAATAGCTTTGCTTTTAGATGTAAAGAGAGACATAAGAGGTGGTTTTATTTCTTTATATGATAATGTGTTGTTTAGAATAATTAAAGGTTTGATTGTTTTAAACAAAACCTTTTCTAGGTCTGAAGTTTCTTAATTTTCTTATACATTATATAGTGTGGACCAATATCTTTTATATTAAATTTTTCTCCTACAGTCATAAATCCTAATTTTTTATAAAAAATTAACGCTTCTATGCGTGCTTTACACCATATATAATTTTGTTTTTTTTTTAATTAAGATTTTTTCTATTTTTTTTATTATTTTTTTTCCATATCCCTGTCTTCTTTTTCCCTCTTCTGTAGCCATTCCTCTTAATCTATAAGATTTATCAAATCCATGTTCTTGATTGTNTTCAGGATATATGGTTGCGCAGGAGATTATTTTTTTTTCTTTTTCTANAGCTATATGTATAGTTTCCTTATTAAAGTCTTTTTTATATATCGTGGTTGAATATGGTTTTCCTTTACGTAAACATTCTTGTCTTAATTTTCTTATTTTTTCTACCTCTACTATTATTATGCTCATTTGTTTAATTTTATTCTTTCTTCTCTATTTACAATTTCCCAAGCAGTTAAAAAAATTAGTTGTGTTATTCTTTTTACTTTTCTGAATCTAATTTTTTCAATAGTATCCGTTTCTTTATGATAGTCTTCATGAATTCCATTAAAATAAAAAATAACTGGTATGTTGTTTTTTGCAAAATTATAATGGTCAGATCGATAGTAATATCTATTTGGATCATCTTCCTTATTAAATGTGTAATCCAACTCTATTGACATATATTCATTATTTACCTCTTCGCTTATTTCGTGTAGATCCTTACTTAACATATCTGAACCAATGAGATATACATAATTTTCGTGGTCGTGCCAATCATCTATTCTTCCTATCATATCTACATTTAAGTTAGCAACTGTTTTTTCTAAAGGAAAAATTGGGTTATCTGTGTAATACTTACTTCCTAACAAACCTTTTTCTTCTCCAGAAACTGCCATTATTAAAACACTTCTTCTTGGTCCATTTCCTTCCTTTTTTGCTTTCACAAAAGCTTCTGCTATTTCCATAATGGCCGCTGTTCCTGATGCATCATCATCTGCTCCATTATAAATTTTATTTTCATGTTTACCTAAGTGATCGTAATGTGCTGTTAAAATTAGTATTTCTTCTTTTTTATCTGATCCTTCTATAAAACCTAAAACATTTTCTCCTTTTACTATATTTTTTTTTTGATAAAATTCTTTTAAGAAAATCCGAATCACAGTCTTCACACTTACATAGATGTCTTCCACTTTTTACTTTAAATTTTTGATAATAAGTATTTTTTTTGTAGGGAGGTATTTCTATTTTTTTAAAAAAATTAGAAATATATTTTGCTGCTAATTTTTGTCCTTTTTTTCCTGTTTCTCTTCCTTCAAATTCATCTGATGATAAAATTTCTATATGTTTTTTTAAATCTTCTTCTGTTATTGTTTCAGCAAATTTTATATTTAATTGAGAAAATAGAGAAACTGTTATAAAAAAATTAAATAAAAATATTTTCATATTTTTATTTTTTTTACTCTCTTCTCATGTCTTCCTCCTTCAAATTTTGTTTCAAAAAAAACATCTATTATTTTTTTTACTTCTTTCCANGTTAAATGTCTTGCTGGCATTGTTAATACATTAGCATTATTATGTAAACGTGATTGTTCTGCAATGTAAGGGTTCCAACAAAGTGCAGATCTTATTTCTTTATGTTTATTTGCTGTCATATTTATCCCATTTCCTGTTCCACAAAATTGTATTCCAAAATCACATTCTTTTTTTTCTATACTTTTTGATAATTTATGAGAAAAATCAGGATAATCTACACTTTCTTTTGAATAACAACCAAAATCTTTTATTTTTATATTTTTTGATAAAAAATATTCTTTTGTTTTTTCTTTAAATTCAAAACCGGCGTGATCACAAGCTATTCCTATTTTCATGTTAATTTTTTGTTTATATTTTTTTTATTAAAATTAATAAATATATTTTGATTTTTTAAAGTAATTAAGTAAGCAGTATTACTTTTTTTTTTCTTTTGTTTTTTATTTTTTTTTATATTTTTTTTTTAAACCAAAAACAAACAATTTTTTTGTTTTTTACTATTATTATTATTTGTTAATTATTTTAATTTTCTATTTTTAATAAAAATTATATTTATTTATTATTCAGTTATTTATGTTNTTTTTTATTATTAATATTTTGTTAATTATTTCTTAATATTCTTTTTTTTATATTTTTTTTTGTTTTTTTTTTAACCATATTAACATCTATTATTATTATTATTATTTATATATATATAATTAAATAATATTAAATAATCATTTTAAAATCTATTTGATTATTAATTATAGAAGTATTAATTAATTGTACTTTTACTCTATCTCCTAACTGGTATTTATTATTTGTATTTAAACCATTAATACAATAATTTTTTTCATCATAAGTATAATAGTCATNTTTTAAAGAAGATAATTTAACAAGTCCTTCACATTTATTTCCTTCTAGTTCAATATAAATTCCCCATTCTTTTATACTAGAAATATTTCCATAAAAAATTTCGTTTATTTTTTTTTCTAAATATTTTATTTGCATAAATTTTATTGATGTTCTTTCTGAAAATTTAGATTCTTTTTCTTTTTTAGAAAAATATTCACATTCTTTTTCTGAAATATAATTATTTATTTTTTCTTTACTTATAATGTGTGATAATAATCTATGTGTTATTAAATCAGGATATCTTCTAATAGGAGAAGTGAAGTGAGAATAAACATCAAAATTTAGTCCATAATGACCTATATTTTCTGTGCTATATATAGCTTTAGACATTGACCTTATACAAATTATTTCAATTATGTTTTTTTCTGTTTTATTTTTTATTATATCGAATAATTTCTTAATAGATTTTAAAAACCCTTCTTTTGAAGTTATATCAATATTATATCCAAAACTAGAAATAAAGNTTTTTAAATTTTCTAATTTTTCTTTGTCAGGTTTTTCGTGNACTCTATAAATAAAAGGAATATTTAAATTGTGTTTTTTAAATATTTCACAAATAATTTTATTGGTTAATAACATATATTCTTCAACTAATTTATTAGTTGGTATTATTTTTTTTGTTTGAACGTTAATAGGATTTTTATTTTTATCTAAAATAAATTTAATTTCGTCTCTTTCAAAATCAAAAGATCCTTTTTTTAATCTTTTTTCTTTAAGTAATAATGAAATCTTTAAAAGATTTTCTAAGTCATTTTTATAAATTCCTTTTTTATTAGTTATTATATTTTGAGCTTCTTCATAAGAAAATCTTTTATTAGAATTAATAATAGTTTTTATTAATTTATAATCTATAATTTCCGCGTTATTATTTATTTTTAAAATTAATGAAAAAGCAAGTCTATCTTCTTTTTCTTTCAAAGAACATACATCATTTGAAATNTTTTCAGGAAGCATAGGAATAACTCTATCTACTAAATATACAGAGGTAGATCTTTTTTTTGCTTCCGTATCTAATAAGGATTTATTTGTAATATAATGTGAAACATCAGCAATGTGTATACCTATTTCAAACATGTCTTTATCTATTTTTTTAATAGATAAAGCATCATCATAATCTTTAGCATCAGATGGATCAATAGTAAAAGTTGTTACATTTCTATAATCCAATCTCTTTTTTATTTCAGATTTAGAAATAGAATTTTTAATTTTAGAAGAAGAAAGTAAAACGTCTTTATTAAAATTTTCTTCCAAATTATAATTAAACATAATACTTTTAATATTTACCTCATGATCTTCTAAATCTCCTAATATTTTTTTAATAAAACCATCAGGATTTTTTTTAGTATTATCCCAAGAAGAAACTTCAACAATTACTTTTTTATTTTTTATTGATTTTTTATTTTTAATAAAAATATCAAAATAAAGATTATTGTCAGGTATAAAAAAGTTTTTAGAAATAGAATCAATACGACCAATAAAGGAGTTTTTTTTCCTTTTCAAAACTTTCAAAATTTGAAATTCTTTTTTTCCTTTTTTATTTAGATAGAAACAAAATTCTATTTCATCATCTATTAGAGTAAAAAGAGAATATTGTTTTTTGATGAATATAAGTTCATTAAATTTAGAGGAAAATACATAAACACCTTTTTGATTAGTTTTTTCAACTTTACCAAAAAAAGTTGTACTGTTATTAAAAAACTTATAACTATTTTTTTTAACATGAATTAAATTTCCTGAATCCAATAACTCTAAAATAATATCCTTTATAATTAATCTAGAATGAAAGTGTTTAATTTTTAATTTTTTTGATATTTCTATAAAAGAAAAATCGGAAAAAGGATGGTCTTTATAAAAATCAAAAACCTTCTTTTTTAATATGGATTTTTTAATGTTTTTTTTTCTTTTCAAACTGTCAAATAATATTGCTAATTTAGTTTATATATTTCAAATTTCTTATTTTTGAAAAAAAACATAACCAAGATAGAATAATTTATAAAAAATAATGAAAATAAAAAATCTATTAAATCTAATATTAATAATTATTATTATTATTGTGTTTACTTCTTCTTGTAGATCAAAAAAAGAAGCGGAATGTCCAACATTTGATATAGAAGAGAAAATAAAAAAAGAAGANGATAAGAAAAGATCAAAATACAAAATTGTCATTTTAAAAGACGGAAGAGAGGTGGGAAAAGGAGCAAAGAAAAAAAAGAGAAAAAAAGAAAAGATGTTTTAAATTAATGAAAAAAATAATTTTAGTAGGAGCTAGTAGTGGAGTGTCACAACAACTATACAAAACAAAAAAACATAAATATAAGTTTATAAGAATGAGTAGAGACCCTAATCATAGCGATGTGGAGGGTTTTGATTTGCAAAATGAAGAAACTTATTTTAAAACAGAAGAAAAAATTGATGGATTAGTATATTTTCCAGGAACAATAAACTTAAAACAATTCCATAGACTGTCAATAGAAGACTTTAATAAAGATTTAAAAGTTAATTTAATAGGGGCTATATCAATACTAAAANATTACTATAAAAAATTTAACACAAACAGTTCNGTAGTTTTATTTAGCACAGTTGCTACTAAACAAGGAATGCCTTTTCACTCCTCTGTTTCTGTATCAAAAAACGCTGTAATAGGACTAATGATTTCTCTAGCTTCAGAATGGTCTCCAAAAATTAGAGTAAACACTATTTCACCATCAATATTTAAAAGTAAAATGTCAGAAAAAATGATGATTAATGAAAAGTCAATAGAGAGGATAAGCAACAATCACCCTTTAAAGAAAATAGGAAGCGTACAAGACATTTCAGAAATGGTTAACTTTTTAATTTCGGAAGAATCCGGATGGATAACAGGACAAGATTTCAGTGTAGATGGAGGAATGTCTAAATTAAAAACATAGTTTATAAAAAAAAAACACCTAAAAATTAAGTGTTTTTTTTAGCTCCCCCTCTAGGACTCGAACCTAGGACCCTCTGATTAACAGTCAGATGCTCTAACCAACTGAGCTAAGGAGGAAAATATGACGCAATATTAATACTATTCATTTAATTAAACAATATATTTGCAATAAAAAAAATGAGCATATTAGTAGTAGGAACAGTAGCTTTTGACGCGATAGAAACGCCACATGGAAAAACAGACAAAATTGTTGGAGGTGCGGCAACATACATATGTTTGTCATCGTCTTTTTATACAAAATCTCTAAACCTGGTTTCAGTTGTAGGTGATGATTTTCCAGAGGATTCAATAAAAATGTTAAAGAAAAAAAATGTAGACACAAGAGGTCTTCAAATAAAGAAAGGAGAAAAAACTTTTTTTTGGTCAGGGAAATACAGAGAAGACATGAATATTAGGGACACGATAGAAACACAGCTAAATGTTTTGGAAACATTTGATCCTACGGTTCCAGAAGAATTTAAAGAAAGTNAAATTTTAATGCTGGGAAACCTAATGCCTTCCGTACAAAAAANGGTGTTAGATCAAATGAGAAAAAGACCCAAATTAATAGTGCTGGACACGATGAATTTTTGGATGGACAACTGTATGGGAGACCTAAAACAAGCTCTTAAAGAAGTAGACGTTTTAACGATAAATGATGAAGAAGCAAAACAATTATCAGAAGAGGGATCTCTAATTAGGGCTTCAAGAAAAATATTAACAATGGGACCAAAGTTCCTAATAATAAAAAAAGGAGAGCACGGAGCTGTTCTTTTTAGCAAACAAAAAACATTTTATTGTCCAGCCCTTCCGTTAGAAAGAGTTTTAGACCCAACAGGAGCTGGAGACTCTTTTGCTGGGGGTTTTGTAGGGTATCTTGACAAAACAGAAGACTTTTCTTTTGAAAACATGAAAAGAGCTGTTGTTCATGGGTCTATAACCGCGTCGTTTTGTGTGGAGAGTTTTGGAACAGAAAGGCTGCATCAAATAAAAGAAGAACAAATTAATTATAGGAAAGAAGAGATAAAGGAAATAATAAGTGTAGACCTATAAATTAAAACAATTTTAGATTTCCACTAATGCTGTTTTCATACCAAACATCAACCTTTAAAGATCTTGATTCAGCCGCTTTAACCGCCAAAAAATCACACCTCTCATTTTCTTTATTATTAGAGTGACCCTTTACCCAAAAGAAATAAACAGATAAAAGCCTGTAAATTTTCAAAAACCGAATCCATAAATCAGAGTTTTTCTTGTTTTTAAAATGTTTTTTCTCCCAATTAAAAACCCAACCCTTCTCAACAGCGTCTACGACGTACTTAGAGTCAGAATAGATCTCCACACGTTCATTCCGAGTTTTTAAAGACTCAAGAGCGACAATTACACTAAGCAGCTCCATTCGATTGTTTGTAGTTAGGCGAAATCCCTCAAAAATTTCTTTTCGCCGACCTTTATATTTCATAACAACACCATAACCACCCCTTCCTGGATTCCCTTTTGCCGCGCCATCTGTATAAATAATAATCATTTTAAAAAGTAGTCTCTATAATTTTAGGATAATATAAATATTCTAATTTCTGAATTTTTGCAAGTAAACTTTCAGCGGTCTCGTTTTCTGACACAGGGACGGTTTTTTGATAAACCACCTTGCCGCTATCATAAGCCTCGTTAACCAAGTGAATTGTTATTCCACTTTCTCTTTCCCCGTTTTTCACAACCTCACGATGAACATTTATGCCGTACATTCCTTTTCCACCATATTTTGGTAAAAGAGAGGGGTGAAGGTTGATAATTTTGTTTCTATATAAAGAAACAAGACGGCTGGGAATCTTGAGTAAAAAACCAGCAAGGACAATGATATCAACAGAAAGATTTTCAAGACTTTCTTCAACCACAAAAGAGTTTTCAAGAGAGTGTTTGGTAAAAAGAAAGGTTTCTATTTGTAGTTTTGCAGCTTTTTTTAAAACCAAAGCTCTTTTGTTGTTTGAACAGACAAGAACAACCCGGAATTTTTTTGAAGAAAAAAAATGGTTACAGATGTTTTCGGCATTTGTTCCGTTTCCAGAAGCAAAAATAGCAATGTTTTGCATAATTTCTTTTTTCAAAAATAAACAAAAACAATAATAAACAAGTAAATGTTAAAAGACAAATGCATAAAGCTTGTAAAAAAAACAATTAATGTCTTAATTTGCACTAATGTTAACTAAAATTAATAAAACATGTCAGATATAAATACAAAAGTAAAGGCAATTATAGTAGACAAATTGGGCGTAAACGAGTCAGAGGTAACAGAAAGCGCGAGTTTTACAGATGATTTAGGGGCGGACTCTCTAGACACGGTTGAGTTAATAATGGAGTTCGAAAAAGAATTTGACATACAAATTCCAGATGATAAGGCGGAAAAAATAGCTACAGTAGGAGACGCCATTTCTTTCATAAAAGAATCATAATACAACAAAATGAACCAAAGAAGGATAGTTGTTACGGGTTTAGGAGCCATAACACCTATTGGAAACAACGCCCAAGAATATTGGGAAGGATTAATTACAGGTGTTAGCGGAGCCGCTCCTATTACTAATTTTGATGCGTCAAACTTCAAAACTAGATTTGCTTGCGAAGTAAAAAACTTCGATATAAATAACTTTTTAGATCGTAAAGAATCGAGAAGGTTAGATAGATTTTGTCAGTTTGCAATGATTGTCGCAAAAGAAGCGTACAAAGACTCTGGATTAACAGAGAGCGTGTTTAATCCTGACAGGTCGGGCGTTATTTGGGGATCAGGAATAGGAGGGATGAAAACTTTTTTTGATGAGTCTGTGAATTTTGCTAGAAACAACACCCCAAGGTTTAATCCCTTTTTTATACCGAAACTAATTTCAGACATACCAGCTGGTCACATTTCAATGAAATATAATTTTAGGGGCCCAAATTTCACAACTGTTTCGGCGTGTGCCTCCTCCACAAACGCCATTATAGACGCGTATAATTATATTAAATGGGATAAGTCAGACTTGTTTATTGTTGGAGGTTCGGAAGCGTGTATTTATGAAACGGGAATAGGAGGGTTTAATGCGATGATGGCTCTTTCTACTAGAAACGAGGATCCGAAAAGCGCCTCAAGACCGTTTGACAAAGAAAGAGACGGGTTTGTAATGGGAGAAGGGGGTGGAGCTATTATTTTAGAGGAATACGAGCATGCCAAGAAAAGGGGGGCAAAAATATATGCTGAAATTGTTGGAACTGGATTAACAGCGGACGCTCACCACATAACAGCTCCCCATCCAGAAGGGTTGGGAGCAAGAAATGTAATGAATCAAGCTATAAGCGAGGCGGGATGCTTGCTTTCAGATATAGATTATATTAATGTTCATGGAACATCCACCCCTTTAGGCGATATAGCAGAAACAAAAGCTATTAAAACACTCTTCGGTTCACACGCGTATAAGCTAAACATTAGCTCAACAAAATCTATGACAGGCCACCTGTTGGGGGCCGCGGGAGCTATTGAAGCTATTGCTTCAATTATGTCTGTCAAAACCAACATTGTTCCACCAACAATTAATCATAAAAATCATGATCCAGAAATAGACAAAAAACTAAACTTAACACTCAACAAAGCTCAGAAAAGAGAGGTCAATTATGCGCTAAGCAACACTTTTGGTTTCGGCGGTCATAACGCTTCAGTTTTAGTAACAAAATACCAACCCTAATTATTTTAAGAAAAAAGATAAAAACAATATTTTCCAAGTATAAGAATAAAAAAAACAACGTTTTTTTTAAAAAGGCATTCGGAACAAATGTTGTTTCAAAAGGACTTTACCTACAAGCTCTAACCCATAGCAGTCATAACGCACAAGAAAATTACGAAAAGTTAGAGTTTATAGGTGACGCCATAATCAGCTCCGTGATAAGCGAATTTCTTTATAAGAAATACCCCGACAAAGATGAGGGTTTCTTAACGAAAAAGAGAGAAGAAATAATTAANAGAAAAAATCTAAATGTTTTAGGAAAGGACCTGGTCTCCCCGCAAAAAATATTACATAAATTAACATATCTTCCTGAAAACATATATGGCAATATATTAGAGGCTTTAATAGGAGCTTTATATATAGACGCGGGGTATTTGACCACAAAAGAGATTGTTATTCAACACATAGCGACAAAGATACCTATGGTAATGACTACAGTAAATTATAAAAACAAAGTTTTAGAGTGGGTTAAAAAAAGAAAAAAGAAATTGCGGTTTGTGTTGAAGAAAGAGGAGGGTCCAGACCACAATAAAAAATATTTGATAAATTTGACTATTGATGAGACAAAAATATCTGAAGCTTGGGGAAAAACAATAAAAGCTGCAGAACAAAAATCTTCTAAAAAAGCTTTTGAAAAAATAGAAAATGAAGAAAAAGTATAAAATAGAAATAGACGAGCCGATAGACTTTGAAATTTTTGGGCTATGTAGTCACACAAAACTATACAAGCTCTGCTGGGAAATAAATAAAGAACTAAAAACAAATTTCAAAAAAACAAAAAATCACACAACGAAAACAAATAGCTTTCTAGGATTTGAAAGGTATAATCATTCTAGCGAAGACTCCTCCACCAGTCTCAATATTATTTCTAATATGTCAAAAAACGGATATTTAGAACCAAACAATAAAAAAGTAAACTATTTTTTTTTGATTCAAGGCGGAGTTTATGATAAAAAAGAAATAATGGAAAGTTTGTCTAAAATAGAGGAGGTTTTGTTAGTTTTTGAAGTAAATTTGTCTAAAATTAAATCAATAACACCATTTATAATATATGATTAATAAAACAAAAATAATTGCCACGATTGGCCCATCCACATCTGGAAGAGAGATGATAAGAAAATTAATATTAAAAGGGGTTAATGTATGCAGAATAAACTTTTCTCATTCAAATCATGAGGACGCAAAAGAAATAATAGACAACATTAAGGAAGTAAATCAAGAGCTGCACACACACACAGCCATACTGGCGGACCTGCAGGGGCCTAAAATAAGAGTGGGAGACTTTGCTCAACCAATAAGATTAAATAAAGGAAAATCAGTTTTTTTTAACACAAACAATAGAAGCAAGTCAGAGGGTGACATACACATAAACTACTCTAAATTCGCAAAAGAAGTTAATGTTGGAGACAGAGTTTTGTTAGACGATGGAAAAATTTCCTTAAAAGTAGAGGAAACTAATAAAAAGAATCGGGTGAAATTAAGGGTTGTTTTCGGAGGAAATCTAAAATCAAACAAGGGCGTCAACCTTCCGAATATATCGGTATCATTACCATGCTTAACAAAAAAAGATAAGAATGATCTTAAGTTTATTTTAAACGAAAAAGTTGAGTGGATAGGACTTTCATTTGTCAGAAACCATAAAGATATTGAAACCCTTAAAAGAATAATTAAAAAACACAAAAAATCAAAAGCAAGGGTAATTGCGAAAATAGAAAAATTTGAAGCTATTAAAAATATTGATGAAATAATAGCTTCTACAGAGGCTATAATGGTAGCTAGGGGGGACTTGGGAGTGGAGGTTCCTCTTCACAAGGTGCCTGTATATCAAAAATTGATTGTAGATAAGTGTATTAGAAAGTCTAAACCAGTTGTTATTGCTACACAAATGCTAGAAAGTATGACNGATAATATTTTTGCAACCAGAGCGGAAGTCAATGATGTCGCTAACTCTGTAATAGATGGTGCGGACGCTATGATGTTGAGTGGAGAAACCTCAGTAGGCAGTCATCCTCTAAGAGCTGTAGATACAATGAGAAAAGTAATAAAGGATGTTGAAAAAAGCAGGCACAACATATCAAAAAATCAGCCTTTAAGAGAGTTGGAGACAAATGAAAGATATATGTCAAATGCAATATGCGCTCATGCGTGTGAAATTTCAGATAATGTAAAAGCAAAGGCGATAATTACAGCGACGTATTCTGGGTATAATACAATAAAAACCTCTAGCTATAGACCAGCGGCTTATATATACGCGTTCACCAATAACCATACGATTTTAAACACCCTTAGTTTAGTTTGGGGGGTCCAAGGGTTTTATTATACAGGAGGAAGAACAACTGACCAAACGGTCTTTGAAACCCAAGAGACTCTAAAAAAATTAAAGCTTATTAGAAAAGGAGACCTGGTAATAAATATAGCGAGCATGCCGGCTCAAGAAAAAGGAATGACAAACATGCTTAAATTAAGTAAGGCTTAAAATATAAAACAATGATAAACACAAAACTATTAGCAGAAATTTGTGAGGTGGCGGGAGCCCCCGGTCACGAACAACGAGTGAGAAAACTGGTATTAAGGGAAATAAAAAAACTGGTTGACGACATACAGATAGATAATATGGGCAACGTAACAGCAATTAAAAAAGGAAGATCAACAAAAAAAGTTATGATAGCCGCTCACATGGACGAGATAGGTTTTATTGTTACACATATTGACGATAANGGATTTATCTACTTTCACACGTTAGGTGGTTTTGACCCAAAAACACTGACCGCNCAGAGGGTAATTATTCATGGAAAAAAAGATGTGTTGGGAGTTATGGGAAGTAAGCCTATTCACTTAATGAGCCCGGCGGATAGACAGAAAGTGCCGACAATAAAAGATTATTTTATAGACACAGGAAGGTCAAAAAAAGAACTAGATAAAATAATATCAATTGGGGACACTATTACTAGGGAAAGAGAGCTTGTTGAAATGGGACAGTGTGTAAATTGTAAATCATTAGACAACAGGGTTTCAGTATTTATATTAATTGAAATGCTTAGAGAGATGAAAAAACCCCCTCCATTTGATGTGTACGCTGTTTTTACTGTACAGGAGGAAATTGGAATTAGAGGAGCAAATGTCTCTTCATTACAAATAAATCCAGATTTCGGATTTGGACTAGATACAACCATCGCTTTTGACACTCCAGGATCAACCAAACAAGAGCGTGTTTCAGCATTGGGAGAAGGAGCTTGTATAAAGGTTATGGACTCTTCAACAGTATGTGATTACAGAATGGTTTCGTATATGAAGGAAATATCCAAAAAGAAAAAAATAAAAACACAACTAGAGATTTTACCAGCGGGAGGAACNGATACTGCAGGAATACAAAGGATGAATCCAGGGGGGAGCATCGCGGGAGCGGTTTCAATACCAACCCGACACATTCACCAAGTTATAGAAATGGCACACAAGGAAGATATACGGAATTCAATAGATCTACTAAGACACTGTGTAGAAAATCTAGATAAATATGATTGGAAATTTAAGTAAATCCATCCCAATCTTGTTGTTCACTATACTTTTTCTTGTGCCCCATCAGAAACCAATGTAGGTAGATATGAAATAGTGAAAATTGAAGGTTTAAATGTGGAATATAAATATTACCATAATGAAAACGAAATACCAAATTTTCCAACCACTGGGGCTGATAACAAAATAAGATATTATTTATTAGACACTAAGACAGGAAAAATCACACCAATAGACNGGGGTATAATAAATAAAAAAAAGAAGATTAAATAGAGGAAAACTGTTTTAAGAAACGAATATCGTTTTCATAAAACATTCTAAGATCAGTAATATTATATTTTAACATTGCAATTCTTTCTATTCCCATTCCAAAAGCGTAACCAGAATATTTTTTAGGGTCAATTCCGCAATTAGTTAAAACATTCGGGTCAACCATTCCGCAGCCGAGAATTTCTAACCACCCAGTTCCTTTAGTTATCCTATAATCATCTTCATTATTTAGTCCCCAATATATATCAACCTCAGCTGATGGTTCTGTAAATGGGAAATATGAGGGTCTTAAGCGAATTTTAGATTTTTTTCCGAACATTTCTTTAGCAAAATATAATAGAGTTTCTTTGAGGTCTATAAAACTAACATTTTCATCTACATATAACCCCTCGACTTGGTGAAATATACAGTGAGCTCTTGCGGAAATAGACTCATTTCTATATACCCTACCAGGAGACAATGTTCTTATAGGAGGCTTATTGTTTTCCATGTATCTAACTTGAACAGAAGAGGTGTGGGTTCTCAAAAGGACATCAGGGTTAGTTTGTATAAAAAACGTGTCTTGCATATCTCTCGCGGGGTGCTCTTCCGGTAGGTTTAGTGCAGAAAAATTATGCCAGTCATCTTCTATTTCAGGCCCATCACTAACATTAAAACCAACGTTATTAAAAATTTCAACTATTTGGTTTTTAACAATAGATATAGGATGCCTGCTTCCCAAGTTATTTAGGCGAACAGGTTTTGAAAAATCAACAGTTGAATCAATAACAACTTCATTGAATCTGTCAGAGTAATCCACAACTTTTTGCTGAATGGCTTTTTTAAGATCGTTTATAACAGCTCCGATAGTTTTTTTTTCTTCATTAGGAAGGTTTTTAAACTCTAAAAACAAATCATTTAAAACCCCCTTTTTCCCTAAATACTTAATTCTAAAAACTTCCAAATCCTCTTTGTTTTTTGGAGAAAATGAGTTTATCGTTTTTTTTAAAGAATTAATTGTCTTTATCATGAAAAATAAAATTATTATATTTGTTACAAATTAAAACAATATTTTTTAGTCAATATAAAAACAATGCGTAATTTTTCAAAAATAATTTTCACAATTTCGTTAATTTCTGTAATGTTTTTTTCTTGTAATAAAGAAAAGGACACAATTGGAATAATACGTGTTGTTTATTCTAATGGTAACCCAATGGTTAACGCAAAGGTTGTTTTGGACCAATTAAATGGAGCACCAGGAACAGATCCTATTTCAGGACTTAGAAAAGAATCTACTACAGACGCAAGAGGCGAGGCTACATTTACGTATACTTATGAAGCAATATTAGATGTTAATGTCACTAAAACGTCGGGAAACAATAATTATGTCGGAAACAATGTAATAAGGCTCTTAAGGGGAGAAACCACAATTTTAGAAGTAGAGGCTCTTATTCAGTAGATTCAAAATATTCTACAATAGCTTTTTTCATTAGCGTTTTCTGTTCTTTTGCAGAAAGATCTCCAAGCGATTTGATTTCCTCCCAGTGAGGCCAGCCATCCTCATCAACTAATTTAAATTTGTAATAACCATACTTTGACAAAAGCTTGCATGTTGCAATATGGAACAAGTGTGTTTTTTCTTCCTTATCAAATTCTCGCACACCTTGCGAGAGTGTTTGAACTCCAATTAAAAATAAAATTGACTTTAGGGTAAGAGGTTCTTCAAAATTTTCATTTAACCTTACTAATAAAGAGTCCCATTTTTGATTCAAATCCATCATATATGCAAAAATATAAAAATACTATCTTTACATAATGAATATTATAGATATTATAATCACGATATTAATAATTTATTTTTTATTTAGGGGATATAAATATGGTTTAATTAATGAGTTAGTTTCTTCCATCGCGATCGTATTAAGCGCTTACATTGCTATTAATTTTTCCGTCTACGCGGTGCAATATGTAAAGGACAGTTTTAATTTGAGTGTAAAAGTATCAACATTACTCTCTTTCGCGCTAGTGTTTCTAAGTGTTTTAACCTCCTTAAAACTAGCGGGTTTTCTAATGACAAAATTATTTAAGAAATTATATTTAGGAACTTTAAATAAAATAGTCGGCTCTGCTTTTGGCGGCTTAAAAGCGGTTGTAATAATAGTTATTTTTATGTTTGAATCAGAAAGGTTTAGTGTTGTTATGTTTAATGTAGTTCCTCAAAAATATACACAAGAGTCGTTATTGTATAGTGAGTTAAATAAACTGAAGCCATTAATACTAAATAAAAAAAACAAAGAAGTTTTTGATAATATAAAGGAGTTGGTAAAAAAAGAGACTGAACAGATAAAGAAAACTATTGAATAGCTTCAATTCCTGGAAGGGTTTTTCCCGCAAGAGCATCTAATAAAGCTCCCCCTCCAGTAGAAATGTAGCTAATCCCAGAATATAGGTTTAGTAATTTAACAGCAGCAATTGAATCCCCCCCCCCAACTAGAGAGTAGCTTCCTTTTTTAGTAGCTTTAGCTATTTCTAATCCAACCAACTTAGTTCCATTTTGAAAGTCAATTTTTTCAAAGACTCCCATTGGCCCATTCCAAATGATAGTCTTGGATAGTCGAATTGTATTAGCGATAATTTCACACGTTTTTGGGCCAATGTCCAAACCCATATAGTTATTAGGAATGTCATAAATATCGCTACACATAATATCTGTTGAATCAAGTGATTTAGAATTAACAGAGTCTACAGGAAGAATTAGTTTTGTCCCTGAAATCATAGAGGATTCAATAATTCTTTTAGCTGTGTTAATTTTGTTTTTTTCGCAAATAGACAAGCCGATTTCACCCCCCAGAGCTTTAATGAAGGTATATGCCATACCCCCGCCAATTATTAGGTTGTCTACATGACCAACCAAGTTGGAGATAACATCTATTTTACTAGAAACCTTTGCTCCCCCAACAATAGCTGTTAGGGCTCTTTTGGGTTTTTTTAACGCTCGTTCAATAGCTAAAATCTCCTTTTCTAACAAAAGGCCAAAGTACTTATTCTTTATAAAACCAGCTATAATAGAGGTGGACGCGTGGTTCCTATGACTTGTGCCAAAAGCATCATTTATATAAACATCACCATACTTAGAAANTTTTTCAGCGAAAATCCTATCACCTAAAATCTNTTCTTTATAAAATCTGATATTTTCGAAAATAAAAATCTCACCGCTTTTCAAGTTATTAATTCTCTTAGACACAACAGGATCATCAATTTTTGATTTGCGATAAAAAAACACCTTTGTGTTTAATAGTTTGTCAATATATTTCGCAATGGGATCTAAAGATAAAGTGTCAGAATCTTTAAATCCAGAAGGCCTTCCCAAGTGACTAATAATTAATATTTTTGCCCCGTCGTTAACTAATTTTTTAATAGTTGGCAGAGAGGCTATTATCCTACTGTCATCAGCTATAGAAACCAAGCTGTTTTTTAAATAAAGAGGGGTGTTTAAATCTAGCCTAAGTATAACTTTTTTGTCCTTAAAACTCGTAGAATAAAATTCACTCATGCAACAAAAATAAACAAACTATAAATTCTTACAAATAAAAAATATAAATTCACTAAATTTGGGTTAAGAAATGAGAGGATATAATCAGACAGAAGGAAACGTTAAAGCTCACGCTCAGCTAATTGGTCAGATTAATAGCGGGCGAATAAGTCACGCTCATTTGTTTTCCGGAGCTCCAGGAAGTGAGAAGTTATTATCAGCTATAGAATTAGCTAAATATATAAACTGCCAACAAAAAAAAGACAACAAAGCGTGCGGACAATGTGTATCATGTCTTAAATATAATAATTTAACACATCCAGACCTTCATTTAATTTTTCCAGTAATAACTCATAATAAAATCAAAAAACCAATAAGCGATGATTTTATATCCCTATTTAGGGAAAAGTACTTAAAAAACCCATACTTTGATTTAAAAATTTGGATAGACTCTTTCACTGAAAACAACAAAACAGGAAAACAAGGACATATATATAAACAAGAATCAGATACTTTACATAAAAAACTTAGTTTAAAAAACTTTGAAGCAGAGTATAAAACCATTGTTATTTGGCTGCCAGAAACAATGCAATTAGCTACCTCTAACAAACTACTAAAGATCCTTGAAGAGCCACCAAATAAAACAATTTTTATTTTAGTTTCGGATAAACCAGAACTACTGCTTCCTACAATCACATCGCGACTTCAAACAACTTACTTCAGATCAAATACAGAGTTAGAGAAAAAGAAAATTTTACTAGAAAAATTCCCAGATATAGAGGCCTCTAAAATAGAAAATGTGATGAAAATTTCTAATGGCAGCTTGGGATCAAGCATAGATTTAATACAAAAAGGTGTTTTCGAGCAGGAATACCTAGGAGATTTTGTTGATTGGATGAGGCTTTGTTATTCAAAGAATGTTGCGGGACTCGTTGGATGGTCTAATGAATTATCTAAAGTGGGCAGGTTGAAACAAATAGAGTTTTTAAAATATTCTTTGGAAATGATTAGGAGAAGTTTATTTTTCAACTTAAAACTCTCATCTGTAATTTTATCAAAAAAAGAACAGGGCTTTTTAACTAATTTCCATAAATTCATTAATATAAAAAACGTTGAAGAGATAGTTGAAAGCATGGAGTTTGCAATAAAAAACATTAATAGAAACGCTAACTCAAAAATATCTTTATACCAAATGTCGTTAGAAATAACGCGTCAATATAAAACAAATAATAATTTCGTAAAAAATTAAATGTATGTCTTGTGGTACAAGCTCTAAGTGTGATGGATGTTCTGTTTCTGAGAAAAGGGGAAGAGGCACAAGCTCCGTTTTTAATTGGTTGTCAAATATTGATGATCATAATTTGAGAACCAATAGTAATTTGGTGGAAATACAATTCAAAGATAATAGAAAAGGTTATTATAAAAACGAGGAAAAACTTCCCATAAAAAAAGGAGGTTTTGTTGCTGTTGAGGCGGAAACAGGGTATGATGTTGGCAAGGTTTCACTAGTTGGAGAAATTGTCGCTTTACAAATCAAAAGAAAAAATATTAATACTGAACAAACCCCATTAAAAAGAATATATAGAATAGCTCAAGAATCCGACTTTTTAAAACAAGAGGAGGCGGTTTCTTTAGAGTCAAGCACTTTGTTAAAAGCCAAGGAAATAATAAAAAGAAATAGTTTAAGCATGAAGTTAATTGACGTAGAATATCAAGCAGATAAAACTAAGGGTGTTTTTTATTATACGGCAGAAAAAAGGGTAGATTTTAGAGATCTTATCAGAGAGTTTTCCAGAACATTTTCAATAAAAATTGAAATGAAACAAATAGGAGTTAGACAAGAAGCTGCAAAGGTTGGTGGCATAGGAAGTTGCGGTAGAGAATTGTGCTGCTCCACATGGATGACAAATACACCCTCGGTATCAACCTCATCAGTTAGATACCAACAATTATCAATAAATCCTCAAAAAATTTCAGGACAATGTGGTAAGTTAAAATGTTGTTTAAATTTTGAGCTAGACTCCTATTTAGATGAATTAAAGGTGTTCCCAAAATCTAAAAAAATATTAAAAACAGAACATGGAGATTTAAAACAAATAAAAATAGATGTTTTCAAAAACAAAATGTGGTACATTTATAAAAACAAGGATCATAAAATTGTAGAATTAAATATTAATCAAGTAAATAAAATAATTAACGTTAATAATAAAGGAAAGGTTTTTAATTCCATGGAAGAACTGTTAAATAACGCACAAGAAGGGAATAAGAAAACACGTCAATTTGAAGATAACATTAACAGGTTTTCAAAAAAAAACAAAAAAAACAAAAAAAATAAAAAAAATTGAAACACTATTTAATCATAATAACACTTCTAATAATCTTATTTTCTTGTAACACTAATAAACAGGTCAGAGTAGATTTTTATAGTTTTAAAGATGATGTTTGGATAGATAATGATAAGGTTGAATTTGATTTTAAAATAATAAANCAGGAAGATTTATTAGTTAATTATTCAATAAGACACATGAATAATTACAGATATCAGAATATCATTATGTTTAAACATCATTATTGTAATAATAAGTTATTAAGCGTGGATACACTCGACATATTGTTAACTAAAGAAGATGGTAAGTGGTTAGGTTCGGGATCATTAGATATTAAGGAGTTCAAAACCTCATACTCTAACTATAAGGCTTTTGGCAATGGAAATCATAAATTCGTTTTTGAGCTAGCTATGAGAGATCAGAAAAATCCTTCTATAGGCAAGCTAAAAAATATTTCGGAGCTTGGAATTTTTCTGACAAAAAAAGATGTTTAAAACAAAAANAATATTTAAGATTATAATTTGGGTGACTTTTACTACACCGTTTTTCCTAATACTAGGAATCATGTATTTTGTTTCCATAAATACAATTTCTTACAAAACATTAAAATCGAATGAGCAAAGAAAACAAGGATTGATTTATTTTTCTGATTTAGAAAACCCGAAAAACAATTTAGCAACCAAGATATATTCTGCTGATGGTATGGTTCTGGGGGAGTATTTTATTGAAAACAGATCAAAAATCAGTTATTCAGAGATTTCACCTAATTTAATTGAGGCATTAATTTCCACTGAGGACATAAGATTTAGGACACACTCAGGAATAGACTTAAGAGGACTTTTACGTGCCATATACGGAACATTGATTGGGAATAATAAAGGAGGGGGAAGCACAATTACTCAACAGTTGGCCAAAATGTTGTTTACAGAAAGACCTTCTTCGGGATTAGATAGGGTTCAACAAAAGCTAAAGGAATGGGTGGTAGCTGTTGAGTTAGAAAGGAGGTATTCCAAGAACGAAATAATAACCATGTATTTAAATAGGTTTGATTGGATTAATCAAGCGGTAGGAATAAAGTCTGCTGCAAAAGTATATTTTAGTACAACGCCTGAAGATCTCACAATTAATGAGGCGGCAATGTTAGTGGGAATGCTTCAAAACCCCTCATTGTATAATCCAAACAGAAGGCCAGAAATTACTTTAGAAAGACGTAACGTTGTATTATCTCAAATGTTGAAATATGGAAAAATATCAAAAGAGCAATACGAATCATTAAAAATAGAACCACTAGGTATAAAGTATAAAAAAATAGATCACAATGAGGGGCTCGCTCCTTATTTAAGAGAACGATTAAGGTCACAATTAACAAGTTGGTGCAGACAAAATAAAAAACCCAATGGGGAAGAATATAATTTATATACAGATGGCTTAGTTATACAAACAACGATAGATTCAAAAATGCAAGCGTTTGCAGAGGAGTCGGTAAAAGAACGTCTAGTTGTTCTGCAAAAAGAGTTCAATCATGAGTGGGAGGGGGTCCCAAACGCCCCATTCCCAGAAGACTTTTCAGAAGAACAAAAGAACGATATAATTAACCAAGCTATAAAAAGAAGTGAGAGGTATAAAAAATTAAAAAAAAGAGGTAAAAATGATAAAGAAATAAAAGAAGTTTTTAATACCAAGGTAGAAATGAGTCTATTTTCTTGGGAAAAAGAAATAGACACCTTATTGTCACCAAAAGATTCCATACTCTATAATAAATATTTTATTCATGCTGGGGTTATGAGCATGGATCCAAACACCGGGCATGTAAAAGCTTATGTTGGAGGAATTGATCATAAATTTTTTAAGTATGATCATGTGTTACAAGGAAAAAGGCAGGTTGGATCTACTTTCAAGCCTTTTCTATACGCGTTAGCTATGCAAGAAGGAATGAGCCCTTGCGATGAAATATTAAACTCATCAGTAGTTTTTAATGCGGAAAAATGGGGACTTGAAAAAGATTGGATTCCTAAAAATTCAGGAAAAGACGCTTTTGGAGGATTGTATTTACCAATCAAATTTGGACTAGCAAATTCCATAAATGTGATGACCGCTTACATCATGCATCAATATGGCCCCAAAGCGGTTATTGATATNGCAAAAAAGATGGGAATAAAATCGAAAATATTACCTGTACCATCGGTGTGTTTAGGAACTTTTGATATTACCGTTTCAGAAATGGCAGGAGCTTACTCAACATTTGTCAATCAGGGGGTATATACTGAGCCAATTATTATAACAAGAATCATTGATAAAAACGGAGTGGTTATTCAAGATTTTTATCCTGAAACAAAAGAAGCTTTAAGTGAAAAAACAGCCGCTTTAATGATACAACTCTTAATGGGAGCAGTTAAGGGGTCGCTACACACAGAAGCGAAGACAGGGGTAGATTATTTCTCAAGTGATAAGAATCACAAAAAACAATATAAAAGACTTTATGACAAAGAATTAAAAAAGGATACTACGGTATATATAACAATACCAAGGGGGACAGGAATGAGGCTATTAGGAGATCCGTATAAACTTAATAATGAAATTGGCGGAAAAACAGGTACAACTCAAGACTATTCGGATGGGTGGTTTGTAGGAATTACACCTAATTTGGTTACTACAGTATGGACAGGGTGTGAGGATAGATCAGTGCATTTTAGAAAAGAAAAGGGAAAATCTAACACAAAAGGGTATGGATCTTATACCGCTTTACCAATCTTTGGAAAGTATATGAGAAAAATATATAATAGCAATGATAAATTAGTAAAGGAAGCGGAGGATAACAGAAAAAAAGAATTAAGCTTGTTAAGTAATATAAAGCAGCTTACTTCAGAAAAGAAACGAAGAGAAGAGGAGATTAATAAAAAATACGATTTAATTCTAGAAAAAATCATTATTTTAGAATCAAATACGTTTAATTATAGTTCAAGGCAAGTTGAAGTATGGGCAAAAAACCAAATGGAATGTAATAAGAAAATAGATATAAGTTTTGAAACTCAAAATGAAGAATACTAATGATAAATAAAAGAGTAGAAGGTGTTGAGCAGGCGTTAAAGGGATTACAAAGCAATATGACCCTTATGTTCGGGGGATTTGGATTATGCGGTATCCCGGAAAACTGCATAAATCAAATATCGAAATCAGAGATAAAAAAATTAACCTGTATTTCGAATAATGCTGGAATAGATAAAGAGGGGTTAGGAAAGTTATTAAGAAAAAAACAAATTATAAAAATGATCTCATCTTATGTCGGAGAGAACGCTGAATTTGAAAGGCAAATGCTTAGTGGAGAGTTGGAAGTAGAGCTGGTTCCTCAAGGGACTTTAGCTGAAAGATGTAGAGCTGGAGGGGCGGGAATCCCCGCGTTTTATACTCCTGCGGGATATGGAACAGAAGTTGCGGAAAACAAAGAGGTAAGAAGCTTTTCAGGTAAAGAGTATGTATTAGAAAAGTCTTTGAATGCAGATTTTTCTTTTGTAAAAGCTTGGAAGGGGGATTTTGCAGGAAATTTAATTTATAAAGGAACAGCGCGCAATTTTAATCCTATAATGGCTATGGCTGGAAAAATAACAGTTGCTGAGGTTGAGGAGCTGCATCCAGTGGGGGCTTTGGATCCAAATGAAATCCATACACCTGGAATATTTGTTCAAAGAATTTTTAAGGGCAAAAAGTATGAAAAAATTATTGAACAGAAAACAGTAATAAGAAAATGAGTTTAGATAAAAATCAAATAGCAGCTAGGATCGCTAAAGAACTTAAGCATAAAACGTATGTAAATTTAGGCATCGGAATACCAACATTAGTAGCAAATTATGTTTCTGAAAATATTGAAGTTGATTTTCAGTCTGAAAATGGAATTTTAGGAATGGGGCCGTTTCCATATGAAGGAGAAGAGGACCCTGACTTAATAAACGCGGGAAAGCAAACAATTACAGCTATGCCAGGATCATCAATTTTTGATTCAGCCACATCATTTGCTATGATTCGTGGAAATCATGTAGATTTGACCGTATTGGGAGCTATGCAGGTAGCTGAAAATGGTGATATTGCAAATTGGAAAATCCCTGGAAAGATGGTGAAAGGAATGGGGGGAGCAATGGATTTAGTCGCTTCAGCAAAAAACATAATTGTTGCAATGATGCATACGGATAGGTCAGGTAAAAGTAAGTTGTTAAAAAAATGCACTCTTCCCATAACTGGAGTTAAGTGTGTAAATAAAATAGTTACTAATCTATGTGTAATTAAAGTTACGAGCTTTGGGTTCAAATTAGAAGAAAAGGCACCTAATGTAAGTATAGAACAAATAGTTAAATCAACAGAAGCTGAATTAATAATTGAAGGGCCAATACCGGAAATGAATATTTAATTTAGAATATTAGAAAGCTTTTCCATTTCTTTTTTGGCTGAAATACCGTTATATAAAATATTATAGACCGCATTGTTAATAGGCATGAAAACATTATGTTTCTCATTTAATAAGTGAATACATTTAACAGCGTAATATCCTTCAGCTATCATTTTAATTTCTAGTAAGGTAGATTTCACACTATAGCCTCTTGCTATCATTTCCCCAAAGGTTCTATTTCTACTGAACTGTGAATAAGCGGTTACCAGCAGGTCTCCCAAATAGGCAGATTCATTTATATCTCTTTTTATAGGATGAGCGACATCAACAAAACGACTAATTTCTCTAATTGCATTTGAAACTAAAACAGCCTGATAATTATCCCCATATCCTAAACCATGAGATATTCCAGAAGCGATAGCTATAACATTTTTTAAAACCGCAGCGTATTCTGTTCCAAAAATGTCATCAGAAATCATAGTTTTAATATATCTTGAAGATAGAGATTTTGCTAATAACAGTGAGTGATCTAGATTTGAGCATGAAACTGTTAAATATGATAATCTTTCTAAAGCAACCTCTTCTGCATGACAAGGTCCAGTAATAACACCAATATTTTCATAGTCAACATTAAACTTATTGTTTATATAATCTCCAACTATAGAATTAGTTTCAGGAACAATTCCTTTTATTGCAGAGAAAATGATTTTTTTATTTATAGGAGAAGTTATTTTTCGAAGAGCTTGATCTAGATATAAAGAAGGAATTGCCAAAATAATTATATCGGAATTTTCAACACACTCATTAATATCATTTGTTAAATTTACCTTAGAAATATTTATTTTAGCATCAGAAACATATTTGGGATTATGTCCATGACTTTTTATATGATCTAAAATAGTCTTGTTTCTAATCCACCAATATGTGTTATTCGTATTTTCACACAACATTTTAACAATAGCTGTACCCCAACTACCCCCCCCTATCACACCAATAGATTTTTTATTCATTGATTTTTCCAGTGTATTTAATTATTCCTCCTGATAAATTAACTACTTTATTAAACCCAAGATTTTCAAGCTTGCTTTGAGCCATAGCAGAACGAGCCCCAGATTTGCATTGAACAACTATTGGTTTATTTTCCATGCCCTTAATTTTTTCTACATCCGCCCAAAAAGACGACATGGGAATTAAGTGATCAACACCTACAATAGACTTTTGGTCAAACTCATACCTTTCCCTAACATCTATTAGTAGAAATTCAAATTTATCATTTGACCTTTTTTCTAATAATAATTCCAGGTCATCACCTAAAATCTCATTCTTATTAAACAAATTCTGCATATTTTTATTTATTATTTTCTTTTTTCATTTGAGGGAAGAATAAGACGTCTTGTATGGACTTGCTATTAGTCATCATCATGGTAAGCCGGTCAATACCAATACCTAATCCAGCGGTTGGTGGCATGCCATATTCCATGGATCGTATAAAGTCTTCATCTAAAACCATCGCTTCTTCATCACCTCTGTTCATAAGCTCTAGTTGTTCTTCGAATCGGGACCTTTGATCGATAGGGTCATTTAATTCAGAGAATGCATTACAAAACTCTTTGCCAATACAAAACCCTTCAAATCTTTCGGTAACACCTTTGACTTTTCTATGTTTTTTAGCTAACGGGGACATTTCAGTAGGATAATTAGTAATAAACGTTGGTTGGACTAATTCTTTTTCANATTTTTCACCGAAAATAGCATCTATAATTTTCCCCTTACCCATACTTTTGTCTATAGAAACATTTAATTTTTTTGCTGTAATTATCAAATCTTTTTCTTCCATTTTTGAACAATCAATATTTGTAAAAAGATTTATAGCCTCAAACATTGTCATTCTTTTCCAGGGTCTTTTGAAGTCCACTATTTTATTTTCAATTTTAATTCGGGTAGATCCAGCAACATCCAAAGCTATTTTTTCAACCATTTCTTCAACTAAATCCATCATCCAGTGATAATCTTTATAAGCTACATACAGCTCTACTTGAGTAAATTCAGGATTATGAAATCTTCCCATACCCTCGTTTCTAAAGTCTTTGGAGAATTCGTATACTCCGTCAAAACCCCCAACAATTAATCTCTTGAGGTATAATTCATTAGCAATTCTCAAATACAAATCCATGTCGAGTGTGTTATGAAATGTTTTAAAAGGCTTGGCCGCTGCTCCACCATATATAGGTTGAAGAATCGGAGTCTCTACCTCAAGATATCCTTTTTTATTTAGGAAATCTCTCATAGAGTTTGTTAAAATAGTTCTTTTTATAAACACCTCTTTTACTTCAGGGTTAACAATTAGGTCTACATATCTTTGTCTATATCTTTTTTCAGGATCACTAAATGAATCAAAAACATTACCATCTGAATCAGTTTTTGGTAAAGGCAATGGTCGAAGAGATTTGCACAGCAGCGTAAGAGAACTGGCTTTAATAGAAATTTCACCTACTTTAGTTTTAAAAACTTCACCACTTACCCCAACAATATCTCCAATATCAAGCAGTTTTTTAAATACAGTGTTATACATAGTCTTATCTTCTCCCGCACAGATCTCATCTCTATTAATGTAAACCTGTATTTTCCCTTTACTATCTTGCAATTCAACAAAAGACGCCTTCCCCATTATTCGTCTGCTCATTATTCTGCCAGCCACAGCAACCCCTAATCCTTCTTTAAAGTCGTCTTTTATATTCTTTGAATAGTTCGTGACTTTAAATAATGGCGCTGGATATGGGTTAATCCCTAAAGAGTTAAGCTCCTTTAAATTTTTTCTTCTAACTATTTCCTGTTCTGATAGAGAATTGTCCATTTTTTATTTTTTTACAAAGATAATAATTCTTTATCCATAGATTTTGTAATTTTAGCTTGTTTACAAATTAATACAAATAATTTTAAAATGCAGAAAGAAAAAAATAAGATTACTATGGAAAATTACATAGAGGATTTTCCTAAACACCTATCAGAAGCAATAAAAATATGTGAGAATACAGAGTTTAATGATTTAGGAAAGCAATTTGACAGTATTTTAATCTGTGGTCTAGGTGGTTCAGGAATAGCTGGAACTATTGTAAATAATCTTTTAGTGGACCATCTTAATTTGCCATTAGTTTCAATAAAAGATTATTTTATTCCAAAATATGTGGGTTCCAAAACACTTGTTATTGTTTGTTCATATTCAGGAAATACTGAAGAAACTATTTCATGCTACAATGAATGTATTATTAAGAAAGCGGAAATATGTATTCTAACATCAGGAGGAAATTTGCATAAAGAGCAAAAAATACACAATCATAATGCAATTATTATCCCTCCAAATAACCCTCCAAGATCTATGATAGGGTACTCTTTAGTAGGCTTGTTGTATATACTATACAAATACAAATTGATTTCAGGATTTTTTAAGAAGGAGATTAAAGAGTCGATAAACCTATTAAATTCAGAGAAGAATACTATACAAAAAAAAGCGGAGAATGTTGCTAATTTATTATTCAACAAAACTCCAGTGATATATTCCGAAAGCAAATATGAAGGAGTGGCGATCAGACTAAGACAGCAAATTAATGAAAACAGTAAGATGCTATGTTGGCATCATACGATTCCCGAAATGAATCATAATGAACTATTAGGATGGAGAACAAATACAGACAGATTAGCTGTAGTGTTGTTGCGAAACTTAAATGATTATGATAGAAACAGTATTAGATTTGACATCAATAAGCAAGTTATTGAAAATTATACTAGCGATATTATCGAAATATGGAGCAATAGTAAAACATTGATACAAAGCACCTTTTTTCATATTCATATCGGAGATTGGATTAGTTGGCACCTGTCAAAATTAAACAAAGTTGACGCTATAGAGATCAATGTAATTAATTTTTTAAAAAACGAGTTAGCAAAATTTAAATGAATAAAGTTGTCAAGTTTCATGATTTAGGTTTAATTGATTATAAAGAATGCTGGGATTATCAAGAAAAATTATTTAATGAAATTTTAAAATTAAAGTCAGAAAACAGAAAAAGAGGCATAAAAAAACTCACTGAAAATCATTTAATTTTCTGTGAACATGACCATGTATATACTTTGGGGAAAAGCGGAGATCAAAANAACTTACTAGTAAGCCAAGAGTACTTAAAATTACGGAAAGCAAAGTTTTACAAAGTAAATAGAGGAGGAGACATAACCTATCATGGCCCGGGTCAAATTGTCGGATATCCCATTCTAGATCTAGAAAACTTTTTTACTGACATAAATAAATATTTGCGATTTTTAGAGGAGGCTATTATTTTAACATTAAAAGATTATAATATTAAGGCTGATAGATCAACAGGAGAGACAGGTGTTTGGATAGATCCAGGAACAACTGAGGCCCGAAAAATATGCGCGATAGGGGTTAAGACCAGTCGGTGGGTATCCATGCATGGTTTTGCTTTTAATATTAATTGCAACTTAGATTATTTCAACAATATTATTCCTTGTGGAATTCATAACAAAAAAGTCACCTCACTCAAAAAAGAGCTGGGTTTAAATGTATCCCTTGATAAGGTTGCTGACAAGATCAAGTTATATATGTCTAATTTGTTTGAAATGAGAATACAATGATGCATAATATTTACTGATTTTATATAAAGTAAAAATAAAAATCACGCAATTTGTTTAAATACCAAAGAAAAACTACCTTTATAGCTGTAAAAAACATATTTAAATGAGTAATAAACTGTTAGAATTTAAAGGCTTAGTTACCGAATTTCAGACTGAGGGAAACTCTGTTAAGGCCGTAAAAGGAATAAGTTTCACATTAAATAGAGGAGAAACAATCGGTGTAGTTGGAGAATCAGGTTCTGGGAAATCAGTGACAGCTTTATCCTCCATGAGGCTAATACCATCGCCTCCTGGAAAAATCACTAATGGTGAAATTATATATCATTCTGAAAGTGGAGAAAAAATAGACTTCTTGAAAATTAGTGAAGAAGAAATGAGGAAATATAGGGGCAATGAAATATCTATGATTTTTCAAGAACCAATGACATCTTTAAATCCTGTTTTTTCATGTGGAAATCAAGTGGTAGAAGCTATTAGACTTCATCAAAAGATAAATAAAAAGGACGCTAAAAAACTAACAATAGACCTTTTTAGAGAAGTTCAGCTTCCAGAACCAGAGAGGATTTTTAATTCTTACCCTCATCAAATTTCAGGAGGCCAAAAACAAAGAGTTATGATCGCTATGGCTATGAGTTGTCAGCCTTCCATTTTAATTGCTGATGAGCCTACTACTGCATTAGATGTAACAGTTCAAAAAACAATTCTCGAACTAATGATTTCCTTGCAAAAAGAAAGAAATATGGGGATTTTATTTATAACTCACGACTTGGGGGTAATTGCCGAATTAGCAGATAAGGTTGTGGTTATGTACAAAGGAGAAATTGTAGAGCAAGGTACCGTATGGGACATATTCACAAACCCTCAACATCCATACACAAAAGGACTTTTGGCTTGTAGGCCACCACTAAATAGAAGATATTCTCATTTACCAACAGTTTCTGACTTTATGCAGGAAGATAAAGATGGAAAAATAATAGAAAATAAAATTTCTGTTAAAGAGTTTACAGAAAACCTTATAATTAAAGAGTCTGTTAGAAAAAAGTCCCAAGAAAAAATATTTAGCAAGGACCCAATATTAAAAGTAAAGAACTTAAAAACCTACTTTCCGATTAGAAATGGTTTTTTTGGAGGAATTACCGACTATGTTAAAGCGGTAAATGACGTCACCTTTGATGTGTATCCTGGAGAAACATTGGGATTGGTAGGAGAGTCTGGTTGTGGAAAAACAACACTTGGAAGAACAATCATTCGTTTAGAAGAAGCTACAAGTGGTTCTATATTATATAATGGAACAGATGTTTTACAAATGAACCCAGGACAATTAATGGAATTCAGGAAGGAGGTACAGATTATTTTCCAAGACCCGTACTCATCTCTTAACCCAAGAATGACAATAGGAAACGCTATTATGGAACCCATGAAGGTTCATGGAATTTTAGAAAATGACAAACAAAGAAAGAAGAAGGTAGAAGATTTGTTAAGCCGGGTAAGCTTGGACCCCTCCCATTTCTATAGATATCCGCACGAGTTTTCTGGAGGTCAGAGGCAAAGAATAGGAATTGCAAGATCTCTAGTGCTAAATCCAAAATTCATTATATGCGATGAGTCGGTTTCTGCTCTTGATGTTTCTGTCCAAGCGCAGGTTTTAAATCTTTTGAATGAGCTTAAATCAGAGTTTGGATTTACATATATTTTTATTTCTCACGATTTATCTGTCGTAAAATATATGAGTGATCGCATGATTGTAATGCAAGATGGGAAGATAGAGGAGTTGGGAGATGCGGATTTAATATATAACCAACCTAAAACTGATTATACAAAAAGATTAATATCAGCTATTCCAGAGGGAAAAATAGAGGATATAAAAAAACAATAAAATTCAATTTTTAAATGGAGGAGAAAAATTTAATTCGGATTAATAAATTTTTATCCGAGTCAGGATTTTGCTCAAGGAGAGAGGCTGACCGTTTTATACAGGAAGGAATAGTTAAAGTTAACGGAAGGCTAGCTGTGTTGGGAGATAGAGTTGGCCCAACAGACAATATTACCGTTAAAAATAAAGTTATATCAAGACGTAAAAAAAAAATTTATTTGGCCTTCTATAAACCAAGAGGGGTTGTTTGTACATCTGATTCGAAAAGAGAAAAAAACAACATTATTGATTTCATAAATTATCCCGAAAGAATTTTTCCTATAGGAAGGCTTGACAAGCTTTCAGAAGGATTGATATTTTTAACGAATGATGGAGATATAGTTAATAAAATACTTAGATCAGTTAATGGTCATGAAAAAGAGTACGAGGTAACAGTAAACAAGAAAATTACAAAACATTTTGTAAGCTCTATGGAAAATGGCGTTCCAATTTTAAATACTATTACAAAAAAGTGTGTAATTAAAAAAATATCATCAAAAAAATTCAATATTATATTAACTCAAGGTTTAAATAGACAAATAAGAAGGATGTGTGAGCATTTTGGATATAAAGTTCTAACTCTAAAACGAATTAGGATCATGAATATTAATTTAGATTTATCCGTTGGAAATTACAGATTTTTTACAACTAAGGAATTGTTTGAAATAAGAAAATTGACACATAATTCAACTAAATCCCTTTATTAGATGTTTTATATACAGGAACAGCTGAGCACGCTTCTCCATACATAAGATTTTTCACAACAGGCTGTAACTTTGAGCATATTGAAATGTACATACTTTCAGATAAATTTCCATCACCACAGCCTTTAACAATAACTCTTTTATCGTAGAATGTGTCAGAATTAATGTTGTCAATGTTTTTTAAGCAAAGAATCCTTAATACCTCACTCTTATTTCCAAAATTTATTGACTTTGCAATTGTAATTAGCTTACTAGAAATTAGCATATATGACCACATAGGAACAATTGCTTTAGAGCTGCAGTAAATAGCGACATGAGATTTTGAATATAAGGAAAAATCATGGTTTTTCACAGATTCTCTGAACTCCTTTTCTTTTAAAACTTGTTCTTGAAACAAAAAATTTTTAAGATCAATCTCTATAATTTTTTCTTTTGGAAAATAGTCATTTAAGTCTAAGTTAATAAGACCGCTATTCGCAACTCTATTTATAATATCTTTTGTCATTTATAACATTCCTAATTCTAACTTTGCCTCATCACTCATCATATCCTTATCCCATGGAGGTTCAAAAACAACGCTTACAGCAACGTTTTTAACAGAGTTTAAAGTTGCCACTTTTTCTTCAACTTCTTTTGGTAGAGTTTCCGCTACAGGGCAATTGGGGGAAGTTAAGGTCATTGTTATAGACACATTGAAATGATTATCAATTATAATGTCATAAATCAAGCCAAGCTCATATATATTTACTGGAATTTCTGGGTCATAGATTTCAGAAATTTTTTCTACAATTTTTTCTTCAAGTAATTTCATTTATTAAGCGCTATTGCATAAATTTTCATTTTTTTAATCATTGCCTCAAGCCCATTAGATCTTGTGATAGAAAGATGGTTTTTAAGACCTATTTTATCAATGAAGTACAGGTTTGATCTTGCTATTTTTTTTGGGTCTTGACCAGAAAGAGCTCTGATTAAAAGAGCGATAATTCCTTTGGTCATTATAGCGTCACTGTCCGCGGTAAAAACAATCTTACCATTTGTCATCTTAGCGCTTAACCAAACCTTACTTTGACATCCTTTAATAATATTTGCTTCAACCTTCTCTTTTTCATCTAATCCCGACAAATCCTTTCCAAGATCAATAATTAGTTCATATTTTTGCATCCAATCGTCAAACATTTCAAATTCTTCGATTATTTCATCTTGTATTTCATTAATTTCATTACTCATCATGATAACATTTTAATCACCTTTTTTAGAGATAGAATAAAGACATCGATTTCTTGTTTTGTATTATATACAGCTAGCGANAACCTAGCTGTTCCAGGAATTTCAAATTTATCCATTATAGGCTGCGTACANTGGTGCCCTGTTCTAATAGCAATTCCCATTTTATCTAACAATAGNCCTATGTCGTAGGGATGGAGGCCGTTAATATTAAATGAAATAATAGCAGACTTTTCATTTGAGGTGCCATAAATCTTAACATTTTTTATTTTTAAAATTTCAGANGTAGCGTATTTTAAAAGAGCTTTTTCGTGCAAGCAAATATTATTTAAACCAACTTTACAAATAAATTCAATTGCCGCTTTAAAAGCGATTATTCCTCCAATATTTGGAGTTCCGGCTTCAAATTTATATGGCAATTCAGCATATTTGGTTTTGCTAAATGAAACATCAGATATCATTTCACCACCACCCTGATATGGAGGCATTTTATTTAATAGTTTTTCTTTTCCGTACAACACCCCCAGTCCAGTGGGCCCATACATTTTGTGGGCCGAAAAGCAATAAAAGTCAGCGTTAATTTCTTGAACATCTAAAGCTAAATGGGAAGCGGCCTGAGCTCCATCGATTAGAACTTTAGCACCAACAGAATGACATTGGCTAATGATTTTTTTTATAGGGTTTATAGTTCCTAATGTGTTTGAAATATGAGAAATAGCAACAATTTTCGTTTTTTTAGTTAGCAGCGAAGAGATNNTCTTTAGATTTAATTCCCCATTTGGAAGCACAGGAATTACTTTTAAATTAGCTCCAGTTTTTTCGCAGCATAACTGCCATGGCACAATGTTAGAGTGATGCTCTAACTCTGAAATTAGCACCTCATCTCCTTTAGAAAGGAATTTTTGAAAGCTGTTAGCTACTAAGTTTATAGAATCAGTGGTTCCTTTTGTAAAAATAATTTCATAAACATGTTTGGAGTTAATGAGCTTGTGAACAGCTCTTCTAGTGCTCTCAAGCTTTTCTGTAGCTAAGCTGCTCAAGAAATGAGCTCCCCTGTGCACATTTGAATTCTCGTTAGTATAATATCCTTTAATAGACTCAATTACAGAAGTGGGCTTTTGGGTGGTAGCTCCGTTATCAAAATACACCAAGTTATTGCCATTTATTTTTTGGCTTAGTATAGGGAATTCACCTCTAATTTTTGTGATATCAATCATTTTTTAAGAAAAGTCTAAATCTACATTAAGTTTTTGAGCTAGTATATTTTGAGACATATGTCTAAGTTCAGGAATAGATAAACTTTCTACAACTTCAGAGGCAAATGCATAAGTTAAAACAGCCTTAGCCTCCTCTAAACGCACCCCTCTAGACCTCATATAAAACACAGCGCTTTCGTCAAGTTGACCAATTGTACATCCGTGACTACACTTAACATCATCTGCATAAATTTCTAATTGAGGCTTACTATCAATAGTTGAATATTCACTTAATAACAGGTTATTGTTTGCTTGGAATGCGTCTATTTTTTGAGCATCTTTTCTAACCATAATCTTTCCATTAAAAACCCCTTTTGAGTGATCTAAGTATATCCCCTTATACATCTCATTGCTTCTGCAATTAGGATTTTTGTGATCAACAAAAGTGTGATTATCCGCAATTTGAGTTCCATCTAATAGAGAAATCCCATTCATGTTGCTTTCACAGTTTGTACCATTTTGCTCAAAATCCAGATTATTCCTAATAAATCCCCCCCCAAATATTAATGTATTTATATTACATGTCGAATCCTTTTTTTGAAAAACATTTACACGATCAATCAGCCTAGATTCACGATGATTATTTTGTATTTTATTATACTCTGTTTTGGAGTTTTTTTCGCAATTAATTTGAGTGAAACAATTTGTCAAATTAGTAGAAAAATTTAGGTCTTGAATTTTTTCAACAAAACAAACCTCTGAATTTTCACCAANATTAATTTGATTTCGGTATTGATAAAAGCCATTTTCTGATGTGTTAAAAAATAAAATTTCAATAGGGTCTCTGACTATAGTGTTTTTATCGACACTTATTGTAAAGCCATTTTTTGCAAGAGCCGCGTTTAGCGATGATATAGGCTCATTGTTTCTGCATTTAAAATCTGAAAATCCAGAAATTTTCACACCCTTAATTTCAGGGGACATTAATATTTTTCCGTTAGAAATGATACACTTGTTTTTTAACCCTAAACTATGCTTTTGTATATCATCCTCACTAATAGTATCAGTTTTTTTCGGAATTATGTAGTTATAGTTTATTATTTTTTTTAGCGATGTATATTTCCACTCTTCATCTTTTAATGTCGGGAAGCCTTTTTGTAAAAATTTATTAAAAAGATCTTTTTTTTCTTCAGAAAGAGGATCTTGATCTACATATGTTTTTAAGGTGTCAATTAATCCCACAATCACAGTTTTTTTGTTATCCAGTCATATCCTCTATCTTCTAGTTGATGAGCCAATTCTTTTCCTCCAGATTTAACAATAACCCCCTCATGTAGTACATGCACATAATCAGGCACTATGTAGTCTAGAAGTCGTTGGTAGTGGGTAATTATTACGGTAGCATTATTTTCATTTTTTAATTTATTAACTCCATTAGCTACAATTCGTAAAGCATCAATATCTAAACCAGAATCTGTTTCATCAAGAATAGAAAGCTTTGGTTCAAGCATTGCCATTTGAAAAATTTCATTTCGTTTTTTTTCGCCACCAGAAAACCCTTCATTCATATTTCTTGACAAATACCCTTTTTTAATGCTTAGCAGTTCCATTTTTTCACGCATTAGTTTTAACAAGTCTTTTGCGGGCATCGGAGTTAATCCAGCAGCTTTTCTTTTTTCAGAAATAGAGGTTTTAATAAAATTAGAAACAGATATACCAGGGATTTCAATTGGATATTGAAATGATAGAAAAATTCCCTTATGAGCTCTTTCTTCAGGGGCTAACTCTAATAGATCCTCTCCAATGAAATCAACGCTTNCATCTGTAATTTCATAATCTTCTTTTCCAGCAATTACTGAGGACAAGGTGCTTTTCCCAGAACCATTTGGTCCCATAATAGCGTGCACTTCACCCGCTTTAACCTCTAAATTTATTCCTTTCAAAATTTTAATGTCTTCAATACCCGCTTTTAAGTTCTTAATTTTTAACATATTATTTGTTTTATCCTACAGATCCTTCTAGGCTGATTTCTAATAGTTTTTGAGCTTCAACAGCAAACTCCATGGGAAGTTGATTTAAAACATCTTTACAATAACCGTTTACAATTAAAGCTATCGCCTCTTCAGTTCCTATCCCTCTTTGGTTGCAGTAAAATATTTGATCCTCACCAATTTTTGATGTTGTTGCTTCGTGCTCCACTTTTGAAGAATTGTTTTTTACTTCAATATAAGGAAAGGTGTGTGACCCGCACTTATCCCCCATAAGTAGTGAGTCACATTGAGAAAAGTTTCTTGAATTTGTTGCTCCTTTTGATATCTTAACTAGCCCTCTATAATTTCCATCTGAATATCCAGCCGATATTCCCTTAGCAATTATTGTGCTTTTTGTATTTTTTCCTAAATGAATCATCTTTGTTCCCGTGTCAGCTTGTTGTTTATTATTTGTAACAGCTACAGAGAAAAACTCTCCAATAGAATCATCCCCCTTTAAAATACATGATGGGTATTTCCAAGTTACTGCAGAGCCAGTTTCTACTTGTGTCCAAGAAATTTTAGCTTTTTTATGACAAAGACCTCTTTTGGTGACAAAATTGAAAACACCCCCATTTCCTTCCTTGTCTCCTGGGTACCAATTTTGAACTGTGGAATATTTTATGTCAGCATTTTCAAGAGCGATTAACTCTACTACAGCTGCGTGTAATTGATTTTCATCTCTCATTGGAGCTGTACAACCTTCTAAATAACTAACTTGAGAGTCCTCGTCCGCTATTAAGAGGGTTCTTTCGAATTGACCAGTTCCCGCTTCATTAATTCTAAAGTAAGTAGACAACTCCATCGGACACTTAACACCTTTCGGTATGTAACAAAATGAACCGTCAGAAAAAACAGCAGAATTTAGAGCAGAGAAAAAATTATCCCTTACAGGCACTACAGTACTTAAGTACTTTTTGACTAAATCAGGATGATCTTGAATAGCTTCAGACATTGAACAAAAAATAATACCCTTCTCTGCAAGAGTTTTTTTGAAAGATGTTGCTACAGAAACAGAATCCATTACAATATCAACCGCCACATTCGCAAGTCTTTTCTGCTCTTCTAGCGATATACCTAACTTGTCAAAAGTTTTTTTCATTTCCGGATCAAGATCATCTAGACTGTCTAGTACGGGTTTTTGTTTTGGAGCAGAGTAATATATTACATCCTGATAATTTGGTTTTTTATAGTTAATATTAGCCCAGTCAGGCTCCTCCATTTTTACCCATTGCCGGTATGCATTCAGCCTATAATCCAGCATCCACTGAGGCTCATTTTTCTTTTTAGATATAGTTTTAATAACATCTTCTGACAATCCCTTTTGTATTGTGTCAGATTCAATATCTGTAGTAAACCCATACTTGTATTCAGATGATGTTACCTCTTCTANCAACTCTTCTTCAGTTTGTTTATTTTTATTTTGCATTAGTAACAATAATTATAAAGAAAAACTTTCTCCACAGCCACAAGTTCTGTTGGCGTTAGGGTTGTTAAAAACAAATCCCTTTCCGTTAAGGCCGTCAGAAAATTCTAGTGTTGTTCCCACAAGATATAAAAAACTCTTTTTGTTAACTAAAAGACTGATTCCGTTATTTTCAACTAATTCGTCATCGTTCTTTTTTTCATTGTCAAAGCCTAATTTATAACTTAATCCGGAACACCCTCCACTTTCAACACCAACTCTTACAAATTCCCCATCAGAGTTATCTGTTTTTAACAACTGTAAAAGTCGATCTCTTGCGGAATCACTAATATTAATCATTCAAATAATATTTTTGCAAAGATACAAAAACAATTGCTGATCTAACAAATTCTAAACGAGATTCTATATCTTTGGCACATGAGTATACTAAAAGACAAGTCTCCATCCTCTACGCCCATTTCAAAATATGGAGAATTTGGTTTAATAAATCATTTATCATCCCAATTTAAATGTACACTTTCTAGCACAAAAAGGGGAATAGGTGACGACGCGGCTGTTTTGGAGTTCTCTGAAGAAAAATACCACTTGTTAAGTACAGACATGTTAGTTGAGGGAGTTCATTTTGATTTGTCGTACACCCCATTAAAGCATTTAGGGTTTAAAGCTGTTTCTGTAAATGTTTCTGACATATGCGCCATGAATGGAATACCTTCTCAAATTACTGTGAGCATTGCTATTTCAAATAGATTCCCTGTTGAGGCGTTGGAAGAACTGTATGCTGGCATTTACACCGCATGCCGCGAGTATAATGTTGATTTGGTTGGAGGAGATACAACCACATCTATTAGTGGGCTAGTAATCTCGATATCAATATTGGGAGAGGTTGACAAACAAAAGATTACATATAGAAGTGGGGCAAATATTAACGACTTGGTTGTTGTTACAGGTGATTTAGGGGCAGCGTTTTTAGGGCTTAATGTATTAAAAAGAGAAAAGAAAGTTTTTTTAGAAAACCCAGGATCTCAACCTGATTTAGGGGGTAATGACTACTCTTTACAGAGACAATTAAAAACAGAAGCGAGATTAAATTTTGTTAGAGTTTTAGATGAGTTAAAAATTGTACCAACTTCGATGATTGATGTTTCCGATGGATTAAGTTCAGAAATTTTGCATTTATCAAAAAATTCGGAAATAGGCATTACAGTATACGAAGAAAAATTGCCAATTGACTATACCACAATGAATCTTGCAAGCGAAATGAACTTAGACCCCATTTTTTGTGCGATGAATGGTGGTGAAGATTATGAACTTTTATTTACTATGTCACAGAAACATTACGAAAAAATAAAAAAAGACGTTGACTTTACTATAATAGGTCACGTTACAGATATTTCTTCTGGGAATAATTTTATAGCAAAAGATCACACTTCACATAAAATCACAGCCCATGGTTGGGATCCGTTATTGAAAAAAGATGATTAGAATTAGAGTTACCCCACCAAAAATAAAACCCACTAATTTAAGTGGGTTTATTTATTAAAGACTACAGAATGTCTTCTGTTTAATTGCTTTCAGAGCTAAAAAGCTTTTGAACCATAGTGCACTAAGGCTTACTCACAATGTCTTTAATTATTTTTTATGATGGTATTCAAAGTATTCTTTTCTAGCGATTAAAATTTGCCGTATTAAACAATAAATACCAAAGCTCAATGTTATGAATGTAATCATAATTGTCTAATTTTTAATGACACAAATATATTATTTCATATCCTGTTATATTTTATGTAATTATTAAGAAAAAGTTATTTAATATTAAATTTGATAATTAATCTTAAACCCAAAAAATCTTCCAGGGTTATATGATCTATACACCTCTTTTTTTGCACCATATGAATCAGTAATCATGGTTTTGTTTTGTAAAACTGTTGTAATTAGTTAAATAGGGAGGGTTTCATTTACCGCTACGATTAGGAACACATTAAATCTTCTATTTCCTCTACCTCAATAGGTATATTTTTCATTAAGTCTTCAGCTCCTTTAGAAGTAATTAGAATATCGTTTTCTAATCTAACCCCTAGATTCTCTTTTAAAATATAAATACCCGGTTCGCAAGTGAAAACCATACCCTCTTTCATTGGAACATTAAAGTCTCCTACATCGTGAACATCTAAACCTAAGAAATGGGATGTCCCATGCATAAAATATTTTTTATATAAAGGGTTTTTTTTATCTTGTTTTTTAATGTCGTGTTTGTCCAAAAGATTTAGTTTTATTAGCTCGGATTCCATAATTTTTCCAACTTCAACATTGTAGTCTTTAAAAACAGTGCCGGGTCTTAACATTAATGTAGCCGCTCTCATCACGTGAAGTACAGAGTTATAAACGTCTTTCTGTCTTTGAGAAAACAAACCATTTACAGGCACGGTCCTTGTTAAATCAGAAGCGTAGTTAGCGTATTCTGCACCAAAGTCCATTAGTAGTATATCACCGTCTTCACATTGCTTATTATTTTCTATATAATGTAATACACAAGAGTTTCTGCCAGAACCAATAATTGGTTGGTACGCAAATCCTTTTGATCTATTTTTTATAAATTCATGTATTAACTCAGCTTCAATTTCATACTCCATGACTCCTGGCTTGATCATGGGCAGAATCCTTCGTAGTCCTTTTTCAGTAATATTACAGGCTTTTCTCATTAAATCTAGTTCTATAGGATCTTTAATTGATCTAAGATTATGCAGTATTGGAGCGGATTCAATTATAGGGTGATTAAATTTATTGATAATCTTTTTTCTAAAACGGTCATCTCTTGTTTCCACTTCAGATGTTGATCTGCTGTGCATATTTTTATTTAGATAGATATTATCCATCTTGTTTACAAGATCATTAAATATTTGGTTAAATTCATCTATCCAATAAACATTCTTTATTCCTGTAATTTCACGAGCCTTTTCCTTACTTAACTTTTCTCCTTCCCAGATTGCAATATGTTCATTCGTTTTTTTTAAAAACAGCATGTCTGAATTTTGAGAACTCTCAGAAAACACTAACAAAACGGTCTCTTCTTGATCTACTCCGCTTAACCAAAACAAGTCACTATTTTGTTTAAAAGGCATGGTCCCATCAGCGTTTGTAGGCAAGATATCATTAGAATTGAAAACAGCTAATGACTTAGGTTTTAATTTTTTTGCGAACTTTTGTCTGTTAGAGACAAAAAGAGTTTTATCTATAGAAAGATATTTCATAAAAAATATTTTATTTCAAAAATAAATAATTTTTTATTGTTATGTATAATCATTATGAATTACAATTTTTATTCAATAAAATTAAAATTTCTTTAATATGTGTAGTATATTTGCATCATCAAAAAGAAATATATGGTAGCTAAAACATCTACATCTTCTATTGGTAAGAAAGTTTTAATGGCGCTATCAGGCCTTTTTCTAATGGTTTTTTTGATGCAGCATCTAGTTATTAATATGCTGTCTGTTATAAGCGCTGATTTGTTTAATCAAGCTTCTCATTTCATGGGCACAAACCCTTTAGTTCAATTTGTGCTGCAACCTGTTTTGATTTCAGGCTTTCTATTTCATTTAATTATGGGGATTTATTTAGAGTATAAAAATAATCAAGCAAGACCGGTAAAATACGCGTTTAAAAAATCTTCCGCAAACTCTACTTGGATTAGTAGAAATATGATTATTACTGGAATAATGATAATGATGTTTTTAGGGCTTCATTTTTATGACTTTTGGATTCCAGAGATTAATATAAAGTTTATTGAGGGAGATTGGTCAGGAAGGCATGGAGAAAGTTTTAGGTATTGGGACGAACTAAACCATAAATTCCACGACATGTGGAGGGTAATTATATATTGCATATCTTTCATTTTTTTATCACTACACTTATTACATGGATTCCAATCTTCGTTTCAGTCTTCGGGATTAAATAATAATTATATTTCCTATATAAAGAAATTTGGAAACATTTTTGCTATACTGGTGCCCTGCGGTTTTATTTTCATAGCAATTTTCCATTATTTACTAACTAATTAATATAAATGAAGTCGTTAAACTCCAAAATACCAAATGGTCCCATAAAAGACAAATGGACAAACCATAAAAACAATATTAATTTAGTGAATCCTGCTAACAAAAGAAATATAGATATAATTGTGGTTGGTACAGGTCTAGCTGGGGGATCAGCCTCAGCTTCTTTAGCAGAAATGGGGTATAATGTTAAATCTTTTTGTTACCAAGATTCAGCAAGAAGAGCCCATTCTATTGCTGCTCAAGGCGGTATAAATGCCGCGAAAAACTATCAAAATGATGGGGATTCTATTTACAGGCTTTTTTATGACACAATTAAAGGTGGTGACTACAGATCTAGAGAGGCAAATGTTCATAGACTAGCAGAGGTTTCAGGTAATATTATTGACCAGTGCGTGGCTCAGGGGGTTCCTTTTGCTAGAGAATACGGNGGTTTGTTAGATAATAGGTCTTTTGGAGGGGTCTTAGTTTCAAGAACTTTCTATGCAAGAGGCCAGACAGGACAACAACTGTTGTTAGGAGCGTATTCCGCTATGAATAGACAGGTGTCAAAAGGCAAGATAAAGATGTACAATAGGCATGAGATGGTAGAATTGGTAGTAGTAGAGGGAAAGGCAAGGGGGATTATAGCTAGGAACTTAGAAACAGGTACATTAGAAAGGCATTCAGCTCACGCTGTTGTAATAGCATCAGGCGGGTATGGAAATGTATTTTTCTTGTCAACAAATGCTATGGGATCTAACGTTACTGCATCTTGGAAGATTCATAAAAAAGGAGCTTTTTTTGCTAATCCATGTTATACTCAAATCCACCCCACATGTATACCTAGAAGTGGAGAGCATCAATCCAAATTAACGCTAATGTCAGAATCATTAAGAAATGATGGCCGTATCTGGGTTCCTAAAAAAGTAGAAGATGTAAATAAAATTAGGGAAGGAACTTTAAAACCTACGGATATTAAAGAAGAAGATAGAGACTATTATTTAGAAAGAAGGTATCCTGCTTTTGGCAACCTAGTTCCCAGAGATGTGGCTTCTAGAGCGGCAAAGGAAAGGTGTGATGCTGGTTTTGGAGTAAATAGTACAGGTGAGGCGGTATATTTAGATTTCAAATCAGCTATTCAACGCTATGGCAAAGAAAAAGCTCATACTAGTGGAGTGCAAAATCCTTCAGACACAGAGATAATAAAGTTAGGAGAACAAGTAATAGAGAAAAAATATGGAAACTTATTTCAGATGTATGAAAAAATTGTAGATGAGAATCCGTATAAAACACCAATGATGATTTACCCAGCAGTGCATTATACCATGGGCGGTGTTTGGGTAGATTATAATTTAATGACAACTATTGAAGGCTGCTATTGTATTGGTGAGGCTAATTTTTCTGACCATGGAGCAAATAGATTAGGAGCTTCTGCATTAATGCAGGGGCTAGCGGATGGGTATTTCATTCTTCCATATACAATAGGAGACTACCTTTCCAAGGAAATAAGAACAGGAAAAATATCTACAGATTTGCCCGAATTTGAAGCAGCGGAAACTTCAGTTTCAGAAAAGATAAGTCAGTTATTAAATGTTAGAGGCACTAAACCCGTAGATTATTTTCATAAAAAGTTAGGTAAAGTTATGTGGAATTTAGTTGGAATGTCTAGGAGCGAGGAGGGATTAAAGCAAGCGATAAGCGAGATTCAAAAAATTAGAAGTGATTTTTGGAACGATGTTAGAGTACCGGGGGATTCTAATTCTATGAATTTTGAGCTGGAAAAAGCAGGAAGAGTGGCTGATTTTCTAGAGCTGGGAGAGTTATTTGCAAAAGACGCTTTGGAAAGAAATGAGAGTTGTGGTGGTCATTTCAGGGAAGAGTCTGTAGAGATAGATGGTCCACAAAAAGGAGAAGCAAAGAGAAATGATAAAGAATATTCATTTGTATCAGCTTGGGAGCATAATGAAAATCCTTCATCTTCAATATTGCATAAAGAGAAATTAGAGTTTAATGAAGTGGAACTTAAACAAAGAAGTTATAAATAATTATGGATTTAACATTAAAAGTCTGGAGACAGAAAAACAGAAAGGATAAGGGAAGAATAGAAACATATCTAATAAAGGGAGTTTCTAAAGACGCTTCGTTTCTGGAAATGATGGATATGTTAAATAATCAACTAATAACAGAAGACATTGACCCAATAGCTTTTGATCATGACTGTAGGGAGGGAATCTGCGGTTCCTGTTCTATGTTTATAAACGGACAAGCACATGGGCCGGAAAGATCTATTACTACATGTCAGCTACATATGAGAAGTTTTAAAGATGGACAAACAATTTATATAGAACCTTGGAGATCTACGGCTTTTCCTGTAATCAAAGATTTAGTTGTAGACAGATCTTCCTTTGATAGGATCCAGCAGTCAGGGGGGTATATTAGTGTAAATACTTCAGGAAATACTCCAGACGCAAATTCAACTCCTGTAAGAAAGGTTGATGCTGACAAATCATTTGACGCTGCAACATGTATTGGATGTGGAGCGTGTGTTGCTACTTGTAAAAATTCTTCCGCAATGTTGTTTGTTGCCGCAAAAGTTTCACAGTATTCATACTTGCCTCAAGGAAAAGTCGAAAGAAAAGAGAGAGTTGTTAATATGGTTGAGCAAATGGATAAAGAGTCTTTCGGTAATTGTAGCAACACTGGAGCTTGCGAGATTGAGTGCCCAAAAGACATATCAATTGATTATATTGCCAATTTGAATAAAGAGTTTTTGTTGGCAAAAAATACAAAAAAGTAATTTAATTTTCCCCGCAACCTTCCACATAAAGTATCTCAAAATCTTGAACAGAAAAATACAATTCATTTTTTTTAAGATTTATTTTTTTAATTCCTCGAATATAGCATTCAACAGGAAAATACTCCATTTTGGCAATGGAAAGGTATAATTCGTTTATATCATTTTCATTATAATCCATAAAAACAAGGCTTATTTCTTTTAATGTATTTTGATCTTTAAACAGATGATTACCATCTCCAAATATCCACCACCCTTCGTACGAGACTATTGGCTTGTTATTTTTATTATTAGTAAGTTTAAATGAGAAAAAACTAACTATTAATATTATATAGANTAATGTTTTTATATAAATTTTCATTTTTTGTAAAAATTCATTTCGTCAATATATTTCCACACCTTTTCAGGCATTAAATAAGCAACATTTTTACCACATTTTATCGATTTTCTAATAAATGAGGCTGAAATCTCTAAATTAGGTACNCCCTGAACATTAATTACATTCTCATGTTTAAATTCAACATTAATATTATTTCTTGGATAAACATAAATCATATGATTGTCTATTATGTTTTTGTAATTTTTCCATTTGTGAAAATTTGCAATATTATCAGCCCCCATTATTAGAGAAAAAGTGTCATTTTTGTACCTTTCTTTTATTCTTACAAGGGTATCTATTGTATATGAAGGTATAGGCATATCAAATTCAATATTAGAAACTATTAATTCAGGAGTATCCTCTATTTCACTATTAATAATTTGTAATCGATGATTTTGATCTAACAAAGAATTTTTGTTTTTTAAAGGGTTTTGTGGAGAAACAACAAACATGATTTTTTCTAAATCTGTAAATTCAATTAGGTGAGAAGAAATAATTTTATGTCCTAAATGAAAAGGATTAAATGAACCAAAAAAAAGACCTATATTCATATTTATCGGATAAATTTCAACACTAATTTTAAAGCTTCAAAACAGGCAGAATCTAGATCACGATTTATGATTACTTCATCAAACCTGCATTGGTATTTCATTTCATATTTAGCTTTAGATATTCTGGCGAGTAATGAGTCAATACTTTCAGAACCTCTTTTATGCAATCTAGACTCCAAAACATCTAAAGAAGGGGGCGCAATAAAAATGGAAAGACAGTTTTTTTTATAGACCCGTTTTATGTTTAGACCCCCAATTACATCAACGTCAAAAATCACATTCTTTTTAAGTTTAATTGAATTATCAACTTCTTTTTTTAAAGTGCCATAAAAATTATTTTTGTACACCTCTTCCCATTCCAAAAACTCATTATTGTCAATTTTCTTCTTAAAATCTAAAGTACTTAAAAAAAAATAATCTTGGCCATTAATTTCATTCTTACGTTTCTTTCTGCTGCATGCTGAAATTGAAAAATAAAGGTTATCAATTTTGCTTAACAGAAATTTAACAATTGATGTTTTGCCCGCTCCGGAAGGCGCTGAAATAACAATTAACCTTCCCATTTATAAAATATTTAAGGACTGCTCTTTAATTTTTTCTAACTCATCCTTCATTTGGATTATAATTTTTTGCATTTTAGAGTCAGAAGCTTTAGACCCAAGTGTATTTATTTCCCTCCCAATCTCTTGACAAATAAAACCTAGTTTTTTACCAATAGGATTTGTGTTCTGGGTGGATTCAATAAAAAAACTCAAGTGAGATTTAAGCCTAACAATTTCTTCTGTTATATCTAATTTTTCAAGATAATAGATCAACTCTTGTTCATATCTATTCTCGTCAATATTAACATCCTGTAGCTGACTAAGTTTTTTGTTTAGAGATAGATTTATTTTTTTTAATCGCTTTTTAGCAAGGGGCTCAATAGATTTTGTTAATTTAATTAAAAAATTAATGCGATTAACGATATCTTCTCCAATAGAACCTCCTTCTTTTTTTCTATACAAAATTAGCTTGTCAGCTGCTTCATATATAGATTGTTCAGCCAGGGTCCAAATGTTAATCATTTTGGATTCAGATTTAACTAATGATTCGGGCAAAGACAGTAAAGTGGGGATTATTTCAGATTGATTAAGTCTATAGTCGCTTTTGCTTGTTGCATCTTTTTTAAGATTTAAATCACGCTTTAATTTTAAAACTCCTTCATGATACATCTTAATAACTTTGGTGTTAATTTCATAAGAAGGTCTATCATCAGACTTGTCTCTCCAAATTATAATTTCTATCTTGCCCCTAAGCAACTTTCCAGACAATAACTTTCTAATTGCAAATTCTTTTTCTTTTAAAACAGATGGAATCTTTATATTTAGATCAATGAATTTAGAGTTTAAACTTCTAATTTCGACATTATAAATATTTTTAGAAGCGATAAATTTTGCGCTGCCAAAACCGGTCATAGATTGCATCATTTTTTTTTCTTTTTAGGCAAATTTATGTTTTTTTATTATTCTTATTGGAACTTACCAAATAAACTCCTATAAAAATAAGAAAAGCTGCGGTGATTTTTATAAAGTCTAACGTATCTGAACCTATAATTATTGCAAATATGCTAGCAAGCAAAGGCTGTAAGTAGATATAAATACTAACTGTGGTAGCCTGAAGTTTTTGCAGCGCGACTGAATTACACAAATAAGCAATAAATGTTGTGCCAAATACCACAAAAACTATAGACATATAATGATTGAAATTAAGATTTACCCAATTTACTTGAATCAAGTGCTCAAAACCAAATATCCCTACAAAAGGAAATCCAAAACTAAATACGTACAGCATTACGGTTAAGGGATGGTATTTACGCATTAAGGGCTGTACTAGAATTAAGTATACTCCGTAACTAGCAGCATTAATAAATACTAGTAAATTCCCAAATTGATAGTTAGAGGAAAAGTCTAACGTAGATCCTTGAGTAATTAATAGAATAGAGCCTATTATGCCTAATCCTATACCAAAAGCTTTTCTAACTTTTATTTTTTCTTTTAATATAAAGTAGGAAAGGACTAATACTAGAATAGGGTTTGCTGTCATTACAATAGAGGCGTTAATAGGAGTAGTTAGGCTAAGTCCTTCAAAAAACAGCAATTGATTAATAGCTATACCAAAAATCCCACATAAAAAAAATCTAACCAAATCAGACTTGTCAATACGCTCTTTGACTAAAATAAAATATGAAATAGAATATAACACTAATGCTCCGGTTACTCTAAGTAATATAAATCCGGAAGGTTTTATATGCTCAGGCATAATTAATTTCGCTATTGAATAATTTAGCGCATAAATAAGATTTGAAATAAATAATAATAGATGGTAAAAAAAGGTTTTTTTCAATCAAGTATTTTTTGCAAAATTAAAATTTAATAATACAAATTTTGGTACTTTTGTTGGTTTAAAAAATATACTATGAAATTTTCTACAAAATTAATACACGCTGGACAAAGCTCTGATCCATCTACTGGAGCTATAATGACCCCTATTTATCAAACATCTACTTATAAACAAAAAAGTCCTGGAGATTTTAAAGGATTTGAATATTCTAGAACTGGAAACCCTACAAGGCAAGCTTTAGAGAATAATCTAGCCGCTCTAGAAGGTGGTAATTATGGACTTTGTTTTGGCAGCGGTTTGGCAGCTATAGACGCAATTGTAAAAACTTTAAGTCCTGGCGACGAAGTGATTTCAACTAATGATCTTTATGGAGGCTCTTACAGGATTTTTAATTCTATATTTCAAAAATATGGGATTAAATTTCATTTTACCAGAATGGACTGTATAGATTCTTTAAATAATTTAATCAATGAAAAGACAAGGATGGTCTGGGTTGAAACCCCCACAAACCCTATGATGAATATAATTGATATTAATCAACTATATAATCTTATATTAGATAAGGATATACTTTTAGTTGTGGATAATACTTTTGCAACACCGTATCTGCAAAAGCCTTTGGAACAAGGGGCGGATATAGTAATGCATTCTTTAACTAAATATATGGGGGGGCATTCAGACGTAGTAATGGGAGCGGTTATTTGTAAGGATAAAAAGTTAGCTGACAAGTTGTTTCATATTCAAAATTCATGTGGAGCCGTTCCTGGTCCAATGGATTGTTTTTTAGTCCTTCGTGGCATTAAAACTCTACATGTGCGTATGGATCGACACTGTAAAAATGCAAAGTCTATCGCGAATTTTTTGGAATCACACCAAAAAATTGATAAAGTATATTGGCCAGGATTGGTAAATCATAAAGGTCATGAAATAGCAAAAAGCCAAATGTTAGGATTTGGAGGAATGATTTCTTTTACTTTGAAAGGAAATAAACTCAAGGACGCTATTAGTGTGGTTTCAAATATGAATTATTTTACTTTAGCGGAAAGTCTAGGGGGAGTTGAGTCACTGGTAGGGCATCCAGCATCAATGACGCACGCTGCAATCCCCAAGGAAGAAAGAGAAAAAACAGGAGTTGTAGATTCATTAATTAGATTAAGTGTAGGCCTTGAAGATATAGAAGATTTACAGAAAGATTTAGACCAAGCATTAAAACTGATATAATTGAATACTGAAATTTTCATCACAGGAACAGGTCAAGGAATTGGCAGCTCACTATCTGAACGACTTTTGAGTTTAGACTTTAGGGTTACAGGAATTTCAAGGAATAATTCTATAAATCATAAAAACTTCTGTTTTTTAAAATATGATTTGTCAGAAATAAGTAATGTTCATAAAATCGCATTTAATCATACAACAGCAAAAAAAGTTGTATTAATAAATAACGCAGCAACAATTGGAGCCATTAGTCCATTTAAAGAAATGAAATATTCTGATATTATTTATGATTATAATTTAAATTTGATTTCTCCGGTAATATTAACAAGAAATTTTTTAAAAGCGTATGTTGATAAAGAGTTAGTAGTAATTAACATTAGTTCAGGCGCCGCCAGTAAATCAATTGCTTCATGGTCTACTTACTGCTCTTCAAAGTCAGCTTTAGAGTCCTTCGCTGAAGTTATAGCCATAGAGAACTATAAAAATCTAAAGATTTTTAATTTCCGACCAGGAATTGTTGATACAAAAATGCAAGAAAAGATTAGAGGTACAGCCCCTTCAAAATTTCCAAGCGTAAATAAATTTAAGGATTACTATGTGAAAAAAAAATTACTAGACACTTACTACGTTGCTAAAAAAATCGCTTATTTAATTCAAAATTCTAATGATTTTGACTCTAAAACTCTCCATGTTTCAGAAATTTAAATTTTTTGTGAAAAAAACAGCAAAAAAAGATTGTTTTATATTCTAATTATCTGAAAAGCAAGCGTTTATACCGATCTTTGATTTTTAACACTTACTTGTTTATAAAGACCAATAATATCATATAATATTATAATCAAAAATAATTATAAAATACTGATTACCAATATTTTATGTGTTTTGCAATAAAATTTATACCATCATTATTGTGATATGTTGTCAAAATTCATAAATATTAAATTTCTTTCTTTATAAGAGATTATGTTTTTAAGTTTGACGCATTATTAACCAAATTTATATTTTATTATGGACAATGTATTTAAGTACTTTAATGGATTTTTTAAAGGATTAACTGGTCTATTGATGACAATCTTGGGTTTAGCGGTTGCGGCTCAGATTCTATTTAATGCTCCAATTTATGACGGAATGGACGTAATTAGTAATGTGAAGAATATTATTAATGGTTTAAATGGATTTACAGGACTTGTAACATTATTAATCCTTTATTCTTTCTTAACTAAGTAAGAAATATGAAAAAAATAATAAAATAGCTCTACAATTGTAGGGCTATTTTATTTTTTAATGAAAAAATTATTAATGGAAAAGTTATTAAAAAATATTAGAAACGTAGTTGTAGAGCTGACTTATACCGCTTTAACAATTTTAGCTTTAGGTGTTGTAGTGCAGTTATTAATAGATGAGCCTCTTTTAGGCTGGGATCCGGTTGGCAATATTAATGAAGCTGGAAATGCTTTTATAGGAATTATTGCGATAGGGGCATTATATTTACTTTTTATTAGAAAGCGCAATTCTTAATGAGCTTCTAGCCAGTTTTTGCCAGTTCCAATTTCAACAGTTAAAGGAACATTTAATTCTGCAGCTCCTTCCATTTTATTTTTAACAATCTTTCTCACTACCTCCATCTCTTCTTGAAGAACATCAAAAATCAGTTCATCATGAACCTGTAAAATCATTTTAGATTTTAATTGCAACTTTTCAAAATCTGAGTGAATTTCAATCATTGCTTTTTTAATTATATCAGCTGCAAGGCCTTGTATAGGTGCGTTAATTGCGTTTCTCTCATCATAATTACGCAATAAAGCATTTCTTGAATTAATGTTTTTCAGGAATCTTTTTCTTCCAAACTTTGTAGTTACGTATTCGTTTTCTTTTGCTTTAATTATTGATTTATCTATAAATCGTTTGATTTCAGGAAATTTTTCAAAATATTGTTCTATAATTTGAGAGGCTTCCTTTTTTTTAATCTGTAATTTTTGAGATAATCCAAATGAGGAAATTCCATAGATGATTCCAAAATTTACCATTTTAGCATTGGATCTCATTTCTGGACTTACTTCAGATAATATAACATTATAAACTTTTGCAGCAGTAGCGCTGTGTATGTCTTCATTGTTTTTAAAGGCTCTGATCATAGTAGCGTCATTGCTCAAATCCGCCATTATACGCAGCTCTATTTGAGAATAATCTGCCGCTAAGAGTTGATACTCTTTATTGCGAGGAATAAAAGATAGTCTAATTTTTTTTCCATTTTCTGTTTTTATAGGGATGTTTTGTAAATTGGGATTCATTGAGCTAAGTCTCCCAGTGCTAGCGATATTTTGATTAAATGTTGTGTGAACTCTATTTGTTATGGGGTTGATTAATAATGGAAGTGCATTTATATAAGTAGACATTAATTTTTGCAATCTTCTAAATTTTAATATTTTAGGAATCACTACATGTGCATCAATTAGCTTTGACAAGTTTTCTTCTGAGGTTGAATACTGTCCAGATTTTGTTTTTTTTGCTTTCTTTGAAATCTCCATTTTTTCAAACAGGACTTTCCCCAACTGCTTAGGAGAAGAAAGATTAAATTTTTCACCAGAAAGTTGAAAAATTTCGTTTTCAAGTAATTTGATTTGATGCTCAAGTTCATGAGATAATTCATGTAGAATTTTTTTATCTAAGCGGATTCCTTCTATCTCCATTTTTTTTAAAACATGGATTAGAGGCATTTCAATTTTTTCAAATAGTTCATAGCATTTACTGTCTACTAACTTTTGCCTTAAAATTTGATGTAATTGAAAATTTGCGTCTACAAATTCGCAGGTTGACTCCATTTCTTCATCTTCGCTTAAATCTTCAAAAATAAAAGTAGACCTATTAAGTTTTGAAAAATTATTGGCAGATAATGAACGCGGTAGATGCTGTTCTACAATAGACATAATATCGACCCTTCTGTCAGGCTCTAATAAATACTGAGCTATTCCAATATCAAATACATTGTTTAGTTCATGAGGAGCGTAAGATGTTAGAATTTTACTTTGGTATTTAATATTATACCCAATTTTTAAAATAGAATTATCGTTAAAAAGATTTTTAATAAAACTATTAAATTTTTTATTTTCTAGGCTAATAAAATAAGCTTGACCACCAGCAATGCAAATTCCCAAACTCACAATTACAGCTTGATTATCAGAATTATTTTTAAACCCGAATTGGAAGGAGACAGTTTTTACACTATTAATTCTATCATAAATAAAATCAAGATCGTCAATTTTTTCGTACGCTTTAAATTCATCAATTTTATCTGGAGCATCATCTTCATTTGAGAAAAACATGTCTAGTTGTTGATTGTTGTTAAGTGGAATAAAATTTTCTTTTGGATAATTAGAAGCATTAAGATCTAATCTTTTTATTAGGGTTTTGAATTCAAGTTCATTAAAAATATCATAAAGGAGCTGTTTGTTAAAATCCCGCAATTGACAGATTGATTTATTGAATTTAATAGGCACTTCTGTATCAATAGTTGCAAGTTTTTTAGATAGCAATCCTTGTTCTTTATTTAGAATGATTTTTTCTTTTAGCTTTCCTTTAATTTTATCAGTATTTTTAAGCAGTCCCTCTAAGGAATTATACTCTTTAATAAATTTAATGGCTGTTTTTTTTCCAACACCTGGTAGTCCAGGAATATTGTCAACAGCGTCTCCCATCATACCAAGAAAATCAACTACTTGAGAAACATTACTTATTTCAAACTTTTCTAAAACCTCTGGGACTCCCCAAACTTCAGATTTCGACCATTTGGTAGCTGGTCTATACATAAAGATATTATCAGTAACTAGTTGGGCAAAATCTTTATCAGGAGTCATCATGTATACAGAAAAATGTTCTTTTTCAGCTTGCTTTGCTATAGTTCCAATTACATCATCTGCTTCATAGCCTTTTAGAGAAAGTTGTTGAATGTTAAAAGCTTCAAGTATTTGAGTAATGTAAGGCACAGCTGTTATAATACCTTCAGGAGTAGGATCTCTATTTGCTTTATATTCCGCAAACTGCTTATGCCTAAATGTATCTCCTCCAACATCAAAGACTACGGCTAAGTGGCTAGGATTCTCTTTTTTAATTATCTCTAATATTGTATTAGTAAAACCGTAAATTGCTGAAGTATTTAATCCCTTTGCATTAATTCTTGGATTTTTAATAAACGCAAAGTAGGCTCGATATATTAACGCGTATGCGTCAAGAAGAAATAGTTTTTTTTGATGCATCATAGGTTTGGTAAAGTTATAATTTTATCATTAATTTACGTAATGAAAGACGACATAAATTCATATATAAATACATTTTTTTGGCCTATTTTATTTGTTATAATTATATGGGCAGTTAAAGGAATAGAAATATTTTTTAACATAAATGATCTTTATTTTTTGGGAATTCAATCTGGTAAAAATGTCTATAGAATTTTTACCTTTCCATTTATTCATAGCGATTTTAATCATCTAATTAACAACACTTACCCAATGATGTTATTGGGAGGGATAATTAGTTCTGTATATAGAACAATTTCTTTAAAAGTATATATTAGTTCATTTATATTGAGTGGATTTATTTTTTGGATTATCGGGGAGAGAAATGAGATTTATGTAATAGGAGCTAGTTCTTTTATATATTACTTGGCTGGGTTTGTTTTTTTTAGCGGATTTATTAGGAAGCAACCAAGATTAGCAATTTTATCATTTTTAGTAATTTTTTTAAATTTTGTTAATATATGGGGCTTAATAGAGATACCAGATGATAATATTTCACAAATGTCTCATTTAGCGGGTTTTATATCGGGATTAATAATAGCAATAACACTTAAAAATCAAGGCCCAAAACCAAAAAAATATCAATGGGAGATAGATGAAGAGAAAGAGGAAAATGAAATAGGGATTAAATATATATATAGAAAATAGAATGATTAGGACTGAGGTTTTTTAATCACACCAAAGTTTGACATAAACCAAATTCTTTCATGCAAATAGTATAAAATAATTTTTGTTATGACTTCAATAGAAAACATACCCATAGCAATTTGAGAAGCTTCTATATAATTAAATGAGCCATCTTGATTAGGGAACCAAAAATAAAAAACTAAGAAAACTAGAAGTACAGTGTCGATTGCTCCAACAAGCCTCCAACTAAGAGTTTTAATTATGTGTCTTGCTTTATTGCTGATATTCACCCAATTTAATTTAAACCAAATTCTTTCATGAATGTAATACAAAGCGGTTTTAGTGATAAGTTCCAGTATAGCGATGAATCCAGCAGCTTCTGTAGAATATTCGACATGATCGGTATATTCTAAAAGTATTTTACCAATTATAAAAGTATCTAAAGTACCAATAATTCTCCAAGTAATAGTTTTAGCTATATGTCTTTTTTTACTAATAGTAACCTTTTCATTCATCTCGCAATTATATAACTTTTTTTAAAAAAAATAAAATCCAATTTCAATTGAAATCTGTATTTTCGCAATTAAGATGAACAATATTAGAAATTTTTGCATAATCGCGCATATCGACCACGGAAAAAGCACACTAGCTGATAGATTGCTAGAATTCACAGGAACCGTTACAGATAGACAAGCTCAGGATCAGCTTTTAGATGATATGGATTTGGAAAGAGAAAGAGGGATTACTATAAAAAGTCACGCTATACAGATGGAATATTTGTATAATGAAGAACTTTATACCCTAAATTTAATAGATACTCCAGGTCATGTGGATTTTTCATATGAAGTGTCTAGATCCATAGCGGCTTGTGAAGGAGCGCTATTGATTGTGGATGCCGCACAGGGAATACAAGCGCAAACAATTTCTAATTTATATTTGGCATTAGATAATGATTTAGAAATAATTCCCATTCTAAATAAAATGGACTTGCCTTCAGCAGAGCCAGAAGTAGTTTCTGATCAGATTGTAGATTTGATAGGATGCTCTTTAGATGAAATAATCCCCGCATCTGCAAAAACAGGATTAGGTATAGATAAAATTATTACTTCGATTATACAAAGAGTTCCAAGCCCTGAAGGGGATACAAAAATGCCTTTGCAGGCAATGATATTTGATTCAGTTTATAATTCATTTAGGGGAATTGAAGCGTATTTTAAAATAGTCAATGGCAAGATCGAAAAAGGACAGAAGGTAAAATTCATGTCTACTGAAAAAGAATATTATGCTGATGAAATCGGGTCGCTAAAGTTGAATAAGGCGCCAAAAAACCATTTGCATGCGGGTGAGGTTGGGTATATAATTTCTGGCATTAAAGATGCTCGAGAAGTCAAGGTTGGGGACACTATCACTTCAGTTGAAAACCCTTCGCATGCGCCTGTAAAGGGCTTTGAAGATGTTAAACCAATGGTTTTTGCTGGAATTTACCCAGTAGATACAGAAGACTATGAGGAGCTAAGAAAGTCTATGGAAAAATTACAATTGAATGATGCTTCCTTAACTTTTCAGCCTGAATCATCTGCTGCTCTTGGTTTTGGTTTTCGATGTGGTTTTTTAGGGATGTTGCATATGGAGATTATTCAAGAGAGATTAGAACGAGAGTTTAATATGATTGTAATTACTACAGTACCCAATGTTTCTTATAAGGCTCATGCAACAAGTGGCGAGGTTATGCAGGTGCACAATCCGACAGAGTTTCCCGACCCAAGTATTCTAAATTTTGTCGAAGAACCATATATTAACGCTCAAATAATCACAAAATCAGAATTTATTGGATCAATAATGAATTTGTGTATTGAAAAAAGAGGAGAACTTACAAATCAAATTTATTTAACTACTGACAGAGTTGAGCTTTCATTTAGTATGCCTTTAGGAGAAATTGTATTTGATTTTTATGACAAATTAAAATCTATTTCTAAAGGATACGCATCATTTGACTATCAGCCTAGCGGATATAGAGAATCGGAATTGATTAAATTAGACATACTTTTAAATGGTGAGCACGTAGATGCCTTGTCTGCTCTTATTCACAGGCAGAACGCTCAGTTTTTAGGCAGAAAAATATGTATAAAGCTAAAAGAATTGATACCAAGACAACAATTTGATATAGCTATACAGTCTGCAATAGGATCAAAAATAATATCTAGAGAAACAATTAAAGCGTTACGAAAAGATGTTACCGCTAAGTGCTATGGGGGTGATATAACTAGAAAAAGAAAATTATTAGAAAAACAAAAGAAAGGAAAAAAAAGAATGAAACAAGTAGGAAATGTAGAGATACCACAAAAAGCGTTTCTAGCTGTTCTAAAATTAGATGAATAATAAATTTTTCAATACATAATTATGGGCAGAGCCTTTGAATTTAGAAAGGAAAGAAAAATGAAGCGTTGGTCAGCTATGTCCAAAACTTTTTCAAGAATTGGGAAAGAAATTTCAATTTCAGTGAAAAAAGGAGGTGATGATCCAGAAACCAATATTAGGTTGAGACAAGCGATACAAAATGCAAAGGAGGCTAATATGCCAAAAGAAAATATCCTTCGGGCAATAAAAAAAGCTTCAGGAAGCTCTGCGGAAAACTATATGGAGATTAGCTTAGAAGGATACGCTTCATCAGGTGTTGCCATCTTTGTAGATTGCGCTACAGACAACAATAACAGAACTGTGGCCAATGTGCGCTCATATTTTACAAAATATGGAGGAAGTCTGGGTACAAATGGTTCTTTAGAGTTTATTTTTGAAAGAATGGCGGTATTTAAAGTATTATATTCTAATATTAAATATGATATTGAAGAATTTGAAATGAGGTTAATTGATGGAGGATTAGAATACATGCAAAAAGAAGAAGATTGTTTAAGTATTTTTTGTAAATTTAAAGAATATAGCAATATGCAGAATTGTTTAGATAGCAATCAGGTTATGGTTGAAAAGTCAGAGATAATTAGGGTGCCCAACAACACGAAAAATATTACTGTAGAAGAATCCAAGCTAGTATTAAAGCTTTTAGATCATCTAAATTTGGATGATGATGTTCAAGGTGTATTTCATAATATGGAGTATACAAAAGAAATATTAGAAATAATAGAAGAAAATTAAAATGAATGTATTAATAATTGGTAGTGGGGGAAGAGAACACGCTTTTGCTTGGAAAATATCGCAAAGTAGTCTTTGTAAGAAGTTGGTAATCGCTCCAGGTAATGGGGGAACTCAAGATTTGGGATTGAACATTTATGTAGATCCTAATGATTTTCCTTCAATAAAAGAAATCTGTATAGAACATAATATAGATATTATTATAGTGGGTCCAGAAGATCCTTTGGTTAATGGAATTCATGATTTTTTCAAATCAGATGATAAATTAAAAGAAATCATTGTTATAGGCCCTTGTATTAGAGGAGCGAAGCTTGAGGGGAGTAAAGAATTTGCTAAGGAATTTATGCAAAAATATAATATACCAACAGCTAGATATAAAAGTTTCACAATTGATAATATAGAGCAGGGCATGACTTATCTTGAAGAAATCAGCTCCCCATACGTACTAAAAGTTGATGGTTTAGCAGCAGGTAAGGGAGTTTTAATTCTTGATCGCTTAGATGAAGCTAAAAACGAATTGAGAGAAATAATCGTTAATAAAAAGTTTGGAGATGCTGGTAGCACGGTGGTAGTTGAAGAATATTTAACAGGCATCGAATTATCAGTATTTGTGCTAACTGATGGAAAGTCATATAAAATCTTGCCATCTGCAAAAGACTATAAAAGAGTTGGAGAAAATGATACAGGACTTAATACTGGTGGAATGGGAGCTATATCTCCTGTGCCATTTGTAGACAGGTTTTTTATGGATAAATTAGATCGTGAAATAATTATTCCAACCATAAAAGGTTTAAATAGCGAAAATATACTTTACCAAGGGTTTATATTTATTGGATTAATGGTTAGTAACGGTAACGCAAAAGTTATAGAGTACAATGTTAGAATGGGAGATCCAGAAACAGAAGTTGTTATTCCAAGAATAAAATCAGATTTGTTAAATCTTCTTCTAGGGATTGGTAATGGGTCTTTTAGTGAGATAGATTTTGACATTTCTGAAAAAACAGCTGCAACTGTAATTTTAACTTCTGGAGGATATCCTGAAAAATATCAAACAGGATATGGTATTTCAGGAATAGAAGACGCTGACAATTCATTAGTTTTTCACTCGGGAACAAAATTGAATAATAAAGAATTAATTACAAATGGTGGTCGGGTACTTGCAGTTACGTCTATCGCTAATAGTATAGAAGCAGCGGTTAAAAAATCCATGGAGAGTTGTAATAAAATAAAGTTTAATCAAAAATATTATAGAAAAGATATTGGAAAGGATTTACTCTGAAGCGTGCTCCTGTCCCTTTTGTTTGTGGACAAACATTTTATATGTCCATATTACTAAGAAAAGGAAAATCACTATCATGAAAGCGTAATTAACGTAATTTCCAAATGGAGGTATTAATTCAAAAATTGATTCGAAAAAATCCCCTATACTATAAATAATATCATTCATTATCTGATCGTTTATGCAAAACTATGAAAAATAATCAAACATGATTTTAAAATTTTTAAAAAATACTAATTCTTATTTGATTCTTTTTTTAATGATTAGTTTGATTTTGTTTTTTTTACCTAATTTAATAATGATTAATTATCATCTTCCAATAAAAACTATTGTATTAAATTTATTTGAAATATTTTTGATAATGGTTATGGTGTTTTTTAATAGCATGGGGCTAAATAATCTGATTTATGAGCAGGATGTAATTAAAAAACCGAGCATAATTTTAAGCTTCATCTTTGTAATATTAAACACAGTATTTTTTGATTATTGTAAATTAGATTTTGCTGTTATTGCCGTATCTATTTCATTCTTTTTTCTGTATATTCTCAGATATTTACTTACATTATTTAAGACAAAAAAACCTTATAGAAATGTATTTAATTCTGTGTTGTTGATATCAACACTTTCAATAATATCAACCGAATTTCTAATTTTCATTTTGCTAGTGTTTTTTGCGGCAATAATATTTCGCAATTTTGAGTGGAGATTACTATTTATTAGTTTAATTTCATCAATAATTCCATATTTGTTTATTTGGTCGTATCAGTATATTTCAAATCAAAACTTGTCTTTGCCAAATTTTGAGATGGAGACTTCCTTGAGTTATTTAAATTTGGATACTTTTCATGCTCAATTTTGGTTAATCGTCGTTTGTTTAGTTACAGTATTTTCTGTAATAGAAATTTTCAACTGGATTTATAAAAAGAGCATAAAAAGTAGAGAGTCTTTTTTTATTATTATTATGTATTTAGTTATAACGATTTTTCTTGCAACAATTTTTAATAATATAATCTTCTTATATTTATCAATCGCTCCACTCAGTATAGTAATATCAAACTTTTTCTCTTATTATAGATTAACCATTATTTCAGAAATACTATTTATTCTATTATTTTTTAGTACGGTATTTTATCGTATTTCAATCATTAATATGTAAATTTGTTTTTAAATTAATAATAAATACACATAAGATGAAATTTGGAGTTGTTGTTTTCCCAGGATCTAATTGCGATAACGATATTATATATGTTTTAAAGAATATTATGAATCAAGATGTAGTTAAGTTATGGCATAAGGAAAGTGATTTGAAGGGCTGTAATTTTATTATATTGCCTGGAGGATTTTCTTTTGGAGATTATTTAAGGTCAGGGTCTATTGCTAATTATTCTCCAATTATGAAAGAAATAGTTGATTATGCAAATTCTGGCGGCTATGTATTAGGTATTTGCAACGGCTTTCAAATATTATGTGAGTCTCAATTGTTGCCTGGGGCATTACTTCATAATTTAAGCCACAAGTTTATTTGTAAGAATACATTTCTAAAAATAATTACCAAAAAATCAATTATTACAAATATAAATTCAGATAGAGCTCTGAAAATACCCATTGCTCATGGAGAAGGGCGGTATTATGTCAACAATGATGTATTAGATGAAATGAATAAGAATGATCAAATTTTATTCAAATATTGCGATGAAAACTCTAATGTTAATCTAGAATCCAATCCGAATGGATCATTGCATAATATCGCAGGAATATGTAATCAAAATAGAAATGTTTTTGGGATGATGCCTCACCCTGAAAGAGCGTCAGATCGATCATTAAATAACGAGGATGGTATGCTTTTATTTAAAAGTATTTTAAATAGTGTCAATCTTAATTGTTAAAAACTAACTAATTTTTTGATTAAACAACTATCAATAAATACCTTCATTTTATTGAATTTCAACGCATTAAAATTTTAAAAACAATACTGCAATCTAGAGTGTTTTTTCAGCACAAATTTTGTTAAAAAAAATGTTAGTAATTGACTTCCAATTAGCGTAAAATGAGTCATAATATTTTTAAAATTGTAGTCACTAAAGTTAGAGAAAAATTCTTTAACTGTTAGCCAGTTGTTTAACAAGCAAATAAAAAATACAAGCGTAATAATAAAGTTTGTTGCATTGTATTTGTTTATACTAAAAAGATTTATACTATGAACATTGAAGAAATTTTTAAAAGAAACCACTCCAAAAAACCATTTAAAATTGAAAAAATTACTGAGGCGGTATTAAAGGCAATGAAATCTGCGAATGAAGGAGGTGAAGAAGATGCTGAAAAAATTTCAGAACAAGTCAATGTTGAATTATTAAAAAGAAAGAAGGAAATACCCTACTATGTTCCAAATGTAGAAGAAATACAAGATTTAGTAGAGCAGACTCTTATGAAAAGTGAGTTTTTAAATGTTGCTAAATCTTATATTCTTTATAGAAATACACAAACAAAAAAGAGAGAAAGAAATATATTTGAAAAAAGAGTAGCTTTAAAGCCCTTCGAATATCCAGAATTATTTGATTATGTGCCAGCAATTAGACACTCATACTGGATCCACTCGGAGTTTAATTTCACAAGCGATATACAGGATTTTAAAACACACCTCTCAGATATAGAAAAAAGTGCGATTAAAAATGCTATGTTGGCAATTTCTCAAATTGAGGTAGCGGTTAAAAGTTTTTGGGGAGATATTTATCATAAAATACCAAAACCGGAAGTGGGAGCGGTGGGAGCTACATTTGCAGAAAGCGAGGTGAGACATACTGACGCGTACTCTCATTTATTAGAGATTTTGGGACTTAATAATGAATTTAAAGAATTGAAGAAAAATCCAGTTATAATGAAAAGGGTTAGGTACTTGGACGCCTCGCTAGGTAGCGCTAAAAGTGAAAGTAATAGGGATTATTCAGAATCAGTTTTGTTATTCTCATTATTTATAGAACATGTCTCATTATTTTCGCAATTTTTGATCATTATGGCATTTAATAAGCATAAGAATATGTTAAAAGGCATCTCCAATGTAGTAGAGGCAACTTCAAAAGAAGAGCAAATTCACGGAGATTTTGGCATAGACTTGATAAAAATTATTAAAAAAGAAAACCCAGAGTGGTTTGATGCCGCATATGATAACAGAATACAAACTATGTGTATTGACGCTTATGGGGCGGAAAGCGCGCTTATAGATTGGATATTCGAAAAAGGAGAATTAGATTTTTTACCTAAAAAACAAGTTAAAGAATTCATAAAAGATCGTTTCAACCGATCCTTAGAAAGTATAGGCGTTAGTGAGGTGTTTAAAACTGATGATTCTTTACTTAGTGAAACAGAATGGTTTAACGATGAAATAATTGGAACAAAGCACGGAGACTTTTTTGTAAAAAGGTCTATTAATTATAGTAAAAGAACGCAAAGTATAACCGCACAAGATTTATTTTAATGATATGGAAAAAACAGATAAATATATAAATAAGGAAACATTATTAAAAAAAGATAATTTTAAAGAGAATAGTAAATCAAATCCTGGTGAATTTAGTTGGTTAACTGAGCACAGTAGAAATTTTTTAGCCGCGGGTTACATTCCTGAGGGAGGGACACCGGAAAAAAGAATAAGAGAAATTGCAAATAGGGCAGAAGAAATCTTGGGAATCAAAGGATATAGTAACAAATTTTTTAAATATATGAGTCTTGGATTTTTCTCTTTGTCCTCGCCTGTATGGTCAAATTTTGGAAAAAAAAGAGGGCTCCCTATTAGTTGTTTTGGCTCTAATATTTCTGATGACATGGGCAATATTTTATATACCCAATCAGAGGTTGGAATGATGTCTAAACTAGGTGGAGGAACGTCAGGATATTTTGGGCACATTAGACACAGAGGAGCTAGTGTCAAAAATAATGGAGAAGCTTCTGGCGCTGTACATATAATGAAATTATTTGAAACAATGGTAGATGTTGTAAGTCAAGGGTCTGTACGTAGAGGAAGATTTTCTCCATACCTACCAATAGAACATAAAGATATTTCGGAATTTCTAGACATCGGAACAGAAGGAAATCCAATTCAAGAATTAACTCATGGAGTTTCAGTAACAAATAACTGGATGAAGGAAATGATTGCGGGAGATATGGACAAACGTAATATTTGGGCAAAAGTGCTACAAAGAAGAGGTGAGATAGGATATCCATATATCTTTTTTAAAGACAATGCTGATAATGGATCCCCAGATGTATATAAAAAAAATAAATATGGAATTAACGCAAGCAATCTTTGTACTGAGATTATGCTTCCAACAAACGATAAGTGGTCTTTTGTATGCTGTCTGTCTTCAATAAATGTACTCCATTATGAAAAATGGAAAAATACAGATGCTGTAGAAACAATGATTTATTTTTTAGACGCTGTAATTACAGAATTTGTAGAAAAACTAGAATTGTATAAGAAGTCACAAGACCTTGATGACAAGCAAACATTTTTATTTATGGAGAGGGCTTATAATTTTGCTAAAGAACATAGAGCTCTTGGTCTTGGAGTTTTGGGTTGGCATTCATTACTACAGTCTAAAATGCTGTCTTTCAATAGCCAAGAAGCGTATTATTTAAACACAGAAATTTTCAAGTTCATAAAAAACAAATCCTATGCGGCTTCAAAATTTCTAGCAGAGAAGTTTGGTGAGCCTAAAATTTTAAAAGGAGCTGGCAGAAGAAACGCAACATTGAACGCTGTTGCTCCTACAACTTCTTCAGCATTTATTCTTGGGCAGGTTTCACAAGGAATAGAACCAATCTGGTCTAATATTTATGTTAAAGATATTGCTAAAACAAAAACAACAATTAAGAATACTTACTTGCTTAAATTGTTAGAACAAAAGAAAAGGAATACCAAGGAAGTGTGGAATAGCATTCGAGATAGAGATGGTTCAGTACAGCATTTAGATTTTTTATCTCAAGAAGAAAAAAATGTTTTCAAAACATATTTTGAAATTGATCAAATGGATATAATTTACCAAGCTGCAAATCGACAAAATTATATTGATCAAGGGCAATCTCTAAATTTGATGATTCACCCTAACATGTCCGTAAAAGATATTAACAAACTGTATATTAAGGCGTGGGAATTAGGAATCAAATCACTGTATTATCAACATAGCATGAATGCAGCACAGCAGTTTAAACAGAACAAAGAATGTACTACTTGTGAGGCTTAAAATATAGGAGTAAACGACAATGATCTTCAGTAAATTCCAATATTTAACAATAATAGTATAAAAGGTTGGCCTATTTGTTGTTTAATTAATTTCATGTTTTAATAATGAAACATCACATAATATTTTTTTATTTCTTATTTTGTCTAGGTTGCGCAAACATGATTCCACCAAACGGTGGAGCTATTGACACCTCTCCTCCCCAATTAATAAGTACTTTTGTAGAGCAAGAAATCAAGGACTCCATTACCCAAATTATATGCACATTTGATGAAATAATTTTAGAAAACAATTTCAAAGAACATTTCTTTACTTCACCGCCAATAATAAATTATGAATACAGGATAAAGAACAATACTTTGTTTTTAAAAATTAATGAAATACTAAATAAAGATTTAGTATATAAATTAAATTTTGGAAGCGGACTTAAAGATCATCTTGAAGGCAATGTTTTGGATAGCTTGTCAATATATTTAAATCAAGACACATTGAAAATAAGCAAACTAGATTTGTGTGATATCAAATTTAAAGTTGTCAATGCATTTAATCAAGAAGATTGTGAAGGTCATTGGGTGTTACTTTACGAGCATAATAAAGTTGATTTTACTAATTATCCAAGTCCAGATTTTGTTGCAAGAACTGATAATAAGGGTGAGGCGGCATTCCACTTTTTGCCTAATAAAGATTATTATGTAGTTACGTTATCAGGTAATAATTATATGATAGACCCAGAAGATAAGATTGGATTTCGTGAAGAAGTTATTAACTTCTCCAGAGATTCTACAATATTGATCAAATCTTTTCATCCCAATTTTGTTGATGACTCTATAATTTGTGATTTAACTGATACGTTGTCAGAATTAGGAGCCTTATTATTAGACGTTGGCAATATAGAAAACGCTGTAGTGAAAATAATAAATGACAATAAATTAGTTTCAAAACACAACTATATAAATGGAAAAATAAACACTGTTAAACTATTGCCTGGACTTTATGATATACAAGTTTTTATTGATGAAAACCATAACTTTTTATGGGATACAGGATCTTTTAATAAAAGAAAGCAACCAGAAGAAATTATTTTATATAGGAAAAAGATAAAAATTAAATCAAATTGGGATACTAAGCTATCCACGGACGCTAGTTAATCTATAGTCTTCCATATCGTTTAAGAAATTCATTTTTTTTCTATAAGTTTCAATTTCAGATTTATATATTTTAACACTACTAACGCAGCTTGTATTTTTTTTAGTGGATAATATTTTTTTCCCTGAATAATTATAAGCAGCTGAACATCCATTATATTTTACTTGATTATTATCAGTTCCTATCCTATTTACTCCAATAGTAAAACATTGATTTTCTATGGACCTTGCTTTTAACAATATATCCCAAGCCTCAATTCTTGCTATAGGCCAATTAGCTAAATAAATTAAAACATCATAATTCACATTATTTCGGCTAAATACAGGAAACCTAATATCATAGCATATCAAAGGACATATTTTCCAGCCATAGTCATCTATAATTAGCCGTTTATTACCTTTATTAATATACTTATCTTCTTTTGCCATTGAAAACAAATGTACTTTGTCATAGAAAAAAACTTTTTGTTTATTATTGACCCATACCAATCTATTATAAATTTTTCGCCCTTCAGAGATCATAAGTGTGCCAGCAATGGAACATTTATTTTTAATAGAGGTTTGCAACATCCATGTAACAGTTTCCCCATCCATTTTTTCAGATAATGTTTTATCTTTCGGATAAAATCCGGTATTAAACATTTCAGGCAGAAGAATAATATCAGAAGACTTGATGTTGGATATTTGTATGTCAAAATTTTTAAGGTTCGCAGATTTGTTTTTGCAGGTAATGTTTGATTGGATTACTGAAATTTCTAATTCATTCTTCATAAATTATATGTAGTAAAGTTGTTCCAACAGCATTGAGAGTAGATTTATCAATATTATCCATGTTGTCATTATGTGTATGCCAATGCTTATTAAAATGTTGTTTTGTGTATGGATCAAATTCTATAATATTAATTGTAGGAATTTTAGCTATCATGTTAACATATAAGTGATCATCAATAACACTTGCTCCAGTTTCATTAATAAAATAATTTCCAAACCCTAAACCATTGGCTTTTTTCCATATTTTATGTGTAATTCCCGACGCGTAATTTAGTGAAACCTGTTCTTTGTAAAAAGTTGCATTTTTTCCACCAACCATATCTAATAAAACTCCAAATTTAACTTGGCTTTGATAGTTTTTCGGATATAAATTCTTTGACCAGTATTGAGACCCTAGACAATATGAGTCTTCCATAATAGGAAAGTCACTATTTTGAGGCTGCCCATAGTCTTCGGCGTCAAACAAAATGATATCTACACCGTAATGAGGAGGATGTTCATTGAGAAGTCTAGCCAGTTCTATTAGGACTCCAACGCCACTTCCTCCATCATTTGCTCCAAGTATAGGTTTTTTTTGATTTATTGAATCATGATCTGCAACATGTCTTGTATCCCAGTGAGCGAACAAAGCAATTCTATTTGACTTTTCTTTTCTAAATGAAGCGATTATATTTCTCATTTCATGACGCTTGCCATCATAAGTAGTCACAGGAGATTTTTGCACGTATACCTCATCAGCATATCGGGATAATTTTTTAGTAATCCATTTTTCACATTTATTCCAGCCTTTACTACTAATATATCTAGGCCCAAACTCTACCTGTGTTTCTATATATTTAAATGCACTATCAGAATTAAACTTAGGTATCTGATTTTTACTGAGATCTTCTTGTAGACCATTAGGAGAGACAGTGTTTTTTGGTGGTTTTTTATTGCTCTCTTGCCCACAAGAAAAGAATATATAAGTAATATTGATTAATAGAATAAATAAGATTATTTTCCTCATTAGCTCTTAATTTCCCATTCGGTTGTATTTTTACTGTCTTTAATTTCAACGCCTAATTTTAAAAGTTCATCTCTAAGATAGTCGGAGGTTTTAAAGTCTTTATTTTTCTTTGATTCATTTCGGAATTCAGCAATTAAATTAATTAGTTCTTTTGTTAGATTGTTGTGTGAGTCAACTACTGGTAAAAACCCTAAAATTTCAATCGCGAAATTATTTAATATAGATGAAAGTTTACTTATATCTTTCTTAGTAAGTTCAACATCTCCATTAATACAAGAATTAACAATCTTAACTCCATCAAACAGATGGGATATTAAAATCGGAGTATTAAAATCATCATTCATTGCTTTATAACATTTCTCTTCTAAGTTAATTATATCATAATTAGAATTTTTACTGGGCTTTAGTTTTTTCAAATTTATCAACGCATTCATTAACTTTTGATACCCTTTTTCTGCAGCCTGAAGAGCTTTATTGCTAAAGTCAATTGTGCTTCTATAGTGAGCTTGTAATATAAAGAATCTAATTGTCATTGGGCTAAATGCCTGTTTAAGTTTGGCATGTTTTCCAGTGAAGAATTCCTCTAGATTTATAAAGTTGTTAAGTGATTTCCCCATTTTTTGTCCCTCTATTGTAATCAGATTATTATGCACCCAGTAATTAGCTGGAGGACATAAGTCAGCAGCAAAACTTTGACAAATTTCAGCTTCATGATGTGGAAAAATTAAGTCAAGACCTCCACCATGTATGTCAAAATGATTTCCCAAATACTTTTTACTCATTACGGAGCACTCTATATGCCAACCAGGAAACCCCTGACTCCATGGAGAGTTCCATTTCATTATGTGACGATTAGAAGCCTTTTTCCAAAGAGCAAAATCAGCTGGATGTTTTTTTTCACTTTGTGAATTTAGTTCTCTAGTATTTGTAATATTATCCTCGACCTTTCTGCCTGAAAGAATACCGTAATTATACTTCTGACCATATTTTATAACATCCATATATACTGAGCCATTTGTTATATACGCGAATCCATTGCTGATAATTCGCTGAATCATTTCTATTTGTTCTATAATATGACCACTTGCTCTTGGTTCAATTGAAGGAGATAAGCAGTTTAGTTTTTTCAGACAAACATGATATTTATCGGTATAGAAGTGGGCAACCTCCATTGGCTCAAGCTTCTCGCTTTGAGCTTTTTTTTCTATTTTATCAATTCCGTCATCTGAATCATTTTCAAGGTGTCCAACATCAGTTATATTGCGAACATATCGTACTTTATAATCATTATGTTTAAAATATCGGGTTATTACATCAAAAGTAATTGCGGGCCTAGCATGACCTAAGTGTGGATCACCATATACTGTGGGACCACACACATATAATCCTACATGACGAGAAGTGATAGGAGTGAATTTTTCTTTGTCTTTACTTAAGGTATTGTATATGAAAATTTCATTTTTCATTATCTATGGTTTTATAAATAGGCTTTAAATTACAAATAATTTCTTTTACAGTTTCTTTTAATCCATATTCAGTCTTCCATTTCCAGTCTAATTTAGCTTCACTATCATCAATTGTGTCGGGCCAGGTTTTAGCAATATCATCTCTGAAATCTGGGGCATAACATATTTCAAATTTAGGGAAATATTTTTTTATTTCAGAGTATATGTCATTTGGACAAAAACTAAAACCAGATATATTGTATGAAGACCGTATATTAATGTCGTTATAATTAGCGCTCATTAATTCTAGAGTGGCGCGTATAGCATCTTTCATATACATCATAGGGATTTCTGTGTTATGACTCAAAAAACAGTTGAATTTTTCTGAGGTAAAGGCTTGATGAAAAATATCTACCGCATAATCTGTAGTTCCTCCACCAGCCTTGGATTTCCATCCAATCAAACCAGGATATCGAATTGATCTAATATCCACTTTAAATTTTCTATAGTAATACTCATTCCAATTTTCTCCAGCTAACTTGCTAATTCCATAAACAGTGGTTGGGTTCATAATAGCATATTGTCCAGTATTTTTTTTGGGTGAATTTGGCCCAAAAACAGCTATAGAAGAGGGCCAAAAAACTTTCTTAATTATTCTTTCTTTTGCTAGCTCTAATATATTAAAGTAAGAATTCATATTAAGTTCCCAACCATATTTTATATTCTTTTCAGCATTCGCAGATAGAATAGCGGCTAATAAGTATATCTCAGAAACTTGATAATTTTTAACAATAGTATATAAATCTTTTTTGTTTAAAACATCAAGAATTACAAAAGGCCCACTATTCATGATTTCATAAGAAGAGTTTGTAATATCAGAAGCAATAACTTTATTATTGCCATATGATTTTCTTAGTTCCATAACTAGTTCTGAACCAATTTGACCTGAAGATCCAATTACTAAAATGTTTCCTTCCATTACAAATTTTATTTTTACAAATATACTGCAAAAGATAAAATTTTTATGCATTATCAATGTAGATGCGTTCTTTTATATATTTGTATTAAATTTAATACTAATGGATCCAAATTCTGGGAAGAAAAACATGTTCAATAAGCTAAGCAAGAAGCAATGTCTTGAGGCTCTAAGAAAAGAGGATTTTAATAGGACAACAATTTCTTTTTATAAGTATGTTTTAATTGATTCGTTGCCGAGTTTACGTGATCAACTTTATTCAGAGTGGCTCGATTTGCAGATATTAGGAAGAATATATATTGCTCAAGAAGGGATAAATGCTCAGCTGAGTATACCAGATTTTAATTTAGAAAAATTCAGGCAGCGTATTAACTCATATTCTTTTTTGAAAGATGTACCATTTAAAATAGCAGTAGATAATAACTATCTTTCTTTTTTCAAGTTAACTATAAAAATCAAGGAAAAAATTGTTGAAGATGGGCTGAGTATTAGAGATTATGACTTTTCAAAAGTTGGTGATCATTTAAATGCAAAACAGTGGAATGAAGCGATAGATCGCGGCGCTATTTTAGTAGATATGAGAAATCATTATGAAAGTGAAATTGGCAAGTTTGTTGGGGCGATTTGTCCACAAACAGAAACCTTCAAAGAAGAATTGCCAATAGTAAAAGATATTTTGCACGGAAAGGAATCCAAAGAAATTCTATTGTACTGTACCGGAGGCATTAGATGTGAAAAAGCTTCCGCGTATTTAAACCATCATGGATTTAAGAACGTTAATCAGTTACATGGGGGAATAATAGATTATGTTAATCAATTAAAAAAAGATGATTCTTTGGAGAACAAGTTTATAGGAAAAAATTTTGTTTTTGATGAACGTAGAAGCGAGAGAGTTTCAGAAGATGTCATTAGCAAATGCCATCAATGCGGATCTGAATGCGATCAACATGTAAATTGTGAAAATGTAAATTGTAATTTGCTATTTATACAGTGTGATAATTGTAGAAAATCTCATCAGAATTGTTGTTCAATTGAATGTATGACAATAAATAATTTACCGGAATCAGAAAAAAAGAAATTAAGAAAAGGAAAGCAAAATCAAAAGCGTTATTATCGGCATAAGAAAATTCGTTTAAGATAGATTAGTAATTAAGTATTGAAAAAATTTTCTAAAGCTATATATTTGTGTACAAAACAATTTTAATATGAATAGAATAGAAATCAAAGAGCTACTTTCTATAAAAGGAGATAGCAAGAAAGATTGTTGTGTTAAAGGCTGGGTGAGAACTAAAAGAGGAAGCAAAAATGTTTCTTTTATTGCTTTGAATGATGGATCCACTATTCATAACATACAAATAGTTGCAGAAATCAAATATTTTGATGAAAAATTTTTAAAAAAAATAACAACTGGTTCAGCAATTGTTGTCAAAGGCAAGCTGATTGCCTCGCAGGGCTCGAAGCAAAAATTAGAAATACAAGCAAAAGAAATTGATATTCTTGGAGAGTCAGATGCGGATGATTATCCATTACAGCCAAAAAAACATTCGTTAGAATTTTTAAGAGAAAAAGCTCATTTGAGATTTAGAACTAGCACATTTTCTGCAGTTTTTAGGATTAGGCACCATTTATCGTTTGCTATACATAAGTTTTTTAACGATAGGGGTTTTTCAATAATTCATACTCCAATAATTACAAGCGCGGACGCGGAGGGCGCGGGAGAGATGTTTCAAGTAACTAACCTTGACTTATCATCTATATCAAAGAAGTCTAATAACATAGATTATGCTAATGATTTTTTTGGAACTAAAACAAGTTTAACCGTTTCAGGACAGTTAGAAGCGGAGTTGGCTGCTTTAGGATTGGGAAAAGTTTATACGTTTGGCCCAACATTTAGGGCAGAAAACTCTAATACTTCAAGACACCTTTCAGAATTTTGGATGATAGAACCAGAAGTTGCATTTTCTGATTTATATCAAAATATGAACTTGGCAGAAGACTTTTTGAAATATTGTATTTCTTATTGTTTATCTAATTGTAATGATGACTTATTGTTTTTGGATAAAAGGTTAAATGATGAAGAGATTCAGTTGAAAAAACATGAAAGATCTCCAATGGGGTTGATACAAAGATTGAATTTTGTTGTTGAATCAGAATTTGAAAGAATTACATATTCTCAAGCAATTGAGATTTTAAAATCTAGCAAGCCTAATAAATCTAAAAAGTTTAATTATGTTATTAGTGGTTTTGGAGATGATTTACAGTCAGAGCATGAGAGATACTTAGTTGAAAAGAAATTCAAGAAGCCTGTAATTATTACTGATTATCCAAAAAAAATCAAGGCCTTTTATATGAAGTTAAATGATGATAATAAAACAGTTAGAGCTATGGATATTCTTTTCCCATTAATTGGTGAAATTGTTGGAGGGTCTCAAAGAGAAGAAAATTTAGATAAATTGAAAAATAGAATGAGTGAGATGGGAATACATCAAAAAGATTTATGGTGGTACTTAGAAACGAGAAAATTCGGAACGTGTAACCACTCTGGATTTGGATTGGGGTTTGAAAGACTTATGATGTTTGTTACTGGGATGAAGAATATTAGAGATGTTATACCATTCCCAAGAACTCCTCAGCATGCAGAATTTTAAATATGCAAAAACAAAATCTAAAGCAAAAATTAGGATTAAATATAACCCCGCAGCAGATTCAATTCTTAGGATTGCTTCAAATACCTATTACCTCTTTAAACGCTAGAATTCAAGAAGAAATAGAAGACAATCCCGCTTTAGAAGAATCTGAAGAATTAGAAAACTTAGATCCTGAATCAAATATAAATGATCATTATAAAACCTATAATAATTTTAATGAACCAGTACCTGATTTTCAATTATCGAATCATGAAGAAAGTTTACAGGATCATTTAAAAAAACAAATACTGCTATTTAATCTTTCAGAGAGAGACCTCTTACTGATAGAATATCTGATTGATAGTTTAGATGATTCAGGTTATTTGAATAGAGATTTATATTCCATTGCTAGTGATATTGAAATTAGCTTAGGAATCCAGTATTCAGAGAAAGAAGTTTCAGAATCTTTATTAATAATTCAGAAGTTAGAACCATTTGGCGTTGGAGCAAGGAGTCTTCAGGAATGTCTTATGATCCAATTAAAAAACAAACAGGAGTCAAACATTATAAAATTAGCTATTAAAATATTAGAAACTAATTATAACGCTTTTAGCAAGAAAAACTTCGAATTAATTTTGAAATCAATAAATATTTCTAAATCGAGATTGTCGAAGGTGTATGAAATCATTGAGAAGCTAAATCCATATCCAGCTTCTAACTTTAATGAGAACACTAGAACAGAATACATTGTTCCAGATTTTAAAATATTGCATATTGATGGCAAGCAGACATTAATAGTTAATAAAAGTGATATAAGTAATTTGGCGGTTAATTCACATTATCTGAAATTACAAAAAGAAACAAGCGATTTGAAAACAAAGAAGTTTTTAAAAGATAAAATTGACGCTGCGCTTTGGTTTAAAGAAGCGATTTCACAAAGAAATCAAACCTTATTTAAGGTAATGAATGTTATTTTTAGTATTCAACAAAAATACTTTGTTACTAGTGATGAATCAGATATGCTTCCTATGAAATTAGCAGACATTTCAGAGGTTACAGGATTAGATTTATCTACCATATCTAGAGTTTCAAACAGCAAATATGTTGAAACTCATTTTGGAACCTTTTTATTAAAAGATCTGTTTTCTGAGGCTTACAGAAAAGACAATGGAGAGGTTGTTTCTACGAATGCAATCAAGAAAAAATTATCAGAAATTATTGAAAAAGAGGATAAAAAAAATCCTTATACAGATGAATTGTTATGTGAATTGTTAGGAGAATCAGAATATTTTATTTCCAGAAGGACAGTAGCGAAATACAGGGATAAGCTAAACATTAGATCTTCTAAATATAGAAGGTTATTATGAAAAGAATTGCAGATTTAATCTCCGTTTTATTTCATCCAGTATTTATTCCTACGATTGTCTTCTTGCTTTCCACAAAATTCATTCCATATTTTAGTGTTATTTTTTCTTCTCCTGAGTTGTTTTTAATGCTAATACTCATTTTCACAACTATTATTCCTTTATTAGTAATATCGATAATGCTAAACCTGATTGTTTCCACTTACTTTAAAAAGTTGATTTTAAAGATAAGCAAATACCTACATTCAATATATCCAAAAGATTTTAAAATGAAAAACTCATATGAGAGGGTATATGTATTGGCAGTTGTTTTTATTTCTTCAACATTTGGGTATTTTTATTTAGATTATTTAGGTTATTTTTTAGAATCTGCTTTGATCGACCTTATTTATGTTTCAATAATGTTTCAAATTATTATAGCATTAATTATTTCTATTAAGTGGAAAATTAGTTTGCACATGTTAGGAATTGGGGGTCTTGTAGGAACAATGGGAGCTTTACATATGAATTATGGAGGTCTTTTCGAAGTTATTTCTCTTTCTATCTTAGCTTCTGGAATTTTAGGTATGGTAAGAATATATCAAGGATCTCACAATTGTTCTCAGGTCTATATTGGTTTTTGCGTAGGATTTATTTTTCAGCTTGGGTTTATATATAGTTTATTTGCTAATTAAATTAATAATTTCTATTTTTCTTTCATTCATAGCTTCAATACTGTAGATAGATTTTTTGACAGCGCTAGGGTCATCGCTTGTATTAATTTTCGCCATGCTTTCACCATAAGAAACTTCGATTATTTTTAAATTTTTATTTTGCAAGAAGACAACAAATTTTCCATTATTAAAGTTTGAAATATAATTAATCAGATTATTAATTCTTCTTTTAGAAAGTATGCTATTATATGAATCGCTTGAAAGTGGACTAGCGTATCCTTTTACATAGAGTTCTATTTTTTCTTCATTTTCCAAAGCTATTAATATTTTGTTTAAAAGATCATTTAGTTTATTGAAGTTATTCTTTAGAGTAAAATTGAAAAAGGCTGATATCTCGTTGCTGGGATTGATTTTTAGATATAGATCTTTTTTTTGAAAATATGAAATATATGATGATAGATAATCTGTATTAGTATGTTTTTTTAGACTCTTAGGGTCGGGTTCATCATTGTGAAAATATAGTATTATAGGATCAAAAGGAATAGATGAATCAGGTTTTTTTATGGTTGTAGTATCTTCAGGAAAGTGAAAATAAAATATATCATTACAGCAAATCATCGAGTCTTTAGTTAAAGACAATGGCCTATTTGATGACAAAAACCCTTCATTTTTTTTGATAAAAAATGGGTATAGATCATCTTGTTTAGAATTCATCCATTCAACTTCTTCTTTATATCCCCATTTATTAAGAGCTCCATCAATATTATAAATATCAAATCCAGATTTTTGACCATTAGAATTTGAACTATAAAATAATTTTTCAGAAAATAAATTATAAAATGGAGTAACTTCATCATATTCGCTATTTACTCTTACTCCAGCATTTATAGGAGCCCCGAAATTTCCCTTTTCATCAATAATACTAAACCATATATCAAATCCACCCATTCCACCCTTTCTGTTTGAAGAAAAATACAATACGCGTTGATTATTATGTGTAGTATAGTGAGGCTGAGTATTTCTGCATCCCTCTTGATTAATATTTTCATTTAAATATTCAAACGAATAATTATTAATGTTTACTCTAGCAATTTTACAATTATTTAATTGTTTGCAAATACTGATATACATTATGTTAATATCATGAGATGGTGAAATATTTGCTACGGATTGATTAATTTGCAAGTCAAAGTATGAGCCCTTAAGCCACTCTTCATTTTTTCTAATAGATTTAAAAATAGCTGATTTCTGTTCATTAATTCCCTTATCATTTTTTTCATTGAACGTAGATGTATATAGCGCTGTGTTTTCATCAATTTGAATAAAGTTAATTTCGGTATCGTTACTGTTAATATTATTTGACAGCCTTTTAAAATTTACTTTCTCTTGACTTGCCAAGAAAAATGGTAATATAGCGCAGATTATATTTAAATAAAATTTGGACATTTGGGATCTATATTATATTTTTTATGATTATATTTTTTATTCCACAAATAGACGATGGAGAATTCAAATCCTCCACGACTTGTTGATGCTATATTAAGATCAGAAATGTTTATGTCGTAACTAATATTAAAATTAATATGGTTTGTTTTAAAACCTATTCCAAATACATAAGCATCTTTTAATCTATAAAATAGCATTGGATTAATAATTATTTCTTCTAAATCTATATTTGGATGAATCCCTAAAAGAAGTTCTTGAGTATTACCTTGCTTAGAATAAAGCGCTTTATAGATAATTTTAAGATCATCATTATAGTCTTGAGATAGATCAAAATAAAAATTATTCTTTCTATTTAAGAACACATTTTTGTCATTATATAATGAGTATTTAGGCTTAGTTATATGATATACTGCGCAACCAAAACCGCTTTTTATAGAATTACTTAATAAAATTGAATAATGAAATCCTGCGGATAAATCAGGGTATAAGAAATTAGAATTCATAAAATTTTCTGGAGTTTCAAAGATTAGATTAGAATAATCAATTGATAGCTGACCAAGACCAAACAATAACCCTAGAGAAAAATCATCTTTGTCATGAAATTTGTAATTTTTACTTAATCCTAAATTAACGATGTGTTGTTGAAGTTGCCCGTCTCCAGACTTGTCAGATAAAAATTGTATACCTACATTTAATCTATTCAACAAATTTTTAGATTCATAGGTGGAAGAAAAAGATGTATATGGAGCTCCGATAGATTTCCACTGAGATTTTCTTTGAATACAAAATCTATAATCATTATTGGAAGACCCAATTTTGGCTGGATTAATTATAATATTGTCGCCAAAAATTTGAGAGAAATGGATGTCTTGAGTGAACATGAAAAAAGTATGAGACATTAATATTAAAAAAATAATTCTTTTCATCTAATTAAGGTAATATTTCCTTTTTTGAATATGGTGCTTTGGTTATGACAGTCTATTTTCAGATAATAATTTAGCACTTGCATTGACAATAATTCTTGCTTAAATTCACCATTCCATTTGTCATTAATATTGTTAGAACTATATACCTTTTCTCCAAATCTATTGTATATCTCGAATTTCATGTTAGATATAATATTATCATTGTCAGAGATTTTATAATAATCATTGACGCCGTCTTTGTTTGGGCTAAAAGCTGTGGGAATAATAATATTAGATAAATCGCATAAATATTGATTTACGTAGATTGTAATAGAGTCATTAATGAGGCAGCTTTCGTTATATATTGTTATTAAATATGTAGTTGATGTATCAGGGCTAACAATTAATGGATTTGATTGGATATTGAATTCCCAAAAGAAACTATCATTTGAAGATACATATAGATTTGTAATTTCTCCCTGCATAATAACATATTTAGAGGCCCATATTGAATCATAAATTGGATATTGACGCACTCCTACTTTTATAGAGTCATTTTTAACACACCCTAATGAATTAGTCACTATTACTTTGTAGTATGTGGAGCTATCGGGGTATGATATTATACAGCTAGAGTCTTCATTAAATGTCATATCATATTCTGATTCCCAAGTTAGGGATGTGATTGGATTTAGAGGACTGAGGTCATTAATTTTTATGTATGCAGAATCTCCAATACATATTTCTTCGGTTCCGCTTAGAGAAGTTAGAATATTATCATTAAATATTATTATACTATCTATAACCTGGCAATTGTTGTTTTTAACTTTAATATAATATATTCCTATGGAATTTGCTATATAGTAGTTAGTGTCGCTAATAGTATCTGAAAAAACACTGTTCGTTGACCAATGGTAAGAATTAACAAAACCATTAGTTTGTAAGAATAATTGTATTGGGTCTTTGCAAAAGGATGAGTCATCAGCTAGCATAATTTCGATACTATCAACATTGATAATTTGACTTAGAGTATCAGAACATCTGTTGTTATAGATTATAAGATTATAAGTAATTGTGGAATTAGTTGAAGTATAAGGATTTGATATCATAGTATTGGATATTCCATTTGATGGTGTCCAAAGGTATGAGATGGAGGTATCATTAATTGGGGGTATTCCTATTTGTATTGATTCTGACTTGCATATTGATTTTTCTGCAAGGTTAATTGAAATGTCATTAATAATATATATTGTTTTTGTTATAGTATCGGAGAAATTGCAAGAATTTCTAGAATTTGCGATTAGAGTAATTAGGTATTCTCCACCAGCTTGATATTGATGAATTGGATTTTCAAGGTTAGAAATATTGCCATCTCCAAAGTCCCATAAAAAATCAGTTGGATTATTAAAATCGGTCAAATTATTAAAATTAATTTCTTTTTCGCAAGAAATTTCAGGACATTCAAAATCAGCTAGTAAGATAGGGAGATTAAAGTCAAATTTAAATACTCCATTGTTACAGTTATTACTATTGTTAGTTGCTGAGACAGCTCCTGGATTAGGTACTATAGGAAAATCATCATTATTTCCGCAACCCGCGCATACAGATTGATATATTACTCCCTTTTCATCAAACCTACTAGTGCCACCATCTACATGTTCAGCGCTTTGAGATCCTCCAAAGTATGTTGCGTAAATTAAACTATCTAGGTTCTTGTCTAAAACCATTACGTAAAAATCATTTCCATCAGTGGTATTTTGGTATGCATTATTACTTATTGGAAGGTTAATAGTAGAGAGAGAGCCATTTCCAGTATTACTTCCCCATCCTGACAAATAGATATTGTTACAAACATCTACTAAGAAAGCGGTTGGAGAAATGTCTGGAGATCCTTTACTAGTTCCTATTTTGGTAGATTTAATTAGCGAATCTAAGTCATAATTTAAGATTGCTACGAATTGACTTGAACCAATTTGGTAGTAATTAGCGTTATATATAAGTTCGCTTGCAGGCGCATTAGTTTGACCAAATATGCAGATTTGGTTTTTCGAATTTAATTCTACAAAATAAGCTTGGTCATATTGATTAGACCCATAATAAGATGAATTGATTATTAAATTCCCGTTATTTGAGACATGACAAATAAAAGCATCTGCTTTAATTGAATCCTGATATAAGCTTTGGTATGAGTTAGAGGTTACTGGAAAGTCATCAGAGTTAGTTCCTCCTACCAAAAAAACATTATTACTGTCATCTATTGAAAGAGAATAAATAGCATCATCTTTTGTCCCTCCTAAATACGAACTCCAAATTATTGTTGAAAGCTGGTTATCCATTTTTAAAATACATCCTTCTTGCCCACCAGAATTATTGGATTGAAACGAGTTTGTTGTTGGGAAGTCACTAGAATATGTAGAGGTTGCTAAATAAATGTTATTATTATTATCGATATCTATTTCACCCCTAACCTCATCAGCATAGTTTTTTCTAAGTTTTGTCGCAATATTTAATCCATCATTACCAGATCCTCCAATATAAGTGGAAGCAAGTAGACTTCCACCATCCGCACTTATTCTGCAAATAAAAATATCACTGCCGTTAGGAAAAGATACTCCAAGCCCAGAAGGAGAAAATCCATTACCTCCGTTAAAAGTTAGGTCATAAGCGCTGCTTGTTATTGGAAAATCTTTTGAACCGGTAGTTCCAAAAATAAATAGTTCTCCTAAGTGATTTACAATCATGCTATGAGGTAATTCGTCCATGCTTCCTCCTAGATATGTAGAGTATATTCTATATGTTCCTGAGGTATCATACTTAGTTATGCCAATGTCAGTGCCGCCAGAATTATTCATATAATTAATTTGATAAGCTCCAGTTGTTATAGGATATCCTGTACCGAAAACAGTTCCTGCTGAGTATAAAAACCCATTTTTATCAAATGTTGCAGTATATCCAAAATTATCAGCAGTAGAACCTGAATATGTAGAGAAGATTAAGGAAGGATCAATAATTAGCTTTTTTGTTCGATCATATCCCTCAGGGAAATAAAAACTAAGTATATTGTTATTTAATTTGAACTCACTTTTCACTTCTTGTATTACATCATTTATTATTTGATAGCTGTATGGCTGTAATTCAGTAATAGTATTTACGCTTGTTTCAATAATGACATTCCCGTTTTTTAATTTAATACTGTTTTGCCCACTATACTTAATCTTTATTTTGTTAACCTGTATATTTGGAGAAATAATAAAGTCATACTTCAATTCATTACTATGGTACATACGCATATCAATACCTTGATATAAATTTTTGTAGATAACAGAGTCATATAATCTGACATTATCTATGAATTTTTTTCTATAGTAATAGTTATGATAGTAGGAGCTTTTATTTTTAAGTTGGATAGATACATTTTCATTCGATTTAACAAATTCAGCTTTTATGCAGTGAGCATCAATTTTATCATATTTTAATAAAAGATCATGTTGATCCTTTATCTGCTTTTGATTAAAAAAGGAGTATAAAAACTTATTCTTTTCAAGAAAAACAGAACCCCCAGGAATTTTCAGTGTTGCGATAACCTTTTCGTTTTCTTGACCTTTATTCTCTATAAATTTATTTGATGCTTGAGAATATAAATTTAAGCACATGAATATAAAAAACAAGGCAGTGTTTTTGATTACGATATGTTTATTTATCATTTATTTTTTAAGTAATCATTTATTTTTGATAAATAGTCATCCTTAATTGAAGAAAATTCCTCCATTTTTTCTGGTTTTAGAGGGTCTGCCGCAGGCAATTTTTGTTTATAAGGGTCAACATGCTTGTTATTTACTTTAAATTCATAGTGCAAATGAGGTCCTGTCGAGCGGCCCGTTGACCCAACGTAACCAATGGTTTGACCTTGATGTACAACAGATCCCTTCTTTATTCCTTTTTTAATTTTATGCAAGTGAGCGTATAAAGTTTTGTATTTTTCATTGTGCTTTATTTCAACATAATTTCCGTACCCTCTATTAGAAATCACTGCTTTGACAACCTCTCCTTTTGCTGTTGCCATAACTTTAGTTCCTGTTGGAGCCGCATAGTCTATGCCAGTATGTTTTTTAAACTTTCCAGAAACAGGATGTTTTCTCATGCCATAGCGAGAGCTAATTCTCTTAAATTTTAAAGGAGCTTTTAGAAAGTTCCTTCTTAAATTATTCCCCTTATCATCAAAATAATCAACGATATCAGTGTTTTCTTCGAATTGGAAAGCGTTAATTGTATTTTTGTTGTGAGTAAAAGAGGCGGCAAAGACCTGTCCTATATCGACATATTCTTTTTCAACGTATCGTTCCTCAAAATAGATGGAAAAAGAATCATTTTCTTGAACCCTATAAAAATCAATTGTCCAAGGAAAAATGTCATTAGCTAGGATTTCTACTAATAGACCTGTTTTTTTATCACCTAATTTTTTTGATAGAGCAATCCACAATCCTTCTCCTTTATTTATGCTTCCGGCAATGAAATTCTCTTTAATTAAGACCTTTTTTTTCCCAATTCTATAGCTTATAGTATCCTTAAAATTAAAAATAATATAATCTATTTTATTTATGTTATATATAAAAGATATTAATTTAGTCTTAGAAAATTCTTGAGAATTTTTGATGGTATCTAGGTAAATAACAGAGTATTCACGACCAGCCCCCACGCTTGTAAAGTCAAATTGATCTTTACAAATATTTACAAGTTTATATATTTGGTTATCACTAACATTATATTTCTTAAAAATAAAATCTAAAGATTCATTTTCTTTAATTATACCATTTAAAGAGTAAAACGCGTATCCGGATTTGGCAGAATCACTGAGTTTTAAAGGTATGGGATTAAAAGTATTTGTATTTTCAGAATTTGCAATATTTTTTACTCCTCCACTATTTAATACGTCATCAACACTTAGTAGTTTAGTTTTTTTTACATCCTGTTCTTTTTCAAGTGTATCGTTATTTTTAATATGTTGTTTATTAAGAGATGAGGAGATGTCAAAATAAAAATTAATACCAATAAAGATTATCAATAGTAATAATATATAATTGTAAATTTTTTTCATAAAAAGTAATTTATGCCAAAATACTTAATATTGTATTAGTAGTTTATATTATTATTATTCATTTATTGACAATGGAAATTTGATATTTTCATAAGAGTTAATAATTGCATAAATTTTTCCCACCAATATTCCCATTTCAACTTTTATTAGTAATCTGTTAGGGTCATTAGATATCCATATTGTTAGATCGGTTTCATTTTTAAATATTCTTCCAGGGATTACTTTAGGCATAAATTTTAAGCAGTTAATATCACCAAATTTTGTTGAAACTAATTCTTCTTTTAAGAATATAACTTCCATAATATAATGTCCTGTATTTTCAAAAAATAAAGGGATTTTTAATTTGTAGTTTTCTTCAAGTTTATTAGGAAGTAAGTTTTTATAATAGAAAAAAGCGGATAGGAAATTATGAGCACTGTCAGTTAATGTAAATTTTTCTTCATTAATGTTTTGAACAACATTTTCTTTATGAAAATAATTTAATTCTTGTGTTTTTTTAAAATTTCCCTCTATTATGTTTGCATAAAAATAAATAGGAAGCAATGTAGTTTTATTTATTTCTGTAAGATATGTTTCTTTTACAGGAAAAAACAAATTTATAAAATAGTTACTTTCCCCTTTTCCTACAATTCTATATGTATTTGATTCTTTGTTGTGATAATTCATACTTAAACTTGCTGATCCACCATTAATGAGACCATATTTAATTGAATAGGTAACTTTCTCCTTTTTTGGAATGGAGAAATGACTCTGAGCTAGTCCAAAGTTTGCAAATAATAAAATAGATAAGATTTTATAAATCATGTGACAAGAATGATAATGTTTTCTATATTGTTAATAGAATCCGTATCTTTGCAAGATACAAAAAGCCGAAATGAATTCAAAATCAGAAGTGACTATATTGCCTACAATCAATTCTCCTAATGACTTAAGAAGATTATCTAAAAAGGAGCTAATAGTCTTATCTCAAGAGTTAAGAAACTATATTATAGATATCGTCTCTGAAAAAGGAGGTCATTTTGGAGCAAGTTTAGGAGTTGTTGAGCTAACAATCGCTATTCATTACGTGTTTAATACGCCAACTGATCAGTTAGTTTGGGATGTTGGGCATCAGGCTTATGGTCATAAAATCCTTACTGGCCGCAGAGACCTGTTCCCTACTAATAGAATTTTTAAGGGAATTAGTGGTTTCCCGAAAAGATCAGAAAGTGTATATGACACATTTGGTGTGGGGCACGCCTCTACTTCTATTTCCGCGGCGTTAGGAATGTCATTAGCTTCTAAATTGAAAGATCAAGACAAACAACATATAGCAGTTATTGGTGATGGAGCTCTTACTGGAGGTTTGGCTTTTGAAGGACTCAATCACGCGGGAACTGAAGATACAAATTTATTAATTATTTTAAATGATAATTGCATGTCAATTGATCCAGCGGTCGGCGCTTTAAAAGAATATTTGACAGATATCGCAACTTCTAAAACATATAATAAAGCAAAAGATAAAATTTGGAAGATATTAGGTGAGATAAGTAAATTTGGTCCAGATACACAAAAAATAGTGCAAAAAGTAGAGGGAGCAATAAAATCTACAATACTTTCAGAAAGTAATTATTTCGAGTCCTTAAATTTTAGGTACTTTGGCCCTATTGATGGTCATGACATTAAACATTTAACACATGTTTTATCTGATTTGAAGACAATGAGTGGCCCTAAAATTCTTCATTGTCTTACCGAAAAAGGAAAAGGATATGAACCCGCTGAGTTGGGAGATACAACAAAATGGCATGCGCCTGGAATTTTTGACAAAAGAACAGGAAAAACCGTAACTGGAGTTAAAAGTGGAAAAACAAAATATCAAACAGTTTTTGGTAAGACGATTATAGATTTAGCGAATAAAAATAAAAATATTGTTGCAATTACTCCAGCAATGATTTCAGGATCATCTTTGAATGAAATGCTAAAGTTAATGCCAGAAAGAGTTTTTGATGTTGGAATAGCAGAACAGCATGCTGTTACTTTTTCTGCTGGATTGTCAACTCAAGGCATGCTTCCTTTTTGTAATATTTACTCAACATTTATGCAAAGAGCATATGACCAAGTAATTCATGATGTTGCTTTGCAGAACTTAGATGTTGTATTTTGTTTAGATAGAGGAGGGCTTGTTGGAGCTGATGGAAGCACTCACCATGGAGTATTTGACATATCGTATTTAAGATGTATACCAAACATGATAGTTACAGCTCCTATGGATGAGCATGAGTTGAGAAATTTAATGTATACCGCTCAATTACCTAATAAAGGCCCATTTACCATAAGGTATCCTAGAGGAGAGGGGTCTATTGGCAAGAACTGGAAAAACGAATATCAAGAGATTCCTATAGGTGAATCTCGCCAGATTACTGAAGGAAAAGACATTGCGATTCTATCCATAGGAAAGCCAGGGAATTTTGTTAAAGAAGCTCAAGAAGAATTTATTAAGAATGGTCTATCAGTTGCTCACTATGATATGAGATTTGTGAAGCCGTTAGATGCAGAAGCTCTACATTTAATATTTCAAAAATACAACTTGATCATAACAGTTGAAGATGGATGTTTAATGGGCGGATTTGGATCTGCTGTATTAGAATTTATGATTGACAATGGGTATAATTCTGTAGTTAAGAGATTAGGTATAGAAGATAATTTTATTGATCACGGAACTCAAGAAGAGCTGTATAAATTTTGTAATTTTGATTCATTATCAATACAAAAAGCGGTTTATAAAATGATATCAGTAAAGTCCAAAGTGGGATAAATTTAGTTGTTGCTCGTTTCAATATCGAAAGTATCCATAAATTTTGTTGTATAATGCCCTTTTCTGAAATTTTCATTTTTCATTAGAGAAATATGAAAAGGTATAGTTGTTTTTATTCCTTCAATAATAAATTCTTTCAGGGCTCTTTCCATTTTTGACATAGCTTCTTCTCTAGTTTGAGCTACTGTAATTACCTTTGCAATCATTGAGTCATAATACGGAGGTATTAAATAGTTGGCGTAGACATGAGTATCTATTCTAACACCATGCCCACCTGGAGCATGAAATGATGTAATTCTGCCTGGAGAGGGACGGAAATCATTGAACGGGTCTTCAGCATTTATTCTACATTCTATCGCGTGTAGTTTTGGAGTATAATTTTTACCAGAAATTTCGATGCCTGCAGCAACTTTGATTTGTTCTCTAATTAAGTCGTAGTCAATTACTTCTTCAGTAATAGGATGTTCTACTTGAATTCTTGTATTCATCTCCATAAAGTAAAAATTCCTGTGTTTATCTACAAGAAACTCTACAGTTCCTACTCCTTCATATTTTACAGCTTCAGCCGCTTTAATTGCTGCTTCACCCATTTCTTTTCTTAATTTTGTAGTCATGAATGGAGATGGAGTTTCTTCCGTTAATTTTTGATGCCTTCTTTGTATTGAACAGTCTCTTTCAGAAAGATGGGCAGCTTTTCCTCTATAATCACCTATTATTTGAATTTCTATATGTCGAGGTTCCTCAATAAATTTTTCCATATACATACCATCATTTCCAAATGCAGCTTTAGATTCTTGTCGAGCATTTTCCCAATTATCTTTTAAGTCTTTTTCGTCCCACACTAATCGCATACCTTTACCACCTCCTCCAGCGGTTGCTTTTAACATAATTGGATACCCAATTTCTTTAGCAGTTTTTTTACAATGAGCAAAGTCTTTTAATAGTCCTTTTGATCCAGGAATTGTAGGGACACCTGCTTTTTTCATTGTTTCTTTGGCTGCTGATTTATCACCCATTTGGTCAATCATTTTGGGAGAAGCTCCGATAAATTTAATTCCGTTTTCGTGACAAATTTTGGAAAAACTGGAGTTTTCTGCTAAAAACCCATATCCTGGATGAATAGCGTCTGAATTTGTAATTTCTGCTGCGGCTATTATATTAGGAATTTTCAAATAGGATTCAGAGCTAGGAGCTGGGCCAATACAAACAGCTTCATCAGCAAATTTTACATGTAAACTTTCTTTGTCTGCTTTTGAATAGACAGAAACAGTTTTTATTCCCATTTCTTTGCATGATCTTATTACTCTCAATGCAATTTCACCTCTGTTTGCAATTAATATTTTTTTAAACATATTTAACTAATTAATAAAATTATGAAGGATCAATTAGAAATAAATCTTGCTCAAATTCAACAGGGTTTGAGTCATCAACAAGTACCTTGATAACTTTTCCTTCAACTTCTGATTCAATTTCGTTGAATAGTTTCATCGCTTCAATAATACATATTGTATCTCCTTTTTTAATATTGTCTCCAATATTTACAAAGGATGGTTTTTCAGGAGATGGACTTCTATAAAAAGTTCCAATCATTGAAGATTTAATTGTAATATATTTATTTTCATCCTTTTCTGCATCTGGATTTTTGTTCTGTGAATTTTCATTAGTATTGCCTGATTCTATATTTGCAGTTTCCGCTAATGGGATTTGTGAATTTATAACCTGTGAAGGAATAGTATGTGGAGCCGCATGTTGGATTATTGTAGTAGGATCATCTTTTTCTCCTCTTTTTTTCTTAGGGGGAGATTTTATTGATATCTTAACTCCTTCCATTTCTAAATCTACTTCGGTAGCTCCTGATTTCGCAACAAATTTAATCAATTCCTGTATTTCTTCTAAATTCATTTTTTTCATAGTATTATAAATTTCTAAGCAAAAGTAATATTATTTATTTGAATCATAGGCCCATTTTAAATATATAGATCCCCATGTAAAACCCCCTCCAAAAGCCGCAAGTATCAAGTTGTCTCCTTTTTTTAATTCGGATTCCCAGTCCCAAAGGCATAGAGGTATAGTTCCATTTGTAGTGTTCCCATATTTATGAATATTTAGCATAACTTTTTCATCTCCTATTCCCATTCTTCTAGCTGTAGCGTCTATTATTCTTTTATTGGCTTGATGTGGAACGAGCCATTGGATATCATCAGAAAATAAATTATTCTTTTTCATTATTTCTGCTGATACATCTGCCATATTTTTCACAGCATACTTAAAGACAGTTTTTCCATCTTGGTATACGCTGTGCTCATTGTTTTTTACTGTTTCAAAGCTAGCTGGATGTTTTGACCCTCCAGCTTTCATGTGTAAAAAGCTCCTGCCTGAGCCATCGCTTTTTAATATTGAATCTTGAATCCCTAGTCCTTCGGTGTTTGGCTCTAATAACACGGCTCCTGCACCGTCTCCAAATATTATACATGTAGCTCTATCTTTATAATTAACTATTGAAGACATTTTATCAGTTCCAATTACTAGAATTTTTTTGTAGGTATTAGTTTCAATAAATTTTGCAGCGGTTGCCAATCCATAGAGAAATCCTGAGCAAGCTGCCATAAGATCATAAGCAAACGCGTTTTGGGCTCCGATTTTATCTGCTATTATACATGCAGTTGATGGGAAGATCATGTCTGGGGTTGCGGTCGCACAGATGATCATATCTATTTCTGAGGCTTGCATTTGTTTTTTTTCTAATAATTTTTTTGCGGCAGCAGCGCCCATATCTGAACTTGCTTTTCCTTTTTTTAGTATTCTGCGCTCTTTAATGCCAGTTCTTGTAGTGATCCATTCATCATTTGTATCAACAATTTTTGCGAGATCATGATTTGTCAAAACATCATCAGGGACATAGCCTTCAATACCGGTAATTGCTGCCTGTTGTTTTTTCATTAGTTTAATGTTTGATTAATTTTTTCTGGAAGATTTGCTTCAATCACATCCTTTGTTAATATAATCATGTTTTTTATTGCTATTTCATTTGAAATTCCATGGCCAATAATAACGGTTTTATTAAGCCCGAGTATAGGAGTCCCCCCATAGTTTTCGTAATTAAATCGATCAAAATAATCATCCTGAATTTTACGATTTTTTATTAATTTGTAGAAAGCTTCCGCTTGCTTTAGCACTATGTTTCCAGTGAATCCATCACAAACTACAACGTCACACGTATGTTCAAAGATATCTCTACTTTCAATATTTCCAATAAAATTATAATCAATAGAGCCCTCCATAATAGGATATGCAGCTTGAGTTAATAAATTGCCTTTGGTTTTCTCTTCCCCTAGATTTAATAGAGCTACTTTAGGCGATTCAATACCTAAAACATGCTCTGCAAATAAAGATCCTAATATTCCAAATTGGTAGAGGACATCAGGCTTACAGTCAGCATTTGCTCCAACATCAAGTAATAGTCCAAAATCTCCTTTTTCTTTAGGAAGAATAGAAGAAATACAAGGTCTTATAACTCCACTAATTGACTTGACAGAATAAAACCCTCCCACTAACATCGCTCCAGTATTTCCAGCTGACGCAAATCCATCAATTTGTCCACTTGATAAATATTTAAATCCCATGTTTATACTAGAATGAGGTTTTGATTTTAGAGATTTAATAGGATGTTCTCCCATTTCAATAAATGTATCACAATGAATTATTTTTAAATTATTTAGAGAATAGTTATTCTCTCTACATGTGTTTTCTATTCTGTTCTTATCTCCGAATAAAATTAAGTTCACATTTTCAGGCAACTCTTTTCTTGCAAGAATTGCTCCCTGAATTGTTTTTTCTGGAGCGTAATCACCACCCATAATGTCAATTCCAATATTCATTAAATAAACAGAATTATTTTTGGGTAAAACTACAAAAATTATTTAGTTGTATTAGAAGCTACCAGTTTTCCTTTGTAATAAAGATCTCCCGCATGTTCGTATGCGTGATGGTACAAATGAGCTTCTCCAGTTTCTGGACAAAGCTTTACTGTACTAGCATTAGCTTTATAATGAGTTCTTCTTTTGTCTCTTCTAGTTTTAGAGATTTTTCGTTTTGGATGCGCCATAATTTTATTTAATATCTTTTATTTTCTTCAACTTGTCCCATCTAGGATCAGTTGTAATTACAGGCTTTGAATATTTGTTTATTAATTGGATCATTTCTTTATCACATTTATCTTTTATACCTTTCATATTATGGTTAATATTTGTCGGTATCGACAATACAATAGACTCATAAATGTATTGACTTGAATTAATGAAAAACTGCCCCTTATTTATATAAATTATTTCATCAGTAGATGGTTGAGGAGATGGAGATTCTTTAATTAAAAAAGTATGAGAGTTACTAATAGGGGCTTCGATTTTTGAAGCGCATATATCACATTTTGTATTTAGTATCCCCAATGTTTTAATCTTGATTTCAGTATTAAAGGATTTCACAACTACAGTAACTTCAGCTTTTCCTGTAAAGTTAAATGCTTCATTATTTACAAATAATTCAAAGAACTGGTTATTAATTTCAAATGTGTTGATATGAGCACCATCCTTTAATCCTGAAACTCGGACCCTATAACAACTCATTGATAATTTTCTGGCAAATTTAATATTTTTTTTGAATTAAATTAAATTTTCTAAAAAAGTGTAGTTAAAAGATCCTATATTAAATAGGATTTTCATTTAACTCTTCATATAACTTTCTAGACTTGAAAAGCTGGCATCCAAGAAAAACAGATGATCTAAATGAGCTTTCATCAGCCATGTTTTTGCCGGCAATGTCGTATCCAGTTCCGTGTGATGGAGAAGTGCGAATAATAGAGATTCCAGATGTGTAATTAACTCCTTCAGAAAATGATAGAGATTTAAATGGGATTAATCCTTGGTCATGATACATAGCGATTATACCATCGAAGGCTTTAATTTTTTTTGAAGCGAAAAAGCTGTCTGCAGGATAAGGACCAAAAGATAAAATATTTTGCTCCTCTTTGAGACGTTGTATTGCTGGAATAATAATTTCTTTTTCTTCCGATCCAAGCATCCCATTTTCTCCAGCGTGAGGATTTAAACCTAAGATTGCAATTTTTGGTGATTGGATCTTAAAATCCTTAATAAGCGATTGATGCATGACTAACGCTTTGGACATTATTGATGAAACACTTATATTTTCACAAACTTTTTTTAAGGGAAGATGTGAAGTTATGCAAGAAATTCGCAAATTATTATTGACCATCATCATTAATGAATTGCCATTAAATTCTTTCTCAAAGAATTCAGTATGGCCAATAAAATGTTTATCTATTTTTTGTATAGATAGTTTGTTAATTGGGGATGTTACAATAAAATCAATCGTATTGTTTTTTATATGTTTAACAGCGCTTTCTATAGAAAGTAGTGCGTATTTACCACTTTCGATTGTGTTTTTCCCAAATGTAACATTTACCTCTTCTTTCCAGCAGTTTAATAAATTTACTTGTTTATGAGAAATATCATTAATCTTGTCAACAAATTTGAAATTAAAATTTTGAATATCGCATGATTTTCTATGGATTGAAGCAATTTGTGCGGACCCGAAAATTACGGGCGTACAGAGGTCTAGAATTCTTTTGTCGGCAAAACTTTTAATAATAATTTCCAGACCAATACCGTTTATATCGCCGATTGTTATGCCAGCTACTGGTTTTCTTTGTTTTATAACTGTCATGATAAGCTTTTTATAAAATAATATAGTAGTCTAACCCCCATGCCAGTAGCTCCTTTGCCCCTGTATTGAAACCGTTCTTTTGAATAAACACATGAAAGATCAATATGTATCCAAGGGTAATTAGTAAAATAGGAAAGAAATTTTCCTGCAGTGATCGCTCCTGCCTGGGGACCTCCAATGTTTTTAATGTCAGCTATGTCAGATTCAATTAATTTATCATACTCTGGCCAAAATGGCAATTCGGCTAATCGTTCATAAATTTCGTCACCTATATTCTTCAACTTTTCATGAGATGTTTTAGCGTCATTATGCATCGAAACCATTCCGTACTTTCCAATAGTAGCAACAGCTGATCCTGTTAATGTTGCTAGATCAATGACAAGTTGAGGATTGTATTTTTTTGCATATGAAAGAGCGTCTGCTAAAATCATTCTTCCTTCAGCGTCTGTATTTAATACCTCAACAGTTGATCCGTTATGCATTTCTATAACATCTCCTGGCGCGTACGCGTTACCTGAAGGTCTGTTGTCTGTTGCGGGCAGTAATGCAATAACGTGTACAGGTAGATTATTATGACATATAGCTTGCATAGCTCCCATTATTGTAGCCGCTCCTCCCATGTCAACTTTCATTAGATCCATAGAATTAGTAGTAGGCTTTAAGCTTAATCCTCCTGTATCAAAAACTATTCCTTTCCCTACTAAAACAATGGGGTTTTTGTTGCTATGGCTTTTTGGTTTCCATTCCATAATTGTAAATGAAGGGTCATCTATACTGCCTTTATTTACAGCTAGAAGACCTCCCATTTTTAAACTTTGAATTTTCTTTTTTCCAAAAACACTAACCTTACATCCAGTGGATTCTCCAATTTCTTTTGCTTTTTCAGAAAGTTCTTTTGCGGTTAAGTGAGAAAAAGGTTCATTTACTAAATCACGGGTTAGGTATACTGATGATAATATGTTTTCCATCTCAATCAATTTATGAGTTTCACTATTATATATGAAAATGGTAGATAACCCTTTGACATTAGAGGTAGTTTTATATTTTGAAAATGAATACATTCCCAAGAAAATTCCTTCAGCTAATAGAAATTCATCACTATTTTTTTGCAGATTTTTTATGACAATAGATTCTTTCTCTCTAAAAATAGGTATAATTTTATCTCCAAGTATTCGAAGTTGTTCATTGTAAAGATTTTGTGATGGGTTGTTTTTAGGAAATATCAGGACAATTAATCTATGATATTGATTGATTTTAATAATCTCTTGTTTTCTTTTTAGCTGGAGAGTTACAAATTGCATCTCGTTTTCTGACAACTCAAGTGAAGATAGGTTAGACTTTTTGTTACATAAAATGATGAGATTATCATTCTTATTGATTGTTGTTTTCTTTTTAAGACTAGGAATCATATATATTATGTATTTTTGTAAATCACAAAATTAATTAATTTTATGAATAAAGACTACCTTACAGAAAAAGCTTTGTCAAAGAATTTTTTGTCAATTGATGAAGGAATGTTTTTGTTTAAAAATTGTAGTACGACTGAATTAATGCTAATAGCTAATAAATTAAGAAAAAGTACTGTAGATAATGATTTAGTTACATGGCAAATTGACAGAAATGTTAATACAACAAATGCATGTATTGCAAATTGCAAATTTTGCAATTTTTTTAGAGTTCCAAATCATAAAGAAGTGTATGTTACTAATATTGAGGAGTACAAAATAAAAATACAAGAGACCATTGATTATGGTGGAGATCAGATTTTACTTCAAGGAGGTCATCACCCTGATTTAGGGTTATTATTCTATACGGATTTATTTAAAGAGTTAAAAAGGCTGTTTCCTAACATAAGATTGCACGCTCTAGGGCCTCCTGAAATAGCGCATATTTGTAAAATTGACAATATTGCTCATGAAAAAGCTTTATTGTCTTTAAAAGAGGCGGGTTTAGATAGCTTACCAGGAGCGGGGGCTGAAATTTTGAGCGATAGGGTTAGAAAAATTATTAGTACAGGTAAATGTAATGGGCATGAGTGGTTGGATATTATGAGGGTAGCTCATCAATTAAATATTACTACATCTGCTACTATGATGTTTGGCCATATTGAAACATTGGAGGAAAGGTTTGAACATTTAATTTCTTTAAGACAGGTTCAAAGTGAAAAACCGAATACCTCAAAGGGCTTCAACGCCTTTATCCCTTGGACTTTTATGGATGATGGCACTTTATTACAAAGAGTTAAAGGTATTAATAGTTCAATTTCTGATGATGAGTACATTAGAATGATATCCATTTCTAGGATTATGTTGCCTAATATAAATAATATTCAAGTATCATGGTTAACCGTAGGTCCTGAAACAGCGCAAGTGTGTTTACATGCCGGAGCAAATGATATGGGGTCAATAATGATTGAAGAAAATGTTGTTTCAGCCGCTGGGGCGCCATATAGGTTTACATCTAATAGTATTCAAGAGTGTATAAGGAACGCGGGGTTTATTCCTCAGTTGAGAAATCAAGAATATGAGTACAGAGATGTCCCAGAAGGAATTAAACAGCAAAAAATTAATTATTAAAAAATGTTTACTGGAATAATAGAAGATATAGCAAGAGTTGTCAGTATTAACAAGAATAATAAAAATCTTGAAATTGTTCTAGATTCAAGTATTGTTAAAGAATTAAAAATTGACCAAAGTGTCTCTCATAATGGAGTTTGCTTAACAGTAGATGGATTTGTAGATAAATATTATAGAGTAACGGCTGTAGATGAAACATTATTAAAAACAAATATAAGTTTATTACAAGAAGGGGATTTAATTAACTTGGAAAGGAGCTTAAAGATAACTGATAGAATAGATGGCCACATTGTTCAAGGACATGTAGATTCTATAGCGATTTGTAAGAGTATCAATGATAGTGATGGTTCATGGGTTTATACTTTTGAGTATAATCATGATTTTCATTTTATAGTTGAAAAGGGATCTATATGTGTCAATGGCGTCAGTTTAACTGTTGTAAATTCTTGTGAAAAATCCTTTTCAGTTGCTATAATTCCTTATACTTTTGAAAATACGAATTTTAAATATATAAAAGTGAACACAGTTGTTAATTTAGAGTTTGATATTATTGGTAAATATATTACGGGATGGTTAAAAAAACAAAATTCATGAAAAATAAGCAAGAAAAATACGACAAGGCTTATTTGAAAATGGCTTTTGAATGGGCAAATTTATCTTATTGTAAAAGAAAAAAAGTTGGAGCCTTGATTGTTAAAGATGGGATGATAATTTCAGACGGATATAATGGAACCCCTTCTGGATTTCCAAATCAATGCGAAGATGAAGAAGGAGAAACACATTGGTACGTATTGCACGCTGAAGCAAATGCCATATTAAAAACAGCTAGATCTAATCATAATTGTAAAGACGCTACTCTTTATTTAACTCTCTCTCCATGTAAAGATTGTAGCAAGTTGATACATCAGGCTGGTATAAAAAGAGTAGTTTTTGCTAATAAATATAAGGACAATAGCGGTATTCAGTTTTTACAAAAAGCAGATGTTAAGTTAACATTTATATCAGAAAAAGATCTATATGAGAAATAATATTTTACAACCATTAGTTTTTTCTTTAATTTTGATTTTTGGTATTCTTTTTGGAAAGATTCTTTCACAATTTGATGAGAATGAATCTAATTTTACGAATAATAAATTAGATTCAATAATTAGATATATTGAAGAAAATTATGTTGATGATTTTAGCATTGAACAATATGAAGAACAGATATTAAATTTGATCATTAAGGAATTAGATCCATTTTCTAACTATTTAAGTGCTGAAGAGCAATCTTATGAAGATGAAATGATGAGAGGAAGTTTTTGCGGAATAGGAGTAGAGTTTGTCATTGATGACGACAGTTTAGTCGTCAGATCTCCAATTGTTGGAGGTCCTTCGCATAAGTTGGGGATTGCCGCAGGAGATCGTATTGTAGAAGTTGATGGCGAAAATATAGCCTCAGTAGGCATTGATAATTCATTTGTATTCGGTAAGTTAAAAGGTCCAGAAGGAACAAGTGTTCAATTAAAAGTTTTTAGAAAAAACACTGATGATTTATTAGATTTTAAGGTAATAAGAGAAAAGATTCCTATTTATAGCGTCCCCGCTTCTTTTATGCTTACAGAAGGTGATATTGGATATATAAAGGTGAACAGGTTTTCAGCAACAACAAATCGAGAGTTTAGTTCAGCAGCAAATAACTTATTGTCGTCAGGTATGAATAGATTAATTTTGGATCTTAGAGGTAATGGAGGAGGATATTTAGCAAGTGCAATTAATATGTGTAATGAATTTTTAAATGGCGAAAAATTAATCGTTTATACTGAAGGAAAGCATAGAAATAAAGATGAGTATTATTCCGATAACACAGGTGTCCTTAAAGGCACTAAATTGATAGTTTTAATCGATGAAGAGTCAGCATCAGCTTCAGAAATTGTTGCGGGATGTATGCAAGATCATGATCGAGCTATTATAATTGGAAGAAAGTCTTTTGGTAAAGGAATGGTACAAGAAGAAAAAAGATTGCCAGATGGATCGACTTTAAGATTGACTACACAAAGATATCATACTCCTTCTGGCAGATGTATCCAGAAGCCAGAGTCAATTGACAATGAACTTGTTGGTGATTCTACAAAATATTTTACATCTAAAGGAAAGGTAGTCTACGCTTCAGGAGGAATTACTCCTGATTATAGTATTGAAAATGACACATTTTATTCATTTCAGAATATTTCCAAATTTTTATCAGAAAACCTGATTAATGAATTTGCTTATGATGATTTTATCAACGCTCATATAGATCATAAAGAGTATTTTGAATCTTTAGAAGGCCAAGAATATATATTTAGTTTATTTAGAAAATATATATCAGAAAAAAACAATGTCTTATACGAAGAAGGGTACTTTTTTAGTAATAAAAATGAAAGAAAGTTGTTGATAGAACTGTTAACTTCAGAGTGTATTAAATATTTCTATACAGACTCAAAATCTGCAGAGAATGCTACTTACAAACTTAGAATTGGCCTTGTAAATGGGGTTTCAAATGATAAGTTTATAGAAAAATCACTACAAGTATTTGCTCAATGAAAAAAAAGAATGGTAAGTCGGATAGAGTTCAATTTATTAATCAATTTCTTAGCAAGCCAGCAAAGGTTGGAGCGGTACTTCCCTCATCAAAATTTTTAACTAAAAAAATTTTATCATTTATTAATTTTAAACAAGAAAATTTAACAATTGTTGAATATGGTCCTGGAACGGGTCCTTTTACAAAAGAAATTATTAAAAGTTTAAAACAAAATGATAGATTAATAGTTGTCGAGCAGAATAAAAAATTTGTAGAGAATTTAAAGAATAAATTTGGCAATTGTAATAATGTTTCTATTATACATGGCAGTGTTGCAAATGTTTCAGAAATACTTGAAAAAGAGAATGTGAAAAAAGTAGATTTCATTGTTTCTGGGATACCATTCACATCACTCCCGGCAGATGTGACAGATGAAATTATGATTAGTACTGCAAAAGTTATGAGCGATAATAGTAGATTTCTTACTTTTCAGTATTCGACATTTAAGCTTAGGAAATTTAGTAGTTTTTTTAAAATTGAGAGTAAAAAATTTGTTTTAAGAAATATACCATCAGCATATGTTATATGTATGAAAAATAAGTAGTTTAGACATTAATTTAAATAAAACGTCATCAAGAAAATTTTTATTACAGGAGCGAGCGGATATATTGCATTACACTGTATAGTTAATGCCTTAAATAAAGGATATAAGGTAAAAGGAACAGTTAGAAGTGAGTATAAAAAAGTAGAAGTTCAAAATTGTCTGAGAAAACACCTCTCCCATCCTAATGATTTAGAACTTGTGATATTAGATTTAGAGAGCGATGAAGGATGGGCTAAAGTAATGGATGGTTGTGATTTTTTATTACACCTCGCCTCTCCCTATCCATTTAAGTCTCCAAAAGATGAGAATGAAATAATATTCCCAGCTGTAAACGGAACTAATAGAGTGTTAAGATATGCGAAAAAGAGTAATATAAAAAGAGTGATAGTAACTTCTTCAGTGGCGGCAATATCCTTTGGACATTCAGCGAGTAAGAATACATTTGATCATAATGACTGGACTAAGATTGAAAGTTCATCTAAAGTTAATGCATATATTAAAAGCAAAACTTTAGCTGAACAAGCGGCTTGGGACTTTATAAGTCAAGAAAATAACAATAATATTAAATTAACCACCGTAAATCCATCAGCAGTATTTGGGCCTCCAGTTGGGGAAAACATTACAGGCACGTCAATGGATATTATTAAACAGTTTATTACAGGAAAATTCCCAGCTTGCCCTAACATTTCATTTAGTTTAATAGATGTAAGAGATGTTGCTAAAATACATTTAGAGTGTTTGGAAAATGAAGATTCAATCAATAAGAGAATAATTTGCAGTCATTCAACATCTATAAAAATGTCTGAGATAGGTAGAATTTTGAATACTAATGGGTTCTCAAAGTCTCCTGATAAAAATTTGCCAGATATTTTAGTAAAGGCTTTGGCGTTAATTAATCGAGAAATGAGAGAGATGAAAGTTTTTTTAGGAGTGGAGACAAATTTTAATATCTCACAAACGAAAGAAATTTTTGATTGGCAGCCGATTTCCATAGAGCAGTCATTGTTAGAATCTGCACATTCAATCATGGATATCATAAACAAAAAATAAGTTTTATTATTTTTGCAATTATGAAAAAGATAAGTTTTTGGTTTTTAATGACATTTTCTTTTTTCTTTATTGGTGAATTATTGTGGTCATTAAAATTATTAGGAGATTTCACTATTTTTGGCGATGATTATATACACGATATTGTGATTAATTTAATGTTTAGTTTTTGCTCGGTTTTCGGATTAATCGGAAGCTTTCTTTGGTATAAAAAATTCTAGAACAATTGATTTAATCTAATCCTAGTGTTGTTTCTTAATTCAGGATTTAATTAAAAATTAATAAGTTATGCAAAAAATTCCTGCTGTTATTCTTAATGGATTTCTTGGTTCTGGGAAAACAACGCTTTTTAGAAGCCTTTTATCCCAATCTAAAAACAAACAGCTGTCTATTTGTGCAATTGTAAATGACATGAGTGACCTTGATGTTGATGGTGAGTTAATAGCAAATACAGCAATTGTTGAGGAAGATGAAAAAATTATGGAATCGATATCGTCGCATGTGTTGAGCAGCAAGATAGGGATAGAGAAACTTGATAAGTCAATAGAGAAACTATTAATTAATCAATATCCAGATCTGCTTATTATCGAAACCTCTGGAAGTTGTCATCCAATGCCTCTGATAGAATATTTTAAAGATCATCAGAAAATAAATCTTACAGGAGTTCTGGTTCTGGTAGATTGTTTAATGCTTTCGCATGATTTTGATTATGGAAGAAATATCATTCCATATATGCAACAAAACATGACTAAAGGAAAAAGAGGTACAGTAAATTTATTAGTTGAGCAAATATTGTTTTCTAGTCACATAATACTCACTAAATCTGATAGAATTGACCATGATAAGCAACAAGAAATAACAACTCATATTCAACAAATAAATCCATATGCCTCAATAAATCCAATAATTTTTGGAAAACTATCTGTTGAATCCATAATACAAATACAAGATTATAATTATTATAATGTTGCGAAGTTATTTAAGGAACTAAAACCTGTCTTAGAGTTAGAAGAAGATTCTGACAGACCATACAATTTAGCGACCAAAGTAATAAAAGATGTCCGGCCATTTCATCCTCAAAGACTGTGGGATGTTTGCCACCAATATTTAGATAAAAGAATTTATCGTAGCAAGGGTTTTTTTTTGGCTTGTAAGTAGAGATCATCAATCATTACTATGGAATCAGGCAGCTGGAGGCATTAGTTTAGAAATAATGGGGACCTGGAGAGCGGCGATTGTTGAAGATAAAAATAATGGCCTTTTAGATGAGGAAATTAAATTACTAAAAGAAAAATTATCCAAAGAATCAGGACGTTTTGGAGACCGATGTTGTGACCTTACTGTTATTGGTGATAAGGAACAAGTCGATCGATTTACTGACAAACTCAAATCCTGTTTTCTTACGGAAGAAGAAATAAGTCAGTGGAGAAATGGATTGGTTTTTAAAGATCCCTGGCCAACCAATATAGTTAAGCTGTCAAAATAATTAAGAAAAACACGATTAGAAAAATTTATTTGAAATAAGTTTGGTTTCAAAATAATCAGTTATATTAGGAAAATGAAATATTGGGAATTATTAGGACTTGGAAGCGAGCCAACAGGGACAGGGAAAATCATGTCCATCTGTATGTTGATAGTGCTTTTAAATGGCTACCTAATTGAAGGTTTCATTCATCATTATATAATAGATATCATTTCATACACTTGTGTTGGTATTTTTTGTATATTATTAATATATAATTATATTACAAAATAATAGTATTGAATTATGTTAGGAATTCTATTTGGTATATCATTTTTTTTATTTGGAGGAAATATCATTGATACAAAATTTAAACATCACAAATATGAAAAAGAGGACTATAAAGAAATTTTTTATTTAAAAAATAAAGAATCTGTTGTCACCTATTGCATTAAACATTCTAGATTAGAAAGTGTTCAAAAAGTTAAATATAGTAGTCATAACGGGTTAGAAGAAACCAAATATAAGGTTACAGCAAACTGTATAAAAGATAATTATATGTCAAAAAACAATATCAATCCAGAAAATTATCATGAAAATCGTAGAGAATTAAAAACTACATTATCAAAATCTGATTTTGATTTATCTTATGATAAATTTGGAATAAGTTTGTCAGAACTATTGGGTGAACACTTATATTGTAATATATGTTTTAATTCAAATGAAAACAGTTTAACCTCATATGATGGGAGAAAATTTAAATTTAAAAAAAACATCTCATCTATTGAAATCACAAATGAATGTCTTAGTTTGATTTCAAGTATGACAATGGGTTCTAACGAATACTCAGAATTTTTAAAAAATCAAAAATAATTTTCAATATTTTTTTTTATCCAATTTGAATAATTTTTCTATTCAGAAACCAACAATATTTATACGATACCATTAAAAAACTTTACGGAAAAGGATTGGGATACAGAAAGATTTCTAATTGGCTTAATGAACGAAACATCAAAAATACTAGAGGAAGTGAATTTAAAGTAAATTATGTTTTTTCAATTTTAAAGAAGTCTTGAATAGGGAATCCGATTGGAAGATTCATTTCGTGAAAATAGTTTTTTGTTAGTTTTGATGTTATAAATCAAAAAACTAAACCAATGCAAAAAAACAAAAACTTATTTACGGGAATTATTATTGGTATGTGTATAGTAACGGTTCCTTTAATTCTGATGGGATCAACAACATTAAATTATGATGATGGAATTGGTAGATATCAAATTTCTAATACTGGTATAGGGAAATCAGAAAGTGAAAAAATTTATGAGGTAATCATTGATACAAAAACAGGAAGAGTTGTTTCAAGAAAAAAAGTAAATCACACTCTTTACTATTAATGAATCAAATATCATCCAATAGTTATTCCACAGTAACTGATTTGTCGGAAAGGGTAAAATGTGAAACCTCAAATATATTCCTTCAATTTACCGTTACAGTTTCTTCATCCAATTTGAATAATTATTTCTATTCAGAACACCAACAATACTTATACGATACTATTAAAGAATTTCACCAAAAAGGATTGGGATATAAAAAGATTTCTAATTGGTTTAATGAACGAAATATCAAAACTCCGAGTGGAAGATTCATTCTGTGAAAATAGTTTTTTGTTAGTTTTGTTGTTATTAACTAAAAATTAAAACGATGAAAACTAAAAATCAATTAAGAACTGGAATTATTGTTGGAATTTGTGTAATTGTATTACCATTAATTTTAATGGGTACTACTTCAACAAATTATACAGTTGAAAAACAGAAAACATACGAAATACATATGATCCCTCAAGTAGATAGATTAAGTTCGACTAAAGGATATTTATTAAATTCAGTAACTGGTGAGGTATGGTCAATTGGAGGTGAAAAAAAATTATTGAAAACCAAGTAAGTTTCAAGGATAAATTAAGTAGAGAGATAGATCAGAAAAATATTGGGATAAATGGTAAGGAAATTGACTGTGACTAATCAGGTATCAACCTAAAATACTCACTTACTCTACCGTAACTGATTTTGCAAGATTTCTTGGTTGATCAACATTACATCCTCTAAGCACGGCAATTTGATAAGATAGTAATTGGAGAGGTATATTAGCTAAAATTGGTGAAAATTGTTCTGCTGAATCAGGTATTTCTATGCAATAATCAGCTATTTCTTTAACGCTTGTATCTCCCATAGTAACTATTGCTATAATTTTACCTCCTCTAGATTTAACTTCTTGAATATTGCTAATTATTTTTTCATAATTTGTTCTTTGTGTCGCAATAACGACTATTGGCATATTTTCATCAATTAATGCAATAGGACCATGTTTCATTTCCGCTGCTGGATATCCTTCAGCATGTATATATGATATTTCTTTCAGTTTTAAAGCCCCTTCTAGAGCTACAGGAAAATTATAACTTCTTCCTAGATATAGAAAATTGGATGAAGAGCTAAATCTTTTGGCGATTTTAGCAATTTTAGAAGATGATTTCAAAACCTTTGAGATCTTTTCTGGAATTAACTCAATTTCTCTGATTAGTTCTCTATATGTTATTTGATTAATTTCTCCTTTTTTATATGCAATAAGTAATGATATTAACGCAAGCACGCTTACTTGTGTAGTAAATGCTTTTGTAGAAGCAACCCCAATTTCTGGGCCGGCGTGAGTATATATTCCAGCATCAGTAAGTCTTGGAATTGAGGATCCTACAACATTACAGATTCCTAAAACAGTGACTCCTTTGGATTTTGCTAGTTTTAGCGCTGCAAGAGTGTCAGCAGTCTCACCAGATTGTGATATCGCTAGCACAATATCAGATTCTCTTAATATAGGGTTTCGATATCTAAACTCAGAAGCGTACTCTACCTCTACAGGAATTCTTGTAAGGTCCTCAAATAAGTATTCTCCAATTAGTCCCGCATGCCAAGAAGTTCCACAGGCGATTATTATTATTCTGCTAGCATTAATTATTTTTTGTTCGTAATCAAAAATGCCACCCAATTTAATTTCTTTAGTTTCGGGATCAATTCTTCCTCTCAGAGTGTTAAGTACACTTTTAGGTTGTTCATTAATTTCTTTCAACATAAAGTGAGGGTACCCACCTTTTTCTATTGCATCTAAACTAAGTTCTAGTTCATGAATATATGGAGTTTTTGATACATTAGTTATAGTTTTTATTTCCAGTTCTAAGCTTTTATTTACTTTAGCGATTTCACCGTCCTCTAAGTATACAACGTTTCTTGTATATTCTACTATTGGCGTTGCGTCAGAAGCTATAAAATACTCTCCATTACCTATTCCGATTACTAATGGACTACCATTTTTTGCAGCTATAAATTCTTCATTGGACCCTTTCTGCATTACAATAATTGCGTAAGCGCCAACAATTTCGTTTAGAGCTAGTCTGACTGATTCAAAAAGGGTTACATTTTCTTGTGTTTTTATTTCCTCAATTAAATGAATTAACACCTCGGTATCAGTCTCGCTTTTAAATTCATGCCCTTTGATCGTAAGAGCCTTTTTAATTGAGTCATAATTTTCAATTATTCCATTATGGATTATTGCAAATTCACCATTACCAGAACAATGTGGATGAGCATTTTTTTTATTTGGTTCGCCATGAGTAGCCCATCGAGTATGACCAATGCCAATTTTTCCTGAAGTATTCTTTTTATTGGAGATATCTTCTAAATTATCAACCTTACCCTTTGTTTTGATAATATTTAGCTCATCATGTCGCCCAATAGAAACCCCTGCAGAGTCATAACCTCTATATTCTAATCGTTTAAGGCCCTTAATTATGATAGGGAAAGCTTCTTGATGGCCAATATATCCAATTATTCCACACATATAAGATTAGATATCAGAGTATATAATGTTAATTATTGTTTCAGAGTTATTTAAAATAGTACGATTAGCATTAGTAGAACCACCAGCTGGGAGTAAATAAAGTTTGTTTGTATAGTTCTGATTATGAATTAGCTGGAAGAAGAATCTAGTAATATTAAACTTATAAATATTATCTGTTTTATATCCTCCAAAATGAGCATCTCCTTCTAAAGTAAAGTCTGATAAGAAAACAATCTCTCCATCGCTAGTTTCGCGCACTAAGTATAACTTGTTATGTGAAGGATAGTCTTCGTTAATATCACAATGGAATTCTATGGTAGCTCGATTTATAGCTTTATCTATAAATAAAGATTGAAGTAGATCAAGATTATTAAATTCTATTTTTGATTTATACCCAGCCATAGATTGGACATACGCTTTTCCACTTTGGATTAAAGGAAGGTCAGTTATGTTTTTTTCATTGAATAAGTTGATTCTAGCCGCGTCACCACCAATTTCTAATTCAAAATTAGAAGATGTATCATTTCCTATTTCATGATAGTAAATAGAAAATCTACTATTATCAGCGTTAGGATTTAAGTACATAATTGTATTATTGGATGAGGCGGTTATATATAATCCTTTTAAAAACTCTAAAAATGCAAGATTATCTACCATTGAAGCTGTTCCTGTAGCGTTCATTATTTTTTCTCCAAAGGAGTTAAGTAACTTGACTTTTAAGATCGACTCAGAAGTATCTTGATCTACAAAATAGTGCTCAACAGCTATATTTTCATTGTTGTATGCGGGATTATAATTTGAATAATAGCTGCTGTCTTTGTAGACGCTTTCTGAAAGCTCATATACAGATATTTGAAAATTATTTGGAGAAGCATCTTCTCCATAAAGTTCAGAGTAAGTATATTGAATAAATACAGAGTCTATAACTATGTTGCTTATTTCTTGAATATTGTTAGAAGGAAGGGTCATTTGAGTTATAAAAGAACCTGAATTCTGTCCAAATTGAGGATCATTAATTTCACCAAGCAATAAATTCAATGTTTCATCAGACCTTAGAGAGTCTTCTGAAATGGTAAAAATTGAAAGACTAGTAATACTATCGCTGCTTACATGAATTTTATATATTTCAGTGTTTAATTCATCTCCAATAATATTTTCTTCATTACAGCTAATCATGGCAATGAAGAGTATAATAAATATGGCGTATTTTGATCTAATACTCATTTATTTTTTTTCAGAAAGTTCTAAGTCTTTCTTTTCAATTATGTTATTGAAGAAAGTATTATAAGAATCTTCATAGCTATATTCTTCATTATGAGTCATTAATGGTAATTTACTTTTTTTGATATATTTTGAAATATCATTATTAATTTGCTTGCTTCCTTGAATGACAGCGTCAGAATATTTAATTGCAAATTTTGACAAGTTTACAAATGATGGGTTTTTAAGCAGAGAAAGATCTTTTGTATTTAATTTTTTTTCAAATAATAATTTATTTATTAAGTCTGCATTTAATTCTCCATCGAAATCATTGTCAAATATGTTATATACTAATTTAGTATTTTTAAATAGAGGGTCCTCATTATAAATTAACTTAATGTAAAGTGGGATTAATGATGAAAACCAACCTTGACAATGAATGATTTCAGGAGACCATCCTAACTTTTTTACAGTTTCAATTACTCCTTTGCAGTAAAATATCATTCTCTCTTCATTGTTTTTCAGAAATTTGCCATTGAGATCATGAAACATAGTTTTTTCAGAGAAGTATTCATCATTGTCTATAAAATATATTTGCATTCTTGCAGACTGGATTGAGGCTACCTTAATTATCAATTGATGATCAAAATCATCAATAATCAAATTCATTCCTGATAATCTAATTACTTCATGCAAATTATTTGTTTTCTCTTTGATAACTCCAAATTTTGGAAGAAAGACTCTCGTTTCATCCCCTATTTCGATTGAAGATTTTGGAAGCTCTAACCCTAAATTAGACATATATGTATCTGGCAAATAAGGAGTTATCTCTTGAGACGCAAATAATATTCTTTTCTTTCCCATAAATATATTATAAGTTTACAAAATTAAAAAAATATATGAGTTATATCAAGCAATTCTATTAGATTTGCTATTTTTCAATTATTTATTCATGAAGGTTTTTAAATTATATTTGGAATTTCATTCTTACTTAAATAAAATAAGAGAAAACAAAACAGTTGCTTTTGTGCCCACAATGGGGTCACTTCATCAGGCTCATTTGGATTTAGTTGAAGAGGCTTCAAAAGCTCATGACATAGTTGTTTGCAGTATTTTCGTTAATCCTAGGCAATTTAATAATGTCGATGACTATACAAGCTATCCACGCGATATTGATAAAGATATTAGAAAATTACAAAATACTAGTTGTACTATTTTGTATTCTCCTAAAGAATCCGAGCTATATAATTCTGAAGAAATAGAATTATTTGATTTAAATAATCTAGATCAATATATGGAGGGGGAGCATCGTCCGGGTCATTTTCAAGGAGTTGTGAATGTAATTGATAGATTTTTTGCATTAATTAATCCTGAATCTTCTTTTTTTGGCCAGAAAGACATACAGCAGCTTATGATAATCAAGCATTTTTCTTCAATAAAATATCCTAAAATAAAAATTATTGGAGTACCAACAATACGAGATAAGTCTGGCTTAGCAATGAGTTCTAGAAATAAACTGTTGTCTAATAATGACTTGAAGGAATCATTGATAATATATAGGTCTTTATTATTTGTAAAAGAAAATCATCGATTATATTCAATTATTGAGATCAAAGAAATTATTTTTCAAAATTTCCAAGCTAAATCCAACCTAAATCTGGACTATTTTGAGATTGTCTCAATAGACACATTACATCCAATTAAAAATTATCTTCCTAAAGATAAAAATGTTGTTTGTATAGCTGCAACTATTTCCAATGTTCGATTGATTGATAATATTATTTTTTAAATTTACCAGATGTTTAGAAACAAAGAAAGAAATAAAACAATTGTTAAGATCATTTTATCATTATTTTTAGCAATGTGGCTGTATTATTTCATTTTTTTTAGAGACAATCCTGAGTTAGTACTAGAACATATGTTTTCCATTCCTAATGAATCATATTTATATATTTTTTTGACTATTTTATTTGGCTGGATTGCTTATGTTATCAGAGGTTTCAGATGGCTAGGATTAATTAAGGCTATAGGTCACGAAACAACTATTATTAAATCTGTAGCAGCTGTATCTTTTGGATATTTTGTTAATTTAGTTCTTCCACGAGGTGGAGAGATAGCTAGATGCACATCAATTTATAAAACCGATAAAATACCTGTAGACAAGCTGTTGGGTACCATTTTAATTGAGAGGGTTATAGATATGATTATTTTAATTTTTTTAATAATAATTTCATTAGTATTAAATTACGATATTTTCTTAGAAATTTTTGATAGGACAGAGTCATCTACAAGATCTCCCATTAACCCCTTTGGAATAGTAATTGTTTTAATTTTCGCGATTATATTTGTTTTTTGGCGCAGAATAAAATCATTGAAATTATATTCTAAATTAGTAGGTTTTTTATTGGGGATAAAGGAAGGCTTTGTAAGTATTAAGAACCTCGATAGTAAAAAGACATTTTGGGCACAGACAGCTTTAATTTGGGTGATGTATTTTTTGATGACATTTGTTTGTTTTTTTATTTTACCCGAAACAACCTCATTGAGTTTGAATGATGCATTATTAATACTTGTTGTTGGCGGCTTAGGCATGGTGGTCCCAGTGCCTGGAGGCGTTGGATCCTATCATTACTTAGTGATGATAGCTTTGGTGTCACTTGGTATAGGGGAGTATTCTATAACTTACGCTAAAGAATATAATCCAGCATTGTTGTTCCCTTTTATTATTCATCTTTCTCAAACATTCCTTGCTATAATATCCGGAATAATCAGTACATTTATTTTATTTTTAAATAAAGATAATGAATAAATTAGATAGTGTAAAAAATAAGATACTTTCTCAAGAAAGTTTGTTGAAAAGAGTAAAAAAATGGAAACAATTTTCCCAAAAAATAGTCTTTACTAATGGATGTTTTGATATATTACATAGGGGACATATAGAAGTTTTAGCTAAAACCGCTGACATGGGAGATAAATTAATTGTAGCGCTAAACTCTGATATGTCAATTAAACAGTTAAAAGGGGAAGGAAGGCCAGTGTTTGATCAACATACTAGGTCTCTATTACTCGCTTCATTAGAATTTGTTGATATAGTCATTCTATTTAGTGAAAAAACACCTGTCAAGTTAATAGAGATGATAGGTCCAGACTATTTGGTTAAAGGTGGAGATTACATTCATTCAGAAATTGCGGGCAGTGATTTTGTTATCAACAATGGAGGGGAAGTAATTACTATTCCTTTAATTGAAGGATACTCTACTAGCAATATTATTAATATTATTAAAGAATCATAATGGCCAAGAAGAAGCTTCAATCAGCATTTTTTTGCCAAAATTGTGGATATCAATCTTCAAAATGGCTGGGTAAATGCCCTCAGTGTAATGAATGGAATACTTTTGTTGAGGAGGTTACATCCAAACATCTAGAAAAGACAGGATGGAAATCATTAACAAAAATTCATAAACCAAAAAAAATAGATGAAATAAGCTTGGTAAAAGATAATAGATTCAAACTAAATGATAATGAGTTAAATCGAGTTTTGGGTGGTGGACTTGTTCCAGGATCTGTGATATTATTAGGTGGTGACCCTGGTATAGGAAAGTCTACATTATTATTGCAATTAGCATTAAGATCTGATAAAATGACATTATATGTTTCTGGGGAAGAAAGTGAGTATCAGATAAAGATGAGAGCTCAAAGAGTTAGTGATAGCTCTGATAATTGTTTTATTCTTACGGAAACTTCAACTCAGAATATATCTCAACATATAGAAAGTTTAAATCCTAACATTGTTATAATTGACTCTATTCAAACATTACACACTTCGACAATTGACTCATCTCCTGGAAGTGTATCGCAAATTAGAGAGTGCACATCTGAACTTATAAAATACGCAAAAAGTTCTGGCACATCTGTTTTTTTGATTGGGCATATAAATAAAGATGGTGCGATTGCTGGTCCGAAGATATTAGAACATATGGTTGATACTGTACTTCAGTTTGAAGGTGATCGCAATTATTTATATAGAATTTTGAGAAGTGTAAAAAATCGCTTTGGATCAGCTTCTGAATTGGGAGTGTATGAAATGAATAGTAAAGGATTAAGAGAGGTTAGTAACCCTTCTGAAATCTTAATTTCTGATAGAGATGAGCCTACAAGTGGAGTTGCGATAGCTTCTACAGTTGAAGGAGCGAGGCCATTAATGATAGAAATACAATCTCTAGTTAGCTCTGCTGTATATGGAACACCGCAAAGATCCGCTACAGGATTTGACAATAGAAGATTGAATATGCTTTTAGCTGTTTTAGAAAAGAAATGTGGATTTAGACTAGCGGTTAAAGATGTTTTTCTTAATATTACAGGAGGCATTAAGCCTGATGATACTGCCATTGATTTGGCTGTTTTATGTTCAATTTTATCCTCAGATCAAGATATCCCAATAGATATGTTAACATGTTTTGCGGCAGAGGTGGGTCTTTCGGGAGAGATAAGATCTGTTAATCGAATTGATCAAAGAATTTCTGAGGCTGAAAAATTAGGATATAAAAAAATTATTATTTCGAAATACAATAAGTTTGACAAATCAAATAAAAAGATTGAAATTATTCAATGCTCTAAGATAGAAGAAGTGTTTAGTAGACTATTTTAGATTATCCTTATTCTTCTAATATTCTATATAGGTCATCTAAATTAGGAGATAATATAAGCTCTATGCGCCTATTCATTTTCCTACCTTCTATTGTTTTATTATTAGCTTTAGGGTTATATTCACCTCTTCCTGCGGCGGTTAATTGTATTGGATTTAATTTATCATTTTTTAACAGTATTTTCACTACAGCTGTTGCTCTCAGAACACTTAGATCCCAGTTGTCTTTAATTATTTTCTTTGTAGATAATGGTATATTGTCAGTATGACCTTCCACTAAAATTTCGATTCTATTTTGTGAAGCCAAAACTGCAGACAGTTTATCAAGAGCTATAATACCTGTTTGATTTACTTCATATTTTCCAGAGGCAAAAAGTAATTCTTCATCTAAGGAAACATAAATTTTACCATTTCTCTTTTCGATAGAAAGCCCTTCTCCTTCGAGTCCTTTTAATGAGTTAGAAATTCTATTTTTCATATTTGAAACTATAGAATCTTTTTGAAGAATTATGGTTTCTAATTCAACGACTCTATTAGACCTATTAGTTAGTTCTTGTTCAAAATTTTCAAGTTCTTGTTTTTGTTGTGAAATTGATCGGGACAACTTATTAAGCTCATCTTCTTTTAAAAGCAAGCTGTTCTGTGACTCTTCTAATTGATCAAGTAGTCTCTTAACTTCTTTTGCTTTTTCTGCCATTTTACGACTGCTTTGATTGGAAAGCAAATCATAAGATTCGCTTAATTTTTTATGCTTATTCATAATGTCATTTAGCGCTGTTCCATTTTGAATAGAGTCGTTTTTTAATTGATCTAATTTTTGAGAAACTCTGTATTTAGCATTAGTTAACTCTAAAATATCATCTTTTAACTTAATCATATTTTTCTCATTCTCAAGTAATTTATTTTTTGTGATTTCAAGATCTGACGTTAAAGAGTTGTGAACTTTAGGACTGACGCAAGAATTTAAAAAAACAATCAATAGAATTATTAGGAATATAGAGCAACCTGGATTTCGCATACAAATAAATTTATTCAAATTTACAAACCTAATTTTCATTAAGATTCTATCAAAAATAATTTTTTCAACATTGCGCCTTTAAAATCGCTATTTTTAAAATGATTTAATGATTTATTATTTAAAGATTATTATTTTTATCAAATAAATTTTTTGTCATGAAATCAATTAAAAATTATTTTTTAAAAGGATTATTATATTTAGTTCCTTTATTTGCTGTTGTATTTGCAATATATTATTCATATAATTTCTTGAATGGCTTGTTAAAACCATATTTGACAGGAATGTGGGAATATCTTGGGGTGTTAATCTTATTTATTTTGATAACACTAGTAGGATACTTAGGATCTGTGATTATAGCTAGTCCTATTAATACATATTTTAAGAAATTATTAAATAGAGCCCCATTACTTAAAACTATATATAGTTCCGTAAAGGATCTAATGAATACTTTTGTTGGAGGAAAAAAAGGCTTTAGCGAGCCAGTGTTAATTAAAATTCAAGATGACCTTAATTTAAGGCGTATAGGATTTATTACTAGTGAGGACGCTGGATCTCTTGGGCTGGAAGAAGGAAATGTTCTTGTTTATTTGCCTCATTCGTATGCTTTTTCGGGAAATTTGTTTGTGGTAGAAAAAAAGAATGTTACTTCAATTAAAAAGCCGTCTTCTGAAGTTATGAAGTTAATTATTTCTGGAGGAGTTACTAATATAGAGGATAAAAATCAATAAATTATGAAACAATATTTAACAATTTTATTTTGTATTATCATATTAAATGTATTTAGCGGAGACACTACTAAAATTAGAGTTCATGACGCTACTGATATGACATGGTATGGAAATTATGATGAGTGGGGATTATTCCCAGATGGATCTGAAACTTACAGAAAAATATATTTACATTATACAATGGGCTGCGCTACTAACGGATGTTCAGATTGGGATTATACCACAAAGATAGAAGTTCTGCACAGAACAGGAGATCTAGATTCAAATCTGCAAACCTCTCCAAATTTCATGGTAAATGGAAACGTTATGGACACAGTTTTTTATTCAGATACTACATATATTCATTTTTGGGATAGTATTAATAATGTTGTCGATTCTTCATTATCTTCATTAATAGAAATCATATATTTTAATGATCCAAATAATCCAACACAACCCACTGATACTAATTATGTATTTCATTCAGGGTTTTATAATATGATATATGACACAAATGGATTGATACTAGATTCAATATATGTTTATCCTGAAAATGTTGATTATTTATCTTATTATAATTGGTACACGTATTTTGATGTAATAGAGGCTTTTGAATTAGCGAGAGTTATTACCCCATATGGAAGTGGACTGACAAATGATTGGAAATTTACTCATATTTTTGATATTACTGATTTTGCACTTATTTTAAAAGATTCAGTAGAAATTAGAGCCCATTACAGTGGATGGTCATCAGGGTTTAGTGTTTCCTTGGATTTTGAATTTATTGAGGGGAGTCCGCCAAGACATGTGAATTCGCTGCAGAATATTTATAGTAGAAGTTGTAATTACAATAACTCTTCAAGTTTTGAAAGTAACTGCTTGCATCCAAAAAAGTTTTATATAGATCAGAACTCTTCTGGGGGGATGATTAAGATGACAACATCAGGTCATGGGTTTGATAATAATATAAATGCTGCAGAATTTAAAGAAATAGATTATTTTGTTAGAGTTGATGGATTGCTTACTCATATACAAAATAATTGGGATGATGAATGTGGAGTAAATCCAATATACCCTCAAGGAGGAACCTGGCTCTATGATAGAGCAAATTGGTGTCCAGGATTAAGAGCCAAAGCCTTTGATCATGAAATCACAGATTATCTTAACCCTTTAGATTCTATAGAAATTAATATTGACTTTGACAATTATATTTGGAGCGGTTCTCAGACTCCATCATATATTATAGATTGTCAACTATTTTTATATAGTGACCCTAATTTTTCTAATGACGTGGAGATTGTAGATATTATTAAGCCTTCTTTGAAAGATGAATATTCTAGAATGAATCCAATATGTGGCAAACCATTAATCAAGATAAGAAATTATGGTAAAGACCCTCTATCTTCTGTAGATATTGAATATGGAGTATTGGGAGGAACTACTCATACATATAAATGGACTGGCAGTTTACTTTTTTTGCAAGAGGAGGAAGTTGAACTCCCCGCTCTAAGTGGCTGGCAAGGATCTAAAAATGTTTTTGAAGTCAAGTTAAGTAAACCAAATGGATTAGCAGATGAATATTTAGATAATAATAATATGTTATCAGAATTTCAGCACGCTCCTACATATCAGAATATTTTCGCTGTATGGACTCAGACAAATTTAGTTAATGAAACTTCATGGAAATTTTATGATATTGAAGATTCAGAATACGCTTCTTCAAATCCGTTTATGCAAACCAATACTCAATATAGAGACACCATAGCTTTTGACAATGGATGTTATACTTTTTTAGCTGTAGATTCTGATGAAGATGGTCTAGATTTTTGGGCCAATAATGATGGTTCAGGTTATATTAGATTTAGAAACACCCCTGGAACTTGGTTTACTGATTTTAACCCAGATTTTGGAACTGAAATACGACATAATTTTATTGCTGGGTCATACGTTTCCCCACTATCTACATCAAATATACATGAATTTACTTTTGAAATTTTCCCAAACCCAACGAAAGGATCAGTGTTTATAAAAGGAAATACAAATAATTATAAAATAAAATGTTACAATGTAATGGGTGAAATAGTCTATGAAGAATTTATGGATTCAAAGAATTCAATTGAGGAAATAGATTTACACCATTTACCCCAAGGAGTTTATTTTATACACGCGTCAAATCATCAGGTTAATTTTGTGAAAAAGATTTTAATAGAATAATGAGATATTGTAATAGTCTTACAAGGTTTTCTAGATTCAATACAAGAAAAGTCAGAGTAGGCAATGTTTTTTTTGGAGCAGATTATCCCATTCGTATACAATCAATGACAACTAAAAATACAATGGACACTGAAGCTACCGTTGAGGAATCTATAAGAATGATAAATGCCGGATGTGAATTAGTCAGGATAACAGCCCCTAGTAATAAAGAAGCGGAAAATTTAAAACTCATTAAAGATAAGCTAACTTTAATGGGTTTTGAAACTCCAATAGTTGCGGATATTCACTATACACCTAATGCAGCAGAAATAGCTGCTAAGATCGTAGATAAAGTAAGAATAAATCCGGGAAATTACGCTGATAAAAAAAGATTTGAACAAATAGATTATACAGATGAAAGTTATCAATTAGAACTTGACAGAATCAAACAAAAGTTTACGCCACTTGTTCAAGCATGTAAAGAACAGGGTACTGCGATGCGTATAGGTACAAATCATGGCTCATTATCAGATAGGATATTAAGTAGATATGGGGACACTCCCAAAGGCATGGTTGAATCTGCAATGGAGTTTATTAAAATATGTCAGGAAGAAGATTTTCATGATATAATTTTATCTATGAAAGCTTCTAATACTAGAGTAATGGTATATGCATATAGGTTATTAGTATCTGAAATGATAAATAATAATATGAATTATCCATTGCACTTGGGAGTGACTGAAGCGGGTGAGGGTGAGGATGGCAGAATAAAATCAGCTGTAGGTATAGGTTCCTTATTAGCGGATGGAATAGGGGACACTATACGTGTATCTTTAACAGAAGCTCCGGAATTCGAAATCCCGGTTGCTAAAATATTGTTGAGTCATTTTGATGGAATTGAAAATCATGAAGAAATTAATGAAATAAAAGATAATCCTTTGACTCCATTTTCATATAAAAAAAGAGAAACAAATACAGTATTAAATATAGGAGGAAAAAATCCGCCGATTGTAACATTGGATTTCTCAACGAAAAAGCACATTACTCCCGCATCCTTTTTTGCCTTAGGATACAGTTATTCGGTTCCGTTAGATAAATGGCACATTTCAGAAATGGCGGCAGATTATGTTTTTGTTGGCGACCATGAAATTGACTTTGAAGTTCCAGGTACTTTAGGAGTTATCTACAACTATAAGACTTGGAAAAAACATAAGAAAGGGTATCCTTATTTATCTGTAAAAGAATATTTAGGAGATCTGGAATGTTCTAATAAGTTGAATATAGTTTACGCGTGTTTAACTGACTTTTCGGAATCATTAAAAACTAAGCTAAAAGCGGATAAAACAGCAGTGCTTTTGATTGATACTCATAATAAAAACGGTATTGCAGATCAAAGAAGGTTATTTATTGATCTTATTAATCATGATATAAAAACACCCGTGATTATTGGAAGATCATATCAAAATTTTTCTGAAAGCCAATTACAGATTTTTGCATCCATAGATCTTGGATCTTTATTGCTAGACGGATTGGGAGATGGAATTTTTATTTATGCAGAAAATTGTGGTTCTGATCAGATGATAAATTCTTTATCATTTGGGATTTTGCAAGCTACTAGAACACGTATTTCAAAAACTGAATACATTTCATGTCCTAGCTGCGGAAGAACACTTTTTGATTTAGAAGAGACAACTGCAAAAATAAGAAAAGAAACGGATCACCTTAAAGGCGTGAAAATTGGTATAATGGGATGTATTGTTAATGGCCCTGGAGAGATGGCAGATGCTGATTATGGTTATGTTGGAACTGGCAAAGGTAAAATCACACTATATAAAGAACAGAAAGTAGTTGAAAAAAACATTCCTGAAGAAAGAGCTGTCAAGGCTTTAATTAATTTAATCAAATTAAATGGTGACTGGGTAGAAAAACAAGGGTTAAATTAATTTATTTGTATACAATTAGCGGATTTTTTCGCTAACTTTACTAATTCTTTCACGCTTTTCTTTCCAGCAGCTAAAGCTACTCCCATTCTACGATATTTTTTAGTATTTGGCTTGCCAAAAATCCTTACTTCAGTATTTGCAAAAACACCAGATTCTTCTAGTCCTTGAATTAATGGATAAGAATTATTATTTTCATTTGCTAAAATAACTGCCGAAGCTCCATTTTTTAAAAGTTTTATTTCGGTTACAGGTATTCCTAATATTGCCCTCGCATGAAGTTCAAATTGAGAAAATATTTGAGTCCCAGCTAAAGTTACCATACCCGTGTCATGTGGTCTGGGTGAAAGTTCAGAAAAGAATACTTCATTATCTTTTATGAAAAATTCGACTCCCCAAATACCATTTCCCGTTAATTTTGAAGTGATTTTTTTACCCATTTTTTGAGCTTTCATTATTAGATTTTTATCCATATTCATTGGCTGCCAACTTTCTTGGTAGTCACCTCTTTCTTGTCTATGTCCAATTGGTGAACAGAATAGAGTTCTATTTGTTTTTTGAGTTAGAGTAAGAAGCGTAATTTCATAGTCAAAGTTGATATATTCTTCTACAATAACTTCTACTATATCCCCTCTTGACCCATTAATAGCATATTCCCAAGAATGTTTTATATCGTCAATAGCTTTAACTGTTGACTGACCTTTGCCAGAACTCGACATTAAGGGTTTTACAACACATGGGACCCCAATTTCTTTGACCGCCCTTTCTAATTCTTTATAAGACTTTGCGTACTTGTATTTTGCAGATTTTATGTTTAAATCTCTTACAGCTAAATCTCGAATAGATTTCCTATTCATTGTAAAGTTAGCTGCTTTCGCAGAAGGTATTACGGAATATCCTTGTTTTTCATAATCATATAATCGTTCTGTTCTTATAGATTCAACCTCTGGAACAATAAAATCAGGAGCATGTTTTTTAACGATTCGATCAAGCTCTTCCCCATCAAGCATATTAATTACTTCACTTTTGTGAGCAACCTGCATGGCTGGAGCATTAATATAATTATCTACCGCAATAACGTATTGTCCTAGTCTTTGAAAAGCGATGACAAGTTCTTTTCCTAATTCTCCAGACCCTAAAAGCAATATTTTTTTTCTCATTTTAATTAAAATAAAAAGCCTCTGATTGTAGAGGCTTACGTGCCCAGAGCCGGGGTCGAACCGGCACGGATTGCTCCATTGGTGTTTGAGACCAACGCGTCTACCAATTCCGCCATCTGGGCTTCATGTGTTAAGGCAAAATAACACATTAATTATGACTAATAAATGATTTTTTGTAAAAATTATATAAATCTTATTAGATTGATTATATTTGCTACCCTTTCAATTTATAGGTGTGTAATATGGACAGAGATATAAAAATATTTTCAGGTAGAGCTTCTAGAGATATTGCTAATAGAATAGCTTCCATGTTTGGAGTTAAGCTTGGAAATGAATCAATTGTAGAGTTCTCGGATGGCGAATTTGAACCAGCTTTTGATGAAACAGTCAGAGGAGCGGATGTATTCATTGTTCAATCAACCACTCCTCCTTCTGAAAATTTAATGGAATTATTAATGATGATTGATGCAGCAAAAAGAGCTTCTGCACATAATATAATCGCTGTTATGCCTTATTTTGGATTTGCTAGGCAGGATAAAAAAGGTAAACCTAGAGTGCCAATTGCCGCTAAATTAGTAGCAAATTTATTAACCGCAGCGGGCGTGAATAGAGTTATGACCATAGATTTGCACGCTGATCAAATACAAGGTTTTTTTGAAGTCCCAGTTGATCATTTATACGCTTCTACATTGTTTATTCCTTACATAGAAAGCTTGAGTTTAAAGAATTTAACTATTGCTTCTCCGGACATGGGTGGGACTAAAAGAGCAAATACTTATGCAAAGTTTTTAAATTCAGATGTTGTTGTGTGTTATAAGCATCGGGAGGCTGCAAATCAGATAAATAAAATGATGTTAATAGGGAATGTTGAAGGAAGAGATGTGATATTAGTAGATGATATGGTAGATACAGCTGGAACTTTAGCTAAGGCGGCAGATGTAATGATAGAAAATGGAGCAAATACAGTCAGAGCTATATGTACCCATGGAGTCCTTTCTGGAAATGCTTTAGAAAAGATTGAGAAATCTAATTTGTTAGAGGTAGTAATCACAGATACTATTCCTTTACAGAATAAAATACAAAAAATAAAAATAATATCTGTAGATAAATTGTTTGCAGAAACTATCCGAGCTTTAGTTGATAATAGATCAATTAGCTCAAACTTTATTTGTTAATTATAAAACTAAATTAATATGAAATCACTAGCAATTAGTGCTAATGTTAGAGAAAATGTTGGTAAATCAAACTCTAAATCACTAAGAAATCAGGGTAATGTACCATGTGTACTTTACGGGGGAGAAAAGCAAGTGTGTTTCTATGCTCATGAAAATGACTTTAGAAATCTTGTATATACTCCAGATGTTTATGTTGTAGAATTAAGTATAGATGGCTCTATTAAAAAATGTATAATGCAGGATATTCAGTTTCATCCAGTATCTGAAAAGATTTTGCATATAGACTTTCTAGAAGTTTTTGATGAAAAACCAATTACTTTATCTATTCCTGTTATTTTACAGGGACTAGCTATTGGTGTAAGAAATGGTGGTAATTTAATGTTTAGGAGAAGAAAAATTATTACTAGAGGCTTAATAAGCGCAATGCCTGACTCTATAGAAATTAATATAGAACATTTAAAAATCGGAGATTTCGTATATATTAAGGATTTAGAAATAGAAGGCTGTGAATTTTTAGCTCCAGATAATTCTGTAGTTGTTGGAGTTAAGACTGCTAGAACAGCAATCGAGGATGAAGTTGAAGATGAAGATGAAGATGAAAGCGGAGAATCTTCTGAAACAAAATCTGAAGAAAATAGTGAAGGTAATTCCGAAAAAAAGTCAGATTCTGAGGACTCTAACTAAGAATGAAATACTTAATTATTGGTTTAGGCAATCCGGGCTTTGAATATAAAAACACTAGACATAACATAGGGTTTAAATTTTTAGACTACTTTGCTAAATTTTATAATGAAAAGTTTTCTTCTGACCGTTATGCTGACATTTGCGAAATTAAATATAAGGGTAAAAAAATGTATCTAGTTAAGCCCAATACTTTCATGAATTTAAGCGGTAAAGCAGTTAATTATTGGATTACAAAACTTAAAATTCCTATTGAAAATATGGTCGTTATTACTGATGATATCTCACTTCCATTCCAGTCTATTAGATTGAAGTCAAAAGGCTCTGATGGCGGACATAATGGATTAAAAGATATTATTTCAGTCTTAAAAACTCAGAATTTCCCGAGGTTAAGAATTGGTATAGGCAATGAGTTTTTAAAAGGAAAACAATCAGATTTTGTTTTAGGAAAGTGGAATTCCGAAGAAGATCAAATTATTAATGAAAGATTAAAGATTATTTTAGATTTAATTTGGTCATTTATAGTTCAAGGAATTGATAAGACAATGAATGAGTATAATAATAGGTAAATATATCTGACAAAATAGATATATTACTTATATTTGTTGATATAAAAAGGTATCGTGGCCGAGTGGCTAGGCAGTGGTCTGCAACACCATGTACAGCGGTTCGAATCCGCTCGATACCTCAATTTTTAGCCTATAAATAGGGCTTTTTGGATATTTGTATACAATGAATAAAAAAATCCTGATATCTTGTGTGTTTTTTGTATTATCATCATTGATTAATACTTCTTTTTCTCAATGTACTTATAGCCTCATTTCAATTTTACATAATAATTGTTATGGAGATAATAACGGATCAATTACCGTAAGCGTACCTAATCCAAACGCAACGTATTGGTGGATTTTACCTGACGGCAGCTATTCAGGTAGCTCTTCTATTTCTAACCTTTTCTCTGGCTACTATGTTATTAATGTAATGGAGAATTTTATTGTTGGAGACACATCATCTCAAGTAATCTGTGCTTTTACAGATACGATTACAATCGAGGAGACTATTCCTATAACAGCAAATTTCATCCTCTCTAATAATTGTTCTATCAATGATTCAGTTGATGTTAATACTAGTATTTACGGAGGAACTAGTCCTTATAATACATTATGGACACAAATATCTGATACATCTAGAAATTTAGAAAATCTCCCAACCTCTAATACTCCATACACATTAAGTATTACTGATGCAAATGGTTGTCAAAAAAATCAATATTTAAATTTAGATCAAGTTCAAGAAATTCAGACATTTATGATGTCTGAAAATGTTATTTGCAAAGATGATAATACAGCGTCTGCAAGAGTGTTTGTAGAATACGGAACCCCTCCTTTTATTTTTTCATGGAGTAATGGAGATGTTTTTGTAGGTGAGGAATCAAGTCAAATTAACAACTTATACCCTGGAAAATATAAAGTGATAGTTAAGGATACTATGGGATGCGAAAAAGAAGATTCTATAGTTATTAATACTAATCCAAAGGAATGTATTAAAATATATAAGGTTTTTTCTCCAAATGGAGATGGAATTCATGATTTTTGGGAGTTAAAGAATATCAACTTTTATCCAGAAGCACTTATAGAAGTTTATGATAGATTAGGAAATGTTGTATACAGAAGAAGAAATTATGAGAATTCTTACTCTCATGCTTTTAACGGAAAATTAAATGGTAGAGATTTGCCTTCAGGGACTTATTATTATGTGGTAGATTTAGAAAATGATTTGGATATATTCAAAGGAACATTAACTATTGTTAGATAATGAAAAAAACATTATTAATATTCTTTATTTTTACGACAAGTATAATTTGCTCTCAGCAAGCAATAATGTTTTCTCAATACTATATAAATGATTATATATATAATCCAGCTATTACTGGAAGTAAAAATTTTAATCCCTGGACATTACAAACTAGACAGCAGTGGCTAGGTTTTGAAGGAGCTCCTTTAACTGCAAATCTGAGCTATCATGGGTTATTAAATAATCGTTCTGCAATGGGGGGTTATTTAGAACATGATAGAACCTCCCCTTCACATCATTCTAGTTTTCAATTGAGTTATGCTTACCACGTTCCTTTGGATGGTAAAAATACGTTTCTTTCTTTAGGTGTTGGTGCAAAGATTATGTATTACTATTTAGATTTTTTACCAGAAGATATTCAAGCAGAGTATGATCCAGCTTATAATTCAAAAGCATATGAAAGTTTTTTAGGTGACGCCAATTCGGGAGTTTATTTATATAGTGACAATTTTTTTATTGGCTACTCTGTAATTAATTTACTGCAATCTTCTTTTAATGAAGAAGCTGGTTACGGATTTAGTAAAAATTTTGAAGAAAGAATCTATTATGGGATAATTGGATATCAATTTCATATAGATAGAGATTGGATTATTGAACCATCCTCTTTAATAAGAAATTTAGATAATAGTTATAGAGAGTATAATTTTACCACTCGAGTTATATATAGTGACCAGATGTGGGCAGCCGCGTCAATTCGATCAAATTCCTCTTTTTCCTTTGCTATTGGCACCAACTCAGATAAAGTTAGATTTGGATACTCTTTTGATTATTATTATGGGGAAATACGAAATTATCAAAATGGAACTCATGAAATCACCATTAGTCATTTGATTCCAAGTTATAAAAGATATTAGATTTATTTTTTTGAAAAAAATAGAACATATTGGAATTGCTGTTAAAGATATTAGACAATCAAAAGAATTGTTTTCTAAGATTTTTAATAAAGATTCGTATAAATCAGAGGTTGTTGCTTCCGAAAGTGTGCTCACAGAATTTTTTAGAATCGGAGAAACTAAAGTTGAATTGATCGCGTCATTTGATGATTCAAGTAGTATTAGTAAATATTTGGATAATCATAGAGAAGGAATGCATCACATTGCTTTTCTAGTGGATGATATTTATAAAGAAATGGATAGAATTCGCGGTTTAGGTATTAGAATACTAAATGATAATCCTAAAATTGGGGCAGATAAAAAATTAATTTGTTTTTTGCATCCTAAAGATACAAATGGTGTTTTAATTGAGATGTGCCAGAAAATTCCTCAATAATATTATTCTCTTTTTTTAAGTGAAAAGCATGGATTCCTATATTTAATGCAGAATTTATATGTTGAATTGAGTCATCAATAAATAGCACTTCATTTTTTTCTAATTTGTTTTCATTTAATACTAGTTTAAAAATCTCAGGATCTGGCTTTCGAAGCCCAACTTCATGAGAGTAATAAATTTTGTTAAATAATTTTATAAAGTTGAGATATTTTTCTTTACCTAAAATATCTTTAATCTTTTTTATATGGATCTCATTTGTATTAGATAGTAAAAATAAATTATATTTTTTTTGAAGTTGTTTTATCAATACAATTCTTTCCTCAGGTAGATCTAATAGCATGGAGTTCCACGCGGTTAATATCTCTTCTTTGGAACAATGACTCATCGCTTGAATCTCCGTTACAAATTGTTTTGTGTCTATTTTCCCTGTTTCTAATTTGTCAAAAATGGGATGTTGTTGTTTTTGACTATAAAAGTTGTGAGCGTCTTTGATTTCTAATTTTCTGAAATTTTCAATAGCTTTTTCATAACTTATATTAAAGATGACGTTCCCTAAGTCAAAAATTATAGATTTAATAGTATTCATTATGCAAATGTTATAAAATATTCAAACATTTTAATAGATTTGCATGGAAAATAGGGCCCATAGCTCAGCTGGTTAGAGCACTTGACTCATAATCAAGGGGTCGTTGGTTCAAGCCCAACTGGGCCCACTATAGCGGGGTCAGTTATTAGCCCCGCTAAAATCTTTTACTTATATTCATATGAGAAACCTATTTTTATTGTTTATTTTTTTAGTAAGTTACTGTTCTGTATCGCAAGTTAACTTACTTAAAAAAAATGCTAAAAAAGCTAAAGAATTACTATATAAAAAACAAGATAAATTATCAGAAAAAGATATTGTTATTGGATTAAAAGAAGCTTTGAAAGTTGCATCTACTAATTCTATTAATTTAGCGTCTAAGAAAGGAGGTTTTACAAATAATTTATCTATACGTATCGATTTCCCTAAAAATTTATCAACATTAGTTGAAGATTTAAATAAGATAGGGATGTCTAATAAAATAGAAAGATTTGAATTACAAATGAATGTTGCTGCTGAGCAATCATCAAGCGAAGTGTTGTCAATATTTTTAAATATTATTGATAGCCTAACATTTACAGAAGCGAGAAATATTTTACATGGAAGTGAAAATGAAGCCGCAAGGTATTTAAGATCTCAATCTTATGAAAATCTATTTTTTAGGATCTCCCCTATTGTTAAGAGTAAAATGAATGAGTTGAAAATATATAAGAGTTGGAATATTTTATATAATAGGTATAATTCGTTGCCTTTTTCAGAAAATCAAGATTTTGATTTAGAAAATTATATTGTTGAGAAAACAATTGATGGTATTTTTATCTTAATTTCTGAACAGGAAAGATTGATAAGAAAGGATCCTTCCAAAAGAATTAACGACATATTAAAGAGGATTTTCAACTAGTGTCTTATATCTCATGAAAAATTCAAAATTAATATATATCATTCTAATAGGCGTTGTTATTTATTTGTCAATTGAGTATTATAATAATCTTGTTACTATAGAAGAAAACAAGGAGATACTTAAACAAGAAAAAATTCAGGAACAAGACTTAAGGAATGATTTGGTAAACCTATTAGATGCGTTTGATAAAGCAAAAGATGAAATTGACAATCTAGAAGAGTATGCGGAAATTCAAGAAAGAAAGTTAGACTCTTTAAGAGATGAGGTGAAAAATTTACTGAAAGTCGAAGGAGACTTAGTTAAGGCAAAAATTAAAATAAATACCTTAAAAGATATTTCTATTAAATATTTTAAAGAGGTAGATTCTTTAAACTTGCTTACGAAGGAACTTTCGGATTCGCTGATTATCTTTAGAGATAAGAATAGGCTACTTGAGTTAGAACAGGATCAAAAAAGAAAGATAATTCAAGATCAAGATTTAAAAATCAAACAGCTCTCAGAAAAAGAAGTTTTAGCTTCACAATTAAAGTTAAGAGAGATTGTTGTAACTCCTATGTCAAAAAAAATCTCTCTTATAAATAAGGATGAAATTCTTAAGTCTGTTAGACAGAGGAAGGCTGAGAGAACTCATGTGCTTTCAGTAAAATTTAAAATAGACCATAATCAACTTGCTTCTGGAGATAAAGTAATTGCTATTCAGTATCTCAATTCACAAAGTCAACTTTTAGGTGATAGCACCATATATTCTATTAATAATGATAATGATAAAACGTATTATACTATTACAGATACTATTATAGATTACTCTAACTCTATTTCATCTTGGGAGGTTAATTGGGAGAGAAAGGATGTGTTAAATAAAGGAGAATATAAAATTATTATTTTTATTGATGACAAAGTAGCTGCTAAATCTTCCTTTGTATTAAATTAAAAAAAGGTTTGAATGCCTACATTTCCAGTATGGTTAAATCTTGAGTTCTGAGACTTTCTTCCACTATATGAGATGTTTATATCCAAATTGTTTTTCATCTTATGCATTATCTTAATTTCAAGTATCAAATTAGTCCCTGCATTTAATCCATTCATGATATTATAATTTAGTATTGAGTTTTCATCAGGATCGTATTGAATGTGAATAAATCTACTATTAAGAATAATTTTCGACTTTTCTTGTTTTTGAGAATATGATATAGAGATTTCATCTGACTTCATTTTATTTGAATTCATAGGGTTTTTTATAGTCATTATATAATTTGCGTTTAGATCTTTGTTTGAATTGATCTTGAACAAAAAAGATTCGTTTAACTCTTTGATTAAAAAACTGTAGTTTTTATTGATAAAATTATTGGATTCTATTGAATGTTCTCCCAATGTGAATTTAGAATCGAAGTTGAATGTGTTAAAATTAAGATTAAATAAAAAATTATATAAAATAGTTGACGTTCTGTCTTCTCCGTAGGAAAAACTTCTATGATTAATTATGTTACTATTGTTAATTTCAAGATTCCAAAAATCATTTTTTGGTTTATATTTAATCGAATTTCTATTAGAGCAATTCAGATTAATCGAAGAGTCCAATTTTTTAGTGAAAGGACTATAAATTATTGTGGGATCTTGACTTTTATTATTAATTTCATAGCTAGAATTCATTTTGAATTTAGACAAAACAGGGATTTTAGTTATGGCGTCAAAATTCATCTTAAAATTTTGTGAATATATAAGTTTATATACTTTTTGAGACTCTTCAGAAGGTAGAAATAATTGAACATATTCTGATTGATCTTGAAATGTCGATATGACAAATTCATCTAACTCCTCAATTCCATTTTTATTATTGTCTATCCACATATGTGTTCCTTGTCCGATTGGTACCTTTATAAAGTTTTTTTCTCTAATAGACTCTTTTCCTTTACCAATATTATAGTTTATTTGCCCCTGAAGAAATTCAGTTTGAATATTAATATTATTATTACTAAGAAGAGTCAATTCATTCGACAGACTATCCTCTAAGAAGATTAGCTCTCTAGCGTTTAAACTACTATTCATTTTAAATTTGCTTTTCTCTATAAGATTTTTGTTAAATGACAATTCTTTTGAATTGCTAAAATTTATCATCAAATTCTTTGAGGGTCTCTTGTTGTTCCTATATAGGAACTTAATTTTATCGGCTTCTTCTTTTTTAAGAATATTTATAGACACTTCATTAAATGACGAACTATTATCTTGTAAAATATTTTTTTCAGAAAAATTTATAATAGATTCATGATTGTATGTTAAATTATAGGTATGTTTTTTGGTTGTATAATTAGCGAGATTATTTGACTGAATTAAGTTAGAAGACAAATCATTAAACTTAATGTCTGTAATCTTTGTTACAGATTCTAATTCATGATTTTTATTGGAGAGTCCAAAATTGACATTATGTTTATATCCGTTATATAACTTGCCTTTCCTCAAATTTTTCAAACTATATTTTAATACTTCAGAGTCATTATAAAACATGGCGATTGCCTGTTCAGTTAGAATATGATTTTCCTTAATGTTGGTTAGGTTCCAATTTCGATTAAATTCAACTTCTTGATATGGACTTAAACCTTGAAAAGATTTGTTTATATATTCAATGGAGTGTTTGTTTTTCATTTTCAATTTTTTACGTTGGAACAATTTGTAGTTAACTGACAAGTTAGACGCTGTTGATATATTATCTTCATCATCCATATTAGAGAATAAATTTTCGTCTCGTATTTCAGATGCATTTGCGAACTCAATCTTAAAATCTTCCCCAATTTTATATTCTATAGAATTATAAATCACATTTTTAGATTTCGGAGTAGTTATAATTATATTATTGGAATAGTTTCCTTGTTGGATCCACTCATTATTATTGTAAATTGGAGCGACCCATTCGTACACCCTGCCATTAACTTCTTCTAGATCAAGAATATAATTTCCATTATTTTTACCTACCTCGGTGAATTTAACTTGAAAAAGAATTTCATTTGGATTATTTGAGAATTCATAGTAGGAATAAGAGACATTATTAATGATAGTGTCTTTTTTTTTGTAAAGTATTTGATTTTCATTATTAGACAAACTATCAGCTGAATCAAATATTACATTATTTATATTGTCCCCGCTTTGTGAAAGCAAATTAATTACGTCATCAGAAAGATCATTTTGATACCTGTTATTTTTCCAGTCTTTTTGTGAAATAAGATTAAATTTAAAGTTAATACTCTCATTATAAAATTCATGATTTGTATGGAAAACAGATTGAGCATAACTTCTGTTGACATATTCAAATTCTACATAGATTCTTTTGTCTTGAGTTATAAGGTTTTTATTAGTGAAAATAATTTCAGAACTATTATAATTTACAATGTAGTCGTTTTTATGCCCCCGGATTAATTTCTTCCCATCAATAAATACTTTCTCAGTTCCAGATAAAATAATTATATATCTTTCATTATTTGGCCCAACTAATTTGTAAGGACCCTGATTGCCTTCTTCCCCATTAATTGAGTTTTTATGAAATGTGCCTCGACTCATGCTAAATGAAGAATTGCTATTATAATTATTAGATGATGTTCTTAACATTGCTCCTTTTAATTTCTTGTTGTATTTTAAATATTTTTCCGAATTACTAATCTTTATATCTCCCACTACAATTTCTTTATTTTGATCACTAAATTTCATATATATTTTATCAAATTCCTGTAATTTATAGGTATTTCCATCAGATTGAAAAGGCAAATTGTTATCAGAAATAACTCCTTCTATATTAATATTCTCTGATAGTTTACCAGAAATCCTCATATCGATATTTGATATCATGGATAAATCTTGATTGTTCCCAATCATTACTTGTCTGCTAATACTTCCGCTTTTGATTACCTCATCACTGTTTTTTGGAGGTTGTTTTTTCCAATAATTTTTTGCGTAATCTTCCGGATCTATAAAAGGAGCTATTTTACGATAGTAATTCTTTGATAATAACACAGGGAAAACATCATACTCTAAAATAATCTGTTCACCTATCAGAGAAGAGTCTAAAAGTTTTATTCTTGAATCAATTTCATTAATTAAGTATTTTTCTTGAGGAACAATAGTTGAATCAATTCTTCTTACAGATAAAGAGTTTGGAATAACGCTAAAGCTATCTAGAGTAAAAATTAGTTTTGTAATTTTTAATTTTTTTGATTTATACTCAATATTTTTTGATTTAACCTCCAATGTTAAACACATAAATATCATTGTAAACAATATTGTCTTAGTAATCTTCAAATTTCTCTTATGTAAGTTGATTTATAAACGAAAAAAAAACAATTATTTTATATTTCTACATCAAAAATATTAATTTTATAACGCTAAATCAAAAATATTTTAAAATGGCATTAATTATTTCATACAATATAAATGGGATTAGAGCGGCCCTGAAAAAAGATTTTGCAAACTGGTTGTCTATAGTAAATGCAGATATAATCTGTCTTCAGGAAATTAAAGCAAACAGAGACCAGTTTGATGAATTAGTTTTCTCTAATTTAGGGTATAACTTGTATTGTAATTCGGCAGAAAAGAAAGGTTACAGTGGAGTAGCTATATTAGCTAAAAAGAAACCAAAACATATAGAATACGGATGCGGTATAGATGAAATAGATTGTGAAGGAAGAATAATCAGAGTAGACTTTGAAAAATTTTCTGTGATGAGTGTTTACTTCCCTTCTGGAAGTAGCGGAGAAACTAGACAACAGTTTAAAATGTATTTTTTAAGTGAATTTGGTAAATATATTATGAAATTGAAGAAGCAATTACCTAATTTAGTAATTTCTGGTGATTACAATATATGTCATAAATCAATTGATATTCATAACCCATTAAGAAATAAGAACACTTCTGGTTTCCTGCCAGAAGAACGATTGTGGGTAGATGGTTTTTTAGATTTGGGTTTCACAGATTCATTTAGAAAGCTAAATTCTAATCCTAATATGTACACTTGGTGGAGCTATAGAGCGAACTCTAGATCAAAGAATTTAGGTTGGAGGATAGATTATCATATGATATCTAAAACTTTAGAAAATAATCTTTATAGATCTGAAATTTTGTCGGAAACGTATCATTCAGATCATTGTCCTATATTATTAGAGCTTAATCATATTGATTAATTTGTTAAATTTGTATATTAAAAGTTGTTATGAGTTCAGTAATACAAACCGCCGAGAGAAGTTCGCATAAAGATCCTTCCGAAAATGTAATTTTTCAACGCCATTTAATTGCTTATAAAGAAGCTTCCAAGTTAATTTCTGGATCTGTACTAGAGATTGGCAGCGGAGAGGGATATGGGTTGAAAGAATTGTCAAAAAAATCAGATAAATATTTAGCGGTTGATAAATATAACACTGAAATTCCTGAAAGTATTTTATCAGAAAGTAATGTTCAGTTTAAACAAATGAACGTTCCTCCTTTATCTGGTATTCCTGATAATAGTGTAGATTATGTTGTGACTTTTCAAGTAATAGAACATATTGTAGATGATAAAGCATTTATTTCGGAAATATATAGAGTGCTAAAAAAGGGAGGAAGGCTAATTCTTACTACTCCAAATAAATTAATGTCACTTTCACGTAATCCATGGCACATTAGAGAATATAGCCCTCAAGAAATGATAGAGATTGTTAAAACATCATTTAATCATTTTGACATCTTGGGAATATTTGGTAATGATAAAGTAACAAAGTACTATGAAAAGAATAAGAGGTCAGTTCAGAAGTATCAAAGACTGGATTTTTTGAATTTAGAGAAAAATCTTCCTAGGTGGATTTTGCGTATTCCATATGATATTTTAAATAGATTAAATAGGTATAAACTGCAGGACAATAATGAGGATTTAGTTGCAAAAATCAAATATTCTGATTACTATATAGAGCCTCATAATGATATGTGTTTAGACTTCTTTTGCATTGCCACGAAATAGTTTAAATTCATATCCAGAATCAGATAGAGCTTCTAGTATTTCAACAAGATTTTTTTTAAGATTTCCTATAGCTAATTTATTGTCATGAAAAACAATTATAGATCCTTTCTCAACATTTTTGATAACATTATTTCGCAATTTTTTGTTAGAAATAGATGGATTGAAATCACAGCTCATAATATCCCACATAATTATTTCGTATTGTTGTTTAATCGTTTTAATCTGCCAAGGATATATTTTTCCAAATGGAGGTCGGAATAAATTAGTATATGGAATTACATCTTCACACTTCTTAATGTCCTGAATGTAGTTTTGGGTTGATGTTAATGCTCCATTTGTATGCGAATATGTATGATTGCCGATTATATGTCCAGATTGAATTATACTATCAATTATTTTTGGATTTGCTTTCGCGTTTTCTCCAATACAAAAAAAAGTAGATTGGATGTTTTTTTTGGATAATACATTTAAAATCCAATCTGTAGAATATGAGCAAGGTCCGTCGTCAAAAGTTAGATAAATATTTTTGTTTTTCTCATTCTTTTTCCAAGTAATATTTGGAAAGGTCTTTTGTATAATTCGAGGTGTTTTCGCTCCCCACATTAAACATTTTCTCTAATTATTTCAAGTAGTTCTATTTCGAATATTAGTGTTGAGTTAGGAGGAATGCTTCCCATATTTTGACTTCCATATCCTTTTTCTGGAGATATTCTGACTACCCATTTGTCCCCTACTTTCATTTTTTGCAAGGTTTCATCCCATCCAGCAATTACTTGACGTGCTCCAATTATAAATTCAAATGGCTCTCCTCTATCTAATGAACTATCAAATTTAGTGCCATCTGATAAAGTTCCTGTATAATGCACTTTTACTTTGTCTCCAATACTTGTAGATTTACCATTGCCTTTATTTATTATTGAATCAATCATTACGCCTTCAGAAATAAATTTTTCTACGTAGTTTGGATCTTCAATAAATTTTTGGATATTTTGTAATTGATTAATATTTCTTTTAGTGAAATCTTGTAATCTTTGAGCGTCACCATTTAAGAAATCGTTGTTTTCTTCTAGGCTTTGAAGGTGCGCTGCTTGTAAATTATATTCATTTAGCAAATTTTCAACCCAATAGTATCCTTCATTATATTGAGCATCTACATAAATTTTTGCCATCTCTATTGATGTTGGGTCTAAAATATCTGTAGATATTGGAAACGTTTCAAAATATTTATTCGCTAATTGGATAGCTCGGGAGGTGTCTCCAGATGCGATTAATCCTTGCGCAGTTTGTAAAAAAGGTATTCTAAAACCATACATTGATCTACTAGTATAGTAGTCATAATATACATTAGATTCTGTTTGATAATTTAATCCATTAGGAATACCCCCATATCTATATTTATTCACTAACAAATCAAAACTTTTATCAAGATCTATTTTGTTTTCTTGAGGCACTTTAAATGGTACAAACCTAGTAACTGCCCCTTCTTCTTGTATGTAGTTAAGCAACCCTAAGTATCTTTCCGCCTCTTGGGTTGTTCTGGGTTGTTTGCCTACCATAATAAATCTGTCTAAAGTTTGAGGTGCATTAATGAAATATAAAGGGCGTTTAAAATCAAAATTGGCTAATATATCTAATAAAGCTACTTCATGTTGGTAAATCGCTCTACCCTTAATTTGCAATCTTATTTCTTTTAAAATATTTTTATCCCTCCAATTTTCAATGTCAGACTCTGAAAAATTATTTGGATCAATAGGGATTGATATAAATCTTGGGCATTGTTTTGTCTTATTTATTAAATTAATAGCTCTTTTTGCATTAATATATTTCCCTCCTTCTTTGTTTTTAAATCTATTTACAACAGCGATTTGCTGATAGTTGTTTCCTAAGTAGTGATCATTTGTTAGTGTTGATGGTACAGGGTCCGCTTCATTTTGTTTCCATTTAATTTGGTCTATATACCAGTCCATTCCTAAAAGACTCATATTTACAACCCTTGAGTTTAATTTAATATTTTCTACTTCTTGAGCATACCATAGTGGGTAAGTATCATTGTCTCCATTTGTAAATATCAAAGCGTTATCCTCTAAGTGTTCAAGATAGTTTTTAGCAATATCTATTGCTATTGTTCTATTACTTCTATCATGATCATCCCAGTTTTCTGAAGCCATTAAAGCGGGGATCCCAAGTGTTAATAAAAAACATACAATTGCATATATATTAGAGATTTTTTTTGATTTTTCAATAACAGTTTTAATACCAAGGTTAATAAAGTGGAAAATGCCAATAACTCCTAGACCAATCCAAATTGCAAAGGCATAGAATGATCCTACATACGCATAGTCTCGTTCTCTAGGTTGATCTGGGGGTACATTAAGGAAGAAAATAATTAAAACACCAGTAAATAAGAAAAATAGTAGAACTGAAAATGCATCAGAAGGTTTAGTAATAAATTGAAAGAAAACTCCTATAAGACCTAATAGTAGCGGTAGATAATAATAGTGATTTTTACCTTTATTATCAGAGAGATGTTTCGATGTTTCATTCTGTTTGGTTAATAGACTCTTTACTCCACCTTCATAATTTCCATAAACTGGGTTTTGATCCATATTTTGAATATCATTTTGTCTGCCAGAAAAGTTCCAATGAAAATATCTCATATATGACCATCCGATTTGGTAATCTATGAAGAAATGTAAATTTTGAGAGATATTAATAGGCTCATTTAGGTCATATCCGTTTTCTTGTCTCCATCTATTATATCCACTGGTCTTTTGGTCGCTCCACATTCTAGGAAAGAGTCGTGATTTTTCTTCTCCATCTATATATCTTCCTAATCTCATTCCTTGACTTGCCATTCTTCTTTGCTCTTTTTCATTCGGGTACACGATTTCATAATCAACAGACACTCCTTTGTATCTGTTATTTACTTTAGCATAGACTGAATCGGTATTTTCTCCTCTCAATTTAGCTGCATAATAATAGTTTCCAGAGAATACAGGCCAGTCACCATACTGATCTCTTTGTAAATAAGAGGATAGACTTAGAGGGTCTGATGGGGTTCCAATATTAATCGGAGTATTTGCAGATGATCGAATCATTACTGAAGTGTATGAAGAGTATCCAATGAAAAGAAATAAAATACAGGCCAAAACAGTATTGATCGTAGGAGAATTCGCTACATATTGAGTGTAGTAAATACCGCTAGCTAGTAAGGTGAAAATGAGAAAAATAAAGAAAATAGCTCCTGAGTTAAATCCTAGTCCCAAGCTGTTTACAAAAAACTTATCAAACATTCCCATTAAACTTGCAGTCCCAGGTATTAACATTCCTTGAAGAAAAAATAATAGAATAGATCCACCTGCTAAAGCGGTTAATGGCCCTAATATTTTTTTAAATACATCGCTAGTTCCATCTTTAGCTGAAAGAGACCCTGGTTTAAAAGTTTTCCATCCCCATATTAAAGATATTGCAGGTATTGTTAATAATGAAAGAAGGTGGACACCAATAGAAAGTCCTATTAAAAATGAAATTAAAACTAGCCATTTGTTAGCGTGTGGCTTCCCAAAACTCTCTTCCCATTTAAGTATACACCAAAAAGTTACTGCGGTAAAAAATGAAGAAAGAGCATAAACCTCTCCTTCTACTGCGGAAAACCAAAATGAATCAGAAAATGTATAAGCTAATGAACCAACTACTCCAGCCCCTAAAATTATTATTATTTTGCTTTGATCAATTTTTCCGTCATGATACCAAGCGGCCCAACCAGAACTCGAATATATTTTCTTCCCAAAAGCGGTTATTGTCCAAAATAAGAAAAGAATGGTAAATGAGCTAGCGAGTGCAGACATACTATTTACCATAAGCGCTACTTGGGATGGATCAGAGGCAAATAGTGAAAAAACTTTACCAATCATTAAAAATAAAGGAGCTCCAGGAGCGTGTACTACCTGAAGTTTATAGGCTCCTGCAATGAACTCTCCACAGTCCCATAAGCTTGCTGTTTTTTCCATTGTAATGAAGTAAACGCAGGTTGCAAGTGCGAAAACCAACCATCCGATATATAAGTTTAATTTTTTGTACTGATCCATGATAATATTCGATTTTAAAGTATTGCGAATTTATAAATTTATTTTGATTTGGTTACAAAAATTAATTAATCGAATGCAATATCAAAAAAAATGTCAATATTTGCAGAACTTTTTGCCCGATGGTGTAACTGGCAACACGTCTGGTTTTGGTCCAGAAGAGTCTAGGTTCGAGCCCTAGTCGGGCAACATTTTTTTTCTTAAATTATTTTTCTTGACACATTTTTTGTAACTATCCTTCATGAATTTCGTAAATGTTTAAGGTTTGATTTTTTGTTTTTTTTTGTATATTTGTGGTTCACCTTATTTTTTGGGAAAGAAATATAAATTAGACACAAAACAACGTATATGGATAAAAATTTTACAAAATTATCTCTTATTTTCTTGGTATTTTTTTCATTTGGATTTTTAAATTCATCTGTAAACGCGCAGTCATGCGATGTGCCAGTAAATCAATCAACAACAAATATCTTAAATTTCTCAGCGACCCTAGCTTGGGATGCTGATTCTAATGTTCATCATTATCGATTGAGATATCGAGAGGTTGGTGTTAATTCATGGAGCTATGATCATAATGTTCCCTCTGCATCTAGTTATTTATTATCAGGATTGAATCCCTTAATAAATTATGAATGGCAGTTGAAATCGATATGTTCTCCGGGTAATTTCCCCGCTTCCGGATGGTCTTTGTTGCAAAATTTCACTACAGCTAACTTCCCAGTTGATTGTAATAACACTCCTAATGGTTCAGCATTTATTGATAGCTGTGGAAATTGTGTTGGAGGCGTTACTGGGAATTCCCCATGTATCGCATTTAGTCCAACTGTATCTATAACTCTATCTAGTCATGAGTGTAGTGTTTTAACTGACTTTACCTTTTCATTTTCTCAAGACCCTAATGAGCCAGACGTTTCTTCTGCTGTATTCACAACAGATGCTGGATATTTTGATTTAACAGGATTGAGTAATAATGATACAATAGGGTATTCGAATAATACTGCTGCTGGTGGACAATTAAATGTATCAACTACTTTGTTAGTTGATTTTGTAATAAGTTCAAATAAGATTTCTGTAAAGTCAGTTGATGACATTACAGGTCAACTATATTCTACATTTACTATCGAGAACTCGTCAAATGGAGTATTGATTATCGCTAACTCTCTTCCAGATAATAATAATGTAACAGCTGGAAATAGTCAAATGGTAGTGCTTTCAGGATTATTTATGAATCCACCTCCTTCAACTATTAATTTTGCGTCAACAATTACATCAGAATTAGGTGATGTTGATGTTCAAAACTACTCCGACATTATAGATTGTATAGATTGTAATGGAGATTTTGGAGGTACAGCATTTATTGATAGTTGTGGCAATTGTGTTGGTGGAAATACAGGAAATGTTCCTTGTATCGCATTTACACCTACAGTTACTGTTAGTATTTCAAATACTGATTGCGACAGTATTTCAGATTTAACAATTTCTGTAAGTCAAGATCCCAATGAGCCTGATATGTCTACAGCTCTTTTTAGTTCTAATGGTGGGTATTTTAATATTATTTCATTATCTCTTGGTGATACAGTAGGTACAGCAACCATGACTGCTGCCGCTTTATCTTTTAATACGGTCTTAGTAGTTAGTAATATTATTTCCTCAAATCAAGCTATTATTCAATCAATTGATGTAAACACCGGATTAATTTTAGGAACGTTTACAATCTCTAATGTAAGTGGAGGCATTAGTGTTTTAGCTCAAACTGTTCCAGATAATAATAATGTAACTAGTGGTAATTCTCAAAATGTTACATTTTTTAATCTTTTTGTGAATCCACCCGCTAGCAACCTTGTTTTTACTTCAACGATTAATTCGGAATTAGGTGATGTTGATATACAAAACTTCCCATTTACTATTATTTGTCCATGTATCCCATCTACAAGTACATCAACAGCAACTTCTTGTGATAGTTATGTGTGGAACGGCACTACTTATACGAGTTCAGGATCTTATACTTGGTCAGG
>PAUF01000006.1 GCA_002712715.1 Flavobacteriales bacterium | reverse complement strand
GTAAGATATCTGAAAATCTCGGGATAACTAAAACATCATCAAACGTCAAACCTTTAGATAGTATTTTTTTATTCAAATCTTCTTTCATATTATTAAATTGACTGCAAAAATACTAATTTAAATGAAAGACAAAAAAGAAACGAAATTTTATGCGATTATCTTATCAATGAAACCACTCCTGTTTTCTGTATTATTTGTCCAACTCCATCAATATACTCAATATGATATACATAATCCCCATTTTGTACAGGTAATCGTTCATATGTACCATCCCAGCCTTTATTAGGATCAGATGTTAAAAATATTAGTTGACCATTTCTAGTATAAATAGAAAATGTATATCCCAATTCCGAAACAAAAGATGTAATAGGCTTAAACAACTCATTGTGTTCATCATCATTAGGGGTAAATGTATTTGGGACAAACAATTTTGGTGTCTGGGATACACAAGAAATATTCGATAAAGATCTTTCAAAAAATCCGTATTGATTTCCATTACCCTCTACCGCTTCAATATAGTAACAAAACCTTCCATTACCATCAACAAAATCACTAACTAAGTCTACAAAATTTAAGCTATCACCTGGATAAAAGGTATGTATAGGAATTAATACAAATGGTTCTCTATTTACAGATCGATATAAATTATAATAAGAAACCCCTCCTAACCATTTATTATATGAATTAAATGAAAGTGTATTTGTATACCCATCAGGGTAAATAATAGCTCCATAGTCAGTATTAATTTCAGTTTCTAATAAAATACTTGTAGAAATTGAAGTATCATTAAATCCGATCACAGAAGGCGTAGAAATTCTTTTATTACATGTATCAATTGGATATATATGATATTGATATGAATTTAATTGAGTTTCAACGTTATTATCATAAAAATAAATCATATCACCATTATTAGGAAAAGGTATAGAAGCAATATTAATAAAATTGTTATTATTTAAAATACTTCTATCAATTTCAAAAGAGGAAATGATAGCAGAGTTATCTATATAGCATGAGATATCAATACCACCATCATCATGATTTACATTTGAAGTAGTTATATAATTAAAATCTGGTTTCTTGGGTAAATCAGCAAAAAAAGTGACTAAATCTGAATTTGCGACATAAGTAGAATCAAAATTATATGCTAAAATTGTAATTTCATAAGTGCATGAGTCAATAATATCCTCTAACAAGAATTCAGTCTGTGAACTATTTAATCTAATTGTATTCCTAGGATCAATACCACATGTAGTTTCTAAAATTTGAATGTTATAATGATCTATACCACCATCCCAATTAATATAGTCATTCCAATCCATAAATATAGAATGATCACAAGCATCTAATGCTGCGATTAAATTAATTGAATTATGTTCTGCACTAGTAGCTGATGCATTACCACAACTATCAATAGCTCTAATCTGAAATAGTTCTGAATTATTTACGGCATTTGAAGATAAATCTACATAGTTAGTATTATTTAACCCAAAAACAGAGTCGATTGTAACCCATACTCCAAAATTATCCTGTTTATAGATAGCGTAGAAATCACTTCCAGCAGCTGGTTCCCAACTAATTACTGATTTACCAGAATTATTTACAGAAACATCAGAAATAATTGGTTGATCAGGCTTTATTGTATCTAATAGATTAATATCAGCTATAGAAGATTTAGAAACACATCCACTAACATCTCCTATTTCAACATAAAATTCTGGATTATAATCACAATATTCAGCATCATGTATATAATTTAACAAAGGAGTTGTAAGTATATTATTAAAACCTTCATTGTAATTCATTAAATAAAGATTATAATCTAAAAAAGATGTAGCTAAAAGTGGATTATGAATTGGATTCCAATTCAAATTCGCAGTAACTCCTTGATTTACTGGAGTAATATCCATATAAATACTTTGAAGAGTATCAGATTCTAATGTAGAAGACAAAACTCCACATGCTTCTTCAGTAGATAAAAAATAAAACTGCGTAGATTGGTCCCCGTTAGCACCAATGTGTGTATATGTAGTTTCAGGAAAATAAACACTATCAATTAGAGTAAATGGCCCATTTATATCATTAGAATGATAAACCATATAAGGTTCAGCTGTCGGTGGAGCTCCATCAACAAATTTCCATGTTAAAGTAATATCTCCATTATCTTCTACAGACACACATCTCAAATCTGGTATAGGTGGTACCACTGTGATTTTTATAGTAGCAATACTAATTCCATTTGCAGGACAAAAATCGTCATATGCCTTAACTAAAAATGTAAATACATTGGAAGTAACACTGCAACCCACATCAGCCTCCATGTGAGCACAATCAGTCTGCCATTCAAAAACACCTGAAACAATTCCAGGTGATGAAAATGGAGGTGTAATCCCAGCCCCATTATTAAATGTTGCACATGGTGGGTTTACACAGCTATTAACATTAATAAAATCAGTTGCAAATTGACCTCCGGAAACATCTAAAGTAACATCTTGAAGAACTCCCCCATTGTAAGTATCTAAATCTTCAGCATCAATATTAAAACTAATCAAATCTCCTGCATAAACAGTAGTTTCATAGGAAGGAAGTAAAGTCACAGGATCTGTAAAGGCCTCAGAGATAACAGGAGGGTCATTAAATCCATCTTGAGGTTGAGCATACAAGCCGCAATCTACAAGAACAACCTGAACCTCTCTAAAAACTTCTGCTACTAATTGACCACATTTATAAGCTTCAACTTTTATACACGTAACAAAAATTCCTGAAGTCAATGATGTATAAGTAATCTCACCAGTAGTAGCGTCTAATGTTGGGCTACCAGGTATGGGCTCAATGACTGAGTAGGGAGCAGAAAAAACTAAAGCTGTAGAGCTAGGATTAGAAGCGGTATAATTAAGATTTTCACCTAATGGCTCTCCCCAAGAATAAGTAATTGCATCCAGTTCATCATCTGAAGCATTGTGAGAATATGAAAATTCATATCCAGTACAAATAATAGTTTTAGCTAGTTCTTTAAATTCTGGTGAAGAATCAAAGCATGGATCTGCAGGGATAGCATTACCCGTGACAGGATCAGTATATGGATACATTACAGCTCTCAAAGTCCATGGGTCATCTGACATACCATTAGTAATACTACTGCTTCTACAACAGCTTCCCCATGTAAAATGCCAACCCTCAGAAGGTGGAGTTCCAGCCATCGTCGTAGGATCTGATCTCCAAACATATTCTTCAACGGCACCTAAGGTACCAGAAGCGCAATCAAAACATGTATTACCTGATGCAGCGGTACCGGTTGGGGAAATATCAGTAATTGATATGAAATTTAACAATATGGGAGTTTGTGCTCCCAGTGCAGGATAATTATGAGCAGTTAAAGTTTGAGAAGTTTGAGAAAATGTAATACCATTACAATCTCGATAAACCTTCATTGTAAAAACATACTGACCAGTATTAGGACCAGCTTTCAAACATTCCCATGTTATTTCACCGCCCATGAAATGGGATGAATAAATATTAGATGAAAAATAAATGAAAAATAATAAAATATATAATGATATTTTTTTCATAAAATCTATTAATTACTTATTCTAAATTTTTTAGTCATAAAATTATCACCATTAGATAATTTTACCAAATATACACCATTACTAAATGATGACAAATCAACTGTCTGAAGAACAATGTCTGTAAAAAATAAAGATCTTCCAGTAATGTCGTAAATATGTAAACTTTTATACGAATCATTAATTACTAAGTTTCTATTAATTTGATCAAAATATAATGCATTTTGAAATATACTATAATCTAAATTAGTCCAAACTTCGGCACCAGTAGAAAAATTATCAAACTCTTCTAACTGAGATGTAGTCCCTTGTAAAATAACTTGACCATTACCATCAGTAATAGTATAAGAAGCTCCTATATAATTTACATCATTCGCAACACTCTGCAATGTATAGCACTCATTAAATGTCAGTGGAAAAAAATTGGATGATCCTACACTTCCACCAAAACCTGATGCAATAATTAAATTGTTACTCACCTGTTTTAAATACCATGAATTACCATTCGAACCAGATACATTTATTGAAAGAGGGGCGTCCCAATATGCATTATCAAAACCTAAATCTACTGTCATAGAAATTGTCTGATTATTAGTAGGGTCAGAATCAGAAACTCCATTTGGCAATACAACATCAATGCCAATAATATCATTATTAGAAAGATTATACACTGGATCTAACGTTACATCAGCTATTTCTAAAGTTGATAAATTCAAAGGGACATAAGAATTTGTGTTAGAATTCCAAACCTCATCAAATACAGTAGTGTATTGATTAACTCCATTAACAGAAACAGTAATAGTAACCTGATTTAAATTAGTTAAACCATAATTTTGCAAAAATATTTCTGGAACTATGTCAGAACAACCAGAATTAGCGGAATTTTTCACGAATGTACGAGCATCATTATCAAATGATGGTGGAGGCAAACAAGAACTTACTAATGAGTAAGGAGTAGCTGTTTGTCCACATTCTGTAAGAAGCCTATCAGGACAAATTTGATATACTGTTGGCCAATATCCAATAGAATAAGCAGAAGTAACTGCAGTATTGTTTACAGAGCCATCCGTACATATAATTGGATAAGGAGTTCCAGCAACCCAATCTCCTTGAGTGCCACATCCATTCCCTTGTAAACATGCTAAATCACTACCATCACCTTCAATAAAAAATACCATTACATCATTTGTTGTAGAAGAACTTACATTAGGCATTCCTGAAGGTCCATGATTCACATACAAATCTTCTAAAGCTCCACCAGTATGATAACCCCAACATGGGCCACACCAAACAGCAGAGAAATCTAAAAATACGGTATAACCATTATCTAAATAATCATATAAATGATGAGTAGTTCCATTAATATCTGTCAAAGTAAAATCAGGAGCTACAGAACCGTTAGGTAACTGTGAATACACATTTAAGGAAAAAGCTATTAGCAATGTAAATAAAAAATTTTTCATAATTTAAGTTCTTTAATTTACAAATATAATAATTCGTATCATAACTATAATATATGATAAACTTATATTTTATAATTAATTGACTTCATCTAGAAAGCTAATATTCTTAACTTCAGATAAAGCATCATTAAACTCCTTTATTATTACTGACATAATTTCTTTTACAGTTTGTATTTCTGAAATCATTGATGAAACCTGACCTATTTCTAATTCTCCATTTTCAACATCACCATCAAACATGCCTAACTTCGCCTTTCCTTTAGAAAGTAAAGATTTTAACTTGTCGTAAGAAGCACCTTTGTTTTCAGCTTCTTCTACTTTATTAAAAAAATTATTTTTTAGGAGACGAACAGCCATCACTTTTTTTAAAGATAACTTTGTATCTCCTTCTTTTGCATTCAATATCATTCTTTTGAACTTGATACTAGCAGAGGACTCAAAACAAGCAGCAAACCTACTACCAATCTGCACTCCCTCAGATCCTAAAACTAAAGCTGACAACATAGAACTTCCTGTGAAAATACCTCCTGCGGATATGACTGGTATTGATACCCTATTGACTATATCTTGAGTAAGACACATCGTAGTTGTCTCCTCAACACCGTTATGTCCACCCGCTTCAAATCCCTCACAAACAACAGCGTGCACACCACACTTTTCTGCCTTTAAAGCAAATTTAACACTAGATACTACATGAACAACTAAAATTCCATTATCGATTAATCTCTTAGTAAATTTCGATGGATTTCCTGCAGAAGTAAAAACAATCTTGACACCATTTTTAATAATAATATCTATATTATTTTCTGAATATTTATGCATTATCGGTATATTAACCCCAAATGGATTATTAGTGAATAATTTACATTTTTTAATATGTTCCTCAAGTATTTCCGGATACATTGATCCAGCACCAATTAATCCTAAACCTCCTTCACTACTAACGGCTGAAGCTAATTTCCAACCACTACACCAAACCATTCCACCTTGAATGATTGGATATTTTATTCCAAAAAGTTCAGTTATTCTATTCATTAAATATTTTATATTTGCTATTAGTTATAATTTATTGCAATAATAAAAATTAAATCATGAAAAAAGATCAAGAAATTTTTAATCTCATAAAGAAAGAAGATAAAAGACAAAGATATGGCATTGAACTCATTGCTTCAGAAAATTTTGTTAGTTCGGATGTCATGTCAGCTATGGGAAGCTGTTTGACAAATAAATATGCGGAAGGATATCCAAGAAAGAGATACTATGGTGGATGTGAAGTAGTAGATGAAATTGAAGAGATAGCAATTAATAGGGCAAAAAAATTATTTGGTGTAGAATACGTTAATGTCCAACCCCATTCTGGATCTCAAGCAAATGCAGCTGTAATGTTAGCTTGTTTGAATGCTGGTGATAAAATATTAGGATTCAATTTATCACATGGAGGCCACTTAACTCACGGATCACCCGTAAATTTTTCTGGAAAACTATATGAAAACGCCTTCTACAATGTTGAAGAAAATACAGGATTAGTCGACTATAATAAAATTGAAGACATAGCGATAAAAGAGAAGCCACAAATGATAATATGTGGGGCGTCAGCTTATTCTCAGGATTGGAATTATGAATATTTCAGAAAAATTGCAGATAAGGTGGGAGCAATTCTTCTAGCTGACATATCACATCCTTCAGGTCTTATAGCTGCAAAATTACTAAATGACCCAGCACCATATTGTGACATAATCACTACTACAACACACAAAACACTCAGAGGTCCTAGAGGCGGGATGATAATGATGGGCAAAGATTTTGAGAATCCTTGGAACTCTAAATCCCCAAAGGGGAATATTAAAAAAATGTCTACAATTCTTAATTCTGGTGTTTTTCCTGGATCTCAAGGCGGCCCACTGGAGCATATAATAGCAGCTAAAGCTGTAGCATTTCGAGAAGCTTTAAATCCAAAATTTAAAGAATATGCTAAACAAATAATGAAAAACGCAAAAATAATGTCTAATTGCTTCATGGAAAAAGGATATAAAATTATATCTGGAGGCACGGAAAATCATTGTATGCTGATTGATTTAAGAAACAAAGGTATTACTGGAAAAGAAGCAGAAAAATCGCTAGGCAATGCTGATATTACAGTTAATAAAAATATGGTACCTTTTGATACGACATCACCTTTCATTACTTCAGGAATGAGACTTGGGACACCCGCTATTACCACTAGAGGAATTACAGAAAAGGAAATTCCTAAAATGGTTAATCTAATTGATAAAGTGATCTCAAATCACGAAAACAAAGACGTAATTATGGATGTAAAATATCATGTGAATAACTTAATGAAAGAGTTTCCTATATATTCATACTAATGTTAGTAAATGAGAAAACAAGAAGAAGAAGAATTAGAAAATAAAGAAATACTTAATAAGTACCGAAATCTTCTTAGAGTTTGTGCTGAAAAAACAACAAAATCAGAAAAAAAAGATATTCGTAAAGCTTTCAACTTTGCTGTTAATGCACATAAAGAAATGAGAAGAAAGTCTGGTGAGCCGTATATTTATCACCCGATTGCTGTTGCTCAGATAGTAGCAAAAGAAATAGGTCTAGGATCCACATCTATAATATGTGCATTATTACATGACACCGTAGAAGACACTGATTATGAAATTTCAGACATAAAAAGACTATTCGGAGAAAAAACAAGTAAAATAATTGAAGGATTAACAAAAATATCTGATGTATTTGATCAAGATATATCTTTACANGCNGANAANTTNAGAAAAATGTTACTTACTCTTTCTGATGATGTCAGAGTAATTCTCATAAAATTATCTGATAGATTACATAACATGAGAACTCTGGATTCTATGCCTAATCATAAAAAATTGAAAATTGCTTCTGAAACTTTATATTTATATGCCCCACTAGCACATAGACTAGGATTATATCCGATAAAGACAGAGTTAGAAGACTTAGGAATAAAATACACCAAACCTGAAGAATATAGAGAAATAGCACAAAAACTTAAAGAAACAAAAGAGGACAGAAATAAATATATAAGAAAGTTTATTAGACCAATTAGGTCAGTTTTGAAAGAAAAGGAATTTAGCTTTGTCATTAAAGGCAGACCAAAATCAATATTTTCAATTCGAAAAAAAATGATAAGTCAGAATTTAGAATTTGAAGATGTTTTTGACAAATTTGCTATTAGAATAATTATAGACACTCCTAACGAACGAGAAAAATCAGACTGCTGGAGAGTTTATTCATTTGTTACAGATTTTTATAAACCTAATCCTGACAGACTTCGAGATTGGATTTCAAACTCTAAGGCTAATGGATACGAATCATTACATACTACAGTAATGGGACATGATGGTAAATGGGTAGAAGTACAAATAAGGACTAGAAGAATGGATGAGATTGCAGAAAAAGGATATGCTGCACACTGGAAATACAAAGAAAGAAAAACAAAAGAAAGTTCATTAGATAATTGGATATCAAAAATTAGAGAATTATTAGAAAACCCTGAAACTAATGCGATAGAATTTATAGATGACTTTAAATTAAATCTATTCTCATCAGAAATATTTGTATTTACCCCTAAAGGTGAACTTAAAACTATGCCTAAAAAATCTACCGCTCTTGATTTCGCTTTTGAAATTCATACTGAAATTGGAATTCGATGTTTAGGAGCAAAAGTAAATGGTAAACTAGTACCTTTAAGTCATGTTCTAACTAGTGGTGATCAAGTAGAAATAATTACATCTCCTAAACAAAAACCAAAAAATGATTGGTTAAAATATGTAATTACTGCAAGAGCAAAATCAAAAATTAAATCATCTCTNAAAGAAGAAAAAAAGGAGAGCGCTTCAAGAGGAAGAGAAATTGCGGAAAGAAAACTTAAACAGCTTAAAGTTAAACTAGATAATAAAACAGAAACAGAATTAATAAAGTATTTTAATACAACTACATCATTAGATCTTTATTATAGATTTGCTGTAGGATCAATTATAAATTCTCAAATTAAAGAATTTGTAACAGCTAAAAATGCAGGGTGGTTTGTTAATATTAGAAGAAAGTTTACTAGAAAAAAAATAACTTCATTTTACAAATCAAATTCTCATGAAAAAATTATAGTTTTTGGAGAAAATGATGAAATTTTAGACTATAATCTATCGAATTGTTGTGACCCAATCGCTGGTGATAGTATTTTTGGGTTCACGACTGTTGAAGATGGCATAAAAATACATAAAACTGATTGTCCAAATTCAATACAATTAAGATCTAATTATTCTTATAGAATACTATCAGCAAAATGGGTATTCAAAGAGGAGATAGATTTTCAAGCTACTATTAGTTTAAAAGGAATTGATGAAATTGGACTTGTAAACAATATAACAAAAATAATTTCTTCTCAAATGAATGTTAATATGAGAGGAATAAATATTAGAAGTGATAACGGAATTTTTGAAGGTGAAATTGATTTATTTGTTCATAATGTGGATATACTAAATATGTTAAAAAAGAGAATCAGTTCTATTGATGGAATTACAGAAATTAAGAGAATTTATAAACAAGATAAAAAATAAATTAATTAAAACTATTTAATAGACATAATTAATTCTATTTTTACAATTGAATATAACTAACCATAAATGCATAACAAAAAATCACAGGTTCTGTCAGAAGTAAAAGACATATTTACTGAGTATCTATCTATACATAATCATAGAAAAACGAGTGAAAGATACGCCATACTAGCAGAAATTTATCAAAATGAAGGCCATTTTGACATAGAAACTTTATATCTTTTAATGAAAAATAAAAAATATAGAGTAAGCAGAGCGACAATTTACAATACCATTGATATTTTATTACAATGTGGATTAATAAGAAAACATCAATTTGGACAATCTCAAGCCCAATATGAAAAAAACTTTAAATATAAACAACATGATCATATTATTTGCAATGAATGTGGAGGAGTTATAGAGTTCTGTGATCCAAGAATTCAAGAAATAAAAAATAGTATAGAGCATAACTTAAAATTTAATATTAAAAAACATTCTCTAAATGTCTATGGAAGTTGTCAAGACCCAAACGAATGTGAAAAAATCAAGAATAAATGAAGGTAGATGTATTACTTGGTCTTCAATGGGGAGATGAAGGCAAAGGAAAAATTGTAGATGTATTAACCAAAAAATATGATATAATAGCTAGATTTCAAGGAGGACCTAATGCTGGACACACATTAGAATTTGACAATATCAAACACGTATTACATACAATTCCTTCTGGGATATTTAGAGAAGGTTCAATAAATCTGATTGGTAATGGAGTAGTAATAGACCCAGTGATATTTTCAAAAGAAATCGAGTCAATTAATAAATTAAATGTTCCAATTTCTAAACTACTAATTTCAAAAAAAGCTCATTTAATACTTCCAACACATAAACTAATAGATGCTGCATCCGAAAAAGCAAAAGGAAAGCAAAAGATTGGATCAACTCTTAAAGGTATTGGGCCAACCTACATGGACAAAACAGGTAGAAATGGTCTAAGAGTAGGTGATATCAAACTAAATGACTTTAAAGAAAAATATCAAAAACTATTGAAAAAGCATCATCAAATTTTAAAATTCTATGACTATAAATATGATTTACAAGAAATTGAAAATGAATGGTTTGAAAGTTTAGAAGTTTTAAATAAATTTGAACATATTGACAGTGAACATTATTTACACGAAGCTATACATAATAATAAAAAGATTTTAGCAGAAGGAGCACAAGGTACTTTACTAGACATAGATTTTGGGTCATATCCTTTTGTCACATCTTCTAATACAATTACAGCCGGAGCCTGTACAGGATTAGGAATATCTCCTAGGGATATAGGTAATGTTTATGGTATTTTTAAAGCATACTGCACTAGAGTTGGAAGTGGACCCTTCCCAACAGAACTATTTGATCATTATGGCGAAAGATTACAAAAAATTGGCAATGAATTTGGATCAACTACTGGAAGAGCTAGAAGATGTGGTTGGATAGATCTTCCCGCATTAAAATATTCTATCCAAATAAATGGAGTAACAGAATTACACATGATGAAAGCTGATGTTCTATCTGGATTAGATAAAATAAAAATATGCACAGATTATATGCTTAATGGAAAAAAAATCAGCTATCTACCATTTGAAGACAATTCGCAACTTGAACCGGTTTTCACAGAATTAAATGGATGGAAAGAAGATATAAGTCAAATTCAAAATCTTAGTGAAGCACCTGATGAACTACATAAATATATNAATTTTTTAGAAGAAAAATTAAATATACCTATCAAGATCGTGTCTGTAGGTCCAAACAGAAACCAGACATTTATTAAATAATGTGAAAACATTTTTAAGTATAATAATTATATCAATTAGTTTCAGTCTTTATAGTCAAACAAAATCTAACATTAAGTTACTGAAATCTAATGAGTTAATCCTTGGTCCTGCGGATTCAAACTATTGGGTATGTAAAGGAAATGTAGTGTTTAAACATAATAATACTATTATGGAATGTGACTCTTCTTATCACTATAAAAATTCTAATAAAATAATCGCATTTAGCAATATAAAAATAGAAAAAGAAAAATCATTAAAAGTTTATGGGAATAAGCTTATTTACTATGGAAACAAAAATTCAGGAGAAATTATCGATAGTGTAGTTCTTTATAGAGGAGAAACAAAATTAAAAACGAATAAGATCAAATTTAATCTTGATAGTAATATAATATATTACAAAGAAAAAACTAAAATTATAGACAATAAACTAGAAATCGAATCAAATAAAGGTTGGTATGAAATTGATAAAAAAATCTTCTACTTTAGAGAAGAAGTTGTTCTAAATTATAAAAAAGTCAATATTATCTCTGATACATTAAATTATTTTTTAAAAGAAAAAATAATGACATTTCATGGACCTACTAAAATTTCTAACTTGAATTTAGAAATGTTTAGTGACAAGTTAACATATGATCCTGAAAAAAATCATATGGTGTTAAAGAAAAATAATATAATCTTCAAAAATCAATATCAAATTAGAGCTGACAGCATTTTCAATAATATAAATACTAACTTTTCTAAGGCCTTTCATAATGTTTCAATACATGACACGACAAATAAATCAATGATATTAGGTGATACCGCTGAGCACTACAATTCATTCAATTCTATAATTGTCAAATCAAATTCCATGATTAAATCACCTCAAAAAACAGACACATTACAAATAAAAGCAGATAATATAATAGTTGAGGAGAATTGCATTTTAGCTTTTCCAAATGTTATTATTTATAAAAAAGAAATGATTGGTAGATGTGATTCTCTTAGCTACAAAACTATTGATTCAAATATTGAACTATTTAAAAAGCCTATATTATGGTTTAATGATATGCAAATTTCTGCAGACAGCATGATCATGTACACAAAAAACAATGATTTAGAAAAAATATTATTATTTCCAAACCCATTTATAATCAAACCGACTGATTCAGAATTTTTTAATCAAATTATAGGGAAAGAAATAATAGCATACATGAAGAACAACAAAATTGATTTAATATCAATACTGGGAAATAGCAAATCAATATATGTATTAAGAGAAGAAGAAAATAAAGAAATAATAGGAATAAATATTACTGAGTCTTATGGTATGAGATTAAATTTTAAAGAAAAAAGAATCAATAAAATAACTTATACAAATGAACCTATTTCTAAGACAATTCCAAAGAAAGATATTACAGAAAAAAACAAAAAACTTGAGAACTTTTCATGGAGAATTAATGAAAAACCGAAATAAACAAATCATTATTGAACCACAAATGATGTTCTCCTATTTAAGACTCTTCCCTCCTTCGAATCATTTTTCATTAAAGGTCTTGTATCCCCATACCCTATATATGAAACTCGCGTTGAATCAACACCATTATTAATCAAATAATTATAAACACTTTTAGCTCTATTTTCAGATAAATTTTGATTATGAACTGGGCCTCCAATATTGTCTGTATGTCCTTCAATTATAATAGAAAAATCCAAATTTCTATACATATACTTTAACAAATACTCTAATTCTACATATGAGTTTTTATTTAACACATATGAATCAAATTCAAATAAAATATTACTTAAAACTATTTCTTCTCCCTTTGGTCTATTAATAATATTTATTTCTAATTCCGATAATTCATTAGCTCTAATATCTTCTGGAAGAACCATTTGAAATATATCTTCCTTTCCATAACCATCCTTATTTGAAGTAAAAAAAGCAGTTTTCCCATCAGGAGACACAACTAAAGAGTTTTCATTTAAATGGGAATTAATGGGATAACCTAAATTAATTGGAAGACTCCAAATGTCATAAGAATTATCTCTTGTGCACATAAATAGATCAAAGTCCCCCATTCCAATATGACCATCAGATGCAAAATAGAACGTTAAATTATCATGATGTAAAAAAGGTGACATTTCATCATTTTGAGTATTAATTTTTTGACCAAGATTATATGGCTTAGAAAACCTATTATTTGATATGTCAGATATCCAAATATCTTTTCCTCCAACACCTCCTCTCCTATTACTAACAAAATACATAGATTTACCGTCTGGAGAAAAAACAGGCTGAGAATCCCAATACCTAGAATTAACAACTTCCAGATTAATTGGATTAGACCAACTATTATCTACATTTTTTCTAGATATATATATATCACAAGATCCCTTACTATCACCTCTATCACACGAGGCAAAAGCTATAATTTTACCATCCGAAGAAATAGTGATTGCTCCTTCATTTAAAGATGAATTTATTTGCATGCCTTTTGCTTGCTGCCAAACACCATTACTTGATAAATCTGAATAATAAAAATCTTCTTGAAAAGTATTTATATTATCAGGGCATCTTCTAGTAAAATACAGCCTATTTCCATCTGCAGAAATAAAAGGCAGGTATTCAGCATATTGAGAATTAATATTACCTCCTAAATTTACAGAAATACATTTTTTCGGTTTTAACATAGATGAAATAGAAAATCTACAATTTTCAATATATTTAGAATAGATGCTGTTAAAATTATTATCTAAATTTTGACAAATCTTAAAACAATACATTGATTGTTCATAAGCTCCCATTTTATACAATGATTTTGCAAACAATACAATACTATTTAAATTAGTAGGGTTGTGATCATTATAATATTTAAAGAAATAATCTACTGAACGTTTAAATTCATTTTTTTCAAAACAAATGCTAGAATACAACAAATTAATTTTTTTCCATCCATTAGTTTTATTAAATAAAACATCTGCTTTAAGATAAGCCTCTTCTAAATAATCATCTTGAATTAAATCCAAAATTTCTTGATAATTTCTATAATCTTTTTTGGATTGAGAAATACAATTTAATGAAATAAACAAAAACAAAATAAAAAATAATCTCATTACGGAATATTTAAATACTTATGAGTTTGTAGAGAAATTTTCCAACCATTATTCTTTAAAACATAATCGACAATTTTTGGCATTATTTTATCTCTAACACTCCATTCAGGCTGCAGATACAAAACACATTTTTTACTAACAAATTTTCGATGCGTTTCAGCCCATCTAAAATCATCTGAATTTCTAACTATTATTTTTAACTCATTTACTTCGGAATATATTGTTTTTAATGGTGGTTCATTTTTTTTAGGTGACAAACAAATCCAATCCCAAACGCCAGTAATTTTATGAGATCCTGAAGTTTCTAAATGAACTAAATATTTTTTATTATGTAATAAATTTGTAAGAGTATACATATCCCACATTAGAGGTTCACCACCAGTAACAACAACAGTATTACTGTGATTTTCATAACAAACACGATTCACAATCTCATCAATACTTATTAAAGGATGAATTTTAGGATCCCAACTATCTTTAACATCGCACCAATAACATCCAACATCACATCCACCTATCCTCAAAAAATAAGCTGGAGTTCCACTATAAAAACCTTCACCCTGTATAGTGAAGAACGATTCCATCAAAGGTAACTCTATTCCGCTGTCTATATTTGCATTCATATTTTATGCTAAAATAAGATTTTATATTATTGACCAAATAGAAAATAAAGAATGATATATTTGCTATATAAATAAATTTCGTAAAATGAAACAAATTCTAGAATGCGTACCTAATATTTCAGAGGGAAGAGATGAAAAGAAAATTAAAATTATCGCAGAAACTGTAAAATCAGTACCAGGTATCAAATTACTAAATATTGATCCAGGAAAAGCAACAAATAGGACCGTTTTTACATTTGTAGGCGAACCAGAAAATGTTATTCAAGCCGCTTTTCTTCTCATAAAAAAAACTCAATCACTCATTGATATGAGTAAACATAAAGGAGAACACCCGAGAATGGGAGCTACTGATGTATGTCCTTTAGTTCCAATTTCAAATATTACAATGTCTGAAACAATAAAATGGGCACATATATTAGGAAAAAGAGTTGCAGATGAACTAAAAATACCTATTTACTTTTATGAAAACGCAGCAAAAAAAGAAATTAGAAAAAATTTAGCTCACTGTAGAAGTGGTGAATACGAAGGACTAGAAAAGAAATTATCTGATCCCAAATGGAAACCTGATTTTGGGCCTTCAATATACAATGAATCTATAAAAAAATCTGGATTAACTGCAATTTCTGCAAGAGACTTTTTAATTGCATATAATATTAATCTAAATACCACATCTACTAGAAGGGCTAACTCTGTAGCCTTTGACATTCGTGAAGCCGGAAGAATAAAAAGAGAAGGAGGTGAACTCAATGGAAAAATAATTACAGATACAAATGGAAAACCTATGAGAGAACCAGGATTATTTACTGATGTAAAAGGTATAGGATGGTTTATAGAAGAATATGGAATAGCGCAAATATCATATAATTTAACAAACATTAATAAATCACCTCTACATTCGGTGTTTGACAAAACATGTGAAAGAGCTCAAGATAGAGGATTAAGAGTCACTGGTTCGGAATTAATTGGTCTAGTTCCCAAAAAAGTTTTAATTGACGCAGGAATACATTTCTTAAAAAAACAAAAAAGATCTATTGGAATTTCTGAAAAAGAAATAATCAAAATCGCAATAAAAAGTTTAGGTTTAGATGAAATTGCACCATTTGATCCAAACGAAAGGATCATTGAATTCTTACTAAAAGAAAAAAATAAGAAACAATTAATTAATCTAAGTCTAAAGGATTTTATATATGAAACATCATCTGAAAGCCCTGCACCTGGAGGTGGTTCAATATCAGCCTATTGCGGATCTATGGGTATTGCATTAGGAACAATGGTAGCTAATCTCTCTGCTCATAAAAGAGGTTGGGATGATAAGTGGGAGGAATTTTCAAGATGGGCTGAAAAAGGAATATTACTGCAAGAAAAACTTTTAAATTTAGTAGATAAAGATACTGAAGCATTCAATAAAATCATTGAAGCATTTAGACTTCCAAAAAATAGTGAAGATGAAGTTTTTAATAGAAAAAAAGCAATTCAGTCAGCAACTAAAAATGCTATTACAACCCCATATACCATAATGGAAACAGCTTTTGATTCAATGGAAATTATGAAGGTGATGGTTGAAATTGGAAACCCTAATTCTATCACTGATGCGGCAGTAGGAGCATTGTGTGCCAGAACAGCAATTTTAGGAGCATTTCTTAACGTCAAAATAAACTGCGGAGATTATAATGATAAGATATTTGTTCAAGAAATTATAAAGAAAGGAGATGAATTAGTAAAAAAATCTAGTAAATTAGAAAAAGAAATACTAGATCTAACTAATTCAAAAATCTAATTTCAACTATATCTTAAATGAAAAAATATTTATCTATCCTGTATTTCTTGATGTTGTTTCATGTAATTTCCTATAGCCAAATCACTATTAAAGGGAGAATTTTAGATAAAAATACTAATGAAGAATTAATCGGTTCAAATATAATCATCAAGGAAACTAATACAGGGGTATCATCAGATAATAATGGTTTTTTTTCTATTAAAAAACCAAATAATATTTTTCCAATTCATTTAACAGTATCATATATTGGATATGAAAAAAAAGAAATAGTTATATCTAAACAAGATTGGTCAAACATGAATATGAAAGATTTAATTATATATTTAAATCCGGACAATAAGTTAATTAAAGAAATCAATGTAGTTGATTCTAGATTAACTTTAAAACAGAAAGAATCTCCACTAACAATCGAGGCTTTAGATATAATATCAATCAAAGAGACTCCTTCTGTAAATTTTTATGATGGTTTAGGAGCCTTGAAAGGAGTAGACATTTCTGCAGCTAGCTTAGGTTTTAAAATTATAAATACTAGAGGTTTTAATAGCACCTCACCTGTAAGATCATTACAAATAATTGATGGCGTTGACAATCAGGCACCTGGAATGAACTTTTCACTTGGAAACTTTCTAGGATCTTCAGAACTTGACATTCAAAAGGTTGAAATAATTCAAGGAGCTAGTTCTGCATACTTCGGACCTAATGCTTTCAATGGAGTAATAAAAATGGAAACAAAAGATCCTTTCATACATACAGGAATAGATATTCAAACAAAATTTGGTAACAGAAATTTATACGAGAATTCAATTAGAATATCTGAGAAATTCAAAAACATACATGGAATAGATGTTTTTGCATACAAAATAAACTTATCTTATATGCAAGCTTATGATTGGGAAGCTAATAATTTAAATCCTGTTGATGGAACTAATAATGATATTAATAACCCTGGAGGTTATGATGCAGTTAATATTTATGGTGATGAAGATACAGACGGTGATTTAAATAATATGACAGATTTTCGATCACTATATGTAGTTACACCCGGATTAGGAAAATATCATAGAACAGGATATCTAGAATCCGATATTGTTGATTACAATACTGACAATTTAAAATTCTCAACATCTCTTCACTATAAAATTAATGATGATATAACTGCACAATATAAATTAAACTATGGAACTGGTACAACTGTATATCAAGGGGACAATAGATATAGTCTGAAAAATATAGAGTTTTTTCAAAATATTATAGAAATTAAACAACTTAATAAATTCTTTATAAAGCTCTATAATTCTAAGGAAGATGCAGGAGATAGCTATGATGCTGTTTTCACAGCAATTAGATTGCAAGAACACAACCAAACAACAAATGAAGATTGGTATGCAGCATACAAGAACAATTGGAGAAACAATTTTCAATGGTCAGACATTGGATGGAGCGTGAATGGACCATTTTTTGATCCAAATACATTTTCATCAGTTTATGAATTTAATGGAATTATTGTACCCTCTTCTGAAGTTTTTACTGGTATTGCAATGAGTGACTCTGTATTAAATGCTAACATAGAAACTATAATATCATCACACGACTTTACTAGATTTCAAACTGATTTAGCGACAAATAGATTAATACCCGGAACTGAAGATTTTCAAAACTCATTAAATGATATAACTTCAAGAATTTCCTATTTGGATGGAGGTACAGGTTTCTATGACAAATCAGCATTAACTCATATACATGGTGAATATATATTTAATATTGATGAAAAAAATACCAAAAATTATAAAGACAGACATTCAGTTAATATAACTACTGGATTTAATATTAGAAGATATAATCCTGACTCGAGAGGTTCAATTTTTATGGATACAGTAGATAAGATACAAAATTTAGAATATGGTATTTACTCAGGGATAGATTATAAAAGCAATAAAAATCTAAAAATTACTGCTACCTTAAGGGTAGATAAAAATCAAAACTTTGAATACAACTTTTCTCCTGCTTCTACTATAGTATATACTCCCAATGAAAATGATGTATTTAGATGTTCATTTTCATCAGCTATTAGAAATCCAACTTTATCAGATCAATACTTATACTACAATGTTGGAAGAGCTATTCTTATTGGAAATCTCTCAGGTCATGGCCAAGATTATGGTGAAAACCTAGTTACTATACAATCACTTATAAACTACTTTCTCCCACCTCTAGAAGAAAGAAGCACTGATAGTTTAAAATTCTTCTCAGTTGATCCAATAAAAACAGAGAAAGTAAAGTCATTTGAATTAGGATATAGAACAACAATTTTTAATAAAATATATATAGATGCAAACGTATACTATTCAAAGTACAAAGACTTTATTGGATATAAAATTGGAGCTAAATTTGAAAAAAAATATAACGATACAACTGAAACTACATATGGCATTTCATTGCCTTCAATACAAGCTTACAGAATGGCGGCTAATGCTGAAAACATAGTATCAACTAAAGGTGCATCTTTAGGGGTAAATTATTATTTGTCAAAAAATTTCACTTTCAATGGCAACTACAGTTGGAATAAACTAAATCTAGAAGGAACTGAAGATCCAATAATCCCAGCATATAACACTCCTGAACATAAATTCAATTTAGGATTTTCTAGTAGAGAAATACATTTTACCAAGAAACCTATATTAAGAAATTATGGGTTTAATATTAATTACAAATGGATTGAAGGTTATGAATACGAAGGATCTCCTCAATTTACGGGATTTATCCCTTCCTACGGATTAGTTGATTGTCAAATCAGTAAAAAAATACCAAAATATTCATCAACTATTAAAATTGGTTCTACTAATCTTTTAAATAACTTACATTATGAAGTATATGGAGGACCTTACATTGGCAGAATGAACTACATTTCTGTACTATTCGAATTAAAATAAAATTTAGTATCATTGCACACTAATTAAAAAAAAATTAATATGAAAAAAATTATATACAAATTCATTATTATAACGATAATTATATCAAACATAAATTTAAATGCACAAACGCGATATTTAGATGAAGTTTTTAATACGATCCTTGTAGAAGAAGTTGACACGTTTGCTGTAAACATAAGTATAGAACCTTTACTTTTTGGAATGCCCCCAGATTTACTGCCAATTGAATGTGATGTATATATTCCAGCTGGAAATATGGATGCTTCTTTTAATTTTTTAGCTGATACTTTAACTAATAGACCTGTAATTATTGTTGCACATACTGGATCTTTTTTACCTCCTGTCGCAAATGGACAAGCTACAGGATCAGTAAAGGACTCATCAATTATTGAACAATGTACTAGATGGGCAAAGAAAGGATATGTTGCTATTGCAATGGGTAATAGAAAAGGATGGAATCCTACATCTACAGATCAAAATGTTAGAACATCTACCCTTTTACAAGCTGCGTATAGAGGAGTTCAAGATGCAAAAGCACTTGTAAGATGGCTTAGATGGACAAACATTGAAATGGGAAATCCATTTGGAATAGACTCAGATAAAATTGTTTTAGGAGGACATGGAACTGGAGGATATATTTCACTTGCATATGCCACACTAGATGATGAAAATGAATTATACCTCCCAAAATTCATGGATTTAACGGATCCATCAAATCCAGTTCCATATGTTGTTCCTGGAGTTTTCGGAAATATTGATGGAACAAATCTTGCTTTTTTACCTTTATATGATAGTTTAGGAAATATTATTGGAGTAGACTCTTCTAGCCCTACTAATTATCCTAATTTCCCTCAATACTCTAATGATATTAATATGGCTTTTAACTTAGGAGGAGCATTAGCAGATAGCTCATGGTTAGAACCTGGTGATATTCCAATTGTATCATTTCATTGTGAAAATGACCCATATGCTCCAATTGATATTGGGGATGTAATAGTTCCTACAACTGGTGATTTTGTTGTGGAAGTTGTTGGTAGTAGATTCATTCAACAAAAAGCTAATGAATATGGAAACAACGATGTATTTATTAATGCTGGTTTCAATGACAACTATACAACTGTCGCGAATACAACAAATAATAACTTAGAAGGATTATATGTGTTTAAAACACCAACACCATCTAGCCAACCAAATGCATTTGGAGAATTAGAGGAAGAACAAGCGTCTCCATGGGATTGGTGGGACAATATAGTTTATGATCAATACTTTCAAGCGGTAAATGGCGCACCTGCAGGATATGGGGCAGCTAATTCAATACTTGGAAACCCAGATATGTCTGCTCAAAAAGGAAAGACATATATAGATACAGTACAAGGATATTTAAACCCAAGAATATATGTTGCTCTAAATCTTGGTGGGACAAATTCTATAAGCCACGCAGTAGATTATTCAACTAAAGTTTATCCAAACCCAACAAAAGATATTGTGTATGTATCTAATCAAAATTTTGAAATTGACAAGATAGAAATCTATGATATTAAAGGTAGAATCATTAAAGATATTCATGGTGAAACTTTATCTAAATATCAAATAAGTACTAAAGACTTAAATTCCGGAGTTTATTTGATGAAAATTAAGACTAGAAATACTGAAGTTAATAGAAAAATAATAATAGAATAAAACTCAAAAAAATATAAAAACCCTCTAATTAGAGGGTTTTTTTTATTAAATAATTAACTACATTGACTAAAATTTCTTGAAATAATATAATCAGTATATGAAAATCGCTTTCTTTGGAACACCAGATTTTGCATCAAAAATTTTAAAATCAATAAATCAAAAAAATGAGATTATACTGGTAATAAGTGGGCCTGATAGAAGACAAGGAAGAGGAAATAAATTAGTGTCAACTAATGTATCTATTACTGCAAAAAAATTATCAATCCCACTAATAAATCCTGAAAATTTAAAAGAAAGAAAATTCATCTCGATACTCAATAACTTAAATGTTGATTTATTTATTGTTGTAGCATTTAGATATTTACCTAAAAGTGTTTGGTCAATACCTAAATTAGGAACCATAAATTTACACACATCATATCTACCAGAATATAGAGGGGCAGCTCCAATTAATAGAGTTTTGATGAATGGAGAAAATTACACTGGTGTTTCAACATTTATCATTAATGAAAATATAGATTGTGGAGATATAATTGAAAGAAAAAAAATCAAAATAAATAATAACACTACATGTGGAAAATTATATAATAAATTAATATTGGAAGGATCTAATATTTTAGAAACCACCATTCAATCAATTAAAAAAAATGAATTAAATCTCAAACATCAAATAAAAAAATCAACAACTTATGCACCAAAAATTTCAAAAGAAATTACAAAAATAGACTGGAAGCTTTCGCTAGACAAGGTACATAACTTAATCCGATCTCTTTCACCAGTTATTAGCGAGAAAGAAATGCATCAAAAAAATCCAATAATGCCAGGAGCATGGTTTAATTTAATCAACTTTAACCAGAAATTTAGAGTCAAAATCCTTCTAAGCAAATTAGAAAAAAAATCATACACCTCAAATTTGAATGTTGAAACTGATAATAAAAAATTCATGAAAATTAATGCGGAGGATAATAGTTTATATATTCTTAAACTTCAAATTTCTGGTAAAAAAATAATGAATATATCAGAATTTTTATCTGGATTTAAAATAGACTCAAATTGCAAATTAGAAATATAAATATATTATGGAGAAATCCTCATTTTATGCCACTTTCCTTTATCCAAAAAATATTTAATTCGATCATGTAGTCTGGAAGGTCTTCCCTGCCAGAATTCAATTTCATGAGGATTAATACAATATCCTCCCCAATTATCTGGTCTCTTAACATCTTGATTAAAAAACTTTTTACTATAAAAATTTACTTTGTCATCAAGATCAAAATTAAAGTCTAATATCTCACTTTGGTTAGAGGACCAAGCTGATAACTGACTATTTCTTGGTCTTGAAGCAAAATAAACATCAGAAAGTTCATTAGATATTTTATTAACTTCACCCGTGACCCTAATTTGTTTTTCTAAATCCTTCCAGAAAAAATTGGCCGCAACAACATTATTAACTTCAATATCTTTAGATTTTTTGCTGTTATAATTTGTATAAAAAAATAATCCTTCATTAAGAATATTCCTTAAAAGAACAACTCTTGAAGAAGGTATATTTTTTATTGATACAGTAGACAAAACAAAAGGAATAGATTCTTTATTGTTATTTTCAACAGCAATAGCAATCCATTTTTCAAATAATAACATGGGGTTTTCAGGTAAACAATTAAAATCAATTTTTGATTTATTATAATCTTCTCTACTATTAAATATATCTATATTTTCCATACTACAAAATAAACTTTAAATTACACGAATTCAAAATATTTTAGGATTATAATTTTCTTTGAACTTTGGGGAAACTTTTACATACTCTTTCTCAATTTGAGAAAAATCACTATTTAGATCTTTTGATACATCAAGTAACTTAATAATACCAATTTCCTTTAAACGATAGTCAATTTTTAAAAGCACGATAGGAACTTTCGCTGCTTTAGCTATATGATAAAATCCAGTTTTCCATTTACTAACAGACGCCCTTGTTCCTTCAGGTGACATAGCTAATATCAAAGAATCTTCTTCTTTAAATAATCTAGAAAGTTGACTAACTAAACTGTTTTTTTGATGCCTATAAACTGGTATAGCTCCAGACCAGCGAAAAAGAGAACCTATTATAGGTTTAAATAACTGACTTTTTAATAAGTAATTTCCATTGATTTCAATTATGTAACTATATAGTTTACCTAATATGAAATCCCAATTAGATGTATGAGGAGCTGCAATTACTACGCATTTTTTTGGAAAATTAGTATTACCAACAATTTTCCATCCTAATAAACTCAACAAAATTTTAGAAATTATTTTCAACATATTTTTTACAAAGAAAAGAAACAAATCGTTAATTTAAGTTTAAAATTGTAGATTTGCAAGAAACAAAAAAAGGAATGAAGTTACAAATTGTGTCAATAATAATTGGAAGTGTTCTTACAGTTGTCGCAGGAATAATATTATATTTCGGTTTTTTCGTTGATGTATCTGATGAAATTGCTCTTAGAGAAAAAATGGATATTAGATTAACAGAAAATAAACAAAGACTTAAGGATTTAAGTCAAATTCAAAAACAATTTAAAGAAGACAAGGGATATTATGCTGACAATGGTGACACTTTAATGCAATATTTATTCAACTCAAAAGTAGAATATATAAATTCGGAAAAAGCAGAACTTGATTCAATACCTTCAGATACCGAAAAATATAAGAACATTCAAAATAGAATATCTAAAGAAATGAAATCTCAGATAGATGCCACAAAAGAAGCAAGAAGAATCTATCAAGAATATGGTGGAGAATGGAAAATAATGAGTGAACAAGAAAAAATTAATGCAGGTCTTATACAGGTTGAATATTTTGACGCAATTGATTTATCTTTTAATAAAAATTACCTTCAAAAAAGAAATGTAAATGCAAAACTTGACTTAATTAATTTTTCAAATATTAATTCATTAAAAAATAATAGTTTGAATTACACATCTCTTAATAAGAAGTTTCAAAAGTTCAGTAAAGATATAATTCAAAAAATAAGTTTAGAAAAATATTTTAATGAAATAAATAAAATAACAAACCAAATAACTACAGGAGACACAACTATTAGCACTGAAAATATTACAAAATCTATTAAAAATCATCAGAAAAAAATTCAGGAAATAGAAAATGATATAAATAATATCAAAGATAAACAGAAAGAGTCGAAAAAAATAATAGAACAAGTTTTAGAAGAAAGAAAAAAATATACTTATGAAATAGGGTCGGAAACTATACTTAAAGTAAAAGAAAAAGCGAAAAAGAAACAAGAACAAGAAAAGCAGCTAAAAGGAAGAAAGTTAATAATATATAAGACTATTACAAGTCAAGACTCTACAGAAAATTCAAATAAACAAATTGTAAATAAGTGTAAAGTAGATATAAAAAATAATAGAAATGAGATTCAAGCAAGAAATCTATTAATTAAAGAAATGACGCAAAATATCCAAGACCTTCTAGATCTTCAAGTAATGCAGATCACTCATATGAATCATATAAATTCACATATGAAAAATATTGATTCTTTAATTAAGTTTACCCTTAATGAGAAAATTAAAATTGTAACAATCCTTAAAAAATCATCATTTACTTACCCAACTTTACCCAACGAATGGAGAAAATCACAAGTTGAAGCAGCAATGTTAGTCGAAGAAATGTTAGGTGAAGATTTCATAAATAAAGTTAATGAAACATATATAAATGAAAATGGAAAATTTAGATCTTTAAGCGAGCAGGAAGGTTTTGATAGAGGTTTGATTACTAAGGTTGAAATGTCAGTTATTGATGTAGTTTTTGACAATTTATATTTAAAAGAAAGAGAACTTCCGAATTTAGATAGTTTAACATTTATTCCTTTCACAAATAAAGGGTATAGTTTTTCTACAAAAACAAAAATACCTAATGAGCAAGAAAAACAAGAAGGAGCTTCAGAATCTTACTTTTTTGAGATTTCAGCAACTTATGATGATGTATTTCATGGGCTAAATAGTGAAAATATAATTATGAGAAATTCTAGTGAAAAAGGAGAGATTAAAGTTGGTTCCTTAGAGAAAAGCACAACAAATGGAAATTGGGGAGAATAAGTTTTTTGTTGGTGAAATAAACCAAAAGAATTTAAAAAATTATCACCTATCAATTGAATTACATCCAAACAAGATTCAATACAGCATACTAGACACAATAAACTTAAAATATGTGTTTCTAAAAAACATTTCTGCTTACTCAGAAAATGAACTAGTTACAATACTAAATAAAGAAAAATTTATTAAAGAAAACTTCTCATCCTGTTCAATTGCATACGATTACTTTCCACACACCATTATTCCTAAAGAAATATATCAATTGAGATATGAAAGAAAATATCTTGAATTCATAGAAGAAGATATTAATTCAATTAAAAATGATAATTTAGATATAATTGACTCAAAAATAGTATATTCTCTACCTAACTCAATTGATAACTTTATTAAAAAAATACAACCTAAAATAATTGAAAAACATAATATAAGCATTAAGATTCAATATATTTTAGAACAATATAGTGAATCAAAACAAAGAAAAGTATTTATTTTTTATTCAAAAAAATATATTAACTTGTTGTTATTTGATTGCAATAAGCTAATATTTAATAATTTTTTCAAGATACACAGTAAAACTGATGTGCTATACTACATTCTATATACATATGATCTATTTAAATTAGATACAAATAAACATGCATTACACATATATGGAAACATCACTAATGATAGCGAAATCTATTTGTTAGTAAGAGACTACATTAAAAACCTGATTTTTGGAAAAAAAAATAGGAAGGATTTGTTTTCTCCACTTCTAGAAAAAATAAATAGCCATAATTACAATACTATATTTAATCAAATATTTTGCGTATAATCTCGGGAAAATATAAAAGAAAAAAAATAATTCCTCCTAAAAAATTAAAACTTAGACCTACAACAGATAGAGCAAAAGAAGGAATATTTAATATAATTACGAATAAATATGATATTACAAAAATCTCAGTTTTAGACCTTTATTCGGGAACCGGAAATATTAGCTATGAATTCTCTAGTAGGGGATGCTCAAAATTAACAGCTGTAGACATCAATTATAAGTCTACAGAATTCATCCGAAAGACTAAAGATGAGTTAAATATGAATATAAATATAATTAATAAAAATAGTATTTATTTTTTAAAAGAAAATACTAAAAAATATGATGTAATATTTGCGGACCCACCTTATGATTACAATAATTATCAAGAATTAATTAAACAAATATTAGAACAGGATATTCTAAATAATAAAGGAATATTTATTTTGGAACACGGAGGCAACATAAAATTATTTGACAACACAATAGAAGAAAGAAAGTACGGAAATGTTTTTTTTAGTATATTTAATAAATAAATATGAAGAAAACAGCTATTTTTCCTGGAACATTTTCACCATTTACCAAAGGTCATGAATATATTGTAAAAAAATCTATTAAACTTTTTGATACAGTCATTATTGCAATTGGAATTAATTCTAAAAAGAATAATTTTTTTCCTCAAGAAGAAAGAAAAAAATGGGTCAAAAGTCTTTACAAAAAAAATAAACAAATTGAAGTCATATCATATGAGAAATTAACAATAGACCTATGTAATGAATATTCATCTAAATACATCATCAGAGGAATTAGAGATGCTCAAGATTTTATTTATGAAAAAAGAATTGCAGACTTTAATAGAGAAATAGACGATACCATTGAAACAATATTTTTATTAACACCACCAAATTTATCTCATATTTCATCAACATTAGTTAGAGATATAAAAAAAAGAGGAGGTGATATAAAGCATCTAATTCCAAAAAAATAAACTAAGAAGTATTCAATAATTTTAAAAAATTACAAAATTCTCTAACAGCTTTTCCTCGATGACTTATTAAAGACTTATCTTCAATACTCATCTCTGCAAAAGTTAAATTTTGACCAATAGGCATGAAAATTGGATCATAACCAAAACCTTTTAATCCTTTATTTTCTTTAGTAATTATCCCATCACAACTTCCTTCAAAATAGTTTATTTCTCCATCAATAATCGAAACAATAGATGTTCTAAAAACTGCAGATCTATCATTTGAATATCTTAAATTATCTAATAATTTTTGCATGTTTTTATCTGCATTACATTCAGGACCAGCATATCTTGCTGAATAAACACCTGGCTCGCCTGCTAATGCATTTACCTCTAAACCAGTATCATCAGCAAAACAGTCATATCCAAAATTTAGAAAAACAAATTTCGCCTTCTGCAAAGCATTTTCTTTTAAAGTAATGCCAGTTTCTGGAATATTATCTTTGCAATTAATTTCTGACAAACTAAGAATTTCAATAGGATAATCTTCAACAATTTTTTTAATTTCAGATAATTTACCCATATTATTTGTTGCAAATACAATTTTATTCATGATGATAAGGATTATTATTTATAATAGTAAATGAACGATATAGCTGTTCAACAAAGAATAACTTTGCCATTTGATGAGAAAAAGTCATCTTAGATAATGAAATACAATTATTAATTTTACTCATAAAAGCTTTATCAAATCCAAAGGGACCACCAATAATAAAAACTAATCTTTTCTTGCCTGTACAAAACCATTTTTGCAAATTAAAAGTAAAATCTTTAGTAGTAAAAGTCTTTCCTTTTTCATCCAGAAGAATAATAAAATCAGAAGATGTAGTTTTCTGCATCAATAGTTCTGACTCGTTCCTAACTATTTCTCTATCTGATAAATTTCGACTAAACTTTGGTCTATCTAATTCAACCATTTCCAAATTATGGTAAAAATTAATTCTAGTATAATAATCATATATCAAATCTTTAATCTGATTTTGATTAGTCTTTCCAATAGAGACTATTACTATCTTCATTATTTTGTACTTTTGGCAATAATACTAATTTAGTATATGTATGATACAAAAAGATTTAAAAAAATTTATTACTCAATCGTTACTAGAAGACATTGGAGACGGTGACCATACTTCATTAGCTTGCATAAATAAAAATGAGGTTAATTCTGCTCAAATTATTTCAAAAGAAAATGGAATAATAGCAGGAATTAAGCTTGCGGAAATCATTTTAAAAGAAGTAGATGGAAATATCAAAATTAAATCTAAAAAAAAAGACGGGGACCCTATCAAAAAAGATGAAGCAATATTAACTATAAATGGGAATGCTCAATCAATATTACAATGTGAAAGATTCGTTTTAAATTGCATGCAAAGAATGAGTGCAATTGCAACAAAAACAAATCGAATGCAAAAATTAATTATAAATACACATTGTAAAATTTTAGATACTAGAAAAACTACTCCATTAAATAGACATATCGAAAAATGGGCTGTAAAAATTGGTGGTGGAGAAAATCATCGTTTTGGTCTTTATGACATGATTATGATTAAGGATAATCATATCGATTTTGCAGGTGGCATTGAAAAAGCAATTAATCGAACAATAAAATATTTAAAAAGACACAATAAAAATCTTAAGATAATTATTGAAGCAAGAAACTTAAGAGAACTTAAAGAAATTATAAAAATTGGAAAAATTGATAGAATCTTATTAGATAACTTTGATATAATGGAAACTAAAAAAGCAGTTAATTTGATAAAAAATAAATTTGAAGTAGAATCATCTGGTGGAATTAATGAGAATACTGTTAGAGATTATGCAAATTGTGGCGTTGACTTTATTTCAATTGGATCTATTATTCATACTGTCAAAAATTTCGACTTAAGTCTAAAGGCATTATGAAACTAAATCTTATTTCAAATTGGGCAAAAAAAATTAAACCATGGGGATTTCAAAAACTTAGTGTTTATGATGTAGCTATTTTCTTTTGGAAAGGATTAATTAATGGAGCTATAACTACTAGAGCTTCATCTTTGGCTTTTAATTTTTTTCTAGCTTTTTTTCCTGCTATAATTTTTCTTTTTACATTACTTCCATACATACCTATAGATGGATTACAAGAAAATTTAATTGAAATATTATCATCTGTTCTTCCTCATTCAACAAATGAAATTGCAACTAAAACAATTGATGACATTATTAATAATCCCAGAGGTGGATTATTATCAATTGGATTTATTTTAGCACTATACTTTTCTACAAATGGTGTTAACTCATTAATTGAAGCATTTAATTCATCATACCATGTTCAAGAATCTAGATCTATTTTGTATCAGAGACTTCTAGCATTAATACTAACATTGATTCTTAGTGCGATGGTTCTAATAACTATTACGCTAATTATTTTTGGAAAATCCTATTTAAATTATCTAATTATCAATGAAGTCATATCTGCTAGTAACATGCATTTATTTACAATATTGAAATGGACATTATTATCAATTTGTCTACTAATTGGTATATCCACAGTATTTCACCTTGGCCCTAATCTTGAAAGAAAACTAATTTTCATATCTCCGGGTACAATATTTGCCACATTATTCATTATAATTACGTCTATATTATTTAGTATTTACATAAGCTATTTTTCACAATATAATCAAATATATGGATCAATTGGAACACTAATTATTATACTTCTATGGATTTATTTTAATTCGATAATTTTACTTACAGGATTTGAACTAAATGTAAGTATTATAAATGCTTCTAAAAAACAAGAAAAAATAAATTCAGATTTGTAATTTGGCTAAAACTAACTAATATGAAAATAAAGATAGCAATATTATTAATATCATTTACGATTATCTCTTTTGGACAAGAAAAATATAATGCTCTATTAAAACCAAATACTTATAGAAATGCTGATAATCCAAATTATTGGAAAAACAAAATGCCTCATAGTGGGTACTGGCAGCAAGATGTATATTATAACATTAAAGCAACAATTGATGAAACCACTGATATTATTACAGCGGAACAGAAATTAACTTATTGGAACAATTCTCCGGATGAATTAGAACACGTCTTCTTTCATTTATATCAAAATGCTTTTCAACCAGATTCATATTATGACAATCTACAAAAAGAAAATAATAAAAATCCTAGATATGGGAAATATGAGTCACAAAAACTAGGAACTACTATTCAGAAGATCACTGTAAATGGAAAAGAAGTGAAAACTGAACTAGATAATACAATTTTAAAAGTATACCTTCCTGAAAGACTTAAAAAAAACGATAGCATCACATTTGATTTCAATTTCAAAACATACTTCGATAATGGCAGCGTAAGAAGAAGAATGAAACTCTATAATTCTTGGGGTTTCAAACATTACAATGGCGTGCACTGGTATCCAAGAATATGTGTATATGACGCTAAATTTGGATGGACTAAAGATCAACATCTAGGAAAGGAGTTTTATGGAAATTTTGGAGCTTTTGATGTTGAATTAACATTTTCTGCAGATTTTATTGTAGGAGCCACAGGTTTTTTAATTAATAGAGAGGAAGTTTTACCTAAAGTTCTTAGAGAAAAAATTGATATTAAAAACTTTAAAGAAAAAAAATGGAATGAACATCCATCGACTATTATTGAATATGAAAAAGGAAAAACTAAAACATGGAAATATCACGCTGAAAATGTTCATGATTTTGCTTTCACTGCTGATCCAACTTATCGAATTGGTGAAGCTTGGTGGGAAGATAAAGTTTGTTATTCATTAGTGCAAGAACCTCATGCAAGTAGGTGGCAAAACGCTGCAGATTATGCAGCTAAATGTGTAAAAATATTTTCAGAAGATTTTGGGAGATACACATACCACAAAATGATTGTAGCTGATGCAAGAGACGGAATGGAATACCCGATGGTAACTTTAGATGGAGGGCACGATCCTGGATATCGAGGATTATTAGCACATGAAATTGGGCATAATTGGTTTTTTGGACAAGTTGGGAATAATGAGACTTATCGAGCATTATTAGATGAAGGGTTTACTCAATTCTTAACAGCGTGGGCACTAATAAAAATAGATGGAGAAAATCTAGTCCAAAATGTTCCAAATAGTACATACAAAAAAATATTTTCAAAGCCAGTAAAAGCAATTGACAGCAGGGTATATTACTCTTATATAAAAGATGCAACTAAATTAAATGACCCTGTAATTTCTACGCATTCTCATGAATTTGATGGAGCGCTAGGACATGGAGGTGGATATAGACACGTATATTATAAAACTGCAGCGATGTTATACAACCTACAATATGTATTAGGGGATGATCTTTTTTTAGACGCTATGAAACACTATTTTGAAACCTGGAAAATTGCTCATCCTTATAATGAGGATTTTAGAAACTCCATTATACAGTATACAAAAGTAGATTTAAATTGGTTTTTTGATCAATGGCTAGATACTGATAAAAGAATTGACTATTCGGTATCTTCAAAAAAATTAAATAATGAAGAATATCAAATTACTTTTAGAAGAAAAGGGAGAATGCAAATGCCAATTGATTTTAGAATAATTGCTAAAAATGGAATGATTCATGATTTTCATATCCCAAACAATTGGTTTATTAAAGAAACTGACGCAATAGTTCTTGAAAAATGGCACGGATGGGATAAAATCTATCCAAAATATACTACAATACTTGAAATAAAATCTGGTATAAAAGAAGTAATAATTGATCCTACCCAAAGGCTTGCTGATTCTTATATGCCAGATAACAATACTAAATGTAATATTAACTGGGAATTTAATTCCAATCTATGGAAATACCCTGATTGGAAAAACTATGAACTAAAATATCAACCTAACATTTGGTTTAATGATATAGATGGAGTGAAAATTGGTATGAACTTAAAAGGTGGATATTTAAATCATCATCATCTATTTGATCTTAATATTTGGATAAACAGCAAAATTCAAAGTAAAATGGAACTTAATGATGGTGATAAATTTTCATATAGTTTACGTTATAAAACCAATTTAGATAAATTAACAACTAACGCGAAAATTAATTTAATCACTATTTTTTCTGAGGGACTTTATAAGAACCAATTATACTTAACAAAAAAAGGCGATAATGATAAAACATCTTTAAAAATTGCATTTAAATCATTATACAGACACAGTAATTCATCTTTAAATTATCTCCTAATACCAGAATATTGGAATGTTAAAAAATTCAATAACAGAATAGATATAGATTTGAGTCATCAGTACAAATATAACTTTGGAAAAGGAGATATAGAGATATCTTTAAAAACCTCAACTATTGGAAGTGATTATAATTACTCTAATATTTCACTTACATCAATTAATGAGAATAAAATAAATAGATTAAAAGTTAATACTAGATTATTTTTACAATTAGGACAAGGAAAAAATTGGGCCCCTGAAAGTTTATTAAGTTTATCCGGAAGCAACAACGAAGGATTAATGAATAATAAAATCACAAGATCAATTGGGATTGTCTCTAAAGATCTAATAGATAACAATTATCATATAGGTAATCTACACCAAACTGGTGGATTAAATATTAGAGGATATAGTGGATATTTGGCCCCAGAATATAATGATAATGGTGAACTAATTAGAAATACTAATTTTGGTACCAGCGGAGCTTCTGCTACAATAGAAATTGATTTTACATCAATCTTACCAAAAAGTATCAAAAGACAAAATATTGGATCTTATTTATTTGGAGATGCAGGAATAATCAATGTTTTAGATATTAATAGAAATAACTATAATGAAGCTTTTACAGAGCTTAGAGCTGATGCAGGAATTGGTTTGTACTATATTAGAAAAAACTGGGGTCCACTAGAAACTATTAGACCATTAACAATAAAAGTAGATTTTCCTATATTTTTGAACAGACCCCCTTATGGAGAAGAGTATTTAGATTTCAGATGGATGGTAGGTATAGGAAAAACATTCTAAATGAAAAAGGTAATAATTACAGGAGGAGCAGGATATATTGGTTCACATACTGCGGTTGCGCTGCATAGTGCGGGTTTTACTCCAATTATTATAGATAATCTATCTAATTCTTCTGAATATAACATTATAGGGATATCCAAACTGATTAATTATAGTGTTAAATGGTATAATATCGATTGCCTAGAATACGAAAAACTATATGAAATCTTTAAAAAAGAACAAGAAATTATAGGAGTTATTCATTTTGCAGCCTTTAAATCAATCAAAGAATCTATTAAGAAACCTAAAAAATATTTTGAAAACAATATAGGGTCATTAAAAAACATTATTTCTATAATGGAAATACTAAATATTAAAAATTTATTATTCTCATCATCATGTACAGTTTATGGAGAGCCAAAACATATTCCAGTAGAAGAGAATGCTGATTTTAAAGCACCACTATCTCCTTATTCTGAGACAAAACAAATCTGTGAAAAGATGCTAGAAAAAACAGATTTGAATACTATATCATTAAGATTCTTCAATCCAATTGGAAATCATTCAAGCAATTTAATTGGAGATTGTTCAAAAAGCGAATCAAATAATCTAGTTCCATTAATAGCTCAAGCAGCAGTAGGAAAAAGAAAATTTATAACCGTTAATGGAGATAACTACAATACTTCTGATGGCAGCTGTATTAGAGATTTTATAAATGTAATAGATTTATCAAATGCTCACATATACGCACTAGAATACTTAATAAAGAATCAAATAAAAAAAATATTCAATATTGGTACTGGTAAGGGCATTAGTGTTCTGGAAATAATAAAATACTTTGAAAAATCAAATAATCTTAAAATTAATTATAAAATAGGACCTAGAAGAAGTGGAGATGTTGAAGCAATTTTCGCAAACGTAGAAGCTGCAAAAAAAGAATTAAAATGGAATACTCAAGTTTCAATTGAAGATAGTATGAAAACAGCTTTTTCTTGGGAAGAAACTATTTATAATCAAAATATTTCATAAAACTTTGAACTTTATTAAATTGTTTAAGATCTGAGCCTGACAACTCACTCTTCCATTTACCTACAGATCGTGTTGAAATTGGTTTTCTCAAATTTTTGTGATGGCTATCTGCTTCAACTCCCATTTTCTCAGCAGAGACTTTATCATTTGCAAGATCAACAATATGAGGCACGCATAAAAATTCAGAGATTCTTCTAGATTGTTCTTGAGGATTAGATACTAATTCCTCATATTTAATTAACAAGACATTTGTGCGTTTACATAAGTATTTATAAGTTCGTACGCTATCTTTCCACTTCCAAATACCAAATGTAAATGCTTTATTACCCAGATACTTACGATAAGATAATGCAACGTCCCTAGGATCACGGATAAGAAAAATATATTTTGCTTGTTTAAACTCAGGGTATATGTATTTTACAAAATTTGTATTTAATGGAGATTTATCACCCCAAATAATTGCTTCAGGCTTATTTTTCTTCATTTGATTTGTGAAAATCGAAGAAAATAATAATGGAATATCCTTTTTATTTAATTGATTACTATTAAAATCAGTACTCCACTTAATAGTTTTTGATGGATTATGAAATAATCTCAATACATCGGTCATCCATTTGTTAGAACTCCAAAAAAAGAAAAAATATCTTCTAATAATTGCGTAAGGAAGAACAAATTCTTCTGGAGGTATATATATATTTTTATGTGCGTTTAAAATCGTAGCTAATAATGTACTACCATTTCTGCCTGACCCAAAAATAAAAAAATGAGGTTGATCAACATTAGAACCTGATTTTGAAAAATGTCGAATGACAGTAACAAAAGGAAAAATAAGATACCTATACATTAATATTTTATACATCTTATTCATGATTCAAAATTTTATAATTAAAAAAACTAGTGACATCATGATCTAAATATCGATTAATATATTGTATATCTTTCACAATCATTTCTTTCCTCCATTCTTCATTTAGATAATATTTTCTATAATCATCTGAATTCTTATTATCTCCCTTGGTAGAATTTTCATAGTTACTAAAATCATTTTTCAACGGTTGATCTAGTAAAATAGATATGTCATTAAATACTTTTGATGGATTATCTAATAAATCTTCATATTTTAACAATATAGAATTGTCAAAATTTGACAGATGAGTTATATATGACTTATTCTTAATATTCCATAATTCTATCGGATTTGCTAATGAATTTTTATTACAGATATTATCCCTTTTAACTAATTTCCATTCTGATCTTATAAATTCACTAAATGTATGAGGTTTATCTCCAACATAATGATAAGATCTTTTAAATAATGAAAGTAAAAAAGAGTATGGATTTTTACTAATTGTAATTACAACAACATTATCTCTATAAAATTTTAAAAAATCCCTACTAATCATTGAATGTTTCCAACCATAATTTATATTTTTTGTTAAACTAAAATATAGATCCTTGGTCCATTCTCTATACATAAAGATACTATGATCGGATATCTTACCTTTTAAGATATCAACTTTAAAATTATTTTCAACTAATTTAGTTAAATAATTAGTTCCTGTATTCCTTTCTCCATATATTTTAACTCTTTTCATTATAATCTATTAAGAACATCAATTATCATATCTCTTCTATTTTCAGAAGAATAGTTTTTAAGAATTCTATCTCTAGCTAAAGTGCCATAATTATCAATTTTATCATTGCTCAAAATTGAAATAATTAAATTATATAACATCTCAGTATCTCTATGATTCAAAACAAATCCTACATTCTTAGCGATTTCTGGCAAGTAGTTGACATTTGAAACAATAGGTATACACTTGCATAACATCGCCTCACAAATAGCAACACCAAAACCTTCAAATAATGACAATTGGAGATAAAATTGTGTTTTCTCATACCATATTTTCAAATCATAAGGAGATAATCTACCTAAAAAAATAACATTTTCAGAAACTTTTATATCCACTTCATTATTAGCAGTTCCAGCAATGTAAAAAGTGCAATCTGGCAACAAATTTGCGGTCTTAAAAATTAAATTAGCACCCTTTCTTAATAACTGATCTTTAGTCATTACACTAATAAACGTTTTATGTATCTTACTGACATCTGGATTAGGATTCCAGTCATTTAAAATTAATCCATTAGGAATAACAGTATGTGGAGTTGTAATATTACTTAAATGCACTAAATATCCAAATTTATATATTTCATTCTTCTTATAGTATGTATTTTCTGTATCAACTAAAGATTGACTTACTGGCAAAATTATATCAGATTTTCTATAAGAGTAAGCTGTAAAAAAACGCATTAATGGGGATCTTAAATTTCCATAATTAATTTCAGGAAAGGAAACACAGTCAGTTCCATGTACGACTATTGCAATCTTTTTATTAAATAATTTTGAAAAAAATACGGGAAAAAATGACCAATAACCCCCAAAAGAAACTAAAATGACTCTAAATTTATGTATGTTGAACAATAAGTATATAAATTGTATGAAAAAATTAATAGGCAATAAAAATTTATTTGTCCAATTCTGTTTTATTATAATCACTTCAAAAGAACCTGATAAAATCTTTATTTCAGTATCTATAAAAGTAAATAATTTTGGATAAATAAACAATAACTTTTCTCGCTCCATTTAATAACAAATATATTGTAATTTAAATTAATTCTAAAATAAATATCATATGGTAATTAAATACTAAAAATTATTTCAGAATTTTCTTTTTCAATGAAAGTAAAGTTGACTTAATCTCTATAGAAATTTCAAGAAATAATAGAATTGGTACAAAAATTAACAATAAAGAAAGAGTTCTGATAAAACAATTATATATAGAGATATTTAAACTCATATTAACATTATCAATTACAGGTAACATATCAACAATACAATAAGAAGAAAATAGAAGAAGAAGTGCTGTTATCGATTTTTTTGTAAAAGGCTGAATATGCATTGTGAAATATAAAAAAACCATCTTAATGAAATTATATAAAAGTATCGATAATGCTGTTGCAAAAGCAGCTCCATTTATTCCATAAATTCCATATTCCAACAATGGACTAGATTCAGGTATAAAAGATAAATTAGTCAAAATTGTAATAATAACTAAAATAATAGTTGATAATAAATCAAACCAAAAATATCTGGAATTAGTTATAATAATCCCATTAACTCCAGCAGATATATTAAATAATTGAGAAATTGCAATAAATAATACGACAAGCTGACCACTTCGATATACATCAGGAAGAAAATTAAAGAAATCTTCAATATTAATCCATATTATTAAGAACATTAATCCGCCTATTAATAATTGATTCAAAGAAGATTTTCTATAAATCTCACTAATCTCCTTAATATCTTCCCTCTCACATGCCTTTGAAATTAATGGCGATGCAATAGCACCAACTGCTCTCCCAGGGATCATAATGACATTCCCAATGAAAAAAGCGATAGTATAAATTGCAACTTGTTTGAACCCAATAAATTTCTGTATAGCTATCATATCAAATTTTGTAATATTAACAGCCAAAGAACTTCCCAAAAAGAAAATAAAACCAGTAGTTAATAACTTGTTGAGGGGTAATATTTTAAAATTGAAACTCATCTTGAATTCTGAATCATTAAAGATCTTTATGAAGAGAAAAACCGTCATAAATATATATTGACTTACATATAATACAAGAAATGTAGGGAAATCAATAATATCAGGAATATACCAATGAAGAAAGAGTAAAAATACAGTTGTCCCTTTTCTTAATAGCTCTTTTAAAAAAATTGGAGTGGATGATTTAAGCAAACATCTAGATAAGGAAGATAATACTTCAAAAAAAGTGAGCGAAGAAATCAAAATGAAGATTAAATAAATATTTTCTTGTAATAATAGATGAGTCTTCATCTCAACTAAAAAATCCTTATAATTTGAAAACTGACTCTCTAATGGCTTTATAAACTCTAACATACTTTCATTAAAGGAAATAAACAAAAAAGACAAGAATAAAAGGCCAATAACAGGAGCAAGAAAAGCAAGAGTTATCAACTCATTTTTACTTTCAAGTTTAGGGAAGAACCGTATCAGAGTTTTAGGAACTCCTAAATAAGAAAATGTGGAAATTAGAATTGAATAAGATATTATAGTCTGTAATAATCCAAAATGTTCTTCATTTGATTCAAAAGCATATGGATAGCCAATTACTGTAGAGATTGCTCCAAATGTCATCCCTACATAAAAAAATATAGAATTATTTATACTTTGTTTAATTACTATACCCATTATATACTATTTAATAAATCAACAAGTTTCTGAGTTAATTTCTTTCTATCAAAATCTTCAATAGAGGATTTTGACACATCTAATTTTCTATGAAACAAATCTAAAATATTATTTTTAAGTAAATCATCTCCTTCATATGTATGAAAAAAACCTATGGATCTAGAATGAATTATTTTTTCTGTATCTGAACATTCAGGACCAAATGCTAAAATTGGCCTCTTAGCAGCCATATACTCAAATAATTTGCCAGGATAATTTCCTTTACCACTATTAGAATTAAAAACTAATAATAGTAACACTGATGTGTTAGCATACTCCTCAATGATACTCTTGTGACATAAAAACCCTAAATCATTATACCGATCTTTTAAATATGGCAGCTTGTCTAAATAATCCTTAACGCTAGGGTCTAATATTCCAGCCAATCTAATCTCTAACTTGTTTCTGAAAAGTTTATTTTCTACACATAATTTCTCTAACATATCCCATAGTCTAACGGGGTTTCTTAAATTATTTAGAAGACCATAATGACCAATGACAAACTTATCATGATTTATATCGATATTATAATTTAAAAAATCATTACTATCAAAACCATTAGTAATAATCAAAGTATTCTTTGAACCTAAGATATTAAAATTATCAGACCAACTCTCACTAACTGTTAAAGTTACATCAGCATTTTCTATTACCTGATTCTCTAATGCTTGGTGCCGTTTCTTTGAATAATTAGTTAATCTAAAATTTTCTAAAAGATCTAAATTAGACCAAGGATCTCTAAAGTCTGCTATCCATTTAATATTAGGAAACAAATCTTTTAGTCCCAAACCAATCAAATGCATTGAATGAGGAGGTCCAGTTGATATAATATACTCTATCTTTTCATCTCTAATCTTTTTTTTCAAAAATTTAATAGAAGGTCTAATCCAGAACATCTTTGGATCAGGAATAAATAAATTACCCCTAATCCAAGTAAGAAAGTTATCTTTGAGTGACTGTTTATGCAATAGTAAACCTGAATTATCACTATCATTTGTACCAAAAAAAAACTCCTTTAGACTATAAGGCTCGAATATTTTATTTTTCCATACCTCAACACTCTTATCTATCTCCATTAGAAGATCTTTATCTTCTGTTCTAATTGCAGGATTTTCAGGAGTATAAACAAAAGGCTTCCATCCATGATTAGGCAGATATTTTGAAAATTTTAACCATCTTTGAACACCAGATCCAGTATATGGGGGCCAATAATATGTGATGATTAAAACTTTTTTCATCATTTATTTATCGATTAACTTTTGTTCTCTTTAATACTTCCATTATATTCTTTAATTTCTTTGAATCCAAAGAATCCTAATAAGGATAGTAGTAATATTGAACTTATCAACGATACGTTTTCTCCAATATTATATACATCTGGCTCAAACTTAAATTCAATCTTCTTAGAACCTTTTGGAACTTCAAGACCCCTTAAAACATAATTTACCTGCACGTGAGGAGTTAGTTTTCCATCAATGTATGCATTCCACCCATGTTCATAATAAATTTCAGAAAATACAGCAAATTGATCAGAACTAATTTCTGCTAATGAATATGTTAAATGATTAGGTTTATAGCTATTTTCGAGTAATTTTATTTTCTCAGAAGATTCCTTTTTATAAGAATTTCTTGAATTTAAAATTGCACGATCCTTATTATTTATAATCACTACTGTTTCAGGATTAAAATTTATTAACTTATTTCCTTCTTTTATTTCAGATAAAGCGTCAAATTCCTCAATTGCATTATCAACAAAGTGTATTTTGTTTATAAACCAAGCATTACCTAATGGAATAATATCTCCCTTATTAATTACAGGGTTTGATTTGAATTCACTGCTTTTAATAGCATTACTTCCATTTATAAACCAGCCACAGTTCAACATACTTAATACCTCAGAACTAAAATCAGGGTTAATTATTAGTTTATCTTCACCACTTTCATCTTTTATCGTAATACTTCTAGATAAATACTTATCTATAAGATCTTGATATCTTTTGAGTTTTGCCGCATGATACCCTCCAATGGAGTTATGAAAATAAGAAGATCTAGAGCTATTAAAAGTATTCCCTAAATCATAAACCCTATAATTGACTTTATCTTTTTTATTAGTTTCAATAATTTTTATATCGGCCCTATTTGGCAACAACATAAAAGGTGGATTAATAACTCCACCAATAGCTTCCTCATCATTCTTTTTCTTCCGTAACTCCCCTCGCTCTAATTCACCACTGTTATTTCTATCATATATAGCTAATGGTTTTGAGAAAGATTCATCATTTAGATATCTTTTATTTACCATCCACATATCACCAAGAATTAAAACACCTAATATAATTACCGCGTATATATTAGATAATTTACTTTTAACAAACATCCATAAAACAATAACAGCCAAAGAAATAAAGAAAAATGATCTAAGGGAGTCATTTGACAAAATAGATTTTCTATACTCAACTAACTCCTGCACAAAATCATTACCACTTATCTTTTGTCCAGGAGGAAGAAAATCACCAGCAAGTGTAGGAGCTATAAATAACAATAAAGTTATACCACCTAATATAATATATGTAACCCAAAACTTCTTCAATTTTAACTTTTCAATATTAGAAAACAACAACTTGTTCAGTGTTAGTACCGCTAACAATGCAATACCAAATTCCGCAATAACCATCACCATAGTAATAGCACGAAACTTATTGTATCCAGGTATATAATTTATAAAAAACTCAGTTAAAAAAGAAAAGTTTCTTCCCCATCCTAACATAATAGAAATGATTACAGAAATAATTATCCAATATTTTAATGTACTTTTTTCTAAATAGAAAATTCCTAAAATAAATAGGAAAAAAACTATTGCACCTACATATGTAGGTGCACCAGCTCCTTTATCTCCCCAATATATCATGCTGCCTGGAATATTACGTCCATATTGTGCTTTAAAACCACTATTAAAATTTTGATACAAATCGGAATTCTCATTAATATCTTCTTCCCAAGCTCCTCCCATAAAATTAGGAATTAAAAAGGTCATAGTTTCAGAAATACCATAACTATAATCAGTAATATAACTGTAATCTAAACCATCCGACACCTCATCATCTTTTTCTTTTAATTCAGATTTACTTCTTTGTGTCTCAGGAGCATATTCCATTGTAGTAGTAATCCTTGTATAATTAACCCCTAAAGCTAACAAACCTGCTAAAACTAATACTATAGATTTTTTCACAAAAAGTACTAAATTCTTATTTTTAAGATTCTTAAAAAACTCGACTAAACCGATTATTACTAACATAATTAGTGTATAGTAAGTTATCTGATAATGATTAGCATGTAGTTGTAAAGCTAAAAACAAACACATTAAAATTGATGGAAATATGAATTTATCTTTCTGATAAGTATGTAAAACAAATGCTACAATCAAAGGGATATAACCAATTGCATGAGCTTTAGTCATGTGACCAGCTTGTATAATAATTAAAAAATAAGTAGAAAAAGCATAACAAATAGATCCTACAATTGCCAACCTAAAATCTATTTTCATACTGACTAACAGAATATAAAAACCAACCAAATATAAAAACAATAAATTCATAGGACGTGGCGAATTTAATTGTATCAATTCTGAAACATACTGAACTAAATTAGAAGGAGACTTGGTAGAAATTTGATATGCAGGCATTCCAGAAAACATCCGTTTTGTCCATAAGGATTCTTCACTAGTATTATCACGATGGTCAACTATTTCTTTACTCATTCCATACCATTGATTGATGTCCTGCGCTCCAAATTTATAACCATCAAATACTGGAGAAAAATACACGCCAGAAATCACCAAGAAAACTGCAACAGCAAAAAGGTGAGATTTATATAAAAATATTTTTTCTTTAATTTTTTCTATCATAATTTTATTTTCTAATATACAAATTAATTATCTTCAATTTCTTCAAAATCAACATATTCGCCTAAATTATCTTTAGTATTTTTTTTCTTTACTTTTTTATTAATTGTTATATCACCATCATTTTTAGTATGGTTATTTTGATATTTATGAAAATGTTGTTGAAATCGATTTTTCTGACTTCTTAGGAATCTTTTTAAAAGAATTGGAAGCAAATATCTAAATACTAATCTAAGTATTAAAATAAAAATTACAAAACCTAATAAAAAATTAACAAACACTAGTATCTATTTACTTAAATAAAGATTTCTCTCAGAATAAACTTTTGTAAAATAATCATCATGAAGATCATCTATAAAATATATAGATTCACCTGTTGATTTCATTTCTGGCCCTAATTCTTTATTAACATTAGGAAATTTATTAAAGGAAAAAACCGGAACCTTTATTGCATACCCTTTTTTAGTAGGATTAAATTTTATATCCTTTATTTTTTTCTTTCCTAACATTACCTTAGCAGCATAATTAACATAAGGCTCATCGTAAGCTTTTGCAATAAAAGGGACAGTCCTAGAAGCTCTAGGGTTAGCTTCAATAACATAAACCTTTTCATTCTTAATAGCAAATTGAATATTAATCAAACCTACAGTCTCCAATGCTATAGCTATTTTTTGGGTAATATCTATCATCTGTTGCCTCACATTATCTGAAAGATCAAAAGTAGGCAAAACTGCATAAGAATCACCAGAATGTATTCCACAGGGCTCAATATGCTCCATAATGCCAATAATTTTAACATCTTCTCCATCAGAAATCGCATCTGCCTCTGCCTCTATAGCTTTATCAAGATAATGATCTAAAAGAACTTTATTACCTGGCATATCTTTGAGTAAATCAACAATATGATGTTCTAATTCTTCTTCATTTATAACTATCTTCATACCTTGTCCTCCTAAAACATAGGAAGGCCTAACAAGTATAGGGAAATTCAATTCTTTAGAAATACTAATAGCTTCCTCAGCTGTACTAGCGACCGCGAATTTTGGATAAGGTATATCATGTTTTTTTAATAATTCCGAAAAACTTCCTCTATCTTCAGCTACATCTAAAGCATTGAAAGAAGTTCCTAATATTTTTATATTATATCTCTCTAACTTCTCAGCTAATTTTAATGCAGTCTGCCCACCAAGTTGAACAATAACTCCAATTGGATTTTCATGCCTAATAATATCATAAATATGTTCCCAAAAAACAGGTTCAAAATATAATTTATCAGCTGTGTCGAAATCTGTAGACACCGTCTCAGGGTTACAATTAATCATAATGGTTTCATATCCACATTCTTTAGAAGCAAGTACTCCATGAACACATGAATAATCAAATTCGATTCCTTGACCTATTCTATTAGGTCCAGACCCTAAAACAATAACTTTTTGATTACTTGAAGAAATACTTTCATTTTCAGTAAATTTATTCTCACTAATCTTTTGAGGCATTTCGAAAGTTGAATAATAATAAGGAGTTTTAGCCTTAAATTCAGCAGCACAAGTATCAACTAATTTATAAACTCTTTTAATTCCCTTATCATTTCTTAATTGATACACCTGACTTTCTAGACATTGAATTAGATGAGCTACTTGTCTATCAGCATATCCTTTAATTTTAGCTTCTAATAGAAGATCTGCAGGCAAACTATCAATATTATATTTTTCAATTTCTCTTTCAAAAACAACTAATTCTTCAATTTGATGTAAAAACCAATAATCTATTTTGGTTATTTTATGGATTTTACTAGTTGGAATTCCAATCCGCATAGCATCATAGATTCTAAAAACTCTATCCCCACTAGCATGTTCTAATGAATACAATATTTTGTCTTGATCTGTTTCCCCTTTTCCATCAGCACCTAAACCATTCCTACCAATTTCTAATGATTGACACGCCTTCTGCATCGCCTCTTGAAAAGATCTTCCAATAGCCATAACTTCTCCTACAGATTTCATCTGTAAACCCAATTTATTATCAGCTCCTTTAAATTTATCAAAATTCCACCTTGGAAACTTAACAACTACATAATCTAAAGCAGGCTCAAAAAATGAGGAAGTAGATTGAGTTATTTGATTATCTAATTCATCTAAAGTATATCCTATTGCTAACTTAGTTGCGATTTTAGCTATTGGATATCCTGTTGCTTTTGATGCTAGTGCTGAAGATCTAGAAACTCGTGGATTTATTTCAATCGCAATAATATCTTCATTTTCATCAGGACTTACAGCAAACTGCACATTACATCCTCCTGCAAAATCACCAATTGAACGCATCATTTTAATCGCCATATCTCTCATGCGCTGATAACAAGTGTCAGATAAAGTCATTGAAGGAGCAACTGTAATTGAATCACCTGTATGAATTCCCATTGGATCAAAATTCTCAATAGAACAAATAATAATTACATTATCATTATCATCTCTTAACAACTCTAATTCATATTCCTTCCAACCAAGTACTGCTTTATCAATTAACACTTCATGTATTGGAGAAGCGTGCAATCCTTTGGAAAGTAATTCTTCAAAATCTTCTTTATGATGAACAAAAGATGCTCCAGATCCACCTAAAGTAAAAGAAGGTCTAATAACTAAAGGAAATCCTAACTCTTGAGCTATAGCCTTTCCTTCTAAAAACGATGTTGCAATACGAGCAGGAGCAACTGGAATATCAATCTTATTCATTAATTTACGAAATCTTTCTCTGTCTTCAGTAATATGAATAGCTTCAATATCAACTCCAATAATTTTCACATTATGTTTTTCCCAAATACCTTTCTCATCAGCTTCAATACAAAGATTTAACGCTGTTTGTCCGCCCATTGTCGGTAAGACAGCATCAACACTTCTCTCATTTAATATTTCTTCTAGAGATTGAGTAGTTAAAGGCTTTAAATATACGTGATCGGCAACAACCTTATCTGTCATAATGGTTGCTGGATTAGAATTAATCAATGAAACCTCAATTCCTTCTTCACGAAGCGACCTTGATGATTGAGAGCCTGAGTAATCAAACTCACAAGCTTGACCAATTACTATAGGACCACTCCCAATAATTAAAATAGATTTGATGTTATTATCTTTTGGCATATTTCTAGGTTTTTGCGAATTTAAGCTAAATAGTATCTTTTTTAAAACTATTATTTATTAAAAAAAAATATGATTTTAACAATATGTTGATAAATATATATCAAAAAAAAGGTGTTACTAAAAAGTAACACCTTAAATAATTTTTTTAAAATCATAAATTATTTATGACCAATTTCATCAGAAACTGTTAATCTCTTTCTACCTTTTTTTCTTCTTCTAGATAAAACCTTTTGACCATCTTTATCTGACATCCTTTCCATGAAACCATGTTTGTTTTTTCTTTTTCTATTTGAAGGCTGAAATGTTCTTTTAGGCATAATTTAAATTTTAAGCAAATTTAGATTTGTTTTGCTTGATTACAAAATATTTTAAGAAGTATTTTTTATAAATAAAATTTATCAATAATTTATAATTTCTTGATAAAGCCCCCTCCAATAACATCATCTCCTTCATAAAAAACAGCAGATTGGCCAGGTGCAATACCTTCAACCTTATTACCGAAAACTACTTGAATATCATTCTCTTTCTTATACAAAATAGATCTCTCTCCTATATGTTGAGATCTTATCTTAGTAATAACTTCAATTTCATCAGGCATTTCATTGTATTTTATCATATTAATTGACTTAACATCCATAGTGTTTTCTTGTAAATCTTCTTTATCCCCAATCATTACTAAATTTTTTTCAGGATCAATACCAATAACATACTTTGGATCCTTCCCTAAAGAAACTCCTAATTTCCTTTGTCCTATTGTGTAAAATGGATATCCATCATGTAGACCAAGAACTTCACCTTGCTTATCAACAAATTTTCCACCTTTAACTTTTTCCTCTAATCCTTCAACTTTTCTTTTTAAGAATCCCCTATAATCATTATCAGGAATAAAACAAATCTCATAACTTTCACTTTTATGAGCCAGCTCATGATATCCCCTATCAATTGCCATCTGCTTAATAAAAGATTTTTTAAATTTTCCCATAGGAAATAAAGTGCGTTGTAAACATGATTGAGATAAACCCCATAATACATAAGACTGATCCTTTTTATTATCTAAACCCTTAGAAACAATATATCTTCCTTTATGTTCTCTAACCTGAGCATAATGACCAGTGGCAATATATTTACAACCAAGCATATCTGCTCTTTTAAGTAGTGCTTGCCATTTAATATGTGTATTGCATAAAATACATGGATTGGGTGTTCTTCCAGCTATATATTCTTCAACAAAATTATCAATAATAAAATCACCAAATTCTTCTCTAATATCTAATATCATATGAGCAAAACCATGATCAACCGCAACCTGTCTCGCATCATTTATTGAATCAAGACTACAACAACCTGTTTCTTTTTTACTTCCTCCTGAATTTTGATAATCCCATGTTTTCATAGTAACTCCAATTACTTGATATCCCTCTTCATGCAACAACAGAGCAGCCATAGTACTATCAATACCTCCACTCATTGCCATCAAAACCTTTCCTTTATTCGTTTTCACACCTATTTGTTTGACTCATTAACTTTAATTTTTTTTCCATCAATTTCATATTCCCAAAAACCAACTCTTGCTCCTTTATTATAGAATCCAGAACTAATTATCGAACCATTATGATCATAACTATTATATTTACCATGAAGATAACCATTTTTATATTCTGCATATATATTAATTTGACCATTTATATAAAACTGTTCAAACACTCCATTTTCTTTTCCATCTTTCCAATTTTTTTTAATATATAATTCACCAGATTCATAATAATTTTTACACAAACCATTAAGGTTTCCTTTATTATATATCTCAACCTTAACAAGTATGCTGTCAAAATTATAATAATGCCAAGTACTATCCTTAAATTTATCAAAATATGTACCAGAAGCTTTAATAGAACCATTTTTATAAAAAAAGTATACAGATGATGCTTTCGATCCATTAAAGAAATTTCTTGTAGCTTTTAACTCTCCAGTTAAATAATAGTATTTAAATAATCCCACTTCAATATTATCTAAAAAATTTCCTTCATATTTAAGTTCTCCATCAGAATAATATCCCTTCCAATCACCTTGTTTCAATCCAGAATTATCTAAAAAATTTATTCCATCTTGCAAAACCTGTAATGGAAAAATATTTGCAGATAAAACAATATTCCAAGAATAAAAGACAATCAAAAATATATGACATACTATTAATTTCATAAACTATTATATATTTCTTCAATACCATTGATAACAGATTTCCAAGTAAATCTTTTCTTTTCAATTTTGACATTTTCACCAAACTCTTCTTCTCTATTATTTTGAAAAAAATCCAAAATTGATTCTGTAATATGATTAACATTAATATCACAAACATAACCAACTTTATTATTAGGAATTATTTCTGATAAACCACCAACATTAGTAACCAACATAGGTCTTTCAAAATGATATGCGATCTGAGTAACACCGCTTTGAGTTGCTGTTCGATAAGTTTGCGCCACTAGGTTTGCAGCACAAAAATAATATTTAACATCACTTTCTTCAATAAAATCAGATTTAATAATGATGTTTTTCTCAACACCAAGTTCTGAAATCTTATTTATATAATCTTGCTTATTTTCATAAAACTCTCCTGCTATAACAAGTTTAATACCTATTTTTTTAATTCTTTGATCTGCCAAAGCCTCTATTAGTAAATCTAATCCTTTATAGTGTCTAACAAATCCAAAAAATAAAATATATTTATCATTTGCATCAAGACCTAAATAGTCTCGAGCTTTATTCTTTTCAATTAGTTCTCCAAATGAATCATATATAGGATGAGGTACAAATTTCTTATTAATATTACTTGTAAATTGACTTAAATCTTCTAATACAGATGAGGATAAAGTTAGGAACCCATCACACATACTTACAAAGTATTTAGTAAGCAAATTATCTCCTAACCTCTTTTCATGAGGAATAACATTATCAGTTATTGCAATAACTTTAGTTTTTTCACGAATCAATCTTGCAATTGTTCCTAAACAAGGAGCCATAAATGGCAACCAATATCTAACAACTACATAATCAGGGACTTCACTTTTTATCATTTTTGCAATCTTAATCCAATTAAAAGGATTAATAGAGTTAATAATAGAAAGAATTTGAATATTTTTAGGTGGATGACCAGACTCGTACTGAGTAGTTCCTGGAAACAAAAAAGAAGGATACTGCATCGAAAATGAAAATACTTTTACATCATATCCCAAATTACTGTATTCTTTTGCAAGTGAATTATTAAAATTCGCAATACCTCCTCTATAGGGAAAGGCTGGTCCAATTATGATAACTTTTCTTTGCAATGCTATATCTCTTGTTCTATTTGATAATTGTTTCTATCTTGCGCATTTCTAGAAATAAGTTCACCAATAAAGCCCGCCAAAAATAATTGAACTCCTATTATCATGGATGTAAGTGCAATATAAAATCCAGACATATTTGCAATATTTTCAGCTTTAATGTCATTCAACATTGCATACACTTTATATCCGCCAATAAAAGAAAAAAGTACAAAACCCAAAACAAACATTAATGTGCCAATAACACCAAAAAAATGCATTGGATTTTTCCCAAATCTAGAAATAAATGTTATAGTTAAAAGGTCAAGAAATCCGTTAACAAATCTCTCTAATCCAAATTTTGTTATCCCATATTTTCTTGACTGATGTTCAACTACTTTTTCCGTAATATTAGCAAATCCTGCCCATTTAGCTAAAACAGGTATGTAACGATGCATTTCACCATGAACCTCGATAGACTTTATAACTTTACTAGAATATGCTTTTAAACCACAATTGAAATCATGAAGATAAATACCAGAGGCTTTTCTTGCGGCCCAGTTAAACAGTTTAGTTGGTATAGTTTTTGAAAGTGGATCATATCGTTTCTTCTTCCATCCTGAAACTAAGTCATAACCTTTTTCATGTATAAGGTTGTATAAATCAGGAATTTCATCAGGAGAATCTTGAAGGTCAGCATCCATTGTAATCACTACCTCACCCATTGATTTTTCAAAACCAACATTTAAAGCTGCTGATTTTCCATAATTTCTTCTAAACTTAAATCCCTTAATGGAAGCATTTACACTTGATAAATTCTGAATTATATTCCAAGATCCATCATTACTACCATCATCAATAAAAATAATTTCATAGGATAAATTATTCTTTCCCATTACCTTATGAATCCAATTACTAAGTTCAGATAAGGATTCCTCTTCGTTAAATAGAGGAACTATTACGCTAATATCCATAATGTACTATTTTAAGCAAATATACAGAAAAATAGAAGTCAAAAATTATTTTGAAAAAATAAGAATAATGTTAATTTTGCACACTTAAGGGTAAGTCTTGTGCGACCAGCTCCCTAAGAATCCCCCAGGACAGGAATGTAGCAAGGGTATTAGGTTGTAGCGGTGCGATATAAGTAGCTTACCCTTTTTTATTAAGAAATATGAATCCACTTTTTCTTTTCTTTAGAATACAGCTCAAAATGTCTTGAAATATTTATATTTTCTTTTTTTGAAAAACCTTCATCTTCTGACAATAATTTTAAAGCTAATTTTCTAGCGAAAATAAGTATATTTTGGTCTTGACTTAAATCAGCAATCTTAAACTGTAAAGATCCGCTTTGTTTGGTACCTAACATATCACCAGCTCCTCTAATTTGTAAATCTACTTCTGAAACCTTAAATCCATCAGAAAAATTTACCATTGTTTGTAATCTTAATTTTGCTTCATCACTTAATTTATTTCCACTCATTAAAATACAATATGATTGTTCAGAACCTCGTCCAACTCTACCTCTTAATTGATGAAGTTGAGACAAACCAAAACGTTCAGCACTTTCTATTATCATTACAGAAGCATTGGGAATATCTACTCCTACTTCAATAACTGTTGTAGCTACCATAATATTAGTAATTCCTTCTACAAATCTTTTCATCTCAAATTCTTTATCCTCATTACTCATTTTACCATGAACTATACTTACCTGATATTTAGGCAATGGAAAATCCCTAAGCAAACTATCATAGCCATCCATTAGATTTTTATAATCTAGTGTCTCACTTTCTTTAATAAGAGGAAAAACAATATATACTTGTCTCCCGTTATTTATCTGATCTCTAATAAAACCAATTACCTTTAGTCTATTAGAATCATTTTGCCATAAAGTTTTAACTTGCTTTCTTCCTGGAGGAAGTTCATCAATAATAGAAATATCTAGATCTCCATATAAGGTCATCGATAATGTTCTTGGTATTGGAGTAGCAGTCATCACCAAAATATGGGGTGGTTTATGATTTTTAGCCCACAATTTAGATCTTTGAACTACTCCAAATCTATGCTGTTCATCAATAATTACCATAGATAAATTATCAAATTGAACTCTATCCTCAATAATTGCATGGGTACCAATTAATATATCAATTTCACCATTTAATAAATTTTCGAGTATATCTTTTCTTTTACCAGTTTTTGTAGAACCTGTAAGAATCTCAACACTAATATCCATAGTGTTAATCAATGATAAAATAGTTCGGTAGTGCTGTTGAGCTAGGATTTCAGTAGGTGCCATTATACATGACTGAAAACCATTATCTACCGCCATGAGCATACTTAAAAAAGCAACTAAAGTCTTTCCACTACCAACATCTCCTTGAATTAATCTATTCATTTGTGAAGGTCCTTTTACATCCATTCTTATTTCTTTTAGAACTCTTTTTTGTGCTCCAGTTAATTCAAAAGGAAGATGTTTTTGATAAAAATCATTAAAATGATCTCCAATTTTAATAAGTTCTAATCCTTTAAATTTATTTTTACGAATAATTTTATTCTTTATCAGAAATAGCTGTAAAAAAAACAACTCATCAAATTTTAATCTTTTTCTTGCTCTTTCCAGATCATTATTATTCTTAGGAAAATGAATATTTACAAGAGCTTGCTTTAAAGTTGGTAAATTTAAATCTTGAATAATGTTTTCAGATAAAATCTCCTGAATGTCATTTTCAACAAGAGGTATTAAATTATTAACTAATTTATATATTCCTTTACTATTTAGACCCTTTGAAACCAACTTTTCTGTAGTACTATATACCCCTTGCATGCTTCCATACATAGCATTATTCTGCATGTCTGATGAATGTATTTCTGGATGAATAATATTAACTTCATTATTAAAATAACTAGGTTTACCATAAACATAATACTCTTTATTAAAATCTAAAGATGATTTTATCCATCTTATTCCCTTAAACCACACTAATTTTATAGTATCATGATTATCAGAAAAATATACTACGAAACGCTTAGATTTTCCATGACCTAAATCTTCACATCTAATAACACGACCTTTTAATTGTATAAATTGAAGTGATGCATCTAAATCTTTAATAGTATATATCTGAGTCTTATCAATATGTCTAAATGGAAAGTAGTATAAAAGATCCTCATATTTAGAAATAGCTAATTCAGTTTTAAGCAAACTTGCTCTCTTAGGACCTACTCCTTTCAAATATTCAATAGGGGTTTTAAGAAGTTGCATGCTGTAAATTTAATTAGTATTTATTATTTAAAATAAAAATAGAATTTAGACTTGTTAACAAAAAAACGAAAAACATATATATTTGCGTATGAAAAAAATCAAAGAATATTTAAAATATAGTTCAAAACTAGTCAAAAATAAATATTTTATAGTAACTATAATATTTTTAATATGGGTGACATTTTTTGAAGAATTTAATCTGGGAAGCTTAAAGAATAGTTATTATAAATATAATGAAAATATTGAGACAATAGAAGAACAAGAAAAAGCAAATTCTGAAAAAAAAGAAAAAATTGAAAATTTGGAAAAACTAGATTATTTCAAAGAAAAACACGCTAGAGAGGAGTTCCTAATGAAAAAACCTAATGAACATATTATTATTTTAGAATAAGATGGGAAAATTATTTGCCGAATTCAAAGAATATAGTCTAAAAGAATGGATTCAGAACATAGAACATGATCTAAAAAGAGAAACTGAATATTTATCTTTATTTCACCAAAATCAAGGCATAAATTCAGCGCCTATACATTTAAATGACTGTAATCAAGATAAATTTTTATCCCAATTTCCTAAAGAAAATATTGCTTACCAATATATTGAGACAAATGACAATCCTATCTTAGCAAATTCACACGCATTGCAAGCAATCAAAAATAATGTTAAAGGAATATGCTTCTCATCACCTACAACATTACCAAAACTTTTAGAAAATATATCACTAACAAATACAAATATTATTTTCTGTAAATACAAAAATAAATTTATAAATGAATGGAAAGAATACATAATAAATAAAAAAATAGATCATGGTAAAATTATTTTTGATAAAGATCAAATTTATAATTCCAAAAAAATAATTAAAATTAAAAAATCAAATCTACTAGAAGAATTAGACTACGCATTAACAGAAGGAATTAAGTTAAACAATAATGTGGTATTCCATTTCACTATGAAGCAACATTTTTTCTTAGAAATTGCTAAATTAAAAGCCTTTAGAATAATATGGAAAGAAAAAACAGGATATGATGCGGATATACTTTGTGAAACATCTCGACAAGACCATAAACAAAAAGAACAGACAAATAATCTTATAGGTTACACTACTCAATTAATGTCAGCTATATTTGGAGGTTCTAATAGAATAATAAACCATAGTTATACGGAAACACATAATGCATTCACTCTAAGAATAGCAAGAAATCAACAAATTATACTTGAAAAAGAATCATACATTGGAAATGTAAAAGATCCAACTCTTGGATCATATTACATGAATGATTTAATTCAAAACATACTTTCAAAGTATAAAATACTAAATATCAAAAACGATTTCAAAATCAATAAAAAATCATGGAATTCTGCAGAAGGTATAAAATTGCATAACTACTACACAAGTACAGATTTAAAAGATTTACGCCATCTGAATTTCATTGCTGGGAAACCTCCTTTTTTAAGAGGTCCATATTCAACTATGTACACTACAAGACCTTGGACTATTAGACAATACTCTGGATTTTCAACTGCCGAGGAGTCTAATAAATTTTATAAAGACAACTTAAATCAAGGCCAAAAAGGCCTATCTGTTGCATTTGACTTAGCAACACATAGAGGATATGATTCAGACCATGAAAGAGTAAGTGGGGATGTAGGGATGGCGGGTGTTGCAATTGATTCAATAGAAGATATGAAAATTTTATTTAAAGATATTCCACTAAATCAAATGTCTGTATCAATGACTATGAATGGAGCTGTTTTACCAATTCTTGCATTTTATATAGCAACTGCAGAAGAAGAAGGAGTAGATAAACGGAGTTTATCTGGAACTATTCAAAACGATATCTTAAAAGAATTTATGGTAAGAAACACTTTTATTTACCCACCAAAAGAATCAATGAGAATAATTTCTGACATTATTAAATATACTTCTAAAGAAATGCCAAAATATAATTGCATATCTGTATCTGGCTATCATATGCAAGAAGCTGGGGCTACAGCTGATTTAGAATTAGCATATACCCTAGCAGACGGACTTGAATATGTTAAAACTGGGATATCTGCTGGTCTTAAAATAGATGATTTTGCACCAAGAATTTCATTTTTCTTTGGAATAGGAATGAATTTCTTTATGGAAATTGCGAAACTAAGAGCTGCAAGATTGCTATGGGCAAAAATCATAAAGAAATTTAATCCAAAAAATGAAAAGTCTATGGCTCTTAGAACACATTGTCAAACAAGTGGTTGGAGTCTTACAGAACAAGACCCGTATAATAATGTTACTAGAACTTGTATAGAAGGATTAGCTGCAGTAATGGGAGGAACACAGAGCTTGCACACAAATGCATTGGATGAAGCGATAGCTCTCCCAAGTAAAGGCTCAGCAAAAATAGCACGAGATACACAGATTTATCTCCAAAAAGAAATTGGCATATGTGAAACAGTAGATCCTTGGGGAGGATCATTTTATATAGAAAAACTAACTCATGAACTAGCATCGAAAGCATGGGAACATATTAAAGAAATTGAAAAAAATGGAGGTATGGCCAAGGCTATTGACAAAGGTATTCCCAAATTAAAAATAGAAATAGCTTCTGCAAGAAAACAAGCAAGAATTGATACTAAAAAAGATATAATTGTTGGAGTCAATGATCATATTATTCAAGAAGAAAAAGAGATAGAAACATTACAGATAAATAATCAAAAAGTTAGGGAATCTCAAATTAAGAAAATACAAAAAATCAAACATAACAGAAATGAAAATAAAGTAAAAAAATGCCTTGAAAAATTAGAATCAGCATGCGAAAATAAAAATACAAACCTACTCAAATTGGCTATTAACGCAGCAAAAGAAAGAGCCACACTAGGTGAGATATCATATGCTCTTGAAAAAAAATATGGAAGATACTATCCAAGTCATAAAACAATTACAGGAATTTACAAAATGGAAACTAAACAAAATAAACAATATAAAACAGTTTTAGAACTATCAAACAATTTTGCTGATAAGTTTGGTAGAAGACCAAGAATAATGATTGCTAAAATGGGACAAGATGGACATGACAGAGGTGCAAGAGTAATTGCCTCATCATTTGCTGACCTTGGATTTGATGTTGATATAGCACCACTTTTTCAAACTCCTAAAGAGGTTGCTAAACAAGCATTAGAAAATGATGTTCATATATTAGGAATATCTAGCTTGGCAGCAGGACATAACGCCTTAATACCAGAACTAATGAAAGAACTTGGAAAAAGCAATATTATGATAATTCTTGGAGGAGTAATACCTAAAAAAGATTATGGTTTTTTAAAAGAAATTGGAGTAGAATATATATTTGGTCCAGGATCTAATATAGCTAATTCAGCAAGTCAAATATTAAATAAACTATTATCTTAAAAAACTAATATAAGGACCACCTTATACCAAAATAAATATTTCTCCCCATTGTTGGCGCATAAATTAAAGAAGCATCAAAAAGATCTGAGTCTGGTGATGTGTAATCCAAAATTGGTGATGTTTGAACATAATCTAATAAATTCTCAACACCAATATACAAATCAAGATTGCCAAATTTCTTAGTAATTTGTGAATTTATAATGTAATAAGAATTAGAAGATTCTAAATCAAGTAATGAATGCTTTGGAATTCTTGATGATCCTGTATAATTCATAGTGGCGTCCACTAACACTTTTTCTTTAAATTCATATGAAATATTAAACATCGCTTTATCCTTTGGAGTCAGAGGGACAGTTCTCTTTGAGCCATCTACTGTGAAATAAGAATCATTAATTTTATACGAAGACTTAATATGAAAACCATCTAATATTTCATACAAAAATTCTAATTGAATAGTATTCGCATAAGCAATCCCATCTAAATTATAAAACTCTAAAATGCTTTCTTGTTCTATGTCAACAATGATTTTATTCTCAAAAGTAGTTCGATAAACGTCTAATAAAAATTTTCCCTCTCTATCAAAAAAATAAAAACATTGAGAATAATTCAATCCATAATTCCATGCCACTTCATTTCTTAAATTTTCGTTAAAAACTACTTCTCTATTTGACATTAAATAATTAAGATTTTCAGAAATAATTTTTGAATTCCTAAATGATCTGCCCATAGAAATTTTAATTACGGATTGATCGGATGGATTATACTTTACATTCAATCTTGGCAGTAAGTAAAAATTGGAAAAATCATAATAATCAAATCTTAAACCAGCAATTATACTATATAGAGAATTAGTGTTATATGAATATTCACTATAAATCCCTAAGTTTCTATAAAATATTAAGGAATCATTATAGGGAGTACTTATTCTAGGACCAAAAAAACTTTCAGTATACTTGTCAAGGTTGAAACTCAAACCGTATTTAAAAGTATTGCTTTCATTTAACAAGAAACTCTGTCTGATAAAATTGAAATAAATACTTTCTTGAATAGAATTATAAGTTTTATTGCCAATATATACTTGCTGGTCATGTAATCTAATCGAAGAAATAATACCGATATTTTTATTTATTATATTAGGTTGTTTCAATCCAATTTTAGAATTTAATTCAATAATTTTATTATCTATATCTACAATATATCTTTCAATATCTAAGATATTTGAACTTTGACCACCATCAATATCTTCATAAATTCCATGTAAATCAAATGATAGAAAATATTTATCAGTATCATACTCCCACCTATTCATTAAATTTATATCACTATGAATTGGCATATCGAGAAATCCATCCCCTTCATGATGATGTGACTTATGATAAACTCCATGCTTGTCAATTTCTTGATTGAAAATAGAAATATGAGCAAGTATACTTTTTTTCCATTTGTTCTCTTTTAGTGAATATATTAAGTTATTCTCTATTTTACCATCTTTATTAACATAAGTATTGAATAATAATCTTGGTGATGAAGATGGTTTATAACAAATAACATCAATTTGACCTGTTAGTGATTCAAAACCTTGAACAACTGAACCTGACCCTTTAATAATATTGATTGATTCAATCCAAGATCCAGGAATATATTTAATGCCATATCCATAAGATAAACCTCTAACAAATGGAATATTTTCTTTTGTAATTTGTGTATATATCCCATTTAGACCTAATAAACTAATTGTTTTAATTCCAGTGATAGCATCAGAATAAGAAACATCGACAGAAGAATTGGTTTCAAAACATTCTGAAAGATTACAACAGGCAGCCTTTTCTAATTCTCCAGAAGTTAGGGTTTGGATATTCAATGGCTCAAAAAGATTCACATTAGTAGTAAAGGAATTACCTTTCACATTAACCTGATCAATATTAAGAGATGGAAGTAATTCAAAATTATAAGTTCCTGAATTAGCTATAGTTTTTTCAAAACTTTCATATCCAACAAAAGAAACAATTATAGTTACAGGAAAATCTAAATTAAACGATAGACTATAATCTCCATTCTTGTTTGAAGTTGTACCATAAGGAGAATCTTTAATAGAGATGTTTGCTCCTTCTAAATATTCTTTATCTGAATCAAAAAAACTATAAACTTTTCCATCTATTTTTTGAGAAAAAATATTTAAGCTTATAAAGACTAAAAGAATAATAATTATGTATCGCATTCAATAATCGAATTTTCAATTATATCACAACAATCCTCTAGCTGATCATTGTTAATTACTAATGGAGGTGCAAAACGAATAATAGTTTTATGAGTAGGCTTTGCTAATAACCCATTGTCACGAAGTTTTAGACAAACATCCCAAGCTGTTTTATTATTCTTAGGTTTAATTGAAATAGCATTTAGAAGTCCTTTTCCTCTAACAATCTCAATCATATCAGATTTTATCAGTTTAAGTCTTTTTCGAAGCTTAACGCCTAAATTATAAGCGTTTTCACATAATGATTCATCTTTCACTACTTGGAGAGCAGTCTGAGCAACTATATTAGCTAACGGATTTCCTCCAAAAGTAGAACCATGTTCTCCTGGTCTAATACACATCATAATTTCATCATCTGCCAAAACTGCGGATACAGGGATTACTCCACCTGAAATAGCTTTCCCAAGAATAACAATATCTGGCCTAACATTTTCATGATCCACTGCTAACATTTTTCCAGTTCTAGCAATACCAGTTTGTATTTCATCAGCAATAAATAAAACATTTGAATCTTTACACATGTCATATGCTTGCCTCAAATATCCTTCCTCCGGAACAACAACACCAGCTTCACCTTGTATTGGTTCAATTAAAAAACCTGCAATATCATCTCGTTTCAAAACTTCTGATAATGCATCTATGTCGTTATATGGAATATTTATAAATCCTGGAGAATAAGGACCAAATTCATTTCTTGAGTCTGGATCATTACTAAATGAAATAATAGTTGTTGTTCTACCGTGAAAATTACCATCACATACAATGATTTTTGCAGATCCTTCTTTTAATTTTTTCTTCTGATAACTCCATTTTCTACAAATTTTTATAGCTGTCTCAACAGCCTCAGCACCTGTATTCATAGGTAAGACTTTATCATAACCAAAATAACTAGTAATAAACTTCTCATACTCGCCTAAAGTATCATTATAAAAAGCTCTAGAAGTTAGAGTCAACTTACTAGACTGATGATTTAATGCACTTATTATCTTTGGGTGACAATGGCCTTGGTTTACAGCTGAATATGATGAAAGAAAATCATAATATTTTTTACCTTCAACATCCCATAAAAAAACACCTTTACCTTTATTAAGAACAACTGGAAGAGGATGATAATTATGTGCTCCATATTTGTTCTCTAAATCAATATATTTATTTGAATTTTCCATAAAATTTGATTGTAAAATAATAAATTTTTAGATATTATGCAAAGATATGTTATTAAACAATAAATATCTAATTTTGTATATGTATATAAAATTATGAAAAATAAGATTATTGAAAAAGTTGAAATCATTGATGTAGCAAAAAAAGGCATGAGTATTGCTAAGCATAATAGCCTAACAATATTTATAAGAGGAGGAGTTCCAGGTGATATATGTGATATTAAAATTTTCAAAAGACGAAAAAAATATTTTGAGGGAATCATCACTAAACTTCACAAACATTCTATACACAAGTGTGTACCTAAGTGTGAACATTTTGGAGTATGCGGTGGATGCAAATGGCAAAATATAAAATACCCTTCTCAATTAAAATTCAAAGAGAAGGAAGTATTTGAAAATCTAAAAAGAATTGGAAAACTTGAAGATTTTAAGGTGCAAAAAATAATTGAGAGTAAAGATAAATTTTACTATAGAAATAAAATGGAATTTTCTTACACACAAAATCGATGGCTCACACAAGAAGAAATTGATTCCAAAAAAGATTTCTTAGAAAGAAGAGGATGTGGACTTCATATTCCTTCAATGTTCGATAAAGTGTTACATATTAATCATTGTCATTTACAAAAGGAGCCTTCAAATGAAATTAGAAACAGTATACATGAATTTTCTATTCAAAATAATATTGAATACTACAATATTAGGAAACAAACAGGGCTACTCAGAAATCTGATGATTAGGACCTCTTCAAAAAAAGATATTATGGTACTTGTTCAATTTGGAATGAATGATAGTAATAGAATAGATAGTATCATGAATTTTATCAAAATAAAATTCCCTCAAATTACTTCTTTATTATATACTATCAATACAAAAGCTAATAATACTATATATGATCAAAATATTATTTGTTTTTATGGCAAAAAATATATTACAGAATCATTAGAAAATCTTAATTTTAAAATTGGTCCAAAATCTTTCTTTCAAACTAATATAAATCAGACCAAAATACTTTACGAAAAAACTAGGGAAATTGCTGACATACAAAAAACTAATATAGTTTATGACTTATATACAGGCACAGGTACTATTGCCCAATTCATATCAAAAAACGCTAAAAAAGTTATTGGTATTGATACAGTAAGAGAAGCGATTAATGCTGCTAAAAAAAGCACTAAAGATAATAAGATCAAAAATTGTCATTTCTTTCATGGAGAAATGAGGAAAATACTCACTGAAACGTTTTTAAAAGAAAATGGTAGACCAAATATTATTATTAGTGACCCACCAAGAGATGGAATGCATCCAAAAGTAATTGAAATGTTACTAAAAGTTAACGCTGATAAAATCGTATATATTAGCTGTAATTCTTCAACTCAAGCTCGAGACATAGAATTATTAAATAAAAGTTATAAAGTAAGATATATACAACCAATAGATATGTTTCCTCAAACTCATCATGTAGAAAATATTATATTACTAGAATCCATCATATAAATGAAATCATTTATACAATTCGTAAAAGATCTATACCACAATAATCCAAGATTATTTGCAATTTCGCTAATACTAGATCTAATGATATTATTATGGATTCTTAATTTGATATTATATAGTTTATGAATCAACAAAATAAATATTTACTATTTTTGAAAAATGATATCAAAAACTGTAGAAAATTATTTAAAGAATATTTTTTTATTATCTGAAAATAATAAAGTTGTTACTACTAATGAAATTTCTAAGAAATTAAAAATTAAAGCATCCTCAGCATCAGACATGTTAAAAAAGTTGAAAGATAAGGGACTTTTAAATTATGAAAAATATAATGGAGTTAGCCTTACTGTAAAGGGCAAAAAAATTGCTACAACAATTGTAAGAAAACATAGACTATGGGAGACATTCCTTGTAAAAAAATTGAATTTCAAATGGGATGAAGTGCATGAAGTGGCTGAACAATTAGAACATATAGATTCAGAAAAACTAGTTAGTTTGTTAGATAACTATTTAGGTTATCCAGAATTTGACCCTCATGGTGACCCTATACCAAATACTCATGGGACATTCCCTAAAACTAACTCGATCGCAATAAATAAACTCAAAATTAATGAAAAGGGGACTGTTATGGGGGTACTTCAAGACAATAAAGAATTTCTAATGTTTTTAAATAAAATTGGTCTTAATATTGGATCATTTATTCAGGTAAAAAATATACTTAAATTCGATGATTCTATCGAAATCAAAATCAACAAGAAAGAATACCTAATTACCCTAGAATTAGCAAGAAATATACTAGTAAAGAAAGAAGAAAACTAAATCTTATATTTTAATTTAATTCCTAAAATATAAAGATCATTAGGATTTTTCACATTGATTTCCTGTTGTAATCTATAATAAAGTGAAGCATCAACATTATTAAATATAGGATATGATATTCCAAAAGAATACCGTAATTTATCAATTATATTCTTTTTAATATCTAAAAAATATTCAACTTGAATAAATGGTTCGAGTGGATTCTTTCTAATATTATATGATATATTACATCTTTCACGAAAAAACCAATTATAAGAGTTATTATTACCCTCATATTCTACCCTATTTCTTAAAGAAAACTTATATCTCTTAAAAGTATAATTCGGAATGTAATCAAAATAAAACCTGTTTCTGTTATAAGAATAGGATCCTGCTAAAATATTAGAAATCCTATAGCCCATTATAATGCGTCTATCAGTTTTTCGAATTCGATGAGCAATTTTTATATCTAAATAATTTTTATCAAGAATAGTTGAATTTTCTCTGAATCTTAATCCATGAGATAAATACACATTAGTTCTCTTATATATTTTTTTACTAATCCTAATACTTTCCCAAACTTGAAAATCATTCTCTTGTGAAAATGTATTTATTGAGAATATTATAAAAAAACAAATACTATTCCGTAATATCCTCATAATAGAAGATTCTAATATTTGCCACATCTCTCAAAAAATCTACTCTCCTAATTTCAACTCTAGTAATATCCAACCCCGTTCTTTTGTTTAAATCTTTTATGAGTTCTTGTCTTTTTTCAGGAGCAATCAAATCAATCTTTTCATAAATAATATTCTTACGAGCCTCATGCCTCAACAACCAAAGTCTTTCCATTCCATAAGTAACAAATACTATAAGAAGATTGGCAAATAGTAATTCCGCATGACTAATTTTATTATTTGCAAGCGCATTAACTACAGATACGCCAATTACTAAGAAGAGATAAGTCATTTCTTTAATAGGAATTGGGTCAGTTCTGTATCTAATGATACCAAAAATTGCAAATAAACCCAATGCAAATCCTAGTTGCAACTTTACATTATCCAAGAGGAAACACAAAAGAAATACGGTCAAACTGATTAATAAATACGTAAATAAATAGTCCTTATTTCTAGTAATAGGATAATATATATATCTAACAAGTATAATGACTACTAATAGATTGAAAACACCCTTAATAATTAATTTCCAAAAATCTTCATCATTATATAATTCAGCACCAAAGTAAGTATCAATGTTTGATTCTTCAATCTCTAATAAAATATCTTTCTTCTCTTTAAGTATCTTAATCATATCATCAATATTATCATGACTTTTAAATTCTTCAGCAGGAAGTGTCAAAATAATATTTTCGAGACTATCTATTGTTTTTTCTAAAGATTCAATTGAAGGAGATTTAATATTCTGAGAGAATACAATACCTGAAGAAACAACTAATATTAATGTAAAAAATATTTTTTTCATTTTATAAATTTTTAATTAAGCAACTAATTTATTGATATATAATAACTTCTTTTTAAATCTGTTTTTTTTCAAATTAGGATTAAGCTGAGTGGAGGAATAACAATATTTACTAAGTCTCATTGGATGTATCCCTAAATCCTTGCTAATTCTTATAAATTCAGATCGTCTACTCATCCTTTCTTGTTTTAACTCGGCAATAACAATATCAGACATCTCTACACTATGATTATTCTGACTAAAATTAAGATTCACATCAATTGTCAATCTTTCATTTTTCAAAATATTTACAAAAGTAAGTCTATTAAAATTAATCCATTGTTGAGCCTGAACATCTAATTCCTTACCAATAATTTCATGTATAAAATTATGATGAATTTCATTAAGGGAAGTTGGTATTGAAGAAACCTTAATTCTTTTTTTTGTTGTCCTACCCTTATTATTTTTAGTTTTTATCTCCATAAAAACTAACTTACTTTCAATATATTCACGAAACCTGATTTTATTACGATTTACTCTTTGATTATGGTGATCTAAATAAAATTTTCTTTCAACAGTATCAAAATATAATGAACGATAAGACTGCATCCTATTTTTTTTTATTTCTAAAATTAAATAATGATGTTGCAATTTTGATAAAAGCAATGATAGCTTAGAAAAATGAAATGCATATTTTGTATCAGTTCTCTTCATCAATTTCACCTTATCCATTTGTGAAAGGGAAATAGAATTAAAATTATTAACTATGGATGTTAATTTGTCCACTAATTTTCTAAAATAAATTCGTTAACAGTATTAATGCTATTATTGTCATTAATTGTAATATTTCTAAATACTGGAAAATCATAATCAACCGAACCTGTTAGATTACTGTCAATATAAGTGTAAATAACATACTCACCTTTACGAAGAAAATCAAATTGAAAATTACCATTCCAATCTGTTTCGACATTATCATCATAAATATCATGAATGTCATTACCATAAATTATATAAACATCTTTTCCAGCTTTAGGAAAATATAAGGTATCATTAGTAGATGTTTGAGTATTATACTCAGTAGTATAATGAATCACCCTTCCATTAATCATTGATGTTCCTCCTTCTCCTGGTCCTTTTGAACATGAAAAAAATAGTAATAATAACAAAATAAAATATAAATTTTTCATAAATTAATTCTTTATAAATTTTAATCTAATTGATCCAGTATTTAAAATATATAGTCCTGGATTTAAAATAGAAATATCAATGTTTTCTAATTCATCAGAAGAAATTATTAACTTACCTGTAATATCGTATATATAAACACTTTCTTCTGAACCAACAACAGTTATTAATTTATTAGCAGGATTTGGATAAAGATAACTTTCATACACGTCATTATTTACAAAATTAGATGATATAATCTGATTATTTAAAGATTGTGAATGATCTTGATATCTAAATACCCCATTCCCGTTTGGAACTCTAGCATAAGCGATATCTGTGGGCATATTGACAAAATGGACTGCATCAATAACATTGCCACTAGGGTCAGTTAAATATACTTCTTCCTGATCAGCGGATAATCTATATGTAGTGTGTAAACCATTTTGAGTAGTTCCCGCAGTATCACACCAAATAATTAAATACTCTCCAGGCATAATATTTATATTAGGAAAAGTCCATTTATTTAAATCATTTTTATTGTCAGACAAATAAAACCCTGATAAATTAATAGTTGATGTACCTCTATTATATAGCTCTACCCAATCATCAAACTCGCCATCTTGATCAGAAACTGAATTTGAATTAGATGCCATAATTTCATTAATTACTAAACCACTAACTACAGGTAACTGATGAAACTCATGCTCTGCCCTTTCAGGTGAAAAAATACCCGACTCAATATTCTCAGCATAAATATAAAATTGTAAATCCCTTGCATCTACATCAATGCTAACACCAAAAACTCCATCACCAGCTATACCATCACCATTATTACCGTCATCAAACATCTGGATTTTTTTGAAATCTTCAGAAAATTCAAACCTATATCCTAAACATACATAATTAGCATTATCAACCTCAGCTGTAACAAATATGTTAGAATGAGGCAAAACTGCATCATCAGAAATATTGGAAATGATTGGAGTATTTAAATTAAACTCATTTAAACCTTCAATAAATGAAATTCTATCACCCATTAATTCTGATATTCCAGGGATAACCGCAACTGATGAATTAATATTATTAATAAATTCATTAAAACTATAAAACCCATTTGGATCTAAACTAACATAATTAGAAATTATTGTTTGCAGATTTAAAGCATGATTAAGGTAATAATTATTTGCAAACTTTTCATTTATTATAGTACGCATATGAGCAACATACATTTTCTTAAATCGATCATTTGAAAAAATAGTTGATGTTAACTTATTTGACATATCATCTGACCTGTGAAAAACATCTAATTGTTGCAAATCTACTATGTTAAACGACGTTGATAGGCTGCCATAAGATCCAAATGACATACTCATATCATACAAAATTGGAGAAAATCTCTTATTATTGTCTTGAAATAAGTAAAAATTATTAGCTATAGAATTCGCAGGACCATCTAAACTTGCAAGCAAATTTTGAAATGCTAGCATCCAGATAGCTCTATCAATATTCATTACTTCTTCAATATTAGAAAAAGTATTATTCAAAGTATCTAAGAAATTGTTGAGTTTTTGCCAATCATTTGAAGACTGCATAGAATATGCTTGCAGATAACAATTGGTATCAGAATTATATTCCAATACTCCAGACAATAAAGAACATCCAGCAACAGAAGTTCCTGTATTTACCACTTGAAATAAAGGACCTTTTCTTTCATAAAAATTTTCATTTGTAAAATCATCATCAATTGATTGAATCAATGTAAAAAGTCCAATCAAAGTATCATTAATATAAACATTAGCATAAGAAGACTTAGGAGAAGGCATATAGTCTTTTGCAATATCATAAGCCAAGACCTCTCTAACAAAGGATGGATCACCATATCCATTAGATAAATTCAAAATATTATAACGATTTATAGATTGACCATTATTGATATAATCTAACTTAATATTAATTGGGTTTTTTATGCTATTAGAATTATAGGTGCTATTATTTCTATACATAACTCCAACATCCTCATCTATATATCCATCAATAATTATGGAATCAGCGATTAGCCTCTCTCCTAAATTATTTGAAACGTATGTGTGTAAAATATTGTTCCAATTTAGATTGGAAAAATAAATTTTAATATCTCTAACATTATCATCAAAAACATTCTGAGAATTAGAAAGTAAAACACTGAAGATAAAAATATATGTAATTAATTTATTCAACATCTATATAATTTAAAATCATTAAACAAAACTACTGAACTATAAACTTATAACTAATAATTTCATTACTATTTTTTTGAATCATCAAATAATATATTCCTTTATTTAAATGTGAGATATCTAATTCTTTTTCATTACCTTCAATTAAACCAGAATATACTAACTGTGAAAAATTATTGAAAATCTTAAAATTCAAAATTTGATTATGAAAATGACTAATTGTTAAAATATCATTAGAAGGGTTTGGAAAAATTAACTCATTTCTATTAAATTTTTCATAATTATCTGAATTCACATCCAGAATCAACTTAGATACACCGGTGGTAGTAGCTATCCAAATATTGTTCTCTGAATCTATAGATATATCTTTAATATTTTTTCCTACTAATCCATCAGTATGATCATAATCTAACCAATCACTAGTCAAATGTTTCCACATAGCTACTCCACCCTCAGCTAAATATCCTACATAAATAGCTATCCATGGATTATTATTGTAATCAATTTCAATATCTACTACAGGATTAAGTGTATCAGGAGGTGGCATAATATACATTCTTGTATGATGAGTAAATATATAATTTAATGAATCTAATACAGATACTCCTCCGCCTGTGCCAATCCACTTATTATTATTATTATCAATTGCAATACTTGTTGTATTTTGAGACAAAAGTCCTGAGGAAGTATCATATGTAATAAAATTACTATTAACCTTATGTATAACACCTCCTAGAGGAGTGGAGAACCAAACATGACCATTCATGTCATTAGTTACTCCATTCACACCGCTCCAATGAATATCTGGAAAACCATACGAGTTCCAATTACTACCATCATAAAAAGATACACCTGAATGTGTTCCAATCCATATAATACCATCGTCTGTCTCATCAATAGAGTAAACCTGATTATTATTTAATCCATTTGTAACATCATATGTAAACCAATCAATTCCATCAAATCTACTAACTCCAAAATCTGTACCAATCCATATATCACCATTACTAATAGAGGAAATTACCTTTATGTTATCTGAAGCCATTGATGGATAGGAATTTGTATTGTACAAAGTCCAATTCAATCCATCAAATTTCTGAACACCTAGTGAACTTCCAACCCAAATATTATCATAAATATCTACCTCAATACATTCAACAAAATCAGAAGATAATCCATCTATAGTGGAATAATTTACTAATATTTGAGCATCTGCATTTACAAATGACTTAATTAAAAACACAAATAGTACTATATACCTCATCTAATTAACTTTTATAACCTTAACTTTTTGTAATTCCTCACAATCCAAATTTATGAAATAAATACCAGAAGACCAACCTGATGTATTGATTATATTATTATTAGATTTATTAATAATCAGTTTCCCATAAAGATCACTGACATTATAAGAGCAATCTGAAAAAATTTTCAAAAATCTATCAAAAGGATTTGGAAATACAGATATTTGCTCGTAATTTAATTCATGATCTGATGTAATATCATTATTTGCTTTAAAAGTTGGTTGTTGAAGCACAAAAGATCCTGTTCCATTTGGGACCCTTGCATAAGCTAGATTCTCAGGTTGAGAAATAAAATTTATAGAATCAACTATGGAAGAATCAGAATTAGATAAAATAAGTACTTCTCCTAAATTAGACAACTGAAAGTTTGCGTGATCATCACCTTGATGACCATCATTATCAGCCCAAATTACACAGTAACGATTCGGCAATAAAACATAATTTGGCAAACTGAACTTTAACGGATCAGAAATAGTATCTGACAAATACAATGCATCTAATGAAATCGGATAACTCTTAGAATTATATATCTCAATCCAATCTTCATATTTACCACTATTATCTGTGAGATAACTTTCATTATTAGACATGATTTCATTGATAACTAAATCTTTATAATCAACATTAGTTTTAATCGTGTAATACTCATAAGAGGCTCTTTCAGGTGAGAAAATACCAGCGGTATCATTTTCTGCATATAAATAAAAATCAATAGAATTACTGACATTTTCAATTTTAGATCCATATACCCCATCATTAGCTAAACCATCGTAATTATTTCCATCATCATACATATTTACAGACCTGTATCTTTGATTTTTACCAAATCTATAGAACACCTTTACAGACGAGTTGAAAACGTTTGAGTGACTTGCATTACTAATATCTGCTAGTATATACAAATCATCTCCATTTGAAAAATTTTGAGGAAGATGCGTTATGTTACTAATGGTTGGTTCTCCACTATATGCTGTTACAGCATTCGTTACAGTATCAAAATAAATATAAGAACTTAAATACGATGAACGCGCATCCATTAATTGCGTGATGCCAGGACACATAGAGGATGGTAACGCAACCTGATCTGTTAAATTTGCAATAAAATCGGAATACGTATAAAACTTATTTGTATCATTTTGTACATGCTGGTCAATTATACCCTGTATATATTGTCCTCTGTGAAAATAGTCTTGATTGATAAAATTTTCCTTAATAATAGTTCTAATATGTGCAAGGTACATTCTCATGTACATAGGAGATGTAAACATATTTGTTATTAATGGTCTTGGAGATATTGAAATATATTTCAAATGTGTTAATGGATCCATATTTTGAGCTTGATTAATATTAAATCCATTAAAATACAACTGCGAAGCATCAGTTAATCTAAAGCTGCCAAAAGACATATTTAAATCCCAAATAATTGGATTCCATTGATTAGATTGATCCTTATATAAATAGTAATTTTGACCATATCCAATATATGAATCAAAATTTATCATTGAATAATTTAGAGCATGCATCCATAAAGTCCGATCTCTATTTATAATTTCATCCGTATTTAAAAAAAGACCACCTAACATATTTAATGTATCTATTAACTCATATAAAGATTCCCATCCATAATTAGACTCCATATCATAATATGAATAATAATCTGAACTATCAGTACCATGAGTATTACTTAAATTTGAATTCTCTCCTCCAATTTGGATATTAAGATGATCAGGATTACATTTAAAAAAGGGATTATACTTCTCTCCATAGTGCTTTGACAGAAAGCTTTTGTTTACTGCTTCGACATTTGTATATAACCCCCATAAAGTATCATGTATATATAAGTTAGCAAAATTCGCCTGAGATGATGGGAGATATTTACGACAAATTTCATAAGATAAAACCTCTCTTATAAAAGAAGGATCCTGAATAACATTAGATAATTTTAATTTTTTTATTCCTAAATGATTTTGATCTTCTTTGATATAATCTAGTTTGATATTAAATGGATTCTTTATCCTATTAATACTAACAGAACTGAAACCTTTATATCTAACTCCTGCACTATCATATCTAATTCCGTCAATAATTACATCAGCCAAAACTCTATCTTTTTGCCCTAATACATATAAACTATCTAAAATATAATCCCAATTAGATTCATAAAATTCCATTTTAATTTCTTTAACTGAATCAATATTGTAAAAATTATTTTGAGAAAATAAATTGATATTGACAATACAAATAACTACTAATAAATAATTATACAACTTCATTATTTTATTAGTGATATTATTTGAGTATGAGTATTTTTATCTGAATTAACATTAACAAAATATAGTCCATCTGAAAAATCACGCATATCAATTTGAACTATATTTTTAGAAAACACATCAGTTATTTCATTGTAAATTATTTTGCCGAATACGTTAACTATTTGAACATTTACAACACCACTGTTATATTGATTCAAACCTATTTTTATGAAATCATGTGTAGGGTTTGGGGAAACTAAAATATTACTTTTAAATAACAAGTTATTTCCAGTATGATCAAAACAACTTGTCGAATTAGTATTCATATAGGGCTTAAGTGCTATTATTCCAGGATAATCACATTCATACCTAAACCCCTTTTGAGATTGAGCATTATATGGACCCCAAACTAAATTTTCTAAAGAATCAACCTCGTACATTACACCACTACCTCCTTGACCTCCAGAAGCATTTACAAAAATATTTCCATTTGACATTCTATCAGAAGCAGATTGACCAGGAGCTGAGAACTGACAAACATATCTAGTAGTATATGATGATGGACCATACGGTTGTCCTGGAGTTCTTAAATAATTATAACCAGTTGAAGGATCTAATGGTGTCTTAATACCATCAACAGTCGATTGATTATTACTAATACCTTTATTATTAAAAATTTGCAAATATCCACCATTTGGTCTACCATCATTTGGTATCCATCTTGAATCATGAACTGCACTTGGAATAGTTTGGACTCCTGTCATTCCATAATTAGAAGGATTACCCCATCTATACAAAATATCACCACCCATTCCAGAATTACCACCAGAATGAGACGAAGCTTCCGCAGTTGTAGTACTGTGATCTATTATATATATTTCAGAGGCAAAACGAGAAGAAAAAACTATTTGATCTAATTCTTCATTATAATCAACTCCATTGACATGAAACCAATCACCACTCTGTCCACCTGGGCCTCCACCACCACCCTGAATCATATTAATATCAATTAATTGTGGGTAATCTGAAATATTTGTCACATAATTTGGTTTATTTGGATCAACATCTTGACATAAATGATCCCAAATATGCCATTCCCAAACAATATTTGCACTACCATTTCCATCATCTTGCAACTCAACAAAATGTGTTGGCCATTTTCCTGCACTGCCAACATTTCCTGTAAATCCTGCATCTACTAATTCTGATGCTGATTTCACCTCCCAAGCAGTTAATAAAACATTATCTCCTACAAGAGTAATATCATGATGACTTAAATGATCTGCACTAGAATATATATAATCCCAGACTATAGATCCATCAGGTGAAATTTCTTGAACTCTACCAGCATCTGCAGCACCTCCTAACACATTATTATTATATTTTGTACCCCTAATTAAATTTCCATTTTTCTTTAAAAGAACCGTATAATTACATTCGGAATTTAAATTCCATGTATGTGCAATATTTTGATTCTCATCAATTAAATATGTAGTATTTGAACCTTGAGAATTATATAAAGCAAAACCATTGAAAGATTGTGATATTAAATAAATTGAATTCAAAGAAAAGATTAAAAAAAGTATAATTATTTTCATAAAAAATAGTTTTTAAACTTAGTGATTAATAGTCAACAAATATCGTTTTTTTTTCTGTAAATTACTTTGTTNGAAATTATTTATCTGTATTTATATACAGTTTTTTAGCTTTTTCCCAAAAAACATCCATTTGACTAAGCGTCATATTAGATAATGTCAAATTCTGATTCTTAATTAATTTTTCCATAATTTGAAAACGTTTTATAAAACGTCTATTTGTTCTTTCCAAAGCATTTTCAGGATTAACATTAATAAAACGAGAATAATTAATTAATGCAAACAGCAAATCTCCATATTCAGATTCTATTCTATCTTGATTTCCATTTTTTATCTCTTCTTTCAACTCTTCGATTTCTTCCAAAACTTTATTCCATACCTGTTTTTTATCTTCCCAATCAAATCCAATTCCCTTCACCTTCTCTTGGATTCTATACGCCTTTATACCTGCAGGCAAAGTTGTTGGAACTCCTTCCAGCACTGAAGATTTTCCTTCTTTCATCTTTAAATTCTCCCAATTTTTTTTAACTTCTATTTCATCTTCAACAACAACATCACCGTAAATATGTGGATGCCTATGAATTAATTTTTCACAAATACTATTAATCACATCATTAATATCAAAGCTTTTATTTTCAGAAGCAATACGTGAATAAAAAACAATATGCAGTAATAAATCTCCTAGCTCTTTTTTAATTTCTTGCATGTCATTTTCCATAATAGCATCGGACAACTCATAAGTTTCTTCAATTGTTAAATATCGTAAACTTTCTATTGTTTGTTTCTGGTCCCAGGGACATTTTTCTCTTAACTCGTCCATTATTTGGATTAATCTATCAAATGAACTTTTATTTTTATTCATATATTATTTTTTACACTACAAACATACATACAAAATACAATTATTTATGTAAATTTTTGTATGTTCGTAACAATAAATATTTATGAAAATGAAGAAAAAATTATTATCATTAATCTTAGTAACATCAACGATATTAAACTCTCAAACGTTTGTTAGTACTAACCCTGAAAACAAAAACATTGTTTTAGAAGAGTTCACTGGAATTCACTGTGGATATTGTCCTGATGGTCATGTAGTAGCTCAAAACATATATGACCAGAATCCAGGAGATGTTATTCTTATTAATATACATACTGGAGGATACGCTACCCCAAGCGCTGGAGAACCCGATTTTAGAACTAATTTTGGTGATGATATAGCAAATCAATCTAACCTTTCTGGATATCCTGCAGGTACTGTTAACAGACATCAATTTAGCATGAGTCAATCAGGTGGGACAGCAATGAGTAGAGGTGATTGGACTAACGCCAGCAGTCAGATTTTAAATCAACCATCTTACATAAATGTTGCTGCACAATCAACAATTAACATTAATACTAGAGAGTTAACTGTAGTAGTAGAAACATTCTATACAGGAACGCCACCATCATCAATCACTAACACTTTAAATGTTGCTCTACTACAAAACAATGTAGCTGGCCCTCAAAGTGGGGCTGCCAACTGGAATCCATCTGCCATAATATCAGGACCTTGGAATCCTACCTATAACCACCAACATATGTTAAGACATTTACTTACAGGACAATGGGGAGAGAATCTTCCCAATTCTTCTGGATTTTATACCAATACATATACTTACTCCATTCCTAACAATCTTAATGGTGTAGATTATGATTTATTTAATTTAGAAGTTGCTGTATTTATTGCTGAAGGGCAACAGGAGATTATTTCTGGTGCGGTTTCCAGTATGAATTTTATAGTTCCAAATGGAACTAATCTAATTGATCTGTCATCTAATTCAAACATAAACATTCCTAGTTCATATTGTGATAATGTGATAACACCTGAGATTACAGTTTATAATAACACCTTTATTCCTGTAGACACGTTTGTTGTATCTTATACATTAAATTCTAATCAACCAGTTTCACAAACAATTTTCAATACAATACTTGGTGGAGGGAGTACTAACATAATCTTTCCAACAATTACATTACCTTCAGGAACTAATAAAATTGATTTTAACTGTGATATTCTAAATGGAACATCATATATTGATTATGTATCCAATAATAACAGTTCATCATCTGGAGAATTTAGCATTTTATCGCCAACTTCGATAGGAACTAATTATACCGAGAACTTTGAAGGTTATGATTTAGCCACACCTTCTCCCAATAACGCTATACTTATTGAAGATAATGGAAATTGGGTAGGTATACTTGATCCAACCTACACTTCAGGTGTTCCTGTAGGAGGATTTGGAAATAGTCAAAATTCTTTTAGATGGAGATTTGGGGACTTTAATCCAGGAGAGCATGCTACCCTTATATTTGACAAGTTAGACTTTTCTAATACAACTAACAATGAAGTTTCTTTTTCTTACGCTCATGCTAATAAAAATAGTTGGGATATAGACAAATTACAAATTTTAGTATCAACAGACTGTTTCAATACTTTTCAAGTAATTAATGAAATTAGCGGAACAAATCTACATACAGCAAGTATTCTATGGCCAAGCAGCCCATTCTACCCTACTTCTCAGGATTGGAATAGCATTGTCATTGATTTAAGTAGTTTTGATGGAGTATCTGATGTTAGTATAGGTTTTAGAGGAATTTATGGAGGAGGAAACAATCTATACATAGATGACATTAATATTCAAGAAAATTCTTCAACTACAAATCTTTCTGAAGAAATTAATGATTTAAAAATTTCCTTACTCCCAAACCCTACAAAAGATGAAGTATTCTTTAATATAGAATTAGAAATTATTGAATTATATGATCTTACAGGCAAACTTTTGAAAAGATCAAAATATCAAGAAAAAATAGATTTATCAAATTTAGAAAAAGGAACTTATTTAATAAAAATTAATCATTTAGGAATTATCAGATCTCAAAGAATAGTAAAAAATTAACATGTTATTTGAAAATATCATATTACTAATTACAACAATAATAATGATTTCATTAGTATTTGTAGGAATTGGAATTAAAATTATTTTGAAAAAAAATGGAGAATTCTCTGGAACATGCGCAAGTCAAAACCCACTAATCAATACTGAAGGAGAAGCGTGTGGGTTATGTGGAGCTGCCCCAAATGAACAATGTCAAAACGAATAAAATTATTCCAATATCTTTAGGTTAGGCGAAGAATAAACTTTCCAATTGCCCTTATCATCGGAGTAAACAAAATATGATTTCACTTCTTGATTATTTTTACAGTATGCAATACTTTCTTGAATACCCATAGACATAAAAGCTGTAGCGTACGCATCAGCTAACATACATGACTCGTGTATTACGGTAGCAGATAACATCTTATTATTAGCAAAATATCCAGTATTTGGATTGATTGTATGGGAATATTTGATGCCATTTAACTCTCTAAACTTTCTATAATTTCCTGATGTAGCTAATGACATATTATCTAAAGACAAGAGTACCTGAAATCTATTTTTTAAATCTAATTTTTCATTAGGCTTATCAATACCAACAATCCAACTTTCTCCATCTATATTTTTTCCATAAGCCCTGATTTCTCCACCGATTTCTACTAAAAAATTAAAAACATTATTCTTTAAAAAAATTTCCGATATTAAGTCAACTGAATATCCCTGAACTAAAGAATTATAATCTAACTGCATGCCATCAGGCAATTGAATACTATCATCTATAATTTTTAATTTCGAATAATTTACTAACATAAGTCTACGATATATTTCACTTGTATCAGCATTATCTAATTTTTCATAATCACCTGTAAAACCCCAATAATGTGTCAATGGAGCTATAGAACAATCATACATTCCGTCTGTTTCGTTATAAATTTCTTCTGCTGCAGAAAAAACAGCCTTGAACATGGAATTTACTTTAATTTTTTCTCCATCATTAATTCTGGTTAAATCTGAGTGCATATTCCACAATGAAAATGTCTCATCTACTAATGATAAAACTTTTTCTATTTCTGTCTTATATATTTTTTGTTGATCATCAGAACAGCCTTTACAATCTTCAATTAAATATTGAATATTATATGTAGTTCCTTGAGTTTCTCCTGAAATAACAACTAAGCTATTAATAGGTTCATTATAGCAAGAAATAAAAAAAATAAAAAAAAATGGTAATATTTTTTGAATTAAAATCTTAATCATAAAATTACAGTTTTCTTTGCAAAGTATAGTTTTTCCATTTTTCAAGAAGTATTGAAAAATCTTCAGGCAAATCAGAGTCAAATCGCATTATTTTATTAGTAATTGGATGCTTAAATTCTAATGATTTCGCATGCAAAGCTTGTCTATTGCATGATAAAAAACAATTTTTAACAAATTGTTTGTATTTAGTAAAAACTGTTCCCTTTAAAACTTTATCACCCCCATATTCTGGATCATTAAAAAGAGGATGACCAATAAATTTAAAATGTGCCCTAATTTGATGAGTTCTTCCTGTTTCTAGTTTACATTCTACAAGTGTGGTATAACCATATCTTTGAATTACCTTCCAATGTGTGAGAGCTGTCTTACCGAAATCACCATTGGGAAAAACATCCATAATTTTCCTATTTTTAAGAGATCTACCGATATTACCTTCAATTATGCCAGCATCTTCTTTTAAATCTCCCCATACTAATGCCCAATACTTTCTATTAAGGTCTCTGTTAGTAAACTTTTCATTCATAATAGTTAACGAACCCTCATTTTTAGCAACAACTAATATTCCTGAAGTATTCTTATCAATTCTATGTACTAGTCCAGGTCTAGTTTCATCCCCAAAGATAGGTAGGTTTTTAAAATGAAAAGCTAAAGCATTGACTAAAGTACCGTCCCAATTACCAAAACCCGGATGAACAACCATTCCAGCTTTTTTATTTACAATTAAAATGTCATCATCCTCAAAAATAATATCCAAAGGAATATTTTGAGGAATTAATTCTTTATCCCTGGGAGGGCTTTTGTAATCTATAGTAACTATATCACCGGATTTTACTTTATAATTTGATTTAACTTGAGAGCCATTTACATGGATGTATCCATCCTTTGCGGCTTGTTGCAGTTTATTTCTAGAAGCATTTTCAATGAAATTAATTAAAAACTTATCTACCCTTAAAGGCTCCTGGCCAGGATCTGCAATAAATTTATAATGTTCAAATAATACTTTCTCAGTCATCAAATCTCATAATTCATAACTAGAATCTCAGTGCCTTTATTTTGTTTATTTCCTTTTTGTGCGGAAGCTGCCTTCACAAAATCTTTATTTTTCCAAATATATTTATTTTTTGGAAGCCACTTACTCAATAGATCAAATTCATAATATGACAATGAGAATTTACCTTTAATTGTTGCAAGTTGATTACATAGCAATTTATGATCATCAAAATCGAAATCATGAAGAGAGTAATAATTTTCAGTTTTCCAATATGGTGGATCAACATAAAAATAAGTATTTGGAGAATCATATTTCTCAATCACTTCACTATAATTTAAATTCTCACAATGAGTAATCTTGTTGAGTTTTTGAGTAAATTTAGGATTTATCAATCTATCTCTAAAAGAATCAAACTTTGATTTATACTTACCTTTCAGGTCAATAAATTTTGCTTTCTCTGCATTTAATCCAGAAAAAACTTGAGTCATTACGTACGCATATTTCTTTGCAAATTCAAAATCTCCAAGTTTAATCATATCAATATCAGTGTTTCTAAATATTTCTTTCTGAAATTTATAGAATAAATTTTCATCTTGAGATCGAAGTTCTTTCATATGATTGTAAAATTCTTCATAATTAGTACAACACTGAAAAAGATTAACCATATATCTATTGAAGTCATTATATACCACCTTGTTCAAATTTGGTTTTTTATAAATTTCTCCATTAATATAAACCCAAAATGCACCTCCAAAAACTTCAACATATATTTCAATATCATCAGGAATAAACCCTCCTATCCAATTTGCCATTCGACTTTTTCCACCTATATAACTTATCATCTATTAACAATTATTTTTTTAACTACTTTATTTTCACCTTCAGTAATTTGAACAAAGTAAATTCCTTCATTCAAAACACCTCTTTCCAAGTTAACTATTTTTGAGTTAGAGCTCCATGATCTAATCTTTCTGCCCATTATATCAAACAAGATTATGGATCTATCTCTATTTTGTGGAAATTTTAACACAGTAGAAATGCTAAAGGGATTCGGAAAAATATCACAAATAATGTTATTCAAATTAGGATATCCGCTGAATATTGGGTCAGAATAATTCACAATTGGTCTAATCATCCAGGAACCAGCAAACTGGGAATTCATCCAACCAGAACCTATATTATAATACATATAATCCATTGAATTATTATTCTTGTCAAATCCAATATTCAAAACATCATCTGTAATTTGAACTATACCAACAAAAAATGTACCAATAGCACCAATACCTTTCTTCAAATAATAATTCACAAAATGACCACGATCTTTATAAATAATCTTACATGTATCTCTATATAAAATTGATCCTGGCAAACCAGAAGCCTCATCCCATATCGTTAAAACAAATTCGTGATCGTGTAAATTGCTAGACATTTCAGTAAATTTTATTTGAATCAGTCTAATAGTATCAGGCCTATTCAATTTAAACTCATAGGCCATACTTGCTCCACTTAAATTAATCCCATAGGAAGATTCTGCACTTCCATCATCATAGGAAAAATGACTATAAAAGTGTTGAATATGTGATACAGTATCATTAAGCTTATAATCAAAAGGATCTGATTTAATAGAACTTTTAAAAATAAATTTAGCACTATCAGAAGAATTTACAGGGAATATTTGATCAGACAACATTATTGGGGGTGAATTAAAATTATATAGCCCACTAATATAAAATGGGGGAACATCAACATTTCTAGTAGAATTAACACCTCCTAACAATGGGTAATGATAAACTAAATTATTATTCTGATAGATATCATATCTATAATCAATACTTTGTATTGAATTACTATTATTTCTTAAAAAAACATCAATAGAATCATTCAATTCACTTGAGACATCATTAACAAAATGTATCCATGGCATTTCTGTATATCTTGTCAGAATATTAGGTGTTCTCTCTACAAAAGCTACATCATTAATATTTGAAGTATCAATAGAAGATTGAAACTCATCCAATTTTACATAGTCAATATTCCAATGATCATAATTACCTGAAATAGTTGCAAAATTTCTAAATCTAAATTGAAAATCTGGTACTAAAAAATTTGAATTAGAAAATACTATTACTATTTTTTTAAAATCTTGTAAAATAGAACCTTCATGACTCCACATTTTCTTCCATGTCTTATTACCTAAACTATCAATTCCATCAGAAAACTCTAATAATAATGAATCTCCTAATTGAGGATCATTTCCTAATCCCTGTGGCTGATAAAAAAACATTAAATATGCAGTATCAATTACAGATAAATCAATATAATGAGATGTCAAAGTATCAGCAGGCTGAGCATCAATATTAATTAAGTTTACATCATATGGATAGCCATTAAAGTTTAGACCATCAAATGTAGCGACTCCAATAGTAATAGGATTTACTCCATAACACTGATTAACATAAACATTATTGTTCTTCCATAAACTTGAATCAGGATATGATGAATTATATGAAAAGTCATCAATAAATGGCAAATCTAAACTATATTTCACAACATTATTAATTCTGTAACTATTATTTAAATTTGAATTATTAAATAAATCAAACTCTAATTCTTGACAAAAAACTAATAAAGAATTAATTGAAAAATAAAAAAATAAAAAAAACTTATTATTCATAAAAATTATTTGAAAAATCTATTGAATCTAAATCTTGTTTTAAATACAAATCAACGATATCTCCATTTTGCAGTTTAGTTTTATACGTAGGATATTGTTGAAAAACTACAGAACTATTAGTGTCAGAAATAATCCCTTCGTAAATAACCTCTCCAATATTCAATTTATTTTTTTTAAGAATATTTTCTGATTGTGATAAAGAATAGTTAAATAGATTAGGAAGAATGATATTTCTTTCACCTTTGCCACTACCAAAATATACAGATATTTTTGTGCCTTCAATAAGAAACTGACCTGGAAACACTTCTGAATCACCAACTTTCAACTCTGTTACTACAGATGTTATAGGGTTATAATCTTCAGTCTTGATTAAATCAACAATAAAATGAAGTTTTAGTTGATTAACAGCTTCTCTTTCTGACTGATCAAATACGTAAGGAACACTAAATTTTTGATTAGAAATAGAATTTAAAGTTAAAAACACATTTCTATCTTCCTTAATATAAGTTCCAGCGGGAGGATCTTGAGCAAAAACAGCACCCTTGGAAACAGCATCAGTATACAGAGTGTCTTTTATAATAAAATTAACATCCTCAGGTTCAGATATTTGCATAAAGTAAATTTCATTTAGAGTTAAATTTCTATAATCCTTCACTTCGAATTCTGATCCGTTTTTTGTATATACACCTAAATAACTAAATATGGATCCTATTAAAACAAAAAAAAGTAATAAAGCCAAAATAGCATGCACATACCATTTTCCAAGTATAAATAAAATTGGATTTTCTGATTTCATTTAAAGACAAAGATAAAAAATCTAGAATAGTATACTATGAATATTTTTTTACTTTTGCCAAATAACATGAAAAAAAATATAGCGATAATTACTGGAGGAGACTCAGCAGAATATCAAATATCTTTAGATAGTGCTAAAATAGTATTAGACAGTCTATGCAGAAAGAAATACAATTCTTATGAGATAATCATTAAAAACAACAAATGGATTTTATCAAAAAATAATTTAGAATTAAACATGACTGATTTTAGTTTTACGATAAATTCCAAAAAAATCAGTTTTGACTATGCGTTTATTGTCATTCACGGTCCTCCTGCAGAAAATGGAAATATTCAAAATTATCTTGAGGAAATAAATATTCCTTACAGTTCATGTAATTCAAAGATATCTAAATTAACATTTAATAAATTTCAATGTAATAAACAACTATCTAAATTAGGTTTTACTGTAGCGAAGTCAATGCAAATTGTTAGTCCTAAAGAAATCAACTATAACAAAATCATTAAAGAAATTAGCTTACCGTGTTTTGTAAAACCTAATGAGTCTGGTTCAAGTTATGGGATAACAAAAGCCATGTCATCTTCTGATTTGATCAGTGGTATAAAAAAAGCATTCTCTTATTCAAAGACAATCATTGTTGAAAAATACATTCAAGGAATTGAGGTAAGTTGTGGAGTATATAAAAACAACTCACAAATAATCTCATTACCAATTACTGAGATAATAAGTCATAGAGATTTTTTTGATTACAAAGCAAAATATGAAGGGTTTTCTGATGAAATAACACCAGCAAAAATCAAAAAAAATATTTATCAAACAATACAAAATATATCAAAAGATATATACCTAAAAATGAATTTAAGAGGGATATGTAGAATAGATTATATTATAATGAAAAATATTCCTTACATTATTGAAATAAATACGATTCCAGGATTATCAAAAGAGAGTATAATTCCTCAACAAATTAAAGAATCAGGAATTACATTAGAAAATTTTTTAGATATACTGATTAAAAACACATCAAAATAATTAATTATATTAGCAACAAATATTTATAATAATGAGTAAAAAAAATAACGAAGATAAACTTAAAATACTTCAGAAAAGATTAGCCGAAATTCAGAATAATCAGGAAAAAAAAGCAGAGAAGTCTAGTAATAATGCCAATAGAAAGAAAGTTGCTAAGTCTAAATCTTATACTAAAAAGCAAGGAGACAATACAAGTAAGGACATCAAAAAAACAGGAGGAGCTCTTAAAATAATTTTAATTATACTAGGATCGTTAATTATTATAGGAGGTTTGATTTTAGGAATTATTTTTTGGTACTTTATGGCCGATTCACCAACTAATCTCAAAAATTCTAAAGGAATTATATATCATAAAGAACAATGGAATGAAGACCATTCACACTTAATTATTTTAAATACTTATGATACATCTGAGATCAAATTTGCAGAGATCGAAAATCAAAATTTTACTGATAAGTTTGCAGATTTAAATATTGAATGTGGATTGTTTTTCTTGCCGGAAATGACTAATAAAAAAGATTCCTTAGTATATCAAACATATCTTGGACCTTTCTTTTCAGCAAAAGAAGCGGAACAGTATTACCAATTAATTAATCCAAAAAAAGACATTTCAGACACACAAATGGGTGATTTCAAACCAATTAAATTAGGTACAATTATCAAACTAAAGTAATTCGAGATCAACTGAAAAAGATTTTAAAAAAGAAATTGCTTTATCTATATCTTTTTTCAGATACCTATCTTCATCAATAAATGACACCTCTTCTTTAAAAGTTTTAACAAAATTTTCTATAAAATCAGAAGATGATTTTTTACGAAAAGATAATGACTGTACAGCATTTAATAATTCTATTGATAAAATAGTATAAAGGTTATCAGTAACCTTCTTTAATTTAATTGCAGAATTCGCTCCCATGCTTACATGATCTTCCTGACCATTAGAAGAAACAATAGAATCTACTGAAGCTGGAGTACATAACTGTTTATTTTGACTAACTATACTAGCAGCAGTATACTGAGTTATCATTAATCCAGAGTTAAGCCCTGGATTAGAAACAAGAAAACTAGGCAATCCTCTTTTACCAGATAAAAGTTGAAATACTCTTCGTTCAGAAATATTTCCCAACTCAGATAATGCAATTGCCAAATAATCCATAGCCATTGCAAGTGGTTGTCCATGAAAATTCCCTCCAGATACTACTTTATCTTCTTTTCTAAACACTAATGGGTTATCAGTCACAGAATTTATCTCAATATTAAAAACATTACAAACATGATATATCACGTCCTTTGTCGCTCCATGAACTTGAGGCATGCATCTAAATGAATAAGGATCCTGAACATAATTTCTTGGTTCATTCTGAATATCAGAACCATCCAAAAATTTTCTAATATTTTTAGCACATTTTATTTGACCAATATGCGGTCTAATCTTTTGAATATCATCATCAAAAGCATCTGCCCTTCCATTAAAAGCTTCTAATGATATAGTACCTATTAAATCAGAAAAATAAGATAATCTTTTTGCATTAATTAGAGACCAAGTTCCATATGCTGACATAAATTGAGTCCCATTTAACAAAGCTAATCCTTCTTTTGACTTAAGTTTCAACTTATCCCAATTTAATTCTTTCAATATGTTTTCAGATTTTGTTACTATATAAGATTTTTTATCAGAGGGATTAGGAATTTTAACATCACCTTCTCCAATTAAAGTTAATGACATATGAGCCAATGGGGACAAATCTCCTGAAGCACCTAATGATCCTTGTTCATATATTACAGGTAAAATATTTTTATTATACATATTTATTAGCCTCTCAAGAGTAGATAAGTGAATTCCTGAATATCCATGAGATAATGATTTTATTTTTAATAGTAACATAATTTTAACAATAACTAATGGAACCTGGTCTCCAGTACCACAAGCATGAGATAATACTAAATTATGTTGTAGTTTACTTAAATCTTTGGGGGATATTTTATGATCACACAAGGATCCAAATCCTGTATTAATACCATATATAGGAAGTTTTGATGATTTAATTTTCTTTTCCAGATAAATCCTAGACTTAATAATTTCATTCCTCTTCTTTGAGGACAACTCAATTTCATAATCATTACTTATTATGTCAGAGATTAAATTAATTGACAATAGATTACTTCCTATTTTATATGATTTCATTTTTGCAAATCTTTTAAAAAATCATTAAAACTATGCATGTATTGCTCTCCAGTATTCATATTCTTTAAAGAAATTTTATTGCATTTTATTTCGTCTTCGCCAACAATTGCTACGAATTTAATACCTTTTCTATCAGCGTAAGACATTTGTTTCTTAACTTTATCCATATTGGGATAAAGTTCAGAAGCAATACCCAAATTTCTCATTTTTTTAATCATTTTAAGAACATGAACAGATTCTTCTAAACCAAGATTTAAAAACAATACATCAGTAGATGAACCAATATCATCGGGAAAGAGTTTAAAATCATCCATCAAATAAAATATCCTATCTATTCCAAAAGAGATTCCCACACCAGAAACATCATTAAATCCAAAAAGTGAAGTCAAATCATCATATCTTCCTCCACCAGCAATTGATCCAATGGAAATGTCATTCTGCTTGACTTCAAAAATACTTCCAGTATAATAATCAATTCCTCTGGCTAAAGAAATATCAAAAACTAACTCTGATGATTGTAAACCAATTTCTTTAATTACTTTTTGAATAAAGATCAATTCATTAATTCCCTCAAATCCAATATCAGATTCAGTGAAAATATTAGAAATTTTTGAAATACTATCCGCATTTCTAAATTTATTAAAAATTTTCATTCCAGCATCTGAAACTCCTACTCGCCTCATCTCTTTTTCAACAGTTCTAATACCTAACTTATCTATTTTGTCAATTAATATTACAATATCATTAAATTTATCAGAAACACCCATATGATCAATCATAGACATAAGAACCTTTCTATGATTTATATATATTTTTACATTTTGTATTGATAGTTTGTTAAAAATCTCATCTACCAGTTGTATCAGCTCGATCTCAGGAAATAAAGACTTAGATCCAATAATATCTACATCACATTGCATAAATTCACGAAATCTTCCTTTCTGGGGGCGATCAGCCCTCCAAACATTTTGAATTTGGTATCGTTTAAATGGAAAGATAATTTCATTTCTGTGCTGAGAAACAAATCTAGCTAATGGAACAGTTAAATCATATCTAAGTGCTTTATCTGAAATTTTAGTTGCTATCTTTTTATAATTTAATTGATCTTCTTCTGAATCATATTCAGAAAAAAAATTTCCTGATTTTAACACCTTGAAAATAAGTCTATCACCTTCATCTCCATATTTACCATTCAAAGTTTCTATATTCTCCATTGCGGGAGTGGATATTGGACCAAAACCATACTTTTCAAAAGTCCCCTTCATAATATCTAAAATATACTCTCGAAGAATCATCTTAGAAGTAATTAAGTCTCTCATTCCTTTAGGGTTAGATGTTTTGATTGTCTTCATAATGTGCAAATATCGTAAATATAATAAATAAATTCACTAGTTTTGATTCATTATGAAAAAATACCTTTCGTTGATCAAATTTAGTCATACGATTTTTGCAATGCCATTTGCTATAATTGGTTTTTTTATAGCTCAAGAACATAATGAAAATCTACAGATTGATTGGACTATTTTTATCCTAATAATTCTATGTATGATCTTTGCAAGATCAGCAGCGATGGGATTCAATAGATATATTGATCGTGATATTGATAGAGCAAATCCAAGAACAAATACTACAAGAGAAATACCTAATGGAGAAATCAAGCCAAAACATGCATTATTATTTATAATAATTAACTGCACACTATTTATAATTACCACACTACTTATAAACACTTTATGCTTTATATTATCACCAATAGCTCTAATTATAATATTAGGATACAGCTATACTAAAAGATTTTCTGCTTTGTGTCATCTAATACTTGGATTATCTTTATCATTGTCTCCAATAGGAGCTTATATTGCATTAAATAATACTATTCATACTACACCTTTACTTTTTGCATTAGTAGTTTTCTTTTGGGTTTCTGGATTTGATATCATATATTCACTTCAAGATGAGAAATTTGACAAACTACATAAATTATATTCTATTCCAGTAATGTTTGGAAAAAAGGTTTCATTAAAAATATCCAAACTTTTACACTACTCATGCATTCTTTCTCTTGTATTTATTGGGTACTATGATGAAATATTCAACTATTATTATTGGATTGGAGCTTCAATTTTTTCAACACTACTATTATATCAACATACATTAATATCTGAAAATAACTTGAAAAGAATAAATATAGCTTTTTTTACAACTAATGGGATTGCTTCAATTATTCTTGGAATTTTTATTGTTTTAAATATATTATTGTGAGATATTTTAAACTTATTCTCTATATTATTGTGAGTTTTCACAACATATATGCTCAAGAATATTTTCAACAAGAAGTTAATTATAAAATTAATGTTGAACTAGATGATGAAAATCATAAATTAATTGGAAATATAAATATAGAATATAAAAACAATTCTCAAAACCCTTTAGATATTATCTGGATGCATTTATGGCCTAATGCATATAAAAATAACTCAACAGCTTTAGTTCAGCAAATGGTTCAAGAAAACAACTTTGATCTATACTATGCTGATTCATGTGACCGAGGATACATTCATAATTTAAATTTTCATGTTAATAATAAAAAAGTTTCATGGGAATTTCACAATAAACATATCGATATTTGTAAAATCATTTTAAACAAACCTATTAAGCCAGGAGCAACAATCACAATTCAAACCCCATTCGTTGTTAAAATTCCTCATGCTAAATTTTCTAGATTAGGACATATTGGACAATCGTATATGATAACACAATGGTATCCTAAACCTGCTGTATATGACACAAAAGGGTGGCACTTCATGCCGTATCTTAATCAAGGAGAGTTTTTTTCTGAATATGGGAGTTTTGATGTTTCAATTAACTTACCAAAAAATTATACTATTGGTGCAACTGGTGAACTGAAGAATGAAAAAGAAATACTTCGTCTTGATAGTATAGCAAACATCACTAATAATATGGAGTTTTTCACTAATAATATGGAATTTCCAAAATCTTTATCACAAAAGAAAACATTAAGGTATTTAGAAGACAACATTCATGACTTCGCTTTCTTTGCTGATAAAAGATACCATGTTTTGAAAGGAAAAGTATCTCTTCCATATTCTGGAAAAAAAGTAACTCTATATTCAATGTTTACGAACAATGAAGCAAAACTTTGGAAAAATTCAATTGAATACATACATGATGCAGTATATTATTATTCGTTATGGAACGGAGACTATCCATATCAATACTGTACTGCTGTGGATGGGACAATATCAGCTGGTGGAGGAATGGAATATCCAAATGTAACTGTAATCGGAGAGAGTAAAAACGCAAAGGCTTTAGAAGAAGTCATAATGCACGAAGTTGGACACAACTGGTTTTATGGAATTTTAGGAAGCAATGAAAGAGATCACCCATGGATGGACGAAGGGATTAACTCTTTTTATGAACTTAGATATATGCAAAAAAAATATCCTGAATATAATTTGATTTTAAGTTCTCTTCCAAAACCCTTGATCAAAATATTTGATCTAAAAGATTATAGTAATAAACAAATAATTGGTGAATTACCATATATGATTAATGCCTGGCAAGCAAAAGATCAACCAATTGATTTTCATTCTGAAAATTACACTTCCATGAATTATGGAGGAATTGTATATATGAAGTCAGCTATAGCTATAGATTATTTAAGATCATACTTGGGAACAGAAATTTTTGATGATTGTATGACTTCTTATTATGAAATGTGGAAATTTAAACATCCCAGTCCTAATGATTTGAGAAACATTTTTGAAAGCAAAACTAAAAAAGACCTAACATGGTTTTTTGAAAATATGATCAAAACAACTAACCAATTAGACTACTCTATTGAACTTGTTACCGCAATAATGCCTGAAAAAGATAATTATAAGAATATTAAAATAGAATTAAAAAATAATGGGAAAATAAATGGACCTATAGTTATTTGTGGAGTAAAGGATAATATTCCAGGAAAAGAAATATGGATAGAAGGATTTTCTGATAAAAAAGAAATAATATACGAAAATAATGAATATGATCATATAAGAATAGACTATCATGGTGTTATGCCTGAAACAAATAGAAATAATAATATATATAATCTAACAGGACCCCTAAAAAAAATAGAACCTATAAAATTTCAACTATTCGGAAGTTTATATCACCCAGAAAAAACTCAAATTTTTTACTTACCACACTTTAACTGGAATAGATATAATAAATTATCAGCTGGTATAAGTCTATATAATCAATTTATACCAAGAAATGGATTATCTTTTAAATTTTCACCATTGTATAGTTTTAATAACAAACAATTAGTAGGAAAAGGTAAGTTTTCATATTCAAAATATTCTCATCATTCAACTTTTGCAAAAATCAAAATTGATGTCTTATCAGAAAAATTTAATTACACAAAAGATTTCCAATATCTCAGATTCATTCCATCAGTTGAAATTTTATTAAATCAATTTGATTTAAGAAGTAAAATAGAACATAAGATAAAAGCATCTTATATTATGTTAAAGAAAGATGGATACGATAAAGGCTTAGACGTGAATTTTAGTCCACCTGGGAATTTACCAATAAAAGAACAAACAAATTTTATGAATTTAGATTATTATTTTAAAAATAATAGACCTATCAATCCTTATAATATTTACCTGAAATTTGAAAAAAGTGAAGACTTCTCAAAAGGTCATTTTGTTTTTAATTATACTTCTAGATTGAACAAAAATAAGAAAATACATTCTAGATTTTACTTAGGTATAATAGACATAAATGCAAATCACAACATATACTCGATACAAATGTCAGCATGGAATGGAAGCATGGATTATACATTTCAAGAATCTTCATTTTCTAGAGAAAAAATAGGTGAATTAAGTAGGCAAATGTTTTTAAGAGAAGGTGGATTGAAACACTATACCAATCAATCATCAAATAGATTTTTAACTACCATAAATACTAACACCAATATTAGTAAACAAATATCAATTTATGCAGAAGTCGGTACTAACTTAAATTATTTAGCTTACGGAACAGGATTTAATATAAAATTAGGTGCGATTGATATTTATGTTCCTATATATTCAGAAAATGGAATGTTTAACGGAATGAATTTTCAAGACGTAATTAGACTAGAAATGAAATCATTATTACCTAATTTAATTGATTTCAATCTTTGAAATTAAGCTTGAGCAGCTGGACCACCAAAATTAATAGGTATTCCTTTATTTGGATCAATATCTTTTATCTCACCAAATTGATCTTCATACTTATTCACATTATCAATTAAAGCTTTCATTAACCTTTTTGCGTGTTGAGGAGTTAAAATAACTCTTGATCTCACCTTAGCTTTTGGGACACCAGGCATCATTTGAATAAAATCAACAATAAACTCAGAGGGAGAATGATTGATAATTGCTAAATTACTATATGTTCCACCTGCAATTTCTTCAGACAATTCGATATTAAGACCATCTTTTTTCTCTTTTTCAGACATGATATTAAATATTTAGTTATGCAGTTATATTAGTATCTAATGATTCCTCAATTAAATCTTTTTTTAAATTCTCTTTATCTTGAATTTCCTTTTGGGAACCAACTATTAAATTATTTGAGTGAAATAAACCTGTACCAGCTGGTATCTTATGTCCAACTATGACATTCTCCTTTAATCCGCTCAAATTATCTACCTTAGCTCTAATAGAAGCCTCATTTAACACCTTGGTAGTTTCTTGGAAAGAGGCGGCAGACACCCAACTATCAGTATGTAAAGAAGCTCTAGTAATCCCTTGTAAAACAGGAGCAGAAACCGCGGGAACTGCATCCTTAACTTCAACTAATTTTAAATCTTTTCTCTTCAGTCTTGAATTCTCATCTCTCAATTGTCTAACAGAAACTAATTGCCCTGCCTGAAACAGTGAAGAATCTCCAGCATCCTCTACATATTTTTTATCAAAAATCTTATCATTAGCTTCAACAAAATCATATTTATTAACCAGCTGTTTCTCTAATAGATTTGTATCTCCAGCATCTAAAACCTCAACTTTTCTCATCATCTGACGAACTACAACTTCAAAATGCTTATCATTGATCTTTACCCCCTGTAATCTATATACTTCCTGTACTTCATTAACAATATACTCTTGAACTGCTGTAATTCCTTTGATTGAAAGTATATCTCTAGGTGTAATAACTCCATCACATAAAGGAGATCCTGCTCTTACAAAATCATTCTCTTGTACTAAAATATGTTTAGAAAGAGGGACTAAGTACTTAATTATATCTCCGTCTTTGGAAGTTATAATAATTTCCTTGTTACCTCTTTTGATCTTAGGTCCAAAGGATACAATTCCATCTATTTCAGAAACAATTGCCGGATTAGATGGATTTCTAGCTTCAAATAATTGTGTAACTCTAGGTAATCCACCAGTAATATCACCGGAAGAACCAACAGTTCTTGGTATCTTACATAAGATTGTTCCCTTTTTAATTTTTTGATTATCTTCCAAAGAAACATTTGCACCTACAGGAATATTATATGATCTACTCCCATCTTTTTTGTTACCCTCAATTATTATAGTTGGAGAATTTTTTCTGCTCCTGCTATCAATAATTACTTTTTGTTTAAAACCAGTTAAATCATCAGACTCTATTCTATATGTAACACCTTCTTCGATAAAATCAAACTTAGTTGTACCATCAATCTCTGCTATGATAACAGCATTATAAGGATCCCAATCACACACTAAGTCTCCTTGTTTAACCTTGCCTTTTGTAGTATAAATAGATGCTCCATATGGTATATTATGAGTTTCAACAACAGTGTCATTCTTAACATCGACAACTCTCATTTCCGCAGACCTTGAAATAACTAACTCTAATGAATTACCATCTTCATCTAGAGTTTTTACCGTTTTTAAATCATCAATAATTAATTCTCCTTCTTTTTTAATAATTATACTAGCATCAACTGCAGATCTAGATGCTGTACCCCCAACGTGAAAAGTTCTCAAAGTTAATTGTGTACCTGGTTCACCAATTGATTGAGCAGCAACAACACCCACTGCCTCACCTAACTGAGCCATTTTGGAAGTGGACAAGCTTCGTCCATAACATTTTATACAAATACCTCTTTTTGTTTCACATGTAAGAGGAGATCTAATTTCAACAGAATCAATTCCAGCTTCTTCAATATTACTAGCAATATTTTCATCAATTTCTTCCCCAGCTCCAACTATCAAATCATTAGTATTCGGATGATTAATATCATGCAAAGATACTCTTCCCAAAATTCGATCATAAAGCGATTCTACTATCTCTTCGTTTTTCTTTAAAGGCGTTGCCATTATTCCCCTTAAGGTCATACAATCTTCTTCAACTATAACAACATCAGCAGCTACGTCTACTAATCTCCTCGTTAAATATCCCGCATCAGCTGTTTTAAGAGCGGTATCTGCAAGTCCTTTTCTAGCTCCATGAGTAGAAATAAAATATTCTAAAATAGATAACCCTTCACTAAAATTTGTAGTAATAGGATTTTCAATAATTGACTCACCATGATCACCAGACTTTTTTGGTTTAGCCATTAAACCTCTCATTCCTGCTAACTGACGAATTTGCTCTTTGGATCCTCTGGCTCCAGAATCTAACATCATATATACAGAATTAAATCCTTGATTATCATTAATCATATCTCTCATTACAGTTTCTGTAAGTTTCGCATTCGTATTTGTCCAAATATCTATAACTTGATTATATCTTTCATTATTAGTAATGAAACCCATGTTATAATTATTAGAGACCTCATCAACTTGAGAGTGAGCATTATTTAATAAAGAAACTTTCTCTTCAGGAACAATAACATCTCCTAAATTAAATGACAATCCACCTTTAAAAGCCATATTATATCCCAATTCCTTAATATTATCAAGAAACTCAACTGTCCTAGGTACTCCACATTGTTTAAGAACTCTACCTATAATATCTCTTAAAGATTTTTTAGTCAATAAGTCATCAATATAATCTACCTCATTAGGTACAAACTCATTAAACAAAACTCTACCTACAGTTGTCTTTATCATCTTTGAAACATCAGAATTTGAATTAACGATCCTTACATTTATAATTGCATGCAAATTAACTATTCCTTCATTATAAGCAATTTTAACATCCTCAAATGAATAAAAATTTCTACCTTCTCCTTTAACCTTATCTCCTTTTACGGATTTTCTAGACTTAGTCATATAATATAAACCTAAAACCATATCCTGTGAAGGAACAGTGATAGGAGCACCATTTGCTGGGTTTAAAATATTATGAGATCCTAACATTAATATTTGAGCTTCAAGAATTGCTTCAGCTCCTAAAGGAAGATGCACTGCCATTTGGTCTCCATCAAAATCTGCATTAAAAGCCGTACAAGCTAAGGGATGTAATTGAATAGCTTTACCTTCAATCATTTTAGGTTGAAACGCCTGAATACCTAATCTATGTAAAGTAGGAGCTCTATTCAATAAGACAGGATGACCTTTCATTACATTTTCTAAAATATCCCAAACTACAGGTTCTCTATTATCTATAATTCTTTTTCCTGACTTAACTGTTTTTACAATTCCTCTTTCTATTAATTTTCTAATAATAAATGGCTTATACAACTCAGCTGCCATATCTTTTGGCAAACCACATTCGTGTAATTTAAGCTCAGGACCAACAACAATAACAGACCTTGCTGAATAATCTACTCTTTTACCTAATAAATTCTGTCTAAAACGTCCTTGTTTACCTTTTAAAGAATCAGATAAAGATTTTAAAGCTCTATTACCATCTGTTTTGATAGCTGCAGATTTTCTTGAATTATCTAATAAAGCATCAACAGACTCTTGAAGCATTCTTTTCTCGTTTCTTAAAATTACCTCAGGAGCACTAATTTCCATTAAACGTTTTAATCTATTATTTCTAATAATAACACGCCTATATAAATCGTTCAAATCTGAAGTAGCGAACCTACCACCATCAAGAGGAACTAAAGGTCTTAACTCAGGGGGTATTACAGGAAGAACCTTTAACACCATCCATTCTGGTTTATTTTCAGAATGTTCATGAGCTTCTCTAAAAGCCTCAACAACTTGTAATCTTTTCAAAGCCTCAGTTTTTCTTTGCTGAGAAGTTTCATTTTTGGCCTTATGCCTTAACTCATAAGATAAAGAATCTAAATCTAATCTAGATAACATTTCAATTAAAGCTTCAGCTCCCATCTTTGCTATAAATTTATTTTCATCAGAGTCTGAAAGATGTTGATTAGATGGATCCAAACCATCTATTATATTTAAATATTCTTCTTCAGTGATAAAATCTCCTGTTTCAACCTGAACACCCTCTTCATTTAAAGCTCCTTCAACTGGCTGAACCACAACATATCTTTCATAGTAAATTATTTGATCCATTTTTTTAGATGGAAGACCTAACAAGTAACCTATTTTATTTGGTAAAGTTCTGAAATACCATATGTGAGCAACAGGCACTACTAAATTTATATGACCCACTCGCTCTCTCCTAACTTTCTTTTCAGTTACTTCAACACCACATCTATCACACACTATTCCCCTATAACGAATTCTTTTATATTTTCCACAATGACATTCAAAATCTTTAGTGGGTCCAAAAATTCGCTCACAAAATAATCCATCTCGCTCTGGTTTGTAAGTTCTATAATTAATAGTTTCAGGTTTAGTGACTTCACCATAAGATTGAGAAAGAATATCTTCAGGTGATGATAAACTAACCTTTAAAGTACTATAATCAGATGATTGCATATGCTTCTTTTGATTTCTTTTTGATATCATATTTTTTATTTAATAGTCTAATTATTCAAATGTTACTTTTAATCCAAGTCCTCTTAATTCATGCAATAACACATTAAAAGACTCTGGTATACCAGCTGGAGGCAAATCTTTTCCTTTTACGATAGATTCATATGCTTTGGCTCTACCAATCACATCATCAGATTTTAATGTAATCATTTCTTGTAAAATATTAGAGGCTCCATATCCTTCAAGAGCCCAAACTTCCATCTCACCAAGTCTCTGTCCTCCAAACTGAGCTTTACCACCTAAAGGCTGCTGTGTTATTAATGAATATGGACCAATTGATCTTGCATGCATTTTGTCATCTATCAAGTGACCTAATTTCAACATGTAAATTACACCCACTGTAGCAGGTTGATCAAATTTCTCACCAGTACCTCCATCATAAAGATAAGTTTTACCATATCTAGGCAAATCAGCCTTATCTGTCTCTTCATTAATTTGATTGATATTTGCACCATCAAAAACAGGAGTAAAGTATTTTTTTCCTAACTTTTCTCCAGCCCAACCTAAAATTGTTTCATAGATCTGCCCCAAATTCATTCTTGAAGGTACACCTAATGGATTTAAAACTATATCAACTGGAGTTCCATCTTCTAAGAATGGCATGTCTTCATCGCGAACTATCCTAGCTACAATCCCCTTATTACCATGTCTTCCAGCAAGTTTATCACCAACTTTAACCTTACGTTTTTTTGCAATATATACACTAGCTGATTGTAATACCCCCTCAGGAAGCTCATCACCAACAGTTATATTAAATCTTTCTCTTCTATATTGTCCAAAAATTTCATTATACTTTCTAATATATGACTGAATAATTTTTATAATTAAATCATTGTTTTTTTCTGATGTTGTCCATTTCTTTGGATCAACACTTAGAAAATCAACCTTCATTAATGTCTTTTGAGTAAATTTTGTTGACTTTTCAATTACCTTCTCTCCTAATACATTATGAATTCCTTGTGAGGATTTTCCTCCAACTAATTTATAAATCTTATCAACTAAAATTTTCTTTAATTTATATATATCCTGCTCAAAAACCTTATCAAGATCTTCTAACTCCTCTGCATTTTGAGCTTTTAATCTTTTATCTTTTATACTTTTAGATAATAAAGTTTTATCAATAACCACACCTGCATGAGCTGGTTTTGCTTTTAATGAAGCATCCTTAACATCTCCTGCTTTTTCTCCAAAAATTGCTCTAAGTAACTTTTCTTCTGGAGTAGGATCAGACTCTCCTTTTGGAGTAATTTTTCCAATTAAAATATTACCGGGTTTTACATGAGTTCCTACCCTAATCATTCCGAATTCATCTAAATCCTTAGTAGCTTCCTCACTAACATTAGGAATATCAGCTGTTAACTCTTCAGCTCCACGTTTAGTTTCTCTTACTGAAACATTATGCTCTTCTATGTGTAAAGATGTAAATAAATCTTCACGAGCTACTCTTTCTGATAGAACAATTGCATCTTCAAAATTATATCCTTTCCATGGCATAAATGCAACCCTAAGATTTCTCCCAAGAGCTAACTCTCCATTTTGAGTAGCATATCCTTCACATAAGACTTGATCCTTCTTAACTTTGTCGCCAACACTTACTATTGGGCGAATATTCATACAAGTATTTTGATTAGTTTTAAGAAATTTTGTCAATTCATAGGTTTTTTCATCATCATCAAAACTAATTAACAAATCTTCATCAGATTTTTTATATTGAATAATAATTTTTTTAGAATCAACATAGGAAACAACACCTTCTCCCTCAGAATTAATTAATGCTCTAGAATCCTTAGCTACATGAGGTTCTAAACCTGTGCCAACAATTGGTGAATCTGTCCTTAATAATGGGACTGCTTGTCTCATCATATTGGAACCCATAAGCGCACGGTTTGCATCATCATGCTCTAAAAATGGTATTAGAGACGCCGCAATAGAAGCAATTTGATTTGGAGCAACATCCATTAAACCAACATTTTCAGGTTCTGTTACTGGATAATCATGACCCTGTCTGGTTTTAACTTTATCATTAATGAAATTTCCATTATTATCGATTTTAGCATTTGCTTGCGCAATTGTTAAATCTTCTTCTTGTTCCGCACTTAAGTATACGGGGTTATCTTTAAGATTCACTTTTCCTTCCTCAACTTTTCTATATGGAGTTTCAATAAATCCAAGATCATTTACTTTGGCATATACACATAAAGATGATATTAATCCAATATTAGGACCTTCAGGTGTTTCTATTGGACACAATCTTCCATAATGAGTATAGTGAACATCACGAACCTCAAATCCAGCTCTTTCTCTAGTTAAACCACCAGGACCTAATGCGGAAACTCTTCTTTTATGAGTCACTTCCGCTAGAGGATTTGTCTGATCCATAAATTGAGATAACTGACTTGTTCCAAAGAACGAATTAATCACAGAAGATAATGTTTTCGCATTTATTAAATCAGTAGGAGTAAAAACCTCATTATCTCTAACATTCATTCTATCTCGAATTGTCCTAGCCATTCTGTTTAAACCTATATAAAATTGATTAGATAATTGATCTCCAACAGTTCTTACTCTTCTATTACTCAAATGGTCAATATCATCTACATCAACTTTCGAATTAGCTAACTCTATTAATTGTTTAATGATTTCTATGATATCTTGATTTGTTAAAACATTTTTATCTTGAGGAACTTCAATTTTCAAACGATTATTTATACGATGCCTACCAACTGCTCCTAAACTATATCTTTGATCTGAAAAAAATAATTTATCAATAACGCCTCTAGCTGTATCTTCATCAGGTGGCTCAGCGCTTCTTAATTGTCGATAAATATACACGACAGCTTCTTTTAGAGAATTAGTCGGATCTTTCTGTAATGTATTATGAATAATAGCATGCTCACCAGAAGAATCTTCTCTATGTAATAAAACTACTGCACAACCTGACTCAACTATTAAATCGATATGATTTTTTTCTAGTATAGTATCTCTTTCTAAAATAACCTCATTTCTTTCTATAGATACAAGTTCACCCGTATCCTCATCAACAAAATCTTCAATCCAAGATTTCAAAACTCTAGAAGATAATTTTCTACCAAGAACCTTCTTAAGTCCACTCTTAGTAACCTTCACCTCATCAGCTAATCCGAAAATTTGCAATATTTCCCTATCACTTTCATATCCAATAGCTCTCAACAATGTTGTTACTGGTACTTTTTTCTTCCTATCAATATAGGCGTACATAACATCATTAATATCAGTATTAAATTCTATCCAAGATCCTTTAAAAGGAATAACTCTTGCGGAATATAATTTTGTACCATTGGAATGAAATGAGTGACCAAAAAACAAGCCTGGAGATCTATGCAGCTGAGAAACAACTACCTTTTCAGCACCATTAACTATAAAAGTACCTTTAGGGGTCATGAATGGAATATTTCCAAAATAAACCTCTTGAACTATTGTTTCAAAATCTTCATGATCAGGGTCGGTGCAATATAGTTTTAATTTAACTTTCAGTGGAACCTTGTAGGTGAGTCCTCTCTGAATACATTCTCTAATTGAGTATCTAGGTGGATCTATTGTATAATCAATAAACTCTAAAACAAAATTATTTCTTGCATCAGTAATTGGGAAAAGTTCATTAAAGGTTGTATATAAACCTTCCTTCTTTCTCTCATCACTAGTAGTTCCAATCTGAAAAAAATCATTAAAAGTTTTTAACTGAATATCCAAAAAATCTGGATAATCCATTTGCTTCTCTATAGAAGCGAAATTTATTCTTGAAGAATCATTATTTAATGTTGACAACGGCGTAAGTTTTAAGTTAAAATTAAAAGATATTATTTCCTAATATTTAGAAAATAAATAAGACAGCACTAAATAGAAATTATTTCAATTCTACTTCTGCCCCAGCTTCCTCTAGTTGAGTTTTTAGTGCCTCAGCTTCATCCTTAGCACAAGCCTCCTTTAGAGTAGCAGGAGCACCATCAACTATATCCTTTGCATCTTTTAAACCTTTACCTGTCAATTCTTTAACTAATTTAACAACTGCTAACTTAGAACCACCCGCAGCTTTAAGTACAACATCAAATTCTGATTTTTCATCAGCACCAGAATCACCTCCAGAACCACCTGCAGGTCCAGCCACTGCAACTGCTGCAGCTGCTGCTGGCTCAATACCATACTCATCTTTTAATATATTTGCTAATTCATTAACATCCTTTACGGATAAACTAACTAATTTTTCTGCGAAATCTTTTAAATCTGCCATTTTATTTATTTTTAATTATTTACTATTTATTATATTTGGAAGCATTCGTTACTTTAATCATTTCTATCTGCTAAAGACTTTATTAATCCTGACAATTTATTTTTACTAGACTGCAAACTAGAAACAACATTTTTAGCAGGAGACTGTAATAATAAAATTATCTCACCAATCAGTTCTTCTTTGGATTTAAGATCAGAAAGCATTGTGAGGTTTTCATCACCTAGATACAATGCTTCATCTAAAAAAGCTGCTTTTAAAATTGGTTTATCAGATTTTTTTCTAAACTCTTTAATTATTTTTGCTGGTGAATTAGCTACGTCAGTAAACATTATAGATGTATTACCTTTTAAAACACCATACATTTCTTTAAAATCTAAATCATGTTTATCAAGTGCCTGTTTTAAAAGAGTATTTTTAACAACCTGTAAAGAAACCTCT
>PAUF01000005.1 GCA_002712715.1 Flavobacteriales bacterium | reverse complement strand
TTATTATCTTCTATTATTTTATAGATCTTTTTTTCCTTAGTTTTTTTAAAGTTATGACCTTTTTATCGCACTTTTTTAACAATTCGCACGCTTTCTACAGGCATCAAAATTTTTCTTTTGTTTTAATGTTTTTGGCGAATTTTATAAAACAATTCCATAAAAAAATTATTATGAATTAAAGTAGAAATTTTATGTAAAGAAAGGATTCGAACCTTTATAAATTAACTGATGAGATTAATAAGCAACCAAATGCTAAGCTTTACAAACACATTTTAAATAGAAGAAACTAAATTCTTTTCTAATCGCCCTATTACAGGTACTAATATTATAAAAAATCCAAAATAATATATTGTAGCTAATTGACCGACTTCAATATAAGGTGATTCAGCAGGAGCTTGACCTAAATAACTTAAAAGAACAAAATCAGCGACTAAAAATCAAAAAAATTTTTGATATAAAGGTCTGTAAAGAGATGATCTTACTGCTGAGGTGTTAATTAAAGGTAATACAAGTAAAACAAGAAGTGAAGCAAATAAAGCTAAAACTCCCATTAATTTGTTAGGGATCGATCGTAATATCGCATAAGCAAATAAGAAATATCATTCTGGAACAATATGTTCTGGCGTTGACATCGGATTAGCTGGGATATAATTATCTGGATGACCTAAGCTGTTTGGAGAATAATAAATAAAAAAAGAAAAGAAAATTAAAAAAGCTACTAAACCTAAAGTATCTTTGATAAAAAAATAAGGGAAAAATGCAATCTTATCAGAATGCGATGAGATTCCTAAAGGATTGTTAGATCCGTCGTTATGGACAGCAGCCATATGAATGATCACGACACCGGCAATTAAAAAAGGTAGTAGATAATGTAGGCTAAAAAATCTATTGAGAGTTGCATTATCTACCGAGAAACCTCCTCAAAGTAANGTAACTATNTTATCTCCAATTATCGGNAATGCAGTGAAAAANTTTGTAATGACTGTTGCAGCTCAGAAACTCATCTGACCTCAAACTAGTACATATCCCATNAAAGCAGTAGCCATCATCAAAATTAGAATAACAACCCCTAAGGATCAAACTAACCCTCTAGGTTGGATATAAGAACCATAATAAAGTCCTCTTGCGATGTGAATGTAAACAGTTATGAAAAACATTGATGCGCCATTAGCGTGTATGTAACGAATCAATCAACCTGAATTAACATCTCTCATGATATGTTCAACGCTCAGAAAAGCGAGGTCAACATGAGGTGTGAAATGCATAGCTAAAGCAATTCCTGATACAATTTGAATAACTAAACACATGGCTGCTAAAAAACCGTAATTTCAAAATAAACTAAGGTTTGAAGGTGTTGGATACTCAATTAAATGAGCATTTATTAATTGAAATAAAGAGTGTTGTTTTATTGATAGAATCATCTATAAAATTAGGTTAAAAAATAAACAACAAAGTAACATAAGAAATAAAGTTATTTAAACTTTCTGGCTTGATTAAAAAAAATATTACAAATAGAAAGGAAAGAGTTAAAGAGAATTCAAAGCCTTTTAAACAAGCTCGATCAAATAANACGTTATTTGAAGGTGCATTAAAAAATAANATCTTAATTAAACGNATNTANAAAAANCATGAAATACAACTAAATAAAACGAGCAATAACGCTATAATTGATCTTTCTTGAAGTAACAGTATTAATAAAACATTTAATTTACTGTAAAATCCTGCCAAAGGAGGTATTCCGGCAATCGATAATAAAAGAATTGCTAGCGACATTGCTAGCATGATATTTCATTTTCTAAGAAAAGATCAATTTATTAAAAATTTAAATAAAAATCCTCGTGTGCTAAATGCGATTAATAAAGAAAATAATCCTAAACTCATGATCATATAAATTACTAAATAAATTAATGATGATTTCACGGAATCAATCTTGCCTGAACTAAAAGCTATTAATATGAATCCTATATGTCCGATCGCNGAGTAAGCCAAAAGTCTTTTTATTTTTTTTTGATAAAGAGCAACAATACTTGAAATAGTAACCGAAGTTATTCCGGCCAAAGTCATTAGGGGAGAACACACTATATTAAAGTTTAAAAAAGCGATTAGGATAAATTTAAAAAGTAAGCATAAAATTATGGTTTTNGGNACAATAGAAAAAAAAGCTGAAATACAAATTAAAGATCCTTCATAGACATCGCATATTCACATGTGAGATGGCGCAGCGCCAATTTTAAAAAAAATTGCTATTAAAAATAAAACTATTCCAAAAAATGTTAAATTGATCTTAATTGCATCTTCTGATGTTACACAGGCGATAACATCAAANGAAGTTGATCCTAACGAAAGATAAATAAATGAGAAAGAAAGAATTAAAAGGCACGAGCTGAAAGCTCCGATGACAAAATATTTTAAGCCTGCNTCNTTACTATATTCTGAATTCTTCCAAAAGCTTGCTAAAATATAGAAAGATAAACTTTGTAATTCTAAAATTACATAAACGATTAGGAAATCATTTGAGTAACAAAGAATCGACAAAGCTAAAAATGAAAATATTAAAAGCAGATCAAATTCATATTGAAATAAACATCGAGTTGAATAATAACTACGATTTAAATACAGTATGAAACAACCTGCTAAAAATAAGGCTGTTTGAAAAAAGTTATTAAAAGGCGAAGATATTGATAGGCCATTTAATAGGTTAAAACTAGGATCAGAAACATCTATGAGTTGAAGTAAAAATACCATAAAAACAAAGATTGAAGATGAAGTGATGATAGAAAGTAATTGTGGAAACGAATAAGATCTAAAATTACTGAAAGTAATAGAAAAAATAATGGCTAATGAAATATAAATAGCTAAAGAAAGCTCAACAAAGCATAAAAATAAACAATTCATCAATCTATTTACTTATTTTTTACTTTATTTTGTAAAGTATTTATTAATTTTCTTTAGTCAGAATCGAACTGACACTCTCAAGTTATGAGCTTGAAACACTGACCTTTATGCTATAAAGAATTTAATGTAAGCTAATAGCGTCATTTAAGTAGATACACAATAATACAGAGAAAACATAAGCTTGCAAAAAAGCAATACTTAATTCCAATCCAACAATCGCAAAAATTACAATAAGTGGTAAAACATGAATAACAGATAGAATACCTCCAGCAGAAAGCATAGTTCAAGCAAATCCGGCAAGAATCTTTAATAAACAATGTCCGCTCATCATATTTGCAAATAAACGTAAAGCTAAACTAACAACTCGAAACGAATAACTTACTAGCTCGATCGGAATTAATAGAGGAGCTAAAGCTAAAGGAGCTCCAGCAGGAAGAAATAAACTAAAAAAATGAAATCCGTGAATACTTAATCCTATCACATTAATCCCGGTAAAAGCTACGGTAGCTAACCCAAGTGTGATCACTATATGGCTTGTTACCGTGAAGCTATAAGGGATCATACCTAAAAGATTACAAAAAAGAATGTAAATAAAAATTGTTAAAATAATTGGAAAATAAGAACTTCCATTCTTTTTGATGTTNTCTGATANAACATTATAAAAAATAAACTCATAAAGCGATTCAGCGATGCTTTGTCATAACGTTGGGATTAGCTTAGCGTTTGAACTAACAAAGTTAAAAAATAAAAAAGCTAAAGAACAAGCGATAAAGGCAAATAAAGTTGAATTTGTNATAGAAAGATCAAATCCTAAAATAGAAAGTGAAATTAATTTAAATATTGTGAATTGTTCTAAAGGTGAAATAAACATCAAAAAATAAAATTNTTANTTTTAGGTTAAAACGAGATTTGAACTCATATAATTCAAGTTTGCAACTTGATGCATTACGTTATGCTATTTAACCAACGAAAAATTTAAAAAGTGAATAAAATAAGAAAAGCCATCATTAAAGCAAATAATGCAATTGCTTCNGTTAAAGCNAAACCNANAATNGCNTANCCAAANANTTGNTTCATTAANTGNGGNTTNCNNGCAACACTTGTAATTAAAGCNGNAAAAACNGTNCCNATNCCAGCNCCAACACCNGCNAAAGCNATNGTNGATAAGTCCAGCTCCAATAAGCTTAGCAGCCATTAATACCATCATAATCTTAAAAAAAATAAACTAAAAAAATAAAACTGATAAGCCAAAAAGGAATCGAACCTTTATTTTTAGCTTATCAAGCTAATACTTTAACCTTTAAGTTATTGGCTTGATTATTTTTGAGGGATAGTGTGAGATTCGAACTCACGACACTTTTTGTGTTTGAACTTTCAAAATTCATGCTTTAAACCAACTCAACCAACTATCCTTTTATTTCATTATTTATTTTAAAGTTAATCAAATTTGGCCAAAATGCTTTCCGTTAGAATTACTTAATCGAGAATTGGATTTAATGATTAGGCCTAAATTTTGTTCAAAGAATTTACGATTCGAGCTTTTTAAAAATGTTTTAAATCGTGTCGAAGAAATTATTTTTAAATTTGAGGCTTTTAAAGAACCTGCTAGATGAACTTTAATGAAATTTTTTTGATTTTTTGAAAAAGAATCTATTTCACAATAACGTACATAACCTTCTTTTTGCAATTTTTTTAAAAATATCCAAGTAACAAATGAATAGTTTATTTTAATTTTTTTATTAGCATTATTTTTATTGGAGAGCGTTAAAAGTAATCTTTGTATTTGTTGGTTAATCATCGTGTTAATAAGTCTATCTTTGCTTATCGAGATTCGAACTCGAATCGATAACTTCGTAAATTATTGTTTTATCCATTAAACTATAAGCGAATATTAATATTATATTTTAAATAAACAGAACTCAAAAAAATTATAAAGTCGTTTATTCTTTAAGTCGTTGTAAACTGCATATTGCGCTGTAATATTTCATAGTTTATTATTGAAAGCCAACGAGTTAGCAGCTTTGAAAGCTGTATTGTAAGAATTATCGTCAGAAATAACAAATGAAGGCTTCATAAAACAACGTTCTAAAGCAGAACCAAGAAGATCAGAAGATAGGTTTGAAACCTCGTTAGTAGATGAGCTTTCTTGTAGCTGTAATCTTCGTTTTCTAACTTTTAAAGTTGCAGATATAGAAGGTATTAAATAGTGAGTAAAGCTTAAATAAAGCAATGTAAAAAAAAATAAAGCTCAAAAAATCTGAGACGTAAATGTGAATAAATCAAATTGAGGCATCTAACAATTTTAGTATAAGCTTGAAAGGAATTGAACCTTTAATTTTAAAGTTATGAGCTTCAAGTTTTAACCGTTAAACTACAAGCTTCATTAAAAAAGAAATTTTATCAATCAAGTGCACCTTTTTGTCACTCGTAAACAAAACCGACCGTTAAAACAAAGAGAAAAATTAACATTGAATATAACCCTATAGAATTGATAGTTGAGAAGGAAACAACAAAAGGGAATAAAAAACTAATTTCTAAATCAAAAATTAAGAATAAGATAGCGACAAGATAAAAACGAACATCAAATTCGTTTCTCGAATCTTCAAAAGGATTAAAACCACATTCGTAAGCTGTTAATTTCTCTCTATCATCAGCTTTTTGAGAAACTAAAAAAGAAAGAACAAAAATAATTAACGAAAGTATTAAACTAGCACTAAGAAAGATTAATATTGAAGTGTAACTTCTAAGGAACATCAAAAAATTTATACTAGCTAAATAACGGAATTGAACCGCTAACTTTAGATTACAAAACTAATGCTTTACCATTTAAGCTAATTTAGCGAATAATCCTACTGAATAAATGAGATTTGAACTCATACTTTTAGCTCGACAAGCTAATGCTCTAACCATTAAACTATAATTCAATTAGCTTTTATATATAAGGAATCGAACCTTAATACATCGATTAAAAGTCGATTGCTTTATCCATTAAGCTATATATAATTGGAAATAATCGGGGTCGAACCAATAACCTTTCGTTTGCAAAACGAATGCTCAACCAATTGAGCTATACTCCCATCAGATTAATATTATTTTATGGAGAAAATGCTATAAGAGAAAACCAAAAGGATAATCAAAGAATTTATATTTCAATCTAGATTAAATGTAATGAATCAACTTACTATACATAAAACAGAAATTAACATTATAAATGAATAATGAAAAATCATACCGGAATGGATCTGGCTAATACTCTTTGATAAGTTTCATAGCTTTAACGATGATCCGAAAGCTCCAAAAACTTCTATTGAACCTTTATCCAAAGTTTGAAAACTTACACGATAACCGAAATTCATTATTCTGTGAATAACTAATTCATTTCCTATTTGATCAAAATGTCATTTTTTTATTAAAAAATTATAAAATGTTCGATAAAAAGCCCCAATCTTATAGCCGAATATAACATTTTTTGATGTCGCAGAACAATTTATTAGTAGAAATGAAAGTATAGCGCCAAAAATTGTTAATATAAATGGAATGTTTTTTAATAAGGTAGGGGCAAATTCAGCTTCTAACAAGACTAAATTTTCAAAATTAATTGATATTGATGTTAAGAAAAAAGATGTTCCAACACCTACAAATAAATCCTTAGAAAAAAATCCTCAAAAAATACTTCCAAAAGCTAAGAACATTAGAGGTAATATCATTGCGATCGGAGCTTCATGAGCATTTTCAACATAAACTTTATTGCTATTTGAATTATTTATAAAAGTTAAAAACATTAAACGAAAAGAATAAAAAGATGTGCAAAAAGCGGCTATACATCCAAGTCAATGCGCAAAACTCCCCACAAAAGAAGGAGAAGCTAAAGCAACCTCTAATACAACATCTTTTGAATAAAATCCGGTTAAAAAAGGAAACCCAACTAATGCGAGCGAACCTATTAAAACCATAGTGTAGCTTACCGGTAAAATTTGTATGTAACCTCCCATCTTTCTAAGATCTTGCTCATCTAATAATCCGTGGATAATACATCCCGCACTTAAAAACAACAAGGCTTTAAATAACGCGTGATTGGCTAGATGAAATAAAGCGATAGAATAGTGAGAAAGACCGCAAGCAAACATCATAAACCCTAATTGGCTACATGTAGAATATGCTATAACTTTTTTTAAATCATTCTGAACTAAACCAACACTAGCTGCAAAAAAAGCTGTAAGTGCGCCCATAATAGTAACAATCGATAAAACTATGGGACATTCTTCAAAAAGAACGGAACATCTTATGATTAAAAAAAGTCCTGCTGTAACTAACGTTGCAGCATGAATTAAAGCTGAAACCGGTGTGGGTCCTTCCATCGCATCAGGAAGTCATATATGTAATCCAATTTGTGCTGATTTGCCCAATGCACCCCAAAAAATAAAAAAAGTTATGATACTTAAACGATCTGCATTAAAAGATAAGAAAGAAAAATTGGTTTCACTAGCAAAATTGGCTAAAGAAAATACTATCGAATAATCTAAAGTTTTAAATGTTAAAAAAACAGAACAAATTGACAAAGCTAAACCAAGATCCCCAATACGGTTAACAAGCATTGCTTTAATAGCAGATTTACCAGCTTGGATTCTTGTATGTCAAAAACTTATAAGCAAATAAGAAGCTAAACCAATTCCTTCTCAACCAAAAAACATAACTAAAAAATTATCTGAAGTTACTAGCACTAACATAAAAAAAGTGAATAAAGAAAGATATCCCATAAAGCGAGATGCATGAGGATCGGTTAACATATATTCTGTTGAATATAGGTGGACTAATGACGAAACACTACAAACTACTAACAACATTGTAGTGCTGATCGGATCAAAACAAAAAGCTCAGGGCGTAACAAAAAGTTCTATGTTGATTCAAGATAGCAGAATAAACGAGCAAACAGAACCAGAAAGAGCTGATTCATAGAAAGCGAGAAGAGATAACATAAAGGAAAGAAATATCGATAAGGTTGAAAGGATTCGTGATCCATAAACCCCAATATAACGGCCCAATAAATTAGTTGAAATAAAACTTAAAAAAGGAAATAACAATATAAGCAAATACATCGATGAATATAAATTAAACTTTATTCTCAGAATAGTAAGATTCGAACTTACAACCCTTAACTCCCAAAGCTAATACGATACCATTTCGCTATATTCTGGCGTGATCTTTTTTAAAGGGATTGAACCTTTATCTGAGTGTTGAAAGAACTCTATCCTAACCATTAGACGAAAAAAAGAATAATTATTGATTTAGCCTTGCATTAAATTGATTGTTTCTATAGCTATAGATCCTTGAGTTCTATAATAAACAATTAAAATCCCCAAACCAATTGAAGTTTCAGCGGCAGCAACAGTGAGAACTAATAGAGCAAAAATTTGACCTATACGATCATCTAAGTAAACAGAGCTTACTAAAAATATAAAGTTAACCGCCAAAAGCATTAATTCTACCGAAATTAATATTAGAATAATATTTTTTTTATTTAGAATAATTCCTGAAAGACCTATAAAAAAAGTAATTATTGGGATAATAATAAAAGTTAAAAGATCCATCTAAAATATGTGTATTTTTTTAGTTTTTTTGCGTTCTAACTTTTTTTTAAAAATAAGAAAACTTTTACAGATAATTTATCTTTAACAAAGCGAGTTACTTTCTTTGCCTGACCTCATGAACAACCATTCATCTCGGCTATTACCGTTCCTTTTGAGACACCATTAAACCAAAATTTAACGTTACCTTTCCCTTTTCCCATTCTTATTCCTTCAGATTTTTTTGTAACTGAAATATTTGGGAAAATGTTTAATCAAAATTTTCCGTAAGATTTAAGTGATCGTTTCATAATTTTTCGTAATGCCTCGATTTGTTTATTATTTATCTTGCCTGTTTCGTAGGATATTATACCGAAACATTTTAAAGATGATCTCAAAATAGGGTTAGTAATACATTTCATTCTTTTTCTTCCAAACCTGGATTTAAATTTAGTTTTTTTAGGATGAAGTAACATCAGCTCTCATTTTAATAATGAAAGGATTTGAACCTTCACTCTAAATTGAACTTGTTTCTAAAACAAGCATGTCTACCATTCCATCACATTATTCCAGAAATAATTGGATTCGAACCAATAAATAGCGGTATCAAAAACCGTCGCTTTAACCTTTTAGCTATATCTCTTTAATTAAGGCGTTAATTACTATACTTGATCACAACAGTATTAGAATCTTTTAATACTTGTCTAAATACATCTTGTGATCTAGTTATGAATTTTTTTTGAAGAGTTAAAACTATTGCCCCAATCATAGCTAACAATAATATAAAACCCAAAGCCACGAAAATATAAGCAAAAGATGTAAAAAAAAGCTCACCCAAATATAAAACATTTGATGGTTTAAAGCATCAAGTTGAAAAATCAAAGCAAAAATCAAAAGTCAATAAAGAATCTTGAACTTTGATTTGAGGAGTTTCGAGTAAATTCAAAGATACGAATTTAATGTTGAAGATAGTTAAAGCCTCAAAGATAAAAATTAAACCAAAAATAAAAGAGATTAATATATATTGTTTCATTCCTTCTTTTAGTTCGGATAACTTTATATTTAACATTATTAAAACAAATAAAAATAAAACTGCTATCGCACCTACATAAACTATTAAAAATAGAATCGGTAAAAATTCAATATTTAAAATAAATAATAAACAAGATAGGTTAAAAAATGTTAATATTAAAAATAACACTGAATAAATCGGATTACGAGAAGCTATAACCATTGTTCCAGAAATAAGAGCTAAACTTGAAAATACATGAAATACACTACTAGTTAAAAACATCAAAAAAATTCAATTATTAAAGAAGCAAGACTTGAACTTGCAATTCTAAAAGAACCAGATTTACAATCTAGCGGTTTAACCATTCACCCATTCTTTGGGTAAATAGAAGGACTTGAACCTTCAAACTGCAATACCACAAACTGCTATTTAAACCATTAAACTATACTTACCTTAATTAATTAATTAGTTTTAGCTTTTTTAATACCATAAATACTTCTGGAACTAAATCTATTTGCAACTGCATTCAGATCATATTTCCCTCTAATTGCAATATTTTTAACACCGATTAAATCTCTACTTCTACCGCAACGAATCAAAATTGTGGAATGCTGTTGGAGATTATGACCTTCTCCTGGAATTTTAACAGTTAAATTCTGCTTAGATTTTATAAGCCGTACTTTACAAACTCTTCTATTTGCAGAATTTGGTTTTTTGGGAGAAATGGTTAAAACTTTTATACAAACAGCACTTTTTTGAGGAAGATCAATTACATTTAATTTATAATTCTTTTTTGATTTTTTAATTTTGTTGAAAATATGACTCATCATTACAAAAAATAAACTAAATTTCGAAATTGGATTTGAACCAATAACTTCTTAGGTGTAAACTAAGCATTCTACCATTGAATTATTCGAAAAATACACAAAATTAAACCTAAAAATTTTAAACTTTACTATTTAATCAAAGTAAAAATCTTTCTGAATCAACTGATTCTACGGCTATAGGCATCGCCCCATGAGCTGAACCGCAAATCTCACTACACTGCCCAAAGAAAACTCCATTACGAAGCAAATACAAGCTTGTTTGGTTAAGTCTCCCCGGACAGGCGTCCAACTTAACACCTAAAGAAGGAATTGCTCAACTGTGAAGAACATCTGCCGCAGTAATTAAAATTCTAATATGAGTTTTTAAAGGTAAAACGACACGATTGTCGACTTCCAATAACCTTAAAGTTCCAAATTCTAAATCATCTTCTGGAACTATATAACTATCAAAGCGAACAGCACAAGATTGAGATTCAAAATCACTATATTCGTAACTTCAAAACCACTGATTTCCAATACACTTCAACGTTAAAGCAGGATCAACTATTTCGTCAATCGAATAAAGAAGTGCAAAAGATGGAAGCGCGACAACGACTAAAATTAATGATGGAATAACCGTTCAAATAATTTCAATAGCTGTTCCGTGGACCACCAACCTTGAACTTGAATTAGCATTCTCTTCCGAATATTGAAAAAAATATAATGTTCTCACCATTACAACAAGAACAAAAAAAAATATAAAAGTAATAAAAAACATTAAGTCATGATGAAGGTTAATGATACCTTCCATTACAGGTGTTGCCGCATCTTGAAAATATAACTGTCAAGATACAGATGAATCTAAAATAAAAAAATGTTTCATCAAACAAATAAATATGGACAATAAAAGGACTTGAACCTTATTATATCAAAAAAAATATCACTAAATTTTAAAAACTTTTCAACAAGGACTTGAACCTTGAATCTTTCGATTAACAGTCGAACGCTTAAACCATTAAGCTATTGAAAATTACCACATACTTCGACGCAACCCCGATAAATAACCTTTATTTATATAAGCCCTAAAAGTTATACGTGATAAACGATATCTTTTAATAACCGAATATTTGTGGTTTGTGACGAAACACTTATTTTGGTTAATGCTTAAATTTTTAAAGTTTTTTAGTATTATTTTTTCTTTTATTACCTTTTTTGAAAAACCTGTTTCAGTTAAAATAGATAAAGAATCTTGCAAAATTTCATTTTTAGAAAAAATGTTACGATCAGAAAATGAAAAATTCATCTACATAACGCCATTAAAGGACCATAACAAACCAAATGTTATTAAAACAAATGCAAGAGAGATCGGCAAAAAAACCTTTCAACATAGACGCATAAGCTGATCGATTCTATAGCGAGGAAATGAAGCTCGAACCCAAATAAAAAAAAACAAAATAAAAGAAAGTTTAAGAGACATAACAAAAGAATCCAAAATAAAAGGTTTAGAAAATACTGAAATTCAACCTCCCATAAAAATAATTGTTGTCAAAGAACTCATTAAGATCATCGAGCTATACTCTGCTAAAAAAAAAAGAGCAAATCCCATACTTGCATATTCAACGTTATAACCACTTACAAGTTCACTTTCAGCTTCAGGTAGATCAAAAGGAGCTCGATTGGTTTCTGCTAGAATACTTACAAGAAACATAAAAAAAATCGGAAAAAGAGGTATCATAAAGAATAAGAACTCTTGAAATACAACAATACTAAAGAAATTCAAAGATCCAACACAAACTAAAACTGTAACTAAAATCAAACCGATAGCAACCTCATAACTAACCATTTGGGCAGCACTTCGTAAGGCCCCAAAAAAAGCATATCTTGAGTTACTCGATCACCCAGACAAAATAATCCCGTAAACCCCCAAAGAAGAAACAGCAAATATAAAAAGTAAACTCAGATTAATATCAACATAAAATCCTGTAAACGAAAGCGGTATAACAGATCAACCAAAAAGGCTTAAAAATAAAGTTAAAACGGGAGCAAACACAAAACTAAACGTACTTGCATTCGTTGGGATAACTGTTTCTTTCAGCAAAAGTTTTAAACCATCAGCTAAAGGCTGCAATAAACCTAAAAAACCAACTACATTTGGACCTTTTCGTTGCTGCATTGATCCCATAACCTTTCTTTCCGCTAAAGTTAAGTAAGCCACAGAAATTAATACTGGAACAACTAAAATCAAAAAACAAACTATTTTTTCTAAAACAAACATCAAAAAAGATCTTCAAAAGTTAAAGGAATCGAACCCTTAATCCTTGAATTTGAAATTCAATGTTTTATCCTTTAAACTAAACTTTAAAATCGACTAATTATCTAGAGAAATTTATAATAAAATTTTAAAAAGTTTCATAAAAAAATTCGTAATCAGTTACATTTAAGATATATTATTTCTGACCGATCAAAGTTTTCGTCTTAAACTTTATATTAAGTTTGTTTAAGCTGTGTTTCAAAATTTAACGCTATCATTTTTTAAAACTTTAAAGCATAGTTAAAAAACTAACATTTAATCATATTAACAATTGGCTTTCTTTACATCGATCTTCTCATACTAGCGTAAAAAACCCTAAAACTTAATTAATCAAGCAGATAGAAACTAAACTGATTCGCATCGTTTTAAACCCAGTTCGTGGAAGGCTTTACCGAACGAACAGTTCGACCTTTGATAGCTTCTTCACCATCAGGTTGCCTTAAACCGACATCGATATAACAAACAAAAACGTCGCTTTGATCGCTTGATTTTTATTATCTTGTTATCCCTACAGTACCTTTTATCTGTTATGCAATGCTTCTTTCGTACGATAGCATTGGATCAATAAAACCTGTTTACACATCTGCTTAAACAATCTTATGTTTCACAGTTAAACAAGCATTTGCTTTTTCGCTAAAAATTAAGATCTCTTAATCAAACTCATCTTTGTATTCCTTTATTACTTTTTCAAAGGGATCTATCCCAGATAAACTCACAGATCAAAAGCTGTCTTAAAAATAATATAAAAAGCTTAAATAAATTATTGGATAGTTTTTCATGAAGTTTGAAGTTAAAACTACTATCTATTACTGAACATATAAGTTTAAATAAGCAACATTTGATTTGAGTAAAGGTTGATAGGGTCTTTTCGTCTTGCTTTAGTAAGGAGGAATCTTCACCTCCATTTCAAATTCACAAGATTAGAAGAAAAGAAAGCCAATGAGTTGTTACGGGCTTCATGCAGGTCTTCAATCAAAAGACAAGGAATTTCGCTACATTACTATCCTCAAAATAAGACATCTATTGACCTCTCTTTATTAAAAAGCTTAATGACTTTTTGTTTCAGTTTGAAGCATTGAGAACCAATCAAATAACATACATTATTTATTAAATTAGCGTTATTATAATTTTTTATTAAAAAGTCACTCATTGATTTATCATTAATGATTAATAGTTTCTATTAATCAGACTTTCTTATCCCAAAGTTACGAAAGCTATTTGCCGAGTTCCTTATCCTCTATTTTTCTTTGCGCTTTAATATCTCTTATTAATCTACCTGATGCGGGATAAGCTACGATTAAAAAACCTTACTTTTTCCTGAAAGACAAATATTGTCAGAAAAGTAATAAAACTTTCATAACAAATTTTAACTTTAAAGTATTACTTGATTTTGATACTTATCGTCAAAAACTTTCATTTATAAACTTAAAGCTCGAATAAACCTAAAATAGAAATAAGAAAGCTTAGATGAAACACGAATTAATATTAATTTAAGATGTTACTAATTCTCACAGCAACATTTTTGATTTAACCTCACGGAAAAAAAATTATACAAAATGCTCCACTATCGAAATACTTAAATTAAAGTTTTAACTCGCTGCTTCGAATGGTTTAATACCTTAAATTTTAAGAATTTTTGAGCTAGTTGTTCGAACTATTACGTTTTCATTAAATGATGGCTGTTTCTAAGCCAACTGAAACTTAATATTTGCTAATTTGCTTTAAAAAAGCTAAAAACTTTTATAAATTAAAACTACACTTTGATCTCTTAGCAAGCGATCTGAGTTGTTTCTCTCTTGACTTTAAACTTTATAGCTTACAGTCTAACTTACCATCTTATAAAAGTATGTATTCAAAGTTTAAAAATGCTTAGAAAAATACGAAATCTCCTAAAACAAAATCATTGCTTTACCTCATACCTAAAAATAATAGCGTTACTAAAATAATTTTCGTGGAGTTCAAGCTATAACTAAGCTTGATTAGCCTTTCACTCCTATTCAAACATCATTCAAGTTTATTGCAACAAACACTGATTAAGCCTTTCATAAATTATTAAATTAATTTCAGCTAGTGCTTGAATAGATCGCTTAGCTTCGTGTCTAAAAAAAGAGATTAGATCAAAGAATATAATTATAAAAATTCGCTTTCTACTTTAATAAAAGCTCACCTCTTTCTTTAAATAATGAGACCGTTATGCAAAAAGTAAAAAGTTTTAAACGATAGAATATTAAAAATTTCAAATTTATTAAAAGTTCCTTCCTTATTTCGAACTGCTTTCCTTCACAATACTGATACACTATCGATTTTATCTCTCTAAAGCCAGAAAACGAAGTTCCTATAAAATAACAAAACGTTACTTAAAACTAAATTTAATCAGGATTAAAACCTAACAATTATCTAAATTTATATGGTTTCACTCGCCGTTACTTCCATTTTCTCTTTTGATTTTTTTATAAGCTATTTAGATGTATCAATTCGCTAAAGTTAAAAAAAACCTAGGTTTAATTTATATTGAACAAAAACATTAGTTTTTGAATTAAAAGTTTTCTTTTTTAGGAATCTTAGCCTTTAAACCTTCTGATTAGCTAAGCTTTTCGTTTTGAAGTAACGCCTCAAGAATATAAATCAAGCATTCCATTTGAAATTTTATAAACATTTTAAATATAGCAAGATCATAAAAAAAATAAATTATTTAAAAGATTGCTTGATAAAGTTGGACTTATTAAAAAATATAGGACTTTCAATTACAGCAGATTTTTTAATGAAACAAGTGAGATTTGAACTAAAAACTAAATTGGAAAAAGAGTCACTAAAAAGAAGAGGCATTAAACTTATAGTGTTTAAACGATCTTGTATAGGTTTTAAAACCTGAGTTTTTAATCTTAAGACACTAGTCAATTTCGATAGAAATAAAGAATTAATTGATGAATTTAGCTCAAACATTGAAGCAACTCAATCAGATTGAAGACGCATAGAAAGTAAAGCTAAAATAAATTGAAATCTTATTACTAAACCTCTAAAAAATAAAAATTCATTAAAATTTCCAATGAGAGCTTTAAAACGAGAAACAACAACCAATAAAAGCTGATCTTCTAATGAACTTATTTTCTTCTGAAAATCATCAAAAACACTTAATGATAAAAAACTATAGGCAACAAAAATAAATGCAACAAAACATAAAACTAATAAAGATTCTTCATTATGAACTATGAATTCGAAGCTTTCACTTAAACTACTTAACAAAATAATAAGTGAAATAAATAATAGAGCAAAATTACTCATCTAATACAATAAAAACCCCAACTCTTAAAAAATTAAATTAATTTCCACCCCAGAAATAAACGGCAACGTAAAGAAACAATCAAACAATATCAACAAAATGTCAATAAAAGGCAGCAGCCTCAAAACCAAAATGATGCTCATTCGAAAAATGGTTATAATTCATACGAGCTAAACAAACACTTAAAAAAAGTGTCCCAACAAAAACATGGAATCCATGAAATCCTGTTGCCGTGAAAAAAGTAGAACCAAAAATTCCGTCCGAAATAGAAAATGAGGCACTAACATACTCAAAAGCCTGAAACCCAGTAAAAATAAAAGCTAGAACGATAGTTAAAACTAAACCAAAAACTGCCTCTTTTTTATTTCCTGCTGTAATAGCGTGATGAGAATAGGTTATAGTAGCACCAGAACAAAGTAATATTAAAGTATTTACTAAAGGAACCTCAAAAGGATTAAAAGCTTCGATCCCTTTTGGGGGTCAAACATTTCCTATCTCAATAGTTGGAGCTATACTAGCTGCAAAAAAGGCTCAAAAAAAAGCAAAAAAAAACATTACTTCTGAAACAATAAACAATATCATTCCGTATCGAAGACCTAATTGAACAATGTTAGTATGGCAACCCTCTAAAGTTCCCTCTCTAACAACATCTCTTCATCAAAAGCCCATACAAGCAATGACAGAAAACAATCCAAACATTTGGATTTGAAAACCGGCAACATAACCATGAAAATATAAAACTGCCCCCAATGCTGTTGTCAAACAGCTCATTGAAGATAATAAAGGCATAATACTAGGATCAACTAAATGAAAAGCGTGACGCTGCATATATAAAAACATCTAATAAAATATAAATAAACTCATACTTAAAACTTTACTATTTAGGCAAATCTTACTTTTATTCAAAAAATATAAAAAAAGCGTTAAAACATTAACAATCAAGAACAAATGACTTTGAGTTTAGGTTAAAACGTTATAGATCTTATTGAAATTAAACTAACAAAAAATAATGGAACGAAATAAATAAAAATCTTATTCCAACAGCAGATTCATCTACAGTTACTTTGTTACGACTTATTCATAATTTCAAATCTTAAAGAATATAAAAACCTCTAAATTTTTAAAAATAAAATCTATGAGCTTTTATGGTTTATTAAGATTCAATTTCAAGAAGCGACGGGCGAAAAGTATAGAAAAAAAGATAAGTTTCATGGCTGCGGACTAACCAACCATTACTGTTTATTCCTCCTTTATGCCTCTGAGTTTCAAGAAGCAATCCGAACAAAACAAGATTTTACGTTTAAATTTCAACAATAAAAATAGATCATAATGTTTTATTTTCTTGTAATGTATCGCATTAAAAGCCCAAAACATTAGCATCATAAAGATTTAGAAGTCATTTTTTTTTGTATTTTTTATCAAAATATCTATTCTAGAACTAAATTAAAAATCTTAGAAGAAAAGTTTCGCCCTTTAACTGAATTAACAGAACATTACAAAATAAGGACTGACAACAACCATGCAACAACTGTTTAAATGAAAAATATAGGGAAACCAATACTATTTAAATTCAAGTTTTGGTAAGATTTGCGTGTTTTATCGAATTAAATAGCACAACCCACAAACGAACTTTTTTCTCGTCTAATTCTTTAAATTTCAGTCTTGCGACAATACTTTTTAGGTTAATCGTTTTTATTTACTCTTTTATTGGAAACGTTCCCAAAAAAAACGACTTTTATTGATAGCTCAAACTACAGCTGTCTCTAATAGCTTTTGCTACTTAAGCTTTCGTAACTAAAGAATCAATACTTTACTAAGAAATTTGTTTTAACCCTCGAAATTCTAAAAGCAATAGTAACATGTTATCGCTACATCTTTTATTCTAATTTCTTTGATAGTATTAAATAATTTTAGTCTCTTTTTCATAATACCAATTAAACTGATTTTTATTTTAAAGCTTAAAATTAATCCCTGTTACTATTTAAACCTAATAATTAATGTAACGTTCATGCCTCAAGCATTACCGAGATTTCTGGCACTTGATTTATCAGCATTAATTTTTGAAATCATTATTTTCTTTATCAAGCTTTTTATACAAACACGTAAAAAATACTAATCTAAATCACTGAATCAAAGGTTACTTCATTGTTCAATATTCCTAACTGTTGATTTCTAAAAGAAATATAGCTTTTGCTATTGAGGTGGTATAATCGTTAAAAACCACTAAAGATAATAGACTTGAAAAAATGCACTAATCAACTATCTAATCTTATAAAAGAAAAATGTAAATCAAAATCAATCTATTAAGGTCAATGTTTTCCCATTTATTTTACATTTTTTCCATTTATTTTACTCTCCGAACACAATGATTAAAGCTTACAGCAGCCCTTTTGCATTTATTAACATGTTTTAGGTATTAAGATAACGTTCACATTGCACCAGAATTAAATGCATAAACAATTTCAAAATATAAAAGAATGAAACCTAAATATCGTTTTAAAGGAATCGAACCTTTATAAATGACGTAGAAAATCAAAGCTTTATCCATTAAGCTAAAAACGATCAGAAGTATTCTTATAAGATATCACAACTTTGACACTACAAACACCAAATTTTGTGGTTACTGTTGAAATTGAAGAATCCATAAAAGAGTTAGAAGCCTGATTATTCAACCTGCCTAAATTAAATATCATTTTTTGAGTTCTTCCTGTATTCGTTTTAGTTCATTTACCTTTACATATAACCTTGATTCCTGAAACGAAAAGCTTTCTACGAGAATTAAAATAATAACGAAGCATTGTTTGAATACCGCTCTGAATACCTAATTTAAAAACCTCATGACGTCGTCGTAAAGAAAGCTTTATTTGTAGACTCACGTATTCTGAGAAAAAAGCTGCCGGAATATATCAAAACAACATTTTACTCTCTCATAAACTTACCTTCTTTTTATATTTTAAAGTATTATCCATTTGATGAGCGTTTATAACGAGATCTTTCAAAAAAAATAAACGTTTAAAAGAAACACGGATTGAATCTTTTTTTATTAATTGTGCAGTTCTTTTAGCATTTATAGTTACTGAACCATTTTGTGATTTAATTAGTAACTTATTCATTTTAACGCCTAAAAGTGAGGTTAAAAGCTTAAAAGATTTTCTTATTTCTAAATCTTTAAAAAGGAAGTAATAATATGTTTTATTATCTTCGCTTCATGTAGAACTTCAAGTAATTTTATTTGAAACTCTTAATGAAATTGCATTTGTTTTTTGAGCCATCTAAAAAATGAGCGAATAATGAGATTCGAACTCATACCATTAGCTTGGAAGGCTATCGATCTACCGTTGATCTATACTCGCAATTCGTGAAAGAACAAAACTTAATATTTTTAAATAAACTTACAAGCTTTAATTCAAGGGTTAAAAGAAACTCTTTGATTACCTGTAATTGTTACGTAAACAACATAAACAAAAAATGCACTAGACATCATCGTGATACAACTCCCTAAACTAGCGATATTATTTCAAGCGTTATAGCTATCCGGAAAATCAGGAACTCTTCTTGGCATACCAGCTAGCCCTAAGAAATGCATCGGAAAAAAACAAAGATTAACACCAATGAAAGTTGTTCAAAAATGAATCTTTCCTAAAGATTCTGGATACTCTACCCCTAAAATCTTTGAAATTCAGTAATATCATCCAGCAAAAATTGCAAATACAGCCCCCATACTTAAAACATAATGGAAATGTGCAACGACATAGTAAGTATCGTGTAAAGCAATATCGATCCCTGAATTAGATAAAACGATTCCCGTTAAACCACCAAAAGTAAATAAAAAAATAAAACCATTTGCAAATAACATCGGAGTATTAAGAACAATATTTCCACCAAACATTGTAGCTATTCAACTAAAAATTTTAATTCCTGTTGGAACAGCAATAATCATTGTTGCGCTAGTGAAATAAGCTCTTGTATCAACGTCTAAACCGACAGTATACATATGATGTGCCCATACAATAAACCCTAAAAAACCGATGGAAAGCATTGCGTAAATCATACCTAAATTTCCAAAAACAGCTTTTGAACTAAAGTTAGAAACAATATGAGAAATAATCCCAAAAGCAGGTAAGATCAGAATGTAAACTTCAGGATGACCAAAGAACCAAAATAAATGCTGGTATAAAACAGGGTCACCACCACCATTTGGATCAAAGAATGAAGTATTAAAATTTCTATCCGTTAATAGCATTGTGATAGCTCCAGCTAAAACAGGTAAAGAAAGTAATAAAAGAAAAGCTGTAATAAAAACCGCTCATACAAACAAAGGCGTTCTGTGGGCAGTCATTCCTGGACAACGCATATTTAAAATAGTTACGATAAAATTGATAGCCCCTAAAATAGACGAGATACCAGCTAAATGTAAACTAAAAATTGCTAAGTCAACAGCACCACCAGAATGAGCAAGAATACCAGATAAGGGAGGATAAACAGTTCATCCTGTACCGACACCAGCCTCAACAAGAGACGAAGATAATAATAAAATTAATGCAGGAGGAAGTAATCAAAAACTAATGTTGTTTAAACGAGGAAACGCCATATCACAAGCCCCAATCATAATAGGAACAAATCAGTTACCAAAACCACCGATCGCTGTGGGCATTACAAAAAAAAAGATCATTAAAAAAGCGTGAGCTGTTACTAAAACATTGTAAAGTTGATAGTTTCCTGCTAAAAAAGCATCCCCAGACTGAGATAACTCGAAACGCATAACCATAGAAACCACAAAACCTAAAACACCAGAAATAGCACCAAATATGAAATATAAAGTTCCAATGTTTTTATGGTTTGTTGAAAACAATCATCTGTTAACTCAAGGATTAAGAAAAAATGACATCAAAATTTGAAGCGTAAAACTAAAGAATTTTTAAAAACAAATAAATCTTAAGTGACAAGATTCGAACTTGCGAAATGAATAACATTTAATAGATTAGCAATCTATCGCTTTAAACCACTCAGCAACACTTAAAATACGAACAATTATTTGAAAAGCATCGTAAATAAATTTCTTTTTTAGGGATTCGAACCCTAAACCCAAATTGGGATAAGTTTTTAAAACTTAAGCGTTTACCATTCCGCCAAAAAAGATTTAAAAACTAGAGCACAATTATGGAAGATTTTAAATAGTTGACAATAACATCTGGATATAAACCAAATAGAAAGTTTAAAAAAACAAACGGAAATAACATATAAAATTCACGTCTATTTAAATCTCGAAACTCTAAAATTGAAAATTGTTTATTATTTCCAAAAGCTATACGATTACACAATCATAAACTATAACCGATACCTAAAACCATCCCGAGCCCAGACAGTAAAGCTGCCCAACTATTGGCTTCAAAACAGCCAATAAAAATTAAAATTTCACCAATAAAACTGCTCGTAGCTGGAAGACCTATATTCCCTAAAGTAAAAATTATGAAACATACAGTAAATAGCGGCATAGAATGAACTAAACCACTATAATATTTAATTATTCTTGTTTGATGTCTTTCGTATAAAATTCCAATGCATAGAAATAAAGCACCGGAAACAACACCATGAGAAATCATCAACATAATACTACCTAAAATACCTTGAAAATTGTTAGAAAAAAGCCCAATCGTAACTAAACCCATGTGAGCGACAGAAGAATATGCAATTATTTTTTTTAAATCAATTTGCTGAATCGTAGTTAAAGAAGCATAAACAACCCCAAAAATACTTATCGCAAAAATTAAAGGCGTAAAAAATGAAGAAGCTTCCGAAAATAACCCAATAGAAAAACGGATAAAACCGAAACCACCAAGTTTTAAAAGAATTCCAGCTAATATAACAGATCCGGAAGTTGGAGCTTCAGCGTGCGCCTCTGGCAATCACACGTGAAAAGGAACTAGAGGCATTTTAACAGCGAAAGATAAAAAAAAAGCAATTCAAACAAACTTTACAACCAAAGAATCGAATTCTATAGTTTGAAGTTTTTGATAGTCTGTTGTACCAGCTCAAAAATATAAGGCTAAAATAGCGATAAGCATAAAAACCGAACTAATAAGTGTATATAGAAACAATAGATAGGAAGCTCTAATTTTTCTATCTCTTGAACCGTAAACGCCAACAACAAAAAACATTGGAATCAACACTGCTTCGAACAGTATATAAAACAGTAAAAGATCTAAACTACAAAATACACCGAATAAAATAGACTCCAAAACAAAAAAAGCTATATTATATTCTTTAATATTAGTTTTCACTGTCGGGCTTCAAGAGAGCAAAACACAGACAGGTATTAGAAAAGCGGTGAGAATGATCATAAAAAGCGCAATTCCATCAATCCCTAAAGCCGCATTAGAATTAGCTAGAACAAGCCAATTAATTTCACAAAATAATTGAAAACTTGATGATGTGGAATCAAAAACGAATAAGAGCAAAATAGAAAAATTAAAAACTAGTAAAGATCAAAATAATGCAAAATTACGATGAAATCAAAGATTTGTTTTATCAACAAATAATAAGACAACAACAGCAAAAAAAGGCAATGAAATAAGGAGTAATAACATCAATAGAACTTAATTTGTTAAATCAAGGATTCGAACCTTATGGCTACCAAAAAACGAATTCCACCCTCACAATAAAAATTCTAGCCCCTTTTAATGCGTGAC
>PAUF01000004.1 GCA_002712715.1 Flavobacteriales bacterium | reverse complement strand
TTGAGCCTCCGCACTTGTGCGCAATTATATTAAGTGCCTCTAATTCAAAATCAATCTTTTCAGATTTTGAAACAGAAATTAACTGATTGACTATATCAGAAGCCTGAATGCTTTTGAAATCAAAAATTTGACATCTAGAAAGAATCGTTGGAATAATCTTATGTTTCTCAGTGGTAGCTAAAATGAATTTCGCATGTACTGGAGGCTCCTCTAAAGTCTTAAGGAACGCGTTAAAAGCGGACTGAGACAACATATGAACCTCGTCAATAATATATACCTTATATTTACCAATTTGCGGTGGAACCCTCACTTGATCTGTAAGACTCCTTATATCATCTACAGAATTATTAGAAGCCGCGTCTAATTCAAAAATATTAAAAGAAAAATCATCATTCAAACTATCACTAGCAAATCGATTAATTTCTTTTGCAAATATTCTAGCACATGTAGTCTTACCAACTCCTCTCGGACCACAAAAAAGAAAAGATTGAGCCAACTTATTTGATTGTATCGCTTTATCTAACGTATTGGTAATTGCTGACTGGCCAACAACATCTTTAAAACTAGAAGGCCTATACTTTCTAGCAGAAACTACAAATTCACTCATTTAGTAACTAATAAATTAATTAAACACAAAAATAAATAATGTAATGATTTCAACAATAAAAAATTTAATTTTTATTAAAAAAATATTCTTTACTTTGGAATTGATTATTCAATTAGTTTTTATAAATTTGCGTTCCTTTAAAAAAAGGATTGAAATCAGATAATAATAAAAAATATAATTATGAATAATTACGAAACTGTTTTCATTATGAATCCCGTTTTATCTGAAGATCAGATAAAGGAAACAGTAAAAAAATATACTAGTTATCTCAAGGATAATAAGTCAGAAATTATCTCCGAAGAAAACTGGGGTCTAAAAAAACTAAAATATTCTATTCAAAACAAAAAATCAGGATTCTATTATCTAATAGAGTTCAAGGCCGAAGGATCAATTCTCACTGATTTAGATGTGGAATTTAAAAGGGATGAAACCATTCTTAGGTGGATTACTGTAAAACTAGATAAGTACGCAATCGAATATGCTGAAAGAAGAAGAAAGAAAATGAACGAACAACAAAAAAAATCAAAATAATGCCAAGAAAAGACCAATCTGAAATCAGATATTTATCTCCAGTAGATATTGATAAAAGAAGAAAAGAAAAATACTGTAGGTTTAAAAAAATGGGAATCAAATATATTGACTATAAAGACCCTGATTTTTTAATGAGATTCTTAAATGAACAAGGTAAAATTTTACCTAGAAGAATTACTGGGACATCTCTAAAATACCAAAGACGATTATCAACAGCTATAAAAAGATGTAGACAATTGGCTCTTTTACCTTATGTTGCAGACAATTTAAAGTAAAAAAAATGAAAGTAATATTATTAGAAAATATTGAGAATTTAGGATTTAAAGATGAAGTTGTAAATGTGAAAAATGGATATGGAAGAAACTATCTAATACCGGAAGGAAAAGCAATATTAGCTACATCATCAGCAATAAAAATATTAGAAGAAAAATTAAAACAGCAAAACCAAAAAGAAGAAAAAAACATATCAGATGCAAATAACGTTGCTGAAAAATTAAAACAATTAAATATTCAAATTAAAGCAAAGGTTTCAACAGGTTCAAAATTATTCGGTAAAATAACATTAGCCCAATTCATGTCTCAGTTAGACAATAAATTAGAAGAAAAAATTGACAAATCATTTGTCAATATCCCTTCTGCAAAAGAATTAGGTAAATATGAAGCTAGAATTAGGCTCCATAGATCAGTTGATGTGACTGTTCCATTTGACGTTATTTCTGAATAAAAGATATCCTAATTTACTATTGGTAATTATTTATTATCAAAGTATTTTGTTTTAATCTGTTAGTTTTTATATTTTAATTTAAAATTCTTTAATATGAAAACATATTATAAATTTTTAAAAGAAAACGACAATAGAAAATCTTCTGGACTTCACCCCAAACCCATAATCAATGAAGTTCTAATTAATGAGATAATATTCATTATTAAAGACATTCATCATAAAGAAAGAGCGAATGCGTTAGATTTTTTTATTTATAATGTACTTCCAGGAACTACTGATGCCGCAAAAGCAAAATCAAATTTTCTTAAAGAAATCATATTAAAACAGACAAATGTAGATGAAATCACCGAAACATTCGCATTCGAACTTCTATCTCACATGAAAGGAGGACCATCCATAGAAGTACTAATTGACTTAGCACTTGGAGGAGATTTGGATACAGCTTTAAAAGCATCTAAAGTTTTAAAAAGGGAAGTTTTTTTATATGAAAAAGATACTAGTAGACTAAAAGAAGCTTATTTAAAAAACAATAAAATTGCTAAAGAAATCCTATTAAGCTATGCCAAAGCGGAGTTCTTTACCCAATTACCTGATCTAGAAGACAAGATAGAGGTGGTTACTTATGTTGCTGGAATTGGAGACATCTCAACTGACTTACTTTCTCCTGGAAGTGATGCCCACTCAAGGTCAGATAGAGAAATGCATGGATTAAGTATGTTTGAACATGATAAAGAAAAACAACAGGAACTTATATCTCTTCAAAAAAAACATCCTCATAAAAAAATCATGTTGATAGCTGAAAAAGGAACAATGGGAGTAGGATCATCAAGGATGTCAGGAGTAAATAATGTAGCATTATGGATAGGTAAAAAATCCAGTCCATATATTCCTTTCGTAAACATCGCTCCAATAGTAGCAGGCACAAATGGCATTTCACCAATATTCCTCACTACAGTTGATGTAACTGGAGGAATTGGCATAGACCTTCAAAACTGGGTAACGAAAAAAGATGATAAAGGAGAAATTGTCACTGATGATAATGGTGACCCAATTCTCGAACAAAAATACTCTGTTGATACAGGGACCGTTTTAACCCTTGATATTAAAAAGAAAAAACTATATAATAATGACAAGGAACTGTGTGACATTTCCAAATCATTCACTCCACAAAAAATAGAATTCATGAAAGCGGGGGGGTCATACGCAATTGTATTTGGAAAAAAACTTCAAACTTTCGCTTCGGAATTATTGAAAATTAAAACTCCTAAAGTTTTCGCGAATTCCAAAGAAATTTATAAAACTGGTGTAGGATTAACTGCTGTTGAAAAAATATTCAATAAAAATATATTAGGTATAGATTCTAAAAAAACACTTCACGCCGGATCTGATGTTAGAATCCAAATAAATATAGTAGGATCGCAGGACACTACGGGGCTAATGACTACTCAAGAACTTGAGATGATGGCAGCCACTACAATTTCGCCATCAATTGATGGAGCTTATCAATCGGGTTGTCATACAGCTTCTGTGTGGGACAATAAATCTAAAGAAAACATACCAAGACTCATGAAATTCATGAATGAATTTGGATTAATAACAGCAAGAGACCCCAAAAACTCATATCACTCAATGACAGATGTTATTCATAAAGTATTAAATGACATAACAATTGATGATTGGTCAATAATCATTGGAGGAGACTCTCATACAAGAATGTCCAAAGGAGTAGCTTTTGGCGCAGATTCCGGCACTGTAGCCCTAGCTTTAGCTACTGGTGAAACTTCAATGCCTATACCTGAATCAGTCAAAGTAACATTCAAAGGTAATATGAATGAACATACTGATTTTAGAGACGTAGTGCACGCTACTCAATCTCAAATGCTAGAAAAATTCAATGGCGAAAATGTTTTTCAAGGAAGAATCATTGAGGTACATATTGGAACCCTCCAAGCCGACAAAGCTTTTACATTTACAGATTGGACAGCTGAGATGAAAGCAAAAGCTTCAATATGCATCTCGGAAGACAACACCTTAATTTCTTCTTTGGAAATTTCAAAAAATCGAATTCAATCTATGATTGACCGGGGAATGGACAACAAAGAAAATGTATTGCAAGATCTTATTAAAAAAGCGAATATTAGAATTGAAGAAATTAAATCAGGGAACAAACCAGCACTAAAACCTGATTCTAATGCAGAATACTTTGCGGAATTTGAAGTTGATCTAAATATCATCTCTCAACCAATGATAGCTGATCCAGATGTTCACAATAAAGATATATCTAAAAGATATACGCACGACACTATTAGACCATTATCTTATTATGAAGGCAAAAAACACGTAGATTTAGGTTTTGTTGGATCATGTATGGTACATAAAGGTGATTTAAAAATTGTAGCAGAAATGCTGCGTAACTTAGAAAAAAAAGAAGGACATGTTAAATTCAAAGCACCATTAGTTGTTACAGCTCCTACATATAACATTATAGAAGAACTAACAATGGAAGGAGATTGGGAAATATTACAAAAATACTCTGGATTTGAATTCGATGATACAAATCCAAAAAATAAAGCTCGAAAAGAATATGAAAACATGATGTATTTGGAAAGACCCGGATGCAACCTTTGTATGGGAAATCAAGAAAAAGCCGAAAAAGGGGATACAGTTTTAGCTACATCTACAAGATTATTTAAGGGAAGAGTTGTAGCTGATTCAACTAGAAAAAAGGGAGAGTCTCTTCTGGCATCTACTCCAGTAGTTGTGCTATCCGCTATATTAGGAAGAACTCCAAGTTTGAAAGAATACACTGAAGCAACCAAAGGAATTAATTTAACCAAATTTTCTCCACCTAAAGAAAAACTTTGCTCAGCATAAATAATATTTTCAATAATTAAAATTTGGAATTTTACTTAATAAATTAATTCTCTTCTCTTTATAATTTATTTCACAACAAAAATTATCAAGACCATTAGTTAATACTAAATATTTAACTCCCAATTTATAATTATATCTGCAAATTTGATAAAACACATCCTTAGTAATCTTTACATCAGTAGATTTACATTCGACTATCATAAATGGAAGTCCAGTTGTATTATAAATAACTATATCAGCTCGTTTTCTCATATTATTATAAGAAATAGTCTTTTCAACATTCATCAATCCAAATGGATAACCTTTCTCATTTTTCAAATAATGTATAAAATTCTGCCTAACCCACTCTTCTTTGGTAAGAAGAATATATTTTTTTCGAACTTCATCAAAAATATGTTGAATTTCACCAATCAATTTCAACTTCTGTTTGTAAATTGGCAAATTTAAACGAACAAAATCTTCCATAATTCAAATAAAATGAAATATCATGAAATTATAAACGAAATTCAAAAGAAAAATTTCAATAATGTATATTTTCTCTATGGAGATGAACCATATTATATTGATTTAATTAGCGACACTATTTCTAATACAATTCTTCATGAAGATGAAAAACCATTTAATCAAACTACTCTTTACGGAAAAGAAACTAATATAGAAACAATCATTTCTGAAGCTAAAGAATTTCCATTTGGAGCAAAATATAGAGTTATAATTCTTAAAGAAGCACAATATATTAAATCTATTGAAAAACTTGAAAACTACTTACAAAGCCAACAGTTATCAACAATTTTAGTCATTTGTTATAAAAATAAAAAGATAGATAAAAGAAAAAGTTTTTATAAGATTTTGAAAAAAAATGCTATTCTATTTGAAAGTAAAAAAATATATGACAATCAAATACCTGAATGGATCAGAACATATTTAAACAACCATAATATAAAAATAGAAATAAAATCTTGTCATTTAATTGCAGAAAGTCTTGGAAATAACTTATCTAAAATTGATAATGAAATCAAGAAACTCCTAATAGATATTGAAGATAACAATATTGTAACTCCTGAGTTAATAGAAAAACATATTGGAATTAGTAAAGATTACAACATTTTTGAATTACAATCAGCTATAGGGAAGAAAGATATTTTAAAAACAAACCTAATTGTTAAACATTTCGCGAAAAATCAAAAACACTATCCTTTTGTTTTAACAATATCTAATTTATTTTCTTTTTTCCAAAAGACTTTGATCTTTCATAAAATTAAAAATACAAATAAAAATAACATAGCAAATGAGCTAAGAATCAACCCTTATTTTATCCGAGATTTTGAGATTTCATCCAAAAACTACTCAATTGAAAAACTCTTTTCAATATTTGAAATCCTAAGAGATTATGATCTAAAAAGTAAAGGGATAAATAACCCATCTATTAAGGAAAGTGAATTACTTAGAGAGATGATATTAAAGATATTAAAATAAATAAGTGTAATAAGATATCAAGTATAACTATATTTGCAAGCATTTAATCTATGAAAAAAATATTATTATCAATAATTTTCTTCTGCACATTGCTTCAAACAATTGCGCAAAATGGAACTATTAGGGGTTTTGCTACTGATTTACAAACAGGTGAACCAATTATGTTTTGCAATGTCAGTATAAGTGGGACTAAATATGGGTCGCAAACTGATTTAAATGGAATGTATACATTATCAAAAATTCCTGAAGGAGAATACACTTTGTCTGCTAGCTATATTGGATATAACAAAGTAACAAAGAAACTTAAATTAATTAAAGGTGAAATATTAAATATTAACTTCGAATTATCAACTTCATCAGTCAAAATTGAAGAAGTGGAAATTTCAGCTGAAAGACTGGAAATGAAAACAGAAGTAAAAGCTGCTTCAATAAAAATAACAAATGAAGATTTAAAATTAGTGCCAACAATAGGTGGAGAACCTGATTTAGCTCAGTATATGCAAATCATTCCTGGCGTAATTTTTACTGGAGATCAAGGGGGTCAATTGTATATTAGGGGAGGATCTCCTGTACAAAATAAAGTTCTCATGGATGGAATGACCATTTATAGTCCATTTCATTCTATTGGACTTTTTTCAGTATTTGATGCAGATATTATAAAAAATACTGATGTATATACCGGAGGATTTCCAGCACAGTACGGAGGCAGAATATCCTCAATTATGGACCTAAAAACAAAGGACGGAAATAAGAAGAAAATTAAAGGAAAAATTTCCTCCAATACATTTGGAAGCAAACTTTTGATCGAAGGACCTTTAAATAAAAAAGGACTAACTTCTTTCATTTTCTCAGGAAAAAATTCGTATTTGGATAAAACCTCTGATTTACTCTATGATATTAATATGCCATACTCATTTCTAGATTTATATGGTAAAATAACATTTAATACTACAAATGGATCAAAAGCAAATTTATTTGGATTCAATTATGATGACAATGTAATTTATCAAGGAATATCCGAACTTAATTGGAAATCTCATGGATTTGGATCTGATTTCATTTTAATTCCTGGGAATTCTCCAGTACTAATAGAAGGAAACATTGCGTATTCTGGATATGGAATTACTTTAAAAGAAGCTGCTTCTCCACTCCGTGAAAGTTCAATTGCAGGAGCCAGCATGGGCTTTGACTTTACAAACTTTCAACCCAATGGGAAAATTAAATATGGTTTTGATGTATATGGATTTGAAACTAAATTTAAAACATTCAATTCCGCAAATGCAGTAATAGAACAAAATGAGAATACATCAGAATTTTCTGCATATATAAACTACCAATATAAATCTAAAAAATTAATTTTAGAACCAGGGTTTAGAATACAAAAATACACACTAGGAACTTCACCGGAACCAAGACTTGGGATTAAATATTTAGTAAATGATGTTTTTAGAATTAAAATTGCAGGAGGATATTACTCTCAGAACATACTTAGCACCGTTTCTGATAGAGATGTAGTAAATTTATTTTATGGATTTATTTCAAGTCCAGAAAATTTACCAATAGATGCAGAAGAGAATAAGTATAAAAACCAAATTCAAAAAGCAAGACATATCATATTTGGTACTGAGTACGATATAAATCTGAAATTAGATTTACAAATTGAGGGATATTTTAAAGATTTTACTCAATTAACTAATATAAACCGTTCTATGTCATCTAATTATGATAATGAATTTATTATTGAAACTGGATTTGCTCAAGGATTAGATTTACTTCTTAAGTATAAGAATAAAAATCTTTATCTATGGAGTGTATATTCTTTAGGGTTCATTAATAGAACTGAACAAGGAAATACATACTTTCCACATTTTGACAGAAGACATAATATAAATCTTGTTGGAAGTTATAAATTCGGAAATAATGAAAGCTGGAAAGTAGATGGAAGATGGAACCTTGGCTCTGGTTTTCCATTCACTCAAACTCAAGGATTCTATGAAAATATAATATTTGAAAATGGAATTAATAGTGATTATATTTCTGAAAACGGAGAATTAGATATTAAATATGGGGAATTAAATGGTGGAAGACTACCTTATTATCATCGGCTAGATATTTCAATCACAAAGACAATGCAAATAAATAAAAATCTTATTGTAGAAATTTCCGCATCTGTTACTAACGCGTATAATAGGCAAAACATCTTTTACTTTAACAGAATTAGTCATGAAAGGGTAGATCAACTTCCAATTCTTCCTAGTGGAGGAATAAGTATTAGGTTTTAAAAAATTTCTTTAATTATAAATCATTATAAACAATGGGAAATTTATTATTTTCGCATTCTATATTTATAGAATACATAGATTTTGAAATTATCTAAAACTAAATATATTTTTGTGACAGGTGGGGTGACTTCCTCTTTGGGTAAAGGAATTATTGCAGCATCGCTAGGAAAACTTCTAAATTCTAGAGGATACAATGTAACAATTCAAAAATTAGATCCTTATATAAACATAGATCCTGGAACTATGAACCCATATGAACATGGAGAATGTTATGTTACTGAAGATGGAGCGGAAACTGATCTAGACTTAGGACATTATGAAAGGTTCTTAAATATACATACATCTCAATCCAACAATGTAACTACAGGAAGAATATACCAAACAGTTATAGAAAAAGAAAGAAAAGGAGATTATCTTGGAAAAACCGTACAAATCATTCCTCATATTACAGATGAAATTAAGAGACGCATAAAAATACTCGGAAAAACCAAGACTTATGATTTTATTATAACTGAAATTGGAGGAACTGTTGGAGATATAGAATCACTTCCCTATATTGAGGCTGTAAGACAGCTAAAATGGGAATTAGAAGATAATTCATTATTTATTCATCTAACGCTAGTACCATATCTTTCAGCAGCAGGTGAATTAAAGACAAAACCAACTCAACATTCTGTAAAAACACTCCTTGAATCAGGCATCCAGCCCGACATACTAGTNTGCAGAACAGAACATCATTTAGGAAATGACATAAAAAATAAAATTGCTCTTTTTTGCAATGTTGATAAAAATTCAGTAATTGAATCTAGAGATGTAGATACAATTTATGAGGTACCAATTTTAATGCAAAAAGAAGGATTAGATAATGTTGTACTTCAAAAGTTGAAGATAAAAGACAATATAAAATCTAATATGAATGAATGGAAAATATTTCTAAATAAGTTAAAAAAACCTGAAGAAACAATTACAATTGGATTAATTGGAAAATATATAGAACTAAAAGATTCTTATAAATCTATAACTGAATCTATTTTACATGCGGGAACTGAATTAAATTGCAAAGTCAAAATCAACTGGATTCATTCAGAAAAAATTAAAGATGTAAATATTAAAGAAAAACTACTAGGAATTGATGGTGTGTTAGTGGCTCCTGGTTTTGGTGATAGAGGTACTAAAGGAAAAATTGCAGCAATTAAATTTGTAAGAGAAAATAATATTCCATTTTTCGGAATTTGCTTAGGTATGCAAACAGCAGTGATTGAATTTGGTTTAAATGTTCTTAAAATACCAGGCATTAATTCCACGGAAATAGATGTCAAATGTAAAAATCCAGTTATCCACATGATGCAAGACCAAAAATTAATCCAAAACAAAGGCGGTACCATGAGACTAGGTTCATATAATTGCCGAATTATAAAGAATTCATTAGCATTTAAAAATTATCAAAACACAAACATTTCTGAGAGACATAGACACCGATATGAATTCAATAACGATTATTTATTAGAATACGAAAAAAATGGGATGATTGCTAGTGGAAAGAATCCTGAACAAAATTTAGTTGAAATCATTGAATTACCTAATCATAACTGGTTTATTGGGGTTCAATTTCATCCGGAATATAAAAGTACTGTTGATAATCCTCATCCATTATTTAAAGGGTTTATCTCAGCGTGTTTGAAAATTAAAAAGAAAAAAGATGGAAAATAATAAAAGTGCTTTAACAGGAATTTTGCTAATTGTAGGCATTTTATTGATATTTAATATCTTTATTTTTGATACCGGAAATGATCAGGAAGATAAAATTATCAAAAATAATTCAATAAATTTAAATCAAGAAATTGATAAATCATCAGAAAATAAAAAAGACAATAAAGAAAAACAATATTATTTAGGAAATGAAAATAGTAAAATACAACTCACTTTTTCTGATATTGGAGGTCAAATAAAATCAGCTAAAATTAATAACTACTATAGTTATAAAGAATATTTAAAAAGTAAAGATTCATCAGGTTATATCCCAAAAAATATTGAGATTTTCAACAATAACCGGTCAAATTTCAATGTTTCTACTAATCAACACCCTGATCTATATACAAAGAAGTTTAAATGTATTGATTCTTCAGAAAATATTCTTCATTTTAAGAAGGATCTTAAAGACAATGCATCTATAGAATATATCTACAAATTAACAGATCCAGAGAAAAACTATTTAGACTTAACTATTATATGCAATAATACCTCTGGTGAAAAGATGCACTGGGACATTGCAGCTCCTCAAACAGAAAAAAGCAAAGAAAGACAACGATGGTATACAGAAATATATTATAAGAAAGAAAATGGTGGAGTCAGTTATATAAGTGACGAAACAGAATTTATAGAGACTGATTTGAAATGGGTTGCATTTAAACAACATTTTTTCAGCACTATTTTAATTGCAAATGATGAATTTAATAATGGTGGAGATTTCAAAGTTGTTAATCATGAGCAAGATGATGATTATATAAAAACTCTTTCTTACTCATGTGACATCAGTAAAAACAAAGAAAATCATTACAAAATATATATTGGACCCAATAACTATAATGAACTAAAGGGAGAACAGCAAAATTTTGAAGAAATTATTGATCTAGGGTTCATTTGGATAGATAGTATAGTTAACAAATATATAGTTATTAATTTACTAGATTGGCTGCAAAATAAAATAGGATTAACAAATTTTGGATTAATCATTTTATTAATAACACTAATAATCAAGCTAGTTTTATCACCACTAACATATAAATCATATTTATCTCAAGCAAAAATGAAAGTATTAAAACCTGAGGTAGATAAAATCAATGAAAAACACAAGAAAAAGGATCCAATGAAAGCTCAAAAAGAGGTNATGAACCTATACAGAAAAGCTGGGGTTAATCCGCTAGGAGGTTGTTTACCAATGTTAGTTCAATTCCCAATACTCATAGCAATGTTTAGATTCTTTCCTTCATCTATTGAACTAAGACAAAAAAGCTTTCTTTGGGCTGAAGATCTTTCAGCATTTGATAGCTATTTTTCATGGACTAACGAAATACCATTAATTTCATGGGCATATGGAAATCACGTAAGCATATTTACACTTTTAATGACAATATCTACCCTTATTTATACAAGGATGAATAGTCAAATGAGTAGCACGCAGATGCCAGGAATGAAATATATGATGTATATGATGCCTATTATGTTTTTATTTTTCTTTAATAGTTACGCTTCAGGACTAACGTATTACTACCTTTTAGCTAATATTTTCACTTTTAGCCAAATGTACTTTATGAGAAAATTTGTAGATGACAAAAAAATATACGCTCAGTTAGAAGCAAATAAAAAGAAACCGCCTAAACCAAAATCAAAATTTCAAAAAAGATTAGAAGAGATGCAAAAACAACAGGAAGCTAAAATGAAAAAAAGAAAAAAATAAATATGTTAAGAGTTATTTTTTTAACAAACTTTTTGCTATTTACTTCTTGTTTTATAAATAATTATAATGAAAAAACACCTTGCATTACATTACAAACAACGGCATGTATGGGAAGCTGCCCTGTTTATAATATAAACATATATAAAGATGGTCAAGCTATTTTCAAAGGAATTAAAAATACTGAAATACATGGAACACATGTATTAATGATTTCTAAAAAAGAACAAAATCAGATCATCAATACTGCAAAAAAAATGAATTTCTCAAAAGTGCCAGAAAAAAAGTATTATGATAATTTTATTAAGGACTTACCTTCTACTAAAATACAAATGCTTAATCATAACATTATTTATAATCAATCAACACCCTCGTTAAATAAGTTAAAACAATTAATCTACGACATCATAATAAAAAAAATAATTACAGATTAATCTGAGAAAAGAAGGAATTCATACCTAATTTCTTCTTTGCGTCAAGTGAATAAGAAATACAATTATTAAGATAATGCCATGTGTCTATTTCTTTGTTTTTTACTTCGGGAATTAAACAAAGTGATTTTCTAATGTTACTAACACCCAGACATAAAGATTTATTAAATTCATTAATGAAATCTTTAGAAAGTTTTTTGTTAGCAACCCAACAGGCAAAAACAAATGGCAATGCAGTATAGTCGCTCCATACTTTAGAAAGGTCATAAGAATACTTAAATCTATATTTAGCATCGAACGCTCTATCACCAATTATTAATATTGATTCATAGTCAAATAAACTTAATTCATTATTAAATTCTAGATTCAAAAATTGAGGATTAACTTTCCAATAAGATCGACACAAAAGCTTCAACAATTCAATAGAAGTCCTTGACTGATAATCTAAATGAATACATTTGATTTTATGTATAGGCTCATTAGAAAAGAGACAAACACTTTCCACTGGACCTTCCGCACCTATACAATAATCTGAAATAATGAAAGAATTTTTTATTTTTGGTATAACTACAACTGGAACTAAAGCCAAATCTACATTATTATTTATCAGTTTCTCTGCACATTTTGAAGGATAATCATATTCTAATTGTATTTTATTAATCATTCCAGTTTCTTTAATACCATAAAGAAATGGTATAGTATTTAAATATGAAACAATTGAAACTTTATATCTGCAATTCATAATACAAAATTAACTAAATGTAGATATAAAAACGAATTAAATATTATTCTTAATCAAATTTGTTAGTTTTGTAATAATTATTAATAATATTAAATGAGCCAATTAAAATCAATATCTCCAGTAGATGGAAGATATTACAAAAAAACAAAAGTTCTGAGACATTACTTCTCGGAATCAGCACTAATTAAATATAGAATTCATGTAGAAATAGAATATTTTATTGCGCTTTGCGAATTACCTTTAAAACAATTAAGAAAATTCCCTAAGAATAAGATTAAAATAATTCGTAATATTTATAAAGAATTTAATCATGAAGACGCTCTTAAAGTCAAAGAAATTGAAAAGACCACAAACCATGATGTAAAAGCTGTGGAATATTTCATTAAGGAAAAATTTGAAGCATATAATCTTTCAGATTTTAAAGAATTTATACATTTTGGTTTGACATCTCAAGATATAAATAATACTGCAATGCCAATGTCTATACATGATGCTTACAATAATGTTATTTTAAAAGAACTTAAAAACACATGTTCGCTACTAAAAAAGTTATCGAAAAAATGGGACAATGTACCAATGATAGCTAGAACCCATGGTCAAGCAGCTTCCCCTACTAGAATGGGAAAAGAAATTAATGTATTCATAGAAAGACTTGAAAACCAAATTAAACTTCTACCTACTATTAAATTTATGGGAAAATTTGGAGGCGCTTCTGGAAACTTTAACGCTCATCATGTTGCATACCCTAATCATAACTGGAAAAAATTTGCTGACAAACTATTAAAAAACTCTTTAAAACTTGAAAGGCAACAAACCACTACTCAAATAGAACACTATGATAATATAGCAGCCTTAATGAATAATCTAGTAAGAATAAATAATATTTTAATAGATTTATGTAGAGATATGTGGACATATATCTCTATGGACTACTTTAAACAAAAAATTAAAAAAAATGAAGTAGGTTCATCAGCAATGCCACACAAAGTTAATCCAATCGATTTTGAAAATGCTGAAGGCAACTTAGCAATTTCTAATAGCTTATTCAAATTTTTATCTAACAAGCTGCCTATTTCAAGGTTGCAAAGAGATTTAACAGACAGTACTGTTTCAAGAAATATTGGAGTCCCTTTTGCTCATCAATTAATTTCATTTTCATCAATAATAAAAGGATTAGAAAAGATAATAATCAACAATGAGAAGATAGAAAATGACCTTGAAAACAACTGGGCAGTTTGTGCAGAAGCAATACAAACTATTCTTAGAAGAGAAAATTATCCTAACCCATATGAAAAATTAAAAGAACTGACAAGAACGAAATCCAAAATTGATAAAGAAATAATAAATAAATTCATCAATAAATTAGAAGTAAGCGAAACGATAAAAGATGAATTAAGAAACATTAACCCTTCTTCATATACTGGAATTTAAAATCGAATTTTACATTTTTCTAAAAATTCTTTCCAATTCCAAATAAAATGATCAACTAATTTTTTTAATTCATTAAACAGTATTGGATTTGGCTCATTTTTTCGCCTCAAAAGTTCTGATTGAAATTTAATAATCTCATACTTATCAAATATTGCGTAGGCAATAGATTCAGTTGGATCAATCTTTTTATCAATTATTTCTTTAAAATAATTTTCATAATTTAAAAAAAGATCCATAGCAATTTCTGAATCTTGATCTAAATATGAAAGAAGATTTTCTGCTATATTATCTCTAAGAATGAGAGAACTTTTCTCATCAAAATAATCATTTAAAATATAAATATTACCAACAAAAATAATTAATCTAAATGACAGTAAATCAGATTCACTAATCTGAGGATTAGCTTCTAAATTATTATTATTATTTAGAAAACCTTTTATTTCAGAAAAACCATCATCAACTACCTTATTTATTGCGACAGTAAAAATATTAGCCGTGTCCTCAACTGTAACTTTTTCTTTATTTGATATCCCAAAAAATTTTAACATACTATTTATTTAAATTACAATTCTCAACAAAATTATTAACTACGTGATCAGCAATAGATAAACAAGCAGTAGCTGCTGGAGATGGAGCATTTAAAACATGAATATGATTCATATGATTAATAATTTTAAAATCATCTAACACAACTCCATTTTTATCTAGAGCCATTGCTCTAACTCCTGATCTCCCAATTTTCAAATCATTCATATTTAAAGATGGCACCATCTTCCTTAATTCCTTCAAAAATAATCTTTTTGAAAACGCTCTCCTATATTCTTTAAGTCCAAATTTCCAATTATTTATGAACAGTTTCCAAGTACCTACAAATCCCAATGAATCCAGAGTATCTTTAAGATTGAAAGATAATCTATGATAACCTTCTCTTTTAAATGTGAAAACTGCATTAGGACCACACTCAATGCATCCGTCAGTCATTCTAGTAAAATGTACTCCTAAAAACGGGAAATCAGGATTTGGAACTGGATAAATTAAATTCTGAACTTTATTAGTAGCTTCTTTAGTAAGTTCATAATAATCACCTCTAAAACCTACTATTTTAGTATCTATTTTAACATTATCCATTTCAGCCAGTCTATCAGAAAACAAACCTCCACAGAAGATTGCGTTTTTGGTAACAATAGAGCCTAAATTTGAAATAAGCAAGTTATTTTTAACTTCTAAAACTTGACATTTCTTTAAAATCTTACTATTAGGATTAATTTCTAATATAAGATCAGCGAACTTATTAGTTACCGATTTGTAATCAATTATTCCAGACTGTGGAACCCACAAAGCACATAAACCAACAGCAAAAGGCTCTATTTTTTTAATCTCATCCTGGTCAAGAATTTTCAATCCAGTTAATCCATTTTTCTCACCATTTTTCTTCAAATCAATCAATCGATTTGATTCCTGATGATTAGTTGCTAAAACTATTTTTCCACAAATTTCATGATTAATATTATACTTCTGAGCAAATTTCACTAGTTGTATTCTCCCGCTAAAACAATTTTTAGATCTTAATGAACCAGGCCTGTAATATAAACCTGAATGAATTACTCCTGAATTTCTTCCTGTCTGATGCTCAGCTAGAGATTTTTCTTTTTCAATTACAATAATATTGAGATTAGGAAATTTCAATTGTAATTTGTAGGCAGTTGCCATTCCTACTATTCCACCACCAACAATCGCGACATCATATTTTTTTGCATGCATAATAAAACTAATAATCAATTACTTTGCAGTTTGTAAACTGTATTTCTTTAAAAAGATCATCGTAAGCCTCGAATCGACCTTTTATAATTATTTCCTGTCCAACCCGCATGTTAATATTATTTTCAAAAAAACAATAAATTTTATCATTCAATAACGCACCTTTTATAGTATCGTTCTTTAAATCTATTTCGGTTATAACGCCTTTGAATTGAATAACGGAATTAAAATATAATTTACTATATTTTTCTGGTTTATCAAATTGCAATATTAAACTATCCGCTTGCAATACAAACTGAGGACTCTCATTATAAAAATCTCTATGCGGAAGAAAAAAAATGTACCATAATACATAAAAAAACAAACAAAAGACAAACAAAAATTTCATAATATCTATAAATCAAAAATTCGTGAAATATTAAATCCAAAATGTATACCACCATCTTTCCATAAAGAATTATTAGCACTAATAAACCCTGTTTCATACATAGCTGTTGAATTAGACAGCATCATTTGAAAAACATGACCTCCTGTTTCTATATCACAACCAACAGAAAATGATTCTATGTAATTATCTGAAGAAACAATTGGTATCCACTCCAAATTTAGTGAGACACTAGGGTTAATTTTATACCTCCCTCCTAAACCAAGCGAATATAAATCATTATCTAAACTACTGCTTACTAAATTATAATGAACCAAACTAGGAACAAGCTGCATCGAAAAATTCTGATTAAACTTTCTAGCAAAAAGAAACTGATGGACATAACTTAATCTGTGATTAAAACTGTTCACTGAAATAGCAGGATCTAAAAACAATGCTGAATATGAGCCAATTGAAATTGGCAAAGATTTATTTCCTTGTTTGAAAATACTAAACTTAGCCGAAGCGTCTATTACTTTATCATAAGAACTGCGAGCTATTCCTAGATTGAAGTCATCTGAAATTCCATAAGAAAAACTCATCCTTATTTTCCCATAATCTAAGCCAAAAACATCTTTTATTCCAGAGTTAATTTTTCCAAATCTATGAGAAATGATAAATTCTAACTCATCTTTTGCTGTCATCTCAATTGATTGGAGATTTATTATTTTAGTTCCTTTGAAAGTGGCAAAAACAACATTATTATCTTCAGTACCATCTTCAATAAAATTCAATAGATAATCCTGGGAAATTAGATTAGTAGTAATAAAAAAAGAAATTATGTAAAAGACATGTTTCATTAATATATTATTTTGGAAATAAGTTCATTTTAACTTCTACAATAACTTGTTTAGCTATTTTTTCTCTAACTATCTTAGGAATCTTAATGTTATATTCATATGGATTCACTGCAAATGTAGCATCTAAAGATATAGAGTTTTTTTGAATAATAATATTACCTGGAATTTCTATGTATTTAGTCACCCCATGTATCTGAATTTCACCCTTAGCAATAACATTTTTGAAATTTTTATAAGAATCATTAGGACCTTGAATTTCATTATCTTGAATAATTAAAAGACTATCACCTTGAAATAATTTTCCAATAAATATTGATTTAGGAAATTTTTCTGATTCAACATATTTTTCATTAAAATGCTCTTCCATTAACGCATTCTTAAATTTAAAAGATAGCATCTTTAACTGAAAAACTACATCTCCTGTATTAGCATTAAAAACAGCTGACACATATTCATTTACTGGATCAATATTTTCTAAGGGTGTAGAGGCATTTAATGTAATAGTGCCATTTCTAGTAATATAATGCTCATAACTAAAAACATTATTAGCAGTGAATATCAAAATAAAGAAAAATATAATTCTATAGTGCATAATTAATTATTAGGTTTTCCTTGATAAATCCAATCATCTATTATTTGCAATTCCTGAACACTAATTTTCCCTTGAGGGGGCATTACTGCAGCTCCATCATCATTAATTCTTAATACTAAATCAATTTCAGGATTATTAATCGCATTAGAGATAGTATTGAAGTCAGACAAGATTAGAGGATGAGAACCACCAACTGAATGACAGGAAACACAATGTTTTTGAAAAATAGGCAAAACACACTCTCTAAAGGAAGGATTATCTGTTTGACATACATTAATCTCATCATATGTACAAGATGTAAAAATTAATAACATAAAAAAATATAATAATCTCATACTTACAAAAATAGAAAATATTAGTTATCTCTAAAATTATCAAATAGCAAATATCCTACAGAAAAAAGTGTTAATACAACAAGAATTGATAAAATTTTATCTACATTATCAAACACTAGTCCATAAATAAAAGGACCTATCATTGCAGTAGCCTTGCCTGTAAATGAAAAAAAACCGAAAAATTCATTTTTTTTATTTTCTGGAATCATCTGAGCCATCAAAGATCTACTAGCTGATTGAACTGGACCTACTAACAAGCCTAACATTATTCCTGCTATCCAAAAAAGTTGGATATCATAAAAGAAAAAAGGCGAAACAAAAGCTAAAAAAGTAGCGAAGATAAGGCCTTTCAAAGAAAAATCAATAACCCTAATAGCGCCAACTTTATCTTCAATAAAGCCAAATATAAAAGAACCTATACCAGCTGAAATATTTAAAGCAATAGCAAAAAGAATTACATCTTCAATATCAAATCCTAACACTTGTTCAGCAAAAGAACCACCAAAAGCAAAAATAGTTATCAAAGCATCATTATAAAATAATCTAGATAACAAGAACTTTGCGATTTTCTTATATTTTCTAACTTCATTAAAAGTTTTTCTTATCTCATTATATGAATTAACAAACTGATCTCTAATTACTAATAATGTATAAGAACGGGATGAGTTTCCAGTACGATTTCTAATAATATAAAAAAAAGGAATACTAAATATCAAAAACCAAACGCTTATAAAAAGATTAATTTCCCTAATAGATTTTGATATATTTATATTTGTCGATTCTAAATTAAAAAAACTCTTGACTATTAATAGAGATAATACTCCTCCAAAAAAACCTAAGCCCCAAGCGTATCCTGAAATCCTACCTATATTTCTTTTGGTTGAAATTTCTGATAAATATGAATTATAAAACATACAAGATATTTCAAATGCAAAATTAGCAATAATGACAAAAGTCAAGGAGTAAATGATACTTGAGGTTGCTAGAGGTAAATACAAAAAAAAACATGAGACAATACACAAATATGTGAATAATTTAAACATGAGATTTCTAGTATTACTAACATCAGCAACTGCACCAATAAATGGTGAAAAAAACGCAATCATTAAAGAGGAAATCCCAATAGTCAAAGACCATAAACTTGCATTACCGATATTGCTAATAAAATAAGTGCTGAAAACAAATGTAATAATTATAGTAGAAAAAGGCTGATTTGCAAAATCAAACAACGCCCATGAAAATACTTTTTTTTTGCTTGCAAAATTTTCTTTCACATTACAGAATTAGTTTATCAATAATACAACATTTATTTAATTAAACTAAAAGATATATTTAATAAAAATGTAAATTTGCAAAATCATGAAATTAGAAGGAATAATAAACATATCTGGTAAATCTGAACTATTTAAAATTATTTCACAAAACAAAAGTTCTATTATTGTTGAATCTATCACTACTAAAAAAAGGATACCTATTTACTCTCATACGCAAGCAAATGCATTAGAAGAAATCAGCATTTACACTAACACAACTAATATTCCTCTAATTGATGTATTTAAAATTATTTTTGAAACTGAAAATGGAGGGAAATGTATTTCGGAAAAATCAGAAGAAGATAAATTAAAATTATATTTTACAAAAATTATACCCAATTATGATCAAAATAGAGTCTATCCTTCTGATATAAAAAAAATTCTTAAATGGTATAACAGTTTACATGAATGTAAAATAATAAATAATCCTATTACTAAAAAAAATGACAAGAATTAATATACCTAAAAAACCAGAAAGAAAATTTGTTGATGAAGATTTAATAATTGATTCTTGGAAAAAAATAGAAAAATTCTATGAAAATTTAATGCATAGAGAAATTTCCACTCTTCAAGAATTGAAAAAATGGATGAATGACAGATCAGAACTAGAGTCTGTTTTAGAAGAAGATATGGCTTGGGGATATATTAAAATGAATATTGATACTACAAACAAGAACCTTGCTGAAAAATTTAATTTCTGGATAAATTCAATTTCACCAAAAGTTTCACCATATAATCAAAAGTTAAATTTAAAACTATTAGAAAACCCCTTAATTAATGAACTAGATCCTGATAAATACAAAATATATATTAGAGGAGTAAAGAAATCCATTGAAATTTATAGAGAAGACAATATCCCTCTATTTACAGAAATGAAGAAAAAAGAACAAGAATATGGTGCAATATGTGCAAAAATGATTATTAGTCATAAAGGAAAAAACCTTACTATGCAACAAGCTTCAGCCTTACTAAAAGAAAATGATAGAAAAGTTCGTGAAAAAATTTATTTAAAAATATCTAATCGAAGAAAGAAAGATGAAAAGGCATTAGACAAACTATTTGATGATTTAATTAATTTAAGAAAAAGAATAGCAAATAATGCTGGTTTCAACAATTATAGAGATTATATGTTTGCAGCTATGGGAAGATTTGATTATACAGCCACAGATTGCTATCAATTTCATGACTCTATTCAACATTACATAGTACCAACCATAAATAATTTTGAACAAGAAAGAAAAGTTAGATTAAAGATTAATAATTATAAACCTTGGGATACTGAAGTTGATATAGCAGGTAAAAAACCTCTAAAACCATTTAATGGCAGCAATGAACTTATCGATAAAACTATTCAATGTTTTAACAAAGTTAGACCTTTTTTTGGCGAATGTATAGAAATAATGAATGAAATGAAACACCTAGATTTAGAATCAAAAGAGGGAAAGGCCCCCGGAGGATTTATGTACCCATTATACGAAATAGGAGTTCCCTTTATTTATATGAATGCTGTAGGGTCTCAAAGAGACTTAGTAACCATGGTTCATGAAGGAGGACACGCTATCCACAGTTTTCTTAGCAGAGATTTAGAAATTGCCGATTTTAAAAGCACTCCTTCCGAAGTAGCGGAACTAGCGTCCATGAGCATGGAATTAATAAGCATGAAACATTGGAATGTCTTCTATAAGAATAAAGAAGAATTGAAGAGAGCTAAATTAGAGCAACTAAAAAGATCACTTGAAACACTTCCTTGGGTAGCCGCCATAGATAAGTTTCAACACTGGATTTATACAAATGATCATAACTCACAAGAAAGAAGAGAAAAATGGAATGAAATTCATAATGAATTTGGAAGCAATGTAATTGATTGGGATGGGCAAGAAAAACTTCGAGAAATTTTATGGCAAAAACAACTACATTTATATGAAGTACCATTTTACTATATTGAATACGGCATGGCACAATTAGGAGCTATCGCTATTTGGAGAGAATTTATACTTCACGGAGATAAGGCAATAGAAAAATATATATCAGCTCTTAAACTTGGATATACTAAAAGTATCTCTGAAATTTATGAAACAGCCGGAATTAGCTTTGACTTCTCCTCAAGCTATGTACAAGAGCTATCTGAATTTATCTCAGCAGAATTGAATAAAATTGAAAATTGATTTTATAGCTTAGCACCACAATCTTTACAATACTCTGAACCTACAGCATGGCCTTCAGAAAAACATTCTTGGCAAGTTCTGGTAGTTACTAACATTTTATTTTTTACCATAGCAGAAGAGACTATTCCAGTTGGAACTGCAATAATTGCATATCCTAATATCATCATAAAAGAAGCTATAAACTTTCCGAAAATTGTTATAGGGACAACATTTCCATATCCTACAGTAGTTAAAGTAACAATTGCCCAATATATAGAATTAGGTATATCTTGAAAATTATCTTCCCGAACAGAACCTTCTATTACATACATAAACGCGCCAACAATCACAACTATGATTGATATTGACAATAAAAATACTGTGATCTTGGGCCCAGAAGAACGAAGAGCTAATAACATAGTTTGTGATCCACGTACGTAAGGTGAAAGGTGAAAAATTCTAAAGATTCTAATTAATCTTATTGATCTAATAATTGTAAGATAGTGAACATCAACTGGAGATATATTGGGATAAAATTCATTAGTAAGATAAAATATATATGTGGGTAATATCCCTAAAAAATCTACAAATCCCATAAAAGAAAAAATATATTTTAAAGGTTTTTTCACTACAAGAATTCTAATAATATATTCCAATGTAAATACGAGTGTAAAGAATAATTCTGCATTCAATAATTGACTCTTAAGTATTGGAGAAATACCTTCTACACTTTCAATAATCACACATAATACTGATATAAGTATAAATAATAATAGCCATACATCAAAAACCTTTCCGCTCCTAGTATCGGCCTCAAAAATAACTTTATATAACCTGTCTTTCACTATACAATTTTAAATATAATATGCGCGTAAAACTAATAATTTTATTCCATAGATCATATCTTATAAAAAATAATTTTATCAGATAAATTATACCATTTTTCATAATAACTTTGATATTTATTCTCAATATTATTTCTTTTAATTTTCATTGTAGGAGTCATTAAATTATTTTTTATACTCCATTCATCATCAATAACTATAAATTTATGAATCTTTTCATGATTATTTAAACTATGATTTAGTTGTTCTAATGCTTTCTGTAATTTTAACTCATATTGATCAAATTCTAGCTCGTCTCGACTTCTATTTATTATCATTAATGCAATAGGTTGAGGAAGCTGAGAACCTACAACACAGACCTGATCAATATATTCGTTTTTTAAAATCATCATTTCTATAGGTGAGGGAGCAATATACTTACCCTTAGAGGTTTTAAACATATCCTTCACTCTTCCAGTAATTTTTAAAAATCCTTCTGAATCAATAAAACCTTCATCACCAGTATGTAACCAACCATTTTTAATAGTCATAGATGTTTGAACTTCATCTTTATAATAACCATCCATTAAGGCTTCGTGTTTTATTAAAATTTCATTTTCATTACTAAGTTTTACTTCACAATGTGGTAATGGTTGACCAACAAAACCCAATTTAATATTATTTCTTAAAGTTACATGTGAATAACATGTATTCTCCGTCATAGCGTAAGCCTCTTGTATATTAATATCTAGTTTTTCAAACCAAGTAATCAATGACTCAGGTGTTGGAGCCGCACCAGTAAATATATTGTTAGCTTTATACAATCCTAAACTTTTCTTAATCTTTGTTTTTATGATAATAGAAATAATAGGAATATTTAATAAAACATTTAACTTCTTTTGAGACAATTTAGCTAATATAGCTTGTTGAAATTTTGTCCAAATCCTTGGAACTCCAAGAAAAACTGTTGGNGAAGTATTGGAAAGATTTTCAGAAAATGTGTCCAGACTTTCTGCAAAAGATACTTTACCTCCAGTATAAATAGCCCCCATCTCAACTAATAATCTCTCTGCTATATGACATAATGGCAGATATGAAAAAAAACTTTCATTTGATAATGGTATAGCATTCATTGCATTTGTCGTAGAAAAACTAAGATTAAAAAACTTATGCATTACACCCTTTGGTTCACCAGTTGTACCAGAAGTGTAAATTATAGTAGCTAAATCTAGTTGATTTCTCAAAATATTTTTAACAATTGGACTTACCCCTGTAATTAAATTATCCCATTGTGGATAATCTTCAGAATAATAAGGATATGATATGCACTTAACATCTTCTGGGATGCCAGATTTCATCTTAGAAAAGTCATCTAACTTTCCAACAAATAAAATTTTTGTTTCACTATGTACTAAAATCTTATTTAAAGTATCACTATTCAGGTTGGGATATAAAGGTACAGAGATATGACCACTCATCATAATAGCTAAATCACTCATAATCCAATGTGCACAGTTTTTTGAAAGAATTCCTATTTTACTTGCATTTGGCAAGTTAAGATTCAGTAAATATGTAGCCATCGATCTAATTTCGCACATAGCCTCCTTGTATGTCCACTTATACCAAACACCATCAATAGGTTGGTTTAAAAAAACTTCATCACTTTTTTGTGATTCCCATTTGTACATCATTTCTAATGGAGAGAGATAGTTCATAATTTTTATTTTTGATAAAATTATAATTTTTAATTAGATTTACATAATTAAAATAAAATTTAAAAAATGGAACCTGAAGATACAATAGATTATAATATTAGAAAAACATGGTATAATATTGCTAAAATATATAACAAAACTGCCAGTGAGTACATGTCAAGTATGTCTATGGGCATGGTTTTATTAAATATTGATGTTGTAGAAGGCACTCAATCTACACTATTAGGACCTATTATGGGAATGGAAAGCACTTCACTTTCAAGAACTCTTAATAAATTAGAAGAATTGGGAGTAATTGAAAGAGTTAGAGATGATATGGACAAAAGAAAAACTATTATTAAACTAACAGAATTAGGTCAAAAAAGAAGAGTTGTAGCAAAAAATGCAGTTTTAGAATTTAATAATACGATATTTGAAAATTTAAGCCAAAATGATATTGACAATTTTTTCTCATCAATAAGAAAAATTAATAAAATTATTAATAAAGAGTTAATCTAATCTCTTTCCAACACTGGAGCATGATATTCTTTTATCCTAGCGTCAATTACAGGAACGCTNCAAGAAAAATGCTTTTTAGAAATTTTTGANTTTATACCGAAAATATCTCGAGCAGGATCTGATCTTGTAAAGGTAACCCATAACCAGTTAGAAAAATCATTTGAAACAAATTTTACATCATCAACAACTACAATCAAAGAAATTCCTAAGAATTCATTTTTTTCTAAATCTTGAATGATACTAATCATATCATTATTAGATCTAATTGCTAATACACCTTCAATAACAAAACTAGATTCAAGTATTATATCTGACATAATATCTTCAGACAATTTGGATGCTAATTTTCTCTTTTCCTCTCCTGCTGCTGCAATCACAACTTTTGATCCTTCATTTAACTTTGTACCACTATAATCAAGTGTATCAATAGTAGTATTTGTATGAAAATGTAAATCTCTCTCCCAATCTACAATCTTTAAAAAGTATAAAAAATAAGATTTAACATCTTTTATACTAGGAACATTATCATCATTATTACAAATAAATAAATATTTTGCTAAAGACATTTGACCGGTTCCCAATATATGATTAGCTATAGTTAAAATCTCCTGAGGTCTATCAATTTTATTATATGGCGTATATCGTTCACTACCAATAGCAAGAAGAAGCGGATGAACCCCCGCTTCATCAACTGCATTAATGGAGATTAAACCTGGAATCTCACTTTCAACAGCTTTATCAGTTATATCATGAATAAATGATCCAAATTGAGAGTCTTCCTGGGGGGGACGGCCTACAACTGTAAAAGGCCATATTCCATTTTTTTTCGCAAAAACCTTTTCTACTTTCATAAATGGAAAGTCATGTTGTAAACTATAGTATCCTAAATGATCACCAAAAGGACCTTCTTTTTTTAACTCGTCATTAACTAATTCACCACATATTACAAAATCAGCATCTGAAGAAATTGTATATCCATCTATAATGCTATATCTAAACCTTCTTCCCGATAAAACACCTGCAAAACAAACTTCTGGCATCCCTTCTGGAAGAGGCATTACTGCAGAAACAGTATGAGCGGGAGGACCGCCTACAAAAATTGAAACCTTTAAATTTTTTCCATTATTTTTAGCTTTTAATTGGTGAATCCCTATTCCTCTATGTATTTGATAGTGCAAACCAATTTCTTCATTTAAAATATAATCATTTCCTGATAATTGAATTCTATACATTCCTAAATTAGAACTAAAAATACCTTTACCATATTCTTGTGAATAAACTTGTGGTAACGTAACAAAAGCTCCACCATCCATCGGCCAACATTTGATTTGAGGTAAATCCTTAATAGATACTTCTTCAAAATCTTTGGGAAATGGAACTTTCATAGGTAAAGCATAATAAGAATTTAAAATAGCCTTTAAAGATCTAAATGGATGTTTCAATAGAGATTTTGGGTTTATTTTCAATGAAATTAAATCTTTAACTATAGAAATTTTATCTCTAAAAATATAATCTATTCTCTTTTTTGTTCCAAAAATGTTGGATACGGCCCTATATTTAGTACCTTTAACATTTTCAAATAATATAGATTTCTGAGAATTTTTAAAATGTTCTAAGTGTATGTCAGCGATTTGTAAATTAGGATCAACCTCTTCTTTTATTCTCAATAAATCATTTAGGGATTCTAAATCAGATAAACAGTCTTCTAATTTTTTATAAGACATAAAATTATACTACCTATTATTAATATCAGTATAGGTTCTTAAAGTTGGCCCTGTATATATCTGCCTAGGTCTACCAATAGGATCATGATTTTCTCTCATTTCCTTCCATTGAGATATCCATCCAGGTAATCTACCCAAAGCAAACATAACAGTAAACATATCCTTTGGTACACCTATTGCTCTATAAATAATACCAGAATAGAAATCGACATTTGGATATAAGCCTCGTGAAATAAAATAATCATCATTAAGCGCAACTTTTTCTAGCTTCATTGCTATTTCTAAAACTGGATCATTAATGCCTAACTGACTTAAAACATCATCTGCAGCCTTTTTTATAATAGTCGCTCTAGGATCAAAACTCTTATATACACGATGACCGAAGCCCATTAATCTAAAAGGATCATTTTTGTCCTTAGCTTTATCTATAAAAATTCCTATATCACCTCCGCTTTCTCTTATATTTTCTAACATCTCTATAACAGCCTGATTTGCTCCACCGTGTAAAGGACCCCAAAGAGCCGCTATTCCTGAAGATACAGAAGTATATAAACTAGCATGAGATGAACCTACCATCCTTACAGTAGAAGTAGAACAATTCTGTTCATGATCAGCATGTAAAATAAGAAGTTTATCTAGTGCTTTTGCAACAACAGGGTTAACTTCATATCCAACAGTAGGTAAAGAAAACATCATTCTAATAAAATTCTCACAATAATTTAGACTATTATCTGGGTACACTACAGGCTGTCTCATTCTGTTCTTATAGCTCCACGCAGCTAAAGTTGGTAACTTAGCTAAAGCTCTGATAATAGTTCCATTAATTTCTTCTTTAGATCTATTAGGATCTAATGATTTTGGATAAAAAGCAGTTAAGGAAGAAACAAGGGATGAAAGAACTCCCATAGGATGGGACTTGGAAGGAAAACCATCTAAAATAGATTTAACGTCTTCATGAACAAGTGTGTGCGAAGATATATCATTTGTAAATTTCGATAATTCAATTTCATTAGGCAAGTTCCCATATATCAACAAATATGAAACCTCTAAAAATGTAGATTTTTCAGCTAAATCTTCAATTGGATAACCTCTATATCTAAGTATGCCCTCTTCTCCATTTAGGAATGTAATATTACTAGTAACAGAGCCGGTATTCTTAAAACCTCTATCAAGAGTAACGAGACCCGTATCCTTTCTTAAAGATGAAATATCTATAGCTTTTTCATCTTCAGAACCTGTAATGATTGGTAAATCATATTCTTTACCTTTATAATTTATAATTACTTTCTCTGCCATTAATTAAATTTTATTTTGCAAAGATACTGAATTCATGTGAAGTTTATTCAAAAATTAAAGACTTTCCATCATATACTGCCCTATCTCCCAACATTTCTTCAATCCTTAATAATTGATTATACTTTGCAACTCTATCTGATCGCGAAAGAGATCCTGTTTTTATTTGTCCACAATTAAAGGCTACAGCAAGATCAGCAATGATGACATCTTCAGTTTCACCGGATCTATGACTCATAATTGAAGTATAAGAAGATCTATGTGCTAAATTAATTGCATTAATTGTTTCAGTGAGTGTTCCAATCTGATTAACTTTAATTAAAATTGAATTAGCAGCACCCATTTCAACACCTTTTTTTAATCTGTCTTCATTAGTAACAAACAAATCATCACCAACCAATTGAACTCTATTCCCAATCTTACTAGTAAGTTTTTTCCAGGAATCCCAATCATCTTCATGAAGTGCGTCTTCTACAGATAAGATAGGGTATTTATCTATCCAATCTTTCCAATAACTAATCATTTCATTAGGATTTAATCGATCACCTGTAGAAGATTTGAAATGATATTGATCATTTTCCTCATCATAAAATTCAGAAGCGGCTGCATCAATAGAAATATAAACATCTAACCCAGGTTTATATCCTGCATTTTCAATTGCTTGTATAACGATTTCTATTGCTTCCTTATTTGATGACAAATTTGGTGCGAAACCACCTTCATCCCCAACATTAGTAGAATATCCTCTAATTTTTAATAATGATTTTAATTTATGAAAAATCTCAGAACCAACTCTTAATGCTTCACTAAAAGAATTAAAACCTACTGGCATTATCATGAATTCTTGAAAATCAATATTATTATCCGCATGAGAACCTCCATTTAATATATTCATCATAGGAACAGGAAGAACAAGCTCATCATCATTACTCAGATAACTAAATAAAGGTTGATTAGACTCTAAAGCAGCAGCTCTTGCACATGCTAAAGAAACAGCTAAAATAGAATTTGCCCCTAAAGCACTTTTATTACTAGTATCATCTAATGNNATCATAGTTTCATCAATCAATTTCTGATTTAAAACATCCATTCCAATTATCTCATTAGAAATTATTGAATTAATATTATCAACAGCCTTCAAAACTCCTTTACCACAATACATAGAATTATCTCCATCTCTTAACTCCATCGCCTCATACTTTCCAGTTGACGCTCCAGAAGGAACATTTGCTCTTGATTGAAAACCATTAGAAGTATAAACTTCTGCCTCAACTGTGGGATTTCCACGTGAATCAATTATTTGCCTAGCATGAACTTTGATGATTTTACTCACTTACTTTCTTTATAATGATTAATATTTGAAATGAATTCATCAAATAGGTATCTTGAATCATGAGGCCCAGGAGATGACTCTGGATGATACTGGACTGAAAAACAGTTTTTATTTTTAATGCGAATACCTTCTATAGTTTCATCATTTAAATTAACATGCGTAATTTCTATATTTTTATTATTTCTCACATCTTCCTCAGAAATACTAAATCCATGATTTTGAGAAGTAACTTCTAATCTGTTAGTATTTATATTCTTAACTGGATGATTAATTCCTCTATGACCATTATGCATTTTGTAAGTAGAAATACCTTGAGACAACGCTAGCAATTGATGACCTAAACAAATTCCAAATACAGGTTTTCCATCACTTGCAATAAGTTTTACTTGATTTATAACACTAGACATAGCTGAAGGATCTCCTGGCCCATTTGAAATAAAAAATCCATCAGGATTCCAATTATTCATTTCTTTGTAAGTTGTATTCATCGGAAAAACTTTTAAATAACAACCTCTATCCGCCAAACATCTCAATATATTCATTTTAACACCAAGATCAAGAACAGCTATTTTAAAAGTACTTTTAGTATCACTTCCAAAAAAATATGACTCTTTAGTTGAAACATAAGAAGAAAGCTCTAAACCTTTCATTTTTGGCACTTTATCAAGTTCTGATTGCAAAAAATCTAAATCTAAATTATCATTCGAAATAATTGCGTTCATAGCTCCCTTATCTCTAATATATTTAACTAACGATCGAGTGTCTATATCACAAACAACAACTTTTTTTTCTTTATTAAAGTAACTATCTAAATCATTATCAGCGTTTGGTCTAGAAAAACCGTTGTTAAAATTTTTACATATTAAAGCTGAAATCTGCATCTTTTCTGACTCTACTTCATCATTATTAACGCCATAATTACCAATATGAGCACTTGTAGTAATCATAATTTGGCCAAAATATGAAGGGTCAGTAAATACCTCTTGATAACCTGTCATACCTGTATTAAAACATAATTCACCTGTTGCTATTCCCTTCATTCCTGCAGATTTTCCATAAAAAATTGTTCCATCTTCTAACAATACAACAGCATCTCTTTTCTTTATATATTTCATAACATTAAATTTAAAAAAAAGGATAAAACAATAAAGCTCTATCCTTTAAAAATAAAAAATAAAGTCTTAGCCTATTACTTAGCAGCATCACCATCTTCACCTTCTTCTTCTATACTTTCTTTATCTGGAACGTCCTTTTCAGATTCCTCTGTTACTGCCACATCCTTTTCAGATTCCTCTGCTACTGCTACGTCCTTTTCAGATTCCTCTGCTACTGCTACATCCTTTTCAGAATCCTCTGCTACTGCTACGTCCTTTTCAGAATCCTCTGCTACTGCTACGTCCTTTTCAGAATCCTCTGCTACTGCTANNTCCTTNTCAGAATCCTCTACTACTGCTACGTCCTTTTCAGACTCCTCTGCTACCGCTACGTCCTTTTCAGATTCCTCTGCTACCGCTACGTCCTTTTCAGATACCTCAGCTACAGGGACATCTTTTAATGAAGATTTAGATCTTCTTCTAGTTTTTCTTTTCTTCGGCTTATCTACTGCATACTCTTCATTATAATCAACTAATTCTATTAAAGCCATTTGTGCATTATCACCCAAACGATTTCCTAATTTGAAAATCCTTGTATACCCTCCATTTCTTGTAGCAACTCTAGAAGATATATCACCAAATAATTCAGTGACTGCATCTTTTTGTTTTAAATAACTAAATACAACTCTTCTTGAATGTGTAGTATCCTGCTTTGATTTAGTTATTAGTGGCTCTACATATACTCTCAAAGCTTTTGCTTTCGCTAGCGTTGTTTTAATTCTCTTATGCATTAATAATGAGCATGCCATGTTAGACAGCATTGCTTTTCTATGCGCAGATTTTCTTCCTAAATGATTAAATTTTTTCCCGTGTCTCATATATTCTGATCGTTATTATCCAAGTTATATTTTGAAATATCAAATCCAAAATGCAAATTCTTATCTGCAACAAGATCTTCTAATTCAGTTAAAGATTTTTTTCCAAAATTCCTAAATTTCAATAAATCATTCTTAGAGAATGAAACTAGCTCACCTAAAGTAAAAACCTCTGCGTGCTTCAAACAATTCAAAGATCTTACAGATAAACCTAAATCTACTAAAGAAGTTTTTAGTAACTGACTCATATGCAAGGAATCTTCGTCAAATTCGTTTTCGTCATCAATGTCAAAATTGATCTTCTCATCAGAAAATAACATAAAATGTTGAATTAAAATTTTAGCAGCTTCAGTCAATGCTTCCTTTGGATCAATAGATCCATCAGTTAGAATTTGTAAATTAAGTTTCTCGAAATCTGTTTTTTGTGCAACTCTATAATTATCTATATCATATTTTACATTCTTAATAGGAGTGTAGATAGAATCAATAGATATGGTTCCTAAAGGTGAATCATCATTTTCCTTTTCCTCTGCAGGTACATAACCTCTACCTTTATCAATAGTAAATTCCATTTCAAATTCTACAGATTTCTGAATTGTACAAATAACCAAATCTGGATTAAGAACTTGAAAACTTGATAAGCTAGATCCTAAATCAGAAGCCGTTATCTTAGTCTTATTTTGAATTTTCATAGTAGTAGTTTCAGTGCTCTCATCATTTATCTGCTGCTTAAATCTAACTTGTTTTAAGTTCAATATGATCTCTGTAACATCTTCTACTACTCCAGGAATTGAAGTAAATTCATGATCTACACCTTTAATTCTGATTGAAGTTATAGCAAATCCTTCTAAAGAAGAAAGTAAAACTCTTCTTAAAGCATTACCAACAGTTAATCCATATCCAGGTTCTAAAGGACGAAATTCAAATTTTCCTTCATTATGTTGTGAATCTAACATAATTACTTCATCGGGTTTCTGGAAATTTAATATTGACATATTTTTATTTTTTTAATTTTTATTTCTTTTCTATTTTGAATAAATCTCAACAATTAATTGTTCTTTAATATTTTCAGGAATCTGGTCTCTATTAGGTAAAGCCTTAACCGTTCCAGACATTTTATCACCATTCCACTCTATCCAATCATGTGATTGTATATTATTAGTAATTGAAGACTGAATAGTCTCAAGTGATTTAGATTTCTCTCTAACAGTAACTACATCACCAGGCTTAAGAGAAGCAGATGGCACATTACAAATTTTATCATTTAACATAATATGTTTATGTACCACTAATTGTCGAGCAGCTCTACGAGTAGGAGCAATACCACATCTAAAGATTATATTATCTAATCTTGTTTCACATAATTGTAATAAAACTTCACCAGTAATACCTTTTCTTCTTAAGGCTTCCTTGAACAAATTTGAAAATTGTTTCTCAAGAATACCATATGTGTATTTTGCTTTTTGCTTTTCATTTAATTGAATACCATATTCTGATTGTTTCCCTCTTCTTTTCTGAGATCCATGCTGACCAGGTGGATAATTCTTTCTTTCTAAAACTTTATCTGGGCCAAAAAGCGGTTCCCCATATTTTCGTGAAATTCTAGACTGTGGTCCTCTATATCTTGCCATTATATATCTATATTTAAATTATACTCTTTATACTCTTCTTTTCTTTGGTGGTCGACAACCATTATGTGGTAATGGTGTCACATCAACTATTTCAGTAACAATAATTCCAGTATTATGGATAGTTCTTATAGCAGATTCTCTTCCAGCTCCGGGTCCCTTAACAAAAACCTTAACTCTTCTTAACCCTGCTTCAAAAGCTATTTTAGAACAATCCTCAGCGGCCATTTGAGCAGCATAAGGCGTATTCTTTTTAGAACCTCTAAACCCCATTTTTCCAGCAGAAGACCATGAAATGACTTGTCCTGAAGTATTTGTCAATGAAATGATAATGTTATTAAAAGTAGCCTGTATGTGAGCTTCACCTACAGGTTCTATCTGAACTTTTCTTTTCTTCTTTGTTGATTTTGCCATATTATTTTATTTAGGTGCTATTTTCTTATTCGCAACAGTTTTTCTTTTACCTTTTCTTGTTCTAGAATTATTTTTTGTTCTTTGACCTCTTAAAGGCAAACCTGTTCTATGTCTTATTCCTCGATTACAACCAATATCCATTAATCGTTTGATATTCATTTGATTTTCTGATCGCAATTCACCTTCCACTACATATTGATCACCAATAATAGTTCTTATTGAATTAACTTCTTCATCAGTCCATTCACTAACTTTTTTATCTTGACTAACCTTAGCTTTATCAAGAATTTCTTTTGCATAAGAGGATCCTATTCCATATATGTAAGTTAAACTAATAACTCCTCTTTTGTTTTTTGGTAAATCAATACCCTTTATTCTTGCCATATTATCCTTGTCTTTGTTTAAATCTTGGGTTCTTTTTATTAATTACATATAACCTGCCTTTTCTTTTGACGATCTTACAATCATCACTTCTTTTTTTTACTGAAGCACGTACTTTCATAATTCTAATTTTAATATCTATAAGTTATTCTTCCTTTTGATAAATCATAAGGAGACATCTCCATCTTTACTTTGTCTCCAGGCAATAATTTAATATAATACTTTCTCATCTTACCAGAAATATGAGCAGTAACTATATGTCCATTTTCTAATTCAACATGAAACATAGCATTAGACAACGCCTTTATAATAGTCCCATCTAATTCTATATTTTCTTGTTTTGCCATTTAAATAATTTATTCAATTTAAAATATTTTCAATCTCTTTAAAACTTGTTAACACCTCTGCTTTATGTGCTCTTACTACTATTGTATGTTCAAAATGAGCAGAACATTTTTTATCTACAGTACGAATTGTCCAACCGTCTGATAGCTGCTCAATCTTAGAAGATCCTAAATTAATCATAGGTTCAATAGCAATCACCAAACCTTCTTTTAACTTAATACCTGAACCTCTTCTACCATAATTAGGAACCTGAGGATCTTCATGAAGGCTTCTGCCAATTCCATGACCTACCATTTCTCTAACAACACCATAACCATATTGAGAAACATAATTATTAATAGCAAAACCAACATCTCCTAATCTGTTTCCAACTATTGCCTTTTCAATTCCCTTATTTAATGATTCCTTAGTAACTTCTAATAATTTTTTAATTTCTTCAGAAACATTACCTACACAATAGGTGTAAGCTGAATCACCAAAGTATCCATTCATTAGAACACCACAATCAACTGAAATAATATCTCCATTTATTAAGTTATTATCATTTGGAATTCCATGAACAACGTGAGAATTAACTGAAGTACATAAACTGTTAGGGAAACCTCCATATCCTTTGAATGCAGGTATTCCTCCATTATCTCTGATAAACTCTTCTGCAATTCTATCCAAATACAAAGTAGTTACTCCAGGCTTAATAAGCTTAGATATCTCAGCATGTGTTTTCGCAACAAGTAAAGAACTTTCTCTAATTAAATCTATCTCTTCTTCTGATTTATAAAAAATCATTACATTATATTTCCAGAAGACTTTCCTTTAATTTTACCTTTTTCCATTAATCCATCATAATGACGCATTAACAAGTGACTCTCAATTTGTTGAAGTGTATCCAATACAACTCCAACCATAATTAGTAATGAAGTACCCCCAAAAAAGAAAGCAAATGTTGCATTTTGCGTTATTGTAGCATAAGCAACAGCAGGAAGTATCGCAACTAATCCTAAAAACAATGAACCTGGCAAGGTTATCCTTGACATTACATTATCTAAATACTCTGATGTTTTTCTTCCAGGTTTCACACCTGGGATAAACCCTCCATTTTTCTTCATATCATCAGCCATTTGCTTAGGGTTTACAGTAATGGCTGTGTAAAAATATGTGAAAAGTACAATCATAATGAAAAATATAATATTATATCCTAATCCAAATGGGTTAGATATCTCAGATGACCATGCGGCCCATTCCTTATTCCAACTTAACAAAGAAGCAGGTATCATCATAACTGCTTGAGCAAATATTATAGGCATTACACCAGCAGCATTAACTTTCAATGGGATAAATTGTCTAACACCGCCATACTGCTTATTTCCTACAATCCTCTTTGCATATTGAACTGGTATTCTTCTTGTACCTTGAACAAGAACAATAGATATTGCTATTACTAACACTAATATTACTATTTCTAATAAAAATTTAATCAATCCTCCTGATCCGGGATTACCACTAATCGCATCCCCAAATTCCACACCTAAAGCTCCTGGAAGAACAGCAATAATACCAATCATTATCAATAAAGAAATACCATTACCAATTCCTCTATCTGTAATCTTTTCACCCAACCACATCACAAAAATACAGCCAGTAATCATAATGATCATTGCGGAAACAAACCATGTAGAAGGTAAGAATGATAATCCAAAGAGTGAATTGTCTAATAAACCTTGTTGAACGTATCCACTGCTAATTATTTGCATATTAATAGTTCCAATTGATTGAAAAAAACAAATAACAATTGTTAAATACCTAGTGAGCTGTGTTATTTTTTTTCTACCACTTTCACCTTCTCTCTGTAATTTCTGAAAATATGGAACTCCCATTCCCAACAATTGAATAACAATAGATGCTGAAATATAAGGCATAATTCCTAGCATAAATACAGAAACATTTGAAAAAGCTCCACCAGTAAACATATCTAATAAACCTTCAATACCTGTAGGACCAGAATCCCCTGCTAATTCCTTAGCTTTTGACAAGGCTTCTAAATCTATACCAGGAAGAGGTATTTGAGCTCCCATTCTATATATTGCAATAAAAGCCAATGTTATTAAAATTCTAGATTTTAAATCTTGAATACTCCATATATTTTTTATTGTCTGTATTAACTTTTTCATTTGAATAAATTATTTAGTTGTATTAGCTACACCTCCTAATTTTTCTATAGCTTCTTTAGCTGATTTAGAGAAAGCATCGACAGTTATCTCAATTTTTGATTTCAACTCTCCTCTTCCCAAAATTTTCACTAAATCTTTTTTATAAACAATTCCATTCTTCACTAAAACATCTTTTGTAATATGACCTTTGATTTTTTTACTATCAATAAAATCTTGTAACCTATCTAAATTAATTCCCAAATATTCTTTTCTATTTGGATTAGTAAAACCAAATTTAGGCACCCTCCTTTGAAGTGGTTGCTGTCCACCCTCAAAACCACTCTTTTTAGAATATCCTGATCTAGATTTTGCACCTTTGTGACCTCTAGTAGATGTTCCTCCCTTCTTAGATCCTTCTCCTCTACCAATTCTTTTACTTTTCTTAATTGAACCTTTAGCAGGTTTTAAATTATGCAGTTCCATTATTATTTTTCTAATATTTTAATTAAATGATTAATTTTATGAACCATACCTAAAATTTGAGGAGTTGCTTTATGTTCAACTATTTTATTCATTCTAGTTAAACCTAAAGCATCCAATGTTTTTTTCTGATCTTTTGGTCTTCCAATTCTACTTCTAACTTGTTTAATTTTAATTATATCCATAACTTATCCATTAACCATTAAATACTTTTTCCATACTAATTCCACGCTGATTAGCTACAGTACGAGCATCTCTTAAATTAAGCAAAGCTTTTAAAGTAGCTTTTACTAAATTATGAGGGTTAGAGGAACCTTTAGATTTTGCTAGAATATCTTTAATTCCAGCACTTTCTATTACAGCTCTCATTGCTCCTCCCGCTTTTATTCCTGTACCATGAGAAGCAGGTTTTATCAATACTTGAGCTCCTCCAAACTTCGTAAATTGTTCATGAGGAATAGTTCCATTAATAACAGGTATTTTAACTAAATTTTTCTTTGCGGACTCAATTGCTTTCGCAATAGCAGTTGAAACATCTTTAGATTTTCCTAATCCAATTCCAACTATGGATTTCTCATCCCCTACTACAACAATTGCAGAGAATCCAAATGCTCTACCTCCTTTAGTAACTTTAACTACTCTCTGAACACCAACTAATCTGTCTTTAAGTTCAATGTCAGATGTATATTTAACTCTTTTATTTTCTGATAATTTATACATATATTAAAATTTTAAACCTCCTTCTCTAGCTCCTTCAGCTAAAGATTTTACTCTACCATGATATAAAAACCCACCTCTATCAAATTTAATTGACTCTATACCCGCTTTCTGAGCTTTTTTAGCAATAGAAATCCCAACTAATTTAGCTTTTTCTACCTTGGTTTTTTTCTTAGAATCAATATCCTTATCAGAAGAAGATGAAGAAATAATTGTATTACCTGTGACATCATCTATTAATTGAGCATATATTGCTTTATTGCTCCTAAAAACTGCCAATCTAGGAATTTCAGATGTACCAGAAATAGTTTTTCTAATTCTAAATCTAGCACCCATTCTTTTGTCTTTTTTTGATTGTACCATTTTATTTATATTATATTTATGAAGCTGCTGTTTTACCAGCTTTTCTTCTTATATATTCATCTACATATTTTATACCTTTACCTTTATATGGCTCTGGTTTTCTAAAAGATCTAATCTTTGCGGCAACCATTCCTAACATTTGTTTATCAATTGATGATAATATAATCAAAGGTGGCTGACCTTTAACATTTTCTGTCGAAACCTTTACTATTTCTGGAACGTCAAAAACAATATTATGAGAAAAACCCGCAGAAATATCTAATTTTTGTCCCTGATTAGTAGCTTTATATCCAACACCTACAAGCTCTAATCTTTTCTCAAAACCTTTGGATACTCCCTCAACCATATTTGATATTAATGACCTATATAGTCCATGAAAAGATCGTATCTGAGCTTCATCTGATTTTCTAGTAAGCACAACCTTATCATTCTCAATAATAACATTTATACTTTCATCAATTACCTGACTTAACTCACCTAATTTACCTTTAACAGTAACTGTATTCTGATTTAACAAAATACTGACACCTTCTGGAACTGAGATTGGATTATTTCCTATTCTTGACATTTTTAATTATAATTTAATAAACATAACATAAAACTTCACCACCTATTTTTAAATCTCTTGCTTCTTTATCAGTCATAACTCCTTTAGAGGTTGATAATACAGCTATACCTAAACCATTAATTACTCTAGGCATACTTAAAAAGTCAGTATATTTTCTCAAACCAGGTTTACTTACTCTAATCAACTTTGTTATCGCTGGATTTTTATCGTTATACTTTAGTGCAATTTTTATATTTCCTTGATAATTAACATTATCCTCAAATTTATAACTTAAAATATATCCTTTATCAAACAATATCTGAGTAATAGCTCGCTTAATGTTTGATGAAGGAATATCAACAACTTTGTGACCAGCTTTTAAGGCATTACGTAATCTGGTCAAATAATCTGCTATTGGGTCTGTAAACATAATTTATTTTTTTATTACCAACTTGCTTTTTTAACTCCTGGAATTAATCCAAAATTAGCCATCTCTCTGAATTTAACACGTGAAATACCAAACTGGCGCATATACCCTTTAGGTCTTCCAGTAATTTTACATCTATTATGCATTCGAATAGGATTAGCATTTCTTGGCAATTTTTGAAGACCTTCATAGTCTCCTGCCTCTTTTAATGCTTTTCGCTTTTCTGCATATTTAGCTACACATCTAGCTCTTTTCACTTCGCGTGCTTTCATTGATTCTTTAGCCATACTTTATTCTGTTTTTTTATCTTCATTCTCTGATTCATTATTTTTATCAGAGATATTATTAATTGATTCTTCTTCAACTACAGGATCCTCCTTAACTACAGGATCATCCTTAACTACAGGCTCCTCTTTAACTACAGACTCCTCCTTAACTACAGGTTCCTCCTTAACTACAGGTTCCTCCTTAACTACAGGCTCCTCTTTAACTACAGGCTCCTCCTTAACTACAGGTTCCTCCTTAACTACAGGTTCCTCCTTAACTACAGGCTCCTCTTTTGCCTTATTAATTTTTACTTTTCTTTCTTTAAAAGGCATACCAAAAGCTTTCAAAAGTATATAAGCCTCTTCATCAGACGATGAACTAGTAACAAAAGTTATATCCATACCCGTAATCTTATTAACTTTATCTATACTAATCTCTGGAAATGCTATCTGTTCTTTAATACCCATTGTGTAGTTACCTCTGCCATCAAAAGAATTAGATGGTAACCCTTGGAAGTCTCTAACTCTTGGTAATGTTGAAGTTACAAATCTTTCAAGAAATTCATACATTTGATTACCTCTAAGAGTAACCATAACTCCAACAGGCATCCCTTTACGTAATTTAAAGTTGGATATATCTTTACTAGCTTTAGTAATTATAGCTTTCTGACCAGTAATCATAGTCATTTCTTGTTGAGCAGATTCTATCATCTTTTTGTCTGAACTAGCGCTTCCCACACCCTGATTTAAACAAATCTTCATAAGTTTAGGCACTTGCATAACTGACTTGTAGTTCTTCTTTAGACTAGGAACTATCTCTGTATTGTATTTTAATTTTAAATTTGGTATGTATTCCATTATTTTATTACTTCTCCTGATTTTTTTGAATATCTTTCTAATTTCCCTGTTTCTTTATTTATTCTTCTACCAACTCTTGTAGGGGATCCTGATTTAGGATCAACTATCATAAGATTAGATATGTTAATAGAAGCTTCTTTTTTTACAATTCCACCTTGTGGATTTTCAGCATTTGGCTTTGCGTGCTTAGTTACCATATTCACACCTTCTACAATAGCTCTGTTACTATTAGGCATGATCTTTATAACTTTTCCTTGCTTGCCTTTTGAAACACCTGACAAAACAATTACTAAATCATCTTTTTTAATTTTCAATTTCTTCATCTCTAAAATTTTATAGAACTTCGGGAGCTAATGAAACTACCTTCATAAATTCTTTTTCTCTAAGTTCTCTAGCTACAGGACCAAAAACACGCGTTCCTTTCATTTGACCTGACTCATCTATTAAAACACAGGCATTATCGTCAAATCTAATGTAAGATCCATCTTTTCTTCTTACTTCTTTTTTAACTCTAACCATAACCGCTTTAACTACCTGTCCCTTTTTAACTGTACCTGAAGGGGTTGCTTGCTTAACAGTAGCAACTATTTTATCTCCTAATGAAGCATATCTTTTCTTTGTACCGCCTAAAACACGAATACAAAGCACTTCTTTTGCTCCACTATTATCTGCTACTCTAACTCTTGATTCTTGTTGTATCATTTTATTTTGCTCTTTCTATTATATCAACTAATCTCCAATTCTTATTTTTACTATATTTTCTTGTCTCCATAATCTTTACAGTATCCCCCTCATTACACTTATTTTCTTCATCATGTACAATAAATCTAGTAGATTTTTTAACAAATTTAGCATAAAGAGGATGCTTAACCTTTCTTTCAACTAAAACTACAATAGATTTATCCATCTTGTTGGAAGCAACCACTCCTATTCTTTCCTTTCTTAAATTTCTTTCCATTTACTTTATACTATTTTCTTTCTTATTATTTCTAATCGACATTTCAGTTTTTATTCTCGCAATTTGTTTTTTAGATGATGAAATCAACTTAGGATTTTCCAAAGGAGATACAGCATGACTCATTCTCATTTTATATAATTTTTCCTTCTCAGAAACTAACATTTCCTCTAATTCAGCATCAGGTGTTTCGGTTAAAATTTGCGACTTCATTTATTTAGTTTTAATAACGTAATCTCGTTTAATTATAAATTTTGTTTTGATAGGCAATTTTTGTGCAGCTAATCTCAAGGCTTCTTTAGCTGTATCAAAATCAATACCATCTATTTCAAAAAGAATTCTTCCAGGTGTTACAGGGGCTGCCCAATATTCAGGTGCACCCTTTCCCTTTCCCATTCTTACTTCTGCTGGCTTTTTTGTAATAGGCTTACTTGGAAAAATCCTAATCCATACCTGCCCTTGCCTCTTCATATATCTAGTAACAGCTATACGAGAAGCCTCTATTTGTCTTGCTGTAATCCAACACTCTTCTAACGCCTTTATACCAAAAGTTCCAAATGATAATCTATGTCCTCTTTGAGAATTACCTTTCATTCTCCCCTTCTGCATTCTTCGATATTTTGTTTTCTTTGGTTGTAACATGATATTCTATTTAAATTATCTTCTTCTAATTTTCCCTCCTCTATTACCAGTCTTCTTTGATGATTTATTTGTTTTAAAATGCAACATCAAATCTCTTTTACCATACACCTCCCCTCTACATATCCATACCTTAATTCCTATCAATCCATACTGAGTCTGAGCTTCAGATAGTGCGTAATCAATATCAGCTCTAAAGGTATGTAATGGTGTTCTTCCATCTTTATACATTTCTGATCTCGCCATTTCTGCTCCATTTAATCTACCAGAAATTTGAACTTTAATTCCTTCGGCTCCCATTCTCATTGTAGAGGCTATAGACATTTTAATTGCTCTTTTGTGTGATATTCTTCCTTCAATTTGTCTTGCAATACTATCAGCA
>PAUF01000003.1 GCA_002712715.1 Flavobacteriales bacterium | reverse complement strand
CTAGCCGCTCCATCAGCAATAGTTGTCGCTACAAGAACATAAGGCCAAGCACTAGGCCCTGAAACGAAATCTCCACATGCACTTATTGTCGATGAAGTTTGAGAAAACACATTTAAAGAACTAACTGTAAATACAGCTAATAATAAAAGTGTTTTGATTTTTGGTAATAGTCGTTCCGAAAAGGAACAATTATTAGTACATTTTTCACTCATAATACATTGTTTTGGTTAATAATTAGTTAAGTCGAAACATTTAAAAAGAAAATTAAAAAAATCACAAATAACACAATATCAATATGTTAGGATGATTTAATTCCTTGTTTGAACATTTTGTAACTACAAATATAAAATAGATTTTAAAAATTTCCAACAATGTTAGTGTATTTCTAACACTGAAAATTATATTTCCCTATTATTTTGGTCAAAGCGTAAATTTAAGTTTATATATATAATTAGATAAACACTGCTCAAACGTATACCTTCTAACGTATTTGAGAAATAATAGTTACTACAAATTATAGAAATAAAGACTTATCCTTTACTAAAAAAATTATAAGATTTAATACTAATTTATATCAGAATTACTTTTTTTATTAATTTTGACTATGAATTTTCAATTCTTTTCTCATAAATTATGATGTTTGTCATTGTATTATAAATATGATTATGTTTAGATTTATTTATTTATTTTCTAAAAAAATTNCACTTATATCATTATCAATATTTATAATAGTAAATACTGAAGCTCAAGTGTATTATGTTAGTAGCTCTCAAGGAGATGATCTGAATGATGGATTAAGTATTCAGAACCCATTTAAATCAATTGCAAAGTTAAACTCCATGCTGTTTGAACCAGGAGATTCTATTTATTTTAAGTCAGGGGATTACTGGGAGGGCATGTTTTGGATAAATGGATCAGGTTCATTTACACAGCCAATTGTGATTGATGTTTATGGAGGTAATAACAGACCTATAATCAATGGATTTGGTTATCAAACATCTATTTTAATTTTTAATGATCAGCACATTCATATTAATGGGTTAGAGCTCTATAATTCATTTTCTCATCTAGATTCTTCCGCAGCTTCAACGATTTCAGTTCAAACACCTAACTTATTTTCAAACGGTCCGAACACCACATGGACTCATGTCTTCAAAGCTTGTGAAATAGGTGATGGAAACAACGGGGCTCTACAAACGTTTGAGATAAATGTTACTAACCTACCTCCACAAGGTGCTAATTACAGGGTTGTAAGAACTGTAGCTAACCAAAATTGGTATTTTGCTCCTGCGCAAGCCTTATCGTTAGGACTAAATACAATCACAGTTAATGCGGTTAATTTTGAGAGAACTGTAAGATTTCAATTTACCGCTGGTGATGTTGAATTTGATGCGATTTCGCTAAATGGCGTAGCTATGTATGGAGGTTCATCCAAGAAATTACCTGGATTTGGAGGGGTCGAAAATTCTTGGGGTTCTGGTAAGAATGTTCGTTTCGGAATTAAAGTAGTTGCGTCAACCCAAAACTTAGAAAACTTTTGTTTTAACAACCTCTATATTCATGATATTTACCCTACTCCAGATATAGCTGGCAACATACATTTAGGTTATGGAATCAAGTTAGAGACCCAATCAGATACTATTTCTGGACTACTCAACACCATCTATAATGTGAAAGTCATCAATACAACAATATCAGAGACTGGACACTATGGTTTTTGGATCAAATCTTTAGGTCTTAATGGTATAGATTCTGTAAAAAATAATCAAATTCTTGTAGAGAATTGTGTATTTGAACATACGGGTGGTTCGGGTTTTGTACCTAACAAAAGTGAAAATGTGCTTGTCCAAAATTGCATTTTTAACCACACTGGATCATCTATTGATAATAGAATGTGGAAAAGAGGAAGCGGCATGTGGCCTTTTGATTGTAAGAATGTCGTAGCACAACATAATAAATTTATGAATGCACATGGTCCNATGGATTCTTATGGNNCNCATATTGATTATGGNAATGAAAATGTAGTNTTNCANTATAACTATAGCTANAANAATGAAGGAGGNTTNGCGGAANTTTTGGGAGANAANATAAACTGTGGTTANCGCTACAATATNAGNGTAAATGATGGTTANAGNGANGATCCGAATGGNNNANCTTGGANTNATAAAGGTAAAATNTTTTGGGTTTCTAATTTTTGCGGTCAAAATCCAATNAGATGNCCAAGTNNTGGNACTTTCATTTATAACAATACTATTTTTGTGAATGATACATTGAACCCTGAAATCTATTTTTGGCCAAATGTCGGTGATGTACATTTATATAACAATCTCATAATAGTAGGAAAAGATGGAGACACTATTCCTACATTACTGGAAAATAATCTTAATGATCTTTATATCAGTCATAATCTTTTTTATGATTCTTCACGTATTGATCTAGATAGTGACTTAGAATATAATGCAGTTTATGCAGATCCTTTGTTGCTGAACTCAGTCTATTTGGGAGAAAACAATCCTGCAGCATATCAAATCCAACATAATAGTCCTGCTATTGGTAGTGGATTTTTGATTAATGGTAGCTCTGATACAACTAACTATTTAGAGCACAATGGCGGTTTAGACTATTTTGGAAATAGTGTTTCACATTATTTCCCTTCAAATATCGGAGCTTTCAATGGCTATGGAGCCATGAATTTTTTAGCAATAAACATAAACGATATAAAGGTTTACCCAAGCGTAACTGACAATTATGTTAATATATCTATAAAGGATCATTCAGGAAATATAAAGACAGAAATTTATAGTATTAGCGGAAAATTGATGGACGTTCAGAATGGGAATAAGCTTTCATTTAAGAACTTTAACTCTGGAATCTATTTCTGCGTGGTCATCTATGGAGACAAGAATAACACTATGAGAATAGTGAAGTTATAATTCTTGTGTTTTTAAAATTTAAGAATGAAAATAAGAACAGACCACTAAGTGTGATATTTACACTTATATTTTGTATGTTTGCAAAATGTCATCTACAATTTCTAAAATAGGGGTTTTAACATCTGGAGGAGATGCTCCTGGGATGAATGCAGCTATCAGGTCACTTGTAAGATCAGCAGAATTCAACAATATTGAGACTATTGGTATTCAAAGGGGTTTTCAAGGTTTAATTGAGGGTTCTTTTGAGCAATTAGAGATACGCTCAGTTAGTAATATACTAGGATTAGGAGGTACTTTTTTACGCTCGGCAAGGTCAATAGACTTTTTAGATAAAAAAAAACGTAATCTTGCTTATAAAAACCTACAAAATCACGGTATAAATGCTGTAGTGGTTATTGGAGGTAATGGCTCCCTAACAGGAGCTAGCGTATTTTCAGAAGAGTTTAATGTTCCAGTAATTGGTATTCCAGCCTCTATAGATAACGATGTTTTTGGTACAGACTTCTCTATTGGATATAATACTGCATTAGAAACTATTGTTGAGTCGGTAGATAAAATTAGAGACACTGCGAACTCCCATAATCGTCTGTTTTTTATTGAAGTTATGGGAAGAAATTCAGGTAATCTAGCCCTAAACGCTAGCCTTGCTTCCGGAGCCTGTTTCGTAATTATTCCAGAAAAAGATTTTCGTTTAAATGATCTAGTAAAACGATTAGAAGAAAATAAAAAAAGAAATAAAGAGTCTAGCATTGTGATTGTTGCAGAAGGCAATAGCTACGGACCATCTTATAAGATAGCTGAAGATTTGAGTAAAGTATATTCAGCATATGAGTCTAAAGTAACAATCCTTGGACATATTCAAAGAGGGGGCAAACCATCTTCTTTTGATAGAATATTAGCTAGCCAATTAGGAATGTCTGCTTTAGAATCTCTAAAGTTAAATAAGTACAATACATTGGTTGGATTAGTTAATAATACATTGATAAATTTACCTATTGCCGAAGTTATCAATGCAACAAACAAACTAAGTAATGATTTATATAGATTAAATAAAATAATATCAAGATAATGAAATTAAAATTAGGAATTAACGGCTTTGGAAGAATAGGAAGATCTGTCTTCAGACAACTTTTATCTAATGAAAATATTACAATTGTTGGAATCAATGATTTGACCGACCCTTCTACTCTAGCTCATTTACTAAAGTACGATTCTACTCATGGAGTTTTAGATGCAAATGTTTCTAATCATGAGTCAACACTGATTGTGAATAAGAAAAGTATTCAGATTTTTTCAGAACCAAAACCTAAAGATATTCCTTGGAAAGATTTAGATATAGATGTTGTAATAGAGTCAACAGGTAGGTTTACTCGTAAAGAGGACGCTTTTTCGCATATAATTGCTGGAGCAAAAAAAGTCATTATTTCAGCACCATCCCCTGACGCAAAAACCATAGTTATTGGTGTAAACGAAGAAACATTAGACAATAAAGATTATGTTGTTTCTAATGCTAGCTGTACAACAAATTGTTTAGCCCCTATTGCAAAAATTATTGACAAGCATTTTAGTATTGAAAAAGGTTACATGACTACGACACATGCCTTTACAGCAGATCAAAGACTTCAAGATTCTCCACACAAAGATTTAAGAAGAGCTCGATCAGCCACCAATGCGATCATCCCAACTAAAACGGGTGCCGCTACAGCAGTGGGTAAAGTTTTACCAGAATTAATTGGAAAACTTGATGGAATTGCATTGAGAGTGCCAGTAAGTTGTGGATCAATTGTTGATTTGGTATGCGAGGTAAAAACTCCTACTAATGCAATTGAGGTAAATAAGGTAATTAAAGATTCTATCCATAACAATAATCTTTCTTCCATCGTTTCCATTTGTGATGAACCTATTGTTTCTTCAGACATTATTGGCACAACAGAGTCAGCTATTGTTGATTCGGCTTTAACAAGTGTTAATGAAAAAATTATTAAATTGCTGGTCTGGTATGACAATGAATCAGCATACTCAAAAAGACTTATAGATCTTGCTGAATTATTGATTGTTGGAGAAAATCAAATGGAAGTCACAAAAGCAACGAATTGAATAATAAATAATTAAACAATGGTTTTAGGAATAGACATAGGTGGAACAAATACTGAATTTGCGGTAGTCGACTCTACACAAGGCATTGTACATATTGAGACAATCAAAACAAAATCACACAATTCTTTTTTAAATTATATTGAGAATTTTACCGATGTGGTAAAAGATTTAACAAAAAAGTTCAATATTTCTTCTATCGGTATTGGAGCCCCTAATTTTGACTCTGGATCCAATACTTTTTGCCCAGTTAACTTTAATTGGTCAGACGTTAGCCCTTTCAATTTAGAGCAACATTTAGTGCATGAAGTAAGTATTTCTTCATCAGTTGTAAATGATGCAAATGCTGTAGCACTAGCTGAAAATAGATATGGAATAGGAAGAAATGTAAATTCTTTCATAATCATTACTATTGGAACTGGTCTAGGTGCTGGCATAGTAATTAATAACCACCTCTTCGACGGTTCTTACGGCTATGCTGGAGAGTTTGGACATACTAAAGTAGAAAATATCGATAGAACCTGTAATTGTGGAGGGGTTGGCTGTCTTGAAACTGTAGTTTCAGCTAATGGAATTAAGCGCACAATAGCAAAAAAATTAAATCTTAATAGTCCTGAAGAAGCTCCTGATGTTAGATCAATTTTTGAGAAAGCTAAAAAAGGTGATATTGTTTGTAAAGAAACACTAGAGTATACATTTCAAGTATTAGGCAAAAAGTTGTCCGATCTAATTCATATCCTTACTCCAGAAGCAATTGTATTTTGTGGTAACATCTCTAAGTCTTTAGACACTTATATACCGCTAATAAAAAAGGAGTGTGAGCGAAACTTATTAAACAACATGCGAGGAAAAACAAATTATATAGTTTCTAATTTATTAGATCAAAAAATAAACTTACTTGGTCCAGCATCATTAGCGTTCAATAAAAAATTAGATTTTGCCTAATTTTTAAAAGAATATAATCTTGCAGGTTTGTGAGATACACCTTTTTGTTTTTCGTTGGTTTCCTTTATCTTTCCTTTGCTAATAACTTTCTTCCTAAAGTTTCTTTTATCAAACTTTTGATCTAATACTATTTCGTGTAATTCTTGCAGCTGTGAAAGTGTAAATTTTATTGGCAATAATTCTGAAGTCAATTTATGATCAAGCTCGTTTCTTAGAAAATGTAATCCTGATTCAACTATTTCATTATGATCAAAAGCTAAAAGAGGGACATCAAGAATATCAACCCATTTCACATCATCTGCAAAATACGAAGGAGAGGGAATATAATCCTCCATTCTCACCAAAGAAACATAGCCTATTGTTATCACTCTTTCATTAGGATCCTGTCTGAAATTTTTTAGCCACTCCTGATCTTTTGAAGATTGAACTCTCTTGGGGTCTCCGAAAGTTTTATACTGACGAAGAAAAACATTATTTAGCTTTGTTAAACTGAATAAGACTCTTTTCGCTGCCTCATCAATATCCTCCTCCAACCTAATTAGATCTCCAGGCAAAGCTATTTGATCTCCACTATTTTTCTTATCGTATGGATTAATTTTCTTTTTGATAAGAAGAACTTTTAATTTTTTTTCTTCATTATCAAATCCGAAAATAACACAATCTACTGATACATTAATCTTTGACATTTTCAGTTATTAATTTAAAAATATATGTAAATCTAATCATTAAACTCATAAAAAATTAAAGAATTAGTTTAAATTTTATAATATAAAAATAAGATTTTTTTTTAAAAAATCAATTTATAATATTTATTTAGTAAGTGTATTTTGAACAAAGTTTGTTAATTTTACTCAAAAATTTAACATAAATATCAATTATATAAAATCCAACATTTAAAATTTATAACATGAGCGAACAAACCAATTATAAACAAGCGTTAGGAACTCTTGTCACCGTTTTCTTTTTTTGGGGATTTATCGCTGCATCCAATGGTGTATTTATCCCTTTTTGTAAATCCTATTTTCAAATTGATCAATTCCAATCGCAACTTGTGGACTTCGCTTTTTATGGAGCCTATTATTTTGGAGCATTGATTTTATTCATTTATTCAAATTCTTCTGGAAAAGACATAATGAATAAGTGGGGATATAAAAAAGGAATTATATACGGTTTATTATTAAGCTGTCTGGGTGCTGCAGTAGTATATCCAGCTGTTTCAGGTGCAAATTATGGTGATTCTCATATATTTTACTATGTTCTAGGAGCTTTATTTATAGTTGGTCTTGGTTTTTCTTTACAGCAAACAGCAGCACAACCATTTGCAGTTTCACTTGGAGATAGTAACAAAGGGTCTCATAGATTGAATTTAGCTGGAGGAATTAATTCATTAGGCACAACAATTGGGCCAATTGTTGTTGCTCTAATTTTATTCGGTTCAACACCTAAAACAGCAAAAGAATTGGAATGTTTGATTATTAATAATGAGATTACTCTTAATAGTATACAAATTTTGTATCTAGCTGTTGGGGGACTTTTCTTGATTGCAGCGGCACTATTTTATTTTTCAAAAAAATTACCTGACGGCAAAGAAGATTCAAAAACAGAAAAAGCTCCAAAGGCATTGAAAATATTAATTGGAATGTCATTTTTAATTACAATTTTCTTCTCTCTAGTATTTATGAGCTATACTAGTAATGAACAAAATGAGTTAAATCAAATTGAGAAGGAGATAAGTATTCATGAAGATGATATAGATTTAAAATATTTCAATGAAATATTTACTAATGAATTTGAATTAGATAATGCCAATAAATTAGCTAATAAAGTTTGTATACTAAATGAAAAGAACCAAAAGAAATGGAAGAGTCGAAATCTTGATGATCTCTCGGAAAAAAGTAGGTTGTATGTAGTTGATTTAAAAAATAAAATTACAATTCTTAAGGATAAAAATTCGGAAATTAAAGAACCTCTCGAACAAAAAAGGTTATTATATCTAATTTTATCTCTCGCTTCTGTTGTAGGATGTTTAATGTTAACTTATTTTAATTCTAGAAAAGAAAAAGATGGTTGGGGTGCTATGCAGTATCCACAACTAGTACTAGGGATGTTGGCTATCTTTACATATGTAGGAGTTGAAGTGACAATTCAATCAAACTTAGGAGAATTACTGAAATTTGACATAGGAGATGGAACAAACCCAATTGGTTTACCAGCAATGAGCGATTTTGAAATTGCTCCATTAATATCAATGTATTGGGGTGGTTTAATGATTGGGAGATGGGCGGGTGCCATTGCTGTATTTAACCCTATAGGGAAACTTAAAACATGGTTATATATTCTAGTTCCATATATTGCTTTCGGAGTTGTGTTGTTGGTNAATTCNATNTCTGGATTTGATGTNTCNNCANTTTATTGGTTNGCTNTNTGTNTNGCGATTCAAATNGGNGGNTTTTTCTNNGGAAANGAANNNCCNGCTTTAACNCTNAANATNTTTGGNNTACTTGGNATTNTNTCNGTANTNGTNGGNTTNTTNTCNAGTGGTNANNTTGCNTTATATGCNTTNNTAAGTGGNGGNTTNTTTTGCTCNATNATGTGGCCNTCNATTTTTGCTCTAAGNATANATGGTCTNGGAAAATANACTTCNCAAGGATCNTCNTTTTTAGTTATGATGATNCTAGGNGGNGCNATTATNCCNCCACTTCAAGGNAAATTAGCTGATATNATGGGAATTCATGAATCCTATTGGATTGCTGTTATTTGCTTTATTTATTTGACCTACTTTGCTCAAAAAGCTGGAAATCTTATTAAAATTAAATTATGAAAAAAACTATATTCACTTTAGCATTATTTACCCTCATTTTTGCTTGCGTACCATTAATACAAGAAACTGTAGATGATAGAGAAGAAAAAATTGATTCCATCAAATCTTTGATNACAACTGAAGAAAAAATTGATTCTATAATATCTTTGATGACAATTGAAGAAAAAATTGGTCAAATGACTCAAATTGATCAACAATTCTTAGATAACATACAGGACATTTCTGATTACGCTATAGGATCTCTTCTTAGTGGTGGAGGATCAAATCCTGATACTAACCATTTTGAGGGTTGGGCTAATATGTACGACAAATATCAAGCAGTTGCTCTAAAATCTAGATTAGGAATCCCTTTAATATATGGAGTTGATGCTGTGCATGGTCACAATAATGTAATAGGCGCAACTATTTTTCCACATAATGTGGGATTAGGATGCGCAAACGATTATGAATTATGTAGAAAAGTCTCTGAGGCTACTGCAGTTGAAGTCGCTGCAACTGGTATAAATTGGAACTTTAGCCCATGTATAGCAATTCCTCAAGATGAAAAATGGGGAAGACACTATGAAGGATATAGTGAACATGTAGATATCGTAAGTGAAATGGGTGAAGCTTCAATTATTGGTTACCAAACTACTAAATTAGGATCTGTCAACCATTCTATTGTAGCTTGTGCAAAACATTTTATTGCAGATGGAGCAACAATCTGGGGAACTGGAATGGGTAATCAACCTAATAAAATAGACCGAGGAAATGCTCCAATTAGTGATTCATTAATTAGAGCAAAATACCTACCACCTTATAAGAAAGCAATTGATGCTGATGTTGGAACTGTTATGGCTTCTTTTAACAGTATCAATGATTTAAAATGTCATGCTAATGGATACCTTTTTAACGACTTACTAAAAGAAGAAATGGGTTTTGATGGTTTTGTAATTTCAGATTGGCAAGGTATTGATGAAATTCCAGGTGATTATAAATCTGATATCATAAAATCAGTCAATGCAGGTTTAGACATGATAATGGTTCCGGGTGCCGTCAAAGGCGGTGGAGAGCATTACAAGACATTCTTAAGATTATTTAAAGAGTCTGTTGATGAAGGGCTAATATTAGAAGAACGATTAGATGATGCTGTAAGAAGAATATTACGAATTAAATTTCGGTCGGGAATAATGGATAATCCAATGACTGACAGGAATTTACTTGAAAAAGCGGGAAGTAAAGAGCATAAATCTATTGCTAGAGAAGCGGTACAAAAATCTTTAGTTCTTCTAAAAAATGATGGTATTTTACCTTTAAGTAAATCAAAGCATTATTATGTAACCGGATCTGGATCTGATGATATAGGAAAACAATGCGGCGGATGGACTATAAAATGGCAAGGTAAATTAGGGGACATCACCCCAGGAACCAGCATTATAGATGGAATTGAAGAATACACTACCACAAATCGCAATAATGAAAGCGAAAAATTTGATGCTGCCATTGTAGTTGTGGGCGAAAATCCTTATACCGAAATGAAAGGAGATACAGATCAACTTTATCTATCAGCAAAAGATCAAGAAAGCATTGATGAAGTTAAGAAAATGAATATTCCATATGTTGTAGTTCTAATAACTGGACGTCCATTAATTGTTAACGAAACAATCGATAATTCTAATGCATTTTTAGTTGCATGGCTTCCAGGTACAGAAGGGGGTGGGGTTGCGGATATATTATTTGGAGATAAAGACCTTCAAGGTAAGTTGTCTTTTTCATGGCCTAAAAGAATGGAAGATATTCCATGTAACTATGATAACAATTGTGAACCTTTATTCCCTCTAGGATTTGGCCTCACATATAGCAAATAATTAAAATATAAATCTGTTTATTGATACTTGGTATATATAAGTGGATATTATTACTCATGAAATCCTATTCTTCATAAAAAATAAGAAATATATTTATTAAAAAATTTCAACATAAGAACAGATTGTTCCTCAAAAAAAACAATCCCACTCAAATGAGTGGGATTTTATTTATTCTATAATTATTTTCTTCTTAACTGTTCCATCATCATAGATATAAAACAATGGCATATTAGATTTTGGAATAACTGACCTTCCTAAAATATCTATTAACTTAATAGGATCTTTTTTTGTAATATATTCAGAAACTGATGTAGATTGATGTACTAAACCGTTAATATCATATCTAGAAAAGAATTTCCATATCTCAACAGATGCATTAATATCATAATTTGTTACACCATTTGAGAAACTACTTCCAGGCCAAGTATGTCCACCATTAATGACTTTAAACAATTCAGTTGTGACACCATTATCTCCATTTCTATACACAATATGTTCAACATAACTTAAGTCAACTAAGTTTAAATCTGGCATCAATATTGTATCTGCTATTAAATTACAATTATTATAACCCCTCCAATATTCTATGCCACTAACAATATCATTAAAAGGCACAGTAAAATCAGATGTTCCATGAATCTCCATTATAGGTGTTGGATGGGAAGGATTACAATTAAGTTGAGTATATGAACTCATTGCACCAGTTACAGACGCTATTGCCGCAATCTTATCACTCATATTGCAAGCTAAATAATAACTCATATATCCTCCATTAGACATACCCGTAGAATATACTCGGTCTAAATTGATACTGTAATTTGATACTATATATGAATATAATGAGTTTAAAAATCCAATATCATCAATTGTAGACTGTCCTAAATTCCAATGCGTAACTCCTGTATTATCTAACAGACCTTGCGGATGCACAATAATAAAGTTTGCTGTATCTGCTATGTCTCGAAAATCTCCATACCACATTTGTTGCCATGCAGTTGAGGTCCTGCCATGCAAGTTAAAAATTACAGGTACAATCTGAGATGGTTGGTATATCGAAGGAATATAAGTAATAAATTGTCTGTAAGTCCCATTAACTAATATACTATCATTTATTGTTTGTTGACCAAAACTAAAAAAGGGATAGCATATTAGTATCAAAACCAATCTTTTCATTTGACAAAAATACTCAATAATTTTATAAGAAATTTCGAAACACTAAAACAGGTCTCAATGACATAAAATATAATTTGAGTTTTTTGATGATTTTTAATTTGTGCTAATTTATAAAACCTAATTCAAGACTTTTAAATATTCTTTATAAGTTTCACTATCAACTTTTTTTCCACTCCACAAATCATCTATCATCAAATTATTACGAGCGTTAATGGATTCTTGTATTTTAATTCGGAAATCTTTGTAGGCATAATAATCAGAATTAGTATAAGAGTTCCAAGTATTTTGAATAAATGAAATAGGATTAAATAAATATGTCGATCTTATTAAATTATTTTTAGCTTCATTTTGTTTTTCTATCTCATATGCTGCATTAATATTCATTTGATTAACTATTGAAGATATGCTTCTTCTAATATTTTGTTTATTAGATGTTAAATCCTCCAAATCTTTTTCCTTCGATATACTTGGATGTATTTCATATAACATATCAAAAAGTTCTGAATTTTCTAATTTAAATACATCATAAGTCTGCTTTCGATTTACATCTAAAAAATCTACCATATAATTTGCAGGATATTTATAATTAACATATTGATGTACTGAACCTGGAATTATAACACAGAATAATAACCAAATACTAATCATTTTAAAAGCAGTATTACTACTATTCTTTGTATATATATTTAAGAAATAAAAAATCAAAAAATAAATTAGAATATATATATTAGATATTAATATTATTTGAAAAATAGTTGGATGATTATACACACCAATATTCAACAATCCTACTAATAAAATTAAAAGGTCAATCGATACAATCACTAAAATAAAATAAAACAACATTCTATTCACTAACCATATTTTTACGTTTTTATGCTGAATAGAAATTAATTTATGAATTCCTAAATCTATCTCTAAACCATTAATATTATATGTCAGAATAATAATCAGAATTGGCAGTAAAAATATTATTAAAAAAGAAAAATCTATATCCCCATTTATTAATCTTTCATAATTTGATATTTCTTGTACTATATCAGTATCATATGTTGAACTCCATCTATTTATTTTTTTATAGAACCCAAACTGTTTTGTCTGCCCTATTCCTAAAGGTAATAATGGAGATGGGTATTTAAACACATAAGTAGGCGTATACCTAATTGACCAAAAAGGATCTTCTATATTAACCCATGATCTATCTTCTGGACCCTTATCCCCATTTTCAAACCACTCAATAACTTTTACATGTTCTTTAGTTACCTTGTTTGTGATATCTTCAATGGTATTAGTTTGACTGTTTGAAATCACAATTCCATTATAAATTGAAAAAACACAAATTGCCATAAAAAAGATAAATGAAAATAACTTCGCTTTATTTTTTATAAAATGATGAAACTCATATAATAGAATGTTTAAATTCATTGAATTACTATTTTTCTTAATTTATAATTTATAGAAAATATTAAAATTAATATCCAAATTGTTAGAGATAAAGCATCTAAAAAATAATAGTGAAAAAATAAGCTGAATTTAGGCGATACATAAATAAAATCATTAATAGATCTAAAAAATTCATTATTTGAAAGGTATGCATTATCACCTGATGTGGAAACAAAAGTATATTCATTATTCAATGCTTCAACAAAATATCTTCTATATGATTCTGAAGCATTTAAAAAGTCTAAATGATGTATGAGGTCAGTACCACATGAAGCCATACTTAAACTTTGTAATGAAGCAAATGGATTAATCAAACCACTAATTTGATAAGTTCTTTTTTGTTTCTTTAAAATTTCGTGTACTCTTCCAAAATGCTTATCCCAAACTTTATTGCCATATTCTTCATCAGCTTGCAATAAAATGCCGGAGAAATTAATTGGCAATTGAGCAACTGTTTCAACATTATATTTTTTTAAAACTTCCTTTTCTAACTCAGATCTTCTTTTATCTGAAGGATTATGTCCATCAATTCCCTTAGATCTATCATTAGTCATCTCTTCTTTTAATTCGAATCTCGATGGAAGATTATGTAGATTTTCTGTAAAATTACCTATTGTTTTTGGTAAAAATATAGTCCATAACAACCATATAATTAATGATATTGATAGAGATGATATATTATTCTTAAATACAATTGACAAGAAAATTGTCAGGGAAATAATAATGAAATAATAAAAAGCATAGCATAAAAAGAAAATGAAAAGTCGAATCATTTCATCTAAAGAAAATTCATCAAAAGTAAATAAGGATTGAATTATAATTGTTATAATTAGTAAAATAATTGAAATTGAATATAGCGTAAATATTTTACCAAAAACAATCTTATTTATATTGTTTCCCTGTACAATTAAAAGTTTTAGCCTACCACTCGATACTTCAGAAGTATAACTATTAAAGGATAAAAATATTAATAGTAAAGGAATAATAAATTGAAATATTAAATATGGTTTAAATTTTCCAAACTTAGAGATTTCTAATGACTGAGATCTTTCAGAGTACGCAACATCATTTTGCTTATGACCTTCTAGTCTTAACACTAAACCTGTTACGGAATTAATTCCTTCATCTAAACTATTTAATATTGTATTTGGCTTAAAAGCAAAAGTCCCAAAATGAGCTGCGCTATGAGCATTTGTAGAATCAATTTCATCCCATTGTGATCGAATATATTCATGGGCATCCTCCTGATTTTCAATCTGTTTTTTATTTTGCAGGACACTTAAATAAGTAACTAGAAACAATGAAAAGACAAAAAAGGATGTTAGAAAAATAAATAATTTATTTCTAAGAAAACCTTTCCATTCATTATAAAAAATATTAATCATCTAATCTTTCATGTATTTTAAATAAATACTTTCTAACTCTGTAGAAGTTACCTCATTAGAGAATATCTCAGTAATTAATAATCCATTTTTAAGTATCCCAATTTTATCACAAGTTTCTCGAACTCTAAATATATCATGAGAAGCCATGAGAATACTTGCCCCTTTGTCACTCATCTTTCTCAATAAAGTTGAAAGTTCATTACTAGAAAGTGGATCTAAACCGCTTGCCGGCTCATCAAGCAAATATATTTTTGCATTTTTAGCATAAGCTATCGCAATTCCAACTTTTTGTCTCATTCCTTTAGAATACTGAGAAATAGATTTATTAAAATCTACTTCATTTAATCCACATTCTAACAAAAATTTCTTTAATTGTTCTTTAGTAAACTTCATTCCAGCAATTCTTGAGAAATAATCTAAATTTTCAACTCCTGTTAAATATGGATATAAATTAACATTCTCAGGAATGTATCCAATTTTATCTCTATTGATTTCTAAATCATCTTCATTATCAGTCATTCTCACCTCTCCTGATTCAGGGTTTAAAAAACCTAAAATAATATTAAGAGTAGTAGATTTTCCAGCTCCATTAGCTCCTAACAAACCATATATTTCTCCACTTTTAACCTCAATATTAAGATTATTAAGAACTATCTTTTCATCAAAACTTTTGCAAATATTTTTTAATTTAATCATATTATTTTTTTTACTCTAATGGATAAATTCGTTGGATCGGCCATGATATCTTAATTTATGAATTGCAAATATAAAAAACGCAAATTAGTTGCATTTTATATTGTTATATAATTTTATAACTAAAACTATTTCTAACTTATTTGAAATGAAAAAAAAATATTATTTTTGAATATCTAATTTTATTAAATCTATGAAAACATCAACATTCTTTTTTCTTACAATTGCAATTCTAATTTTTGGATGCGAAAAAAATGAACCTTGTTGCATAGAAAATGGACCTGAAATAACTATCATTTCTCCAACCTCTCAAGATATGCCTGCTACAGGATCAACAATTGAAATTAACGCTAATATTACTGATGATGATCAAGTGCATGATGTTACAATAAATATTACAAGTGATCACTCTACGGAGCCAGCTAACATAGAAATATTTTTCGATCATATTCACAATACCATTTTTAATATTGATACTTCTTTCGTTGCTGATATACAATCCGGATCTATGGCAAATTATACAATTGCAATATCCTCTAATGACATGTTAGGAAATTNTAATTCAGAATCAGTAACATTTCACGTAATGGATTAATTATGGAGTTTGAGCGGATAGTCACGGGAATGTTATTTTTCTTTTCACTAACATCATGTCAAAAAAATAATACTTGTATAGATTCAGATCTAATTGATGATTCAGCAATTTGTATAGAAATATATGATCCTGTATGTGGATGCGACGGCAATACTTATGATAATTTTTGTTATGCAGAAAAAGCAGGGGTCACTGCTTACATTTCAGGCGAATGTAATAATTAATTATAATTACCCTAAATTCTTAAAATATTTTAAATCTGATGTAACTGAAAACATAGAGATTTCTGATTATTAAATATTGATAAATTTAAAAATTTATGGCTTCACTTGTATGTTTTGCGCATTCAAAGAAATTAAAATCCCTAAACCATTTTCAACATTAGAATATACAGGCAACACTTCTCCTCCAAAAATCCCCAATTCTCCTTTTTCTCTATGATCGCCCAGGGAATTGTAATAACTATATGTATCATTAGAAAAAGTAGATAGCTCAATAATTACAGTATCACAATCAGAATACTTAAAACCTTCTGGATCAATATCTATAGATATATTTTTTGTTTGACCATCAAAGAGGTCATCAGTAAAGGTAACTTTAGTCCCCTCAAATGTATATCCATCATAAGGTATATCCGCAGGAAATGATGGGTCATTTGAAAGCATGTATGCATATCCACCGAATAATTCAAATTCATCTTCATAGCCATATTCATCAAAAAAAGTTTTAAAACATCTAGAGAATATCCTTAAACGATAATAATTTTTTTGATTTGCGTTATCATCAAAATTAAAACTTAATCCTATTAAATCATCACTACCTAGTGTATCAACATAAATATCATTTATAATTATATCTTGTGGAAGATATGTAGATGCAGTTATAGTCTCATAATCTGGATGATTAACTATTATTTCATATGTAGATCCACTATTTGGTATAATATCAGAAATATATGAATTCATTAAAATTTGCCCCTCTCCCATTTCAGTATAATATAAAACAGTATCAGTATTAACTAAATCTATCATTAAAGTATCTAAAAATTGATTATTTTCAAAAAGCAAAACCTGTGCATCAGTAATACAAGAAGGGATAATTTGTTCAAACGCTCCTACAGAATGAGACACCATAACTTTAACCTCTGTATCTGTATCAATAATACTGTTTAATACTAACACAGGATCGTGAGTTGGAATATCTATATTAACTACTGTTTCCATATTCTCACAAGAAAATACTAGTAAACTCACTAAAATCAATATTGTTTTTTTCATAATTAAAATTGTATTCGATAAGAAATTGATGGTATAATTGGAAATAATGACACCTGTTTTGCGACTCTTTGATTGTTTTCTTCAGATAAGTAAATGAAAAAAGGGTTTTTTCTATTATAAACATTATAAGCCCCAACAGAAAAAGTTTGTGAATATCTCCTTTGTTGTTTATGAAAATTCAAACCTATATCTAAGCGATGAAATGGATTCATTCTGGTAGAATTCCTATCACCATATGATTCTACTAAGTCAATTATAGTTTGACCAGACCAAGGAGACATATTAGTCATTCCTAAATACAAAGCCTGAGGAAAAGTCATTGCATTACCCGTACCATAAACCCAAGTACAGCCAATATCAATCCGATCATTAAATTTATGAGATAGTACCAAGGAAAAATCATGTCTTCTATCATATTTGTATGGGTACCATTCTCCGAAACTAATATTTTCGAACCTACGATTAGTCCAAGATAGCGTATATCCAATCCAACCTGTAGTCATTCCTTTCTTTTTTTGTAAAAAGAATTCTCCTCCATAAGATTCCCCTTCTCCCCCGGTTTCTACAGTATTTTCCCAACTTTCTGTACTATTAAGATTCGAATATCCTTCCTTATACGTGATAAGATTATTCATTTTCTTATAATATCCCTCAATACTTAATTCGAATGTACCCCCATAAAGCTCAGTAGAAATATTAGCAGCCCATTGTTTAGAAGTTTGAGATGGAACGCTATCAATAGCTGGGACCCATAAATCACTTGGCAAACCAACAGATGAGTTAGATAGTAAATGAATATTTTGTTTCATTTCTGAATAAGAAGCTTTTAATGACCAGTTATCATTCAGCAGATATCGAGCGGATAATCTTGGTTGTAAACTATAGTATTCCTTATCAGTATAATAATCAAATATATTAGGATATTTTTTAGAATCATCAGCTAAAGAATAAAAGCCAACATGAATTCCAATATTTGCTTTTAATCTTTTTGTAATCCTAATGTCATCTTCTAAATAAAAAAATGATTCATGTACTTTAGTTCTTTCGGAAAAATTGATCATTGTATCTAATCCATAATTCTGACTAGTATCTGGATCAGGAGAAATAACTGATATGTTTAATTCAGTTTCTCCAGGGTAAAATTGATGATGAGTATAAGAAGCTCCAAACTTAATATTATGACTTGGGTTGGGTATAAAATCAAAGTCTATTCTTGCTCCTAAATCTTGGATACCTGATATATATCCAAATGAAATATTTTCTGAGCTAGCTCCATAATACAAAGAATCTTGATTAAAATTATATACAGTATCCATCGAATTACTATTTTGTAAAGAAAAATTAGTATTAAACTGATATCTACTATATGTAAGAGTAGTGTTGCTGAATAACTTATTGCTGAATAAATGATTCCATCTTAAAGTTGAAGTTATATTCCCATAACCTAAACCAAAATTCATATTCTCTTGAATTGTATTTTTAGAAGACTTTGGATCATTCTCCGTCTTATTATCATCCGAAGAAGAGAAATTAACATTAAATACATCATCACCCATATAGGCGCTTAAATATATTCTATCTTTTTTTGAAATCTTATGATTAATTTTCGCATTCAAATCATAAAAGTATAGATTAAAATCACTATTATCTTGCAAAAAAGGTTTAACTAATAAGTCAGCATAGGTACGTCTTCCAGATATTATAAAGGAAGTTTTATCTTTAACTAAAGGACCTTGAAATGTAAGCTTCGAAGATATTAAACCTAGAGTTATATCTCCTTTGAACTCTTTCATATTACCTTCTTTCATATCGATTTGTAAAACTGAAGAAAGTCTTCCTCCAAATCTAGCAGGGAATCCTCCCTTAGTAAGCCTAACTGTTTTAATAGCATCAGCATTAAAAACAGAGAATAAACCTCCCAAATGGGATGAGTTATATACAGGAACTCCATCTAACAAAATTAAATTTTGATCAGGACCTCCTCCTCTAACATAAAAACCAGATGTCCCTTCACTTGACTGTACTCCAGGCAATAATTGTATTGCTTTTAAGACATCTACTTCTCCAAATAAAGCTGGAATAGATTTAATTTGTTGAATAGGAATGTCTATTATAGAAGTTTGTGTTTGTTCCACAACATTCGCTTCGCCTCTAACCTCAATTTCTTTTACATTTACAGAAGAAACATTAAACTCAATATCATAATTAATATCACTTTGAAGATTAATAGTTTTAGATAGAGTTTCATATCCAATATAAGAATAGACTACTACTTGTTCTCCTTCAGACAATGTTAAGCTATAAAATCCATAAGTATTAGAAGCAACACCTTTTCCATTCAATTTACTAAATACATTTGCTCCTATTATGCTCTCTCCAGTTTTTTCATCAGTAATATAACCACTAATTGTATATCTTTTCTGAGAATATACATTAGTTAGTATACAAATTAAAAATAGAAAAATAATTTTTTTTATCATATAAGAAATGTANNTATTATAAAATTTTGGTTAAAAAAATCTAATCAAAAATACTAAATTTATATCTTTGATCAGTAATGAATAAACTAATATTTAATTTTCTAATTTTATGTTTATCTAATAATCTATTCTCTCAAACTAACGCTGGAATAAAATTATCTAATGCTGCAATAGAAAGGACAACACATTCAGTAGAATATAATGGTAAATGGACAAAAATAGATTATCCCGGTGGGGATGTTCCAGATAATATAGGTGTATGCACAGATCTAGTTATACGAAGTTACAGGAATGCTCTACAAATTGATTTACAAAAAGAAATACACGAGGACATGAGGGATAACTTTGAGAAATATCCTTCAAAAAAAATATGGGGAAATACTACAACTGATAAAAATATAGACCATCGTAGAACTCAAAATTTAGAATGTTTTTTGACAAGAGCAGGCGCTAAATTACCTATTACTAATAACCCAAAAGACTATAAGCCAGGAGATTTAATTTTCTGGGCAGATATCGCTACTGGACATGTAGGTATTGTTGTTAATCAATATACTGAAAAAGATATACCAAAAGTTGTTCATAATATTGGAAACGGACCCAAGTGTGAAGATTTTTTATTTAAGAATAGGATTATTGGACATTATAGATGGTTTAAAAATCAGGAATGAATATATAGATCTGATAAAATATTAATATTAGAATTATTTAGTAAATGTCTACTCTGTAATTTCTTCCAATTTAAATAAGAAAGCATATTCTAAAGCAATTTCTTTTAAACTTTCAAATCTTCCAGAAGATCCACCATGACCTACATCCATATTACAATACATCAACAATAAATTATCGTTAGTTCTATATTCTTTCAATTTAGCTATCCACTTAGCGGGTTCCCAATATTGAACTTGACTATCCCAATACCCGGTCGTTATGAGTAAATTTGGATAATTAGAAGCTGTAATATTATCATAAGGTGAATACGATTTCATATATTCATAATATTCTTTTTCTTTAGGATTACCCCATTCATCAAATTCGCCTGTGGTTAAAGGAATAGACTCGTCCCACATGGTATTTATAACATCTACAAATGGAACTCCAGCAATAATTCCATTAAATAAATTTGGCTCCATATTCATTACAGCACCCATTAAAAGTCCACCTGCACTGCCTCCCGAACCATATATATGCTGATTAGAAGTATATTTATTTCTAATTAAATACTTAGCACAATCTATAAAATCATAAAATGTATTTTTCTTTTTAAGTAATTTACCATCTTCATACCAGTTTCTTCCCATTTCCTGCCCGCCTCGAACATGAGCAATAGCATAAATAAAACCTCTATCTAAAAGACTTAACCTTACAGTACTAAAATAAGGATCTGAGCTATAACCATATGAACCATATCCATTTAACAACAATGGGCTTTTTGCATTCTTCTTTACTCCCTTTCGGTAAACTAATGAAATGGGTATTCTAGTTTTTCCATCTCTAGAAAGAGCAAATAATCTTTCAGAAATATAATTTGCAGGATTAAAATCTCCTCCTAAAACTTCTTTCTGCTTTAAAAGAATCCGTTTTTTTGATGACATATTGTAGTCAAATACTGAACGAGGAGTTGTTAAAGATGTATATGTAAATCGAAATAAATCAGTATCAAAATCTAAGTTAGTGCTGGAATATATAGAATATGTAGGATCGTTAAAATCTATATAATGTTCTGAATTATCCTGCCAATTGACAACTCTAATTCTTCGTAAACCATCAATTCTCTCACTTAAAACCATGAAATTTTTAAAAATATCAACACTACTCAACAATACATTTTTTCGATGAGAAATAACTTCCTTCCAATTATTCTTTAAAGTTGAATTAATCGATGTTTTCATTAATCTAAAATTCTTTGCGTTCCAATTGGTCAGTATATAAAAACGATCTTTATAGTGACTAATAGAATACTCCAAATTTTTTTCTCTTGGATGAAAAACTTGCCATTCACCTAGCGGATCATCTGCTGATAAAAAACGATATTCAGTTGACAAGGTTTGATATGAGCCGATAACCAAATACTTTTTAGATTTTGTTTTATATACAAAACAACTAAAAGTTTCATCTTTTTCCTCATAAACTAAAACATCTTCAGATGGATCAGTGCCTATAGTATGTCGAAATATTTGATTTGAACGTAAAGTGATCTCATCTTTTTTTGTGTAAAAAATAGTTTTATTATCATTAGCCCACGTAATACTTCCTGTAGTATTAGGAATCTTATCTACCAATAACTTTCCAGTATTTAAATCTTTAATTTGAATGGTATACTGTCTTCTGGATTGCAAATCTAAACTGTAGGCTAAAAATTGATTATTACTGCTAATAGATTTGTCACCTAATGCAAAATAACTTGATCCTTTAGCCATCATTGGCAGATCTAGTAATAACTCTTCTTTTGAAGAATCAATATTTTTCTTTCTATAATGACAAGGATAATCCTCTCCTTTTTCATACTTACTATAATATGTATACCCGTCATAACTTATTGGAACAGATTCATCATCTTGTTTAATTCTAGAAATAAATTCATTAAATAATTTATTCTGCAAAGATTCTGTATCTTGCATTTCTTTCTTCAAACAATCATTTTCGTAATTCAAATAATCTAATACATCCTGAGTTTGATCATCTTTCACATCAGATTCTTTCTGAGAATCAGATAAACGCATCCACGAATAATTATCAATTAATGTATCCGAATGATAAATACTTAACTGAGGTATTTTTTTTGCCATAATATTTGCATCAACTTGATCCTTATTTTTATTTTTTTCTAAAACAAATGAAAAGGTTACAGAAGTGAAAATTAAAAGGAATAATATTATTTTTTTCATTTTGCAAATATAAGATCAATTTTCAGAAAATAGAATATTATAATTTTCTATTCTTAGCAATACAAAAAAATTCACTTCCTTTTCTATTTTCAATAGAATTGTAACACTCCTCAAAAGTTAATATTTTAAACTGATCACAAAATAAGTCTAAATATTCATTAAGATCACTTCCAAAAGGAGGATTAAGATTACTAAATTTATTATCAAAAAAAACTCCTACTAGCTTTCCGTCTAATCGCAATAGGTCAGACATTTTCTTAACATAATCTTTTCTTATATTTTTATCAATAGCACAAAAAAAAGTTTGTTCAAGAACCAAATCATATGAACCTTCCAAATCAAAGAAATTCTTTTCTATGATATTGTTCCTTGGGAAATCAGGGACCCGATTGATGAAATTTTCTAAAGCTGTTACAGAATAATCCAAAACATATATGTTACTAAAATTTTTTTTAAATAAGTATTCCGCTTCGTAACCATTACCAGAACCTGGTATTAATATCTTAATTTCCTTATTAGAAATCTGATTAATATATTCAACTAATGGGGTTGTTGGATAGCCTACATTCCAACCTGTTTCTGAATTTTTATATCTATTATCCCAATAATCTTTATCTAAATACATTTAAAAATTTCATTTATTATTTATAAAAGGCATAATAGATAATTCCTTTGATTTTGCCTCAACCATTATATCAAAATCAAAACCATATCTTTCTGGCAATGAATAAATATAGTCAGAGTGTGCTTGTAATTTAATTTTATCGTCATTTTCATGTAATGACTTTGACTCGGAATAATGAACAACTGGTGTGATGTCCTTTGGCCATGTGGACAAGGCTAAAAGCAACGCTTCTTTTTCAGACAATCCTCCAGTACAAAATTTATGATGATGAAAATCAAAAACAATAGGTATACCTATTTTTTCATGAATGTACATTAAATCCTTTACAGAGTACATTGACTCTTTGTCATCATTCTCAACAGTTAATCTTGATTTCACGCTTAAAGGTAAATTCTTATAATTCAAACAGAATCTTTCCATTGCAGATTTTTTGTCACCATAAACACCATTACAATGTATATTAATTTTATTGTACGTAGTTCTATCTAAACCAAGTAAATCAAAAAAATTGCCATGCATTTCTAAATCTAAATATGTATTATTAACAACAGAAATATTTGGAGAAACTAAAACATTAAAAGGACCTGGATGAGAAGTAATTCTTAATTTATTTTTCCTAATAAATTTACCTATATTTTTTAGAATACTTTGTATTTCTAAATACTGAGGAAGTTCTGTCAATTTATATTGTGAAGACCATGGGAAAACCTCAGAAGAAACTCTAAAGAAACTAAAGCCATTGTCTACATTCCACTTAAGAATAGTTAATAAATCTTTGACATTTAATAAGGACAACTCTCCAGCATAATTCAGCCCTTTTTCCAAAAAAGTTTTCTTAATCATACCTCTGTTAGTTGATATTTTTGGTGTATGTTTAGATAAAGTTAAATTAATGCATGCGTATCCTAAATTCATGATGCAAAATTACCAAATAAATTTTTTAAATATTTAAAACATTTCAAGAATACTTACATCAATATATTTTTCATAAATTACAGTATCTTTAACTATTGGTACATAATAATAACTTGTCCCATAACCTCCCCAAGTTCCAAGAGCACCTTTAACATTACCTATAAGATTCATAGGTTCTGTAAATGGATTACCATTCATATCTTCAGATCTAAATACTCCTCTCCAAAAAAAATATGTTTGTAAATCAATATGAGAAATTCTTAATAAAACAATATCTTTTCTTATAAATTGATCATCAACTATTCTATCAGAATAAAAAGGGAGTAAAACACCATCATCGTCTGAGATTCTTCCAGAACGTGAAACAAATATATTAAACCTATTACCATTAAAAATATTATCATTTCTTAGAGGAATAGCACTTTCTATAAATAAAGGATCCATAGGTTTCCAACCTACATCTCGTTTAAATTGAATCATAATGGAATTGCCTAAAGTATCTGGATCATTTATTGCTGCCCATATGTAACATTTATATTCACTCATAGAATCTTTCAACTCTACCCAAATACTATCTACTGGATATTGATAAGGGATTGATGTATTTGCAGTAATGGTATCCTCATTTACTATTATCTTTAATTTATATTTAAATCCTGATTGAGAAAAATCATCTTCCAAATAATTAACATCCAAGTAAAAACCTCCTATTGGAAAATCAATTAGGTCAATAAATCCCAAAGAATCATATATTTTATCATCAATATATGTAAGCTTATGCACAACACCATCATTCCTTTCTACAAACACGTCTGCATTTGAAACAGCAATATTATTCAATGTATTAGAATCTATAGTATTAAAATATGACTCTGACTGGGTAATAAAAACATATGCAGGAAGTCCAGGTTGAATATATCCCTCAACTACTAGCTGTTTTTGGTCACTTTGTAAATTTAACTCTATGATCTTTTCACATGAGAATAAAAAAAGAAATAGAATATATAATATATCGTACCTATTCATAGGTCAAAACTACAATATTAAATTAGAATTTATGTTTGAGATTAATTAGGAATTATTTAATTTTATCGATTAAATAAAATACTATGTCAAAATATATCAAACCCATAATAATTTTTTTACTGTTTTCATTTTCAAATACTTTTTCTGAAACATTAGACAATAAAGATAAAAATGATAAAATTTATAATGGCCTAAAATTTAGACATATAGGCCCCGCTCTCATGTCTGGAAGAATTTCAGATATAGTCATTCATCCAAATAATGAACATATATGGTACGTAACTGCTGGATCAGGGGGGGTATGGAAAACAGAAAATGCAGGTACTACATGGAAACCAATTTTTGATAATGAGAAAAGTTATTCAATCGGATGTATTGCATTAGACCCACAAAATCCCAATATAGTTTGGGTAGGAACAGGTGAAAATGTTGGAGGAAGACATGTCGCGTATGGTGATGGAATATACAGAAGCTTAGATGGGGGGAAATCATGGAAAAATATGGGATTAAAAACATCTGAACATCTGTCTAAAATTATTATCCACCCAAAAAACTCTAATATCATATGGGTAGCATCTCAGGGGCCATTATGGAGTAATGGAGGAGAAAGAGGTATTTACAAATCTATAGATGGAGGACATACATGGGAAAGAACCTTAGGGGATGATGAATGGGTTGGTGCAACAGATATAATAATTGACCCTAGAAACTCTGATGTTTTATATGCCGCAACATGGCAAAGACATAGAACAGTCGCTGGTTATCTTGGGGGAGGTCCTGGCAGTGGAATATATAAATCACTAGATGGAGGGGATACTTGGAAAAAACTTAAAAATGGACTTCCTAATAGTAATATGGGTAAAATTGGGTTAGCAATCTCTCCTCAAAAACCAGATGTTATCTATGCAGCAATTGAATTAAATAGAAGAACAGGGGGGGTATACAGAAGTGAAAATAAAGGAATGAGCTGGAAAAAAATGAGTAACGCTGTATCTGGTGGAACTGGACCACACTACTATCAAGAACTATATGTGTCTCCCCATAATTTTGATGAATTATACTTAGCAGATAATTACATGCAATATTCTAATGATGGAGGAAAAACCTTTTCTAGAATGAATGAAACAGAAAAACATGTAGATAATCATGCAGTAGCGTTTAAAAAAAATGACCCAAACTATATTCTGGTGGGTTGTGACGGAGGACTTTACGAAAGTTTTGACAAAACTTTAAATTGGAAATTTATTGATAACTTACCTTTAACACAATTTTACAAAATTGCGGTTGACGATACTGAGCCTTTTTACTTTATTTATGGTGGAACTCAAGACAACAATACTCAAGGAGCTCCTTCTAGAACAGATAACATTCATGGTATTAGAAATTCTGACTGGTTTATTGTGTTAGGTGGTGACGGACATCAACCCGCGACTGAACCAGGCAATCCTAATATTGTTTACGCTCAATGGCAAAGAGGAAATCTAAATAGACATGACAGAAGAACTGGAGAAAACACCTATATAAAACCTCAACCAAGAATTGGAGAAAAAACTGAAAGATATAATTGGGATGCCCCTATTTTAGTGAGTCCTCACAAAGCTGAAAAAATATATTTCGGATCTCAAAGACTATGGGTATCAAATGATAGAGGTGATTCATGGGAAGCAATTTCTGATGATTTAACTAAGAATATTGAAAGAGTTAAAACACCATTTTTTGGGCAAGTTCAAAAATGGGATAATGCATGGGACATTTACGCAATGTCAAATTATAGTACTATAACTTCAATTTCCGAATCTCCAATCAAAGAAGGACTAATATATGTAGGAACAGACGATGGAGTTATTCAAATAACAAAAGACGGAGGATTAAAATGGAGAAAAGTAGACTTTAGTCAAATAAATGGATTACCATCTACAGCCTTTGTAAACGATATTAAAGCAGACTTACATAACGAAAATATTGTATATGCAATATTTGACAATCACAAATATGGAGATTATGAACCCTATTTATACATAAGCTATAATAAAGGCAGGTCTTGGAAAAAAATATCTAATGACCTTCCAAAGAATACACTACTATGGAGGATAGTTCAAGATCATGTAGACAAAAATCTTTTATTTTTAGGATCTGAATTCGGAGTATATTTCTCCAATAATAAAGGTAAAAATTGGCATAAGTTACATGGAGGGGTGCCCAATATTTCAATTCGGGACATTGCAATTCAGAAAAGAGAAAATGATCTAGTTCTTGGAACCTTTGGCCGTGGAATTTACATACTAGATGATTATACCGCATTGAGAAATTTCGATAACACAAAAATTAAAGAATCTAAATTATTTAAACCAAGAGAAAGCTTCTGGTATATTCAAAAGAAAATACTTGGAGGAAGAAAAAAAGCTTCTCAAGGAGATGGTTTTTTTATTGCTGAAAACCCACCTTTTGGAGTAGAATTGACATATTTTTTAAAAAATAAATATTTATCCGAAAAAGATAAAAGAATTAAAAAAGAAACTGAAATGGAAAAAGAAAAATCTATTATTTCAGTTCCTTCATGGGAGGTGCTCGATGAAGAAAAAAGAGAAATAAAACCAGAAGTATGGGTCTTTATTTTTTCTAAGGAAGGTGAAATCATAAGAAAAATTAAAGCAAAAAACAAAAAAGGATTTAATAGATTACATTGGGATTTAACTTCTGTATCTAACAGTACTATTACTAATGAAAATGTTGAAAAAAATCTTTCAGGACCACTAGTTCAACCAGATGATTATACTGCACAATTATTTAAACAAATAAAGGGAGAGTTTATAGAGATTTCCGAAAAAGTAAATATTAAAGTAAAACCATTATTTGCTCCACAAAAAAATGGAAAAAACTATCAAGAAGTCGTTAAATATTGGAATAAAATATACTTATTAAGAAATCAAGCTAATGACTTAAAAAATAATATTACCTCTACAGAAAAATTAATAATTAAATTATTAAAATCATACGAAAGATCAAAGCAAAAAAATAATGAAATTCACACATCATTACTGCGATATAGAAACGAAATATTAAAGTTGAAAGAAACCATGAATGGAAGCAAATCTAGAAAAGAAATTGGGGAAGAAAATGAATATCCAACAATTTGGACTTACTTATGGGCTGCAAACGGATCATCACGATCTACATACGGACCAACTATAGCTCATAAAGAATATTTTAGCTTTGCAAAAAATATGATATTGGATACAGAAAATAAACACGAGAAATTAAAAAACTCAATAATTACAATACAACAAAAACTATCTCTTTTGGATGCCCCAGAAATAAAACATTAAAAAAATGCCAGAAGGACCTGAAGTNAAAATAGCTTCTGATTATCTAAATAAAAGTTTCAAAAAAAAAGAAAGAATAAAATTCAATATCCTTTCTAACTATTACAATAATAAATATAATAATATCTTTGAAACAATATCTAAAGAATATAAAAGCTTCACAGAATCCTTTACAATTGGAAAAAATATCTTCATAGAACTAAAAGGCAAAAAGAAACTACATATCCATTTAGGAATGACTGGAAAATGGTGCGATACAAATATTAAGCACTGCCATTTTGAAATCTCCAGTAAACAAAAAAAAATATTTTTTAATGATGTTAGAAAATTTGGGGGAATACAGATTNTCGAACAAGATAATTTTTGTAAAAAATATTTTAAAGAATATGATTTATTAAATCCTAAATATAATTATGAAAAACATATCCTAAAATTAAATAGTATTAATACAAAGAAATCAGTTTGCAAGATATTACTAGACCAGACATACTTTCCTGGGGTTGGGAATTATATTAAATCTGAAACACTTTATGCAAGTGGAATTCACCCAGAAGAAAAATGGGGAAATATCTGTGGAAATAAGCTACATCAACTTATAAGGAACACTAAATTTATTATGCAGAAAAGCTACGACAATGGTGGTGCAGAATTAAAAGACTTTTCTAATCCATTTAAAAAATCAACCTTTAAACTTAAAATATACGGAAGAAAAAAAACTGAAACTAACCAAAATATAATCTCAGTTAAAACTAGCGACTCGAGGACTACATGGATTTGTAAGCAAACACAAAAGAAATCATAGAATTTAGTACTCTATATACCACTCTAATTAAGATAATTAAATCCAATCTAACTTACTAACTGTTCTATTAGTTTGTACATTCCCAGTATGTAGAGTTGATTTTGGTTCGAATAACAAATTATATACTACTTCTCCTTCTGTTCTTGGTCTATGTTCAACTCCTTTAGGAACGATAAAAATTTCTCCCTCATTAACTTTGACAGTTTCTCTTTCTTTAAAGTCTATAAATAAAGTTCCTTTGAACACCATAAATAACTCATCTTCATTTTCATGATGATGCCATACAAAGTTATCTCTCATCCTACAAACTTTTACATATTGACCATTCAGTTCTCCAATAATCTTTGGACACCAATCTTGATCAATTAAGGAGAATTTTTCATCTAGGTTAATTGCATTATTTTTCATAATATTATATTTTTCTTGAATCATAAGCCCAATGAAGCAATGCTTGTCTTTGTTTTTTTCTACAATTCAAATCTCCTTTTCTACAGTTCTTTTTTACCGCGCCTATATGACGACGTATCGATTTCCATCTTTTAATTTGCCTAACATCTTCTAAAGGCAATCTTCTTCCTATATAATATCTACAATACCATTGGAACCAACCTCGTGGATCTTCCTTATATATCCATCCTTTGTTAAGCCAATGAGACAGTGGCATAGAAGCGTCAATTCCAAAATAATTAAGATCAATATTTTTATATTCTGAAGATAATTTTGCATTTAGAAACCAATCATTTGGAAATTCTTTATAACAATCGGTCATGTATTTACCTCCAAAAACTCCTAATTCTAACATCTTTTTAGGAGTCAGATCTGGAATAAATTCTTGATGAAAATTCATACCAATATCTTCATGAAGAAAATACGTATATCCTTTTTGCATTTTATCATTAACTATTACTTTTTTCATAGACGAGGTATATTATTATCTTGGATATTTACAACAATAATGTAAATCATTATAACTCTCATCAGTAGCTTTAAATAATTCAGTATCATACCCTTTATTTGCAATACTTCGTTGAATATCTTCAATACTGACTTTATTAAAATTAAATTTCACTTTCATAATTTTCTTATGAGAATTCCAACGAGAGTATTTAACTCCATCTAATGAGTTAACTGTTTTTTCAATAAGCGATTTACACATATTACAGTTACCAGCAACATAAATTTTTTTAACAGTATATAATATCTTCCTATTCTTCTGTGCATCAGCGTTAATTAAAGAAAAAGCGAATATAAGTGTAAAAAAATATTTAAAAATTTCTTTTCTCATATATTTAATTTTTTAAAAACAAAGCTAGTGATTTTTTTATATTACCAATAATATTAAACGAATAGAAACATTTTTTATTTTTGAACTACCAAAATCATGAAGAAAATTAAATTGATAACAATCTATGTAATGGGATTACTATACATTTTAGTAGGCATTAAACATTTTACAGATCCTAAATTATTCATGTGTATTGNTCCTCCACAATTAATATTCAAAAAATTTATAGTAATCATTAGTGGATTAGTAGAAATAATTTTAGGTTGCATGTTGATTTTAAAAAAAACTCGTAAAATAGCAGGAATTGGTATCATAATTTTACTTATCTCAATTTTTCCCGCAAACATATATTTGTTTATTTCTGAAACTGCAAGAATCGATTTTGGAAAAGCAACAGGAAAAGAAATTACTGAATTAGATGCATTAATAAGAATGCCTTATCAAATTCCACTTATGGTATTAGCTTTTTGGCATTCTAAAGAAAATAATACTAATATTTTTTCAATAATATGTATTGTGATATTTATACCTACAATAATATATTTTATTTCATTGTAAGATTTAATAAAAACTAGGTTAATCCTATTACAACTAAATAATAAAACTAAAAAAATATGAATTTATACGAAATTATTAACAAAAGAAGATCTGTCAGAAAATTTACAGATGAAAAAATTCCAGAAGAAATTATGAAAAAATGTATGTCCTCATCATTACTGGCAGCAAACTCATCGAATCTGCAACCTTGGGAGTTTTATTGGATTAAAAATCCAGACAAAAAAAAACAAATTGTTAAAGCATGTTTTTCTCAAAGTGCCGCTAGAACAGCAAGGGAAATTGTAGTATCGGTTTCAAGGATTGATACATGGAGAAGAAATAGAGATTTAATTGTTGCAAATTTTAAACATCAAGAAAAATTCTTACCTATTGTAGATAAATATTACAATAAAATAATACCACTAATTTATTTCAATGATAAATTGGGATTAAGTTGTATGCTGAGATCCATTTGTTCTGTATTAATTAATATTATTGGCATTTTCAAACCCGTTCCTAGGGGGCCATACACAAAATCTCAACTTTTTGAAAGTGTTACTAAAACAACAGCTCTCGCCTGTCAAAACTTTATGATGACATTAGTTGCTGAAGGGTATGACTCATGCCCAATGGAGGGATTTGACGAAAAAAGAGTTAAAAAGATTCTAGGACTGAATCACAACTGTCATGTTGTAATGATATTTGGCATTGGTAAAGCTGATCAAAATGGCATTTATTATAATAGATTTAGAATTGATGACAAACTAGTAATTAAAACCATTTAACTAATTAAAATGTTCAAAAAACAAAAAATAAAACTCAGTAAAGAATCATACATAAAGGCATCTAAAATTTTTAAATTTTTAAAACCACAAAAATCATTATTTATTATTGGATTTGTGTTTTTACTTCTTTCAAGCCTATCATCTCTAATAATCCCAAAATATCTTGGTGAAATGGTAGATTCTTCTTCAGAAAATATCAATGAAATAACTCTGATTTTATTTATATTACTTGCAGCACAAGCTATTTTCTCTTATTTTAGAATTGTAATTTTTGTGCGAGTTACCGAAAAAACTCTCGCTCTTCTTCGGCAAACAACATATAATCATATGATTACATTACCTATGAATTTTTTTTCAAAAGAAAGAGTTGGAGAATTAAATAGTCGTATTGCAGCTGACATCTCTCTATTACAAGAAGCCTTTACTACAGATATTGCAGAACTAATTAGACAAATTATAATATTAATTGGAGGTATAATATTACTTTGTTTTATTTCATTAGAGTTAACACTATTTATGCTAGCCTTAATACCAGTCTTTACTATACTAGCAATTTTCTTTGGCAGATTAATTAGTAGGCTTTCAAAAAAAGTTCAAAAAGAAATTGCGGAATCAAATACTATTGTTGAGGAAACATTTCAAGCTATCAGTATTGTAAAAGCTTTTACTAATGAGATGTTCGAAATAAACAGATATAAAGAAAAGACAAATAAAGCTGCAATTACAGCTATAAAAAGTGGTAAATTCAGAGGTCTATTTGCTTCATTCATAATATTTGGATTGTTTGGTGCAATTATCAGTGTACTTTGGTACGGAGTACAACTTATTCAGGCAGGAAATATCGAAGAAGGNCAACTATTCACATTTGTTATTTATTCGGCATTTATTGGAGCTTCTATTGGAGGAATGGCAGAAATATATGCAAGATTACAAAAAGCTATTGGAGGAACAGAAAAACTAATGGAAATTTTAGATGTTACTAATGAACAAATATATGCAGAACAAAATCTAATAAGATTAAATGGCAAGGTTGAATTCAAAAATGTTACATTTTCTTATTCAAATAGACCTGAAAACAAAGTCATTTCCTCAATCAATCTAACAGCGAATCCTGGAGAAAAAATTGCCATTGTGGGACCAAGCGGATCAGGAAAAACAACATTAACCTCCCTATTATTACAATTTTATATTCCTGAATCTGGCGAAATTTTGTTTGATCAAAAAAACTACAAAAATTTCTCAATTTATGATATCAGAAATTCAATATCAATTGTTCCACAAGATATTATCCTATTTGGAGGAACGATACTTGAAAATATTGCATATGGGAAACATGGATCAACAAAAAAAGAGATTATTAACGCTGCAAAATCCGCATATGCACATGAATTCATATCACAGTTTCCTGAAAAATATAATACAATTGTTGGTGAAAGAGGAACACAACTATCAGGTGGTCAAAGACAACNTATTGCGATTGCTCGAGCAGTCCTTAAAGATCCTTCAATATTGATTTTAGATGAAGCTACATCCTCATTAGACTCTGAATCTGAGAGAATAGTACAATTAGCTTTAGAAAAGCTTATGAAAGGACGAACATCTTTTATTATTGCACATCGTTTATCTACAATAAAATCTGCGGACAATATTATTGTGCTAGAATCTGGAAAAATAATAGAAGAAGGAAATCATGATTTTTTAATTTCTAACAAAGATGGCATGTATTATAGTTTAAATAAATTACAATCAATAAATTAAGATATTTTGAAAATTAAATTATTACCATATAGCCCAAAATATAAATCTAAATTCAAGAAGATAAAACGAGACCTATTGACTATAGTAGATAACAAAGATGAAATTGAACATATTGGAAGCACAGCAATTAATGGGATAAGTGCAAAACCTATTATAGATATATTAATTGGCATTAATACTAATGAAATAGATAGCTATATTCCTAAAATAAAGAAATTAGGATTTATTTATGAAAAAAAATATGAGAAAAAAATTGAAAACAGAAGATTCTTTTATAAGAATAAAAATAACCATAGAGAAATCCATATACATTTAGTTAACAAAAACACATACTGGTATAAAAGGCATATAGCATTTAGAAATGCTTTACGTCAAAACGCATTGCTTAAATTACAATATCAAGCATTAAAGACTAAGCTCTCCGAAAAAGAATGGATAGATAGCAATGAATATGCAGAAGCAAAATCACCATTTATTAGAAGCATTGAAAAAAAGCTAAATATTATTTAATGTATTTTATTTATATAATGTTTAATTTTGCTGTATTAAAAAAAATAATTTGGATCAGAAGAAGGTAGCTATTATTGGTAGTGGATTTGCAGGAATGAGTGCTGCTGCATTTCTTTCAAAAGCTGGCATGGATGTTACTGTAATTGAAAAAAATGATCAGGTTGGAGGTAGAGCAAGACAATTCTCTGAAAAAGGTTACACATTTGATATGGGACCAAGTTGGTATTGGATGCCAGAAATATTTGAGAGTTTTTTTAATCAATTTAATCATGAAATTAGTGATTTCTACACATTAGTTAAACTCAATCCTGGCTTTAAAATTATTTATCAAAATACAGAATTNTCAATTCCTGCTGACTTTAATGATACATGTGAACTATTTGAAAATTTAGAAAATAATGGAAAAGAGAAATTGATTAACTTTATGAAAGATGCTAAAATAAAGTATCAAATAGGTTTAAATTTCCTATATAGATCTCCNGGTCTTTCATTTTTAGAATTATTACACCAAGACTTAATAACAAACATTTCTAAACTAACTCTTCTATCCTCATACAGTAATCATGTCAGAAGCTTTTTCAAAAATCCATTACTTATTCATTTATTAGAGTTTCCAGTCTTATTCCTTGGAGCTACAGCAAATAAAATGCCAGCACTATATAGTCTAATGGCATACTCAGGAATAAAACAAGGAACGTTTTATCCCATGGGTGGGTTTCACAAAATCATTGAAGGAATGTACACTATTTGTAAAAATCTAGGGGTTAAATTTCATACAAATGAGTATGTTTCTAAAATTAATATCAATAAAAAAATTGTCGAATCTATTAAAACAAATAAAAGGGTAATTAATACTGATATTCTCATCGCTTCAGCTGATTACGCTCATGTAGAAAAAGATTTATTACCAAAGAAATTTAGAAACTATAGTCTTAAATATTGGGAAAAAAAACAATTCTCCCCTTCTAGTCTTATATTTTATTTAGGCATTAATAAAAAAATAAAAAAATTAGAACACCATACACTCTTTTTCGATGAAGATATAGAGAAGAATTCTGATGACATTTATAAATATAAAAAGTGGAATTCTAAACCTTTATTTTATGTATGTTGTCCATCTAAAACTGATAATAACGTCGCACCCAAAGGCAAAGAAAATATTTTTATTTTAATGCCAATTGCAGCGGGATTAAATGATACTGAAGAAATTAGAAAGCAATATTTTGAACTTATAATTAATAGAATAGAGAAATATACTGAAGAAAATATTCATGATCACATTGAATATAAAAAAAGTTATTGCATAAAAGATTTTGAAATTGATTACAATGCTTATAAAGGTAATGCGTATGGATTAGCAAACACTATTATGCAAACCGCTAATTTAAAACCCAAAATTAAAAATAAAAAAATACAGAACCTTTATTACTCAGGACAACTAACTGTCCCAGGCCCTGGAGTACCTCCATCTATAATATCAGGTGAAATAGTATCTAAATTAATACTCAAAAATAAATGTTAGAACACAAAGATATATTTGATCAAATTTCTAAAAAATGCAGTGAAATTATAACACGATCTTATAGTACAAGTTTTTCATTTGCAATAAAATTGCTTGACAAAAAAATACAATCTGAAATTCATAGCATTTACGGATATGTTAGACTAGGAGATGAAATAGTTGACAGTTTTCATAGCTTTAATAAAATTGAATTATTATCAGAATTCAAGCAGGAGACTTTTAAAAGCATTAAAAATAAAATTAGTCTTAATCCTGTAATAAATAATTTCCAAAGAACTGTTAATAAATATGAAATCGATCATAAATTAATTAAAGGATTTATTAGAAGCATGGAATTCGACCTTAATAAAAAATCTTATAATAATAAAACATATGAGGACTATATCACTGGTTCTGCTAGAAATGTTGGGCTTATGTGTTTAAAAATATTCTGTAATAACAATCAAAAATTATATGATGAATTATCCCCATATGCAAATGCGTTGGGATCAGCTTTCCAAAAAATAAATTTCTTAAGAGATTTTAAAGATGATAATTTAGAATTAGGAAGAACTTATTTTCCAAATTTAGGTAACGAGAAAATCAACAACACTATTAAAAAAGAGATTGAAAAAGATATCGACAAAGACTTTAATTTCGCGCTGATAGGTATAAGAAAGCTCCCTAAAAATAGTAAACTAGGAGTATTCATTGCTTATAACTACTATTGGCAATTATACAAGAATATTAGAAAAGAAAACATTGATAGTCTACTAAAAAAGAGAATAAGAATTCCTAATCCACATAAAATTTTCATTATATTTTACTCATATATAAAAGTAAAATTATTAAATATATAATTTTAGAAATACGAAAGAAATATTTATTCTTAATTTTGCAGATATAATTTTGAATTCATGATATATTCAATAGCAATAACAATACTCACTTTTTTCATTATGGAATTTATCTCTTGGGCTACTCATAAATATATTATGCATGGATTTTTATGGTACCTACATAAAGATCATCATCAAGTTGATAAAAATAAAGTCATGCAAAAAAATGACTACTTCTTTCTAATTTTTGCAATACCATCTATGATTCTAATTTTCCTAGGATTCGAAAAATTAAATGAACTATTTTTTATAGGTCTTGGAATAGCATTTTATGGGTTAGCTTATTTTATCGTTCATGAAATAATTATTCATCAAAGAATCAAAATTTTTAAACGAATTGACAATAAATATATTCGAGGTATTAGAATGGCTCATAAAGTTCATCATAAAAACTTGAAAAAAGAAAATGGAAGATCATTTGGAATGCTAATTGTGAATAAGAAATATTTTAAATAATGGATAGCAATATGTTATATATGAAAATATTGATATTTTCTAGTATACTGCCTATTATATTCTCTTTTAACAAAAAAGTATATTTTTATGATAAATGGAAATATTTTTTTCCAGCCAATATCATAGTAGCAATTCCATTTTTATTATGGGACTCAGTATTTACTAATATGCAGGTTTGGCATTTTGGAGAAAAACAAATAATTGGTCCTGAAATAATTAATCTACCTATAGAGGAGGTCTTATTTTTTATATTAATACCATTCTGCTGTATTTTTTCGTATGAAGTAATAAAAAATCATGTTAAAATTTTAAAATTATCTCAAAAAACCGCCTTGAACATCTCATTAGTATTAGCTGTTACTTCTTTTTTAATAACTATTTCTGCGAGAGACTTTTTATACACTTCCGTGACATGCGGATTACTATCCTGTGTTTTATTAATATCTTATTTTCAACAAAAAACTTTTTTAAAAGATTTCTTTAGAATGTATATTGTGATTTCACTTATCCCATTTATAATTGTAAATGGACTTCTTACAGGGATTTTAGAAAACAATATTTTGGAGGCCACTGTTATGTATAATGACCAGGAACGCTATTTAGGAAGGTTTCTAACAATACCTATAGAAGATTTTTTTTATAGTATGTTACTTTTAATATCCAATGTTTGGCTTTATGAATATTTTAAGAGTAAAAAAGAGAAATCAAATTAATATTTTTTTATAACTTACTTTATCAAGGAAACACTTCTTGAAATAAATCCAGTTAAATCTTCTCCTTTTAACATCCCCTGTGAAAGTAACGCCAAATCTAATACTTGTTTAATTAACTTTGATCTTGTCTTTTTACTCTTTTCTGATAATATTTTTCCAATTAAAGGATGATTAGAATTAACAGATAGGTTATAAGATTCAGGCATATTTCCAAACATATTCATTCCTCCTGAAAGTTGCTGCTGTTCCTTCATTCTTCTCATAAATTCACTTTGAGTAATTAGAACAGGGACATCATCTGAAGACATATTTTGAACCTGCACAGTAAATTTCTCCTTCTCTACTTCTTTCTCAATCATCTCTTTTAATTTTTTCTCTTCTTTTTCAGATAATTTAGAAACATCAGCCTCATCCTTGTCTATTAACTTATCTATAATATCCGCATCAACTCTAGAAAACTGAACATCTGAATTATTACTTTCTAATTTGCTAATTAAATGACTCACTAATGGACCCCCTAACTCTAAAACTTCATAACCTTTATCATTAGCTGCTTTTACATAGCTATGTTGTTCTATTGCTTCACTAGTATATAGGAAAATAGTTTTCCCATCTTTATTTTTTTGTTTCTCTTTAACATTATTTAAAAACTCATCAAATGTATAATATTTAGAAGCAGTAGATTTATACAAAGCAAAATCTTTTGCTTTATCAAAAAACTTATCCTCTGTTAACATACCGTATTCAATAAACACCCTTACATCATCCCATTTTTTTTGAAAATCCTCTCTATCTTTTTTAAACATAGAAGATAATTTATCAGCAACTTTTTTGGTAATATGACTTGAAATCTTTTTAACATTAGAATCAGCCTGCAAATAAGACCTAGACACATTCAATGGAATATCTGGTGAATCAATTACTCCATGTAATAAAGTTAGAAATTCTGGCACTATATTTTCTACATTATCTGTAATAAAAACTTGATTACTATATAAATTGATCTTATTCTTTTGTACTTCTAGATTATTTTTTAACCTTGGGAAATACAGTATTCCTGTAAGATTAAATGGGAAATCAACATTTAAATGTATATGAAATAATGGATCATTAAATTCCGCGGGATATAGCTCTCTATAAAATTCCTTGTAATGATTTTCTTTTAAATTCGAAGGTCTTTTTGTCCAAGTAGGTTTTGTATTATTTATAATATTATCTGAAACCTTATCAATTTTCACTATATTACCTTCTTTGTCTTTTTTTCCTTTTGGATCATCAATTTTTTCATTTTTTGTTCCAAATTTAATTTCAACAGGAAGAAATTTACAATATTTATTTAATATTTGAGATAATCTCGATTCTTCAAGAAATTCCTCAGAATCTTCTGCTATATGAAGAATAATATCTGTACCCTTTGTTTTCTTTTTTGCCTCTTGCATACTAAACTCCGGAGAACCATCACACACCCATTTAACTGCTTTACTATTAGGCTTCTGACTCTTTGTTAAAATCTCTACATTAGAAGCTACCATAAATGCTGAATAAAAACCTAGACCGAAATGACCAATTATAGAGTTTTTATCATCCTTATCTTTATATTTGTTTACAAATTCCTCTGCCCCTGAAAAAGCAATTTGATTAATATACTTATCCAGCTCTTTATCAGTCATTCCAATACCATTATCTCTAATGGTAATAGTTTTTTCTTCTTTATTTAAAATAACTTCCACTCTTAATTTACTAATATCAGTTTTAAGTTCTCCAATACTAGTTAATGTTTTCATCTTTTGAGTAGCATCAACAGCATTAGACACTAATTCTCTAAGAAATATTTCATGATCAGAATATAGAAACTGCTTAATTATTGGAAATATATTTTCCGTTTGTACATTAATATTACCTTTTTTAATCATAATTATTTATTATTTTCAATTAATATTTTTTTCTCTACAGATCCATCACTATATATATAGATAATTGGGGATTTAGTATCTTCAACAACTTCTCTTCCTAACATATCAACAATCTTTAATATTCTTCGAGGAGAGTCAATATCTGTTAAATTTGTAACATCAGTACATACAGCATCTACTTTGATATTATAGTAGAAATAATAATATCCATTTTGAGAAGCACTTGAACCAGTAATTGAAATCATATCTCCAATATTATACGGATATATAGATCCAGTACTATTTCGATACAATCCTGAGTTAGAAGCAGGAGACAACCCTAATTGCAAGTCATTACCAACTGGAACAGAAAAGTCCAAGTTTATTGTTTGTTTTCCAGGAGACAAATTGTGGGTCACATTATCTATTACAGTACCAGTACTATTCCTCAATTCAAATGTCACTGTATTTGGATTTTCCGCATATACATCTGCTGATTTAATAATACATTGCTCAAGACTATTAAAAATTAAATGTTGATCGTTATAAAAATATCCACCAGCTCCAATTCCAATATCAATAGCTCCCCCGTTAAAACTAGTAACATTCGCTAATGGATTAAAATTACTCGCTGTTGGATTCATACATCCAATAATTGCTGGGACGCAACTTCCATCATCATGACAAGCTAGACTATCATAATTTACAGATAATGGATCCATACATCCTGAAATAAAACAACAACTTCCATCATCAATTAATGCTAAAGAAGAATAGTTAAAGGCTAAAGGATCAGTACATCCACAATCATTATTTAGCTTATATTTATAAACTGACACAGGGGTAGTAGGGAAAAATCCTGTATTGTCTTGACCCAACAAAAAATAAACATTACAGCCTATTACAAAATTTCCCGGTGCCCAAATTGCATTTCCTGGATGAGAAGATAGCTGAGTCCAACTATCACTATTAGGATCATATTCCCAAAATTCACCACTATCCAATGGACCATGGTCATCTCCATCTCCACTTAATACGTATCCTTTTCCTTGGTATGATAATTGCGTACCTGCAACTCTAGCTTCAGATGGGAAATTATTCATTTGCATCCAAGCATCATTACTTGGATCGTATCTATAAAAATCATTGTATATATAAGAACTTGTAGAAGGGTTACTACCAGGTCCTGAAACACTTCCATGACCAAAGCCAACATATGCATAATTCCCAATACCAAAATAAAAAGGATGATGCCTATTATTGCCTGGCAAATCAGGTTTTTGAGTCCAAGAATCAGTATTAATATCGTACTCCCACCAATCTCCTAAATTTCCATTATTATTACTTCCACATCCCATGTATATTTTATTTCCAACAACAATCATTGCAGGATGATTTCTTCCATTGCCAGGAAAATTAGATTTTTGCGTCCATATATCATTATCCATATCATACTCCCACCAATCATTTGGGTACAACCCATTATCTGTAGATCCTAATCCCATATATGCCTTATTCCCTACAGTAACTCCATACGAATACCCTCTGCCAACGGCAGGAAAATCTTGTAACTGTGTCCATGTATCATTAGAAGGATCATACTTATACATATCATCTAGGTAACTACCAGCAACAACAAATCCAAAATTATCATTTGAAAAAGTTATGGGATGATGTCTGCCATCACCTATAAAATTAGCAACTTGTTCCCAAGATTGGGAATAAATATTGAAATAAAAGCTAGTCAGTATAATAAACAAATAAATTCTGTTCATAAAAAATATTTCTGCAAAATTAAAAATTTAAAGTCATAAAAAAAATATAGAATGAATATAAAATCAATTAAAAACCAAGTATTTTTGCATTATATAATAAATACATATGAAACACACGCAAATTATTAGAGAAATCACTATCCAAGAGGATATGGAAAAAATATGGGATTTTATGTCATCCCCTAAAAATTTAGAGAAAATAACACCTGAAGAGATGACATTTAAAATAACATCTGAAAATACTGATGAAAAAATGTATCCCGGTATGATAATCTCGTATAAGGTTACCCCATTAAAAGGAATTCCTATGGAATGGATTACTGAAATAACCCAAGTGCAGAAAAACAAATTCTTTATAGATGAGCAGAGAATAGGACCATATAAAATGTGGCATCATCAACATATATTTGAAAAAACAAATTTTGGAATCAAAATGAAAGATATTGTGACTTATGTGCCTCCTTTTGGAATAATAGGAAAAATAGCTAATGGTGTTTTTATCAAAAATCAGGTTAACAAAATTTTTGATTTTAGAACTGTTGCATTAAAAAAAATATTTAAAATTTATGAAGGTTAGACCAGGCAAAAAAGAAGACCTTCAAAGTGTACATGATCTAATTTGTGAGCTTGCAGATTTTGAAGGATCACTAAATGAAGTGCAAATCACATTGAGTGACTTAGAAAAAGATGGTTTTGGGCCAATAAAATTTTATGATTTCCTAGTAGCGGAGAATAAAAATAAAATCATAGGATTATCTTTTTATTGGATACGATATTCAACATGGAAAGGCAAGTTTTTATTTTTAGAAGACTTTGTTATCAAACAAGGATATAGAGGACAAGGAGTTGGATCAAAACTATTTGAAGCTACAATAAAGAAATGTAATGAATTAAACCTAAATGGCATGACATGGCAAGTATTAGATTGGAATACCCAAGCAATAAATTTTTACAAAAAATATAACTCAAATATTTCTGGAGAATGGTTAAATGGGAAGTTAAATAAACTCCAAATTAAAAAAATCTTAGAAAATATCTAATTTATGGAAAACATATTAATAACGGGCGCTAATGGCCACCTTGCTTCTATCATTAAAAAACAACTTTCTTCAAAATATAATATACTATTCCTATCTACAAATAAAAAATCTACTAATAATGACAATATATTTTACTGGAATATAAAGAAAAATATCATTGATGATAATGTCCTAAATAATGTTCATCATATAATTCATCTTGCGGGCACCTCAATTCTAAAGCCTTGGACAAAAAAAAATAAAGAAGAAATGTATGAAAGTAGAGTCAAGGGATCTGAATTAATTTTCAACAAATGTAAATCGTTAAATATAAAACCCAAGACATTTATTTCTGCTTCTGCAATAGGTATATATGGATTAAAATCAAGTGGGATTAAAAATGAAGACAGTGAATTGGGTAATGACTGGGTGGCTAAAATGGCAATAGACTGGGAAAAAGCATCAAATAATTTTAATGAACTTGGAACAAGAGTTGTTCAAATGAGGATTTCATTATTAGTTAGTAAAGAAGCAGGATTTCTTAAATACAACCTAATGAGCATGAAGTTTGGTTTAGGTGCAATTATTGGAAGTAAAAACAACCCTGTTAATTGGATTCATTCGCAAGATGTTTCAAAATTTATTGACTTAACTCTAAAAAACGAAGAGATAAATGGGCCATATAATTTAGCAAATCCTAATTTCATAAATCAAAAAGATTTTATGCGAAAAATTAAAAATATTAAATACAAATACGCTATTATATTAAATATACCAATCTGGTTACCAAGATTGATCATCGGTGATAGAAGCTCTATTATTAACTCTAAGTTCACTGTCAGTGTTGATAAGCTTAATCAATTAGGATTTAAGTGGGATTTTCAAAATATTGAACAAATCTTGGATTAATGACTTATATTTCATCATAATCCACAACTACTTTTTCAGTAATTGGATGAGACTGACATGTTAATATATAACCTTCGTCAACTTCCTCTTCAGATAATGAAAAGTTTTGTTTCATTTTTACTTTCCCTTCTATAACCTTTGCCTTACAAACGCAGCAAACAGCTCCTTTACAAGAAAATGGCAAATCCGCTCCTTCTTCCATAGCAGAATCTAAAATTGTTTCTGCATCAGAAGACAGTTGATATTCAAATTCATCTCCATCAATTATTACTGTAACATCACTAGTGACAACTTCATCAAGTGATAATTCTTCAGAATCCTGAATAATATCATCAGAAGTAAACTTTTCAAATAAGATTTTATTTTTAGGAACATTTATTGATAATAAATATTCCTCCACATTAGAAATCATTTCATTTGGCCCGCACAAATAGAAATAATCAAACTCTAAAAAATTTATAGATCTATGAATTTCTTTTAACACATCATTATTAACCCTACCATGGAAACAATTTGGAACATTTTCTCTAGAGTAAGAAAAATATGACTTTACACTCATCTTATTAATATCATCTAAAAACATAGCTGAATCACGTTTCTTATTTCCATAAATTAAAACGAAATCACTAACCTCAGTTTTCATCATACTTAAAATTGGCGTAATTCCACTTCCAGCGCATATGCCAACAACCCTATCTCCATTCAACACAAAACTGCCTAATGGAGGCATTACAGATAAATAATTACCAACTTCAAGTTCCCTAGTTAAAAATGTAGACATTTTTCCATTCTCAATTCTTTTAACACCAATACTAATATTAGTAGAATTAGGATTGCTACATAAAGAATATGAACGTCTAATGTCTTCTCCATTAATTTCATGTTTAATGGTTACATACTGTCCTGCTTGAAATCTAAAAATATCTTTAACTTCTTCAGAAATACTAAAAGTTATCTCAACAGCATCAGGAGTTAATTGATTAATTTTACTTACCTTTAATTGATAAAAATTATTCATGTCAAAAATATAATAATAGCAAAATTACGAATTTTTAAACATTTTAAATTAATCATTAATATTTGATTAAATTTGCATTAATCAAACTTTTGCTTATGGACGATAAAATATTTCAAGAAAAAATTGATAAAGATCGTAAAATTGAACCCAAAGACTGGATGCCTGAAAAATACAGATCACACCTAATTCGTCAAATATCTCAGCATGCTCACTCTGAAATAATTGGTATGCAGCCAGAAGGACAATGGATATCAAGAGCTCCTTCTCTAAGATCTAAGATGATTCTTCTTGCAAAAGTTCAAGATGAAGCAGGTCATGGATTATATCTTTATTCTGCATGTGAAACATTGGGAATTAGCAGAGATCAACTAATCTCACAACTTCATTCAGGAGCTGCGAAATATTCATCTATATTTAATTACCCAACACTATCATGGGCAGATATGGGAGCTATTGGATGGTTAGTGGATGGTGCTGCAATTGTAAATCAAGTATCATTACAAAGAACTTCATATGGACCATACTCTAGAGGAATGATTAAAATATGTAAAGAAGAGAGTTTCCACCAAAGACAAGGTTACGAGATTATGGCTGAATTAGCTAAAGGAACAAAAGAACAAAAGGATATGGCACAAGATGCTTTAAACAGATTTTGGTGGCCGTCTATCATGATGTTTGGACCTCATGATGCGGACTCCCCTAGGTCTGGAAATGCAATGAAATGGAAAATCAAAAGGCAAACTAATGATGAATTACGACAAAGTTTTATTGACAAAACTGTTGGACAAGCTGAAGTCATTGGTCTAAAAATACCTGACCCCGATCTTAAATGGAATGAAAAAAGAGGTCATTATGATTTTGGTGAAATTGATTGGGAAGAATTTTGGAATGTAGTTAATGGTAATGGGCCTTGTAATAAAGAAAGACTTGATCATCATATAAATGCTCATCAAGAAGGAGAATGGGTAAGAGAAGCAGCTAGAGCTTATGCTAATAAACAAATCAAAAACTAGAAATACTAAAATCATATGAAAGAAACAACAAATGTTTGGGAAGTATTTATTCAAAGTAAGAATGGTCTTGCTCACAAGCACGCGGGAAATGTACATGCTGATGACAAAGAAATGGCTTTGCAAAATGCTAGAGATTTGTATACTAGAAGAAATGAAGGAAGCTGTATATGGGTTGTCAAATCAACTGATATCGTTTCCTCGGAATCTGAAGACTCTGAATCATTCTTTGATCCTGCAAATGACAAACTGTATAGACATCCTACTTTTTATAATCTTCCGGAGGGAGCAAAACATATTTAAATGAGTTTATTAAATTATACTTTACGTATCGGTGACAGCTCATTAATTTTAGCTCAAAGACTTGCGGAATGGTGTACAAACGGACCCACATTAGAAGAAGACATAGCATTAACTAATATATCACTAGATCTTTTTGGTCAAGCAAATGGATTTCTTGAATACGCAGCTACTCTTGACGGAGTCAAAACAGCTGATGACTTTGCTTTCAAGAGAAATGAAAATCAATACTATAACTTTCTAATTACTGAGATAGAAAATGGTCACTTTGGAGATACAATAATTAGACAATTCTTATTCTCAGCATATCTATATTTATTCTTCCAAAAACTAGCCACAAGTAAAGATGAAGTATTATCTGCACTAGCCGCTAAATCTTTAAAAGAAATTAAATATCATTTAAAGCATTGTTCAAGTTGGGTGATTCGATTAGGAGATGGGACTAATGAAAGTAACGAGAAAATACAATCATCAATTAATAAAATATGGGAATATACTGGTGAATTATTTGAATTAGATCAAATTGAAAAAGATTTAGTAAAAAAAGAGATTGCTGTTAATAGAGAAGCGTTAAAATTCGAATGGGACCAAATTATAAACACAACGCTTAATCAAGCAAAATTAATGAGGCCGAAAGATCAAGTTATGAAAACAGGTGGAAGCAAAGGAATACACACTAAACATCTTGAACTTTTATTAAAAGAAATGCAATTTATACCTAGAAAATATCCTGATGCAAAATGGTGAAATTGAACATATTTGGAAGTTATTAAATTCTGTTCCAGATCCAGAAATCCCTGTGATTTCTATTGTTGAATTAGGTGTAGTTAGAGAAATTAAAAAAACAGATAATTATATCAATATTTTAATAACACCAACTTATTCTGGATGTCCTGCTGTTAAGACTTTTACTGATGACATCAAAGAATGTTTAAAAATGAATGGATTTAGTAATTTCAAAATTAAATTAACATACGATCCACCATGGACTACAGATTGGATGAGTTCACAAACTAAACAAAAACTGTTAGATTATGGGATTTCTCCACCTTCAAACCAAACCGTATGTCCACAATGCAAATCAACTAATTCAATTCTAGTTAGCGAATTCGGAGCTACAGCATGTAAATCTTTATATAAATGTAAGGATTGCCTAGAACCATTTGAACATTTTAAATGCATTTAAATTTTATTTACTAATTGATTATTTATAGTATTTTAGCTATATATATTAAATCAAACTATTAATGAAGATAAGTATTGTTGGTGCGGGAACGATGGGGATAGGGATTTCCCAAATTGCATCGACCTTAAACCACGAAGTATGTCTTTATGACACTTCGGCAGAATCATTAGAGAAATCACAAAATAAACTCGAAAGAATTCTATCAAGATTGGTAGAAAAAGATAAAATTAACATTGCGGATAAAAAAAATATTGTTAAAAGAATCTCATTCTCAAATAATATCAATGACATAAAAGAAAGTAAGCTAGTAATTGAAGCTATTATTGAAGATCTGGAAACAAAAAGAAAGCTTTTTAAAAATATAGAAGATATTGTTGATGATTCGTGTATTATTGCTACAAACACATCATCTTTATCTATTGCCTCAATTGCTTCTGCATGTAAAAAATCAAATCGTGTTATTGGGATTCATTTTTTCAATCCCGCACCTTTGATGCCATTAGTTGAAATAATCACATCTGTTCAAACTTCTAATGAAACTCTAAAAAAATCAAAAGAAATTATTAGTGGATGGAACAAAATCACTGTTTCTGCAAAAGACACACCTGGATTCATAGTAAATAGAGTAGCAAGACCATTCTACGGAGAAGCATTAAGAATATATGAAGAAGGTATTGCAAACTTCGCTACAATTGATTGGTCATTAAAAGAAATTGGAGGATTTAAAATGGGGCCATTTGAATTAATGGATTATATTGGAAATGATATAAATTATACCGTTACCGAAACAGTCTTCAAATCCTTTTATTACGACCCAAGATATAAACCCTCATTTACTCAAAAAAGAATGATGGAAGCGGGTTATTTAGGAAGAAAAACTGGAAAAGGGTTTTATGACTATTCTAAAGAAAAAGAAGAACCTATCAAAGATAGAATTTTAGGAAAAAAAATCTTATGGAGAATTTTATCTATGTTAATTAACGAAGCAGCTGATGCTCTATATCTAAACATCGCCTCTAAAGAAGATATTGACCTTGCTATGACCAAAGGGGTAAATTATCCAAAAGGTTTATTGGCTTGGGCAGATGAAATTGGAATTGAAAATGTTTTCAATCAATTAGAGCAACTACAAAAAAAATATTGTGAAGACAGATATAGACCTTCTCCATTACTAAGAAAAATGGTAAAACAAAATAAAAAATTTTATCAATGAATTTGCCAGAACGTGTTGTAAATAAAATGATAAATGGCGATGCATTTAGTAAATGGCTTGGAATAAAAGTTATTAAAATCAAAAAAGGATATTGTGAACTTCAAATGAATGTAAGAGATGAAATGACTAATGGATTTAATATAGCTCATGGAGGGATCACATACTCACTTGCAGATAGCACCCTTGCTTTTGCAGCTAATTCCCATGGTATTCAATCAATGTCAATTGAAACTTCAATATCTCATACTAAAAAAGTACAAAGTGGTGATGTACTTAAGGCTATTACAAAAGAAGTCAGTAGAAGTAAAAAAACTGCTATATACTATATTTCTATCACAAACCAAAATAATATAGAAGTTGCTCATTTTAAGGGTACTGTATATATAACTGGGAAAGAATGGTTCCCTCAAAAACAAGAGATATGATTTATGAGTTTAATGGATATATCCCTGTGATTGACCCTTCTTCATTCATTCATCAAGAAGCGACTATAATAGGTAATGTTATTATTGGAAAAAATGTTTATATAGGACCAGGAGCGTCAGTTAGAGGTGATTGGGGACAGATAACTATTAAAGATGGATGTAACATACAAGATAATTGTATAGTACATATATTTCCTGGAAAAGATGTTATTTTGGAAGAAAATGCTCATATTGGTCATGGAGCAATCATACATGGAGCTAATATTGGAAAAAACAGCATGATAGGAATGAACGCTGTTGTCATGGATGACGCACATATTGGTAAAGAATGTATTATAGGAGCGTTGAGTTTTATAAAAGGAGAGATGATAATTCCTGATAGAAAAATTGTAGTAGGAAACCCTGCAAGAATTAAAGGAAATGTTTCAGATGAGATGGTCAAATGGAAAAGTAAAGGCACCGAATTATATCAAAAGCTTCCTCAAGAATGCAAAGATCTCATGAAGGAATGTGATCCTCTAGAAAAAATAGAAGAGAATAGAAAAATTAAACAGAAAATTACTCTTAAAACATGGAAAAAAACAAACTAATTTCTTGTAATAAATTCTCTTATTTTTTCCAGATAATATTCATATCAATATTATTTTCTGGTTGCGGATCATGTTTCGTANCANCATTGTTAGNNNTNAATGTATCTNAAGAGNTTCTTNANTCANNNTNTGAGNTAAATAAATCTATTGATAANACNACNNTTAGTATNGNNGANAANAACANNCNAACTTATAAGNNTATAAATGACTTAAAAGGNAAGGNGGCNAANCCTTATAAAGATTTAGCAAATACTNTAGCTCCATTATCTGAAGATTTAGTTGATTTGATTCTAGAGATGAAATATAATTTAGTTTTAGAAGTTGATGGTCAAGTTTATCTAGGAGATAATTCTATTGATTCAAATGGTGAGTTAATTGACTCAATGNAATTAGTTTATCCTTATGATACCTTAAGAGTGAAATTCCCTGATAGATTAAATGAAAATATAGTATATCTTAACGCTAAGGATAATAGGAATTCATCTGGTGATCTTTTTAATCCTCTTAATACTAAAAATCTTGAAACTAATGCTGTTATTGATAGCCTTGGAGATGGATTATATGCTGGAGAAACTGTTGGACTAGCTTCTCAGTTAAGAGTTAAAATTGTAAACTTTCGTGACCACCTATTAACTATATTAGAACAAGCTCAGTCACAAGGATTAAATGTTAATGGTTTAGAATCAGTAATTTCAAATATTAATAGTACTCTTGAAATTAAAGATGATTCTATTGGTTATGGAGAAAATTCTGTAACATGGGAAAATTATAATTTTTATGATATGCCAGCCGTAGGAGCATTAACTCTTTTATCTAAATGGCAAGCTGATATTCAGAATATAGAGTATGAAGTAATAAATTTCTTTGCTGAAAATATTAATGCTTCTTCAGTATCTTTTTCAAGTGTTAAAGCGACTACTATTCCTTCTTCTAATTTTGTTTTAAAAGGAGATGAATTTTCTTCTGAAATATTTTTAACCGCATTTAGTGAAACTGATAAGCCTGAAGTTTATATTGGAAAATATATTGAAAATCCTGATGGATCTTTATCTCTAGTTAATCCTACTGCCCCTCTGGAAATAGAGAATGGTATGGGTATATATTCTGTATTAGGAAATTCTGTAGGTATGCAAACTTATGAGGGTTTTATTAAAATTGTTGATGGTAACTCATATAGTTACTATCCTTTTGAGGGAGAATACTTAGTTGCTGATAAATCATATACAGTTACACCAACCCAGATGAATGTTTTGTATGCAAATGATGTAGAAAATACAATTAAAGTATCTGTTGCAGGCTATCAACCAGAAGATATTAGAGTAACTTTTAATTCAGGTTCTACTGCAACTAATACTAAAACTTCTTTTGGTGAAACTATTAGAAAGAGTAAAGGAGAGTATATTATAAAGCCCCGTCAAGAATTTGTTGGTAAAAAAGTTAAGGTTTCTTTATCTGTAAAAAAATCAGATGATACATATCAATCATTAGGAAATTCAGAATTTAGAGTAAAAAATGTACCTGGCCAGACTATTGGAGCTAGATATTCTGATGGAACATTTAGTAAGAATAAGATAATCGCAAATACTTTTTCTAGTAAAATTAAAGATTTCGATTTTCCTATTAAATTTTATGTTTCAGAATTTACTATTGTAACCATCGGCTCAAAAAGAGTCGAGACTAAGGTTAAAGGTTTCAAGTTAAGTGATGCAGCTCGTAGAGAAGTAGAAAAATTAGAGAAAGGTCAAACTGTGCTATTTAAGGATTTTGTAGTTAAACAAAAAGGAATTCCTAACTACTTAGACAGACCTAAAGATAAATTTGAATTAATAATCGAATAAATTAATTATTTATGAAAAATATAATAAAATCATTTAGTATATTCATAGTGTTGTTACCTGTATTTTCTATAGCACAGGTACTAGATCCACCTGCTAAAGCACCTGATACTGTTATTAATGGAGCTTTCGAAAAGGAACATAATATTCAGAAGACAAATGCGTATAAATATCCAAAGATTAAAGAAAAGGATATTGTATGGTCAACAACTGTTTGGAGAGAAATAGATTTAAGACAAAAGATTAATCATCATTTCTATTACCCTGCTATTAGTGAACGTAATCACTTAAATCCTGATCAGATGAGTCTAATTGATGTGGTTATGGAAGCTATTCAAGGTCAAGATCATGCAAAATATAGAGTGTTCAAAGCAGAACAGAACGCTAAGGCTGATAATGAGTTCAAATATGGTGAATTAACTCTGCAAGAAAAGCTTCAACTTGGAAGAAACGGAGATATTATTGAAACAAGAGTTGATGAGTATGGTGATATAGTTTTTGATCAGTTAGGTAATACAGTATATGACACTATTAGAGGTAAGGATTTTGATAGAACTACAGTAAGAAAATGGAAAATAAAGGAAGAGTGGTTTTTTGATAAACATCGTTCTGTAATGGATGTTAGAATTGTAGCTTTATGTCCAGTTAGAGAAGTGATAGATGAGGATAGAGAGGAAGATATGTTTTGGATATATTTTCCAGAATATAGAGATATGTTAGCAAAAACAAAAGTTGCTAATTTTACAAAAAATAATGCTCAGCAAAGATCTTATTTAGGGATTTTTGAGAAGAGAATGTTTGGAAGTAGAGTAATACAAGAATCAAATATTATGAATAGAGGTGTTACCGATTACATGGTTGGTCTAGATGCTCTTTTAGAATCGGAGAGGATTAAAAACGAAATTTTCAATATTGAGCAGGATATGTGGGAGTATTAGAAAAATAAATAAATAATAGAACAAAACCCCAGAAGAATTATTTGGGGTTTTTTATTACATAAAATCATATGAATAAAGAAGTTACACTAGAACAAATAATTACAAATTTTATTCTTTTTATAGATAGGAATAAAAAATTAATTTTTTCTGTGACCTTATCAGGTGTTTTGTTAGTTGTTTTATTTCAGAAGTTGAAACCCGCTTTTTATGCTACTACAGCCATTGTAACTTCGGGAATATCAGAATATCAAGATATAGAATTTCATAAAGATGAAGATGTTCGTAATCAAAGACTTGCAATTAATTTAATTAATGATTTGCAGATTGATATAGACAAAGAAGATTATACATCTCTTTCTCAAAAGTTAAGGGTTAGTGTAGATGAGGCTTCTATGATAAAGTCTATTGAAGCAGAACCATTGTTACGTCAAGATAAAGATGAAAAGTTTCATAATACTTCTGATTTTATTATTAATATGCAAGTCCGAGATGATAATATTATAGAACTTATTGAAGTAGGCCTTGAAATTTATTTTGAATCAAATGAGTATATTGATTTGTTATGGAATCAGTTTATATTATTTAATAATCAAATGATTGAAGATATTGAGAAAAGAATTTTACATTTAGAAGATATTGAAAATCAAATTATAGATAAAGAATCAATCTCCTCTGTAGATTTAAGTTCTTTGACCTTCTCTAATACTAGTAGTCAGGATGGAAGTATTAATGATAATATTATTGCTTTACGAAATCAAGTAAGAGATTTAAAAACTATTAATTTAATTAAGCCAATTACCTATACTAAAAAATTTACAAGAACAACTGTTCCTGAAAGGCAAGTTTTAGTATGGGGAACAACATTTGGTATTTTATCATTTTTTCTTTCTTTAATACTTTCATTAATTTTAGAAATTAAGAGAAAGCAACAATCAAATTTATAAAATAAATGAAAATAGGAATTGTTGGTTCTGGATATGTAGGTTTGGTTGCAGCCGCATGTTTCGCTGAGATGGGGAATCATGTTATTTGTGTTGATATTGATGAACATAAAGTTAATGGTTTAAAGAAAGGTGTTGTTCCAATATATGAACCTGGAATAGAAAGTTTAGTTTTAGAAAATCAGAAAAAAGGAACATTACAGTTTACTACAGAAATTAGAAATGCCCTAGATCATGCTTCAGTAATTTTTATAGCTGTCGGAACCCCTATGGGCGAAGATGGAAGTGCAGATTTGAAATTTGTTTTAAGTGTCGCTCAGGATATAGGTTCTAAAATGTCAAGTGATTTACTTGTTGTAAATAAAAGCACTGTTCCTGTGGGGACAGCAGATTTAGTTAGAAAAACAATTCAATCTGCTTTAGATAAAAGGTCAATAAAACATTCATTCGATGTAGTTTCTAATCCAGAATTTTTAAAGGAAGGAGCCGCTATAGATGATTTCATGCGTCCAGATAGAGTTGTCGTTGGAGCTAATAATAAGGATTCTTTAGATACAATGAAAAGATTATATATGCCTTTTACTTTCAATCATGATCGCTTTGTTGGCATGGATATTAGGTCAGCAGAAATGACTAAATATGCTGCAAATGCAATGTTAGCAACCAAGATTTCATTTATTAATGAAATGGCTAATATTTCGGAAAGAGTAGGAGCTGATATTAATCAAGTCAGAATTGGAATTGGTTCTGATAAAAGAATAGGTTATCAATTTATTTATCCAGGCTGTGGGTATGGAGGGAGTTGCTTTCCTAAAGATGTAAAAGCACTAATTAAAATAGCAAATGATCATGAATATATTCCAGAGTTAGTAACTGCTGTTGAAAAAGTAAATAAAGCACAGAAAAATATTTTGTTTTCAAAAATCATATCTCGGTTTGGAAATAATTTACAAGGTTTGAGTTTTGCTATTTGGGGACTTGCATTTAAACCTGGTACTGATGATATGAGAGAAGCACCTTCTACAATTCTTATTAAATCTATTCTCAATTCTGGTGGCAAAGTTAATGCATATGATCCTAAAGCTATAAGTCAGGCAAAGTTTTATTTGCGTGGAGAAAATGTAAATTATTTTGATAATAAGTATTCAGTGTTAGAGAATGTCGACGCTGTTGTGCTAGTTACTGAGTGGAAGGAGTTTAGGTCACCTGATTTCAAGATTATGCATGATTCTATGAAAAATCCAATTTTTTTTGACGGTAGAAATCAATTTTCTAAGCAACAGATTGAAGGGTGCGGATTTGAATACTTTCAAATTGGTGTGAAGTAAACTATGAGTTTTTTGAATTTTATTCGATCAAGATCAATTAAGGATTTTTTAAATCTTTTTTTTTCAAATATATTGCAGAAAATATTAGGAGCGATTAGAGTTCCAGTAGAAGCTGTTTTTTTTGGAGATACATTTTTATTTGCTTCATATCAGATGATTAGATCAGGAGCTAATTTATTCTCTCAATTTACTGTTGGAAATGCTTTGAAAGCTAATTTGTTGCCAAAGTTTACTAAGTTCTATCATTCTCATTCAATTGTCTCATTAAAGAGGGTTTTCTCTTTTTCTAATAAATCTATGTTGTTCTTATTTGTTGTTAGCCAAATAATACAAAGTTTTATTATTTTATATATTTATTATAGTCCTAGTGCTAGTCAATTAGTTAATGAAGTTGGAAAAACTGGTATGACGAAAGATCAAATTTTTCTTTTATTATTTATTATATCTGTTTTATTAAGTTTTAGTATTTGTTTCAATTTTTTTAATATGTTGTATTTGACTATAATGCAAGCAAGAGGTCAATTTTTTAAATATTCCGTTGCAACTACTCTTAACTCTTTTGTTGTAGTTATTTTAATTATTCCTCTATCTTATTTTTTAAACATAATAGGTTTGGTGATTAGTAGATTATTAGGAATTATTTCTTTAACCCTTGGGTACATAATACCAATGAATAAAGAAAAAAACGGTAAAGAATTGAATTTAAGTAAAAAAGATATTAATATACCTATTCTTATATTAGGAAATTTCGCAAATATTATTATTGTTACTACTCAAATAGTAGCCGGTTTAGAAACCTCAGGTATGGAAAATTCAGGAGTTTCTAGAAATATAACTTATTTTTATTTTTCTAGTTTTATATTAAATGCAGTATTAACTTCAGTTGTNGTTAATATTAGTACACTGTTGTTAAAAAAGATTTCTGTCAAATCCAGCAGAGTTTGGCTATATTATTCATTAGGAATTTCTATTGTACTGGGATTAATCATGTGTTTAATATTTAAATTTTTTAATAAGGAAATTGTAGTTTTTTTATATGGAAATGCTTCTGATATTATGAATTATTTTTTTGTGTTTGATAGTATAGATGATGAGTTTTTAGAAATTACTTCTCAATATTTATATCAGTTAAGTTATAGTTTTTTGCTAATATTTATAGCCACCACTCTTTTTCAACCATTCTTTTCAATTACTGATAATTCGGTTATTAAAGAAAGAAATATCATGAGTATTATTTTTCTTTCAGTTTTATTTTTAACATTTAGTGTACTTTTTTATATGGAATATGATGTGAAATATAAATCGTTGTTATTTATTTATATTTCTTCTTTTGTTAGTGTTATACTTTCAATATATTCGTATTTTAAATATCTGAAGTTTGAAAAGTAACAGATCATTAATATTTTATTTTTGTCTTATTAGTGGAGCAATGATAGCTATAGGAAGATTTTACGATCCAAGGATATCTATTTTAGGAATTAATTTATCTTGGATTTTAAGTTTAGCTTACTTTATTACTATTTATTATCTTACCAAACTAGTACATCAAATTAAGTTAAATACAGTAAATGTTATACAAATTATTTTTTATTTTGTAGCAATCATCTCTACTTTGTCATTATGGTTGATTTATGGTGTAAATCAAGATGGATTAGATAAGTTGCTAGTTTTCACCTTAATTACTTTTCCTGTTTCTATATTAATTTCACAGATTTTTAGCGCTGATGATGCTCATAATTTACTTAGAATTCTATTTGGATTTTCTTGTATTTTACTGTTAATTTCGTTAATGAATATTTCATCTTTAGCTTCTTTAAGGCAAGGGGTTTTAGGTGGTGGTCCCATAGTTCTTGCTAGATGGTTAGGATTAGGGGCTATAGTTTGTTTTTTTTATAATCCCATAAAAAAATATAGATGGTTTTTGTTTCCATTGTTTATTATTATTGCCTTATTTACTGGTAGTAGAGGTCCTTTTTATTCAATATTAATTATTTTATTTATTTATTTATTTATTAATTTCAGGAGAATTTTCTTTAGATCCANATCCGTAATTTTAGTACTTTTTTCAATTATATATTTTTCAGGCATTGCAAATGATTTGCCACCAACAGTTTCGAGAGTTTTTATGAATTTTTTAGATGGTGGACTTCTTCAATCAACACAGGGAAGAAGTATTTTACTTGAAACTTCATTAAATCAATTATTTGATAATCCTTTTGGAGTTGGATTAGGTAATTGGCAAGAATATGCTGATAATAAAAATTTTTTAGTAGCTCATAAACCACCATTGTATTATCCTCATAATATTTTTATGGAAATAATTTGTGAGTTGGGAATTTTTACTGGTCTTTTATTTTTTGTGTATGTAATTAAGGTTTTTTTTGATAATTTTAGATCTATAATCCATCAGAAAAATAATCTACATCAAGTCATCTTTTATATATTTGCTTATTTATTATTTAACTCAATGATTAGTGGTGACCTTAGTGATGCAAGATTATTGTTTATCTTTATGTCATTAATCTCTATAAATAACTTTAAATATGTTAATAATATGTAATGGAGCTTTTAAGTGTGGATCTTCATGGCTTCACGCTTTAATTGTAGAGATGTTGAGGATTAAAAATATTCCTTTAGAAAGAATTCCAGATCATTATACTAATGATATAAATTCGCCAACTAAGATTATAGAAAGTAAACTTGATCATTTTGTATTTAATGAGCCATATGANACAAAAAATTATATCACAAAATCTCATTTCTTTAAAAATTCAACTTTGAGTGCCCCTTTCCCTAAGGATGTTACATTTCTTTTTGTTGAAAGAGAAGTTAAAGATGCTATAGTTTCTCATTATTTTCATATAAGACATAAATATAGAATCAAATTTAGTTTTTCTACATATTATCATTTNTTAGGTAGATATAAGGCTTATGAAATATTCCTATTTAATAAAAGATGTAAAAAGCATTTTGGTACAAATAATTTTATATCATTCCACGCTTTGAAAACTAATTTTGCTGAATCTATTAATAAATTATCTTCAGCACTTAATATTGATTCATTTGATTTGAATGAGTTAGAAGCTATTAAGAGAGAAACAACTATTGATAAGTTAAGAGAAAAGTCTAGAACAGGAAAATCGGAATATTACCCTTCCAAGAGAAAAGATAATTGGAAACAATTTAGAAAGGGTAAAGAGGGTGATTGGGTTCATTATTTTTCTGATNTTTTGTTGAAGGACATTACTGGTATTGAAAATGGCAAGGTTAGTTATAGTTTAAGAACAATTTATTATTTTCTTTTTACAGTTAGAAGATTTTTTGGTAGAATAGAATGATCATAGATAGGATTTTGAAGTTGGTGTTTATTTTTTCAGCTTGTGGAATATTAGCTGTCGGATTTTTTTATGATAATAGACTTCCACAATTATTTAATATTAATTCTTCTATATTGATTGCTTCTTGTTATGCTGTTTCTTCTATTCTTTTAATTTCAAAGATAAAACGAATCATTTTCAATAATTTGAAATTTACACTATATATATTATTCATGTTGGTTGTCATGATTACACCTATATTGTGGATGATTTTTGGAGTTAATCAGTATGGTATGATGAAATATATTTCTTTTACGTTGATTACGATTCCTATTTGCATTATTATTTGTGAGGTAATGAGTTATAAAGACATTAAGTTAATGGCTATAATTTTTTGTGTTATTTCAGTTGTTTTAATGATATTGGGTTATCAAAATTTTGAAATGGCCGAGGAACTCCAAGGTCAAAGAATGGCTGTTTTAGGAGGTGGCCCTATTGTTTTTGGAAGATGGTTACTTATAGGGTCAATCATCTTATTATTTCATCCAAATTCTAGTAAATATCTTAAGATATTAATTGTCCCGTTATTAATCTTTATGGCTTTTGCTGCTGGAAGTAGGGGTCCTGTTTATGGTTTTTTTATAGTTATGTGTATATATATATTTCTTAACTTTAGATCTCAGTGGCTTAGGATATTTTATATTATTATGTCAGTATTATGTCTGTCTTCTTCAGTCTATTTTTTTGATTCGCTTGGATTTACAAACATTAATTTAGAAAATAGATATCTGGAATTAGGGAATCCAGCGAAAAGAATGCAAGATCCCACTTCTGGCGGATATGCTAGAATTGATAGAATTGATAGATCTATCAGTCTTATTGATGATTATCCATTTGGAGTTGGTATGGGAAATTGGGCTGCTTTTAGTAATAAGAATTATAGTAATAACGCAAATATATATCATAGAGATAAAGAATACGCACATAATATTATTTTAGAAATNACAAATGAATCGGGTTTTATTGTGGCTTTATTATTTTTACTAGTAGTAATTATTTTCTTTATATCATCGTTTGATCAACTAAAATTAGGCAATAATGAATTGACTAGACTTTTTTACGTATTGACTATGTTTATTCTAATTAATACAATGATTAGTGGAGACCTTACAGATTCACGTTTTTTCTTTGTATTCTTGTCTTTATATATTGCAAGTATTACATTGCCAAATAATAAAACCCATTTAAATGAGTAAATGGAGAAAATATAACGGAGCTTTAATTCCTTTAACACCACCACATATTGACGTAGATACAGATGGGATTGCAGAAGAGATAAGCAAAGAGAATGCCTATTTTGCTCGCTGGACTTCTGATTTTGATTCAGAGAAAGAGGGTGAGTTTTGGTATGTTATTTGTGATGAAGAATTGCAGATGTCAGATTATAGTAGGAATACAAGAAATCAGATTAGAAGAGGTTTGAAGAATTGTGAGGTTAGGATAATTGATAAAGAAATAGTTTTAAAGGATGGATTTGATAGCTATAATCAGGCTTTTATTAGATATAATACTCATTTGGAAGCAAAGTCACATAAAGAATTTATTCAAGAGTTAGAATCTTTGGGTAAGGAATGGGAGTTTTGGGGGATATATCATAAAGCAAAGATGATAGGTTATTGTCAGAATAAGGTTTTGGAAGATTATTGCGATTATTCTACTATTAAATTTCATCCAGATTATTTAAAGTTGTATCCGAGTTATGCTTTATTTTATACTATGAATCAGTATTATTTAAATGAGCATAAATTTAAATATGTAAATGATGGAGCTAGAAGTTTGTCGCACGAAACCAATATACAATCTTTTCTTATCCAGAAATTCAGATTTAGGAGAGCTTATTGTAGAATGCATATTATTTATAATAAAAAAATCAGGATTATTATCAAGTTTATTTTTCCATTTAGATCGATTTTCTCATGTTTTAACTTTGGAATCTTTAAGAAGGTAAATATTTTGATAGTTCATGAAAAGATAAGAAGATATTATGAGAAAAGGAACTAGTCCAATCTTATTAAGAATAGCTAGATTATTTCAATCAATACCCCCATTTTTTTTTACATGGATTGAGATTTTCTTTAAGAAAAATTATATTAAAACCTACCCTTTAATAATTCTTGTCTCACCTCCTCGAAGTGGATCTACTTTATCATATCAGCTTCTTTCAAGGGGTACAAGATCATTATATTTCACTAATATTTGGAACTTATTTTACTCTCTTCCTATTATTGGCGGACTTATTTCTAAAAACAATAGANATAATCGATCTAATTTCACTTCAGATAGAGGGTTAGTAGGAGGTATTTATGGGGAAGCAGAGGGGTTAAAATTTTGGAGATACTGGACATCTCAAGGACTTGAGGAAAGTAATAAAACACTTCCTTTAAGGAGAATTAAATATTTAAGAAAGGTTTTTGGAAGATTACTTTCTAAAGACTATCCTATGGTCACGGCGTATCTTGGTCATTCATTTTCAATAAATAAGCTGAGAAAGATATTCCCTGGCTGTATGTTTATTTATTTAAAAAGAGATAAATTATCTAATATTTATTCTATGTTACAGACATATAAAGAATTTGAGCAAGAAAGAAGAAACTTTAACTGGATGTCTTTAAAGCCTTTAGGATGGAAGAATAAAATTAACGAACCGATTCTTAATAAAGTTATTTGGCAATATAATGAGATTGTTAAAAGAATAGAAAATGATATATTAGACAATGATACTTTGATTGTTCAGTATGAGGAAATATGTGAAAATCCTAAAGGTTTTTTACAAGATGTTAAATCTTTTGCTATGAGAAAGAATATTGATATCACATTGACGTTAGATAATATACCAGAATCCTTTAATGTCAGTCAAATAAAAGAGAACGAAAATCTAGATACTAAGAAAATAAGTGATCTTATAAAAGATGAGTAGAAATTTTATATCCATAATAACGCCTTGCTATAATGGCGAGAGATTTTTGAAAGAATGTATTGATTCAGTGATAAATCAGACTTATGTTGATTGGGAGATGATTATTGTTGATGATAATTCAGATGACAAATCCGTAGCTATCATTGAAAAACTTTCCTTGAATGAGGATAGGATAAAACCAATCTATTTGGATGATAATGTAGGTCCTGCGCAGGCTCGTAATATAGCATTGAGTAATTCTAAAGGGAGATTTATTGCGTTTTTAGACGCAGATGATATGTGGCATAAAGAGAAGCTAAATACACAAGTTGCTTTTATGCTAGATAAGGGTATTGCCTTTACATATACAGCATATGAAATTATAAATGAAATAGGTGTCAATATGAATAAGACTATAAACATCCCAACCTCTATTGGGTATCATAGTTACCTAAAGAACACAATTATTGGATGTTTGACAGTTATGATAGATAGGGATATCGTCGGAGATTTTAAAATGCCAAATATAAGGTCCTCACATGATATGGCATTATGGCTATTAATCATAAAAAGAGGATTTCGCGCTTACGGAATTACAAAGAGTTTAGCTTATTATAGGGTAGTAGGAACCTCAAACACATCAAATAAGTTTAAGGCAGCTAAAGATGTTTGGTCAGTATATAGAAGAGAGGAAGAGTTAAGTATATTATATAGCGCAATATGTTTTATTTGCTATGTATTTAATGCAATTAAGAAAAGAATATGACAAGCAAGAGGTTNTTTGATTTGTTTTTCTCTGTTATTGGTTTAATATTGCTGACTCCATTATTAATTTTGATTTCAGCTGCCGTAAAATTAGACTCTAAGGGACCAGTTTTTTTTAAGCAAAAGCGTATTGGTAAAAATGGCTGTAATTTTTATTTAATTAAATTCCGATCTATGTATATAGTTTCTGATTCTTCTGATACTATCTCTGTTCGTGGAGATAGTAGGATTACATTTTTTGGTAAGTTCTTAAGGAAATATAAATTAGATGAATTACCTGAATTATGGAATGTGGTTATTGGGGAAATGAGTTTAGTTGGACCTCGACCTGATGTTCCTGGATATGCAGATAAACTGGAAGGTGATGATAGATTAATACTGAAAATGAGACCAGGTATTACCGGTCCAGCGAGTCTAAAATACGCTAATGAAGAATTGTTACTGTCTACACAAGTTGATCCTAAGAAATATAATGATGAAGTTATTTTTCCAGATAAAGTTAGAATTAATTTAGAATATTATCATAATAGATCATTATACTTGGACATTAAAATTATATTTGCTACAGTTTTTAGAAATTCATATAAATGAATGAAAAAAAAATATGGTTATCTTCTCCACATATTGGAAATAAAGAATTTCAATACGTAACAGAAGCTTTTGATACAAATTGGATTGCTCCAGTAGGTCCTCATATAGAGAAGTTCGAAAGACAGCTTTCTATCAGGATGCAGGACAATTTTGTTGCAGCTTTATCTTCTGGAACATCTGCTATCCATTTAGCTTTAATTTTATTAGGTGTTAAAGAAAATGATGAGGTTATTTGCTCATCTTTTACTTTTGCTGCATCAGCAAATCCTATTATGTATCTTGGTGCTAAGCCAATATTTATAGATTCGGAGTTAGATACTTGGAATATGTGTCCGATACAACTGGAAAAAGCTATAAAATCTCGAATAGATGCAGGTAAAAAACCAAAAGCAATCATATTAGTTCATTTATATGGTATGCCAGCTAAGATGCCTGAGATTATATCTATTTCTGAAAAATATGAGATACCTATAATAGAAGATGCGGCTGAAGCTCTTGGTTCATTATATAATAAAAAACCATTAGGTTCTTTAACAAAGTTTGGAGTTTTGTCATTTAATGGTAATAAAATAATCACAACTTCAGGTGGAGGAGCTCTTGTTTCTTCTGAAAAGTTTCAAATTGAAGAAGCTAAATTTCTGTCAACTCAGGCTAGGGATGAAGCTCCTCATTATCAGCATTCTAAGATAGGTTATAATTACAGATTAAGCAATGTATGCGCTGCAATTGGTTTAGGTCAACTAGAAGTATTAAAAGAAAGGGTAGAACAACGTAGATTGTGGTATCAAAAGTATAAGGAATTGCTTGTAGATATTGCAGAAATTAATTTCTTGGAAGAGCCAAAAGATTGTTTTTGCAATCGTTGGTTAACTTGTATTACTATTGATGAAAAATCGAAAGTAAATAGAGAAATACTTCGGCAAGAGTTATATAAAGATAATATTGAATCNAGACCTTTATGGAAGCCAATGCATATGCAGCCGATATTTAGTTCTTTCATGGCATTTGGAGGGGATATTTCAGAGTCTCTTTTTGAAAGAGGACTTTGTTTGCCTTCTGGATCAAATATGTTAGAAGATGATTTCTATAGAGTGGTAACTAAAATTAAGTATATCTTTGAAAAATAGATTATTAACATTAGAAAGGAGATATAAGCAAATTATTACGTTAATATTAGATGTATTAATTTTGATATTTTCATTGTGGATCCCATTCTTTTTATTGTCTGATAATATTTTCGGTAAACATTTTTACAATAATATATGGCTATTCTTTTCCATTCCAGCAATTGCTATTCCTTTATTTATTAAAACAGGCCTTTATAGATCGGTTTTACAATATACTGGTATTAAGGTTATTAGAGCTTCTTTTATTACTTTAACAACGACGTGCATAGCGGTAATTTTTATCCATGTATATGGAAAAGATTATTTTTTTAATGCTGAACATGTATTGCCTAGATCTATAATACCCACTTTTTGGTTTATTTCAAATACTTTTATAATTGCTTCTAGGTATATATTGAAGGGTTTTTTATACTCATGGGACTCCCGAGTTTCAGGAAGAAAACAAATTATTATATATGGAGCAGGTAAAGCAGGGGTACAATTAGTAGAAAGTCTTACTAAGAGTTCCGATTATGCTCCAATTGCCTTCATAGATGATAATAAAGATAAACAGGGTACAATTATCAACTATTTAAGAATATTTTCTTATAATCATATAGAAACATTGTTGAAAAAATATGAAGTCAAATTAATATTGCTTGCTATTCCTTCAGCTTCCTCGTCGAAGCGTAAAAAGATTTTAGGTAAGTTGTCTAGTTTTCCTGTTGAAGTAAAGATTTTACCTTCCGTAGATAATATAGTGAATGGGGAGGTAACCATTGATAGTATTAAGCATGTCGAAGTCAATGATATTCTTGGAAGAGAAACTGTTAAGCCTAAGTCATCATTATTAATTAGGAATATTAAAGACAAGAATATACTTATTACTGGAGCGGGAGGAAGTATTGGGTCAGAACTTTCAAGACAGATTTCCCAACTTTGCCCAAGAAAAATTGTTTTATTTGACAATTCAGAATTTAATCTTTACTCAATACATAATGAGCTATTGAAAAGAGAAATTGACATTGAAATTATTCCTGTATTATCTTCAGTTACAAATAATTTCAAACTAAGTCAAATTTTATTGAATCATAAGATAAATACTATTTTTCATGCTGCTGCATATAAACATGTTCCTATGGTTGAAATGAATATTTCCGAAGGAGTTTATAATAATGTTATAGGTACATATAATATAGCTAAAATCGCTTTAAAAAATAAGGTTGAAAATGTTATTTTAGTTAGTACTGATAAAGCTGTTCGTCCAACAAATGTAATGGGTGCATCAAAAAGATTTTCAGAATTGATATTACAATCTCTTTCAAATCATTCCAAAACCTGTTTCTCTATGGTTCGTTTTGGTAATGTATTAGATAGCGCTGGTTCAGTTGTTCCTTTATTTAGACAGCAAATCAAACTTGGAGGTCCAGTTACAGTAACTCATAGAGATATTACTAGATATTTTATGTCTATACCTGAAGCAGTACAATTAGTCATTCAATCCGGATCAATGGCTAAGGGAGGCGATGTTTTTGTATTAGATATGGGTGCTCCTATTAAAATATTAGATTTAGCATATAGGATGATTCATCTTAGTGGTTTAACTCCAATTGATAATAATAACCCTGATGGTGATATAGAAATTAAATTTACAGGACTAAGACCCGGAGAGAAACTTTACGAGGAGCTATTGATTGGAAAAGATGTAATTCAGTCAGAACATCCAAGAATTATGCAGGCGAAGGAAGAGTCACTAGCGAATGAAAAAGTTGAGGAGATAGTTGCAAATATTGTTAAGGCCTATAGAAAACAGGATGATGCGGTCATTAAAGAGATTCTTATTAATAATGTAAGTGGGTATATTCCAAATAAGACATGAAATTAGCAATTTTAGGAACAAGAGGAATTCCTAACCATTATGGAGGATTCGAGCAGTTTGCTCAATATATATCAAAAAATCTTGTACAAAGAGGACATGATGTTACAGTATATAATTCTCATAATCATCCATATCAATTGAAATTATGGGAAGGGGTTAGAATTATTCATTGTTATGATCCTGAAAAAATCATTGGAACTGCTGGACAGTTTATTTATGATTTAAATTGTATAATTGATATTAGAAGAAGGAATTTTGATATAGTTTTACAATTAGGCTATACAAGTAGCTCTATATGGAATTGGTTATTCCCTAAAAAAACTATCATTATTACTAATATGGATGGAATAGAGTGGAAAAGAAGCAAGTACTCTTTTTATGTCCAAAAATTTCTAAGATTTGCTGAGAAACTTGCAATTAATCATAGTAATTACATTATATCAGATTCAATTGGCATCAAAAGTTATATTGAATTAAAGTTTTCTAAATCATCACATTACATTCCGTATGGAGCGAACTTTGAAATAGATTTTCAAGATAGTTTATTAGATGATTTTCAATTAAATAAAAATGAATTTTTTTTAGTTATTGCTAGGATTGAGCCGGAAAACAACATTGAAGATGTTATTCAAGGTTTTCTTAATGCTAATACTGATAAAAAATTAGTAATTGTTGGTAATACCAATACTAAATTTGGAAAATATCTCAAAGATAAATATGTATATGATGATATAAAATATCTTCAATATATTAAGAATGATTTATTATTAAATACTTTGAGGAAAAATGCATTGATTTATTTTCATGGTCATTCTGTAGGAGGTACAAATCCTTCATTGTTAGAAGCTATGGCGGCGAATGCATTCATATGTGCAAATAAGAATGAATTTAATAAGTCTATTTTAGAAAAAGATGCGTTATACTTTAACTCATCATCAGATATTACTAATATTATTAATGAAGGTTTCTCAGAAGATTTGAGAGTGTCTTTTTCCAAAAATAATTACAGAAAGATTCAAGAAATTTACAACTGGGATGTTGTTTCAAATCAATATGAAAGTTTTCTATTATCTACTATACAAGGAATTAAAAATTAGAAAGAGATATTTTCTCCGTCTTTATAAGCTCTTATTTCAGAATTAATATATCCTCTTTTGTACATAATTTTAAGATATTCTTTAGCTTCTTCTAGTGTGAAAAATCTTCCTGCAAGGTACTCAGTTCTTCTATCATTAATTGGAATCGTAATTAGGTAGTCTTCTTCGAACAGGTCAGCTGGAACTTCATATTCGCCAAATTGTCCTATATGAATTCGGAATACGTATTCATTTTCTAATCCCATTTCAATTTGTTTTTCACGAGCAAAAGAACCAATCAGCTCATCTCTCTTTTTTTCATATAGTTTTTGATATTTTTTTGCTTTATCTTCCTGTTCTAATTCCTTGTATATAAATACAAGATTCATATATGGGTCTAGATATAATTTATCATGTTTTATTGATAGTTTCATTAATTTGATGGCTTCTTTAATAAAAACAGTTTTGGATGATCCCCTTGCTTTCGATCCGTATTCGTAGTACGCTACTGCTAAGTTGTAGGTCCAATCTCGATCATAATATATTTTATTAGTTATTAATCTCAATAATCTTTTTACCTGACCTAACTTATTTTTCTCCCCTTTACACAAATAAGCTATTGCAAGATTTCCTCTAGAAAAATTTAGTCCATGGATATTGATTTTTCCAGTTTTGAGTTTTTTCTCAGCATTTTTTAATTGGTTAATAGCTTTTTCATATTCACCGTTAATTAGGTTTGATACTCCCGAATTATATGCTTCAATTCCTAATTGAACGTTTTTCATTGACCTGTCTTTAATAGATGAAACTTTGTTAAATTGTAAATTATCATCATCTTTTACTATCGAAACTTCTTTTATATTTGGCCTTTTTCCTTCTAGTATTGGTTGGTATTTTTCTGTTTTCTCTTTTTTATTAAGGTTAGATTTTTTATTTAGTTTTTTTATCATTAGAGCCTCTTGAGAGTCCATTCTGTCTCTAACTTTGTCTGCATTTTTTTTACTTTTCAATTCTATTCTATATATTTCCTCTAATGTTTTATATGCTTGAAAATAATTTACATCTAAACGAATTGCTTTGCTAAGATTATCTACAGAACTAGAATAATCTCTAATCATAAAGTTTGCTATAGATAAATTATAAAGCCATTCTTTTTCTTTATCAATTTTTTTAGTTACTAGACTGATATACCTTGAAGCAACAGCTTTGTCTTTTTCTTTATGTGATTTGGCATGACATATCGCTTGATTAATATTAATATAATTATAATTATCTTCATTTAATTTTGCTCTTTTATAACTTTTTCTAGCTAGAGTAAATTTTTCAATTGCTTCAACATATTTTTTATCTTTCATTAAAGATATACCCTCAATATAAAAAGTGTTTCCTTCTTTCAATTTCTTTATCCCATTTTTAGTCATTTCTTTAGTAAGAAATGGAATATGTTCTGGATTTTTCGAAATGATTTCTTGTTCACTTTTTGGAAAATCTAAGACATTCCAAGTATATGGTTTTAGATACTCCGTTCTAGTAATACTGTCATATATTAGTGAGGAGTAACTAATCGATGGTAGCATAATACTTATTAGAAATATCTTTAGTAAAATTTTATTTTTAATCATATTATAATTCTGTTTCAAATTTTTGCCAAATTAAGTATTTATTTTATAATTATTGCAATGTAAGCATATAGTTAATAATCCTTTCATTGTTAATAAGTTGGATTACATATACACCAGAAGGATATTCTTCTAGTCTCAATTGAACAATCTGTTCCATTGATCCATCCACTTTAGTATTTAAAATTTCATTTCCTTTCATATTAATTATTTTAATTTCAAAATTTTGACCTTCTGGATAATGAATGTTTATTAGTCCATTTGATGGATTGGGATAAATTGAGAATTCAACAAAATTATCATTTATAGATTCAATAATAAAGCTAAAATGCTCTGATGTGTCAGAGCACATGTTTGAATCAGTAACTATAACTGCATATTGACCATTTCCTGATGGAGTGTAGATTGAATCTGTAGCTCCATCGATTGGATCCCCATTATTATCTAACCATTGATAAGATAAAAATCCACTACTAGCTTGAAGGATATTATTGTTAACATTAATAGATATAATTATCGGATTAGGTTCGTGAATTATTACCGAGTTAGTACTTAGACATCCATTGTCATCTTCAATAATGACGTTTACTAACCCAGCGCATAAGTTATTTTGGTCAAGTCCTAACCAATTTTCATTGTATGGAGAAGTGCCTCCAGAAATACTTATATTTGCTATTCCATCGCATGATCCATAACAACTGACATTTTGAGAATTCATATTAGTTGAGAGCAATTGTGGTTCATTAATGTTAGCGTACACTGTTCCTAAACATCCATTGCTATCAATGATTGTAAATTGTATTTGTCCTGAATTTAAATTTGTAAAACTATTATTACTTTGGAAGTTTTGACCTAGATCTATTGAATACATAAATGGTGGTGTGGCTCCTGAATTAATATTAATTGTCACAGACCCATCTGATAAGCCATAACAACTAATGTCGTTAGCATTAGCGATGATTTCCATAGAATCATTTTGATAAACATATACTGAATCATTAATCATACAATTGTTATGATCAATTACAGTAACATAGTGCATGCCTGATGGTACATGTGTAGTGATTGAATTTGTAGTATTATTCCAATTAGTGATATATGGGAATACTCCTCCATATGTGTATGCTGTTACTTGAGCTAAACCTCCAAAACAAATAGCTGTATCCGCATAAGTGACAATAGAAAGTTGTGATGGTTGATGAATTGTATATGAAGTGTAAATAGAATCTGAGCTGTCAGAAAGAATCAATTCATAAACACCTGCACAAAGATTATTAATATCTTCATTATTAGAAATAAATCCATTAGGACCAGTCCATTGATATGAATATGTAGAATCCCCACCGGAAGCAGTTATGCTTATATGTCCATCACATGATCCAAAACAGTTTGCATTTGAAGATGAGTCTAGGGAAATCACCAGTGATGGTGGTTCATCAACAAATATTGAGTCATATTTTACACAATTAGTAGAGTCAATTACTTGAATTTCGTACCAGCCAGTTATTAAATTTTGAATATTTTGATTTGAAGAATTAAATGACTGAGGTCCGTTCCATATATAAGAATATAATCCCACTCCATTTGTTGCTGTTATAAATATCGCTCCATCATTTCCATTATATGTACTTACATGTAATATGGAATCAATTTGGATATTTATTTCACTAGGTTGAGAGATGTGTACGCTATCAGAAATAATACAGTTATTTTGATCAATTACTGTAAGAATATAATTATTTGAACAAAGGTTTATTATAGAGTCCCCTGAAGATCCATTATTCCAGTTATATGTATAATTAGGAGTACCTCCAGAAACATCTGATATTATGTAGCCATCACAAGCATTCCAACAACTTAAATTAGACGAGTTAAATAATATATTTAAAGCATTAGGTTCCGTTATATTTACAGAATCAGTATATATGCATGAAAGGGAATCAGTAATTGTATAATAATAATTACCAGCTGATAGTGCAAGTGGATTATGTATTCCCCAATTAGCAATTAATGACCCTGATCCGCCATTAAGATTGAGGGTTACATTCCCATTATTATAACCATTACAGGACACATTATACCCATTATAATCAGAAATGTTAGCAGATGAAGTGATAGGGTTGGGTTGATTTATTACGATTGTATCTAGATGTTCACATCCATTTATATCTGTTATTCCAAATGGGTAAATTCCTGCTGGAACGCCTATTGGAGTAGTAAATATATTTAATCCACCTACTAGTGGATATGTTAATGTATCCCATGAAAGAATATAGTCTGAGGTTCCTCCATTAATTATAACTTCAGCATTTCCATCAAAGAATCCGTTACAGCTTACATTAGTTATATTGTTGATAGTTGTTAGAGGATTAGGTTGATTTAATAAAACACTGTCTGTCAGAGAGCATCCAATACTATCAGAGATGGTTATTGAGTATGTTCCAGCAATTTGATTAGTTAAAGAAGAATTAGTGCTCATATTCGACCATAAATAACTTATTGCTCCTGTACCACCTGAAACATTGGCATATACATTGCCATCATTTGAGTTAAAACAACTTATTTCAGATCCATTATAATCTGAAGTAGTAATCATTAGAGATAAATTATTAGAAGGTTGATTAACATTTGCGGTATCATACGCTATGCATCCATTACTATCAATTATAGTAACGTAAAAATTTCCTGCTGATAAATTAAAAATATCCTGTGTCGTGTCATTATTGTTCCATAGATATGTATATGGCATAGTTCCACCTGTAATATTTAAATCAATTGATCCGTTTGATACTACACAGGAGCTTAAATTTGTAATATTTAGAGAAGTTGTTATTTCATTTGGTTCTGAAATAGTAATTGAACTATTTATAGAGCATCCATTAGAGTCTGTAATAGTATAATTGTAGTTTCCGGCTGATAAAGCTAAAGGATTATTACTTCCCCAATCTTCAATATAGTTTGGTATTCCTCCAGAAATAGATAATGAAACACTACCATCGCTTAAACTATAGCAACTTACATTGGTTATTGTTTCTATTACGGATATTTCAGTAGGTTGATTTATTATGATTGTATCTAAGTATACACATCCATTAGCGTCTATAACTCCATATGGATAAATTCCTGCTGGAACGCCTATTGGAGTAGTAAATATATTTAATCCACCAAGTAATGGATAAGTTAGTGTGTCCCATGAAAGAATATAGTCAGTAGTTCCTCCAGAAAAGGTTATGGTAGCAGCTCCATTAGCTGAACCGAAACAACTTGCATTAGTAATAAATTCATTAGCATCAATTGAATCAGGTTCACTAATGATTACAGAATTTGTATAACTACACCCATTAGAGTCTATAATAGTGTAATTATAGTTACCTGCTGATAAAGCTGAAGGATTATTATTTCCCCAATCTTCAATATAGTTTGGAGTTCCTCCTGAAATAGATAATGTGACACTTCCATCATTAAATCCATAACAACTTACATTGGCAATAGCTTCAGTAGTTGTAATTATACTTGGTTCATTAATAGTCACAGAATTTGTATAGCTACACCCATTAGAGTCTGTAATAGTATAATTATAGTTACCTGCAGATAAAGCTAATGGATTACTATTTCCCCAATCTTCAGTGTAGTTTGGGGTACCTCCAGTAATAGATAATGTGACACTTCCATCATTAGTTCCGTTACAACTAGTGTTGGATATATTTTCAATTACTAAAATATCGCTAGGCTCAATTAAACTAACTGAAGTACTGGTTTGGCATCCATTAGAATCAGTAATAGATACATTATAATTCCCAGCTTGTAATCCTGATAGGTCTTCAATGTTATTTGTGTATCCATTAGGTCCATTCCATAGAAAAGAATATGGAGTTGATCCTCCGGTAACAGTTAGATCTATATTACCAGAATTATCTTGAAAACATAGTAAATCACTACTAAGGGTTAATGCAGCTAAAGAATTTGGTTCATTTAATGTGATTGAAGAATTCGTTTGGCAACCATTCGCGTCAGTGATAGATACACTATAATTCCCAGCTTGTAATCCTGTTAGGTCTTCAATATTATTTGTATAGCCATTGGGTCCATTCCATAGAAAAGAATATGGAGATGATCCTCCGGTAACAGTTAGATCTATATTACCAGAATTATCTTGAAAACATAGTAAATCACTAACAATGGTTGATACAATTAGCTCATTTGGTTCAGTTAGTGTAATGCTTTTTGTAACACTACAGTTATTGGTGTCACTAATAACACAAGTATAAGTACCTTCAGAAAGACCAGTGATTGAGCTAGAGGTGTCTCCAGTATTCCATAAAAACGTTGCTGGTGTAATCCCACTTATTACTAAAGAGTAATCTTCAGTAGCTCCCCACCATGGTTGATTATATGTTCCTAATGCTCCAAAGTCACCTACGTCACAAGAAGTAATTACACCATTAGGAAATGAAGGATTATTAGCTTGAGCTTGAGAGACAATACGGATTGTTGTTGGTCCGTAGGCTATATTCGGAACCGTAAAAGAAATGTTTGCTGTAATAGGGGATTGAGTACCTCCAAAAGACCCAATAATTTCTCCACTATCATTGAAATCTCCATCAATATTCCAGTCTATAAAAACTTTCCCAGAGTCTATTTGGTATTGACCAGGTGTACAAGTTCCAAGAATGATCTCTAATGAATAAGTCTGTCCAGGAGTTACAGTTGTGTATAATGAAGTATAATCCTCATATGTATCGCATAATCCTGTTGTGTTATTAGAAATAGAATCCCCATCACCATAAATTCTAATTAATTCAATATTGCTATACGCATTAGTTCCAGGAATCGAGTTACAGTAGTTTAAATTAGAAATATTTCCGTTGGAGGAATTGCTACTTCCAGCTGTAGCTGTAGCGGTACCATCATTTCCACCGAAACATGAAATATTAGTTCCATCAATTGAACCAGAAGCTGAAGATGAACTATCAGCAATTGTAATTATTTCTGAAAGATTGCCACATCCGTTTGAGTCTTGAATATTAATTGTGTAAGTGTCACCGCATAAGTCATTTCTTATAGAATCAATATATCCATTATTCCATAATAAGTTATATGGAGGAGTTCCACCAGAAATGGCAATATTGATACTGCCATTACAATTATTTGAATCACATGAAGTGTTATTTGTGAAAGTACTTGTATAAGTCAATAGATCGGGTTCTGTAATTATAAAACTAGTTGTAGAAACATTTCCACATGTTAAATCAACAACGTCAATTACATAAGTATCAGCAGGTAAGTTAGTTTGGTTTGGCAATTGAGGTAAGGATGGATGAGATACCCAAATATAATCAAATAAACCGCTTCCTCCACTAACATTCAAGCTGATACTACCATCAGTTAATCCATTACAAGTTACATGGGTACCATTTGAAGTTGCGTTTAAAGTTGAAGATTGATCAATTAAAATAGAAGAACTATCGATACATCCCCAAAGATTATCTGTAACTATTAATGAGTAAGATCCTGCTGTTAGATTTGTAATATTAGCATTATTAGATCCATTACTCCATAAGTATGAATAATTTCCTGATCCTCCATTAATATTAGAGCTTGCTGTACCATCATTTCCTCCAAAACATGTGACGGAATTTCCGCTAGTATTGACGGTGAAATTAGAACAGTCTACTAAACTTAGTGATACATTATTAGGAGATGATAATGAATTTAGTTTATTTCCTGTAGCATCTACTTTAAATGTTTGCCATGTAGCTGTATAAATACCATATTGCGCTGGATTGACAAATTTTACTTGAACGATAACTTGCTGATTTGAAAGAGCTCCAAGAAGATATCCTGTGGAGTCATTCGGGATAGCGGTCCAGTATCCAATAGCATTTCCATTTTGGTCAATGCTGTAAGGGATAATAGTATTTCCTAATGGAGATTGCCATTTAAGAACAAAATCTCCCTGAGAAATTGGTCCAGCTGAACAGTTTACCGAAAATTCAGGTCTTACCCTAACATCACATCCAGTATTTTGAATAGTTAAAGTGTCATATGACCATTGATGATATCCATTCAGAGGATTTGGTGAAAAATCAGTAATTGTTTGAGTAAGTGATTCGGAACCATTAATTCCAACTATAGCGGTATCATTTTCCGTACATCCATTATTGTCAGTAATTTGAACAAAATATGTTCCAGAGCTTAATCCAGATATATCCTGTGTCGTTGCATTATTGCTCCATAAATATGAGATTGGAGAAGCTGCATTTGATATTGAGAGATCTATTGCTCCATCATAAATATTAGAGCATAGCGCATTTGTCACTGATAGTAATGTAGTAATATTACATCCAATATTTGTAGTAAAGTTAGTTCCATAAACCCAGCTTCCAGAGTTACCACACTTGATTCTCCAAATATAAGTAGTGTTAGCGTTTAATCCACTTAAAATGTAATTTTGAGATCCTCCAGTATTTGAAATTGTAGTGGTTGTTGACCATGAAGATCCTGAAATATCTTCCTTGTATCTCAATAAATAGTTACCAGCTGTACATCCACCATTGTCCCAGTTGAATGTGACATCATTCGAATTAACATTAGTTACAGAAAGATTGGTTTGTGCAAAAGTGAAAAATGATATTGAAGTTAATAGAAAGATAATTTTTTTCATATTAAGTACATTAATTAATTAATATTTAAGTTTACGAAAATAACTATGTAAGTTAGCAAATATAATTAAAATATTAATTTTTTATATAACCAATTGTTTGTTAGAGTGTTATTATTTTTTATTTTTGGTATTTGATCATAAATAATTCAATAATTATGAAGAAATCTATATTATATTTATTCTTTTTATTAATAATCTGCATTAGTGTAGATGCTCAGAAATCAAATATTACTCCTGTAAAATCTAAGAAACAGTTAGTGAAAGGAAAATATGTGAAGACTAATAAAACAAAGCTAGTCAAAGCTAGTCCAAATAAAATACTAGTCAATAAAAGTATCTCTACGAAAAATAAAAAATTAAAGAAAAAACCTTTAATTAAAAATAAGAAGAAGAAAGTTAAAGTTTCTAAGTATTCTATTAGAAACAAGGAATGATGAATAAAATTTTCAATATATTTTTGGTACTAATTCTTATGGTGTCAAATTATAGTTTCTCCCAATGTAATGTTGGAGAAACTGAAATAGTTATCACTATAAATACAGATAACTACCCATCAGAAACTTCATGGCAATTAGTAGATCAAAATGGTGTTGGTTGGTATATTAACCCTGGTGACCTTACAAGTTCTAATACAACATATACTTATTCTTATTGTGTTCCAAATACAAATTGTTATACTTTTTCAATTTTTGATACTTATGGAGATGGAATTTGTTGTGGTTGGGGTAATGGATCGTATACTGTCAGTTATGGAGGATCCTTAGTTGCTAGTGGTGGTTCTTTTGCTAGCAGTGATATTACTTCTAATATAGGCAATTGTTCTTCTAGTTCTAGTTGTGCTGCAAATGAGTCTGAAGTGTTTATTAGCATAACTACTGATGATTATCCTTCTGAAACTTCATGGCAACTGGTAGATCAAAATGGAATAGGATGGTATATTAACCCTGGAGACCTAACTAGTCCAAACACAACTTATACTTGGTCAATTTGTATTTTGGATAGTGATTGTTATGATTTTACAATATTTGATACTTATGGAGACGGAATTTGTTGTGGATGGGGAAATGGATCTTATTATGTTAATTTGGATGGATCTACTATTGGAAGTGGAGGGTCATTTTTATCATCAGAAAATATATCAAATATCGGATTGTGTTCAACTCCTAATCCATGTCCTTTAAATGAAACAGAAATTATAATTACTGTAACTACTGATGATTACCCTGCAGAAACTTCATGGTTTTTAATTGATCAGAATGGTAGCGGTTGGACAAATATTCCTTTAACTCAGGCAAATACAACATATACATGGAATTTATGTGTTCCGGACACTAATTGTTATACATTTACAATGTTAGATTCTTATGGAGATGGGATATGTTGTAATTGGGGCAATGGTTCCTATAGTATTTCTTATGATGGTTTATTAGTAGGTAATGGGGCTTCATTTAATGATTTTCAAGAACATTGTAGTATTGGAAGTTGTTTATCTAATTGCCAAATAAATATTCCTACAAATGCTATTTCAGAAGGTGAGGCTTGTGGAGCGGATATTAATCATGGATGTGATGATACTTGGAAGATTTCTAATTTTACAATTTCAGGAGTTACTGATATTTGGTCTTTTGGTGGTGTTGTCTTACCAAATCCTTTTGGAGGTTATTTTGATATTGGTGATACACCAGATTTGTATGTATATATGCGAAGAAATAATGATTTTTTCTATTATTCAGGTTATTATACAGATACTTGGTATCCAAATAATGGGTATGGATTTTCTTCCCAGCCTTTGAGTTTCTCTATGTATGCTTCAGGCAATTCATCTCCATTGGAAGTGCCTACAGGGCCATTGTTTACTGTTCCAGTAGTTCTTGGTCAATCATACAATTATGACTTTACTGTGGGTGATGATGATTTTGGATCGTTCTTAAATTTATTTGGAAATAATGATTATATAGGTTCGTATAATCTACCTCCATTTACTGTTCCTGGCACGTTTTCAATTACTACAACTGGGGGAACAAATGGTAATGCTTATTTAGACTATACTGTAGATGCTCCAAGTAATATTTTTTCGACTCTTTCTAATAATTCTATAGTTCATGGAACATTCTTTGCTGAAGGTAATTACAGAGACACCGATTGGTATGAATTTTCAATAAATGATAGCTCTGATTTCTATTTATCAGTTTTATCGGAAGCTAATTATAAATTATATTTATTCGAAGGAAACGCTTCTTGCGACGCAAAAGTGCTTATTGATTCAATAAGTGGTAGTGCTTGTGATACTTCTGAAATTCAGATTTCGCTTCCTGCTGGTAATTATTGGATAGCAATGATGCCAAATAAATATTCGTGTTTACCTTGTTCTGATTCAATAGACTATTTGTTCGAAGTTAATTGGATTGTTGGATGTAATTTAATTATTGGAGCTAATGTTACTCCAGTAAATTGTGTGTCTTCAACTGGATCGATAGATCTTAGTGTTACAGGTAGTGTTGGTCCGTATTCATATTTGTGGAATACTGGTGCCACTAGTGAGGATTTAAATAATATAGGTGTTGGTAGCTATGATGTAATAGTTAGTTCAAACAATAATTGCATTGATACATTGTCTTCTATAAATGTAAGTAATTATACTAATCCTTTGAATATGAATTATTTAACTGTACCAGAATCTGTAGCTGGAGCAAGCGATGGAAGTATTGATATTACTACTATTGGTGGTATTGGTAACTTATCTTTTTCTTGGTTAGGACCCAACTTGTTCTCTGATACTATTGAAGATATTAATTTATTAGTAGCAGGCATGTATTATATTACTATTACTGATGCAAATGGTTGTAGTTATTCTGATAGTATTAATGTATTGGAGTTTAGTATAGATGTTGGAGTTTCTGCATTGATATCTCCAACAAATTCTTGTGACATTGATAGTTCTACCCAAGTTATTGTTCAAATTACTAATTATAATTCTGTAGACGCAACAGACTTTGTTGTTAAATTTGAATTTAATGGACAGTTATTTATGGATACTGTTACAGCTGTTATTGGTCCTGGAGATAGTCTTGTACATATATTTAGTTCCACTATTAATAATTCAAATCCTGGAACATATTTTATTAAATCATTTACATCCCATAGTTTAGATTATTCACACAGTAACGATACTTCAACTATTAATTTTACTAATTATTATCACGATTTTTACAATAATGACTATAGTATGTCTTTTGAACCTACGGAAGATTTCTCAGGTTGGTTTATTGAGGATGCTAATAATGATTCTTATACTTGGAATATTAATCCATATACTGGTTTTAATCAATCATATGGAGCGTTTTATAATTATAATTTTAATGGTACTACAAATGCGGATGATTGGCTGATTTCTCAGTGTTTTGAATTTGAAGTTGGGAAAACATATACTTTGAGTTTTAAATATAGAGTAGCTTCCGCTCAGTTTCCTGAAGATATGACTGTTAATATTGGTATGCAGCAACAGGGATCATCTTTAACTACAATGATCTTGCAGATGAATAATATGGTAAATATTGTATATGATTCTACACAAATTAACTTTTCTGTACCAATAACAGGATTGTATTATGTAGGGTGGCATGCTGTTAGTAATGCAAATATGTGGAGAATTGATTTAGATGATATAAATCTTTCAATGAATCAACCAAATGTATATGGGTGTACTGATTCACTTGCTTTAAATTATAGTTTATTAGCTAATATTGATGATGGAAGTTGTATTTACTGTGTATATGGTTGTACTGACTCCACAGCTTTTAATTTTGATTCTTTAGCAACCTGCGATGATCTTTCATGTATTTCTATTATGTATGGATGTACAGATTCATCTGCAATTAATTATTATCCTGGTGCTAATGTAGATGATGGAAGTTGTATTTATAGTATTTTTGGATGTACAGATTCAACAGCAATTAATTATGATCCTGGCGTTTTGATTGATGATGGTAGTTGTATATACCCAATATATGGGTGTACTGATTCAACAGCAATTAACTACGATAGTCTAGCAAATTTTGATGATGGATCGTGTCAATTTATGATTTATGGTTGTACTGATGATCTAGCACTTAATTATGATTCTTTGGCCAATTATGATGATGGGTCTTGTTGTTATATTTTTGGATGTACAGATTCTTTATCTCCTAATTATAATCCTAACGCATGTTATGATGATGGATCTTGTTTTTCTCCNCCCCCTAGTAATTGTGATTCTATTACTGGTGTATATGTAGATAATATTATACATGATAGAGTAGTGTTTAATTGGGACAATATGAATTCTTCAACATGTCAGGTAGATCAGATTCGATTTAGATATAGGCCTGTTGGTACTAACGCTTGGAGTACAAAGACAATGGGAGTTCCTGTTGGGAGTGGATGTAATACATTAAATACATCTAAATTGGTATTAGGTTTAATTCCTNATACGACATACGAATATGATTTTAAGATATGGTATTGTAATGCTTCAACAGTAAATTGGCATGCTTCAGGTTCATTTGTGACTCTGCCAGAATGTGTAAATGTAACTAATGTTATTGCAACACCTATAACTACTACTAAAACTCAGTTTTGTTGGGATTCTGTATCGGCATATTCATTTGTAAGATTGCGATATAGGGAAGATACATCTGGGACTACTTTTTCTAATATTGGAGGTATGGGAGTTTATTCTCCACAATTATGTAAGGATAAAAATGGTTTAATCCCAGGTAAGAGATATAGAGTAATATGGAGAACTTGGTGTAGTGCTACGGGAGGTCCATATAGATCTTCTCAGTGGGACGGTCCTGTAATATGGAGTCAGCCTACTAGTATAAGAATTGGTCAAGTTGCTCAAGATGAAATTTTTGATGTATATCCAAATCCTTCAAAAGGTCAGTTTGAAATAATTGTAACTGAAAATGATCCTGGTCAAAAAATATATATACACAATTCAATTGGTGAGTTAGTTGATGTTATCATTACCTTAGAAGATATACAGATCTATCATTATGACTTATCTTCTATTTCAAAAGGTATTTATACTATATCTTATTCTTATTATGACATTAGTCATCATGTTAAGTTGATAATCCATTAAATATTACATAATTATAGTAACTTGATTTTCTTATTTACGTTTAAAAATATGAGAAATCAAATTTTAAAAATTAAGGTTATGTGTTTTAATAATAGTTTTCAAAAAATAATTGTTAATAAATCGATTTTTTTTGGAAATTTTATAAAATATTTGTAATCTTTTTGTTACATTTGAGGTCTGATTAGTTTTTAAATAGACTATTTTTGATGGGAAAGAATTACGATTATCAGGTTTGGCAAACTTGTTTAGACACTATTGATTTAGTGTCTAGACTTGCCTATTAATTAAGGTAGAATAAGCTTTTGTGTTCCCAGCACAAGAGCTTTTTTTATATATAGTTAACCGTTTTATTAATAAAAACATGTATTATGAAAACAAATTACGCAAAAAATCCTAGGAAAGTCTTAGGTTACTTAATGGCTTTTGCCATGGTATTTTTCTCTACATCATCTGCAATTGCGGAAGATTTAATCATCACTGTAGGAGGTGGGTCTTTTGACTCAGAGATTACATGGGATATTACAGACGCTGCTGGAGCTAGCCAAGCTGCAGGAGCTGCTGGAACATTCAATGCAACTATTCCTTCTGGGTGTTATGACATGAATATGTATGATTCATGGGGTGATGGTTGGAATGGTGCGGTTTATTCAATCGTAGATTCTACCACAGGGCAAATTTATGCTACTGGTACTCTTTCTTCTGGGGCTTATGGTGTAGATCAAGTTTGTTGGGGTGTGACTGGTGGTTGTACCGATCCATCTGCAACAAATTATGATTCAACTGCTGCGTTTGATGATGGTTCTTGTATTTATGCTTCATGTACAAACCTTTATCTGAGCATGTATGACTCATTTGGAGATGGATGGAATGGTAATACATTCACACTTACTAATTCTGTAGGTGCTGTTTCATTTTCAACTACTTTAGCTACTGGAGCTACTGGAATAGACTCTATTTGTCTACCAGATGACTGCTACACTGTTGCGTGTGGTGGTGGTTCTTGGGCTGCTGAGGTTTCATGGTCATTAGCTGACGCATCGGGAGCTGTACTTGCATCAGGAGGTTCTCCTGCTTCTGGAACGGTATGTTTACCAGCTTTGTTTGGTTGTACTGATCCACTAGCATCGAACTACGATCCTAATGCAAATACGAATGATGGTTCTTGTTCTTATCCATGTATTTCTGGAGACACTACTGAAAGTTTTGAAGTGAATTTAGGAGCATGGTATAATGATCCATCAAATACTTTAGATTGGACTATAGATGCTGCAGGTACGCCTTCAGGAAGTACAGGTCCTTCTGCTGCATTTGACGGTGTTAATTACATTTACACAGAAACATCAGGAGCTGGATCAAACTCAATAGCTGCAATTAATACTGATTGTATTGACCTAAGTGCTTGGACAGATCCAGCATTTGTTATGGCGTATCATATGTATGGTGCGACTATGGGTACCTTAAATGTAGATGTATCTACAGATGGTGGTGCTACATGGACAAATGAATGGACAATGTCTGGTGACCAAGGAAATGCATGGTACGAAGCAGTTGTTCCTTTATCAGCTTATTCAGGACAAGTTTCTGTAAGAGTTCAGGCTCTAACAGGTACTTCTTTTACTTCTGATATGGCTGTTGATTATTTACGTTTTATGGAAGCTCCAGTATCTGGTTGTACTGATCCTTTCGCATCCAATTATGACCCATTAGCTACTATTGATGATGGTTCATGTTTATATCCTGGATGTTTGGATCCAACTGCAACGAACTACTGTGCTTCTTGTAATGTGAATGACTCATTATCTTGTATTTATCCATCATGTAATGCTTTAGACTTCTGTGAAGATTTCGAATCAGCAAGTTTATCTACTAATGACTGGACTTCGATACAAGGTTCTCAATCTCAAGTTTACTTAACTACTGCAAATGCAATAGCGGATACAGTTAGTTTAGAGTTTGTTGGAGGTGATGTATCATGGGGTGCTACTCCTACTACTGAAGCTCTTGCTTTCGCTTACACTGACTATGTTTCTAGTGCTACTGTTTGTTTAGACATGTCTGCTCAATCAGGTATAGTTAACATGACTTTAGATGCACAAATCTATTCTTATTTTGGATCAGCTTACTCTTGGTATAGAGCTAAAGTTAACGGGAATGTTGTTGCCGATGTAAATGGTAACACTTCTTATAATAACACGAATTTCTCATCAGGTTCGTTAACTTATGACTTATCAAGCTACGCTGGACAATCTCAAGTTTATTTAACTTTCGAAGCTTCTTGTAAGTATGGTCCAGGTTCTATTTATACTGATTGGAACGAGGTAATACTTGACAATGTTTGTGTATTCGAAGTGGATCCATGTACTTATTATGGAATCGCTGCAGATTACGCATTTGACGCTTCTTGTAATGGAGGATCTGATGGTATGGCTAGCTGTACTGTTATTGAAGATACTTCATATTCTTATAGTAATTCATATAGTTGGACTGACGCAAACGGTAACGTTGTAGGATCAACAAGCGCTGTAACAGGCCTTGCTGCTGGGACTTACACTTGTACTGTTACTGATGCAACTAATGGATGTTCTGCTTCAACAACTGTAACTATTGGAGAACCGACTGCGGTTTCTGCTTCAGGAATGATTGTTGATGCAACTTCTCCAATTAATACAGATGGTTCAGTTTCTTTATCTGTTGCAGGAGGAACTCCTTGTTATTCTGGAACGGGTGATACATTAAATACTCATGACGGAACAACAAGTTACATCTATAGTTCAGTGGCTACAGGTACAACTACATATTTTGACATTGTTGCTACTCAAGCTTGTGGAATCACAGGTCTTTCTCAGTACGGAGTTTATGCTGGAGCTGGTGATATCGAAGTTTGGACTCGTTCGGGTTCTGCTGATGGTAATTGCCAAAGTTCTGCTGGATGGACACAAAATACATCTATTCCAAACTCTACGACAGTAAATGGATCAACAGTTTATATTCCATTAATGTCTTCTATTGGGTTAGAAGCTGGTGATACTATTGGTGTAGCGATACATACTCCTCTTACTCATTACTTTACGTTAGGAGGAAATGGTGCATTTACAAATGTTCATGCATCAGATGCATATTTATCAGTTTCTACAGGAGTTGTTGATGCAAATGGACCTACTTTTGGAGGCTCTGCTTTCTTAGGAGGTGCTACGGCGGCGTACAATCCTCATGTAGATATTCATTATACGGCGCCTGTTTATACTTATGCGTGGTCTAATGGTGCTACTACTCAAAATGTATCTGGTTTAGGTATGGGACCAATTGCTGTGACTATTACAGATTGTAATGGTTGTACAGGAACTTGGAGTGGATTCGTTGCAGCTAATGTTGTTAACGGTTGTACTGACCCTAATGCTTCAAACTATGATCCATTAGCTAATACTGATGATGGTTCTTGTCTATACCCTGGATGTACGGATTCTTTGGCTACAAATTTTGATCCTACAGCTAATTTAGACGATAGCTCATGTACATATTCTTGTGCTTATCAAGGATATTCTAATGAGATTAACATCACAGTATTTACTGACCTATTCGGAGACGAAGCATCTTGGTCTGTAATTGACGCTAACGGTGATACAGTTGGTGGAGTTAGTACTGGTGGTTATGCTGCAACATCAGCTACATATAATTATACTTTATGTGTGGACGATGGATGTTACACAATGAACTGGGGTGATTCCTGGGGAGATGGATGGGTTGACTTTAACGGTACTCAAGGTTATATTATGGCTACTGATGTTAATGGAAACTTATTAGACTCTGTTGCTGTAACAGGTACGAATGCTAACGGTAGCACTACTTTAACATTAGGTAGCGCAACTTGTATAGCTGGATGTACAGATTCTACAGCTGTGAACTATAATTCATCAGCAACATTTGATGATGGTTCATGTGCTTACTGTACTGACAATTTCTTAACGCTTAACATGTATGATTCATGGGGAGATGGTTGGAATGGAAATATGTTCCAAATGACTAACTCTGCAGGAGCTATGTTTGTTAATACAACATTAGCAACAGGTTCTTCTGGATCTGAAAACTTATGTTTAGCAACAGATTGTTGGTCAATATCTGTAGATGGAGGTTCATTTCAAACTGAGGTTTCATGGGAATTATATGATGCTTCTGGAACTCTAGTTCTTTCGGGGGGAGCTCCTTACACAGGAACACTTTGCTTACCAGCAATTCCTGGTTGTACGGATTCAACTGCTTGTAACTATGATCCATTAGCAAACACTGATAATGGTTCTTGTGATTTCTCTTGTTATGGATGTACTGATCCAACTGCACTTAACTATGATTCAACAATGACTGTTGATGATGGTTCTTGCTACTACTGCTCTTTAACAGCTTCAACTATTGTAGTTGATGAAACTGCTGCTGGTGCATATGATGGTGCTGTTGACTTAACAGTTAACGGAACTTACTGTGTAACTACTGCAGATTTATTTGTTTCTGTGGCAGGTGGTAATGGTCAATCAGGAAATGCTTTCAATATTATCAACACTTCTGGTGGTGATTTATATATTGAAGGTTTCTCTCAAGGACCTGGTACAGGTAACTCTACTGCGGTTGTTGATATGGAAGTATTCTGCTCTTATGGGGACTATACTTCTGGAACTCCAACTTGGACTTCAGTTGCTACAGCTACTGGTGTTCAATTAACTGCAGGTGCAACTACAGGATATGTTTCAATTCCTGGAGGTGTGACTATTCCAGCTGGTGGAACTTATGGTTTCTGGGTTGGAGTATCAAGTGGTACAACAGTTCAATATACTAATGGTACAGGAACTCCTGGTGTTTCTACATGGGCTTCTGATGCTAATATGATTGTTACTGAAGGTCATGGTGGTACTTATCCAACAGGATTGAATTTTAGTCCTAGAAATTGGAATGGTACAGTTCACTATGGTGACCCTGCTGTTACTGCTTACACGTATGCATGGAACACAGGAGATACAACTGAAGATCTTTCAAATGTAACTTCTGGTACTTATACTGTTAGTGTTACAGATTGCTTTGGTTGTACAACTACAGCTTCTGCAACGGTAACTGTAAATATGGTTCCTGGATGTACTGATCCACTAGCATTTAACTATAACCCATCAGCTAACTTTGATGATGGTTCTTGTATTCCTGTTGTTTTAGGATGTACAGATACTTTAGCAGCTAATTATAATGCAGCGGCTAATACAGATGATGGAACTTGTTTCATTATCAGCTGTGCTTCTATCACAAATGCTCCATTTGCTGAGACATTCGATGTTCTTGGTAATTATGGACCATTTTCTGATGCATTCTCGAGTGGTGCCACAAATACTTCTGCGGCAGCTAATTGGGGATGGACTCAGGATAACTTAGGAACTCCATCATTTAATACAGGTCCTGTTGATGACGTTACAGGTGGTGGATATTATATGTTTACTGAGACTTCTGGTGCAGGAAGTAATAAAACAGCTGTTTTATTTGCTGCTTGTATTAATATTGATTCGCTTTTAGATCCAGCTTTAGGCTTCTACTATAGTATGTTTGGAGCGACAATGGGTACTTTAGAAGTTCGTGCAAATGGTGATTCACTATGGAGCATGAGCGGAGATCAAGGTGCTCCTGACTGGGTTCAAGCGCAAGTTTCATTATCTGCTTACTCAGGTGACGTATTTATTGAGTTTGTAGGATTAACTGGAACTTCATTTACTTCTGATATGGCGATTGATCAAATCTCTGTAGATGAATCAATTGTTGTACCAGTATATGGTTGTACAGACCCAACAGCAAGTAACTTCAATCCAGCTGCAAATACTGATGATAGTACATGTGTATACTGTGCTGATAATTTTGTTAGTATAGTTGTTGGTGGAGGTTCATTTGCAACTGAAGTAGGTTGGTCACTTGTAGATGTTCAAGGTAACGTTGTAGCTTCTGCTACTGCGCCAGCTGGAACAGGTACATTTACAGCTTGTATCCCTGATGGATGTTATACTATGAATATGACAGATACTTGGGGTGATGGTTGGAATGGTAATACATATACAATTAGTGACTACGCTACTGGTTCAGTTTATGGAACAGGAACTTTAGCTTCTGGCTCTGCTGGATCTGAAGATGTAAGTATTAATTTTGCATGTAACGTTCCAGGATGTACTGATACAACAGCTGCGAACTATGATCCTTTAGCTACTATAGATGATGGTTCTTGTTGTTATGGTGACTTTGGAACATTAAATATGTTTGATTCATTTGGTGATGGATGGAATGGTAATTACTTTACTATGACAGACGTTGTTTCTGGATCTGTAGTATTTAATGAAACTTTAGTTACTGGAACTTCTGGTTCAGCTGGTAATTGTGTGCCAGTTGGATGTTATGACATCGTTGTTGGCGGTGGTTCATGGCAAAGTGAGGTTTCTTGGGATCTAACTGATGGTTCAGGTGTTATTGTTGTTTCAGGTGGTGCTCCTTATTCAGGACAAATCGCTTATGGAGACTCTAACGCTTGTATGATTGGTTGTACAGATTCTACAGCACTTAATTATGATCCTACAGCAATGTACGATGATGGTTCATGTGCTTATCCATGTTTAGACAACACAGTTTATATTGCAGTAAATACTGATTACTATGGTGATGAGTGTTCTTGGGATATAACTGATGCTAACGGAGCAGTAATTGCTTCTGGAGGACCTTATAGTATAGGATACAACACTATAAGTGATTCTGCTTGTCTAGCAGATGGATGTTATACATTAAATATGTATGACTCATTTGGAGACGGATGGTCTTTTGGAGCTTTAGGTTCTGTTGATGTTACTGATGGTATGGGTAGTACTTATGCTTCAGGTAATTTACCAACAGGAACATCTGGTTCTTGGGACTTTACTGTAGGTACAGTTTATGGTTGTACTGATACAGCTGCTTCTAACTATGATGCTTGTGCTAACTCTGACGATGGTTCGTGTGTGTATCCATGTACTGACAATGATGTAACAATTACTGTTGGTGGTGGTTCATTCGCAACTGAAGTAGGTTGGTCATTAGTTGATGGTTCAGGAAACGTGGTAGCTTCTGCTACTGCTCCAGCTGGAACAGGAACATGGACTGCATGTATTCCAAATGACTGTTATACTATGAATATGACAGATACTTGGGGAGATGGTTGGAATGGTAATACTTATACTATTACTGACAACGCTACAGGTACAGTATATGGAACAGGAACTTTAGCTTCTGGTTCTGCTGGATCTGAGTTAGTTAGTATTGGTTCTGCATGTCCAGTTTATGGATGTACAGATAGTAATGCGATCAACTATGACCCTAATGCAACTGTAGATGATGGTTCTTGTATCTTACCATTACCATGTAACGGAGACTCTTTCTGTGATGACTTTGAAAGTGGTTCATTTGTTGCAGGTAATTGGATAGCTACATCAGGACTTGAAGCTGCTGTTGCTGTTACTATGACAAATCCTAATGGTACTTACTCTGCGGAATTCCAAGGAGGTAATTACATAGGATGGACGGGTGGTTCTTCAACTACAACTTCTGCACAAGCGTGGAGTAATACTGAACACATATCACAAATTGAGATGTGTTTAGATTTATCTACTGTTGCTGCAGGAAGCCAATTAAGTATGGTACTTGACTATAACTCTCAATCTTATTTTGGAGCTAGTTCAGGTAGCTATTCTTGGTTTAGAGTACTTGTAGACGGAGATTCTATCGCAGATCAAAATGGTAACTATGATCACAATGCTCCAGGATCCTTGAACTTAGCGTATGATCTTTCTGCTTATGCAGGAGGAAACCCTACGGTAACTCTTCAAGCTTCTTGTAAGTATGGTGATGTATACTCTGGAGGTGCATATAATGACTACGTATGGGTAGATAACCTATGTTTAGTTTCTCCAGTATATGGTTGTACAGACAGTATAGCTACGAACTATGACCCATTAGCTACTATAGATGATGGTTCATGTACGTATCCAGCTTGTGCTGCTCCAGCACCATATCACCAAGAATTCTCTACGGGATCACTTCCTATAGGGTTCTGTACTCCTCAGCAGTGGGCTACTTCAGCTACATCTGGTAACTGGGCGTTTACAGGAAATCCTGGATATGCTGCTAGTGCAAACGGAAGAACATCAGGTACTTATGCTTGGATTGACTTCTCAGGTACTGATGCTGGTGTAATCTTAGAAGTTGAGGATGTTGATGCGTCTACGCTTTCAACTCCAACACTTTACTTTGATTACTTCAGTTACAGTGATGTAGCACTATCTGGTTCTAATAATATCATGTATGTTGAAGCATATGATGGTACATCTTGGAATCAAGTAGATATGTTACAGTTAAATGTACCTGGTTGGAATACGTATTCTTACTCTTTATCTGGATTCTTAAATAATGGAATCGCTGAAATTAGATTTAGAGGAGAAAGTGGTCTTGCTTCAAATGACTTCTACCAAGATCTATTATTAGATGATGTAAAAGTTGAAGACTACTCAGTTCTACCGGTGTACGGATGTACAGACAGTACAGCACTTAACTATGATCCAGCTGCAGATACGGATGATGGTTCTTGTGTGTACCCTTGTTTAGACAACTCTGTCGCATTGAACATGTATGATTCATGGGGTGATGGATGGAACGGAGGTACTTATAATGTATCAAATGGTGGTGTTTCAACTGCTACTGGTACATTAGCTAACGGTACTTTTGGTTCAGACACACTTTGTCTACCAACTGGATGTTACGACATCACAGTAGGTGGAGGTACTTTCGACTCTGAAATATCATTTGATTTTGGTAGTTTAGTAGGAGCAGGTGCTGGAACATACACTGATATTTCTATCGGTGGTGCTCAATGTGGACCTGGAGGTTGTACAGATTCAACTGCATTTAACTATGATCCTAACGCTGCTTGGGATGATGGTTCATGTATAGCTGTAGTATTAGGATGTACAGATTCAACTGCATTCAACTACAACCCAGCTGCGAATACAGATGATGGATCTTGTCAAGCAATCTTGCTTGGTTGTACAGATTCAACAGCTGCTAACTTCTTTGCTGGAGCTAATACAGATGATGGATCTTGTCTATACTCAGGTTGTACAGATTCAACTGCTACAAACTATGATCCAACAGCTAACTTAAATGATGGTTCTTGTATATACGCGAATGTTTGTGGTGCAATCACAGGTGTCAACACAACTGAACTTATCCATGATAGGTTAAGATTCAATTGGGATGACATGAACTCAGCTAC
>PAUF01000002.1 GCA_002712715.1 Flavobacteriales bacterium | reverse complement strand
AAGGTTCTTGGAGTACCTTCGATATGTTTGCTGATGTTAGGCGCTATAAAATCTCCAAACGTTGTTGATGGTCTTGTCGCTAACAACAATTATTGCGTTTGCGTAGATTGGATACTTAATAAAATTTTCTATAATTTTCCTCATTATTTATGTATTATAGGTAAGATACTCATGCCTTCATTAGCCTCAAGAATTTCTTCACAAACAATTAATTCATTGTCTTCTATTCCTGTTACGTAAATATTATTTATTCCAGATGAGTATATTTTTATATTTCTTTGAATCAAAGTACTATCCTTTTTTACTAGATATATGTTTTCCGTATTTATTATAGAGCTTATAGGTATTTTTGCGGTCTTTATTTTGCTTTTAACTTTTATTTCAGCTTTTAAAAAATCTCCACTGAAGATTTTAATCTTGTTATCATTTGGTATTTTAGCAAAAACTGAAATATTTTGTGTTGAGATATCAACAAAGTTGCTTTTTCTGATAATGTTTCCGATGATTACTTTATCATTCACTTCTATTAATACAGTATCTCCAATATTTATTTCATTTATTTTATTTTTATTGATTGGAAGTTCAATTTCTAAAGATTCATCTCTAATTATCTCTATAATTGGTGATCCAGGATTTACACTTGCTCCTAAATCCGTATAATTTCTTACTATACTTCCGTCAAAGGGTGCGTAGACAGTATATTTTTTTAATCTTTCTTCATCAGATTGGATAGAAAGATGCTCAGAGAGTATAGATTTTGAAATAATAAAATTCTTCTCTTTTGAATTGGAAATTTGAGGTAAGTCTGGTAAGTTTTCATCAATTCTTATTTTATTGAAGAAAATATCCCATTTTTCATACTCATTTGGAAAATCTAATTTAAATTCTATTAGTGATGATGAGATTAGATTCAGAAATCTACTTTTTCTTGCTTTTAATAAGAGCTCAAAATCTCTATTTTCAATTCCAAAAAGTATATCACCTTTTTTAAACTTGGTACCTTTTTTTAAAGAATAATTACCCTTTAATTCACCTTGAACTTCTGATGTTTTAGTGATTTTTTGAGTAGAGACAACTCTTCCAGAAGAATAGATCTTATAATCATTATATTGATTTTTTATTTTGATAACCTTTACTGATTTAATATTTTCTTGATTGATTAATGAATCAATCTGATTATTTCTTTCAATTTCTTTCTCTAATCTAATAATTTCTGCATTTTCTTCTCCGTAATTTATTCCATATTGCCATGCCTGAAAAACCAAAAATGCAAAAATGGAAAGTATAAATAAAGTACTTGTAATAATAATTATATGTCTTATTTTCATTGTTTTATTAGTTTTTCGATTGTTATCCATAATTCAGAACCATCTTGTTCTAAATCAGTTTTAAAATTATTGAATTTCCATTTAAGTACAGTTAATCTCATGCTACCCATAATTATAGTAGCAATCTGTTTAGGATCTAATTCTGACTTAATTTCATTATTATTCTGACCTTCTTCAATTAGTTTCATTAATTTTTTTGTTCTTTGTTTTATTACTTTAGTGAGTAAATTAGATAAGACATTATTATATTGAAAACTTGTCTCGGAAAAAACCACCATTATTATCGAAGGGTTTTTTTTGAGGTGACTAAATTGGAATTCAATAATAGATCTTATTTTTTCTAATGCTGGTGCATCTGATGTGATAATTTCACTTATTCCGTTGCTAATCATTTCTTTATGAAAAAGAAGCACAGATCTTAGAATCTCTGTTTTATCTTTGAAATGTCTATAAAGAGCTGGCTCCGAAAAACGCATTTTTTTAGCTAGTTTACTTATAGTAAAATTTTGTATCCCTTTAATGCCAATTAAATCTTTAGAAGCTTGAATAATTTCTATTTGTCTTTTCGAAAATTTCATTATTGCAAAATTATAAAAAGTTAGTGTCTACTAACATTGTTTTTTTGATTTATTTTGAATAAACATATATCATTTAAATTAAAATAAAGAAATGGTGGTAATAAAAAGGTATTATTTTCCGATACAGAATCTAGAGAATATGTTTTCTAGTAAGTCATCTGTAGTAATTTCTCCAGTAATTGAACCTAAGTGAATTAAACATTTCTTGATATTCACTGATAGTAAATCTTTACTAAGGCTATTTTTTAATCCATTTATAATTTCTTTTACTTCTACAAGACTATTGTTTAACTCTTCATAATGTCTTGAGTTAGTTATGATAATTTGATCATTGTTTATTTGAGAAGAACTAGTCATTAAAATTAATTGTTGTTTAAGTTTAGAAATGCCTATTTTGTTTTTCGCTGATATTGATATGTGATTTAATTTAATATCTAAATTTGGATTTAGATCAGTTTTGTTGATTACTAATAAGATTGGTTTTGAATATGAATTCTTTATTTTGTTATACTCTAATATTTGTTTTTCTATCTCATCTGTATTATCTATAACAAATAGTATGATGTCACATAATGATGCTTTTTCAAAAGATTTTTCAATTCCAATTTTTTCTATCTCATCTTCAGATATTCGAATTCCTGCAGTATCAATAAATCTAAATTTACAATCATTAATAATTATTGTATCTTCAATTGAATCTCTAGTAGTTCCAGGAATTTTTGATACAATTGCTTTTTCTTCATTTATCAAAGTATTAAGAAGAGTTGATTTGCCAACATTAGGCAATCCAAGTATAACTACAGGGATTCCATCTTTTATTGCGTTTCCCATCTTGAAGGATGCAATTAGTGATTCAATTTTATTTTTTATTTTTTCAAGAACATCAAGAAATTCATTTTTATTAGCGAATTCCACATCTTCTTCAGCAAAATCAAGTTCTAACTCAGATAAGGAAGCGAATGAGATTAAGTCATTTCTTAGTAACTCTAATTCATTTTTAAACCCTCCTTTCAAATGATTTATTGCACATTTATGAGAATTAGCATTTTCAGAGTTAATTAAATCTGCTATTGATTCAGCTTGCGATAGATCTATTTTACCATTTCTAAAGGCTCTAAATGAAAATTCACCCGGGCTAGCGGGTCTTGCACCATTATCAATAAGTAAATTGATAATTTTATTTTGAATAAATAGTGATCCGTGACAAGAAATTTCAACAGTTTCTTCTCCTGTGAATGATTTTGTATTATGGAATATACTGATTAATACCTCATCTATAATATCATTTCCTTCCATGATGTTGCCAAAGTGAATTGTATGAGTTTTAGCATTTGATATATTTTTATTGAATATTCTATTGCATATTTTAATAGCATCAATTCCTGATATTCTAATCACCGCGACGGCACTAGGGTTGTATCCTGTGATTACAGAACATATTGTGTCATGATTCAAGTTTGAGTACATGTCAGCAAAAATATTGATTTTCCTTTGTTAATTATCAATTTGTAGTAGTTTTGCATAAATAAAAAAATCAATGAGTGTATTAGTAGATAAGAATTCGAGAGTAATTGTTCAGGGATTTACTGGAAGTGAAGGTTCATTTCATGCTGAACAAATGATTAAGTATGGCACCAATATTGTTGGCGGAGTTACTCCAGGAAAAGGTGGAATAAAACATTTAGGTCACCCAGTATTTAATACTGTTCAAGAATCAGTAAAAAAAGTTAAAGCAAATACTTCTATTATTTTTGTTCCTCCTGCATTTGCTGCAGATGCAATAATGGAGGCGGCAGAAAGTGGTATTAAAGTTATTATATGTATAACTGAAGGAATCCCAACTAAGGATATGATTATAGTGAATGAGTATATATCAGATAAAGATTGTACTTTAATAGGTCCAAATTGTCCAGGAGTAATAACTCCCTCGGAGGCTAAGTGTGGTATAATGCCCGGATTTGTTTTTAAAAAGGGTCGAATAGGATTAGTTTCTAAATCTGGAACATTAACATATGAGGCGGCTGATCAGGTAGTTAAATCTGGTTTAGGTATTTCGACAGCTATTGGTATTGGAGGTGACCCTATTATTGGAACAACTACTAAAGACGCTGTTAAATTATTTATGAATGATCCTGATACTGATGGTATAATAATGATTGGTGAGATTGGTGGTCAATTAGAGGCCGATGCTGCTAGATGGATTCAGAAATATGGAACAAAACCTGTAGTTGGGTTTATTGCTGGACAAACTGCTCCTGCAGGTAGAACTATGGGACATGCTGGAGCTATTGTTGGTGGTTCTGAAGATACTGCAGCTGCCAAAATGGCAATATTACGAGAATGTGGTATTATGGTTGCTGAATCTCCTGCGGAAATAGGAAAAATGATGTTTCAATTAATTAGTGTTGATTAGAAAAATAATTAACATTTAATATTAAATTAGTTTATGAAATTATTAAAGAATAAAAATGTAATTATTACAGGTGCTAGTAGGGGTATTGGTAAGGGTATAGCTGAACTTTTATCTTCACATGGAGCAAATATTGCTTTCACTTATCGTAGCTCTGATGATCAAGCTAAAATATTAGAAAGAAAGTTATTAGAAGGTGGAAATAGAGTAATTGGGTTTAAGACAGATGCCTCAGATTTCGATTCTACTAATTTATTTGTAGATGAGGTCTTAAAAGAATTTAATTCCATAGATGTTCTTATAAATAATGCTGGAATTACTAAAGATGGATTACTGATGCGTATGTCGGAGCAAGATTTTGATAACGTAATGAAGGTAAATATGAAATCTGTTTTTAACATGACTAAATCTGTATTGAAGCCAATGTTAAAGCAAAGAAGTGGTTCAATAATTAACATGAGTTCTGTTGTTGGAGTGAAGGGAAATGCCGGCCAAGCTAATTACTCCGCTTCTAAAGCGGCTATTAATGGTTTTACTAAATCTACTGCTTTAGAGTTAGGATCAAGAAATATTAGGTGTAATGCTATCGCTCCTGGATTTATTGAAACTGAAATGACTGAATCATTAGCAGAGGATCAAATTAAAGAATGGAGAAATTTGATTCCATTAAAACGAGGAGGTACTGTTAATGACGTCGCTAATGTCACATTGTTTTTAGCCTCTGATATGTCCTCATATGTTACTGGACAAGTAATACATGTGTGTGGAGGAATGTTAACATAAATAAATGATTAATATTGCATCTGATTATTCTTTCCTTCTTACAGGATTTTGCATTCTTATTGGATTAATCTATTCATTGATATTATATTGGCGTTCCCATATTTCAAATAAATATTTTTTAATCACTCTTTTTTGTTTTCGATCTGTAGTTGTCTCATTAATATGTATATTATTATTGGATCCAATAATCACTTCTAAATTTGAGAAATTAGAAAAGCCTATAATAGTTATAGCTCAAGACATTTCCTCTTCATGTAATGGTTTTTCTGATTCTTTAACATTATCTAAATTATTTGAAGATTTATCTGATAATTTTGATGTTTTCCCTATGAAATTCTCTTCTGATGTTTCCGAAGAATTTTCAATGAGTAAAACAGGATTTTTAACTAATTATACTAATTTATTAGATGAAATAGAAATTAAATTTTCAGGAAAAAATTTATCGGGACTCATTTTGTCTTCTGATGGAATTTATAATGAAGGAGGTAATCCATTGTATCATAAATTAGTAAACAAAATACCTATTTATACTCTCCCCTTAGGAGATACAATTGTTAAAAAGGATTTGCGAGTTAAAGATGTTATATATAATAAGTTTTCATATTTAAATAATCAATCACCAGTAATTGTTAAGATTCAAGCTGATCAATTTAAAGGAGAGAAAATCCGCCTTAGTTTATATAAAAATGATCAAATTGTTTTTAGTCAAGAAAAAAAAGTGTCTTTTGAATCAGAAATAATAAATTTTGAAACTTCAGTTCTTAGTAATCAGTCTGGTCTTATTAAATATATGGTGGTGGTAGATTGTTTAGAAGAAGAAGAATATAAAGAAAATAATGAATTCGAATTTGTTATAGATGTTTTGGATAATAAGAAAAAAATATTGATTATTTCTGAAAGAGTTCATCCAGATATTGGAGCTATCAAATCTGTATTAGAATATTATGGTAATTATAGTTTTGATATTTATTCATTAGATCAAATTGATACAGTTACAAAAAAATATGATTTAGCAATATTATTTTATTTGAAAGAAAATCAATTGCCTCAAAATATTGTTAGAGATTCTCTTGGATGTTCTATTCTGTTTTTTGCAAATATAGAATCAATTTCATCTCTTTCATCTTTATATCCAAATGGATCTATTTTAGACGCAACTAAAGTTAGTGGAAGAACCGTTGAATTCAATACTAGATTTTCTAAATTTAATATTTCAGAAAATCTAAGAAATTATTTGGAAAAATTAGATCCAATATACGCTTTGAATGGTAGGTATAGGCAATCAGCTACTGGTGATGTCTTATTATTTGATGCGGAATCTAATAATGAAAACCCATTTATTATATTGGATAATATATTAAATAGAAAAATAGGCATTATATATGGGGAGGGAATTTGGAGATGGAGGATAAATGATAGGTCGATTAATATGCATGCTAATTTTAATGAACTATTTTCCAAGATATTTAATTATTTATTAATTCAACACAACAAATCTAGAGTTAATGTTGTTTATGATAGAAAAATGAATTACGGTGAAGATTTTATTATTAGATGTGAGAATTATAACCAGAATTATGAGTTAAATAATGATCAAGAATTATTTTTTAAATTAATTGATGAAAGTAATAATGAATTAGATTTTAAAATGAAAAAAATCAATTCTAAATATTCATTAAAGTTAGATAAATTAATTAATGGGAAATATTCCTTTAATTTAAGTTTTAAAGATAAACCATCCTTATACAATGGTGAATTTATTGTTTTAAATGAAAAAATTGAGGACATTTATAGATTACCTGATCATAACTTACTTTATAAGCTATCTAATAAGAGTGGAGGATGGTTTTTAAACAACAAAGATGCTTCTATACTATCTAGTAAAATGATAAGTAGCGATATGCATAAATCACTTGTTTATAGCCAATTTGATTATAAAAAGTTTTTAGATAATTTTCTAATTCTTACTTTATTGATTTCCCTTTTATTGTTAGAATGGATTATAAGAAAATATTTTGGTTCTTATTGAGACATATTATGAAATTCCTTAATCATTTTTGTTGTTAATCTGATATTAAGACATTCATTAGGGCTTATAACTTCTGAAGAACTATACCAAACATATCCCGATTCATCAATAGCTTCCCAAACAATAGATGAACTCTGAGTCATTGACCAATTAATAGTTTGAGTTAAAAAATAGGGATCATTACATCCAGGATCTTCTAGTGAAAAAATAAACCCATTATTATTATATTGAGATCCAATATTAAATGAATTAACATAAAATGTCAGTTGATTAACATTTTGTTGATCAAGGAAAATTGCTGCATTTGCGTCCATATAAAATACAATATCAGAAGAAAAGTCACAGTTATTATCGTTTATTGTTGCTAGAGAGTTGTAATTGATCGCTAACTGATCAGTGCATCCAACAACTGGGTCATTGCTTGCATCAATGACACAAGAGTGAAGAGTTATAAACACTAAGCTAATAAGTAATATCTTTTTCATAGTTTTTTTATATAAATTGAATTGTAATTTAGTTAAGTTTGCTCAACAAAATTATAATAAAAATCTATAATATGACAACACAAGCTACATTAAATTTGGCTACAGTTGATCAAGCTGTGGAAATGGGTTTATTGCCTGAAGAGTTTGATAAGATAAAACAAATATTAAACAGAACTCCTAATTTTTGTGAATTAAGTGTTTTTGGAGTCATGTGGTCTGAGCATTGTTCATACAAGAATTCAATAGTTTGGTTAAAAAAATTACCAAAAGAAGGTCCTCATATGCTTGTTGAGGCAGGTGAAGAAAATGCAGGTTTAGTTGATATTGGTGATGGATTAGCTTGTTGTTTTAAAATAGAATCTCATAATCATCCTTCAGCGCTTGAGCCTTATCAAGGTGCTGCCACAGGTGTGGGAGGAATAAATAGAGATATCTTTACAATGGGAGCACGACCAATTGCTCAACTTAATTCTTTAAGGTTTGGTCAATTAGATTTAGATAGAACTAAGTGGTTAATTAAGGGTGTTTCTAAAGGAATTGGAGATTATGGAAACGCTTTTGGAATTCCTATTGTTGGTGGTGAGGTTTTTTTTGATGAATGTTATAATACTAATCCTTTGGTAAATGCCTTTTCGGCTGGTATCATGAATAAAGAAGATATGATTTCCGCTACTTCTTCTGGGATAGGCAATCCTGTGTTTATTGTTGGATCTAGAACTGGAAAAGATGGAATTCATGGTGCTTCTTTTGCTTCAAAAGACCTTACGGAAGATTCAGCAGATGATTTGCCAGCTGTTCAAGTGGGAGATCCTTTTCAGGAAAAATTACTTTTGGAAGCTACTCTTGAACTTTCTAAGACAGATGCTATTGTTGGAATGCAAGATATGGGAGCTGCAGGAATCACCTGTTCATCTAATGAAATGAGTGCTGCTGGAGGTCACGGAATGGATATTTGGTTAGATAAAGTTCCTACTAGGCAGCGTGATATGAAGGACTGGGAAATTTTATTATCTGAATCTCAGGAAAGGATGCTTGTAGTTGTTCATAAGGGAAAGGAAAAAATAGTTAAACAAATTTTTGATAAGTGGGACTTGTCTTGCGAAGAAATTGGAGTTGTTACTGAAGGAAATCGAGTGAAGTATTTTATGCATTCTGAATTAGTAGCTGATGTACCTTGTGAAGATCTTGTATTAGGAGGTGGAGCTCCAGTTTATGAGAGGGAGTGGAGTGAGCCTGAGTACTATGAAAGGTATAAGAATTTTAATATTGATGATATTCCTATTCCTAAAGACTTAGTAAAAGTAGCTAAGTTTTTAACTGCTCATGAAAACATATCATCTAAAAAATGGGTTTATGATCAATATGATTCAATGGTAGGTACAATAAATATGAGTACTAATAATCCTACAGATGCTGCAGTTGTAAATTTAAAAGGAAGTAATAAAGCTTTAGCTATGACTGTTGATTGTAACGCTAGGATGGTTCATGCTGATCCAGAAGAAGGATGTGCGATGGCAGTTGCTGAAGCGGCTAGAAATATTGTTTGTAGTGGTGGTATACCTTCAGCAATTACTAACTGTTTAAACTTTGGGAATCCATATAACCCAGAGGTTTATTGGCAATTTGTTGGAGCAATTAAAGGAATGAAAAAATCATGTGAAAAATTTAATACTCCAGTTACTGGTGGAAATGTAAGTTTTTATAATCAATCTTTAGTACACAATAATGAAATACCTGTATTCCCAACTCCTACAATTGGAATGTTAGGAATTATAGAAGATAAGAATAATATTACATCCCTTGCTTTTAAGGGTAAGTCTGATTTAATTTATCTTTTAGGAGAAGAGCAAAATGATATTTCAAGTTCTGAATATCTAGCTTCTTTTCATTCAGTTAAAGAATCCTCTGCCCCATTATTTGATTTAGATATTGAATATGATTTACAACAAACTTTAATCAAATTAATTAGATCTGGAGTTGTTGAATCAGCTCATGACATTTCAAATGGTGGTTTATTTATATCTTTGCTTGAAAGCGCAATGGTTAATGATTTAGGTTTTGATATTACTACTTCTTCCGAATGCAGAGTAGATGCTTTTTTATTTGGGGAGTCACCATCTAGAGTAATTGTTTCTGTTCGTGAGGTTAAAGAAGATAGGTTTCTTGATATTTTACGTTCATCTAATATTAAATTTAGTTTATTGGGACATGTAAGTAAAGGGGAGATTCGAGTAGATGATCATTCTTTTGGTTATGTTGAAGAATATTCTAAGATTTATTCAGATTCACTTGCTAATAAAATAGAATAGTAAGTTAGTCTTATTTTTCAAATATTATGTCAAAATTTAAAGAGTACACAAAGTTAGATCTTCCAAAAGTCCATAAAGAAATTTTACAGAGCTGGAAAAGTCAAGATATTTTGAAGGATTTGTTAAGTTATCGAAAAAATAATGAAAATTTTACTTTTTATGAGGGTCCTCCCTCTGCTAATGGAAAACCTGGTATTCATCATTTAATTGCTAGAACGATTAAGGATTTGTTTTGTAGATATAAAACCTTAAAAGGATATTTTGTTGATAGAAAGGCTGGGTGGGACACTCATGGTTTACCGGTAGAATTAGCAGTAGAAGATAAGTTAGGTATCACCAAGGAAGATATTGGCTCTAAAATTAGTATTACAAAATATAACAGTGAATGTAAAAAAAATGTAATGCAGTTTCAAGGTCAATGGGAGGATTTAACATCTGAAATGGGATTTTGGGTTGATATGAAAAACCCTTATGTTACATATAACAATAAATATATTGAATCAGTATGGTGGATTTTATCTAGAATGCATCAGAAAAAATTGTTATACAAAGGATTTACGATCCAACCATTTTCTCCAAAAGCAGGTACAGGATTGAGCACCCATGAATTAAATCAACCGGGATGTTATAAAGATGTAAAAGATACTTCAGCAGTAGCAATGTTTGAAATTTTAAAAAATGATCACAGTTCTCATTTATTTAATTCAACCAATCTATTTATTTTAGCTTGGACTACTACGCCTTGGACATTGCCATCAAATACAGCGCTAGCTGTTGGAAAAAATATTGATTATGTCTTGATTAAGACATATAATCCATATAATCATAAACCAATAGAAGCTATACTAGCTAAAAAACTTTTGAGTAAATATTTTTCTGATAAGATTGAGTATGATAATTATAATTCAGAAGAGAAAGATTTGCCATATATCATAATTAAAGAGTTTAAGGGAAGGCATTTGATTGGTTTGTCATATGATCAATTATTTAAATATAAACAGCCAATAGATGGTGATGCATTTAAAATTATAGAAGGAGATTTTGTGACCACTGATGACGGAACAGGTATAGTACATGTAGCTCCTTCATTTGGATCTGATGATAATTTGGTTGCTAAAAAGAATGGTATTGGATCTTTAACTTTAGTAGATAAACAAGGAAAATTTACTGATGATGTTTTTGATTTAAAAGGCAGATATGTAAAAGATGAGTATTATGTTGATAATGACACGAAGCCAGAATATTCTGTAGACATTGAATTAATTATTAAATTAAAAGAAAAGGAAAGGTTATTTAAATCAGAAAAGTATCTTCATTCATATCCTCATTGTTGGAGAACTGATAAGCCTATTCTATATTACCCTATGGATAGTTGGTTTGTAAAAACTACTGATTTTAAAGATAGAATGATTGAATTAAATAAAACAATTAATTGGTGTCCGAAGTCTACTGGAGAGGGCAGGTTTGGAAATTGGTTAGAAAATTTAGTTGATTGGAATTTATCGAGATCTAGATACTGGGGAATTCCTTTGCCTATATGGAGAACTCTTGATGGCAAACAAGAAAAATGTATTTCCTCAATACAACATTTAAAAGACGAGATACAAAGGTCAGTTAAATTAGGCTTTATGAAGGACAATCCTTTGATTGATTTTATAAGTAATGATTTTTCACAAAAAAATTATGACATTTTTGATCTTCATAGACCAAATGTTGATAATATTATTTTAGTTTCTGATGATGGTAAACCAATGAAAAGGGAGTTAGATTTAATAGATGTTTGGTTTGATTCAGGGTCTATGCCATATGCTCAACTGCATTATCCATTTGAAAATAAAGAATATTTTAACAAGAATTTCCCTGCTGATTTTATTGCAGAAGGTGTTGATCAAACTAGAGGTTGGTTTTTTACTTTACATGCGATTTCTACTATTTTATTTGATTCAGTTGCTTATAAAAATGTTATTTCTAATGGTTTGGTTTTAGATAAGGAAGGCAATAAGATGTCTAAACGTCTTGGAAATGCTGTAGATCCTTTTGATACCATTAAAAAGTATGGAGCAGATGCTTGTAGATGGTATATGATATCTAATGCCCAACCTTGGGATAACTTGAAATTTGATATAAAAGGTATTCAAGAAGTTCAAAGAAAGTTTTTTAGTACTTTATATAATGCATATTCATTTTTTGTTATGTATGCTAATATTGATTCTTTTGTTTTTTCAGAAAAATATCTTCCTATCGAAGATAGACCAGAAATTGATAGATGGATTATATCAGAATTAAATTCTTTAGTTAGAAAAGTTGATGATTCATATTTTAGTTATGATCCTACAAAATCTGCTAGATTAATTCAGAGTTACGTTCTTGATAAACTTTCTAATTGGTTTATAAGATTATCAAGAAGAAGATTTTGGAAAGGTCAGTATAATCAAGATAAGATATCAGCATATCAAACCTTATATGAGTGTTTAGAAAAGATATCTATTATTTCATCTCCTATAGCTCCATTTTTTATGGATAATTTATTCAAAGATCTTAATTCTGTAACAAATTTACATACAGTTGATTCTGTTCATTTTGCTGATTTTCCTGGATATAATAATAAACATATTGATATTGATTTGGAAAAACGTATTTGTTTAGCTCAAGATATAACATCTCTTGCATTATCTTTGAGAAAATCTAAAAAAATCAGAGTTAGACAACCATTAAATCAGATTATAATACCTGTAATCAATATTGAAATGGAAAATGAAATTAACAAGATATCAGATATTTTGTTAGCTGAATTAAATATAAAATCTATCAAATATGTAAAAGAAGATGAAGGGTTTTTTAAAAAAGAAGTGAAACCTAATTTTAAGGTTTTAGGTCCAAAATATGGCAAAAATATTGGCAAATATGTTAATTTAATCAATAGACTTAATACAGAGGAAATCAATATTTTAGAAGAGAATAAATTGATAAAATTTAGTAATTTGGAATTAGCTATTGATGATGTCGAAATTTTCACTGGAGCAATTCCAGGATATGAAGTTGCAAGTTATAAAGGTATTACAGTTGCTCTTGATGTTAATATTACTGATAAATTAAAAAATGAAGGTCTTTCAAGAGAGTTAGTCAATCGTATCCAAAATCTTAGAAAGGAAAATAATTTAGTAATTACTGATAGAATTAATATTTATGTTAAAAAAAATGATGTAATTGAAAATTTTATTGATGAAAATTTATCTTATATTTGTAATGAAACGTTATCTGATTCATTAGAAATGGTAGATGATTTTGATGATAAATTCGTACTAGTTAATTTAGTACATGATCTATCAGTAAGAGTTTTTATTAAAAAGATATAAAATGGTTAAAAAAGTAAGTTATTCTGAAAAAGAATTAAAAGAATTTAAAAAAATTATTGAGGAAAAAATAGAGCGCGCTAAATCAGATTTAAATTTGCTTAGAGCTGCATATGCAAATGATACAGATAATGGTACTGATGATACTTCACCAACTTTTAAAGCGTTTGAGGAAGGATCTTCAACATTGTCAAAAGATGAGAATATGAAACTGGCTATGCGACAAGAAAAATTTATAACTAATTTAAATAACGCGTTGGTTAGAATAGAAAATAAGACCTATGGGGTATGTAGAGCCACTGGTAAATTAATAAGTAAAGAGAGGTTGAAATTAGTTCCACATGCTACTTTATCTATAGAAGCAAAAAGATCCCAATAATTAGTTGAAAAAAATATTTACTTCTGCAATCCTATTGTTATTTATAGATCAGATAACTAAACTTTTAGTTGTTTATTTTTTACCTAATGGTGGGATAAGTGTATTTGGTTTTGAATGGTTTAGAATTGTTGATGTTCGTAATCCAGGAATGGCTTTTGGATTAGAATTGCCATTTGCTAATGGCAAACTATTTTTAACTTTATTTAGAATTTCCATTGTAATTTTAGGTNTTCTTTATATAAAGAATACTCTCAAAAAAATCATTTTACCAACTGGAGTTTTGCTATCTTTTGGTTTGATTATTGGTGGAGCTATTGGTAATATAGTAGATAGTGTATTTTATAATTTTTACGATAAAGGTCTTTTCAATGGTGAGGTAGTTGATATGTTGCAGTTTCATTTTTTTCATATTTATCCTGCACCAAGTTTTTTAAGTATTATTAGTGGGTCTGATAATACTTTTACATTTTTTGCTCCAGTTTTTAACATAGCTGACTCGGGCATTTTTATGGGTATTGTAATATTACTATTATTTTATCGAAAGATCTTGAAAAATATTGGTTAATTATTATTTCCTTCTTCTTTTCTCTGTATGTCACCATAAATAGATCCTTGAATACTTTGTCTTTTTGAGATTTTCTCATAATGCCATTTAATAGTTCTTATAAGTCCAAGACAATGAAATAAAAATGAAGAGGATTTGGAAAATTTATTTTCAGGCCAATGAGATGGAAGATTATATCCATGTTTTTTAAGAAAAGGTCCAAATATAAAACTAGCTCTTTGTTGTATATCTTTAGTATAATAATCGTTCATATTTTTATTTTTACCTTTAGTTTTGTTAGCAACAGGAAGAGGTTTTGGATCATTAATTCCACATTTTTCAAGTGCTTGTAAGTAGTCAGATTCAATATTTTCATACCTAATTATAAAATCACATTTTTTCATTGTAATACTTGCGTAATTGTCGTAAGGTAAAATAAAGAATTTTAGAAAAAATTCTTGAAAACTAGCATTATTAATTTTAATAAATTTATAAGCTTCTTGTTGTTTTATACTAATATGACCACCATTTTGTTTTAATAATTTTGGATTATTAAAATTTCTCTTAGCATCTGTTCTCATCTTTTCATAAATGGTTACAACTATGTCCATAGGGTTTCTTAAAACAGCAAATTTGAAATATTTTTTTTCTTTTTTTGATGCGATTTTCAAAAATTCGTGATATAAAGAATGTTTTCTTAGTAATGGTTGTCCTTCATACTGTTTGTGTAGTTCTTTTGTAATAGCAGATGAAGCAGAAAAGGGAAGACCAATAAATAGGAATTTATGTTTATGACTTATAATCATTACTTTTATAATGTTAAGCTAAAATACTACTATCTTTTAATATTTAAAATTTTAATTTTTATAATTTTTTGTATTCTATTTTTAAATTCCTGTTCTTTGTCCTTTAAAATTTATAATACAAGGATGAATCGACCTTTAGAAAAATTAAAAAAACAAGTTAGCGATTTCCCGAGTAGTCCAGGAATTTATCAATTTCTAGATAAATATCTGAATATTATTTATATTGGTAAAGCTAAAAATATCAAGCATAGAGTTCAATCTTATTTCAAAAAAAATATTGTATCTGCTAAGACAAAATTATTAGTTTTAAGAATTTTTGATATTAAATATTTTCTTGTAGATACTGAATTAGATGCCTTATTATTAGAAAATAATCTAATAAAAAAGTACCAACCTAAATATAATATTTTATTAAAGGATGATAAAACATATCCCTTTATTTGTATTAAAAATGAACCATTTCCTAGGGTTTTTCAAACACGTAAAGTTCTCAATGATGGTTCTGATTTTTATGGTCCATATGTATCATCAAAAGTTGTTAGAACATTAGTTGATTTTTTTCATAAATTATATCCTCTAAGAACATGTAATTTTAAATTAGATCATTTGAGTATTAATGAAAAGAGCTATAAATCTTGTTTAGAATATCATATTGGTAATTGTTTAGCTCCTTGTGAACTTAGACAGATGGAAAAAGATTATGAACACGGTATTAAACATATTAGAAAAATCCTAAAAGGTGATATATCTTCTGTAATTGATAATTTAAAAACTGAAATGATTATATCATCTAAAAAATTGGATTTTGAGAAGGCTAGGATAATTAAAAATCAATTGATTTTGCTAGAAAATTATCAATCTAAATCTGTAATTGTAAATCCCAAAATTACTAATGTAGATGTATTCTCTATTGTTTCAGATGAAAAACATGCATTTATTAATTATCTTAAAATTAACTCAGGAGCAATAATTCAGACTCATACTGTGAAAATTAGCAAGAAATTAGATGAAAATGACGATTATATTCTTTCTCATGTAATTACTCAACTTAGAATTAGGTATAATAGTACAGCAATGGAAATTTATACTCCAATTCAATTAACTTCTTTATGGGAAAATGTTAAAGTTACAGTGCCTAAGAAAGGAGATAAATATAAGTTAATTGAATTATCTAAGCGTAATGCGTTTCAAATTCAATTTATTGAAAAAAATAAAGCTTATAAAAGTAAAAAATCATATAAAAACTCAATTCTTAAATCCCTCAAAATAGATCTTCATTTAGAAAGTTTACCTAATCATATTGAATGTTTTGATAATTCTAATATTCAGGGTCATCAAGCGGTTTCAGCTTGTGTAGTTTTTAGAAATTCTAAGCCATCAAAAAAGGAATATAGACATTTTAATATAAAATCTGTTGATGGTCCTGATGATTTTTTATCAATGAAGGAAGTAGTTTTTAGAAGATATAGAGGTATGTTAAAACGTGGAGATAGTCTCCCTGAATTAATAATAATTGATGGTGGAAAGGGTCAGTTGTCCTCCGCGGTTTCGGCATTAGAAGAGCTTGATATTCTTCAAAAAATTAAGATAATTTCCATTGCTAAAAAATTAGAAGAAATATTTATTCATGGAGAATCACTACCATTATATTTAGATAAAAGATCTCCAAGTTTAAAATTGATACAGAATTTGAGAAATGAAGCACATCGCTTTAGTCTTAAACATCATAGAAATCAAAGGTCTAAAGATATGTTTGCTACCTCATTAGATAATATTCCAGGAATTGGAGATAAAACTATCTCTATTTTATTTTCCCATTTTGGAACAATTGAAAAGATTAAATCTTCTAAAAAAGAAGATTTAATAAAATTAATTGGAAATTTTAAAGCAAATAAAATTAGCGATATCTTTGCAAAAAAATAATTCTATGCGATTAATATTACTTGTTTTAATTTCTACAACTATTTTAATGTCACAAGACTGGGTTGACGATATGCAGAATCCAGAGTTGAATTTTTATGAGGTACAAAGAGAATTTGAAAATTATTGGTTAAATAAATCCATTGAAAAGGGTAAGGGTTGGAAACAATTTAAGAGATGGGAGAACTTTATAGAACCTAGAGTTTTTCCTGATGGTATTCTCAAACCTGAAATTTTATTTGAACAATATCAATCTTTGAATAGAAATAATATATTTAGAATGAATCCTCCTAATATATGGACTCAAGTTGGTCCAAATAACGTTCCTCTTCAATCTAATGGAGCAAAAAGAGGTATTGGAAGAGTAAATACAATAGCTTTTCATCCTACTAATCCAGATATGATTTATGTAGGAGCCCCAGCAGGTGGATTTTGGAAATCCGATAATGGAGGACAAACGTGGCAAACTACTACTGATTTTTTGACAAATTTAGGAGTCTCTGATATTGCAATTAATCCTTCAAATACAAATGAAATTTATATTATTACTGGAGATAGAGATGCTGGAGATACGTATTCATATGGATTGATGAAATCTAGTGATGGAGGATTAACTTTTAATACTACTGGTTTATCATTTAATATTACAGGTTATTATAGAGGAAATCGAGTTTTAATTGATCCCATTGATAATGATATAATAATTGTAGCTACAAGTAATGGTATTTATAGATCAACTGATGCTGGTATAAATTTCACACAAACATTTCAGTCTATTAATATGACAGATATTGAGTTTCATCCTACAAATTCTAATATTATTTATGGAGCATCTAAGGGAAATACATCAATATATAAATCAGTTGACAATGGAATAAATTGGTCAGTTTCAGGTTCAGGCTTGCCATCTACAAACAGTGTGGTTAGGGCTTGCGTTGCTGTTACTCCTGATAATCCTTCTATAGTTTATGCATTATTTGGCAATAACAGTAATGGGTTTTATGCAGTATATAAGTCTACAAATGAAGGTCAATCTTGGGTTCAACAATCTAATTCTCCAAATTTATTAGGGTGGTCTATCACAGGTTCTGATTCTGAAGGTCAAGCATGGTATGATTTAGCTTTTGCGTGCGATCCAAATGATGAGAATATACTTTTTGTAGGTGGTGTAAATACATGGAAATCAACTGATGGAGGACAAAACTGGTCCCTTAACACTCATTGGTATGGAGGAGGAGGAGCTACATATAAACATGCAGATGTGCATATGCTTAAATATAGTGATTGTAGTTCTATTCTCTCTTCCACGAAACCAATTTATTCAGCTAATGATGGAGGTTTATACGTATCTTATGATAATGGTAATAGTTGGACTGACATTTCTGATGGTTTGCAAATTACTCAGATTTATAGTTTGGGAGTGTCACAAACAGTACAAGATTTAGTAATTACCGGTACTCAAGATAATGGAACATTTTTGAAAGATAACACTAACTGGGATGCTGTTATTGGTGGTGATGGTATGGAGTGTATAATTGATTATACTAATTCAAATATAATGTATGGTGCCTTGTATTATGGAGACATTCGTAAATCTGTGAATGGAGGCAATAGTTTTTCAAGTATTGGTCCTGCGTCTAATGGTGCTTGGGAAACACCATATGTAATAGATAGGAATAACAATGAAGTACTCTATGCTGGATATACAGAGTTATATAAAACAAATAATGGGGGAGCTAATTGGTCAACGATAACTAATAATGTAACAAATGGTGGTAAGATTGATGAAATTGCTTTATCTAAGTCTAATCAAAGCGTTATTTATTTTTCTGATGGACCTAATTTATATAAAACAAATGATGGTGGTAATAATTGGTCAAATATTAATAATAATTTACCCTACAGATATATTAGTTATATAATTGTTCATCCAAATGATGAAAATAAATTATGGATTACGATGTCAGGTTATGGATCTGGTGAAAAAGTATATAAATCTATTGATGGAGGTTCTACATGGCAGAACATATCGGGTACACTACCAAATATCCCTTGTAATACAATTGTTTTAGATGAAAACAGTTCATTAGAAACTATTTATGTAGGAACTGATCTAGGAGTTTTTACTACTGACTCTACAGTTAGTGATTGGTCAAGCTTTAATAATAATAGTTTGCCAAATGTTATAGTCAGTGAATTAGAAATACAATATTCTTCTAATAAATTAATTGCTTCAACTTATGGTAGAGGTTTGTGGAGTATTGATTTGCAAATTACCTCACCTCCCTCAGCTAACTTTTTTGCATCAGATTCTATTTTTTGCAATATTCCGGCATCGGTAGATTTTACAAACTCTTCTTTTTATTCTAATTCATATTATTGGGATTTTGGTGATGGTAATACTAGTACATCAACTAGTCCTAGTCATACATATATGAATTTTGGTATTTATACTGTTAGTTTAATTGCATCGGGCCCTTTAGGAACTGATAGCATAATATCTCAATCTTTAATAAATATTGATCCAAATAATCCATGTATTATTACTTTACCTGTAAATGGATCCGGAACTACTCAGACATCATGTAATGGGACTTTGTATGATGTGGGTGGGCCTAATTCAAATTATTATGATAATAATGATAGTTGGATCACAATTGCTCCAATGGGTAGTAGTCAAGTAACTTTAAATTTTACAGATTTTGATATAGAAGCCCCTTCTTCATCGACTGATTGTAATTGGGATTATCTTGAGATTTTTGATGGTAATTCTATTAATGCACCTTCATTAGGTCAATTCTGTAATGTATTAACGGGAAGCCCTGGCACCATATCTTCATCTAGTGGTTCAATTACAGTTTTACTTCATGCAGATGCTGCGGTAAATGGAAGAGGTTTTGCACTTAATTGGACATGTACATTTCCTCAGTCTGCTCCTGTTTCATCTTTTGTAGCAAATGATACAGTTAGTTGTAACGGTCTTATAAGTTTTACTGATCTTTCTACTAATGGTCCATCTTCATGGAGCTGGGATTTTGGAGATGGTAATTATTCTAGCCTACAAAACCCTACTCATACATATAATAATAGTGGTGTTTACACAGTATCTTTGATTACTAGTAATGTATTTGGTGCTGATACTTTAATATATTTTAATTATATTGATGTAATAGATGGAAATCTCGTATTATTACCTGATTCAGCGTGTGGACCATCCACATTAACTTTACAGTCTAATAGTACTTCTAATAATGTGCATTGGTATTCAGATCCAAATCTGCAGAATCTTGTAGGTTCTGGGCCTAATTATACTACACCTTTATTAAATAATAGTACTACATATTATGCTAGAAATGAGTATTTTTATAATAGTATTTATGGTGGTCCTTTAGATAATTCTTTTGGTGGAGGATCGTATTATCAAGGAAATAGACATTTGATTTTTGATAATTATTATCCCTCTACTTTAAAGTCAGTTTTAGTTTATGCAAATACTGGTGGTAATAGGATAATAGAATTAAGAAATAGTAGTAATGCAGTTATTATGGATACTAATATTTATATTCCTGCTTCTCCTAATGGATCAAGAGTTATTTTGAATTTTGATTTACCTGTTCAAAATAATATGCAACTAGGTGTTAATGGAAATAATTCTGATTTATATAGAAATAATAATGGAGCAATATTTCCATATAACATTTCTAATATAGTTTCAATTACTGGTACAAATGCTTCTGCAGGTTATTATTATTATTTTTATGATTGGGAAGTAATTAAGGACCCTTGTGTTTCTAATACTTTCTCTGTTGAAGCTATCATTAATCAGGATTATAATTATACTCAGAATTTAAGTTTATGTAACGGTGGAAGTATTACTGTTGGAAATAACACCTATAATGCTTCTGGTTCATATACAGATGTCTTTGTTTTACAGAATGGATGTGATAGTACAATATATACTAATTTAACAGTTGGAAACTCAAGTACTAATAATATAAGTGCAGATATCTGTAATGGGGATCTATATCAAGTTGGAAACAATGTCTATACACAATCTGGTATCTATGTAGATAGCTTAATTAGTGGTAATTGTGATAGTATTATTATAACAACTTTGAATGTGTTGAATCCAAATATTAGTTCACAGGTCATTACAATTTGTCAAGGAGATTCAGTTTTAATGAATAATAGTTTTTATTCTAACCCAGGAACTTATTATGACACTCTTATTTCTTCCCAATTATGTGATAGTATATTAATAACTCAATTATTTGTAAATAATTCTAGTGCATTGACAAATTATCAGTCTATTTGTGATGGTAGTTACTATTCAATAAATGGAAATAATTATTCATTGTCCGGAAGTTATTATGATGTTTTATCTAGTACAAATGGATGTGATAGTACAATTAACACCCTATTGACAGTCCTTCCAGTCAATCAAGTGAATCAGAATTTTGATATATGTGATGGAGATTCTATTACTGTTGGCTTTAGTACTTATTATGAAGACGGTCAGTATTTAGATTCATTAGTTAATTTGTATGGGTGTGATAGTATTGTGTCTACAAACCTTTCTGTTTCTCAGATTTTTTCTGATTTTATGATAATGAATACAGATCTTTCAGTTAGTGCTTATAATGGTACTACTCCATATACCTTTTCAATTTATGGGCCTGGTGGATTAATTTATAGTGGACAGACAAATGGTACTCCTGTAGTATTTACTCCAACTGTTAACGGTGTGTATTATGCTATAGTGAGTGATGCGGCTGACTGTTTAGCTGATACTTCTTTTGCGTATGTAGAGTTTGTTGCTACTACAATTAATCATATAGATAAAAATATTGAAGTTGAAAAAATTGTTGATGAAATTGGTAGGGAGGTACAGTTTGAGAAAAATAGATTATTAATATACATATTAAAAAATGGTACTGTTAGAAGAGAAATTGTTTTTGAATAAATAATTTGTAATTTAATTATATGAAAATTACTTATAAATTTATTTGGTTATTATTATCTTCTTTTGGAATTATGTTTGCAGTTTTCTCATGGATTCAGGATTCTCAAATTTTTGATGAAAATATTTTGTTGGGATATCGAAAAGGAATATATGCGCTAATTTCTGGAGTTGTTTTATATTATATTGTTGCAAGAAAAATTTAACTTATTTTTTTATTGCTTTAAGATTATATATGTAAGGAAGTTTTACGTTTTTTTTATCTTTTAAAACATATTTTCCAGGATAATTTTCTATCATATTTTCTAATTTATATGGAGAATAGTCGTACTCTTCAAATATTGTTAAAATAAGTTTATTGTTTTCGAGAGCACTAAATATTTCTGAAAGAGCGTGGTTCCACCAACAACTTTTAATTTCTATATTATTATCTCCATCAGTATAACTTCCCATTTGTTTATTTATATCAGGTTCTTTTTTGAAAAAGTAATCAAATTTAGAGCTTGATTTTATTAAATCATAAAATGGATGAAATTCAGTTAGNATAAACTCTCCTTTATGTTTAAGATGTTTATGGATTACAGATCCCCACTTATGTAGATCTTCGATCCATCCAATGACTCCATAAGAACTAAATATAATGTCAAATTCTTCATCTATATCTAATTTCAACACATCTTGTTTAATGAAATTCACGTTGCTATCAGTCATTTTCGCTAATTTTCTTGCATGTTTTATCGCTTCATCAGAAAAGTCTACAGCTGTTACTTTTGCTCCAAGTTTTGATAGAGAAATACTATCTTGGCCGAAGTGGCACTGTAAATGAAGTATTTTTTTATTTTTTATATCTTTTAACATTCCTTTTTCTATATCTTTGAGTGAATTTGGATTTGATATAAAATCTTTCACATTATAAAAATCTGATTTAATATGGATATTAGTTCTCTTATTCCATGAATTTATATTTATCTGCTGAAACATATTTCTTTTTTTCATATTAATTGTTATTTATTAAAAAATAATTATACTAATTTAAAAAAGATTATTGTATGCTTTGCATAGTTTTATTTTTCTTTTTTTCTTATTTAGTATTATGAAATTTAATTATATGTTATCATTATTTATTTTCTTTTTTGGATGTAATCTTTCTGATGAAAATGAAATTATTATTTCTAATAATAATTGTGGTGGTACTATTTGTAGTGAATGGGAAGCTTGTACTAATGTAAGTAATGATTTTTTTGGTTTTGATTGGCAATGTAGGCCATATTTGTGGTTATATACTAATCATGGGTATTGGAGTGGAGTTTTGGAGATTAGTAGTGATATAGGCGTAGTGTATACTCAAACCTTGAATAATCTTAATGCAATTTGTGCAGATCCAAACTATTATTTTAGTTCAAGTATTTGGAAATATATTATACTTCCATTTCCTTTAAGTGAGGATGAGTTTTATTCAAATAATTCTACTTATCCTGATAGTGAGATAAATTATTTAGATTTCGAATTCACTGATCAAATTACTCTTGATTTTTTTGTTAATGATTCTATTTTTGATCCTTTTGTTCAGAATAATGTAATTTATGTTGGAGAAGGTCAGATACTGAACACTAATGGAAGTGCAAATGCTATAATAGAATTTAATGGTGAATTTGAATTTGAGGGGAATAATTATTTTGTTACTTTCAACTTATCACGATAATCATTTAATGCAACATTTTGTGTCTTTACATTGACAGTATTTCATGTTATAAAAGTGAAGAATTATTATTGATGATGCTGGAAANTAGATGAAATATTTATTTAAGTTAAATATGAGTAGGCTATGATTTAATATTGTAATTAGCAGTAATCCCCATGAAATCCATAAAGCAAATTTAATCCATTTTACACTTGAATGTTTAGTTGAAAAATATATGGCTATAAAAGAGATAACTATAAATACATAATCAATAATTGTCCACCATAAAGGTGCATCAGCACAACATGTAGAAGAACAAGCTTTAACAATAAATATAAATGGTGTAGCGATGCAATGAATCATACACAAGGCTCCAGCAAAAATTCCAATAGAATCAGTATTTATTGTAATACCTTTCATTTTTTTATTTAATTTGCAATAATATTGCTTTTAAGAATATAATACAATTAAAACGCAAATTAGTTGCGTTTTTGGATGTTAAATAATATGAGAGAAAAAATTCAATATGAAGTAATTCTTACCAGTAAAGGTTTGAGTAAGACTAAATTCCGAATAGATTTATTAAGGCTATTTTGTAACTCTAAGAAATCATTATTAGTAGATGATATTATCGTTTTTTTTGGTAATATGATTAATAAAGTTACAGTATATAGAGCATTAGAGGATTTTGAAAATAAAGGATTAATTCATAAAGTTCCTGATAAAAAAAATCGAAAAAGATTTTCATTATGTGATTTTGATGAATGTAGTCAGAATTCTCATATTCATAATCACAGTCATTTTATTTGTGATATTTGCAATACTACTTTTTGTATTGATGATATAATTCCACCAACAATATCCAATATTAAAGGATATCATATTAAACAATCTTCTTTAATTCTAGAAGGTTATTGTGAAGAATGTAATTCAACTAATTGATATTATTATGCCCCTTCTTCAAATTTTCTTTTCATAGTTGGGTTGTTGTGAGTTAATTTTTTAATTGATATTTCATCAGCTTTGCTATTTGCTAATCTTAATTGATTTTCGGAGGTCTTTAAAGCCTTTTTAACTGCTTCCATTCTTGCAATGGATTTATCAATTTCCTCAATTGCTTTTTGAAAATTATTTGATGCTGATAGATAGTTTTTAGAAAAACCTTCTTTGAATTTAATAAGTTTTGATTCGAAATTAGTAATGTCAATATTTTGATTCTTAATTCTTGCAAGTTCTGCTTTCTCTTTTAAGGACTTCATTGCTGCATTTCTAAGAATTGTAATTATAGGTATGAAAAATTGAGGTCTAATTACATACATTTTTTTGTATTTATACGAAACATCAACTATTCCTTGGTTATACAATTCGGAGTTTGATTCTAAAACACTTACTAATATTGCATATTCGCATGATTTTTTTTCTCTGTCTTTATCTAGCTTTTCAAAAAAATCTGAATTTTTCTTTTTATTTATCCCATTATCACTTTCGTTTTTCATTTCAAACATTATAGAAATTATTTCATTTCCATTTTCATCTACCTCTCTATAAATGTAGTCACCTTTAGTTCTGTCACTAGTTTTGTTGTCTTTTTCAAAAATTGCATTTTGAAAAGCAGTTGGTCTTAATTTATTAAACTCAACTTCGCAATGCTGTTCGAGTGATTCTCCTAGCATTTTTGTAGATAGTTTTTGCCTCATTTCTTTAATATTAATTATCTCTTCTTTTAAATGAGCAATCATTCCGTCTCTGTTTTTTATTTCTGTTAAATGTTCATTAATTAATGATTGTTGCATTATCACTTTTTCTTTATCCTTATTTTGAATTTGATGTGATAATTTATGATTTTCTTTCTCTATTTTTTTAGTGGCCTCAGATATTGCTAGTTTTTTTTCTATTTCCGCTTGATTAAGTTTATATTTTATCTCAGAAATTTCTTTGTCCTTTTCATTAATTGTATTTGTAATATCTTGATTTATTTTTGATTTTATATGATTAATTTCTTCATCCTTTTTTGCTAGTTGATTCTGAAGTAAGTTTCTAAGATTAGATTTCTCTAATTCGATAGACATATTTTTCTCTTTCTCTAATAATTGGATTTTAGAGTTTATTTCTTCTTCAAATTTTTTATCTCTTACTTGTTTGATTATATCAGCAAATGATTTTTCATCTAATTCAAATTTTTTTTGACAATTTGGGCATTGTATTTCTCTTCTTTTATTTTCCATATACCAAAAATAAAAATTATTGTTAGTTTTTTATTTAAATCAATAGTAAATTAAAAATTAGTTTTTATGTTTGTATTGTTATTTAGTACAACGATGTTTAAAAGGGAATGGGGTGAGAGTCCTCAACTTTACCAGAAGCTGTGAATCCTTGAGATTAGAATAATTTTTTACCACTGTTGAAATAAATGGGAAGGTATTTATTCTATTATGGACTAGTCAGAAGACCTGCTAGATAATATTTATAATTAATTGTTTCTGGTTAAAACAATATAGATGAAATATTATATAGTTTATATATTACTTCTTTTTTTGTCTCTTAAGCATACTTTATCTCAAGATGTGGTTGATTCTATTTATCTGCCAGAAATATTTTTACATAAATCAAAATTAACAAATCATTCAATTGGGACACATATTGATATTATTAATGAAAAATTAATTGGTAACTCATTTAGTAATTCTATGTCTGATTTATTAGAAAGAAACACGTCATTTTATGTGAAAAGGTATGGAGCTTTATCTACTCCTGCATTTAGAGGAACTTCAAGTTCACATACGTTGTTAATTTGGAATGGAGTTCCTATAAACTCAATTTCAAATGGCTTGATTGATTTTTCAAATATTCCGATTAATAATTTACATGAAACTAAGATTGTTCATGGAAGTGATGGATCTGTTTTTGGTAGTGGAGCTATAGGCGGGAGTATACATTTTGATTCGAAAAATGTATTTGAGAATATAAAAAATACAATTTTAACATATGAGATTGGCAGCTATGGTTTGCGTAGTAAATCTATTGTTACTAGAAAAGCAAATTCAAAATTATCAATTAATGCAGTGATTCAAAATTTAACTGATGAAAATAATTTTGTTTTTGTAAATACCTCACAGATGGGATCCCCGTTAGATACTAATAATTATGGCAAAATTATTTCGAATCAGTGTCAGTTAAATTTATCTTATAAAATCACTAGTGACTTAGTCTTTATGTTTAATTATTGGGGAACGAATAATGATAGAGAAGTTGCTCAAAATATGACTGTTAATAATTCAGATGCTAGGCAATATGATATTATAGATAGATTATTGTTTTCTACCTTTTATAAATTGAATAATTTTCAAGTAAACTTTAAATATGCTTCTATAAATGAAATATTTAATTATACTGAAGTCTCAAAGAATATAGATAGTTATTATAATACCTCCTCTAGAATTACAGATCTTGATTTGAAATTCAACATGGATGATTTGTTTTTTAATTCAGGAGCGATTTATACTAATAATTTCTTATTTAATAATAATTATTTTCTTAATGATTTAAATGAAAATCAACTTGCTTTGTTTTCTGCATTTCAGTTTAAAAGTAAATATTTTAATTTTAATTCTGTCATTAGAAAAGAGTTTAATGAAGGTTATAGTGTTCCCTTATTACCTACTATTGCAATTGAAAATGGAATAGGTAATATTAGAATAAGATCAAAATATAATCATAGTTTTCGTGCCCCCACCTTTAATGATAGATATTGGTTTTCTAATGGATCCCAAGGGAATCCTAACTTAAAATCAGAATTTTCTAGAAATATTGAACTAGGAATTGATTATTCTGTTTCAAATATTTCTTTTAGTTCAACAGCATTTAATATGATTATAAGTGATATGATTATTTGGCAATCTATTGAAGGGGGTATATGGATGCCTTATAATATCAAAGAAGTTTATAGTAGAGGTTTTGAAACCAAGCTCAAATTAAGTATTGATAAATTGATGTTTGAGGGTAATTATGCTTTTATTAAATCAACAAATCACAATCAAGTAAATCCTTTAGATGAAACTATTGGTAAACAATTGTTGTATGTGCCAAAACATAAGGCTAATATTACAGCATTTTTATCTATTTTAAATTTCATTTTTATAATTAACCAGTCATTTACTGATAGAGTTATTGTTTCTTATGGTTCGAATGATGACAAGTACTTAGACTCATTTTTCTTAACTGACATTTCAGTAATTTATGAATTTCAGAATTTAGGATTAAATTTTTCTTTAAATATGAAAAATGCTTTGAATACTTCTTATCAAACATATTCTAATTACCCTAATCCTGGGAGAGAATTACATCTAATATTATCTTATAAGATTTAGTCACATATTTTAACAATTAAAACAATTAAAAAAAATAAAACAATGAAAACAATGAAAACAATGAAAACAATGAAAACAATTTATAAATTGAGTAATTTACTGCTCATTATAATATTATTATTTTCTAGTTGTAGTACAAATAATCCTGTGCCAAATTCAGGTCTCTATGAAAATGGGTACTTTATAACTAATGAGGGAAATTTTGGTAGTGGAAATGGTTCTATTTCATTTGTAGACGATAATGGAAATGTTGAAAATGATGTATTCTTTTCTAATAATTCTTTTCAGTTAGGAGACGTAGTCCAATCAATGAATATCATTGGAGATAAGTCATATGTTGTTGTAAACAATTCTTCAAAAGTTGTTGTTTCAAATGTTGATTCAATGAAATATGTATCTACTATTGAGTTGTCATCACCTAGATATATTGCTAAAGTTTCAGATGATAAGGCGTACATTACTGATTGGGGAATTAATGGTGTTCAGGTAATTGATTTAAATACTAATACAGTTATTTCAACGATTGCTTGTGGATCAGGTCCTGAAGGAATTGTGATAAGTAATGATTACGCTTATGTTTGTAACTCAGGTGGGTGGGGTCTCGATAATACAATTACTGTAATAAATACTCTTACTGACATGGTTGAATTGACGATATCTGTTGGTGATAAGCCTACTTCAGCTGTAGTTGATTCTGATGGTGCGGTTTGGGTTTTGTCTGCTGGTAATACTGAATATGATGCTAATTGGAATGTGATTAATGAAACTCCTGGAAGTTTAGTGAAAATTGTTAATAATGCTATATCTATTCAATATGATTTTGCTGTAGGTAATCATCCCTCTGATCTAGTTATAAATGATGCTGGCAACGTTTTGTTTTATTCTGATGGTTCTTGGTCAAAGCAAGTTTTTTCATTTGATATTAGTGATAACGCACTTCCTTCTGTATCATTAATAGATAGAAGCTTTTATTCTTTAGGATATAATAATGGTTATTTATATGGTTCTGATGCAGTTGATTATGTTCAACAAGGATGGTCATATAGATATTATGCAAATGGGACTTTAATAGATTCATTGCAAGTTGGTATTATTCCTGGTAATTACTGCTTTACTGAAAAATAATTCTTTAAGAGAAAGTCCACTAAACTTAGTGGACTTTCTTATTTTTATAGAGATATTTAATATTACAATTTTAAGTCCCACAATATGTTTGGTAACATTCATCAACATGTTTTTCAGGTGGTTTCATAAATTCATCCATATCATTTTGATATTTATATGGATTTGAAGTAACTTGTAAAAGTTTTTGAAGTATATTTTGATTTCCATCTACCGCTTTTTCAATAGCTTCTTCAACTAAATTATTTCTTGGTATGAATATAGGGTTATTTTTTCTCATTAAATTTTTCCCTTCATTTATACTAGAAAATTTGTTAATGTTTTTTTTCCATTTTTTGTGCCATTGTATAAAATCTAAATTATTAGTTATTTTTTTGTCTTTAGTGATATCGTTATTTAATTCTGTAAATGTATTTGTATAGTCTAAATTCATTTTTATCATATTTTCTAATAATTCGTCAACTAGGGGGAATAATGCTTTATGATTATTTCCAATTCCTATTTTTTTTAACATCATTCCATAATATTTTTTTTCCCAAATATTACTAAATTTATCAATAGAATTTTGGGCCAGTTTAATTGCTTTTTCTTTGTTTTCATGAATTACAGGAAGAAGAGATTCAGCAAATCGAGAAAGATTCCATTTTAGTATATTTTTTTGATTACCAAAAGCATATCTATTATTATGATCAATAGAGCTGTAGGTTTGGTAAGGATTGTATATATTTATAAAAGCACAAGGTCCATAGTCAAATGAATGGCCTGTTAATGAAGTGTTATCTGTATTCATTACACCATGAATGAAACCAACTCTCATCCAGTTAACTACAAGGTCAATCTGTTTGTTCATTACCTTATTTAATAAATCTAATGGTGGATTTTCATTATTTTTAATTTCAGGGAATAATCTATTGATTGTGTATTTTGTTAGAGCTTTTAAATCATTTATTGAACCATAGTAATAGGCGTTTTCAAATGTCCCTACTCTAATATGACTTTTCATAACTCTTACCAGTACACCACCTTCATGTATATTTTCTCGAAATATTTGTTCATTAGTTTTTATGATTGCTAAACTTCTAGAAGTTGGTATGTTTAAATAATGCATAGCTTCACTAATTATATATTCCCTAAGCATTGAACTTAGAGTAGCTTTTCCATCTCCATTTCTAGAATATATAGTTCTACCACCTCCTTTTAATTGAATATCAAATCTTTGTTTATTACTTGTTATATGTTCACCTATAATAATAGCTCTTCCATCTCCTAGTTTGGTGAAATAACCAAATTGGTGTCCTGAATACGCCTGTGCATAAGATTGTTTGTGATTTTTTTTAGATAATACTTCGTTTAATAATTCATCTTTTCTATTAATTGGCAAATTTAATTCATTAAATAGAGCATCATTTGATATGAACATATCTGAATTTTTATACAAACTAGGTTTTGTTAGGCTATAAAATTTTTTAGGAAGAGATAAGAATGAATAATCAAAATTAAACATGAAATTATTTTTTGTAATGATTTTTACGTAATGATACAAAAATAAAAATTCTATCTATAATAAGATCCATTGTTTATGTGAAGAAATAGAATATAATTATATTTGAATATTATTTAAAATACGAATTGATGAAAAATATAATATTCATATTGTTTTTGTTCCCTTATTTAGTTTTTTCTCAACAATTAACTACTGAAAATATTTTGTATGATGGTAATAATAGAGAATATATTATATATGTTCCACAAACCTATTCATCAAATATTTCGACACCAATTTTATTTGCTTTTCATGGGGGTTCAGGATATGCAAATGACTTTATGAATTACGAGGCAGATTTTCGAACTATTTCTGATACAGCCGGTTTTATTGTTGTATATCCTCAGGCTCTTGAGGATCCAAATGATGGTAATTCAACAAATTGGTTACATAAGGAGCCAACAGATCATAAAGATATCTTCTTTATTGAATTTTTAATTGATACTTTTTCTACTCAATACAATATTGATCTTTCTAGAGTTTATGCATGTGGTTATTCATTAGGAGGGATGTTTTCTTATGAATTAGCATGTCAATTAAATGAAAAAATTACTGCTATTGCGCCTGTTGCGGGCGCAGCTTTTTATGGAGCATTCAGTAATTGTAATATATTGCACCCTACAGCTGTAATGAGTATTGTTGGTACTGATGATGTGACACATCCATATAATGACATAAATGGATGGTATTTTTCAATTGCTGAAATTGATAGTTTTTGGGCTTTCACTAATAATACTGATATTACACCAATTTTTACTCAGATTCCTGATATTGATACTAATGATGGCAGTACAGTTGAACGTTATTCATGGATTAATGGAGACGGATGTGTTCAGGTTGAAGAGTTAAAAATTATTAATGGTGGTCATGATTGGCCTTCTTCTCTTTCTTCTTGGAGTAATCAAGATATAGATGCTAATGTAGAAGTATGGAACTTTGTATCTAAATTTGATATGAACGGTCTAATTGGCTGTAATTCAACAAACTATATTTATGATAATGTTTCAAAATCTAAAAATCTAGTAAGGATAGTGAATATATTAGGAATAGAAACAAAAGAAGCAAAATATAAACCTCTTTTTCATATATATGATGACGGTACAGTTGAAAAGAAAATAATTGTTGAATAAACAAAAAATCTAATAAATTGATTCTTTATTTTTTTAGTTAATTTCTTTTATTTAGAACCTCTAATCTTTTGATCTTTTTCTTTCATGTTCTTTCAGTAGTATTTTCCTTAATCTCAGATTTTTAGGTGTTACTTCTACATATTCATCTGATTGTATATATTCTAACGATTCTTCTAGACTTAAGATTGTTGCTGGAGCAATTTTGGTTTTATCATCTGAACCAGAAGAACGCATATTTGTTAGTTTTTTTGTCTTAGTTATATTGATGACTAAATCTTCTGAACGTGAGTTCTTTCCAATTATTTGACCTTCATATACAGCTTGATTTGGTTCTACGAAAAATATACCTCTATCTTGCATATTATTTAATGAATATGGGATCGCATTTCCTTTTTCTATAGATATCAGTGATCCATTGAGTCTACTTGGAATTTCCCCCCTAAGTGGTTGAAATTCTTTGAATCTATGAGACATAATTGCTTCTCCTGAGGTGGAGGTAAGCAAGTAATTTCTTAGTCCGATAATTCCTCTAGAAGGGATGTTGAATTCTAAATGCATCAAGTCACCTTTTTGCTCCATAATTGTCATTTCACCTTTTCTATTAGAAACCATTTCGATAGCTTTTCCACTAAATCTTTCTGGTATATCAATAATTAATTCCTCAATTGGTTCATGTTTTATACCATCTATTTCTTTAATAATTACTTTTGGTTGACCAATTTGCAATTCATATCCTTCTCTCCTCATAGTCTCAATAAGTATTGATAGGTGAAGGACTCCTCTACCAAATACTTTGAATGAATCTGAAGATTCTGTTGGTTCTACTCTTAGAGCAAGGTTCTTTTCTTCTTCTTTTTGTAAACGTTCTCTAATTTGACGAGAAGTAACAAATTTACCATCCATTCCAAAAAATGGAGAGTCGTTAATAGTGAAGGTCATACTCATAGTAGGTTCATCAACTTTAATATTTGGAAGAGCTTCTGGATTTAATATATCTGCAATAGTATCTCCTATATCAAATCCTTCAATACCTGTAATTGCGCAGATTTCTCCTGCATGTACCTCTTTAACTTTTCTTTTCTCAAAACCCTCATACACAAAAACTTCTCTAATCTTTAAATTTAATTCTCTATTATCTCTCTTACAAAGTATTATATTTTGATTTTCTTTTACACTTCCTCTATGTACCCTTCCAATCGCAATTCTTCCGATAAAAGAGGAATAGTCCAAAGAAGTTATCAGCATTTGTGTATTGCCAGTGTTTTCTAATGGAGCGGGTATATGTTCGACTATCTTGTCCATTAAGTATGTTATATCCTTAGTAGGATTCATCCAATCTTCTCCCATCCATCCATTTTTACTAGATCCATAAACAGTAATGAAATCTAATTGTTCTTCAGTTGCTTCTAAATTGAACATTAATTCAAAAACCTTCTCATTTGTTTCTTCAGGATTACAGTTTAATTTATCAACCTTATTAATTACTACGATTGGTTTTAATCCCATTCCTAATGCTTTTGATAGTACAAATCTTGTTTGCGGCATAGGTCCTTCCAATGCATCTACTAATAATATTACACCATCTACCATATTTAATACTCTTTCTACTTCTCCTCCAAAGTCGGCATGACCTGGTGTATCTAAGATATTAATCTTATAGTCTTTATAGTTTACAGCTACATTTTTTGATAAGATAGTGATTCCTCTTTCTTTTTCTAGTGGATTGGAGTCCATTATAAGTTCTCCAGGATTATCATTTTTAGAGAATACATTTGATTCAAGTAACATCTTGTCAACTAGAGTTGTTTTTCCATGATCAACATGTGCAATAATTGCTATATTCCTTAATTTCATAATAGATGTTTAAAAGTTTGCAAAACTAAAATTTATACTTATATAAAGTACTATGATTGTATAAAAGATAATTATATAATAGTAAAAAGTGGCCTGCATACTGGCCTACAAAAAAATAAACCCCTGTAATCACTAGATAACAAGGGTTTTTTATAGTGGAACTGGTGGGTTTCGAACCCACGTCCAAACAAGGTATTAAAGAATTTTCTACATGTTTATCTTATTTTGATTTTCGAGATGGTTAAGGAAATAAGCAACCAAAATTCATCCTTATCTTCTAAAATTCTCATTATATTATTGAAGAGATAATACAACTATCCTGAATTAATGATGCCTCAAAATTAAAGGTTTCAGGAATACCTTTAAAAGAGACAAAAGCTTACGTAATTATTAAATTAGGCAGCTAAAGCGTAATTGTTTTCGCCATTTAAAAATTGAAAATTTATTTTTTACGAGTTAAAATTCAAAACTCGACATGCTAATTAATTAATTCGACTTGCTGTCAAATCCATTCAGTCCCAATATGTTAAAGATCTTTGTTGCAAAACTAAGAAAATATTTAATCTGTTCACTTAATTAGTTATTTTTGTATAAATATCTTAAATATGAAAATAGGAATTCTAAGAGAAGAAAAAAATACGCCTGATAAGAGAGTTATTTTTTCTCCAAAACAGTGTAGATATATTAAAGAACATACCGAATTTGAACTTGTTGTTCAAACTAGTAATATTCGCTGTTTTTCTGATGATGAATATGTTAATGAAAACATCGAGGTTGTTCACGATCTATCTGATTGTGATATTTTATTAGGAATTAAAGAAGTACCTGTTATGAAACTAATCGCAGAAAAAACTTACTTCTTTTTCTCCCACACGATAAAAAAACAGATGTATAATCGATCATTACTTAAGAGTCTTATTGCAAAGAAAATTAAAATGGTTGATTACGAAGTTTTAAAAGAAAATAATACTAGATTATTAGGTTTTGGTAAATATGCTGGAATTGTGGGTGCATATAATGCTTTTTTAACTTATGGTAAGAAATTTCGTGGTTATAAAATTAACCCTGCTCATAATTGTTATGATATTAATGAATTCTATAATGAATTAAAAAAAGTTATTTTAACTAAAGAACGTATTTTAATTACAGGTAGAGGTAGGGTAGCTACTGGTATTTTGGAGGTTTTAAAATATTTGGATATAAAATCTGTTTCTAAGGAAGATTTTATTAATAATAAATATAATGATCCTATATATTGTCAATTAGATTCGATAGATTATTATAAGAGAATAGATGATTTAAATACGTCAAAACATGATTTGTATAGCAATCCACGTAAATATAAATCTATCTTTATGAATTATGCTAATCATGCGGATATATATATAGCAGGTCATTTTTACGATGAAAGAGCTCCTTTTATTTATACCCAAGAAGATGTAATGTCTCCTAAATTTAAAATTAAGGTTGTAGCTGATATTTCATGTGATATAGCAGGACCAATCGCTACTACTATAAGGCCTTCTTCAATATCTTCTCCAATTTATGGATATAATCCATTAACTGGAAAAGAAGATGATTTTATGTCTGAAAATGTGATTGCGGTAATGGCAGTTGATAATCTTCCTTGTGAATTACCTAGAGATTCATCAGTTCATTTTGGTGATAAATTTATTAAACTCATTTTACCTTTATTTAATAATATTAATTGTGATCCTATTATTAGCAGCGCTACAATTTGTGAAAATGGCGCATTAACAAATAACTTTGATTATTTAAGAGAATTTGTTAATCATGAATAATAGATTTCAAATCTTTTATTGTTTTTTTAGGATCCTTAGAGTTGAAAATGAAACTTCCAGCTACTAATACATCAGCTCCATTTTGTATAAGTTTTTTTGCGTTATTTAGATTTACTCCACCGTCAATTTCTATAAGAAAATTGGAATTTGTTTCTTTTCTAATTAAAACTAACTCTTCAATTTTACGATAGGTATTTTCTATAAAAGATTGTCCTCCAAAACCCGGATTAACTGACATTATTAAAACTAAATCTAGTTCTTTTGCAATTTCATAAATACTATTTATAGGTGTGTGTGGGTTAATCGCTACCCCGGCTTTCATTTGATTATTTTTGATATTTTGAATAGTTCTATGTAAATGATTACAAGTTTCTATATGAACAGTTAAAATATCTGCTCCACATTCTTTGAAGGTTTTCACATACCTGTCAGGATCAATGATCATTAAATGTACATCTAATATTTTATTTGTAAGCTCATTTATTTTTTTGATCACAGGCATTCCATATGAAATATTAGGCACGAAAACACCATCCATAATATCCAAATGATACCAATCAGCTTCACTTTGATTTATTATTTCACAGTCTCTTTTAAGATTACCAAAGTCAGCGGCTAGTATAGAAGGAGCAATTTTATGAGACATAGTAATTTTTATACAAATATATGTAAAAAAAAAGAGGAGTAATTTACTCCTCTTAAACTTTTTATCCTAAATAGGTTTTTAGTATTTTACTTCTTGATGTATGTTTCAATCTTCTTACTGCTTTTTCTTTAATTTGCCTCACTCTTTCTCTAGTAAGGTCAAATTTTTCTCCAATTTCTTCTAATGTCATAGCATGTCCTCCGCTTAATCCAAAATATGAAGAAAGAACATCAGCTTCTCTTGGTGTTAATGTGTCAAGTGCTCTTCTTATTTCTCTTCTTAATGATTCTAACATTAATTCTTCATCTGGACTAGGGCTTTCATCAGATTTAAGCACATCATACATTGTACTATCTTCTCCATCAACTAATGGGTTGTCCATAGAAACATGTCTTCCAGTATTTTTCATTGACTCTTGAACTTCTGTTAAAGAAAGATCAGTAATTTCTACTATTTCTTCTGCAGTAGGTGGTCGTTCAAATTTTTGTTCTAATTTGGCGTATGCTTTATTAATTTTATTTATTGATCCGATTTTGTTTAGAGGTAATCTTACTATTCTTGATTGTTCAGCTAAGGCTTGAAGTATTGATTGTCTGATCCACCAAACAGCATATGAAATAAATTTAAATCCACGAGTTTCATCAAATCTTTGAGCAGCTTTTATTAGTCCTAGATTTCCCTCATTTATAAGATCTGGTAAGGAAAGGCCTTGGTTTTGATATTGTTTAGCAACTGATACTACAAATCTAAGATTTGATTGAGTTAATTTTTCTAGTGCTATCTTATCACCAGCTTTAATTTTTTGTGCTAATTCTACTTCTTCTTCAGGGCTTATAAGATCTACCTTTGCAATTTCTTGTAGGTATTTATCTAAAGAAGGTGTTTCTCTATTAGTTACTTGTTTCGTTATTTTTAGCTGTCTCATTTTCTATTTTTTATTAAATATAATTAGTAATCAACCTATATACGGTAACTAAAAAAAAAGGTTACATGTTTTTATTTTTGTTTTTCAGGTTTTGGCATAAGCACTTTTTTAGAAAGTTTTAGCTTTCCTGATTTTGGATCTATTGCAATTAGTTTTACTTCTATCTCATCTCCTTCTTTTAATTTGTCAGCAACATTTTCAGTTCTTTCCCATGAAATTTCTGAAACATGAAGTAGTCCATCTACATTAGGTCCTATACCTACAAAAGCACCATATGGCATAATTGACTTAACTTTACCTTTATATACCTTACCTTCTTCAGGAACAAAAGCTATTGACTTTATTTTCTTTATAGCTTGATCTATCTTTTCTTGATCTGTTCCAAGTATTTCGACTCTTCCTATTTCATCCACTTCTTCAATAGAGATCGTTGTTTCTGTGCTTGCTTGCATTTCTTGAATCACTTTTCCACCAGGACCAATTACCCCTCCTATTGTAGATTTTGGAATTTCCAAGATTACAATTTTAGGTGTTTGCGGTTTTAAATCTTTTCTAGGAGAATCAAGAGTTTCTGTAATTTTACTAAGTATATGTAACCTTCCTTCTCTTGCTTGTAAGAGAGCTTTTTCTAAAATATCGTATGATAAACCTTGTATTTTTATATCCATTTGACATGCTGTAATACCATCTGTAGTACCACATATTTTAAAGTCCATATCTCCTAAATGATCTTCGTCACCTAGTATGTCTGATAGTACAGCGTAGTTATCAGGATTTGCGTTATCAGAAATTAATCCCATGGCAATACCAGAAACAGGTTTTTGAATTTTTACTCCAGCATCCATAAGCGCTAGAGTACCTGCACAAACAGTAGCCATCGAAGAAGATCCATTAGATTCAAGTATGTCAGAAACTATTCTTACAGTATATGGATTATCTTCGGGAACCATTTTTTTAAGAGCTCTTTGCGCTAAGTTTCCATGGCCAATTTCTCGCCTACTTACACTAAATTTCATTCTAGCTTCTCCAGTAGAAAAAGGAGGGAAATTGTAATGAAGATAGAATTTCTCATGACCTTGATATGTAACTCCATCTAATCTATTAACATCTTGTAATGTACCTAATGTTACTGTTGTTAATGATTGAGTTTCTCCTCTTGTGAAAACAGCTGAACCATGTGGTGAAGGAAGATAGTCAACTTCGCACCAAATGGGTCTAATTTCTGTAGTTTCTCTTCCATCAAGTCTTTTTCTTTCATTTAATACAAGGTTTCTTACAGCCTCTTTTTCTACCTCATGGTAATAAACTCCTATTAGTTTGCTATCATATTTTTCTACTTCTTCTTCTGAAAGAGTCTCTATCCATTTATCTTTAACCCCCTTAAACTTTTCAGATCTTTCGTCTTTACCCAAACCTTCAGCTGCTACATCATATACATGTTGGTATGTATCTTTTTTTATTCTTTCTCTTAAATCTTCATCGTGGTTTTCATGACAATATTCTCGTTTTGGACTTGAATTTGGAATCTCAGAAGATAATTGCACTTGCATCTCACATTGAATTTTAATCGCTTCATGTGCTAATTTAATAGCTTCAATCATCTCAGATTCTGATACTTCATTCATTTCTCCTTCAACCATAGCAACACTATCATGAGAAGCCCCAACCATCAAATCTATATCTGCTTCTTCCATTTGCTGTGGAGATGGATTGATTATATATTCTCCATGTAATCTTATTACTCTTACCTCAGAAATAGGACCATTAAATGGAATATCTGATATTGCAATTGCAGTTGAAGCTGCTAGTGCGGCTAAACTATCAGGTGATACTTCCGGGTCATGTGAATTTAATGATATCATTATCTGTACTTCTGCGTGGTAATCTGAGGGAAACATTGGCCTTAATATTCTGTCTACTAATCTCATGACTAAAATTTCTTGGTCTGTGGGTCTAGCTTCTCTTTTTAAGAAACCTCCTGGAAATCTTCCATCTGCAGCAAATTTTTCTCTATAATCAACAGTTAATGGTAAAAAGTCTACACCTTCTCTTGCTTCTTTGCTAGAAACAACAGTGGCTAATAAGTGGGTTTTTCCCATTCTTATTTCTACTGATCCATGAGCTTGCTTTGCTAACTTTCCAGTAGATATATGTATTTCTCTACCATCACTTAATGTAATCGTTTTTTTAATTTCTTTTTTCATCTTTTTTTCCTCTTTAAATCTGTCCATGTGAAGTAATCGATAGAACAGAAAAGGCAATAAATATTGCCTTATTTAGTTATCTACGTAATTTTAATTTTTTTACTAGCTCTCTGTAAGACACTACATCCTTTCTTTTAAGGTAGTCTAGTAATTTTCTTCTCTTACCAACCATTAATTGTAATGATCTTTGAGTTTTAAAGTCCTTTCTATTATTTTTTAAATGATCTGTAAGAGATGTAATTCTTTCAGTAAATAAAGCTACTTGACTAAATACTGAACCAGTGTCTTTTTTACTTTTTCCAAATTTATTAAATATCTTTTCTTTACTAGCTGCGTCTATAGCCATATCTTTATTATATTTATTTTAATAGGATTGCAAATCTACAAATTTGTTTTTAAAATTTATAGTTTATTAATAAATAATTAAGAACTGTATAATCTAATTAGTTGAGTGAGTTTTTCTTTTAAATTTTTTCTGTTAATTATAAGATCCAGAAATCCGTGATCCTGTACAAATTCTGATGTTTGAAAACCATCTGGTAAATCTTTTCCAATAGTTTCTTTAACTACTCTTGGTCCAGCAAATCCTATCAATGCATTTGGTTCACCAATATTTAGATCACCTAACATTGCAAATGATGCGGTTACTCCTCCGGTAGTAGGATCAGTTAAAATTGAGAAGTATGGCACTTTTTCTTCTGACAATTGTGCAAGTTTAGCGGAAGTTTTCGCTAGTTGCATTAGCGAAAATGATGCTTCCATCATCCTAGCTCCTCCAGATTTAGAAATAATAATTAATGGATATTTTTTTTTTCTTGCATAATCAATCGCTCTTGAAATTTTCTCTCCCACTACAGATCCCATAGATCCTCCAATAAAATTGAAGTTAAAGCATGCAATTACAACAGGTAATTTGTTTATATTTCCATAAGCAGTTGTTACAGCGTCCTTTAATCCTGTTTTTTTCTGAACAGTTTTCAGTCTTTCAGTATACTTTTTAGTGTCTTCAAATGATAGTGGGTCTTTAGATGTCATTTTAGCATCAAGCTCTGTGAATTTATTTTTATCAAATAGAATTTCGAAATATTCTTTTGAATTTATTCTATCGTGATGGTTGCAATTTTCACAAACATACATTTGAATTTTATGTTCTTTAGTAGTTACAATATGTTTACATTTTGGACATTTGTACCATAAACCCTCTGGAATCTCTTTCTTTTGAGATGTAGATGTAGTAACTCCTTTTTTAATTCTTTTAAACCAACCCATAGGTTAACTATTTCTATTAATGTTATTAAGATCTTCAAATGCTTTACTTAGTCTTTCTATAAATGTTTTTTCTCCTTCTCTTAGCCATTTTCTTGGATCATAATATTTCTTATTTGGAAGATCTATACCCTGTGGGTTACCAATTTGTGATTTTAAATATTCTGTGTATTTTGAAAAGTAATCCCTAGTTCCTTTGGTAAAACCCCATTGTAGATCTGTATCAATATTCATTTTTATAGCACCATAAGATATAGCTTCTCTAATTTCACTGATTGAAGAACCGGAACCACCGTGAAAAACAAAATTTATTGGTTTTTCGATAGTATTAAATTTATTTTTAATAAATTTTTGTGAGTTATCAAGAATTACAGGGGTAAGTTTTACATTGCCAGGTCTATATACTCCATGAACATTTCCAAAAGCGGCAGCAATTGTAAAGTTTTTGCTGATTTTTATTAATTCTTCGTACGCATAAGCAACTTCTTCTGGTTGAGTATATAGTTTACTACTATCTATATCAGTATTATCTACACCATCTTCTTCTCCACCTGTTACTCCTAATTCTATCTCTAATGTCATTTCAATTTCACTCATTCTAGCGAGATATTCTTTACATGTTTGGATATTATTTTCAATTGGTTCATCAGATAAATCTATCATGTGAGAACTATATAAAGGTTGCTTATGGATTTTATAAAATTCTTCTCCTGCTTCTAAAAGACCGTCAATCCAAGGTAAAATTTTCCTTGCACAATGATCAGTATGTAATATTACAGTAACTCCATATAATTCTGCCATTTGATGAACATGCATAGCGCCCGATATTCCTCCAGCAATTGATGCGTTTAAATTCTTGTTGTTTAATCCTTTACCTGCAAAGAATTGACATCCTCCATTTGAAAATTGAATAATGACAGGAGAGTTTAATTTTGCAGCAGTTTCAAGAACAGCATTTACTGTGCTGGTGTTTGTAACGTTAACTGCTGGTAAAGCATATTGATGTTGTTTAGCGTCGTTAAATACTAAATTAATTTCATCTCCGAAAATTACTCCATTGGTAAATTTTGACATTTTATTCATATATTAATTTAAAAACAAAATTAAAAACATTACATCTATTCTAACTATTAAATTTCTATTAATTTTGAAGAAATTTTTAAAATTATGATTACTAGGAGTCAAGTAAAGTTAATTAATTCTCTTAAATACAAAAAGAATAGGGATAAATATGATTTATTTATGGTTGAGGGCCATAAAATAGTTATTGAATTGTTAGATTCAGATTATGAAATCTATAATATTTTTGCAACTGAACAATGGGTTTTAAATAATAATATTAAAATCAAAAATATTCATGTAGTTAAATTAATTGATTTAAAGAAAATTAGTAATTTAGATTCTACTCCAAATGTCATCGCGATTGTCCGAAAAAATCTTAGAGTAGCAGATCTTTCTTTGTCAAGTGTCAATGTAGCTTTATTTGATATTCAGGACCCTGGAAATCTCGGTACAATTATTAGGACATGCGATTGGTTTGGTGTTAGAAATATTATTTGTTCTAACAATACAGTGGATAAATATAATCCAAAAGTAATTCAGTCCTCTATGGGGTCAATTTTTAGAGTCAATGTTATTTATCTTAATCTTTTTGAATATCTAAAGAATTTGTCTGAAGATGTTTTGGTGTATTGTACTACTGTTAGTGGTGGTGAAATAATAGAAGACATTAAAGATTCTTCACGCAAGTTAATTGTTTTTGGTAATGAGTCAAGGGGATTGCCTGATGAGATGTTAAATATGAAAATTTTAAATTTAAGTATAGAAAAAAAAGGATCTGCTGAGTCTCTCAATGTGGCAACTGCTTGTGGAATAATTTTAAATAATTTTTGTAACTAATTTTTGATTCTAAAGTTTTTTTCCCACCTTCTGCCTTCCCAATTACAATTATTACATTTATATCTTTTGAATTGAAATATTTTGAAGGTTATGTAGTTAATCAAGTGATCAATTTTTTTTCTCTTAATTCTTTCTAGAGGATTAAGACAAGATGGACAGCAGTTAGAACAAGTTGTAGTTTGTTTTTTTTTCCAAACACCAATTTTTCTTAAAACAAAGAGAAGGATTAAGTATAAAAGAAATCCTATAAAAGAAGGCCATACTATATCTATTTTTTCAAGAAAATTAAACATAAAATTATTATATTATTATCATCTTTAATTACAAATATATTATTTTTTTTGTAATAACCTACTGATTTATAGATTTTTAGAATTTATTCAAACGTGAAAGAAATCATCCATCCCTTAGTATAAAGTCTTTTTATTGACTTTGTATAAATAGATTCATCATTAACTAATAAATTAATGAATCCATAAGACATTTTAATTTCTGGAGAAAATTTGAAGAATTCTGAATAGAAGTCCATACCAAATCCAACTTCTCCTAAAATATCATTAGGTTTTAATTTGATAATAATATTGTCTTGATCTATAATATCTTCTTGTGAAGCTATATCTAAGCTATATTTTAATCCAAGCAAAACATAACTTCTAAAGTTATTATATCGAGCAGATTTATATTTTACTGATATTGGAAAATCAATTAATGTAGATTCTACTATTTTTTTTTCAGTTTCAATATTCTCATTTTTTTTGAAAGAGTATAGTAACTGTCTTTCTCCAAATACTAACGATGGTATAAATCTAAGATCGGTATATCTACCTAATCTGAAATTAGATACGATACCTAAGTTAAAACCCTTTTGATCTTGAGATTCAAGTACATAAAGACTATCGTTAGTTATTAATTTGGGATTATAATTGATATTAAAGTTTAGTGCGTTAAATCCTAATGAGAATCCAAAATGAACTTTCTTAAAATCATATCTTGGTAAATTTTGAGGCTTTTTGATTCTTTGGGAGTAGCATATTTGCAAGAATACTAAAGTGAAGAATATCAACAATTTTAATTTTATCTTCATATCCCAAAAACGATATATTATTTATTTTATTGCAACATATAAATCAACAATTCCCGAAGACAATTTGATATGTTGACATTTTTTAAATCCAATTTTTTCTAATTTTTTTATAAATACTTTTCCTTTTGGGAAATTATTTACTGATTCTGGTAAATATTTATAAGCTCTATTATTTTTAGAAATAATTTTTCCAAAAAAAGGAAGTAAATAATTGAAATAAATATTGAAAATTTGCTTTAAAGGGAATTTTTCTGGATTAGATGGTTCTAAAATAGTAACAATGCCATTTTTTTTCAAAGTTCGATATATTTCTTTTAATCCTTTTTCTAGATTTTCAAAGTTCCTTACTCCAAAACCTACAGTTGTAGCGTCAAAATAATTATCATTAAATTTTAAATTTTCAGAATCACCAATTTGTAAATGGATATTATTTTGAAGGTTTAGTTTTTTAATTTTATTTTTTCCAATATTAATCATGTTTTTGGAAATATCAATTCCTATAATCTTTGCTTTAGAAAATTTTCTTGCAGATATTGCAAAATCCGCTGTTCCTGTCGCTATGTCTAAAATCTTTTTTGGGTTATTATTTAAATAGCTAATTGCTGTTTTTCTCCAATATTTGTGCAGTCCTAAAGAAAGAATACCATTTAACAAGTCATATCTGTAAGCAATATTGTCAAACATTTTTGTAACTTCTTGTTTTTTTCCTTCATGGGTATTATATGGTTTTATATTCTTCATCAATAATAATAAATGTTAAATATTATTTTTTGTGTATACCTTAATGATTTCATTTAATAATTTTTCCTTATTTATGGTAGCTACACCTACAGTTTGACACACCAATCCTCCAGCAATTGAAGAGATAATAGAAATATCCTTATAATTTACATTAAATGAGTATAAGAGTGATGCGATGGATATTACTGTATCTCCCGCACCTGAAACATCAACAACATCTCCTCCATGAGTAGGAGAGTAGAAGAATCCTTTTTCAGAATTTATACATAATCCTTTAGATGATAAAGTTAATAGTATAGATTTTGCTTCCAATTTTTGTCGCAGATAACATGTAGATTCTTGAATATTTGCCATGTTATCTACGTTAACCTTTTTTTGTATGCCTTCCTCTAATTCTTTTAAATTTGGTTTAAAAATATCACAACCTTTATATTCCAGAAAGTTTTCTTTTTTAGGATCAACAATTACGCTAATTCCTTTATGCTTAGCGAATCTTATTACTTCAGTAATGATTTTTTTTGTTAAGATACCCTTATTATAATCTTGTAATAAAATTATGTCTATTTTAGAAGATATAATATCTAATACCATATTTAAAAAAACTTGTTCTTCTGTAATATAAAAAGTGTCTTCTTCATCTACTCTAAGTTGATGTTTTTCTTTTGCAATTATTCTAGTCTTAACAGTGGTTTTTCTATTATTTGAAGAAAGAATAGTTGTTGTATCTATACCTTCTTTTCTTAATAGTTCTTTTAATTTCTTACCATTAATATCATTTCCAATCATGGAACATAGTCTTACATTAGCACCAAGTGATTTAATGTTTTTTGCTACATTTGCCGCCCCGCCTAAACGTATTTCGTGCTTGCTAATTTCCACTACTGGAACGGGGGCTTCTGGCGACATTTTTTCGATTTTACCCCACATATATGCATCTAGCATTGAATCACCAATAATAATTACATTCTTTTTATTAAAGTTAGAAAAAATATTTTTTATATCAGAAATATTCATGATAGATGTTCAAGTTGTTTTTTAATTCTTTTCACTGCTTTTTTAAGGTTTTTTTCAGAAGTAGCGTATGATATTCTTATACACTCTGGGTTTCCAAAAGCAGAGCCTGGTACTAGTGCAACTAGACATTTTTCTAATAAATATAAGCATAATGATTCGGAGTCTTTAATGACATTTTCATTATCTTTTTTTCCGTAATAAAATGAAACATCAGGAAATAAGTAGAATGCCCCCTGAGGTTTATTGCATATAATGCCATTAATTTTAGATAGTTCCTTTAAAAGAAGATCTCTTCTAGAAAGAAAGATATCTTTCATGGGTCTAGTTATTTTCGGGTTTTCTTTCATTGCCTGTTCAGTAGCTTTTTGTGATATTGCACAGGTTGCTGATGTTGTTTGACCTTGTATTTTATTACACGCATTTGCTAACCATTTAGGACCTCCCATAAATCCAACTCTCCATCCGGTCATTGCGAAGCCTTTGGATACCCCGTTCACAGTGATTACTCTATCTTTAATTTTTTCTATTGATCCAATACTGAAGTGATCTGTGGTAAAATTTATATGTTCATATATTTCATCTGAAAGAATATAGATATTAGGATAATCTAATAATACATCAGCTATTTCTCTTAGTTCTTTTTCAGAGTAGACAGATCCACTTGGATTACATGGAGAAGAGAATATTATTAGTCTAGTTTTGTGTGTAATTTTTTCTTTTATTTCTTTAGCTGTAACTTTAAAATCTTTGTTAATAGAACTTTTAACTATTACTGGATTTCCCTCAGCTAGTTTTACTATGTCAAGATAGCTGACCCAATAAGGCGCTGGAAGAATTACTTCATCATTTTTATTTATTAGGCTTAAGCAAATATTGGTAATTGATTGTTTTGCACCCGTTGAAATAACAATTTGTTCAGGAGAGAAATTGAGATTATTATCTCTTTTGAATTTTGAACAAATAGCTTTTCTTGCGGATAATAATCCAGGCACAGGAGTATAGTGAGAAAAGTTTTCATCGATAGCTAATTTAGCAGCAGTTTTTATTACTTCAGGCGTTTCAAAATCAGGTTCACCTAAACTTAGTGATATTACATCTAAACCCTTTGATTTTAATTCCTGACTTTTCCTTGCCATCGCTAGGGTAGCTGATTCAGATAGTTTCTGTATTCTTTCAGAAGGTTTACTCATATTTTTTTAAGTGCAAATATAGTTCTATTACATAAAATGTTTGTTATACTAAATAGTATTTTTTATATTTGAATTAATTATTTTGTTATGACTAGATATATTTTGATTTCTCTTTGTTTAATTGTAAGTTCTAAATTAATTTCACAAAAAATTTATTCGGTCGACTATTCTAGTCAAGCTGATGTAAAAGTTCATGTAGTTGATTATATGAGTCAGGCAGATTTACTCGTCTATAAAGTAGATTATTCTTCTCAATCTGGAAAAAATGATGGACATTGGTTTTTTGTAGATTATTCTTCTCAAGCTGATAAGAAAATATTTTTTACTGATTATTCTTCTCAGGCTGAAGTTTTAATATATTTTGTAGATTATTCTAGTCAGGCTGGTTGGAAGAAAAAGGATAAAATCCATTATTTTTATTAAAATAAGACAAAATCAAAAGATTTATAAGCCTCTCTTTTGATATTATGATTTATATAGACTGGAGATTATTTCATAAATAGGCTTTTCTTTTATCATTTTTTCTAAGGATTGTATGTTTTTATTTTTATGTAATTCATTGTATCTACGTTCTCCTAATTCATGTTTGATATTATGATGTAACCAATAAACATCTTGTTGTTCCCTTTTCTGATTTTTCCAGCCATTCATATTCATGATTTTATCATATGAATATATTTTTTCTGATATTTTTTTAATTCCTTCATTCTTAATTGCCGAACATGTGGTTACAATAGGTTTCCATCCATTATCTTTTAATGGAAATAATTGCAAGGCTTGTATATATTCTTGTTTTGCTTCTTTTGCCTTATCTATATTATTTCCATCAGTTTTTGTTATTGTTATTAAATCAGCTAATTCTATAATACCTCTTTTTATTCCTTGGAGTCCATCCCCCGCACCTGATAGTATTAATAGAAGAAAAAAATCAACAATATTATTTACTTTTGTTTCTGATTGACCAACTCCAACTGTTTCAATAATTATTATATCGAATCCTGCAGCTTCACATAGTATCACGCTGTCTCGAGTAAATTGAGCAATTCCTCCTAATATGCCTTTAGATGGAGAAGGTCTAATGAATGCATTTTTATCGGCTGCTAGATTTGTCATTCTGCTTTTATCTCCAAGTATACTGCCATATGTTCTTTCTGAACTTGGATCAATTGCTAAAACTGCAATTTTTTTTTCTTGAGAAGTTAATAGTTTCCCAAAACTATCTATAAATGTACTTTTACCTACTCCAGGAGAACCGCTAATTCCTATTCGAATAGATTTCCCAGAATTTATAGTACATTGAGAAACTAATTTCATTGCTTTTGCTCTGTCAGTCTCTAAATTACTTTCTAATAATGTAATTGCTTTTGATAAGGCTAATCGGTTACCTTTAAGTATTTCATCTTTTAAATTCATTAATTAATGGCAATTACAGAAATCTCAATGTTTACATTTTTTGGAAGTTTTGATACCTCTACAGCTTCTCTTGATGGGTGATTAGATCCGAAAAACTGTGAATATATATTATTTACTTCATTATATTGATCCATGTTTTTCATATAAATCGTACATTTTACTACATTAGATAAGTCCATATTTGCTTCTTTAAGGATTTCTATAATATTCTTCATTACCTGTTTTGTTTCTTCTTGTATATTTTCTGAAACTATCTCATTATTTTTTGGATTTATTGCTATTTGACCAGAGCAATATAATGTGTTGTTGACTAAAATGGCCTGACTATATGGTCCAATTGCTTTTGGAGCTTTTTTTGAATTAATTATTTTTTTCATAGTAAAATTTAATTTCTATTTTCAAATATAGCGCTTCCTATTCTAATCATATTAGTGCCTGAATCTATTGCTATTTTATAATCCCCACTCATTCCAATTGAAAGTATAGAGAAATATTCGGGATATTTTTTGTAAAACTTTTGTAATTTATTAAATTCAGTTTTAATTTTATTATCATCATTTGTATTTGTGGCCATTCCCATAAGACCTTGAATATTTACATAATTATATTTGTTTATATTTTTTAATAAATTTTCAGTTTCTTGTAATGTTAATCCAAATTTCGAGTTCTCATCCGCAATATGTATCTGTAAAAGTACATTTATGATTCTATTATTTTCTTCTCCTCTTTTGTTTACTTCAACAAGCAATTTTTCTGAATCAATGGAATGAATTAATGAAATAAAAGGTGCTATGTATTTCACTTTATTTCGCTGTAAATGCCCAATCATATGCCATTCTATATCTTTTGGAAGTGATTCATATTTAGGGATTAATTCTTGAATTTTGTTTTCTCCAAATACTTTATGACCATAGTTATATAATAATTTTATATCACTAATTGGTTTTTTTTTAGTAACAGCAACTAATGTTACCTTTTTAGGGATTATCTGTTTTATATTAAATATATTATCTCTAATATCAGTCATTTAAATTATATATAGTTAATCCAGATCTTAATTTTGGTAAAATATAAGTGCTTTTAGGCGGCATAATCTCATCATTGTCTGCAACTTTTTTTAATTGCTTAATGCTAATTGGTTTCAATATAAATGCAATATCATAATTAAGTTTGTCAATTTCGCGTTTAATTTTTGATATACAAATATTACCCTCAACAAATTTTATATCTTCATCTGTTTTTTCATCTATTATTCCAAGAATAGGTGTTAGTATCTTATCTGATAGGATGGAAGTTATAATTTGTTTAGAAATTTTCATATTACTTTCAATTTTATTATATAAAAGAGAAAACCAATTACCTTCAAAATACATTGAAATTTCATTTTCAAATTTGGGTGAATATTCTGGACTGTTTATTTTTTTTACAGTGAAAAATTTCTTGATTTCTTCAATTATTTTTGATTTGTCTATATGATTTTTAATTTTAATTAACCTGTTAAAATTGATGATCTTTAACTGAGTAAAAGGAAGAAGATAACACATGAAATAATCTGAATTTTTAAGATAGTATTTATTGGATATTGATTTTTCAGAATGAAGTAGCGATGATGAAGCTATTCTATGGTGACCATCTGCTATGTAAATGTTATGCGTTTTTTCAAAGCAACTAGTAATTTTCATGATCAATCTACTATCAGAAATAATCCACATTTTATGAGTGACTTTATTAGTTGTTGTAAATTCATATTCAGCGCGATTTTTAATATGCTTTAATATTAAATTATTTATTATTTCATTATCATTATAGGTTAATAATACAGGTTCAGCATTGTATCCAACTTCGTTTAAGTATTCCTTAAATTTTTCTTCTCTATTAGTGATTGTTTCTTCATGAACTTTTATGTTCTTTTTAATATAGTCTTCTGCAGATACACAAGCAATTATTCCAATATATTTTTGATCTAATGTTTCTTGTTGATATATATATAAGTTTTCATTATTGTCCTGTATGAGTATATTTTTTTTAATGAATTTTAAGTACTTATTTTTAACTTTTTTAAGTTTTTCTTTATATGTTATTTTCTTTTTTGAATTATAATCAGGGTTAATTATATGTAAAAAAGTATATGGATTATTCTCCAACTTTTCCTTAAGATTTGATTTAGTATATGTTAAATATGATCTAGAAGCAACAAGTCCAACTTTATCTCTCTTTGGTCTAATTGCTCTGAAAGGTTTTATTTTTACCATTTATTTCAAATGTGCAATGATTAAATTTGCTACTTCAATTCCAATTCTTTTTTGAGCTTCTATTGTTGCAGCTCCAATGTGTGGTGATAATGAAATATTGTGCTGCATCATTAAATGAATACTAGGATTAGGTTCATTTTCATATACGTCAAGTGCAGCACAAGAAATTGTACCTTTTTCTAGTGCAAGCATTAGTGCATTTTCATCTATTACACCGCCTCTTGCAGTATTAATTATAAATGCATTTTTCTTCATCATCTGTATTTCTTTAGTTCCAATTATTGCTTTTTTTGATAATTTTGGTACATGAACTGATATGAAATCAGACTGGGATAAGACTTCTTTAAGGTTAGTTGTTTTAATTTCAAATTCCTTAGTTTGTCCATTAAAGAACTTTAATTCTATTTTAGTTTTTTTAATATTTAAATCATGAGCAATAATGTTCATGCCAACTCCTATGCCAATTCTAGCAAGTTCTTGTCCTATTCTACCAAATCCAATTATTCCTAAGGTTTTATTTTTTAATTCTGTTCCGTTAGAAAATGATTTTTTTAAATCTTTGAATTTAACTTCACCCTCAAGAGGCATTAGTCGGTTTGATAGATGTAAAAAACGTGTCATTGATGCTAGATGAGCAAATACTAGTTCAGCCACAGCTGTAGATGAGGAAGATGGTGTGTTAAATACAAGAATTCCTTTTTTTTCTGCATATTCAACATCTATATTGTCCATACCAACCCCGCCGCGGATAATCATTTTTAAATTTTCACACCCATCAATTATTGCTTTATCAACTTTAGTAGCGCTTCTTACAACTAATGCTTCAAATTGGTTTGAATTAATTTCTTGAATTAGCTTATCTTGTGGTACGTGTTTAGTTTCTACAAAAAATTTTTTTTCTTCAAGAATATTGATTCCTTCTGAAGACATTCCGTCATTTACTAATATTTTTTTCATTTCATTTTTATTTCTAAATCTTGCATAATTTCTACTAAATGATTTACACTATCGATTGATAATGCATTGTATATTGAAGCTCTATATCCACCAACCGATCTATGTCCTTTGATTCCGTAAATCCCGGCTTTGTCACATAATTGATCAAACATTATATTAATATCCTTTCTTGTGGTGTCAAATGTTACATTCATGATTGATCTATCTTCTATGTTAGATATGCCATTAAATAAAGAGTTTCTATCAATTTCCGTGTATAATGTTTCTGATTTCAATCTATTTATTTTTTCAATTTCTTTAATTCCTCCTTTATTCTTTAACCATTCTAATGTAAGCATTGATGCATAGACAGCAAATACAGGAGGCGTATTAAACATGCTCTCTTTTTTAATGTGGGTTTGATAATCAAGCATTGTTGGAATTTTGCGATTAGTTTTTCCTAATATTTCGTCTTTTACAATTACAAGAGTAGTCCCTGCTGGACCCATATTTTTCTGAGCACCTGCATAAATTAAATCAAATCTATCTATATTTATTTCTCTACTAAATATATCAGAACTCATATCACAGACCATTAGAGAGGGAACTTCTGGAAATTCATGAATTTGAGTGCCAAAGATTGTATTATTAGAAGTGCAATGGAAATAATCAATATCTTTGGGTATGTGGTACCCTTTAGGAATATATGAATAGTTCGTGTCTGATGAATCTCCAACAATATTTACTTCACCATATAATTCTGCTTCATTAATTGCTTTATTTGCCCATGTCCCTGTTTTAAGATATGCGGCTTTATGTTTCAAAAGATTAGCTGGAACCATCAGGAATTCTAAACTTGCGCCTCCTTGTAAGAATAGTATTGAGTAACCTTTGGGTATTTTTAATAGTTCTTTTGTTAAGAGCCGAGCTTTTTCCATTACTTCAATAAAATCCTTACTTCTATGTGATATTTCAATTAGAGATAGTCCAAGTTTATTGAATTCAAGAATAGATTTTGAACATTTATCTAATACTGATTTTGGGAGCACGCATGGACCTGCACTAAAATTATGTTTTTTCATTTCACTCTTTCTATATATGTTCCTTTTTCAGTATCTATTTTAATTTTATCTCCTTCTTCAATAAATAAAGGTACTTGTATTTCTGCTTCAGTTTCAGTTGTGGCAGGTTTAAAAGTGTTAGTTGCTGTATTTCCTTTTATTCCCGGCTCAGTATGTTTTATCTGAAGTATTACATGACTGGGAAGAGAAGCTGAAAGTGGCATGCCTTGATCTGCATGGAATAGCACATTCACGTTTTCACCTTCTTTAAGAAATTTAAAATTATCTATAAAGTCTTTTTGTAGCATGATTTGTTCATAGTCTTCAGTATTCATTAGATGACAGTCGTCTCCTTCAGAATAAAGGAATTGATATTTTCTGTTTTCAATTCGAATAATATCAATTTTAACTCCAGCAGTAAAAGTATTTTCAAGTAATCTTCCAGTATTTAAATTTCTAATCTTTGTTCGAACAAATGCTGGTCCTTTTCCAGGTTTGACATGTTGAAATGATTCAATTTTCCAAGGTTCCCCATTATGTTCTATACAAAGTCCATTGCGAAAGTCAGATGTAGTAGCCATATTTTTTAATTTTGTTTATATCCCTTCATTATGCCCCGCCCAGAATTATTAATAAAAGAAATAATTTCATCTCTTTCTTTAGTAGGTTCTAATTCGGTTTCAATTTTTAGAATTGCTTGGGTTGTATTATTATTTTTTTGAAATATTATTCTATATATATCCTGTATTTCTCTAATTTTTTTTTCTTGATAGCCCCTCCTTCTTAATCCTATAGAGTTAATTCCAATATATGATAGTGGTTCTCTTGCTGCTTTAACATATGGGGGGATGTCTTTTCTTACCAAAGATCCTCCAGAAATCATACTGTGTTTCCCTATTCTAACAAATTGATGAACAGCAGAATTTCCACCAATGATAGCATGATCATCTATTATTACATGTCCCGCTAATGCAACACCATTAGCTATTATACATTGACTACCAATATTACAGTCATGAGCAACATGAGAATAAGCCATTAGTAAACAATTTTCTCCAATTATAGTTTTCCCTTGGGCTATTGTTCCTCTATTAATAGTTGCACACTCTCTAATTGTTGTGTTATCTCCAATCACAGCTGTTGATATTTCACCATTAAATTTAAGATCTTGTGGGATCGCTGAAATTATTGCACCAGGAAATATTTTGCAATTTTTTCCAATCCTAGCTCCTTCCATGATCGTTACATTTGAACCTACCCATGTTCCCTCTCCAATTTCAACATTATTTTCAATTGTCACGAATGGTTCGATAACAACACTCTTGTCTACTTTTGCTCCTTGATGTACATAAGATAGTGGTTGATGCATGATTAATCTTTTCTGACTATTTGAGCTAATAAATCTGCTTCTACAGCTATTTTGTTATTTACATATCCAATTCCATGCATATGACATAATCCTCTTCTAATTGGAGAAATCAGTTCAAGTTTAAAAATTATTATGTCATTAGGCATGACTTTTTGTTTAAATTTTGCATTATCAATCTTCATAAAATATGTTAGATAGTTTTCTGGATCCTCAATTGTACTGAGAATTAGAACACCTCCAGTTTGAGCCATGGTTTCTAATTGAAGAACCCCTGGCATTACTGGTGCTCCAGGGAAATGTCCTTTAAAATACTCTTCTTCTTCTTTAACATATTTTACGCCAATAATATAGTCTTCTCCTAATTCTCTAATTTCATCTACAAATAAAAATGGTTCTCTATGAGGAAGAATATTTTCTATTTCTTTTTTATTATAAATAGGTTTTGCTTTGAAGTTAATTAATGGTGGATTTTTTTTCATTTCTTTATCTATATGTTCTTTAATTTTTTTTGCAAAATTAATATTATGTTTATGTCCTGGTTTTTTGGCTATTATCTTTCCTTTAATTCTAAAGCCTATTAATGATAAGTCACCAATCATATCCAAAACTTTATGTCTTGCTGGCTCATTTTTGTATCTAAGTTGTAAATTGTTTAGTATTCCATTGTCATTCCTTTTAATATTATGTTTATTAAATAACTTTGCTAATTTAATAAGTTTTCTGTGATTTATTTCTTTTTCTGCAATTACGATTGCATTATTTAAATCACCACCTTTAATAAGATTTTTAGACATCAAAATATCTAGTTCGCTTAAAAAACAGAAAGTACGTGCGTCTGCTACTTCATTGTTAAAGTCATTAATATTTTCTAATAAATGTTTTTGAATGCCTAAAGTTTCGGAATCATAGTCGATAGTTGCTTCAATGCTGAAATTTTTAGAAGGTATTATTTTAATTTCTGTATCAGAATCTTTATCAAAGTAGATTATCTCTTTTTGAATTTCAAAAAAACTTTTTAATGATTTTTGTTCAATAATTCCAATTCTTTCAATGTTTTCACAGAAAATTTTGCAACTACCATCTAAAATTGGAACTTCTTCATTATCAATTTCTATAATTATATTATCAATATGATTACTTGTAATAGCAGCTAAAATATGTTCTACTGTTTTAATAAAAATTCCGTGAGAACCTATGGTAGTACATCTCTCTGTTGAAACTACATTATCTAGTATTGCTTTTATTTTAAAATTATTTTTATCAGTTCTAATAAAAACAATTCCCGTATTTTCTTTAGCAGGTAATAAAGTCAATTTTGCTAGAAAACCAGTATGAAGACCTTTTCCAGAAAAAACGCATTTTGATTTTATGGTTTTTTGCTTAATATTCAAGTCTGACCTTTTTTAATTAATGATTCTAGTCTTTTCAGTATTTTTGGTAATTGCTTGAAGTAAACGTAGGATCTTAAGTAATCTTTTTGGTTAAAAGCATATGGGCCTTGTATAGTTGANTTTCAAGTTTTTGATATTTGATCCAACTCCGCTATTTCCTGCGATTCGGACATTGTTTCCTATTTTCAAATGCCCTGCAATTCCTGAAGAACCCCCAATCATGCAATTTTTTCCAATTTTGGTACTTCCCGCTATGCCAACTAACCCAGCAATGACTGTATTTTCGCCAATTTCTACGTTATGACCAATCTGTATTAAATTATCAAGCTTTACACCTTTGTTGATNATGGTTGATCCTAGAGTTGCTCTATCAATTGTCGTATTAGCGCCAATTTCTACATCAGAGTATGTGATAACATTACCAATTTGGTGGATTTTATTGTAATTGCTATTTTCTATTGGTGCAAAGCCAAATCCATCTGCGCCTAAAACAGCTCCACAATGAATGATGTTTTTATTTCCAATTTTACAGTTTTTATAAATCTTTACACCAGCATATAAAATGCTATCTTTTCCAACTGTTACATTTTCTTCTATATTGCAATTTGCATAAATTTTTGTGTTATCTCCAATTGTAACATTATCACCAATGAATACAAATGGTCCGATATAACAATTAATACCAATTTTTGCAGATTTAGATATATATGATTTTTCACTTATCAAAATCCTTATATTCTCTTTTTCCTCAAATCTTTTTGATATTTTTGAGAGACTTAGATAAGGATCCTTAACACGGATAATTGTTGATTTTAAACTTTTTTTTAATTTCAGTTCATTATCGATGATTATTACCGAAGCTTTAGTGGTATAAAGAAAATGTTCGTATTTGCTATTTGCTAAGAAGCAAATATCCCCTTTTTTTCCATTTTCAATTTCAGATATTGAATTTATTATAATATTTTTATCACCTTCCAGCTTACCATCAATTATCTTTGATATTTCAAGAGATGTATATTTCATAATGCAAAAATAAATAATTTTTAATGCTATTATGGTTATGGGAAACAAATAAAATGTTTATTAACTATTTTAGTTAGAGTCTTGACATCAAATTGATCAGATGATTCAGCTATATCTTTGATTACTCCATCCTTTGTAATAATGTTTATTTTGTTCTCATTATGTGTATATGTCTTGTTACTTACCGAGTGAGTAAACACTAGGTATTCTAATTCTTCTTTATTAATTTTTAATTTTTTTTGAGTTTCTTTTTTTATTTTTTCGACAAATTGCTTTTCAATTTTATTTTCGCTGATTATAATTTTAAGTGGTTTTCTTAGAATAATTCTTTTTGACAAAGAGGAGAGTATATAGTCTCTTTCTTTAACCCATTCTTTAATGCAGAAATAGATGTCGTGATCATCAATTTCTCCAAATTCGTGAATCATATTCTTGTTTTCTTGTATGTCATCAATTGTAAAATCTTTATTTAAAAATTTAATTATTGATTTACTCGAGTATATTTTTATATTTTGTTGAACTAAATATCTCGCTCTTTGTAGAATTTTAATTAGAGTATATTCAAAAGAAATAACTGTTTTATGAAGATAAACTTGCCAATACATTAATCGTCTAGCTATTAAAAATTTCTCTATCGAGTAAATCCCTTTTTCTTCAACAACTAAGTTGTCATTGACAACATCAAACATTTTAATTATCCTTTCGGTTCCAATATTACCTTCAGTAACTCCTGTATAAAAACTATCTCTTCTTAAATAATCTAGCCTGTCCATATCTAATTGAGAAGAAACGAGTTGATGAAGGAATCTTTTAGAGTATAGATTTTTGAAAATTTCTATTGATAAAGTTAATTTCCCACTAAATTGATAGTTTAACTCTTCCATCATTATTACAGACAATTTTTCGTGTGAAACTTTTACTAGGCTATTTTCTAGAGCGTGAGAAAAAGGTCCATGGCCTATATCATGAAGTAGAATTGCAATTAGTAATGACTCTTCCTCTTCTTTGGTTATTATATGGCCTTTATTTTTTATTTCATTAATAGAGTTTTGCATTAGGTGCATAGCGCCTATTGCGTGATGGAATCTTGTATGGTGAGCCCCCGGATATACCAAATATGATAATCCTAGTTGAGATATTCTTCTAAGTCTTTGAAAAAGAGGATTGTTAATTAATTCTAGAATAATACCCTTCTTTAAAGTAATAATTCCATATATTGGATCGTTAATAATTTTGTTTTTTATTGTTTTTTTCATTTTATAATCGCAAATAACGGATTATTTTTTGATTTTTGTAAAATTAATTTATAAAAAAGATGATTTCAATTCTATGGATAGATGATGAGATAAAATTGTTAAAGCCGCATATAATTTATCTGGAGGAAAAAGGATATTCTGTTGTTGATGTTGATAATGGAATTGATGCTTTAGATATTCTTGATGAACAGAACTTTGATTTAGTTTTTTTAGATGAAAATATGCCTGGCTTGTCAGGGTTAGAGACGCTCTCTCTAATAAAAAAGAAAAAACCAAATCTATCAGTAATTATGATTACTAAGAATGAAGAAGAAAGTATAATGGAAGAAGCAATTGGTTCTAAAATTTCTGATTATTTAATTAAGCCNGTAAACCCTAACCAGATTTTATTATCAATTAAAAAGAATATTGATACTAAAAGATTAGTAGAACAGAAAGTAATTAGAGATTATCAAGGTAAATTTAATGATTTAAGTATGTCAATTTCTAACAGTTCCAATACTGATGATTGGATTGATATCTATAAAAGAATTATTTATTGGGAGTTGGAGTTAGATAAGTCGGAAAACAGAAGTGTTTCTGAAATTATTTGTATGCAGAAAAATGAAGCTAATGCTCAGTTTTTTAAATTTGTTAAAAACAACTATCATGATTGGATGAATAGTAAATCACCCCCTTTGTTGTCTCATAATATTTTTAGAAAAAAAGTTCTTCCAATTTTAGATAAAAATATTCCAACTTATTTTATTTTAATTGATAATTTGAGATATGATCAATGGAAAATTTTGGAACCTATTTTGTTAGATAATTTTGATATTATTAATAACGATATTTATTATAGTATTTTACCAACTTCTACACAATATTCTAGAAATTCAATTTTTTCTGGATTATTGCCATCTGAGATTCAGGAAAGATTTGGAGATAAATGGAAAAGTGAGGATGATGAAGGTGGAAAAAATATGTTTGAACAAGATTTTCTTTTAGATCAATTACAAAGATTAGGAAAAGGTAATCTAAAAATCTCTTATACAAAGATAACAGATTTAGAAGTTGGAAGAAAATTAATTGGTAAGATTAATAATATGAATTCCAATGATATAAATGTTATAGTATATAATTTTGTAGATATGTTGTCTCATGCTAGAACTGATATGAAGGTAATTAAGGAGCTCGCTGATGATGATGCAGCATATAGGTCATTGACTTTATCATGGTTTGAGCATTCACCATTGATAGAGATCCTTAAGCAAATCTCAAAAAATAAGGCTAGTGTTATCATTACTACTGATCATGGAACTATTAATGTAAATAAGCCATCGAAAATTGTGGGTGATAGAGGTGTAAATTCTAACTTGAGGTATAAACAAGGAAAGAATTTAAGATACAAAGAAAATGATGTTTTTTCTATTAACAATCCACAAGATTATTTTTTACCTAAAATTAATGTTAGTTCTAAGTATATTTTTGCCAAAGAAGATTTATATTTTATTTATCAAAATAATTATAATCAATATGTAAATTTGTACAAAAATACTTATCAACATGGAGGTATTTCATTGGAAGAAATGTTGATTCCAATCGTGACTTTAAGTACTAAATCTTGAATATGAAAATAGTTGTTAATTGTATTTCAGATTTATCAAATATTTGTAAGAATATTGTTGGATATTTTGACAATAATAGTATTGTTTGTGTTGAGGCAGAAATGGGAGTTGGAAAAACTACTTTAATTAAATATCTTTGTAAAGAGTTAGGAGTTAAGGGCTTAGTAAATAGTCCAACTTTTTCAATTGTAAACGAATATTTATCAACTAAAAATGTGATATATCATTTTGACTGGTATAGAATTAATAGTATAGATGAATTGATTCAAATTGGGATTATAGATTATTTTGAACAAAATAATTTATGTTTTATTGAGTGGTCAAGCAAATTCCCTGGTATTATCCCAAAAAGTGCAATATATATAAATATTTCTCTAGATAAATATGATAAGAGAATAATAGAAATTATTAAAAAATGAAAACAGATAATAAATATACAGAAATAGGTATTTTGCCAAAAGAAGAAATGCTAGAGATTAAAAATGAGTTTAAGTGCCTAAACATCGGATTTCCTAAGGAAAGTTCCTTTCAAGAAAACAGAGTTCCTTTAACTCCTGAAGCAGTTCTCTTATTAGTAAATTATGGACATAAAATTATTATTGAGAATGGAGCTGGTTCTTTAGCGAATTTTTCTGATGACGAATATGTTAAAGCAGGTGCTGATGTTGTTTTTTCAAAAAAAGAAGTTTTTGATGCTGATATAATAGTTAAGATTGAGCCACCAACTGATTCGGAAATGAAATTATTAAAACATGGACAGAAAATCATTTCAGCCATTCAACTTCATACTAGAAAAAAAAGTTTTTTTGAACAATTAATAAATAAAAACATCATTTCAATTGCTGTAGAATATATTAGAGATTCTGAGGGAAAATTGGGCTTACTTAGAAGCATGAGTGAAATTGCTGGAAGCACTTCTTTACTGATTGCTTCTGAATATTTAAGTAATGTTAACTCTGGAAAAGGATTGATGTTAGGGGGTGTTACAGGTGTTAATCCCACTGAGGTAGTTATTATTGGAGCTGGCACAGTTGGCGAGTATGCTTGTAAAACAGCGCTTGGTTTAGGTGCAAATGTTTCAGTTTATGATAATTTACTTACAAGACTTAGAAGAATTAATCAATTAACTAATAATCAAGTTAGCACATCATTAATTGATATTAAAAATTTATCTAAATCATTAATGAGAGCTGATGTGGTTATAGGAGCTCTACGATCTGGAGAAGGTAAGACACCTTGTGTAGTTAATGAAGATATGATAATCTCTATGAAGGAGGGTTCTGTAATAATAGATGTTAGTATTGATCATGGAGGTTGTTTTGCTACATCTAAAGTGACAAGTCATAAAGATCCAATTTTTACTAAACATGGTGTTATTCATTATTGTGTGCCAAATATTCCTTCTAGAGTTTCTAGAACATCTTCTTTTGCAGTATCTAATATTATTTTGCCAATTCTAATTCAAATTGGTAATGAGGGTGGTGTTAAAAATGTTATAAAAAAAGATTTTGGAATTAGAAAAGGAGTATATACTTTCGGTGGAATGATGACTAATAAAACATTAAGCAAAATGTTTGATTTAAGTTATAAAGATTTGGATTTAATTACTGCTGCAATTTGATGCTATGTTGAGAAGATTTCGTATTTTTTCATTTGGACTTTTAATTGGATTGTTAATAGTTTTTCTGAATCCACGTTTAAAAAATAATTTTCTTGAATATGTAGGATATCATGATGATAATCAAAGAATAACAAAAAGTATAGTATTAGGAATTAAAGAAAATTTAATACTTCCTAAAGAATTAAAAATTAAAATGTTGTCAGTAGGTTTAGATTCTAATTCTTTGTTTTCAGTTTTAGATGGAGGATGGGTGAATCGAGACAAGTCTATTCAGCAAAATTTGGATTCACAAGTATTTGTAATAGACAATATAGTTGATGGCGATGAATTGTCTGTAAAATTTATATATGAAAAAATTACTGACAAAGAGAAAGAAAGTTGTAAAATTATAACAATTGCTGATTTTGAATTAAATCAAGGTTTGTCTAATAGGTCATTTACTAGTTATTTCATTACTATTTTAATTTACCTATTAATTATGATTCCATTGTTTTTTATTGCTAAAAAATATTTTCTTAAAATTAGGAACAGAAAATTATGAATTTAGTTAAAAATAATTGTATAATTTTTTCGCAATTTAACAGGTATTTATAAGTTTGTAACAGTTTTAAATATTTATTGAAATATGTTTGAAAATTTATCAGATAAATTAGAAAGAGCATTTAAAACATTAAAAGGGAAAGGTAGTATTTCTGAGATTAATGTTGCTCAAACTATGAAAGAGATACGTAAGGCCTTGATTAAGGCTGATGTTGATTTTAAAACTGCAAAGAAATTTACTGATCAAGTTAGACAAAAAGCGCTTGGTCAACAGGTTTTAACTTCTTTGGAGCCAGGTCAATTATTGACCAAGATAATGAAAGATGAGTTAGCTTCTTTAATGGGAAGTGTTCATTCTGAAATAAATTTAAAAAATAAATTATCAATTATTTTAATTGCTGGCTTGCAAGGGTCAGGTAAAACTACTTTTAGCGGCAAGTTATCTTTGTTATTAAAAACAAAACATAATAAGCGACCATTATTAGTAGCTTGTGATGTTTATAGGCCCGCGGCAATTGATCAGATTGGTGTTTTAGCTGATAATGTTGGAGTCGATCTTTATAAGGAGGTTGATAATAAGAATCCAGTAAGTATAGCTAAAAATGCTATTAAACATGCTAAATCTAATAATTATAATACTGTTATTATAGATACAGCTGGTAGATTAGCGGTAGATGAGGAGATGATGGGTGAAATAAGTAATATTAAAGATGAGGTTAATCCATGTGAAACTTTGTTTGTGGTAGACTCTATGACAGGTCAGGATGCGGTTAATACAGCTTTAGCATTTAATCAAAAAATTTCTTTTGATGGTGTAGTTTTAACTAAATTAGATGGAGATACTAGAGGTGGTGCGGCTTTAACGATAAGGTCAGTGGTTGATAAGCCTATTAAATTTATAGGTACATCTGAAAAAATGGATGGACTAGATTTATTTCATCCTGACAGAATGGCTAGTAGAATTTTAGGAATGGGAGATGTTATCTCTTTAGTTGAGCGAGCTCAGCAGCAATTTGATGAGACAGAAGCTAGGAAAATGCAGAAGAAAATTGCTAAAAATACATTTGGATTTGATGATTTTTTAAAGCAGATTAATCAAATTAAAAAAATGGGTAACTTTAAAGATCTTATGGGAATGATACCTGGTATGGGTAAAGCAATTAAGAATCTAGATATTGATGATGACGCTTTTAAAGGAATTGAGTCTATCATTTTTTCAATGACCCCAGAAGAGCGTAGAAATCCGGATATTCTCAATGGTAGTAGAAAGAAGAGGATTGCCAATGGTAGTGGCTCTTCTGTTCAAGATGTTAATCAATTAATTAAGCAGTTTTCCCAAATGGGTAAAATGATGAAGATGATGCAAGGAAATGGTGGTAAACAACAGCTTATGCAAATGATGCAAAATAATGGAGGTATGCCGAATATAAAAAATTAATAATGCAAATTTTAGATGGAAAGAAAACTTCTCTGCAGATTCAAGATGAGATTAGAGATGAAGTTATTGAAATAAAAGCTTCAGGTTCGCGGCCTCCGCATTTGGTAGCTATTTTGGTTGGTGATAATGGTGCAAGTGAAACCTATGTCAGAGCTAAGGTTAAGGCTTGTAAAAGAGTAGGTTTTGAATCTACCCTTATAAGATTAGAAAGTAATGTTTCTCAATGTGAATTAATTGCAATTATTGAAAAGATAAATAATGATGAAAATCATGATGGTCTGATTGTTCAACTCCCTCTGCCTACACATATTGATGAAAAAATTGTTACTTCAACAATAAATCCTAATATAGATGTAGATGGCTTTCATGAATCTAATCTTGGAAAGTTAATGTTAAATATTCCTTCTTTTTTACCTGCAACTCCATATGGAATATTGGAGCTGTTAAAAAGATATAAGGTTGAAACATCAGGTAAACATTGTGTTGTTTTAGGAAGGAGTAATATAGTTGGCACGCCAATTAGTTTGATGATGTCTAGAAACAAATTTCCTGGAAATTGTACTGTTACTTTGACTCATAGTAAGACCAAAGATTTAGTTCAAATAACTCGTCAAGCTGATATTTTAATTGTAGCGCTTGGTAAATCGGAATTTATAAATTCAGATATGATTAAAAGTGGAGTGTGTATTGTTGATGTCGGAATAACCAGAGTTAAGTCTAATAAAACTAAAAATGGATGGAAATTATTAGGTGATGTTAATTACGATAATGTAAAAGAGAAATGTTCATATATTACCCCTGTTCCAGGAGGTGTGGGTCCCATGACTATAGCTATGTTACTGAAGAATACCTTATCATCTTTTCGTAAAGATTTCTTAGTATAAATAATCATTAAATAAATTTTACTTACATTTGCAAAGATTTTGGGGTTGTTCCCAAAGCATTTAACAAATATAAATTTAAAAATAAACAATTATGGAAGGTACAGTAAAATGGTTCAATTCAACAAAAGGTTATGGTTTTATAACCGGAGAAGATGGAACAGATTATTTCGCTCATTTTGGTGAAATACAAATGGATGGTTTTAAAAAGTTAGAAGAAAATCAGCCCGTTACATTTGAAGTTGGTGAAGGAGAAAAAGGACCTGTTGCTAAAGATATTAAAGCTGCTTAAGTTCAAGTATATTTTTCAACGATTTAAACGGGCCTATGGTCCGTTTTTTTATTTTATAATTTTTCCGTTTAAAATTATTTTATCTATAAGATTTTCGTTGTAGTTGTAATATAGATAATTATAAGATGGAATTTTTTTGGTTATGAATATATTAGCTTTCTTTCCTACGCATATGCTTCCTAGATTATTTTGAAGTCCCATTGCGTAAGCTGTGTTTATGGTGGTAGCATTAATAACTTCTTCAGGAATAAGTTTCATTTTAATACAGCTAAGAGATGATATGAAATTCATATTTCCATTTGGAGCAGAGCCTGGGTTGTAGTCACTTGCAATAGCTATTGGTAACCCTCTTTTAATAAATTCTCTTGCGTTTGCATATGGTATTCCTAAAAAGAATGAGCATCCTGGAAGAAGAGTTGGCATAGTTTCTGAATTAACAAGTGATTTAAAATCTTTATCATTCATCACTTCTAAGTGATCTACTGATAATGCATTGTATTTAGTAGCTAGATTTACTCCTCCTAAAGAGTTAAATTGATTCAAATGTATTTTTGATTGAATATTTAATTTTTTAGCTATTATTAATATTCTTTTAGTATCTTCTAAATTAAAATAACCTTCTTCACAGAAAATGTCTATAAAATCAATTAAATCTTTTTCAATAATTTTTGGGATCATCAGATTTATTACTAGATCAAGATATTCCTTTGAGGTTTTAAATTCTTGAGGAATAGCATGTGCTCCTAAGAAGGTAGATTTGATAGTTATAGGAGTATTTTCTTTCAATCTTCTAATAACTTTAAGTATTTTTATTTCTGATTCAATATTAAGTCCATATCCACTTTTAATTTCAATTGCTCCAGTACCTAATCTTATTAATTTATTTATTCTTTCTAAGGATTTTTCGTAAAGTTCATCTTCACTTAGTATTTGTATAGATCTACAAGAGTTTAAAATTCCACCTCCTTTTTTTGCTATCTCTTGATAGGTTAAACCTTTTACTCTGTCAATAAATTCATTTTCTCTTGTTTCTCCAAAAACTAGATGAGTATGACTGTCACAGTAACTTGGGAAGACCATTCCATTTTTCGCGTCTATCTGTTCATATGATTCTTGATTTTTAGTGAGATTTAAATCATTCATTTCTCCAAATTCTTCAATAATGCCATTTTTAATTTTTAAATAAGCGTCATTAATAAATTGTACTTTAGACATATTTTCACCTTGTACCCATTTGGCAGGTTTTTCTTCAACTTGTACTAGACGTTTTATGTTTTTGATAATTGTATTCATATGATGCAAAAGTATAAAATTCATTCCATAATTCATATATTTGCTAAGTATGGCAAATATGATCGGTAAAATATTTAGATTAGTATCTTTTGGAGAGTCACATGGATCATGTATTGGAGGTGTTATTGATGGATGTCCTGCTGGGTTTCAGTTAGATAGTGAATATGTTAATCTTCAATTAATGAGAAGGAGTCCAGGTCAATCTAAAATTGTTTCTCAAAGAAAAGAGCCTGATAAAGTAGAGTTCCTTTCTGGAATTTACAATGGATTAACTACAGGAACTCCTATTGGATTTATTGTTAAGAATAAAGATGTTAAATCTAGTGATTATAATAATTTAAAGAATGTATTTAGACCTTCTCATGCGGATTTTACCTATAAAAATAAGTATGGAATTAGAGATTTTCGAGGAGGAGGAAGATCCTCTGCCAGAGAAACAGTTTCTAGGGTAGTTGCTGGTTCAATAGCTCAACAATTGTTAAAGGAGATAGGAGTAGATATCTGTGCATATGTTTCAAAAGTTGGTTCAGTTAAAGTAATCAAACATTATAAAGATTTGGATTTGTCTCAAGTTGATTCTAATGTTGTAAGATGTCCAGATGCAGATAAAGCAAAAGATATGATCAAATTGATAAGTACAATGCAGGAATCTGGAGATACAATTGGTGGTGAGATTCGATGTGTAGTAAATGGAGTTCCTGTTGGATGGGGTGAGCCTGTATTTAATAAACTCCATGCTGATATCGGTCATGCTATGTTGTCTATTAATGCGGTTAAAAGCTTTAAATATGGTTTTCTAGACTGTGATGTATCTAGTTCTTCTGGAAGTGTTGTTAATGATGTTATTAGTGATATTTCTGGAAAAACAACTTCAAATTATTCTGGTGGTATTCAAGGAGGTATTAGTAATGGTAACGATATATATTGTGATATTTCATTTAAACCTGTTTCTACAATAATGAAAGATCAACAGTCTATTGATAATTTGGGAAATAAAATATTAGTTAAAGCTTCTGGAAGACATGACTCATGTGTTGTTCCTAGGGCAGTCCCTATAGTTGAAAGTATGATGTCATTAGTTTTGTTAGATCATTATTTGCTTAGTAAGTTGAATGTTTTTGAATAGAATATGTATTAAAAATTCACGTTATGTATAAGTATTTGTAAAAATGAAAAAAATGGCATTACATTGGAAGATAATTATTGGTATGTTACTTGGAGTTATATGGGCTGTTTTATCTATATATATATCTGGAGAGAATATAGTTGATATGAATCAGTTTACCAAGGAATGGATATCACCTTTTGGTGATATTTTTTTGAAGTTATTAATGCTTGTTGCTGTACCTTTAGTTCTATTTTCAATTATTACCGGAATTTCTAGTTTGAAGGATGTCAATAAACTAGGAAAAATGGGTTTCAAGACAGTGTTTTTATATTTGTTGACTACTATGTTTTCAGTATTGGTTGGTCTTGTTTTTGTTAATTTTTTTGAGCCTGGAAAGGAGTTACCTTTGAGTAATAAGGATCAACAGGAGGTTTTTCAAGAGATTAGATTAGAGAATAGAATTTCTTATGAGTTATGGTTGATTGATAAAGAAGGGGAGTTTAAGGATACACTAAGATATTCTAATTTACCTCAAAATAAAAAAATAGTAGATGATATTTATGAAAAATCAGAGAATTTAAGTGAATTTGTTCAAAAGAAAATAAATGAAATGAAAGGTCATGAATCTACTGGCCCACTTGCAAGATTAATTGATATGGTACCAAAAAATATTTTTGTTTCCTTGCAAGATCCAAGATTAATGCTTCAGGTAATATTTTTTTCTATATTCTTTGGAGTGTGTATTTTATTTGTTCCAAAAGATAAATCAAGTCAGTTAGTTTCTTTCTTTGAAAGTGTTAATAGTGTTTTTCTTAAAATGACTGAATTTATTATGAGAGCTGCACCTTTTTTTGTTTTTGCTCTTATGGCTGGTGTTCTAGCGGAAATGGCAGATTCAGTTTCTAAATTATTTGAAATATTAAAGACGTTGGGCTTTTATTCTTTAATAGTATTTTGTGGTCTTTTTTTTATGATTTTATTCTATCCTTTGCTAGTAAGTTTATTTGCAAAAGATATAAAGTACACTCATTTTTGGAAGAATATTTCTAAAGCTCAGTTAATGGCCTTTTCAACAAGTTCAAGCGCTGCTACCTTGCCAGTTACTATGGATTGTGTAGAGAATAAAGTTGGGGTAAAATCTGAAATTGCAAGTTTTGTATTGCCAATTGGAGCTACAGTTAATATGGATGGTACAAGTTTATATCAAGCAATGGCAGTTATCTTTTTAGCTCAATTTCATATGATTGATTTGTCAATTGTTGATCAAATAGTTATTGTTTTAACCGCGACTCTTGCTTCTATTGGTTCTGCAGCAGTTCCTAGTGCTGGTTTGATTATGTTAATGATGGTTTTAAGTTCTATTGGTCTTAATCCAGCCTGGATTGCAATTATATTGCCAATGGATAGAATACTTGATATGTGTAGAACAGTTGTAAATGTTACAGGTGATGCTTCTGTTGCTACCATTATTGCTAGTACTGATAAGAGTTTTAATGAAGTGAATCGTTAATGAAGAATCTTATTATTTTCGTTTTTTTTAGTTGTTCACTATTTGCACAAAATTGTTATGTGAATTCTGAAAAATCCTCTAAAAAGATTATGGATATTGAGAGAAATTTATCTTCTTATTCTTTTATTGAAGTAAAAAAAATTCTGTATAAAATTTCTTCAAAAAGTGGTTTATCTGCGGATATAAATAATTTATATGCATTGATTTATTATCTGAAAGGTGAAAAGTTAACATCAATTGATTATGCTTTAAAATGTCATAATATTTGTCCCAATACATTTTCATCTACTTGTTTTATTCTAGGAATGATGAGTTATGATATTAAAGATTATGAAAGGGCAGTATTTTTTTTAGAAAAAGCTAAGAGTATTGGATTATTATATCGTTTTTATGACCAGGCTATTGATATATTGGATAAGTCTATAGTCTTAAGAGATATTATTATTGATACAGTTCCTTATGACCCAAAATTAGTTGATGGCGTTTCTACAGAGTTTGATGAGTATCTTCCGTTAATTTCTCCAGATCAGGAAGTTGTTTTTTTTACAAGAAGAGGTTCTAGGAATGAACTTGGTGTAGTTGATAAAGAATCTGAAGATTTTATAAAAAGTGAGGGAGGTTTGGATAGCTTTTCTAAAGGCAATGAGATGAAATATCCATTTAATCAGAACAATAATGAAGGAGGAGCTTCAATGACTATTGATAATGATATTCTTTATTTCACTATTTGTGGATCTTTCAATTCTGCTTATAATAATTGTGATATATATTATGTTATCAAAGATAATTCAGGCAATTGGTCTGATTTAATATCTATGAGTACTATTAATGGTCCAAATAGTTGGGAATCACAGCCATCTATATCATCAGATGGAAATTCTCTAGTTTTCGCCTCAGATAGACAAGGAGGTTATGGAGGTATTGATTTATACGTAGTTAGAAAGGATATCTTTGGACATTGGGGTTTTCCTGAAAATCTAGGTTCTCATATTAATTCACCATATAATGAGAAGTCCCCTTTTTTGCATACTGATGGAGAAACTATGTATTTTGCTTCTCAAAAATTCCCCTCCTTAGGTGGATATGACATTTTCTTTTCAAAATTAAATAATGATAGTTTATGGGGTGTTCCTCAAAATATTGGTTTTCCGATTAATACTGTTGATGATGAAATAGGAATGTACGTAACTACCGATGGGAGTAGGGCTTATTTTTGCTCTAATAAGTTAGAGGGTGTAGGAGGATGGGATTTGTATTCTTTTGATTTGTATGAGGGGGCTAGGCCTAAACGCGTGCTGTTTCTTAAGGGTAATATTAGAGATTTTGATGGACAAATTGTTGATAGTGTTTATTTGAAATTTCAAAATCTTAGTACCAATGAAACATCTGAGATTTTCATAAATGCAGGAAGTTATGCAAGTGCTTTTACATTAGATGATTCTGATGATGTTTTGATTACTTTCAATAAAACTGGTTATTCTTTCAACGCTCATTATGTGTCTGCCACAGATTCTTTATTTTCTTCGCCTTCAAACTTAGATGTGGAAATTGATACTGTTGAAGAGGGTAGTGTGTTTAAGATTAATAATATTTACTTTGAGACAGATTCATTTAATTTAAATAAGGCTTCATTGATAATATTATCGTCTTTTTCTCAGTACCTTGTGGAAAATAGTAGTATAGAGATAATGATTTTAGGCCATACTGATAATGTCGGTAATAATGCAGAAAATTTAGTACTTTCTGAAAATCGAGCTAAGTCAGTATATGATTTTCTAATTTTAAATGGAGTTAGTAAAAACAGGTTGTCTTATAAGGGATATGGTGAGTCAAATCCTATTTATGATAATAGTACCCAAGAAGGAAGATCGAAAAATCGGAGAACTGAATGCGTGGTAGTAAAAAAGTAATTACCTTTTTTCTTTGATTCTTGCAGATTTTCCAGTAAGTTTTCGTAAGTAAAAAATTCTCGCTCTTCTTACCTTACCTTTTTTATTGATTTCTATTTTATCTATTAGAGGAGAGTTAATAGGGAAAATTCTTTCAATTCCAATTCCTCCTGACATTTTTCTTATAGTGAAAGTTTCTGTAGTTGAAGTTCCTCTTCTCTGAATTACAACGCCTTTAAAAAATTGAATTCTTTCTTTATTTCCTTCTTTAATTTTGTAATAAACAGTTATGGTATCACCGCTTTGAAAGTTAGGAACGCTGTTTATTTTATTTATTTCGTTTGAAACAGTCTGGATAAGGTTCATTTTTTAAAATTTAGGTTTGCAATTATACTAATTTTATAAATATTATTTTAATAAACTCACAAAAAATCTTTTTTAAATAAGTCAGGTCGTGTTGCTTTAGTTTTTTCAATTGATTTTTTTTCTCTCCATCTTTTAATTTCCTTTTCATTTCCGTTGAGAAGAATTTTAGGTACTTCCCATCCATTATAAGTCGATGGTCTTGTGTAGATTGGGTATGTTAAGAGACTGTCTTGAAAAGAGTCTTCTAGGGCGGATGTTCCATCAGAAATTGTTCCAGGAATTAGTCTGATGACTGAATCTATGAGTACCGAGCATGCTAGTTCTCCACCAGTTAAAACATAGTCGCCAATTGATAATTCCTTAGTTATTATGTGTTCTCTGACTCTGTGGTCTATTCCTTTATAGTGTCCGCAGAGTATAATTAGGTTTTTAGAGAGGGATAATTTATTACATTCAGCTTGATCAAGTTTCTTGGCGTCAGGTGTCATGTAAATAATATCATCATAGCTTCTTTCAGACTTAAGTTTTTTAATGCATAAATCAATTGGTTCAATATTCATTACCATCCCTGCGCCTCCTCCATATTGATAATCATCAACGCTTTTTTGATTATTCAATGAATATTTTCTTAAGTCATGAATTTTTATTTCAACTATTTTTTTTGTTTGCGATTTTTCTAAAATTGAATATGAGATTACCTCTTTGAAAAATTCTGGAAAAATTGTTATTATATCTATTCTCATTTTATAATTATAAAAAAATCTTAATATATTTCGCGAAAAATACCGGATGTCATTATGACATGCTTATATTTTAAAAAGCTGATTTCCAGTTACTTAAATACTCCCACATAAATCTTTTTATTTGACAAATAAATTTCTTGTAAATATTTTTTTAATAAATATGAAGATTAAAAAATTAATATTTTTTCAGTGAAATTTACATTGTTATAGTCACTTATATTTATTATAAATACACCAGTTTTATAATGAGATAATTTAATTTTATTTGGTATGAAATTATGGTATTCATCTATTATTTTACCATTTAAATCTTTAATATTTAAATATTTAATTTTATTGTAATTATTGATTATTAATTGTTTGTTTTGAATGCTGAAATTAAATATATCTTCTTTTTCGATTATTGAGGATGGTTGCTGTTCTTGTACCATATAACTTGAAGTATATACATTATCACCTGAGTTATTTCCATTATTATTTGTTCCCATCCCGACTCCGTAAAATTCCACAGTACCTGTAGATGATGAGAATAATGGTGCCTGCCAATCTATAGTCCAAGATTTATTTCCGTTACCTGCTGTCCCCCCAATTTTGTGAGTTACTGCATTATCATTATTGGTTTTTTTCGTTTCATTTCCATTAGTAATTATCCATTGACCAGTTTTTGATCCATTTGCTTCTGATGTTAACTCAAAACCAAATTTATTTGAATTAGTTTCATTTATAGTAGCTGTAATAGAATAAATTTCACCTGGAATATATCCAGAAATAGGGATATTAGAAGAGATTGTTAAAAATCCATCTCCGGTATTTATACTTCCTCCATGACAACCAGTACAATTAGAACCATCCAATGGAGAGTTTGTTTTTCCACCAGGAGATCCTGTTACATTTCCATTTATTTTTTTTGGATAAAAGCTTATAGAAATAGTTGTGCAAAATACTATTATTGTTAAAAATACTTTGTGCATCAGCTTTTTAGTTTAGGATCAAGAGCATCTCTAGCTGCTTCAGCTATCATATTATAAACCGTAATAGTAATAAATATTGCAATTCCTGGATATATGATTAGCCACCAAGCTTCATGGTAAAGTCTTCCTAGGTTTAGTAATCCGCCCCATGTTACTTCATCAGCAGGTACTCCTATTCCTAAAAATGAAAGTGAACTTTCTATTAATATGGCTGAAGCAATTCCAAATGCAATACTTACAAAGACTGGCGCTAAAGCATTAGGAAGTGCATGTTTGAAAATTGTTCTTATGGATGAAAATCCAAGCGCGTTTGATGCTGATATGTATTCTAGGTTTCTTATTCTCAATAATTCCGCTCTAGTAAATCTAGCTATTCCAGTCCAACTTGTTAAACCAATAATTACCATTACTACATTTAAGCTAGGCTCCTTTTGAACAGCAGTTACTGTAATAATTAATAAAATTCTTGGAATAGAATTCAATAGTTCAATGCCTCTAGAAACAAAAGAATCAACAGGAACAGATATTTCTTTATTAAAGAATTTACCTGGAAGTTTTTTGCTTAATATTCTTAGTGAAATAAAGATGCTTATTAAAATTAATAGACTTATAGACATTTCTAATAATCCACTATTTATACCTTTATTTAGACCCATAGTTATCTCGTAGGGTCTCCAAGCGTAAAATAAACCAAGAAAAATCCCTAAAAAGCTAAAATAATATTTACTTCTTTTCATCTTTAATCTTCTATCTCCAAAGAATCCAGCTAATGCTCCTAAAAGAATACCAAATAAGCTTGCAATTCCCATTGATATTATTCCAACTTTAAGAGCAGTTCTAGTACCATGGATGAGTCCAGATGCAAGATCTCGGCCTAATAAATCAGTTCCTAAGTGGTGTCTGAATTTAAATGGAGATTCAGTTTCTTTTCCATTATGGTCCATATATTTTTGAGAACTATTTGGTGATTTATAATCTCTATTGTACGGATCTTGAGTTTTTGGCGAATATGTTATTAAAGGCCAGATAACTGATTCATATTTAAGTGTTCTCCAGTCAAAAGAGGTCATGTTGTTGAATTCAATAATTTCTTCTTCAGATATTTCATATTTAGCTTCACCTTTTCCAAAAGGTAAGTCATGTAAAGCTGGATATATTGTTTTACCTTTATATACTGCGTAAAGTGGCTTGTCATTTGCTATTTGTGGTGCGAAAATAGCAACAATCACCATTAAAGCTAGTACGTAGAGAGAAATTAAGGCAATTTTATTTTTTTTGAATTGTGACCATGCATATTTTGAAAACGAAAATCCTTGATTTTCACCTTTTTTCTTTTTGAGAATAATTCCATCCTTTCTTAGTGAAAGAAATAAGATAATTATTGATAAAATTGATAATATTATTAGTGTCATTTGTAAGAAATTCTAGGGTCAACTAATGCATAAAGAATATCTGAAACTAGATATCCAATCATGGTTAATAATCCTGCTAATGTGAAGAATGATATGATCATAGGATAGTCCTGGTTAGTAATTGCAATAAATATTTCACTTCCCATTCCAGGAATTGAAAAGATAACTTCTATAATAACAGATCCACCAACAGCCATTGGAAAAACAGCCGCAAATACTGTGATTATTGGAAGTAATGAATTTCTTAATGCATGCTTTAAAATGACTTTATTTTCAGATAAGCCTTTAGCTCTAGCTGTACGAATATAATCTTGGGCTATAACATCAATCATCCCGATTCTCATAATTCTACTAAGAAATGCAAATGAACCATATGTATAAGTAAATAAAGGTAATACTAAATAAGGAGCTCTATGTTTAATTGCTTCCCATTCCCACCATTTCCAGTTTGGGTCTACAGTTACAGCATTTTCAATACCTGATTCTGGAAACCAATAAAAGTTCTCAGTATTCGCAAACCATAATAATAGAAGCGTACCTATAAAAAATGATGGAAGCGAATATAAAATAAAAAGCAGAAGAGACATTCCTCGATCTGCGAATGAGTCTTTTTTGTATGCTGAATAAATTCCAATAGGAATACTTATTAGGTAAGCTATGAATATTGATAGTATTGATAAAAGAAATGATATACCAATTCTTTCCCATATTTTATCTTTAATTTCTTGTTTATCATTGTACGATCTGCCAAAATCTCCTCTAATTATTCCATGACGGTCTCTTCCATTACCAAATATCCATACATGATATTGATTGTCGGCTCCATAAAATTTTATATCTGGCACATACAGTTTCCATCTTTCAGAATTGTTTTCCATATAAAGCTTATTATTTTTAATTTCACGGAAAACATTTGATAAGTGTGAAAAGTGATTGTTATTTAAAGTTGACTCAATCACCTTGTAGTTTTGTGATACTATGTCAACATTACTTTCTTGAAGAAGTGAAGTTAATGCTGCAGCTATATTATTCCATTCTGATCGTATAGTTTCTTCTGATAAAGAATCATCCAAAAGAAGATCTTGAGGTTTCATTTCATAATGTTCAGATAATCCCTTTTTTAAAGATTTATAGTATTTTTCAATTGCTTTCCAATTACCAAATTGATGAATAAGTCCTTCGATATTTTCTCTTTCTTTTTTATCAATTTTATACAATGTATCCGGAATAGCGTAATTACTAACACTAAAATAAAATATAGGTAGATGTAATCCTAATTGTTTTCTAACTCTCTCTTTTTCTTCTGCGTTGCTTCCTGCACTTGCATCAGCACCTCCTTCTTGGTCTGATTTTGTCATTCTTTCCACCGGATCTCCAGGGGCAGCAATACTTATAATGAATGATATCAATGAAATAGCCAATAACATTGGAATAAATGTAAGTATTCGTTTTAGTATATATTTTAACATTTTTTATAATCCATTAGTTGATGACTGAGTATTTCCGTGCTTTAACAATAAATTGTTTAATACAACTCCAGGTCTTTCTCTATACATGTTTGCATTTGTAAATCTATTATGAATTGCTATTTTGTTTTTGGAACTATATAAGAAAATATAGGGCTGTTCATCATAAATCTTTGCTTGAAGCTTCAATATCGCTTCCTTATGCTTTATTGGATCAATCGATGTGTTGGCTTCCATGATTAAAGCGTCGGATTCAGCATCTCCAAATCCGCAAAAATTAGATCCGTTAGTTAACCAAGAGCTTGTGTGCCATAATTGCATTGGATCTGAATATGCAGCAGAACTAGCCCATCCTCCAATCATAGCGTCAAATTCATGGTTTTGAGCTCTTTCATAAAACAATGAGAAATCCATGGGTGTTGGTATTGCGTCTACTCCTGCTTGCTTCATGCTTTCTTGAACTATAAGAACTAATTGTTGACTTATTGGGGAACTCATGTAGCTAAGATTAAATGACATTTGAAGTTTCTCTCCATCTACGATTTTATCCCTGATATTATCTCCATCAGTATCAATCCATCCGGCTTCTTCAAGAAGTTGTTTTGCTTTATCAATATCTAAAGGAATTTCTAATAGTGTATTATTGTAAGAATTTTTTAGAGGAGAAACATTGGAAGTTTGCCTAATTGCTTGACCTTTAGCAATTACTTCAATTAATTTTTCGACAGGAGTTAAATAAGCCATCGCTCTTCGGACTTTTTTATCAGTGAAAAACTTTTTATGTTTTATTCCATCTGGTTTCATATTTAATCCTATATAATTATAACCAAACCTGTCAACAAATGCTGATTTATAATTTTCATTAAACAATTCATTTTCTCTTAAATCAAGGAATTTTTTTGTACTTAATGTAGTAGTAACATCAATTCGTTCATTTTTCAGTGCAAAATATACTGCAGCATCTTCCTTAATAATTCTAAAAATTATTTTTTCTGGAAATGCTTTATTGTAAATACTTTGGTTGTATTCATCTTTTTCTCCCCACCAGTCTTTTTTCTTTTCAATTGTAATGTATTGTCCGGTCTTAAATTCAGTAACTTGATAAGGACCTAGTCCAACTAGAAGTTCAGATACATATGAATTATCTGGATGGTTGAATTTAACAAACCAATCATCAATTTTTTTAGTTGGCTTCCATTTTTTATCATGGATGTTTTTGAAATTTAAATTATTTAAAATATTATTAGGATCCCAGTATTTTCTTTGTTGCATATACATACCACCCATAATAGTTTTATTGTTTACATGAAGTTGTTTGGCATGCATTGTAAACTTATAGGGATCGTTTGGATAAAGTTCTATTGAGTCAATAACAGAGCTATAAATTGATCTCACCTGAGTGTTGTCTGTAAGTTGACATAAGACTATTTTTGTCGAGAATTCAACATCATCCGCAGTGAACTCACTTCCATCATCCCACTTTATGCCTTGTTTAATTTTATATGTATATGATAAACCATCTTCTGATATTTCACCCAAATTTTCCACTAATTGAGGAATCTCTTCTAGATTTCCTAAATCCATTCTAATTAATGTTTTTTGAGTGTATTGAAAGATAAAACTTCTAACCGCGGAATTGTTATTGCACGGATGAAGTCCATCAGGTTGAGTAGATATGTGTTGTACTACAGTATTAACATCTAGTTGTCCTTGTTCAACACAGCTAGCAATACTAAATCCTATAACTATTAATGTGCTATATATAATTTTTTTCAAATTCATTTTTGATAAATAGATGACAAATATAGTGTATGATTGTGATAAAACAAATAAGATTTGAAAATAAGATCAAAATAAATTTGTTATATTTTTATATTAATATAATTTTGCAGCAGTTTGTTAACGTTCTTTAAATTTTTGGAGAGGTGCCAGAGTGGTCGATCGGGGCTCCCTGCTAAGGAGTTGTGCCTTTACGGGTACCGGGGGTTCGAATCCCTTCCTCTCCGCAATAAGTTTTAAATTAAAAGTTTATTAACTTTGCCTTTTTTCGGGGTATAGCGTAGCCCGGTTATCGCGCCTGCTTTGGGAGCAGGAGGTCGCAGGTTCGAATCCTGCTACCCCGAC
>PAUF01000001.1 GCA_002712715.1 Flavobacteriales bacterium | reverse complement strand
CAGAACCAGAACCTGATCCTGAGCCAGAACCAGAACCTGATCCTGAGCCAGAACCAGAACCTGATCCTGAGCCAGAACCAGAACCAGAACCTGAAATGGAGCTGGATTCAGAGGTTGTTAATGATGATTTTATTGGAAAAGATAATTCTCAAGATAATAATTTAACATGGGATCAGAGATTAAATAAGGGATTATCTAAAACCAAGCTTAATTTTTTTAACAAAATCACAAAAGCGGTTGCAGGTAAGTCTAAAATAAGTGATGATATATTGGATGATATTGAAGAAGCTTTGATTACTTCTGATATAGGAGTTGAAACTTCGCTAAAAATTATTGAGAGGTTAGAAGAAAGAGTTTCCAATGATAAATATATTGAAACTAATGAAATTCATTCTTTTTTAAAAGAGGAAATATCATTATTAATGAAGGATAATTTTATAGATATTCCAAAATCAGGATCCCCTTATGTTTTTATGATTGTTGGAGTTAATGGAGTTGGTAAGACTACTACAATTGGAAAATTAGCCCATAAATTTAAAAATCAGGGTAAAAAAGTTGTATTAGGTGCTGCAGATACTTTTAGAGCTGCCGCAGTTGATCAGTTAGTTATTTGGGCTAACAGAGTTGGAGTTGATATTATCAAGCAAAAAATGGGTTCAGATCCAGCATCTGTTGCTTTTGACACTTTGCAGTCTGCACAAGCTAATAATGCTGATGTTGTAATCATTGACACTGCTGGTAGATTACATAATAATGTTAATTTAATGAATGAGTTGTCAAAAATAAAATCTGTAATGAAGAAATTTATTCCTGAAGCTCCGCATGAAGTTATGTTGATTTTAGATGCTTCTACTGGTCAGAATGCGATTGAGCAGGCAACTCAATTTACAAAAGCTACAGAAGTTGATTCAATTACTCTTACTAAATTGGATGGATCAGCAAAAGGTGGAGTTGTAATAGGAATATCTGATCAATTTCAGATACCTGTTAGATTCATAGGTGTAGGTGAAGGTATGAATGATTTACAGGATTTTGATAAAAATCAGTTTATCAATTCTTTATTTGATGAGATCTAAATATAGAAAGAAAAATAAGATAAATGTTATTACTTTAGGATGTTCTAAGAATATCTATGATTCTGAAGTATTAATGGGTCAATTATCTGCAAATAGTATTGATGTTTCTCATGAATCATCTAATAATGATGCTAATATTATTGTTGTTAATACATGTGGTTTTATTGACTCAGCTAAAGAAGAATCAATAAATACTATTCTTGAACAATCTCATAATAAAAGAAATGGAAGAATTGATAAATTATTTGTGACAGGATGTTTGTCAGAGAGATATAAGTCAGATTTAAAAACTGAAATACCTGAAGTTGATGAGTATTTTGGCACTAAAGATTTGCCATTGTTACTTAAAAGGTTAGGTGCTGATTATAAACAAGAATTAATAGGTGAGAGGTGTTTAACCACTCCTCAACATTATGCATATTTAAAGATATCTGAAGGATGTGATAGAAAGTGTTCTTTTTGTGCTATACCAATCATGAGAGGTAAACATAGATCTTTTCCAATTCAAGATTTAGTTGCTGAAGCAAAAAATCTAGCTGAAAAAGGTGTTAAGGAGTTAATATTAATTGGTCAAGATCTAACTTATTATGGTCTTGATATCTATAAAGATCGTAGTTTGTCACAGTTGATTTTACAATTGGCTAAAGTTGAAGGTATTCATTGGATTCGTTTACACTATGCTTTTCCTACAGGTTTTCCAAAAGATGTGCTGCAGGTCATGCGTGATAATCCTAAGGTATGTAATTATATTGATATACCATTGCAACATATTTCTAATAATGTATTAAAATCAATGAGAAGAGGTACAAATTCTAATAAAACTAAAGAACTAATTAAGTATTTTAGATCTCAAGTTCCAAGAGTTGCTATTCGAACTACCTTAATTGTAGGTTATCCTGGAGAAACAGAGGAGGATTTTAAGGAATTGTTAAATTTTGTTAAGGAAAGTAAATTTGATAGATTGGGTGTTTTTACGTATTCTCATGAAAAGGATACTCATGCTTATAAATTAAATGATAATATTTCTGAAGAAGTTAAACAGCAAAGAGCGGATGATATAATGGAAGCTCAGTTATCCATTTCTTATGAATTAAATAAGAAAAAAATTGGTAATGTCTACAATGTTCTTTTTGATAGAAAAGTAGGAGATTATTTTATTGGAAGGACTGAACATGACTCTCCAGATGTTGATAATGAAGTTTTGGTTAATGCAAATAAATTTTATGTGAGACTAGGTGATTTCGCGAAAGTCAAGATTGTAAAAATAGATAATTATGATTTATTTGGAGAATTAATAAGTTAATTCATAAAGCATTTTTAATTTTCACTAACTTTGAGAGTAGTTTTTCAAGCCTATTTATATTAATCATGTTACTTCCATCAGATTGTGATTTTTTAGGATCTGGATGTGTTTCAACAAATAAACCATCTGCGCCAGCAGCTATTCCAGCTTTTGCAATAGTTTCAATCATTAAAGAGTTTCCATCTGTTATACCTGATTTTTGATTGGGCTTTTGAATTGAATGAGTTGCATCTATAATGACATTTCCGATAAATTTCTTCATTGTAGGTATTGACCTAAAGTCTACTACTAAGTCTTGATATCCAAAAGTGGTACCTCTTTCAGTTAAAAATATATTTTCATTTCCATTTTTAATAATTTTTTCAACAGCAAATTTCATATTTTCTGGAGACATGAATTGACCTTTCTTTATGTTTATATACTTCTTTGTTTTAGCAGCAGCTACTAGTATATCTGTTTGTCTACATAAGAAAGCTGGAATTTGAATCATATCAACAAATTTTGCGGCATTTTCAGCTTCAGAAGATGAATGTATATCAGTTGTTACGGGAATATTAAATTCTTGACGAATTTTTTGAAGTATTTTTAAAGCTTTCTGATCTCCTATACTGGTAAAAGAATTAAACTTTGTTCTATTAGCTTTCCGATATGATCCCTTGAAAATCAAGTGAACTTTATGTTTTTCGCAAATTGTTTTCAGTTTTTCTGCTATCATAAATGTTGTCTCTTTATGTTCAATTGCACATGGGCCAGCTATAATAAATAATTTATTCGAATCAGTAATTTTTTTTAAAACATCTACTTTTTTGTTCATTTTAGAAATATGTTGTTAAGTTTAAGAAGGTGCTTAATGATTTCCAGTTATTGAAAACACCTTCAATGTTATAGGTTCCTATTGATATATTTTGATTTTTATTGCTCAAAATAAAATAAATTTTATAATTATCTAAATAACCTCCATGAGAAATCCCAGTATTTAAAATAATGCCTTTATATTTAAAATTCGAATAAAATTTTATCATAGGATCGAATCCGGATTCAGAGAGTCCTTTTTGAAACAATGAGAATGAAATATTCTTTGTAAATTCATACGGATGCCATTTATATATTATTGAGAATCCATAATTAGTAATATACTTATTATTAACATTTTTAACATATCCTAATGTTATATTTGATTTAGTAAATGTGTTAAATCCATTATTTTTTTCGGTATAAATTTTCTCCAAATTAATTTCTTCAATTGAATCAGTATAATTCATGAGGTTATCAAAAGAGTGAATTTCCAATCCAGTAATGTTAATATTTGTATCAGAATTTCCAACTATTGATTGATTATGCCATTTTATAAATCCTAGGTCTCTGACATTAAAGAAGAAAGTTTCATTATTATAATTATTTAAATATGTACCAAAATTAATTGCAGCTCCATTGCCATTTGTGTTAATAATTGAAAAATCTGAAATATTTGTTCTAAAAGAATTTAGGTCAAAGTTAATGTCTAATGATGTTCCATTTGGGGCTGTGTAAAATGTTCCTTCATTTACTAAATATGAAACATGTTGATTTCCATGTAAATATGAAATACCTGTCTCTATTTTGATATTAGGTTTTATTTTATGAAAATTTGAAAAATTAATTCCTTGAAATCTTTCTCCTCTAAATATAGTATTGGAAATATCTAGTGTTTGATTTTGATAATGATAATTTCCTTGAAATACGAGTTTAAGTAAATCATCATCAAATATGGCGTTTAAATGGTTGACATCTGATATTGTAATGCTGAATGAGGTTTTTGGATTTGAAAAACGATAAGATATTCCATGTGATATATTAGAATGTATCTTATTGGTCTGACTTCCTGAATTAATCCAATTATTTTTAATTTCCTGATTAATATTTCCTCCAAATAGAATTGTATTAAAAAACTCATGTTCTAAATTATTTGACTCTAGTTGAAACATTGAAAAAAAAGAAATATTTTCATTTTTTATTTTTTTTAATTCTAAATTTTGAGATAAACTGTAATAATTTATAGTAAAAAAGTAAATAAAACATAGGAATGAGAGAGATAGCTTATTCATTAATTTTCACCTATTTTTTGGGTGTATTTTGCAGAAATAAAAAATTCTATTTCATAGTGATTGTAAATATTTACTGGCTCTACAATTTCATTGGGAGTTGAGAATGTAGAGGTTATTTTTATTTTTTTTATGTCTGTAAAGTTTCTGTTTGTGATTGTTGTTGTGTTTTTTGTAGGTATAACTTGTGAAACATTGCTAATATTTGCAGGAAGAATACTGAATTCATTTATTAAGGTATCAATGATTAGGTCATTTTCATCAAGACTAATTATATTAATTTCTGCCTCTAAAGGAAAATCATTAAAAATTGTAATGTGAAATTCATCTATTTCATAATCTTGATTTTCATTAATATCTACTTCAATAAAATCTTGAACTACTAGATTATTTGCGATTATAGATAGTGGAATTTCTAAATCTATATTTGCTTCTAGAGTGTTTTCTGGAAAAATAAAATCAGGAATATTTGTGTTTTCGCCTAAAGGATTTAATTCCATAGTTGCATCTACATGCATTTTGTTTGGAAATAGTTCTATAATTTCAGAAGCTTCAAATAAAATTTCTTTTTCAGAGTGTGTAATAGTTGTATTTTCATTATTTAAATATGCTCTTTCTATATTGTAGTTATGACCAATTATGTTGTTATTATGTTGATCAAATCCTATGTAAGTAGGGGGGAGTTCATCATTTGTGTTGTCAAAATAAAAATCATTAAATCTTAGATTAGCTTCAGCTCCAATATAGTTTTTTAAACTTAAGATCATATTTGCATTGTTTAAATCGAAAGTGCCTGATGAAATATTGTTGAAAATAGAAAATTGAATGTTTTTATCGTTTATTTCAAAAATTTCATTACCCAAATAACCTATTGCATATTCTGGAGTTAAATCAAATTCTATGTATGAGTAAAAACTATCTAAATAGTTAATAGTTTCAATTTCTCCTGTGGAATCTATATATGTATATGCTTCAGTATATATTGTATTAATGGTGTCACCTCCAATTCTATTTTGTTGACCAGTTAAGTCTAGAGTATACCCTTCAAATTCAAAATCAAATGTTGTAAGATCAGAACTGTTGGCCTCTGGTACAAGCATTTCTCCGCTGTTAAAAGGAATCCCGTCCTTTTTTAAGGATGGAATTTTGTAAATCATTTTTCCGTTAGGAAGCGTGCTAAGAACATTGACTTTAACACTTCCATTTTTTATTCCTATCTCAGAAAGTTGGACTCCATCTAATTCAAATGAATGTTCTTTTAGAGTTTCTGTAAGTTGTTGCTCTGGAAAAATAGCTGTTGCTTCAGTAATGCCAATGTTAGAAAGAGTAATTGTAGTTACTATTGCATCAGAATAGTTTATCATAACATTTCCATTACTAGAATTTATATCAATATTATGTAATACTCCTATTATATTCTCATCTAGAGTTTGACCTGCTACTGAGATACTATCTGACACTAATGATCCTGAAGGGATCAATGGAAATGAGAAGGTTCCAATTGTAGATAAATTATTTTTATTAATTAAAGACATGGTAACATTAGAGATATCTGTCGGGAATCCATTTAATATTTTTAAAGAAAGATTTCCTGAGTAAAGCGTCATGGTTTCAAAATATTCACTAGCGTCAATGTCAACTGTATCATTTGTAATAATGCTAGGCAGATTAGGTATCGTTGAAAGACTTCCATTGGGAAATAGTAGGTTTCCAAATGGAATCTCGTTAATTGTTTCTCCAATATTAGAAGAGTCTATTATTATTACATCATTGAAACTTGCAGAGTCTAGCGTATGGATTTGTTCATCAGCAATTGATTCTATTTTAATTATGGAATCTAGTTCAATATCAATTAAATCTTGTCTAAATATTAAAGTAATAAGACTATCACTAGGTATTGTGACGTTATCAAAGTTATCTAAAACTATGTTGGATATGTTAAGTTTGGAATGTGCTATAGGGAATATGGTATCAATGTCCCAAGTTGGGTTTTCTAATTCATGTTTACATGAGTAGAAAATAAAAAAAAACAATAATATTGAAAATATTTTTCTCATCTACGCAAATATAGTTAATATTTATACTTTTGCATAAACGATTTATTTTATGAAGATCTCTTTAGATTGGTTATGTGATTATGTTAAGCTTGATTTGAGTGTTCAAGAAATTGCTGATTTGTTAACTGATATAGGATTAGAAGTTGAAAAAATAGATTTTCATGAGCATGTAAAGGGTAATCTTGAGGGAGTTGTTATAGGTAAAGTGATTAAATGTGAAAAGCATCCAAATGCTGATAGATTGAATGTGACACAGGTAGATATTGGAGAAAAAGATTACTTGAGTATTGTTTGTGGAGCTCCTAATGTGAGAAAAGGATTGATTGTTCCTGTAGCTACAGTTGGAACTCGTTTATACTCGGATAAAGATTCTTTTAAAATTAAGCGAAGTAAAATTAGAGGAGAAGTTTCAGAAGGAATGATATGTGGTCCTGATGAAATAGGTTTAGGAGATGATACTGGTGGTGTAATGGAATTAGAAAATGATAGTGTGGTTGGTCAGAATGCATCAGAATATTTTCAATTAAAAAAAGACGTCGTTTTTGAAATAGGTCTCACTCCAAACCGTTCTGACGCTATGTGTCATGTTGGAGTTGCTCGAGATATTCAGGCGGCTATTAATTTTAGAAAAGGATTAAATAATCAAATTTGTAAGCCATCTGTAGATAAGTTTTCTGTTGGCAAAATTGATGATAAATTTTCTGTAAAAGTAGTTCGTAAAGATTTATGTGATAGATATAGTGGAGTGACAATTTCTGGTGTTAAAGTTTCATCATCTCCTAAATGGCTAAGACAAAGACTGGCGTCTATTGGTATTGAATCAATAAATAATATTGTAGATGTTACCAATTATGTACTGCATGAATTAGGACAACCTTTGCATGCATTTGATTTATCCAAAGTTAATGATCATGAAATCATGGTAAATACTGTATCAAAAAATACATTATTTACCACACTTGATAGTGTTGATAGACAAATTAGTGAAGATGATTTAATGATATGTGATTCAAAACGACCTTTATGCGTGGCTGGTGTATATGGAGGTCTAGATTCTGGTGTATCGAGTAAAACATCGGAAATATTTCTTGAAAGTGCTGTTTTTGATTCAGTATCTATAAGGAAAACATCGAAAAGACATTCTTTAAGTACTGATGCTTCATTTAGATTTGAGCGTGGATGTGATCCCGATATAACCGTTTATGCTTTAAAAAGAGCCTCTTTATTAATTCAGGAAATTGCAGGAGGGAGAATTTCTTCTAACATTGTAGATATTTATAATACAAGTGTTAAGTCCGTAGAAATTTTGTTAAATTATAGTACTATATATAATGTTATTGGTCAAAAGATAGATAAAAACATAGTCAAATCAATTTTAAAAGATTTAGAGATTGTGATTTTAGAAGAAACTAACAAAGCTTTATCATTAAGGGTTCCTAAGTTTAGAGTTGATGTTACTAGAGAAGTTGATGTTGTTGAGGAGATTTTAAGGATTTATGGATATAATAATCTTAAATCTAAAAATTACTTTCATATTCCCTTTATTAATTATAATACATCTTTCTATGGAAATTCTCAAAATAAAATATCTACTTTACTTGCTAATAATGGTTTTTCTGAAATCATGAATAATTCTATCACTAGATCTAAAAATAACAATTGTATTAAAGATTTAGATGATTCTCATAACATACACATTATTAATCCATTGAGTTCAGAGCTTGATGTCATGAGAAGAACTTTAATCTATGGTATTTTAGAAAGCATTTCATATAATTATAATAGACAATTATCTAGGATAAGATTTTTTGAATTTGGTAAAATATATTCATATTCTGATAATAGAATTCTTGAAAAAAATCGATTAAGTTTAGCTATTTCAGGAAAGTTAGATTTGGAAGGTTGGAATAGATTTGATAAAGACTCTGATTATTTTGATTTAAAAGAAAATGTCGAGTTAGTTTTATCTATTTTAGGTATTGAAGATTATATTTCAAAAGATTTTAATGGATTAGGTGTTTCTTATGGAACTAAATACCAAAAGGATGGAAATAATTTAGTTTATTTTGGTCAATTAAAAGATGATATTTTAAAAAGTTTTGATATTAAAAAATCAGTTTTTTATGCGGAATTTGATTGGGATAAAATTTTAGAAATATCAGCTATGGACCACGTTGTTTATCAAGAAATTTCTAAGTTTCCCTCTGTTAGAAGAGATTTGTCATTACTAATTGATAATAAGATTTCATATAATCAGTTAAAGGATTTAGCTTTAAATTTAGATATTAAGATTTTGAAATCTATTAATTTATTTGATGAATACTCAGGAAAAGGTGTTCCAGATGGACATAAATCATATTCATTATCTTTTACATTTTCTGATAAGAAAAAAACACTTACTGATAAGTATATTGATCAAATTATGAAGCGGTTGATTGATGAGTATATAGAGATAGGGGCAGAAATAAGATAGATCTAGTTATTGTTGTTGGTTTCCTCCATCTTGAATATCGTTATTTTTGATTTTATTAGTCACTCTCTTTTCTTTAAAATTTAATTTACCAAATGTATAGCTAAAACTTATGCCGTATGATCTCATAGCAATTTGTCTATTTGTATTTTGAGTAAAGTTTTCACCTATGATTTCACTTCTCATATTTTTATACTTATTGAAAGGTTCTACAATTCTTAAACCTAATGAGCCTCTTTTATTTTTAAAGTCTCTCTTAATGCCAAAACTCATCATTGACCAACTGTCTGTAGCGCCTTGTATTGTTTGTTGAGGTGATGAAAACCATCCCCAAGTTTCAATTTTAACTCCTTTTTTTAGTTTAACAGTTCCTCCAAAATTATAATTATATAATATAGTTTTTATTGACCCATATCTTTCATCATCAGAAGAATACTGGAAAATATTGAATCCACCTCTTAAGTTAACCGAATTTAATGTTATTGATCCATAATAATTAAAACCTATTTTTTTATTTGATCCAATATTTCTAAAGTTGGTCACTGAAACATTTTCTTCATTAATTGAAATATTTGATTCAATTACATCATAAGTGTTCTTTAAATATATGTAGTAACTTGACTGAAATACTCTGCTAAATGAGTTATATCCAAATTCTAATTGCTTACTTAATGCAGGTTTCAAATTAGGATTTCCTTCAATAATATTTTTATCATCAAGAATGCCAATATTTGGATTAATATAATAACTTCCTGGACGTCTTATTCTATTACTATATGATAGTTTTAAGGATTTGGTCATTGATATTTTTTTATTAATGACTATGTTAGGAAGAAAATTTGTATATGGTTCTCTTTCAAAACTTAGATTAGGACTGTTTTTATATTTTCCTGAAATATTTGTAAGTTCATATCTACCACCAATTACTATACCAAAGTTTTTAGGTAAAATAAATTGAGTTGATAAATATGCACTTGCCACGCTTTGAGTATAATTGAATACATCTGGAGATATAAGTTCTGTTATAATGCCGTTTGAGTCAGAATTAGTATAATAGTCAAATTGATTATTTCTATCAATGTATTTAATTCCTAATTCAATTTTATTGTCATCACTTTTGGATTCTTTAGATCCTTTTCTTCCTTTACCTCTTTTGTTTTGTGAAGAAGAATTATGATTAGAAACTCCAATTTTTGATTTTTTACCAAAAGGATGGCTGTAATCTAATTGAAAAGTCATTTCATTATTTATAGCATCACTATAATTTCTTGTAATAGATTGATTAGCAGTATATGTACTTTTTTCATCATCTAATTCGCTACTATATTGAAAAGATATTGATAGTTCTCTGTTCTCATTGTTTTTAAATTTTTTTGTATAATCCGTATTCCATTCAATTTCGTTACTTGTAGAACTTGTATTGATAATTGATTCGTAGCTGTAATTAGTATCTCCTGTAAAGTTGACTTTAGTAGTGTCATCGCTAAATTTATCCCTTCCGCCAAATGAGAAACTTGAATTAAAACTAGAATAACGGTTGATATCAAAATACATATCTATTCCAGATCTATATCCAGTCCATCTGCTAAATGTAGTACCATTTCTTAATAAAATGTTTGTATCAGTATCATTCCAGTCGATTCTTTCGTATTCAGATTTCCCTTTTCTTGGCCAATACATTCCAAAGATCCCTCCACGAGCTGAGATTCCAAATTTTCCTTTTCCAATAGTCAGGTTTAAATTTGTACGGCTTACTCTATCTCCTAAAGATCCAGAAAGTGTGCCCTTATATCCATCAATAATCTTCTTTTTAGTAATAATATTTACAATGCCAGCATCTCCTTCTCCATCATATTTAGCCCCAGGACTTGTAATTACTTCTATTGATTTAACTTGGTCCGCTGGAATCATCTTCAATGCAGTTGATACATCATTTGTTAGGAAAGATGAAGCTTTGCCATTAACAAGAAACTTAATATTGTTACTTCCTCTTAAACTTACATTACCATCAAGATCTACAGAAAGCAATGGAGCTTTTCTTAACACATCAGATGCGTTATCAGCGCTTTGATTAATATCATTTTCTGGATTATATACTATTTTATCTATTTTATTTTCATATATGGCTTTAGTTTCATTAATTTTTACTTCATTTATATTTTTACTTGAAGATTCTAATTTAATTTTTTTGAATTTATAATCAAGATTATTTTTGGTAAGATTAAATTCAATTTCTTTTGTAGAGAATCCTAAAAAACTAATTATAAGTTTATAACTTCCAGTTTCTATATCTTTTATTGAGAATTTACCATTGTTAGATGTTATAGTGCCTTCAATAATTTTATTTGATTTAGTATTGCTTAAAGATACGTTAGCATATGAAAGTGGTTGATTATTCGACGCATTCAATATTCTTCCAGAGATGTTCCCTTTTGGTTTTTTTTCTGAGTTTTTAGTCCATGTTGATCCAGAATTAGCATTTACTTTTTGTTTTGAACTTGTCTGTCCAAATGTATTTGTAGTTAATAATGAAAATATTAGAATTGTTATTAAAAATCTTAACATTATTTTATTTTTTAAATTTACAAGAACATCCAAATAATGAACCTTGCTTTATTAACTTATCTACTCCCTTTGGAACCTTGTCTTCCCATGTCCCCTCCTCACAATTTTTTATTTTATCTAAAACATCTCTAGAAAATATATTTAGTACATCATAATTATATTCAAGGTCAATGATTCGTTTATTTGTATATAGGTAGTTGTATAAAGCTTTTATTCTAGGGTGAATAGGTATGTTTTTAGAATTTAAGATTTCATCATTTTCTTTTGATTTAAAAGGATAAAGGTATATTTTAATATCACGTGTGAAAATTATTCCAAAAGCTTCCATTATTCCACCGTTAAGATTTCTATAGTACTTCTCCTCAAACATCTCTAATAAATTATCTACGCCAATAATTAACCCCATTCTTGATGATGAAAATTGAGATAAGTACTCTATAACTTTATAATATTTTTTAAAATTTGATATCATAACAGTATGACCCAAAGAGCATAAAATATCTACTCTATCAAGAAAGTCTTGTTCATCAACTTTTCCATCTGATTTTAGATTTGTAAGTGTTATTTCAAAAATTACTTGAGTATTTGAAGGGTCAACTTTTGGATCAGAAGTAAACTGATTTAATCCATTATTCAACATGTCAATATTTACTTTAGTTACAGGTCTAAAACTCCCTCTTAAAGTTAAAATATTCTTTTTATGTACAATATCAGAAGGTTGATGAGTAGTCCCGTCAGGGGTGAAAATTACACTATCAGTCATTCCTTCTTTGACCAATAACAAGCTTAATAATCTGTTATCCACTTTTGAGTAATCAGGTCCAGTGAATTTGATCATATCAATATCTATTTTTTTCCTGCTTAGATTGTCAAATAATTGACTTAATATCTCTTGAGGATTAATAGAATAGCAACATGCATAAATTAAGTTAGTTCCAAGAATACCTATGGTTTCTTGTTGAACTGTAGACTCTCGATCATGAAGATTTACATGTAAAATAATATCATTCGGTTTTGAATTAGAATTAGTTTGAAATCTGACACCAATCCACCCATGTCCTTTATTAGTTCCTTCATAATTAATAGTTGATATAGTATTTGCAAATGCAAAGAAACGTCTATTAGGGAAATGCTTTCTATTAAGTCTTGTTTCAAGTAATTCATACTCATGATTGAGCATATTTTGTATTCTACTTTTGCAAACATATCTACCATTTTTTTCTTTTCCGTAAATAGCATCAGAAAAGTCTTTATCATATGCAGACATAGTTTTTGCAATTGTTCCAGAAGCTGAACCAGCTCTAAAAAACTGCCTTGCTACTTCTTGACCGGCTCCAGTCTCAACAATAGATCCATATACTTTTTTTTCAAGATTTATCTTAAGTGCTTTTTGTTTTGATGATAGTATTACCTTCTCTTCTTTAGACATAAGTTGAAAGCGTTTATTGCAAAAGTAACTACTTTTTTAAATCTACATCCAATACAATTAATTAATTTTGTAAAATTGTGGTAATTTTGCAATAAAGATTTTCATATGCGTATAACTCTTCTAGGAACAGGGACATCTCAGGGAGTCCCAGTAATCGCATGTAATTGTCATGTATGTAGATCTAATAATCCAAAAGATCGTAGATCTAGATCTTCTGTAATGATTCATGTAGATAATCAGGTTATTGTCATAGATACTGGCCCAGATTTTAGAAATCAAATGCTAGATAATAATGTTAATAATATCGATTCAATTATTTATACTCATGAACATAAGGATCATGTTGCTGGATTGGATGATGTAAGAGCTTTTAATCAAAAGTGGAAAAAACCAATTAATATTTATTTATCAAATCAAGTATCTAAAGCTATAAAAAGAGAATATCATTATATTTTTGTTGAAAAAAGATATCCAGGTATACCTGAAATTAATTTAAATATAATTGACAATAATTCATTTTTTATTGGTGACACTAAGATTATTCCTATTNAAGCTTTACATTATAAATTGCCTGTTTTTGGATTTAGAATTAAGAACTTTGTTTATTTGACAGATATAAGCTATATTTCAGAAGAGGAGAAGGAAAAACTCTATGGTGCGGATCTTTTAGTTTTAGACTCTCTTAGAAGAAAACCACATCTATCACATTTTAATTTACAACAGTCTCTAGAATTGATTAATCAAGTGTCCCCGAAAAAGTCATTGTTAACACATATTAGTCATTATATGGGTCTACATGATGAATTAGTTAAAGAATTACCTTTTAACATAAATCCTGGATATGATGGTCAAGTTATTGATTTATAATTAATACTTTAAATAGTAGATAAAATTCTGTATTTTTGTTCAAAATGATTAATTATGAATAAATCCAAAAGCATATTATTAATATTATTACTAACCTGTTCTTTCAATATATTCTCTTACCACCCTTGTTCAAAGGATGAGTATGAAATAAGATATATTAATGAATCTATACATTTAAATGAAGCAACTCAATATAATTTAAGAAATACTTCTTCTTGGATTGAATTTGCTAATAACAATCCTAATTGGTATGTTTACTTTAATGAGTATAATCAAAAACCTCATAGAGCTTTTGGATCTCCAATTGAAAATAGTGTATCACTAGATATAGAAGCTTCATCCATGAATTATATTAATAATGATTTGAGTGTATTTTCTTTAAGCACTGTTCAGTTATCGGAACCTTATATTACTACAAATGTTAAATATAACTCTATATCTTATTCACAAAAATTTAAAGGATTAGATGTATTAGATAGTAGACTCTATATGAAGATGAATAAACAAAATCAATTGTTATTATTTGGTTTAGATGTTTTTTCTGATATAGAGATTTCAATAATTCCTAATATTACGCCAATTCAAGCGCTCGAATTTGCTATCCAAAATATTGCCTTTCCAATTTATGATCAAGAAATTAAAAATGAATTAAAAGTTCTTCCGATTCCTAAGGATGGGGTATATCAATATCATCTTATTTATGTGATTAATTTCTCTACCAATAATCATATTGGTCCAGCTAATTATATTTGTTACGTAGATGCACATAATGGAGATCTTTTGATGAGAAGAAATGAAATAAAATTTGAATTACCTCAAAATCCAATTCATGTAGGGGGGGATGTATACACTACTAACCCATTTAATCCATCTTCAAATGAAGATTTAGTAGATCTGAAATTAGGATACAATGGAATCAATTATTATACTGACCAAAATGGAGATGTTACTTTACCTTCAAATAATGGTAATGTAACCTTATATTTGGAAGGATTATATACTAAAGTACAAACTAATAATGTTACGCCTAATGTAACTTTACCAGTTTCTTCTCAATCTCATGATTTTGATAACTCTAATTCTTCTATATCTGAAAGAACAGCATTTGTTGCTGTAAATAAAATTCATTCACATTTTAAAAATTATTTTCCAAATTTTACAGGATTAGATTTTTCAATGGAAACTAATGTGGATATAACTACAAGTACTTGTAATGCATTTTATGGTGGAGGTACGATTAATTTTTATGATGAGGGTGGAGGATGTAATGCAAGTGCTAAAATACCAGATGTAGCTTATCATGAATATGGTCATGCAATCAATGATTATAGATATAATAATTTTGGAATGTGGAATGGTGGTTTGAATGAGGGAACAGCTGATATTTGGGCTTTATCCTTAACGCAATATCCTGTTTTAGGTGAAGGATGGTTATTAAATGATCCCAATAGTAATGTTCGAGAATATGACTCTGTTGTTAAGGTTTATCCCCAGGATTTAGTTGGTGAAGTTCATGCTGATGGAGAAATTATATGTGGTGCTTTTTGGGATACCTACATGAATCTAGGTGATATGAATCAGGCTATGAATTTGTTTGTAAGTATATATGATAACGGTCCTGACGGTCCTGATGGTTCAGAAGGTATTATTTATACTGATGTTTTATTGGAGTTTTTATATGCAGACGATAATGATGGTAACATATTTAATGGTACACCTAATGACTTAGCAATTGTTGATGCTTTTGCTAAACATGGAATTACATTATTATCTAATGCTAATTTGAATCATAATGAAATTCATTCATCTTCTCATAATACAATGATTGACATAGACGCAAGTATTACAATGACATATCCATGGGCTCTAGAAAACGCTTATTGTTTTTATAAAATTAATAATAGTCAGTCATGGGATAGTATTCCTCTATCTGTAATTAGTGGAAATGATTATTTAGCTCAAATCCCATCTCAAAGCTCTGGAACTGTAATAGGTTATTATTTATCNTTAGTTGATGTATATGGAAAAAAATCTGCAATCACACCATTTTCCTCTCATTTATTAGAACATCCAAATATTCCTTTTCACATCCTTGTTGGATATGAATTGCAAAATGAGGAAGATTTTGATTTTAATATTACATTTTGGGATGTTTCTGATCAGTCTGATAATGCTACTACAGGTCAATGGGAAATTGGAGTTCCGGAGGGAACATATTATGATGGAACTGTTCCTGTACAACCTTCTTATCAGAATACTTTAGGAGGTTCATATTGTGCCTTTACGGGTAATGACCTTACAGGTGGAACTATTGGGTCAAATGATGTTGATGGCGGCCATACTACATTAACATCTCCTGTCTATGATTTAACTGATTATAATAATCCAACATTTTCATATTATCGGTGGTATACTAATAGTCCACCTACGGGAGCTAATCCAGGAGCAGATTGGTGGCAAGTTTTAGTTACTGATGATGGAGTTAATTGGGTCTATGTTGAAAATAATATTAGCTCTGATAATAGTTGGAGAAAGTTTGCATTTAGAGTAAAAGATTATGTAAATATTTCAGATGATTTTAGAATTAGATTTATTGCTTCTGATAGTATTAGAACAGGTCAGTATTTAGATGGAGGCAGCTTAGTTGAAGCTGCAGTTGATGATGTATATCTATATGATGCTCTATTTGCCTCAAATGTAAATTCAGAGGTTATAAATACTGTTGAAGTATATCCAAATCCTGCATTAGCTCAAGTTAATATAACTAACATCGATTTTGCATGTGAAATTAAAGTTGTCAATTCTCTTGGAGATATAGTTTTAGAAAAAAACGTTGAAAATATTAAAGGTACATTATCTTTAGATGTCTCTCATTTATCTCAAGGCATTTACTTTATTAAAATACAAGCTAGAGAATTTGTAAGTTCTACAAAAATTTTGATTGAATAATTATTTATTTTTATTCATTGTATTGATGAGTTTCTTTGTGAAAAGTTTAGCTCCATATTCGTTTAAGTGATCACTGTCATAAAATAATGAATCAGGATAATTTATTTCATCAAAATTGATTAAGTAATTAGAATATTTTTCTTTAAGAAATTCATATTTATTTTTATTTTTTTCTGGAATTAAGTTATAATATGATTTATGTACAGGAGCTTGAACTAAAATAGGGACAATATTATTTTTTTTGCAAGTGAAAATTATTGAATCTAGATAAGATATATTTGTTTTTGAGAAATCATATGACAAATCTGTATCATCATTATAAAAATGTCTATTAGCTCTTTCTTCTGCATTAGTTATTTCACTTATTTTAGAATTTTCATACGTTCCAATGAAATGTATATGATTAAACTTTGGATATAAACAAAAGTACTTAAGGATAAATGTATAATACTCTTTTTTATTTATTTTAAAATTATTGTTTAGTTTTTTAAGACTTTTAAAATCTTGGATTAAAAAAACTCTTTTAAACATAGTAGATGCATATTTTTTTTCGTAAAATTTAATATCGTTAAATTCTGATATATTATGATTTGAAAAACCAATAATTATAGTGTCAGGGGTATATAATGAAAGTATTTTTTTTAGTTTCCAGTAACTGATTATATAATTTTCTGCTCCTTGACAAATATTGTTTGCATTTATAAATAAATTAGGGTCAATTGCTTTTAGTGGATGAGAATCTCCTATAATTACTACTGATGATTTTTTGATTTTTAGTTCTTCGGAATTCGACTTTATGATGTTGAATGTTAAATTAGTTAGAAGTAATATCATTAATCCTAATAGATAATAAAATATTTTCTTAATAAATCTTTTCATTAGAACTGGAAATAAATGAACTCTTCTTCCTTGCCAAAATAATATAAAATTAGCATAACAATTGTATAGTATGTTGTTATTCTAATCCATTTATTCCATCTTTTGTTAATGTCTTTAAGTGCATGTTCAAACGCTCTGCCATTCCATTCAATAATTATAAGAAATATAATTAAGCATGTTATAGCAATTAATTTAATATCAATAGATATTAATGTAGGTTTTGCTAAAGGAAAAATAAAAATATTATAGATGTAGTCAGTGGCTTCATACATGTTTTTAGATCTAAATAAAATCCAAGCAAGTACAGTTAGAGAGAATGTTGTTATCATATTAAGAAATTCCTTAATATTAGGCATGTTTTGATATTTAGCAATTACTTCAGTATTATGTCTATTTCTTTTTAAAATCATTAATGGAATAAAATAGATAGCGTTCAATATACCCCAAAAAATAAATGTCCAATTTGCTCCATGCCAAAACCCACTGACTAAGAATATTATGAATACGTTTCTTATTTTTTTGAAAACGGAACCTTTGCTCCCTCCAAGTGGGATGTAAACATAGTCTTTAAACCAACTAGATAATGAAATATGCCATCTTCTCCAAAACTCAGCTATATCTCTAGAAAAATAAGGAAAAGCAAAGTTTTGTTTAAGTTTAAATCCAAATAGTTTAGCAGTACCAATCGCAATATCTGAGTATCCCGAGAAGTCTCCATAAATTTGAAAAGTGAAAAATATTGCTCCAATTATTAATCCTACTGATGATGCCTCAGTATAATTATTAAAAATAGTATTTGCATAATACGCACAATTATCAGCGATAACAATTTTTTTAAACATGCCCCACAGTATTTGTTGTAACCCATCTCTACTCGTATTGAAATTGAACCTTCTTGTTTGTAAAAATTGTGGTAGTAGATTTTTTGCTCTTTCAATAGGCCCAGCTACTAATTGAGGGAAGAAACTGACAAATGCCGTGAATGCAAAAAAATTATTTGTAGCATTAATTTTTTTATTATAGACATCTATTGTGTAACTTAAAGTTTGGAATGTGTAAAAACTTATACCTACTGGTAATATTAAATTGATTGATTGAATATCAATAGATTTTCCTAACAATGAAAATGCATCAATAAAGTTGTCAATGAAAAAATTAGCGTATTTAAAATATGCTAATAATCCTAGATTTACTCCAATACTTGTCGCTAGTAAAATTTTTCTAATTAACTTTCCTTTCCTGTTATTTAGTAGGATGCCAATTAAGTAATCAACAATTATACTAATTGTAATTAATGATAGAAATCTCCAGTCCCACCATCCATAAAATATGAAGCTTACAGTTGTTAAAAAAACATTCTGAAGAATAGTTTTCTTATAAAATAAAGTCCAAAACAAAATAAATGTTAATGGTAAGAAAATTGCAAAATCAATAGAATTAAAGAGCATATATAGTCCTTTCTCTATTTACTAAAAAAATTTGCAACTGTTTTATCTTTTATTCCTTTAGAATAGTTATAAAACCCTTCACCAGTTTTAACTCCTAAATTATTTTCTTTCACCATCTTTTTAAGCAGTTTTGAAGGAGCATATTTTTTATCTTTAAAATCATTATGCATGACTTCAAGAATAGATACACATATATCTAAACCAATAAAATCTGCTAATTGAAGAGGTCCCATAGGATGAGACATTCCTAATATCATTACCGTATCAATTTCTTGAACTCCTGATACATTTTGTTCCAATGTTAGTACAGCTTCATTAATCATTGGCATTAGTATTCTATTTGCAACAAAACCTGGAGCATCGTTAACTTCTACAGGTATTTTATTGAGATTCTTGGATAAATTCATGACTAATTTTGTAGTGTTGTCTGAAGTTTCCTTTCCTCTAATAACCTCAACTAATTTCATAATAGGCACAGGGTTCATAAAATGCATGCCAATTATTCTATCAGGTCGATTTGTTGAATTAGCTATTTTGGTAATAGAAATAGAAGATGTATTAGTTGCTAAAATTGTATTTTTTTTACATTCTTGATCTAATTTTTTAAAAATATCAATTTTAATTTTCTCATTTTCAGTAGCGGCTTCTATAACTAAGTCAGCATCTAGAACACTTTCTTTTAAATTAGTAAATGTCGAAATGTTTTCTAGAATAGATTGTTTTTCTTGTTTACTTATTTTTTCTTTTTTTATTTGACGTTCTAGATTTTTGCTAATTGTGTTTAAAGCAGATTCAAGAGAATTTTCAGATAAATCATATATTGATACTTTAAAATTGAATTGTGCAAATACATGAGCTATTCCATTACCCATTGTTCCTGCGCCGATTATTGTAACATTTTTCATATTTAGTATATTAGTTTTATATTATCAAATTCAAACCATGATGGTTCGGTTGTGTCAGTTCTATACATTCGGAAATAAAATTTAATAGAGTTATTATTTAGTGCTTTACTAACAGTTTTAGTCATGTTTATATATATCTTATTCCAATCCTCCTTAGGAGTTATCCATAATAATTCTTTATTATCTACTAAAAATGGATAATTAATATATGCTCCAGCTAGAATATTATGATTAGTTCTATAGTCTATTTCTAAATAAACCGGAGATCCTCCCTGAGGAAGTGATTCAAAATCTTGAGTTGATATTTCAAATACTAAGTTATTCTGTAATATTGCTGATCCGTAATTATTATTATTGATATCTTGTAATATACTATAATTAATTTCAGAGTTTGTTGTAGTATCAATATTATAACCAGCTCCTTCAAAACTTTCAATTTCAAATTTCGCATTATTTAAATATTCAAATTCTGGAGTTATATTGGTAATACTATCTTTGGTAAGCAATATATTATTTTCAAAGGATTTATAAAAATGATATCTCACTCTTGTGCCAGCTATTCCATTATCTTTTATTCCGGCAAATATTTTAATATTTGTGTTCCCTTCTTTTATTAAAGGAATAGTACAAGGAATTTCGAATGCTCCCTTAAATTGATCATCCGCATATATCCATACATCAGTTATATTTTTAGTGTTTTTTCCTTCAACTTGTAGATTAGTATTAAGAATTGTTGAATCAATTGAAATATAAGACGGTATATTCACTTTCTCTTTATTACATGAAAAAGATAGTAAGACTAATATTAATAATACAATATTAACAATTTTGTGTGGAATTTTTGATCTTATATTTTGCAAAACATTAAAATATTTATGATTTTTTTGTTCTTAAATTACTAATGCGAAAATATGAATTTATTCATATTAATACTAAAATATGAACGACACTTTTAGACATAAAGGCTTAAGAAAAATTTTAGTAGATGAAATTCGTTCTAAAGGTATTTCTGATATAAATGTTTTAAATGCGATAAGTCATGTTCCTAGACATTTATTTATGGATAATGCATTTGTTCAATTTGCGTATCAAGACAAGGCCTTTCCAATTGGTTGTGATCAAACTATTTCTCAACCTTATACTGTAGCTTTTCAAACTCAATTATTGCGTGTAGAAAATCATGATAAAGTTTTAGAAGTTGGTACGGGATCAGGTTATCAATCAGCTGTTTTGAAACACCTAAAAGCTGATGTTTATACCATTGAAAGACAAAAAGATTTGTTTCAAAAGACACAAAGTTTTTTGCCTTCTATAGGATATAAATGTAGATTTTTTTATGGGGATGGATATGTTGGTTTATCTCAATTCGCGCCTTTTGATAAAATTCTTATCACTTGTGGAGCTCCTGAAATTCCATCCTTATTATTAAGTCAATTGAAACATGGTGGTAGGATGGTTGCTCCTATTGGTTCTGGAAAAGTTCAGATAATGAAAATGATTGATAAAGACATGAATGGAGAAGTTACTATTTCTGATCATGGTAATTTTTCATTTGTACCCATGTTAAGTGATAAATCAAGTTCTTAAATATTATCCAGTATATTTTTAATGATAAGGCATCCCTTAACTATTTCTTTCTCATTGATAGTTAGCGGAGGTGTAACTCTAACCGAATCCTTGGCATTTAGAAAATAAAATAATATTAATCCTTTGTTTAATGCTTCTTCAACCAATATTTTAGAATGCTTTTCATTTTTCAAAACTATTGCAAGCATTAGACCACATCCATTGATTTTGGAAATCTTTTCATGAACGAGTTCTCTTCTAAATATTGCTTCTTTAATTTTTATTTTTTTCATGATATTTGAGTTCTTCAAATATTTTAGCACAGCTAATGATGCAGCACAATTTACCGGATGACCACCAAAAGTTGTGATATGGCCTAATGGAGGATTATCAGTTAGAAAATTCATATTCTTATTAGAAGAGATAAAAGCACCAATTGGCATGCCTCCACCCATACCTTTAGCTATACATAAAATATCAGGAATGACATTAAAATAATTTAATGCAAAAAATTCGCCTAATCTTCCAAAACAAGTTTGTATTTCATCAAAAATTAGCAGAGTATTGGTTTCATCACATCTTTTCCTTAATTTTTCAATAAATTTTTCTTTTGGTTTAATAAATCCAGTTGCTCCTTGAATTGGTTCAACAACCACTGCAGCTGTTTTTGAAGTTATTTCTAAAAGAGATTTATTATTATTAAAAACAAGTTGTTTACAATCAGGAATTAAGGGTCTATAATTAGATTTCTGATTTTCATTTCCCATTATACTTAAAGAACCCTGAGTTGATCCATGATATGAACCTTTGAATGAAATAATTTCAGAATTCTTTGTTATTCTTTTTGCTAGTTTAATAGCTCCTTCAATTGCTTCAGTTCCAGAGTTAGTAAAGTATGTGCAGTTAAGATTTTCAGGCAAAATATCAGCTAGCATTTGAGCTAATTTATATTGTGGTTCTTGTATATATTCACCATAGACCATTACATGTGTATATTGATCAATTTGCGATTTTATTTCATTTATAATTATTGGATTAGAATGTCCTAAACTACAAGCCGATACACCAGCAACAAAATCTAAATATTTTTTATTTTTTATGTCAATAATATAATTACCTTTTGCCGATTTCACTGCTAAGCATGAAGGTGATGGAAAAGTCTGCGCTTGATGTTTTTTAAATATTTTTTTTGGATTGACCATTTATATTGTAGGTCTTTGAATCAATTATTTTCTTTTAATTACTTTTAAAGAAGCTTGGTAGATTTCTTTAGAGGTTAATCCGTATTTTACCATTAATTCTTTAGGATTACCACTTTCACCAAAAGTGTCATTAACTCCTACCATTTCAATAGGTAAAGGCAATTTTTTAGATAATAATTGTGCTATACTATCTCCAAGTCCTCCATTTATTTGATGTTCTTCAGCTGTGACTACACATCTTGTTTTTTTTACGGATTCAAGAATGGATTCAGAATCTAAAGGTTTTATAGTATGAATATTAATAACCTCAGCATTTATTCCTTGACTTTTTAATTGTTTTTCAGCTAATATTGCTTCCCAAACTAAATGACCAGTTGCTAGAATGGTAACATCATTTCCTTCGGTTATTTTTTTTGCTTCACCAATAATGAATTCCTCATTTTCTAGAGTGAAGTTAGGAACCTTGGGTCTTCCAAATCTAAGGTATACAGGTCCAATATGTTTTGATATGGCTATTGTAGCAGCCTTTGTTTGATTATAATCACATGGGTTGATGACAATCATATTTGGTAACATTTTCATCATTCCAATATCTTCAAGAACTTGATGGGTTGCTCCATCTTCTCCAAGTGTAAGTCCTGCGTGAGAAGCACATATTTTAACATTTTTATTTGAATACGCAATAGATTGCCTAATTTGATCATAAACTCTGGAAGTAGAAAAATTAGCAAATGTTCCTGTAAATGGGATTTTTCGTCCAATAGTTAATCCTGCAGCAATACCCATCATGTTTGCTTCAGCAATTCCTACTTGAAAGAATCTATTAGGATGATTTTTTGCAAAATCACCCATTTTTAGAGAGCCAGTTAAATCAGCACATAGGGCAACGATTTCTTTATTACTTTCTCCAAGGAATGTTAATCCATCTCCAAATCCTGATCTTGTGTCTTTTAGTTCCATAATCAATAGTCTCCTAATGTTTCTTTATTTTGTTTTAATCCAATTTTTAATTGTTCATCATTAGGAGCTGATCCATGCCACTTATGTGTTCCCATCATATAATCAACTCCATTTCCCATTTCAGTATGTAATATTATCACTATTGGTTTCCCTTTATTTAGCTCATCTTTTGCCTGATTTAATATATCAATTACCGAAACTAGATTGTTGCCATTTTTTTCCTCCAAAACCTTCCATCCAAATGATGAAAATTTATCTTTTATATTTCCTAGCGGTAAAACGTCTTCTAAGCTACCATCAATTTGTTTTTTATTATAATCCACTGTAGCTATAATATTATCAACCTTATTAGCAGCCGCATACATAATTGCTTCCCAATTCTGACCTTCTTGTAATTCACCATCTCCTAATAGGCAGAAAATCGAGTTTTTATCTTTATTTATTTTTTTGGATAGTGCTGATCCAATTGCAACAGATAGTCCTTGACCTAAACTTCCTGAGGACATACGTATGCCTTCTAATCCTTCGTGTGTTGTTGGATGCCCTTGCAATCTACTATTAATTTTCCTGAAGGTATTTAGTTCTGATACCGGAAAATATCCAATTCTTGCTAATGTAGCATACCAAACTGGGGATATATGTCCATTAGATAAAAAGAAAATATCTTCGTTAATGCCATCCATTTTAAATTCTTTATTATGATTCATTATTTCATAGTAGAGGGAAACCATATACTCAACACATCCTAATGAACCTCCTGGATGACCTGAATTATTTGCATGAACCATTCTTAGAATGTCTCTTCTTATTTGTGTTGAAACTTTATTAAGTTCATTTATGTTTGGCATTTTCATAACTTTAAATGCAAATATAAATTTTTACACAACCTATTTTTTAAATTAAAATTTTAAATAGAATTAATTTATTAACGTATTGTTAAAAAATTTAATATTAATTTTTTTGTGGAATATAAAATACATTATAAAGATTAGTAGGTCACAATATTTATTCTCTATAAATTTTTAATTTGTAATCAAATCTTATATTTGCTAACAAAAAAATGAGTTTAAAATGTGGTATAGTTGGTTTGCCAAATGTTGGAAAATCTACGCTATTTAATTGTTTATCAAAAACAAAAGCCCAATCAGCAAATTATCCTTTTTGTACTATTGAACCTAATGTTGGTATTATAACTGTGCCTGACGAAAGATTAACTAGATTATCTGATTTAGTTTCTCCAGAAAAAATTATCCCAACTACGGTTGAAATTGTTGATATAGCTGGACTTGTAAAAGGAGCAAGTAAGGGAGAGGGTTTAGGAAATCAATTTTTGTCTAATATCAGAGAAACTGATGCGATTATACATGTTCTAAGATGTTTTGATGATGAAAATATAACACATGTAGAAGGTTCAGTGGATCCTGTAAGAGATAAGGAAATAATTGATCTAGAACTTCAGATTAAAGATTTAGAAACTATCCTAAAAAAGAAGGAAAAATATTATAAAATATCTAAAACTGGCAATAAGGATGCTCAAAAAATTGTTAATAGTCTTAATAAGTATATTGACTGTTTAGAATCCGGAAAATCTGTTAGATCACTTAGTCTTAATAAAGAAGATTCTGAAACTATTGCTGATTTGCATTTACTTACATCAAAACCTATCTTGTATGTNTGTAATGTTGATGAAAATGCAATTAGATCAAGTAATCCATACGTTGATGCAGTTAAGTTGTCCATAGAAAACGAAGATGCAGAAATATTATTAATTGCTACTTCTATAGAATCTGAGATATCTCAATTAGATGATATTGAGGAACAGCAATTATTTCTAGAAGAAATGGGATTAGAAAAACCTGGCATTTATCATTTAATTCAATCTACATATAAGTTGTTAAATTTGAGAACTTATTTTACAGCGGGTAAAAAAGAGGTTAGAGCATGGACAATCAAAAGTGGTATGAAAGCCCCTCAAGCTGCTGGAGTAATACACTCAGATTTTGAAAAAGGATTTATTAGGGCTGAAGTTATATCATTTATTGATTTTGATACTTATGGATCTGAACTTGCATGTAAGGAAAGCGGTAAAGTTAAGATACAAGGAAAAGATTATCTTGTTAATGATGGGGATGTTATGCACTTTCTCTTTAATGTTTGATTCTTAGTTAATAAGATGTTGATAAACTCATTATTTTTCATTTAATAAAATTTTTTAAGATATTTATATTTGCCTTCTAGTTTGTAGTTTAATTTATTTCATATTATAAATTTTAGTTTTAATGTCTACTCAAGATTATAATGAAGAAAGTATAAGATCTTTAGATTGGAAGGAACATATACGTTTACGTCCTGGAATGTATATTGGTAAGATGGGGAATGGTTCATCTCCTGATGATGGAATATATATTCTTTTAAAAGAGGTTATTGATAATTCAATTGATGAATTTGTTATGGGACATGGCAAAAAAATTGAAGTTTCTGTAAAAAACAATAAAGTTCATGTTAGAGATTATGGTAGGGGTATACCTCTTGGGAAAGTGGTAGATGTTGTTTCAAAGATAAATACAGGAGCTAAATATGATTCAAAAGTTTTCAAGAAATCTGTTGGATTAAATGGAGTTGGTACAAAAGCTGCTAATGCTTTGTCTTCTTATTTCAGTATTAAGTCAATTAGAGATGGGAAAAGCAAATTTGTTGAATTTAATAGAGGTCAAATTATTAATGAAGAACCAATACAAGAAAATTCTTCAAGAAAAGGGACTTATGTAGTTTTTGAGCCTGATTCTGATTTATTTAGTAATTATCGTTTTATTAATGAATTCATTGAAAAAATGATGTGGAATTATTGCTATTTAAACCGAGGATTATCTATAGTATTTAATTCTCAGACTTTTTTTTCAGAAAATGGTTTATATGATCTTTTAAGTCAAAATATTGAGTCAGAACAATTATATCCAACTATTCATCTATTAGGTAGTGATATTGAGATAGCTATTACTCATTGTAAGAATCAGTATTCTGAACAATTTTACTCATTTGTAAATGGTCAACATACAGTTCAAGGAGGAACTCATCAATCTGTTTTTAGAGAGTCAATAGTTAAAACTCTTAGAGATTTTTATGGTAAAAATTATGATGCAACTGATATTAGACAATCCATTAATGCAGCAATTAGTATCAAAATAATTGAGCCAGTTTTTGAATCACAAACAAAAACTAAATTAGGATCTACTGAGATGGAACCAGGTGGAACTACAATTCGATCTTTCATCACAGATTTTGTTAAAAAAGAGTTAGATAATTTTTTACATCGAAATATAGATGTTGCTAAAATTTTGGAGAAAAAAATTAAGCAGGCAGAAACCGAAAGGAAAGCAATGGCAGGAGTTAAAAAACTGGCTAAAGAAAGAGCGAAAAAAGCTAGCTTACATAANAAGAAGCTTAGAGATTGTAGAATACACTATAATGATCATAAAAAGGAAGAGCGTTTTGAAACAACTATTTTTATTACTGAGGGTGATTCAGCTTCAGGATCAATAACAAAAACAAGAGATATAAAAACTCAAGCAGTTTTCTCTTTAAGAGGCAAGCCATTAAATTCATTTGGTTTAACAAAAAAAGTTGTTTATGAGAATGAGGAATTTAATCTTTTACAAGCTGCATTAAATATTGAACAAGGTCTTGATGATTTAAGATATAATAAAATTGTTATAGCTACTGATGCAGACGTTGATGGAATGCACATTAGATTATTATTGATAACCTTTTTCTTGCAGTTTTTTCCTGAACTTATAAAGGAAGGTCATGTATATGTTTTAGAAACTCCATTGTTTAGGGTTAGAAACAGAAAAGAGACCATTTATTGTTATAATGAAGACGAAAAGAAAACTGCTGTTGAAAAATGTGGTAAGAATTTTGAGATTACAAGATTTAAAGGTTTAGGCGAGATTTCTCCTAATGAGTTTAAGAATTTTATTGGAAAAGATATTCGTTTAGATCCTGTTATTCTTAGTAAAGAATCAAGAATACAAGATTTACTTACTTTTTATATGGGGAAAAACACTCCAGATAGACAGAAGTTTATTATTAGTAATTTGAGAGTAGAGGAAGATTTAAGAATTTAATTTAATAAAATAGTGTCTAAAATTGAAGATATAGAAGAAAATAATTCAGAAAACAATAGTTTAGGAGATAAGGTTGTACATCTTTCAGGAATGTATGAGAATTGGTTTTTAGATTATGCTTCTTACGTAATTCTAGAAAGATCTGTCCCTTACATTGAAGATGGATTGAAGCCTGTTCAAAGAAGAATTCTACATTCATTAAAAGAACTAGATGATGGTAGGTATCATAAAGTTGCCAACGTAATAGGACATACTATGAAATATCACCCTCATGGTGATGCTTCTATAGGTGACGCAATGGTCCAGATTGGAAATAAGAATCTATTATTGGATATGCAAGGAAATTGGGGTAATGTTGCAACAGGTGATAGAGCAGCTGCTCCTAGATATATTGAGGTTCGCCTATCTAAATTTGCTCTAGAAGTAGCTTTTAACAATAAAATTACTGAATGGATCACTTCATATGATGGTAGGACAAAAGAACCAGTAACTCTACCAATAAAGTTTCCTCTCTTATTGGCTCATGGAGTAGAAGGTATAGCGGTAGGATTGTCAACTAAAATATTGCCTCATAATTTTAATGAATTAATAGATGCTTCTATTAAGATATTGAAAGGAATTAAACCTAGAATTTTTCCTGATTTTGAAACAGGTGGAACGGCGGATTTTACTGATTATAATGATGGTAAAAGAGGAGGGAAAGTTAGAGTTAGAGCTCGAATAATTCAACAAGACAAGCATACTCTTAATATTTCAGAGATACCTTATTCTACTACTACAACCTCTTTAATTAATTCTATTCTAAAAGCGAATGATAAAGGAAAAATAAAAATAAAAAAGGTAGAAGNTAATACATCAGAAAATGTTGAGATATTAATTACTCTTCCTTCAGGTGTTTCTCCTGATAAAACTATTGATGCTTTATATAGTTTCACTGATTGTGAATTGACAATTTCACCACTTTCTTGTATTATATATGAAGATAAACCTCAATTTTTGGGCGTTTCGGATATATTACAAATTTCTACAAATAATACTTTAGATTTATTAGAGAAAGAGCTTCAGATTAGATTAAATGAAAATAATGAAAGATGGCACTTTGCTAACCTTGAGAGGGTTTTTATTGAGAATAGAATTTATCATCAAATTGAAGAATTAACAGAGTGGGAATTAGTCATTACTACTATTCATAATGGACTTAAACCCTTTAAAAGTAGTTTTAATCGTCAAATTACAGATGATGATGTCATAAGGTTAACAGAAATAAAGATAAAAAGAATTACAAAATTTGATATAAATAAAGCAAAGAATGATATTGTTCTTTTAGAGAATCGCATTGCTGAAATTCAAGATAACTTGGATAATTTAGTAGATTATGCGATCACGTATTTTAAGGATCTTAAGCTGAAATATGGAAAGGATCGGAATCGAAAGACTGAGATAAGAACATTTGAAAATATTATTGCTGCAAAAGTTGTAGCTGCAAATAAAAGATTATATGTTAATAAGAAAGAAGGTTTTATAGGAAGTTCTTTACGTAAAGATGAATTTGTTCGGGAATGTTCTGATTTAGATGATATAATTGTTTTTAGAGAAAATGGCACATTTATTGTAGTTAAATTAGATTCTAAGGTTTTTGTAGGGAAAGGAATAATTTATTGTGATGTATTTAAGAAAAAAGATGATAGAACTATTTATAATATGATTTATAAAGATGGTAAAAATAGCAATAGTTATGTTAAAAGATTTGCTGTTACTTCTGTGACACGTAATAAGGAATATTCATTAACTAAAAATATTGATGCTAGTAAAGTTCTTTATTTTACTGCAAATCCTAACGGTGAAGCAGAAGTTGTTTCTGTTTTACTGAGATCCTTAAGGAAGTTGAAGAAACTCAAATTTGATTTTAATTTCTCTGAAATTGCTATTAAAGGTAGATCTTCAAAGGGAAATATTTTGTCAAAAAATCCTATTAAAAGAATTGAATTCAAATCTGAGGGTTCATCTACTTTATCGGCACGTAAAATATGGTATGATCAAACAGTTAATAGGCTCAATGTTGATGAAAGAGGAATTTTGTTAGGAGAATTTAATTCTAATGATCGATTGTTGATTATAAATCAAAAAGGATATATCATCGTAACGAAACCTACACTTTCAATGCATTTTGATGATGACATGATTTTAATTGAGAAATATGAAGAAAAAAAACCTATTACAACTATTTATTTTAATGGTGAAAAACAGTTGTTTTATGTAAAAAGGTTTCATGTAGAAAATTTTGAAAATAAGTATTGTATTATTTCTTCCAATAGAAAGTCATATTTAGAATATGTTACAACTGATTTAGTTCCAATGATAAAAGTAGTCTTTGTAAAAGAAAAAGGAAAAGATAGAAAGAAATTAGAAATTAATTTAAAAGAATTTATTTCTATTAAAGGAAGTAAATCCATTGGTAATCAACTAAGTTCTAATAAAATTAAAGATATAATTATTTTAGATTCGTTAGATATTCAACTTGAACCAGTGAATTTAGATACTGTTGATAAACAAGATAATATAAATACATCAGATGAAGGTGCTAAACAAATTTCCTTAGATTTATAGTTTTTTAAATAATAATTATACTATAAAATAGCTTATTTTTGTAAAAATTTTAGATATGAAAAAAATTATTTTTTGCTTATTATTTCCTTTTATTGTATTTTCTCAATCATCATATAATCTTTCGTTAGTCGGTTCTTATAATTGGAGTTCTTCTAGTTATGATAGTGAAGGTTCTGATATTTGGGGTTGGAAGAATCCAACCACAGGAGTTGAATATGCTTTAGTAGGTTTAAACTCTGGTTTTTCTGTAGTTGACCTTTCTTCACCTCAAAATCCATTCGAAGTATTTTTCATTCCTGGTGTTAATACAACATGGAGAGATATTAAAACTTGGGGTAATTATGCCTATGTTATAAATGAAGGAGGCGATGGATTATTGATAGTTGATTTAACTGATCTTTCGGGTCAAACTTATGTTAATGATAATTCTTATTTTAATACTGCTCATAATATTTATATTGATGAGTTTGGTGTTGCTTATATTTTTGGCTCTGATGTTGGACAAGGTGGAGCTTTATTTCTTGATGTTACATCTAATCCAATGAGTCCTACATTACTTGGAACATGGGATGATTATTATATTCATGATGGTATGGCAAGAGGGGATACAATGTGGGTAGGCTGTATTTACGAAGGAGAATTTTATGCAGTTGATGTGTCAAATAAATCTAATCCACAAGTTTTAGGACATCATCCAACACCTAATCAGTTTACTCATAATATTTGGGTTTCTGATGATGGTGATTATGTTTTTACTACTGATGAACAATCAGATTCATATATAGGAGCTTACGATATTACTGATATGAGTAATATACAAGAAGTTGATAGAATACAATCTAACCCAGGTTCAAATTCTATTCCCCACAATACTCATGTAGATGGTAATTTTATTGTAACATCATGGTATAGAGATGGAACTACAGTTCATGATGTCACTTATCCTAATAACCTTATTCAAGTTGCATATTATGATTCATATTCTGGGTCTGGTGATGGATTTGATGGATGTTGGGGTACCTTCCCTTTTCTTCCTTCAGGACTGATTATATCATCCGAAATTAATAGTGCATCAAATGGTAATGGAGAATTATTAATTTATGAAAGGGGATTTAATCAAGCGTGTTATTTAGAAGGTCAAGTAAGCGATGCAAATACTCTACAAATGTTAAGTGGTGTAAATGTTGAAATACTTAATACAGTTATTCCTAATTTATCGTTAACGAATCTTTCAGGTAATTATGTTTCTGGCACAGCTGATCCTAATACATATAATATAGTTTTCTCTAAAGCTGGTTATGTAACAGATACCATATCTGCAAGTTTAGTTGCTGGNGTTGTTACTATTGTTGATGCTCAGTTAGTGCCTTTAACCGCATTTACAGCTTTTGGAACTGTAGTAGATCAAGATGGTGCTGGAATTTCAGGAGCCAATGTTTTGATTTATAATAATGATTTTAATTATACAATTTTAACTGATAATAATGGAAATTTCAGCATTTCTTCAATGTTTGAAGGAAGTTATGATATAATAGCTGGCAAATGGGGTTATATAACTTCATGTGATAATGATTATATAGATGGTAGTAATAATATTTTAATAACACTTTCTGAAGGCTATTATGATGACTTTACATTTGATTTTGGTTGGAATGTTAGTGGACAGATTACTAGCAATGATCCAGGTATGTGGGAAAGAGGAAATCCTGAGGGGACTTCATATAATGGTGTTAGTTTTAATCCAGATGATGATGTTCAATCTGATTGTTATATTTATTCCTATGTAACTGGTCTATCAGGAGGACAAGTTGGTTCAAATGATGTTGATGATTATAATACAATTTTAACTTCCCCCGTATTTGATTTATCTTCATCATCCTCTTCAAATAAATACTTTTTATCTTACTATTCGTGGTTTGCTAACGGTGGTGGAGGATGGGGTGGAGGATCTTCTGCTGCGGATTCTTTAACTGTATCTATAGATAATGGAAACACAAGCGTTATACTTGAAACTATGACTTCAAGTTCGCCTGACTTAGGTCAGTGGAATTTTAGAACTTTTGACATCGCACAATATATTACTTTAACTTCAAATATGCAAGTAATAGTTGAAACAGCTGATTGGGATAATCTCGGTGGTCATTTGGTTGAAGGAGGTTTTGATAATTTTCAAATTACAAATACAATTCCATCTAATGTATTGAATCCTAATTTTATTAATGGAAAAATTTCTAAAATCCTTGATTTAACTGGAAGGGAAATTAAGAATCCAATAGATAATAATCCATTTATAATTATTTATGAGAATGGTAATGTAGAAAAACGAGTTATTTTTAAATAAAATGAAAAAAATACTAATTTCAATAACGTTTTTCGCTTTAACTATTCAATTGTATGGACAACAAAGCAAAGGATATCAAATTAGACCACCACATGTTTCACCAGGTAATGTCTATAAGAGTACTGTTAATGTGATATCTAATGTTCCATCATATATTTGGCATCGTGGTTGTGGACCTACTGCTTTAGGTATGATTATTGGTTATTATGATTTAAATGGTTTCGATGATCTTTTTAATGGTCCTAGTGATTTTCAAACAAATATTATTAATATGGAAATTGCTAGTCAAAATCATTATAGTAATTACTCAATTCCTCTAGATTATTATCCAAATTTACTTCAAGACGCATCTGAAAATGGGAATCCTCATATTAATAATTCGATTGCAGACTTTATGGAAACTTCTAAGAGCAGTAGGGGAAATTATTGGGGTTGGAGTTGGTCTAGTGATATTGGTAATGCTTTTGAAGAATTTATTTCATTTAAAAATTCCTCTTATATCACTGAAACAGATTATGAATTTTTCACTGCAGGTAGCTGGAATGAATATAAAACAGAAATTAATAATAATAGACCAGTAATAATATTAGTAGACACAGATGGAGATAACTCTACTGACCATTTTGTTGTTGGTATTGGTTATGATGATATTTCACTAGAATTCGCTTGTTTTGATACATGGGATAGTGATATTCATTGGTATCCTTGGCAGCAGATGGATAATGCGGTTAATTGGGGTGTTTTTGGTTTTAATAAATTTAGAATTATTAATCCAGTTTCTTCTATAAATAATATTGAAGAACAAAAAAATATTATTAATGTTTCAGATATTCTTGGAAGAGAAACACGTGTAGTTAAAAATATTCCTTTATTATTTCACTATTCTGATGGTTCAATAAACAAAAAAATAATTGTTGAATAATCCTTATTCAATCCAATCAGCAATAAAAAGGTTAGTAGATCTACCTCCTCCATTATTTCTATTAGAAGAAAATACTAGTTTTTTTCCATCATAAGAAAACATAGGAAAAGAATCAAATGTTTTATCATATGTTATTTGCTTTAAATCTGACCCATCAGTATTTATTAAGAACAGATTAAAAGGAAAACCTCTTTTGGATTTATGATTTGATGAAAAAATTATTTTTTCACCAGATGGATGAAAAAATGGAGCCCAATTTGCATTTCCTAAATCAGTAATTTGTTGAAGATTACTACCATCAATGTTACATGTATATATCTCCATTTCTGTAGGTTTAACAAGCCCTTCTGATAATAAATTTTTATATTCTTTAATATCTTCTTTTGTTTTTGGTCTTGAAGATCTAAAAACTAATTTTTTTCCGTCTGGAGAAAAGAATGCTCCTCCATCGTAACCGAGTCCAAAAGTAACTTGTTTGATATTCTCGCCATTAATATCCATTGTATAAAGTTCTAAATCACCACTTCGGTCAGAAGTAAATACAATTTTATCTCTAGTAGGTGATACTGTAGCTTCAGCGTCGTAACCTGGTGAATTTGTAAGTTGTTTTATTATATTACCATCTAAATCAGCTATGAAAATATCAAAATCAGAATATATAGGCCATACATATGCTCCATCTTCTCTTTTTTTAGGTTCCTCAGGACAGTTGCTGTTTCCTAAGTGAGTTGATGCATATATTATAGATGTATCTCCAGGCATGAAATAAGAGCAAGTAGTTCTGCCCAAACCTGTACTTACCATATTAGGTTTATAATTGAACATATCATCATTCATGTATTCAGTCACATAAATTTGATCACATTGCACTCCCCATTTTTCATTATTTGATTGAAAAACTAACTTTGTGTCATCAAAACTAAAATAAGCTTCTGCATTATCTCCACCAGAAGTAAGTTTGCTAATATTAATTAAATTATTTTCTTCAGCATACTTATTTAATTTGTTGGATGTATCAGCAATAGTTTTTTGATTTAGTTTGAAAATATTTAATATTTGTTCAACTGAAATATTATTTGCTTTTTCTTCTTTTTTTGTAGTGTCATTAACTTTTTCAATTTTCTCTTTTAAACCAGTTAGTAATTCTTCAATTGATATATTATTTGTATTTTCTTCTGTTTTTGTAGTGTCATTCACTGTATTAATTTTTTTCTTTAAAGTATTTAATATTCCTTCAATTGAAATGTTATTAATATTTTCTTCTGTATTATTATCATTATGATTTTTTAATTTTTCTTTGAAACCATCTTGGGTATTGAGAAATGCAAAGATGACTATGATAGGTAGTAATATATTATCCATTTTTTTTATTTGCAAATATACTGTATCTAATTTCTATTTAATTAATTTGCAGAGTAAAATAATTAATAAATGAAGAAAGAGTTTTATAATATAGAAGGTTATGATAATAAAGAGATTACAATTGATCTTACATACGATACCATTAAAAATAACAAGAAATTAATTATTTTCTCTCATGGATTTAAGGGTTTTAAAGATTGGGGATGTTTCAATTTAGTTGCTAATTATTTTGCTGAAAAGGGTTTTATTTTTCTTAAATATAACTTTTCTCATAATGGTGTCAATTCTAAGGATTTGTTAAATTTTATTGATTTACATGCTTTTGGACAAAATAATTTTTCAAAAGAATTATTTGATCTGGATGAGGTTATTACTTGGTCATTATCAAAATTGAGTATAAATTTTGACTCTATTATTTTAATAGGCCATAGTAGAGGTGGTGGAATTTCTATTTTAAAATCTAGTATGGATAAACGAATTGATAAATTAATTTCTTGGGCATCTCCATCAAATTTTCTTAATAAGTTTAAATTAGATAAAATTCCACTTTGGAAGGAGAGAGGTGTTGTGTATATATACAATGGAAGAACAAAACAAAACATGCCGCTTTTTATACAATTTTATAATGATTGTATAGAGAATAAAGATAAATTTAACATTAAAAAAGCGATATTTAATTTACAGGTGCCTTTTTTAATTGTTCATGGAAATAGTGATCCTACTGTGAGTATTGATGATGCCTTAGAGATGAAGTCCTGGAAAAATGAATCTGAATTATTTATTTTAGAGGGAGCAGATCATGTTTTTGGTTCCTCTCATCCATATTTTGATGATTTTCTTCCAAAAGATCTTAAATCTGTCCTTGATAAAACTATTAATTTTATTAATCAATAATTTTAAATTTCTTGTTGTTATATATTGCTAAAGCTTTTCCTTTAAATTTATGGTTTATGTATGGTGAGTTTTTAGACTTTGATTTTATATCTTCTTTAGAAAATGTCCATTCACAATCAGGGTCAAATAGAGTAATGTTGGCAATTTCATTACTTTCTACTTTTATACGTTGATTAAGTATTATTTTTCTTGGATTAATTGATATCTTTTCAATAATTTCTGAAATTGAAAGGTGATGAGATAAATGTTTACCAATTAGGCCAAACATAGATTCTAAACCTATAGACCCAGGATTAGATAAATTAAATTCAATTTCTTTATTATCAATATCCTCTGGGCAATGGTCAGAAGAAATAATATCAATTGTATTGTTTTTTAATCCATCAATTAATGATTTTACATCAGGTTTTGACCTTAATGGAGGGGTGAATTTATAATTACTATCAAAATTTATGAGTTCGTGATCCGACATAACTAAATTATTGATTGATACATCAGCACTAATGTTTTGTTGTTTTTGTTTTGCTTTTTGAATTAGTTGAATAGATTCTTTTGTCGAAATATAAGATAGATGAAGGTTTCCTTTAGTATATTCGGCAAGACATAGATCTCTATTTGTCATAATCTCTTCATATATGTTAGGAGAACCTTTGATTCCAATCATAGTACTAATTTCTCCTTCATTTATTTGTATATCATTATCATCCTCATTAGGATAATTCATAACTAATCCACCGAAATCTTTACTATATAGTAATGCTAATTCCATTAATTTAGCTGTTTTGATTGATTTTTTGTCATCAGTAAAAACTCTACATTTTATAGAGTTTAGTTCTCTCATATCAGATAATTCTTTTCCTTTTAAACCTTTTGTTATACTTGCAGCTGTATGTACATCAATAATTTTATTTCTTGTCCTCTTGTATATGTATTCAGCAGAAGTAATATTGTCAATTACAGGGTTAGTATTTGGCATTAAAAGAACAGATGTGAATCCTCCTTTTATTGCTGATTTTATACCACTTATTAAATCATTTTTAAATTCAAACCCTGGTTCTCTGAAATTAGCGTGAATATCCATCCATCCAGGTGAGACATGCAAGTTTTTTTTCGAAAAGGTTTTTATTTTTTTATTTGTTATGTTTTTAGCAATTTTAATAAGTTTCCCATTCTCTATTAAAATATCACATATCTGATTATTGTGTTTAGAATTTGGGTCTATAATCTTTGCTTTCTTGATTAGTATGTTCATTTTTTAAGGTTTTTAATTAAAATGATTTCTAAAAAAAATAAAAATAATGAAATGTAGATTAGAGTTTTCCAGAATTCTTGTTTTTTGGATAAACTCATTAAATTTGTTTCAATATTTTGATTTGGACTAAATAATATAATATTACTATCTGAATTAATATATTGCTTAATTTCTGAAAAAGAATGTTGATCTATTTCACTTTCTTTTCTTGAGTTATTAAATGAAATATTACTAATTAAATTATTTCCTTGATATACTTTGTAGTGACCAGCTTCTTTAATTCTCGTATCTATAACTAGTCTTCTTAAATCCTGATTTTTTCTTTCTCCTATTATGTCAATTTCATCAGATTTAATATTGAATATATGATTTTTATTTTGAGAATTTTTGGGTAAATAGATTTCATTATTATCATTTAAGTTATAAAATAATGGGAGGTTATTACTTGAAAAGATCACTATATTATAAAATGTTGGTAAGAATAGTGGATGTATAATAAATTCATTGCCTTGTGCGCTAAAAGATGAGTTGAAAACATAAATATTCCCTTTTTTATATTTGCAGCTGTATAAAAAAGGGTTTCCTGTTTCATCAGTATAAATATATTCTTTTAATGATTCAGTTTTTTTGTTAACTGTATAATAATTATTTATTTTAAATAATTCTGATGTTGATTGTAGGTCACTATCAAATACATTTTTGAAAATAGCATGTTCTTCATTAATGTTTGAAATAGATACATTTTTTGAATTTAGTTGTTGAAATGGTTCGAGTTTGAATTCTTTAAGAAATTTATTATTAGTAATAATATTATTTTTCACATCTGGAATAAAACATAAATTACCTCCACCATCTACAAATTTTTTAATTTCTTTTAGAAATCCATCACTCAATTCTTGAAGTTCGTTTAAAATGATAATGTCTTGTGACTTAATTATGTTATAATTGATTGAATAATAGTTAGTTGATTGGTGGTTAATATTTAGTTCATTATTGAAAATGTTTTCAATGTTCATATTTTTTTTACTATCAAATATTTGTAATACATTAATTTCTTTGTTTAAATCAAAAGATAAATATAGCTTATTATCAAAGCTGAACGGTATGTCTTTTAAATGTATTATTCCATTATTATGTATGGAATCAATATTGAATGATAAGTTAACTAATTTTGATTCTCTTGAATTTAAATTAGTAAATAATTCTGATTTAATCGTATTATTAATTTCTAAAGTTATTTTAAGATCTTTTACATCAATATTAGAGTGATTGGTAATTGAAGTAATTAGTTTTACATTTTTGTTTAAAATATTTATAGGATCTTCAAACCAACAGCTGTCAATAGACACATTATTTGTTTGAGTGTGTAGTAGAGGTAGAATTATTAGATCTTTTGAAATCATTTTTAAGTTATCTAAATCACTAGAGCTCTTCTGAAAATCTGAAATTAAATATGTAGTTTTTACTTCACTAATATCTTTAATTTTTTTTAAAATATCATCTATATTTCTTATAGTAGATGAATGTGAAATATTATAAATATACTCTTCAGCTTCAGAAATTGTTTTGCTCTTATTTTCTTGAGCATCTAATTTATTAGTTAATATCCATAATTCACTTTTGCTATCAAGTTTATTTAAAATTTGTAATGAATTTTCTTTAGCTATCTCAAGCATATTTCCTTCTTTATGAGCTCCTTCCATACTAAATGAGTTATCTATATAGATAACATTATCTTTATTAATATTAGGATTACGATCTATTGGTATATATGGTTGAGAGAATGCTAGAATAATTGATGATATTAATAGTATTCTTGTAAAAAGTAGTAATATTTCTTTTAGTCTATGACGTTTTTTATTTTCTAATTTTAACTCTTTTAAAAATTTTATTTTTGTGAAAAATATTTTCTTATTCTTTCTGAGATTAAACAAGTGAACAATTATAGGGATTGCTACAGCAAAGAGAAGATATAAAAAATTTGGGTTTTGATATTCCATCAAAGTGCAAATCTACATAAATTTTTAATTCATTCTCAGCTTTTAAAATATTTATTCCTCTATTATTGTTCCATTAGTCAATTCTAAATTTCTATTAGTAAATTTAGTTATTCCTTTTTTATGAGAAACTATTACCATTGTCTGATTAAAATCTTGATTTAATTTAGATAAAATATTATTTATTTTGGAAGAGTTTTCTTCATCAAGATTTCCTGTTGGCTCATCTGCTAATAAAATTGAAGGAGAGTTTATTATTGATCTCGCTATCGCTACTCTTTGTTGTTCTCCACCAGATAATTGATTTGGTTTGTGATTATCCCTATTGCTTAAATCCAATGAGTCAAGTATTTCTTTCGCTCTAATTTCCGCAATCTTTTTACTTTCTCCCATTATTAATGCTGGAAGAATAATATTTTCTAAAGCTGTAAATTCATTAAGTAAATTATGAAATTGAAAAACAAAACCTATTTCATTATTTCTTAATAAAGAAATTTTATTATCATTTAGTTTTTGAATTTCATTTTCATTGATTTTAACTATTCCCTTAGAAGGTTTTTCAAGCGTACCTATAATGTTTAGAAGTGATGTTTTTCCTGCTCCAGATTGTCCGGTAATAGATATCATTTCTCCCTTATTAATTTTTAAATTAATATCTTTAAGGATTTTCAATTTTTTATATTGAAGATGTATATTGCGTAATTCAATCATTTTTTTCTGAGGTAAAGATAATCTAAATAATACATTATTCTAATTGAGAAACTGTTTTGTTGAGATTGATTTAATATATGGTTTAAATTTTCATATAATCCGGATATTAGATATTCATCATAATTGTTTATAGAGTTTTTCCACACAATACTCACTTGACTTCCTGGAGCAAACCTCCAGTTTAATGCCATGTCAACTGTCCATGTATTGAAGTTGTTATCATGTTCTCCTAAATAATTGGAATTAACTAAATATCCACCATCTGTTAGTTCTTTAAATTGATTAAATTTATATCCACTCCAATAGTGTCTAATTATTGAAGATATGTTTAATTTATTATTCAATATGTAAGATCCTTCAATTTTATTAGTTATCATATAGACATCTCTATTTCCGAAAATATATCTGGTTTCAGGGAAATATAATTCAGTATTGACATATCCAATGTCATTATATTTATTTTCCAAGGAAATAATATATTTTATTGATATTTTATCATTTATCCTAAATCTAGGTGAGAGTCTCCAGTTATATGTAGATCCCCCATATAACGGCTTTAAACTTGCGCCAAGGCTTAAGTCTATAGCAAATCTCTTTCTGTAGTCAGTTGAGAAATGTATTCTGGTTCTCAGTAATTTAGAGGTTTTTATAGGTGTTGTGTAATATCCTGTTCTGGCCTCGTAGAAGTCATTTCCTTCTAAAGGATTAAGGCTGATTTTCCCCCATATTGATAGGTAATTTTTTAGAGTAATACTACCATCTAGATTCATGTCTAGATTTACGAAAGGTCTTTCTCCATATTGATTATCATATAGTGTACTATAATTCATATCATATTCCATCTTTGAAGAAATAAATCTCTTATTTTCTTTCAACTGATTATAACTTACTGACATTCCTGACTTAATTTCATTATTTGATTGTAGATAACCCAAATCATTAGGATTGAATTTATCATCTTCAAAATAGCTCCATATATTGTATCTAAATTTCCCATGTGTTTTCTTCAACATAAGAGATCCTGAAAATCCAGTGGTTAAATATATATCATATTCTTGACTCATTTTTATGTTTCCTGAATATTGATATGTATTATTCTTATTATTGATCCTTGTAAATAATCCTATTACGTTTGCAGTTTTATTATCTCCCTTCTCTATCATATTTGTGTTCATTACGCTATATGATGAGTTATTTCCAAACGTTTTATCTAAAATCATTACATTGTAATTGGTTAGAGGTTTGTACTCATTTTCTGCGTTAATAGCATTCATAGCTGCAATTCCCACTCCATTTTTAGTTCTACCAGAAATTTTTGTGGCATTTAATAAATTATCTTGAATTCTTCTGCTATAAAACATATTTCCACCAATTTTAAATAACTCCGTTCCTTCATTAAAGAATTGTCTGTTTTCTTCATATTGTATTTCGAATGGACTTAAATTTAAGATTTCAGCATCAGACTGGACTTGTCCAAAATCAGGTATAACTGTCATGTCTAATGTGAGGCTTTCATTGATACCATATTTAAGATCTAAGCCATAATTATATGGAAAAGATATTTCTTGGTTATTTATATTGGAGTAGATTGATGCGTATGGCGTAAATGATAATCTCATTGGAGGATCAATATTTTCAATTCCTTCCAAAATCCCAGCCTGTAGAGCGTAGTTAGAAAATGAGTTATTAATAGGATTCCATGAATAATCTGTTCTGTATCTTCTTATGGTTCTAGCCATATTAATTGCCCATGGTTTATTATTATTTGCAAATCTTAGTGCTGAAAATGGTATTGCAATTTCAGCAGTCCATCCATTTTTTTTAATGCTAATAGCGGAATTCCAAACAGCATCCCATGAAATATCTTCTGAATTTGGGGTGTATTTTTTATCTATCTGAACTCCAGCTGCTGTCACATTAAAATTATATTCAATTTGTCCATCATTAAATGGATTTATCCAGATTCCAAATTTGTCAAAGTTCTTATTATTCTCATCTCTTTTTGATAATTCTGTAAGAATACTATCAGGTGCATTATCATACATAATTACACCAAAATATAAGTTTTTATCGTCATAGCAAATTTTAACTTCAGTTCTTTGTTGGTATTTTTCTTTGACACCATTGTTTGGAGTTATTTGAGTAAAGTTATTAGCTATTTGTAAATTTTTCCAGCAATTATCTGAAAGAATTCCATCAATGCTTGGGACTTCTTGTGTTCTAGAAATATTATATGTTTTTTTGTCAAAAAATTGAGAAATACTTATAAATGGAATAAGCAGAAAGACTATAATTTTTTTTTTCATATTTCAATTGCAAAAATAGAATTAATTCTTTATATGAGATTGTTATTCGAATGATTCCTATATTTTTGTAAAATAAAATAAAAATCAAATGAATTTACATGAATATCAGGGTAAAGAATTACTTAGTAGTTTTGGTGTGAGGATACAAAGAGGGTATGTAGCTAATAGTCCTATCGAAGCAGTTCGATTAGCAGAACAGATTAATAAAGAAACAGGAACTAATTTTTGGGTAATTAAAGCTCAGATTCATGCTGGTGGTCGTGGTAAAGGTGGTGGAGTAAAATTAGCTAAGTCTATAGATAGTGTAAAATCACTTTCTAGCCAAATATTAGGAATGCATTTAGTTACTCCTCAAACTTCCTCAAAAGGAAAATTAGTTAATCAAGTACTAATTGCTGAAGATGTTTATTATCCAGGAGAATATGAAACCTCTGAATTTTATATGTCAGTTTTATTAAATAGATCTTCAGGAAGAAATATGATTATGTACTCTACTGAAGGTGGAGTTGATATTGAGAAAGTAGCTGATGAAACTCCTCATTTAATATTCACTGAGGAAATTGATCCAAAAGTAGGTTTGACACCTTTTCAGTGTAGAAAAGTTGCTTTTAATTTGGGTTTAAGTGGCGATGCATTTAAGGAAATGACACAGTTTGTTAGTTCATTGTATTCTGCATATGATAATACAGATTCTTCACTATTTGAAATTAATCCTGTTTTAAAAACTTCGGATAATAAAATTTTAGCTGTTGATGCTAAAGTTACAATAGATGATAATGCATTATTCAGGCATCGTGATTTTATTAACTTTAGAGACGTTAGAGAAGAAGATCCTACTGAAGTTGAAGCTGGAAAGTGTGGTTTGAATTTTGTAAAGCTAGATGGAAATGTTGGATGCATGGTTAATGGTGCTGGTTTAGCTATGGCTACAATGGATATTATAAAAATGGCTGGTGGCAACCCAGCTAATTTTTTAGATGTAGGGGGTACTGCTGATGCAAAACGAGTTGAACAAGCTTTTAGAATAATATTAAAAGATAATGAAGTTAAAGCTATTTTAGTAAATATTTTTGGAGGTATTGTTAGATGTGATAGGGTTGCTCAAGGAATTGTTGATGCATATAAGAATATTGGTGAAATAAATGTGCCTATAATTGTTCGTTTACAAGGGACTAACGCGAATGAAGCAAAAAAAATTATAGATGATAGTGGTCTTAAGGTAGAATCTGTAATTTTGTTACAAGAGGCAGCTGATAAAGTTGCAGAGCTAGTTTAGTACTTTTCATTCTATAAATATTTTTCTCTCAGTACTTCCATCATTATAAATGTATAATAGAGGAATGTTAGGTTTGGCTAATGTGATTTTCCCGTCAATACCTATAATCTTTGTTAGTTTTTTTTCCAATTTATTTATTGAGTTTAGATTTGAAACTGAACAATTATTATTAAATGTTGTCCATGTGTCTACTGCAAAATTATATTCACACCAAGCGATATCATCTACATCTATACAAATTAATGATGGATTGTTGAATGACATAAAGTACCATAAATTTGAATTATTACCATTCCTTAGATTAAGACTTGTTAAATTATTATTTGAGCAAATTACTTCAAAAAGAAATTCATTTGAAGCTAAATTTAGGCTGACTAAATTATTATCGTTGCAGAATAATTCAGAAAGTTGTGTGAAATCTTCAATTCCTGTAAGGTCTGTTATTCCTTGATTTACTATGTAAAGATAGCTGACTGTATCAATTATTGATGTTTCAACATAATCATCTAAAACAAAATCATATCCCATGTTTAATAGTGCTTGTTCAAAATTATCATCAGGAACATATGTGTATTGAGCAAGGTTGATATTTGTAATGAAGATCAATAAATAAAGTAATTTTTTTTTCATATCTATTAAAATAATTTAACAATTTATTAGCAATTTACGTAAGAAGTATATTATATGATACGTATATTTGTAAAAATAAAAATTTACTATGAAAAATCATCTATTAACATTTATTTTCATTATTTTAATTACCCCATCATTTGCAAATAATCTTGAGATCAGTCTTAAATCAGGCGATTTTTCTCTAAATGAGAATTTTATAATAGGTGATATTAACTCAGATATGTATCGATTAATTACATTTAATCAACTACCCGAAGATCAAGAGAAAGTAGAAATGGAATTAATTGGAATTAATTTTTTGAAATATTTGAGATATAACACTTTTGTTGTTTCACTTTCTAATGAAATTAATATTAATGATCTTTCCTCTTATGATATAAGGTCTATTAATCAAATATTACCTGCTTATAAAATTGATAAAAAACTTACTCAAGATACTTTTCCAAGTTGGTCTTTTCTTGATAATATGTTGTATGTAAAATTGTTGTTTTATGATAACATCGAATTTCATAATCGAATTAATGATGTGCAAAAATCAGTTAATATGTTGGTGGAAATTCATGAGTCATCTAAGGCTGTAACAGTTTCTCTTGATCCTCAAAATTTGGAAATATTGGCAGATTTACCATATGTTTTTTATATTGAACCTATTGATCCACCAGCAAAACCAGAGAATAGTACTGGACGTACTTTACATAGAACTAATATAATTAATACTGCGTTTCCTTCAGGTAGAAAGTACAATGGAAATGGGGTTAATGTTATGATGCATGACGATGGATATGTTGAGCCTCATATTGATAGAAGAGGTAGGGTAGATGAATCATTTTGTAATGGTTGCAGTTCGAGTTCTGGTGATAGCCATGGTGATCATGTTTCTGGCACAATCATGGGAGCTGGAAATTTAGATCCATTAGGAAGAGGAATGGCAGATGGATCATTTTTGTATGTATTAGGTTACTCTACAAATAATTATTATCAATCTGTTCCTTCTTTATATTCTAATTATGATGTTGTTATTACATCAGCTTCTTATAGCAATGGTTGTAATGCTGGATATACTTCACTTGCTAGAGACCTAGATGCTCAGAACAGTTCTTATTCTTCATTATTACATGTTTTTTCTGCTGGAAATAGCGGAAGTTCTGATTGTGGTTATGGTGCAGGTTCTGGATGGGGAAATGTAACAGGAGGTCATAAACAAGCTAAGAATGTAATTGCTGTTGGAAATACTGATTATGCCGCATCACTAGCGTCATCTTCTAGTAGGGGGCCGGCGGAAGACGGTAGGATAAAACCTGATATTTGTGCTCAGGGTACTAATGTTTATTCAACATACCCAAATTATACTTATAATTCAATTACTGGCACTTCAATGTCATGTCCAGGAATATCTGGGGTTTTAGCTCAGTTGTATCAAGCATACAAAGAGTTAAATAATGGTCAGAATCCCAACTCTGCGTTAATGAAATGTATATTGTTAAATAGTGCTGATGACATTGGAAATTCTGGTCCTGACTTTAAACATGGATGGGGAATGGTTAATGCTTATAGGGCTGTAAAAATATTAGAAAGTAATAATTATCTAAATGATAACATTTCACAGTCTAATGTTAATACTCATACAATTAATGTTCCTGCAAATTTAGATGAGTTAAAGGTCATGGTATATTGGCATGATGTTGAGGGAAGTACAGCTTCATCTGTCTCTCTTGTTAATGATATTAATATTCAATTAATTAGTAGTAATGGTACTGTTTATGATCCATGGGTCTTAGATGAAACACCTAGTTCTTCTATTCTTAATCAAAATGCAACAAGAGGTATTGATAATTTAAACAATGTCGAACAAGTCACACTTTTAAATCCACCTTCAGGAAATTATACACTATATATAGATGGATACTCTATTCCATTTGGTCCTCAAAACTATTATGTTTCATATGAATTTATTTCTGAAGATATTGAATTAACTTATCCTATTGGAGGTGAGGGTTTGGTGCCTGGTGAATATGAAGCAATTCGTTGGGATGCGAGTAATGTAGCTGGAAACTTTTCTTTAGAGTATTCAATTGATAATGGGATTAATTGGAATACAATTTCAAGTAATATCGGCAGCTCTAACAGACATTATGTATGGCAGGTTCCTAATTCTATTACTAGCCAAGCTTTAATGAGGGTAAGTAGAGGAAGTAGTGTAAGTCAAAGTGCAGATAATTTTACTATTATAGATGTTCCTGATAATCTACAAGTGTATTGGCCTTGTCCTGATTCAATATATATTAGTTGGAGTTCTGTTACAGGAGCTACAACTTATGAGGTGAGTATGTTGGGAAATAAATATATGGATTCAATATTTAGCACTTCAAATACAAGTGCTTGGATAATTAATACTACGCCTAATGTTACTGATAGCTGGTTTTCTGTATCTGCTAAAAACTATAATGGTAAGGGTAGAAGAGCAGTAGCTGTGAATGCACAATCTATAAATACTACTTGTTCTGGTTATGGGTGTACAGATCCTAATGCTTATAATTATTCTTCATTGGCGATAGTTAACGATGGTTCTTGTTGTTATATTGCGGGATGTACTTCTCCTACAGCTATTAATTATGATTCCACTGCATGTTATGATGATGGATCTTGTGTCGCTCCAATGCTTGGTTGTACTAATCCTAATGCAACTAATTATGATCCTAATGCAAATACAACCATCGCTTATGGTGGAGCATTAGATAATACTTTTGGTTCAGGAGGTTATTTTTATGGAGATCAACATTTAAATTTTGATGCTTATAAATCCTGTAACTTAAAATCCGCTGTTGTATATGCTGAATTTTCTAATACAATAACTTTTGAATTGAGAAATAGTAATGGTACAGTTATTGATGATACAATATTAAATGTTGTTTCCGGTCAACAAAGAATTATACTAAACTT